>JBEHXL010000131.1:0-2576 GCA_048498715.1 Actinomycetota bacterium | reverse complement strand
CAAGAAGAACGCCGCGTTCGTCCAGAAGCAAGCGCAGGCCGACGCCGCCCGCGAGGAACTTCAAAGAGCGGTGGATCACGCTCGTGACGGGGGCGCGTTGTGGCCAGAAATCGCTGACGCAACGGGTTTAGCCAGCAGACAGGTCGCGGAGATCAAGTTCTCAACCGAGGGACGCAAGCGGAACAGCAATCGATCCAAGTCGTATCCCTGACACGCCAGCGGACCGCTACCTCGGCTTGAGCCTGTCGGCGAGCGGCTGCGCCGAGTGCCGCTCGTGCCCGCGTCGGCCATGGACGTACGTACGGACGACCGTTTCGACGTGGTCTCCGAGACGAGCGGCTACCTCGGTCACCGGTTCGCCGTCGTCGAGCATCGTCGATGCGGCCCAGTGGCGCAGGTCGTGGAGACGCATCGACTCGGCACCCGGGACCTTCTTACACAGCCGCCGAAATGCCTGCGATACCCCGGACGGTCGGATTGGAACGGTGCCGTTCACACACCCGCCGCGTTTGACGTCGAGGTTTGGGAACACAAAGGCGTTGGCGGCGAGCGCACCGCCGCGTTTGGCGGAGCGAGCCTCCTGGGTGAGGCGGTGCTGCCTTAGGCACGCGGCGGTTTCGGGATCGATCGGGACGCGCCGCGATTGGTAGTTCTTTGTCGGCTTTTCGATGACGTCGCCGTCGACCTCTGCGATGGATGTCTTGATGTCGATGTAACCGGCGTCAAGGTCTACCCGAGACCAGCGCCAAGCGCAGCCCTCACCGCGTCGGGCCGCCGAGATCGCAAGCGAACGAACGATCGCGGCGCCACACGGGGACTTGGTCTTTTCGGCAGCTTCGATGAGTGCGGCGATCACTTCGTCGTCGGGAATTTCGATTTCTCGATTGCGTTCTTGGGGCGGCGTCGCCAGGAGTGCTGGGTTGCTGTGGATCCAACCCCACTTGACCGCTTGCTTCAGCGCGCCTCGGAGCAGCGAGTGGTACCGATTAATCGTGGAGTCGCCGGTGCCCGGTCGCGCCGCCAAACGTTCGTAGAAGTCATCCAGTCCGTGTCCTGTGAGTTTGGTGATTGGCCGACTCCCGATCTTGTCTTCCGAGCACTGTTTGGCGATCGACCGGTAGCCCTGCAGCGTGAGCGGCGAGCGACCACGACGCGAGAGGAACTGGATGTAACGAACCAGTAGCTGATCGACGGTCACCTCTGGCTTGGGCGTGTCGCCCTCACCCTTGAGTATGAGGTCGGCAAGGACGTCGTCGGCCTCCCTCCGCGTTCCCCGAACCGTTCGGCTCGCGTAGCGCGGTTTGCCTGTCTCCTGGTCCAACCCAAGGTAGAGCCGTACCTCCCATCCGTCGGGCGGGTACTTGAGTCGAACGCTTCCGCGTCGGCGTCGCGCGGAAGCCACTAGCCCGCCCTCCGGTAGGAGTCGGCGCCGGTCGGCCGGAGCTGGTTATCCCAACGCGCGAGGACGGCCTTCTCGAGCGAACGCTCGATGGCTTGCTGCACCTCGGCGCGGCACGTTCCGTGGGACAGACGACCACGGACGTATCCGCCAACGTCGCGTGCGCGGACAACTTGGATGCCGCGTGCGACAAATGGGTGAGTCACGAGATCGAACCACGGCCGCTTAGCGAGGGCTGATGACATCTCGCCGTCCAGGACGAGCAGCGGGATGACGGGAAGCCCCCCGGAAGTCGCAAGGCGTCCCGCTGCACTGGCTGCGAGCTGGCGCACGGAATGTTCGAGCTGGCGGACCTGGCGGCTCGCTCCGGGATGACCGGTCAGTTTGTTTTGCTGGCGCCCAAACGTCCCATCACGAGTACCGGTCACGGCCATGACGAACAGGCCGCGTCTCGTGACCGCCACGAGGTCGACGTCGCCGGGGGGCGCGTCGCCGCACTCATCCATGATCACGGCGTTCGGGTACATGGCGACGTGTTCGGGCACTGCGTCGGCGATGGTCTGCGCTACCCGCGCCACCGTCGCCGAGCCGACGCGCCAGCGGCGCTCGGCAGCGGCGCCAGGGAGCGGCGACGGAGCGTTCGGTTCGGACATAGTTGTCATGTATATCATGACTAAATGCCGGTCTTGGCGGATTTGATGACCGCGCGGCGGCGGTACCTGTACGGGCTCAGATCCGTTCGGTTCCCAAGGCGGCCGTTTTCGAGCCGTTCGCGCCCGCGACTGTTAAGCAATTTCTTGCGGTACTTCATGACGGACTCGCGGGTGACACGGGGACGGCCGTAGGCGTCAGTTCCGGCGGACACGAGGACTCCTGCTTCAAGGAGATGAACAATGCCCGAGGGTGTCGAATTCAGGAACTTGCCGGCTTCGGTCTGCGAGATTCCGTTGCCGACGAACTTCAGTCCTTCTGCGAGCTTCTCCTTCAGCGAGTCGAGGTCGATCAGCCAGACCTTCCCGAATTTCTCACCCTTCACCTGTCCGGACTTCAACCAGTAGGTGAGGGTGCCGCTTGGCACCTTGAACGTTTCGGCCGCCCGTCGAACTGTCCAAACCTGGTTGCACCGCTCGACGTAGTCGTACGCATCCTCCGCTCGAATGAAGATCTGCGCAGCCCT
>JBEHXL010000130.1:0-2584 GCA_048498715.1 Actinomycetota bacterium | reverse complement strand
TTCGACGAGCCGACCATCGGCTTGCACCCGCACGACATCGACCGCATGAACGATCTCCTGTTGCAGTTGCGCGACAAGGGCAACACCGTGCTCGTCGTCGAGCACAAGCCCGAGGCGATCGCGATCGCCGACCACGTCGTCGATCTCGGCCCGGGCGCGGGCAGCGGCGGTGGTGAGGTGTGCTTCGAGGGCACGCTCGACGGGCTCCGGAAGTCCAAGACGTTGACGGGCAAGCACCTCGACGATCGCGTGTCGTTGAAGCCGAGCGTGCGGGAGCGAAGCGGCGTCATCGAGATCCGGGGCGCGACGGCCAACAATCTGCAGAAGGTCGACGTCGACATTCCCCTCGGCGTGCTGTGCGTGATCACCGGCGTCGCGGGTTCGGGCAAGAGTTCGCTGATCCACGGGTCGGTCGCCGACCACGAGGGTGTCGTCGAGATCGACCAAGGCGCCATCCGCGGGTCGCGCCGATCGAATCCGGGTACCTACACCGGCTTGCTCGAACCGATCCGCAAAGCGTTCGCCAAGGCGAACAACGTGAAACCGGCGTTGTTCTCCGCGAACTCCGAGGGTGCGTGCCCCACGTGTAACGGCAACGGCGTCATCTACTCCGACATCCCGACGATGGCCGGCGTCGCAACCCCGTGTGAGGACTGCGAAGGAAAGCGCTTCGCCGAGGGCGTCCTCACGTACACGTTCGGTGGGCTCGACATCAGCGAGGTGCTGTCGCTCTCCGCGAGTGACGCCGAGGCGTTCTTCAGTGCCGACAAGTCTGCGGTTCCCCAAGCGCACGCGATCCTCGAACGGCTCGTCGACGTCGGGCTTGGTTACATCACGATCGGTCAGCCCCTGACCACGTTGTCGGGCGGTGAACGCCAGCGGCTCAAGCTCGCAACGCACATGGGCGAGAAAGGCGGCGTCTATATCCTCGACGAACCGACCACGGGCCTGCATCTCGCCGACGTCGAGCAACTCCTCGGTCTGCTCGACCGCCTCGTCGACGCCGGCAAGTCCGTGATCGTGATCGAACACCACCAAGCCGTGATGGCCCACGCCGACTGGATCATCGACCTCGGCCCCGGCGCCGGTAACGACGGCGGCAAGATCGTCTTCGAAGGCACCCCCGCCGACCTCGTCAAGCAAAAGAAGACGCTGACCGGCAAGCACCTCGCCGACTACGTGAAATAACCCTCGTTCTTGTGCTGTCTTGGGCGCTCTGGCGCCCCGAGACGGCACAAGAACGCGTCAGGCCTGGCCGACGCCGCCGTCGATCGTGAGGATCGACCCGTTCATGTATTCGTTGGTCATGAGGAAGACGAGCGCGTCGGCGACTTCTTCAGGTTGACCGGCGCGGCCGATCGGCACGTTCTTGGCCATCATGTCGAGGACGGCTTGTCTGTTGCCGCCACTCATGCGGTCGAGCAATGGCGTGTCGATGATGCCGGGCCGGATCACGTTGACGCGTATCGGTTTGAGTTCCAGCGTCATCGCCTGCGCCAGCTTCTCGGAGCCGGCGCAAGCGGCCGAGACGATCGATCCTCCGGGACGCGGCCGCTCGACGCCCACGCCGGTGCAGATCGTGATCGAGCCGTTGGTCATCTTCGCCGGTGCGTACT
The DNA here is from genome assembly GCA_048498715.1 of Actinomycetota bacterium. Classification (GTDB taxonomy): domain Bacteria; phylum Actinomycetota; class Acidimicrobiia; order Acidimicrobiales; family JACCXE01; genus JACCXE01. The sequence continues at coordinate 968 of JBEHXL010000130.1, read as the reverse complement.
TGAACACGTAGACAGGGCCCCAGAACCGGTTGTCCACGGGGCCGCTCATCTCGGAGGTGTCGAGCGCGGCGACCATCCCGTTGACGTGCGTGCCCGCGAGGTTCACGACGTGGTCGATGTGATCGAACGAGTCGAACAGCTCGCGCACGCCGGCCTCGTCGGCCACGTCGACCGAGCGCCCGTCGCAACCGACCTCGTCCATCGCGGCGGCGAGTCGGTCCTTGTCGCGTCCGACGATCGTGACGTTGGCGCCCTTCGATACTGCGAGCTTGGCGGTCGCGAGACCAATGCCGGATGAACCACCGATGATGAGGACCGAAGCGCCTTGGAGACTCATGGGCACATCCTGAACGAAACGCAATCCCCGATGGTGGAACCGGTCATGGAAGTAGAACTACGCCAATGAGCTACGAGCAGATCCTCACGGAGCAACAGGACAACATTCTTCTCCTCACCCTCAACCGTCCCGAGAAGCTCAACGCGTGGACGCCGCAAATGATGAACGAGATGACCGCCGCCATCGCCGACGCGAACGCCAATCCCGAGATCGGCGCGATCGTCGTGACAGGCGCGGGCCGCGGCTTCTGCGCCGGCGCCGACATGGAGGCCGTGTTCACCGGACCGGACGGAGCGCAGGTCGAGAGTTCGGCGGGGGACTGGGTCTCGTTCTGCCGGCAGTCCAAGCCACTCGTCGCCGCGCTCAATGGTCCGACGATCGGCGTCGGCATCACGATGGTGTTGCCCTTCGACCAGATCGTCGCCGCCGAGGGCGCCAAGATTTCGGTCCGCTTCGTGAAGCTCGGCATCGTGCCCGAACTTGCGAGCACGCACTTCCTCGTTTCCCGCTGTGGTTACGGCGTGGCGTCGCGCCTGGCGCTTTCAGGTGAGACGATCCTCGCCGAGGAAGCGAAGCAAGTCGGTCTCGTCGACAAGCTGAGCGCGCCCGATCAGCTCGTCGACGACGCGAT
>JBEHXL010000129.1:0-2628 GCA_048498715.1 Actinomycetota bacterium | reverse complement strand
CCCTTCAACGTGAAGATCGACACCGCGGGGATCGGCGGTCCCTCGGCCGGACTGGCCTTCACGCTCGCCCTCATCGACGAGCTGACGCCGGGCGAGTTGACGGGCGGCCGCAACGTGGCCGTGACCGGGACCATCGATGTCGACGGGATGGTCGGTGACGTCGGCGGCGTCGCCCAGAAGACTGCGGCGGTCCGCCACGCCGGTGCCCGCCTGTTCTTGGTGCCCCCCGGCGAGTTCAAAGAGGCCAAGGCCCACGCCGGCAAGAAGCTCAAGGTCGTTCAGGTCAAGACCCTCGCCGACGCGCTGGCGGCTCTCGCGAAAAACGGCGGAGAGCCCGTAAAACTGGCCTCGGCCGCCCGCTAGTCGTTCGCGAAACCCCTGCTCAGGGCGGGGGTGACTAGTCAATTCGGACTACGTTCGTATAGCCCTTCGGGGTGATAGCGCCGAACGGTGCAATCACCACAGACTGGTCAGACCCAGTTTGGGGCCCCGGGTACCGACCATGTCGACGAGCGCACAATTCACTTTCGCGGCCGAATTCGTGGCCTTTCTCGCGGCCGCGGCCGGCTTGGCGATGGCGTTGTTGCGTGGTGGCGTGGTGGTCCGCCCGGCCTGGGCCCGGACCCCACTGGGTTTCGGTTTCGGACTTCTCGCCGGCGCTGCGTTCCTCCGTGGCTCGCTGCTGATCCAGTCCGGCGACAACGCCCCCGTCGTTGCGCTGCGAGCCCTCGGGCTCGTGGTCGTCATCGGCGGATCGCTGGCCTGGGAAGAGCGCGGGCCGGCACGCCAGATGCTGTGGGTTGCGCTCGTCGGGCTCATCATCGCGACCTACGGCCAAACGCTGGGCGACTCCGGCTGGGGCGACGCCGCCCTCATCGTGGGATCGGTTGGCATCCTCGCCTCGGTCCTCACGGCGAGCCGTCGGTCGCTCGCCGCTCGCGTGGCGGCGTCGGCTGCCGGTGTGCTGTTGCTGATGGTGCTCGTGTTGTCGCTCGCGCTGTCCGCCGTGTTGTCCTCGACAGTCGAGCACGAGGCCAGCCTGCGCCTCGACGCGCGCGCCCGCACGGAGGTCAACCTCGTCAACACCCAGAGCGACGTGGCCCTGCGTGGCGCTCGTCTCACCGCCCAGTCGATCGCCACTTCACGCGGCGCCCTGCTGCTGCAACTCGCCCAGCAGCCCGTCCGCAACGGCGGTCTGGAGCAGGACCTCGCCAAGCTGTCGGACCAGTTCATCTCCAACCTGCCCATCGCGTATTTCTCGCCGGACGGGAAGGTGCTCGCCTCGGTCGGCTACGACCCGGCGTCGCTCGTGCCCCTCGCCGGCTCGGCCATCGTGGCGGAAGCGGAGAGCCGCAAGCTCGAAGTCAGCAGCGTCGCGGTGGTCGGCGTCGACGCGATGGCGATCGGCGCGGTGCCCGTCCTCCTGCCCGACCGCACCTACCTCGGCACGGTCGTGGTGGCGGTCCTACTCAACGACGGGTACCTCAACGCACGCACGAGCGACGACCCCCGCCTGCGTCTCGCCCTGGTCACCCAGACCCAACGGCTGGCCTCGACCCCGGAGTTCGCCACCGGGGCACGTGCCCGTGCGCTGGCGACCGGCGTGTTGTCAGGCGGCCTGCCCAAGTCCGACAGCTTCGACGACCTGTTCTTCTCGGCGCGACCGGTCGAGGACGCGGGCGGCACGCCGGTGATGGTGCTCGTCGCGACGACCCCGACCACGCTCGTCGCCGACACCCGCGAGTCACTGTTCCGCACGCTGTTCCTCATCGCGCTCGGGGGAACGCTGCTCTCACTGATGCTCGCGGCCTTCGTCGGTGAGCGCATCGGGGCCCGGGTCCGCAAACTCACGATGGCGGCTACGGCAATCCAAGAGGGAGACCTCACGGCGCGCGCCGGCCTCGATGTTTCGGACGAAGTCGGCGTTCTCGGCTCGACCTTCGACGCAATGGCGTCGTCGCTCGAAGAGCAGACGGCCGCGTTACGCCAAGCGGCGGAAGACGAACTGCGCCTCCGCAACCGTCTCGAGGCGATCGTCGGATCCATGGGCGAAGCTCTCGTCGCCGTGGACGCTCGCGGGCGCGTTACCGACTTCAACCGCGCCGCCGAAGAGTTGACCGGCGTCACCGCCAGCACGGCACGGGGGCGGCCGGCGACCGACGTCATCAAGCTGATCTCCGATGAGGGCGAGGATCTCGCCCCCCGCCTGCGCCAGCCCACGGCGCGGCGCTGGAGCGCGGCGGCGACCCTCACCCCGCGCGACGGCAAGGACGTGCCGGTCGTGGTCTCCGGCGGTGCGCTGCGCGGCGTCACCGACCTGGCCGGCGCCGTGTTCGTCATCCGCGATCTCACGCGTGAACGCGAAGTCGACCGTATGAAGACCGAGTTCCTCAGCCACGTCGGCCACGAGCTGCGCACGCCGCTCGCCGGCGTCATCGGCTTCAGCCGCCTGCTGACCCGTCGCAACATGACCCCCGAACAGGCCAAGCCCGTTCAGGAGGAGATCCTCGACTCGGCCAAGCGGCTCGAGCGCATCGTCGAGATGCTCGAGTTCTTCGCGTCAACCGGCGCTGGTCGCGTGATGCTGCGGCTCGAACCGCTCGACGTGCGCGACATCGTCAACGACGT
>JBEHXL010000128.1:0-2713 GCA_048498715.1 Actinomycetota bacterium | reverse complement strand
CGGGCGTTGAAGCTGCTGCAGTGGCGCTGCGGACCAACGGCGTGGTCGTTGCGCAGCCCTGCGCACATGCACTCGATCACGGCACTGCACGAGGTGTATCCCGACGCCCGGTTCGTGATGACCCACCGCAACGTCGGCGCCGTGCTGCCGTCAGTGTGCGCGTTGTACGACACGTTCTCAAGCGTGTTGTCCGACAAGCCTGACCCACTCGGAATCGGCGAAGTAGCGTCACGCGTCTGGCGGACGTCGCTCGAGCGCCTGCTGGCGTTTCGCGCAACACACGACGAGTCGCGTTTCCACGACCTGCTGTTCGAAGACGTGCAGTCGGACCCCGTTGGATCGGTCGCCCGCTTCTACGACGAACTCGGCGAGCCAATCAGTGATGTCGCACGGGAGCGCATGCAGGGCTGGTGGGACGCGAGTCAGGCAGCGCGCCCGCCGTCGCACAAGCCCGATGTGACCAAATACGGCCTCGACCCGTCGGTCATCGACGAGCAATTCGACTTCTATCACCAGCGATTCTTGAGGAGACCCTGATGGACGAGATCACGCAGAAGGTCGTCGACGGAACCGCCTGGCGCGAGTTCTGCGACATGTTGCGCGACGCGGGCGACGCCATCCTCGCCGAGGGGAACCCGACCGATCCGCTCGATCGCGTCGAGGGTTTTCGCATGCTCACCCGCCTGTTGCGGGGCGCCCTCGAAGGCAAGCTCGAATACGGTCGGCCGGAGGTGCCGGCGCTTGTCTGCACGTGCCACGAGACGATCAAGATCGTCGCCGAGAATCCGGACAACCACTACCTCGGCGCGTCGCTCGACGGGCAGTACGACTACCGCATCTGGGGTACCCGCGGCGACGCTAAGTGGATCAGCTTCAACCTGTTCTCCGGCGGTGGCTTCGGTGGCGGCGGTCCCGGCACCGGCGCGACATTGCACGAAGAGCACATGCACATCGAACCCGACGGCTCGTTCGAGCTGTTCATCACACAGGACAAGCGCGACGGCAACTGGCTGCAGTCCGAGCCCGACACCCGATCGATTGCGATCCGTCAGACGTTTCTCGACAAGCGCAATCAGAAGCACGCCGAGTTGCACATCGAGCGAACCGACGCGACCGACATTCGGCCGGAGCCGATCACGGCCGAGCACCTGTACAACTCGTTGATCTACGCGGGCTTCTACGTGCGCGGCGTCGCCGACATCGGCGCGGGTTGGGCGCGTCGCCAGAGCCAGTGGCCCAACGTGTTCACCGACGAGGCCGAGGACGACTTCACCGACAAGTTCAAGGACCCGCAGATCAAGTGGCACCAGGCCTACTTCGAACTCGGCGACGACGAGGCGCTCGTCGTCGACGTGACGCCGCCCGCGTGTGAGTACTGGATGATCACACTGCAGAACCATTGGATGGAGACGCTCGACTACGTGCACCACCGGTCGACCCTGAACTGTTCGTCCGCCGTCATGAATGACGACGGCAGCGTCCGGTTCGTGATCGCGCATCGCGACCCCGGCGTACCGAACTGGCTCGACACCGCGGGCCACGCCCGAGGCACCGTCGGCGTCCGCTGGGTCGGCCCGGACGTCGTCGACGTGTTGCCGTCAACCCACGTCGTGCCGCTCACCAGTCTTTCCTAAACAGCCTCTTCCGAAACAGCCTCTTCCGAAACAGCGGTCGTCGATCACTCGTTGCGCCGCGGTCACAGCGACAAGCGACACGCGACACGCGACACGCGACACGCGACACGGACACGCGGATCCAACACGAGGCCGAACGGTATGGGCATCGCGCCGCGGTCACAGCGACAAGCGACACGCGGATCCAACACGAGGCCGAGCGGTATGGGCATCGCGCCGCGGTCACAGCGACAAACGACACATCAGGGCGGCGTCGCTTGTCGCTGTGACCGCGGCATGGGAGGTAGGTGCACCGCCGCAGTTCGAGGCGCACCTACCTCCGACCGGCGTCTCGGCGCTCGGTGCCGCTTGTCGCTTGTCGCTTGTCGCTGTAAGCGCGCCGCGGCGAACATCAGCAACTGGCGGTTGGGCGGGGCGGCACGTCGGTGCGCCGCCGATGTCACACCCCTTGTTGATACTGCGGGGTATGACCACGTCTGCATCGAACAACACCGCAACGCCCACGTTGTCCGGGAAGTGGTTGCGATGGACGGTGTGCTTGTTGCTGCAGGAGGTCGAGCGACCGATGACCATTGCCGAGCTTGTGCATTGGCTCGAGGGCAACGGCTACACGATCGGCGGCGACCGACCTGGGAAGTCGGTGTCCGACGCGCTCCGATGGGAGGTCGCCCGCGGCCGAGTGGTCCAAGTCGGCCGGGGGCGATACGGGCCGGGGCCGATCGAGCGGTCTACGGCCTACTCGATGCGCAAGCGCGTGCTCGCCTGGCGCGCCGAGCAGACGTCACTGCGGACCACGTCACTGCCGGCGGCATCGTGGCCGAGCTCAACGTGCGACACCGACCCCACCGCGCTGATGCCTCGAACCGAAGATGGATTCATCGATTTCGACAAGCTCGATACGAGCGATGCGTGGTCAGGGCCGGCGCCGGCCGTGTTCCTCGACGACCTCTAGCGAGTTGTGCTCCAACTACTTGGTGGGCTTCGTGTACATCGTCACGACGGCGGCGCCGCCGAGGCCGATGTTGTGCTGCAGCGCCGCCGATGCTCGTCCGGTGCCTGACGTGAAGGCGGCGCTGCAG
>JBEHXL010000127.1:0-2734 GCA_048498715.1 Actinomycetota bacterium | reverse complement strand
CGCGAGGAACTGCCGCATTCGATCGCGTGTCGCGTCGTCGACTGGGACTGGCCGGTGGTCAAACTCGAGATCCTCGTCGAGCGGGAGTCGCAGAAGGGCATCGTCATCGGCCACAAGGGCGAGGTGCTCAAGAAGGTCGGTATCGCCGTGCGCGAACAGATGCCGGAGGGTGTGTTTCTCGATCTGGTCGTGCGCGTCGAGAAGGACTGGCAGCGTCGCGACGCGGCGCTAGACCGGCTCGGCTATTAGCTCGATGCCGCGTTTCGTCATCTTCGGCCCGGGCGCGATCGGTGGCGTCGTCGGAGCGCTCTTCGCGAAGGCCGGTCAAGACGTCGTGCTCATCGCCCGCGGCGAACACGCGGCGCGCATGGAAACCGACGGCCTCACGCTCCAGCACGGCGACGAGGAAGAAGTGTTCTTTCCGACGGTGGTCCGTTCGGTGAACGACATCACCTGGAACGCCGATGACGTCGTGTTCTTGTCGGTGAAGTCCCAAGACACGCTGGCGGCCGTGCGGGGCCTCGCCGCGGTTGCACCGCCGACGATCTCGGTTGTGTGCGCGCAGAACGGCGTCGACAACGAGCGCGTCGTGCTGCGACATTTCGCGAACACGTATGGCGCGGTCGTGATGATGCCTGCGGGGCATCTGTCGCCCGGCGTCGTCCAGGCGCACGCATGGCCGATCCCAGGACTGATCGACGTCGGGCGTTACCCGTCGGGTTCGGACGCCGGCGCCCAAGGGATCGTCGACGCGCTGAACGACATCGGCTTCAACTGCGTGGTGCGTCAAGACGTCATGCGCTGGAAGTACACCAAGTTGCTGATGAACCTCGCGAACGCCGTCATCGCCTTGTGCGGTTTCGGCAAGGACGAGGCGGCGGAGCTGCGCAAGCTCGCCCGGATCGAGGGCATCGCGGTGCTCAACGCGGCGGGCATCGACTTCGCCAGCGACGAAGAAGACCGGGCGCGGCGCGGCGATCACCTCACGCTGGTGCCGATGGGCGGCAAGACGCGCACGGGCGGGTCGACGTGGCAAAGCCTGGCGAGAGGCACGGGCACGATCGAGACCGATTGGTTGAACGGCGAAATCGTCGCGCTCGGTCGTCTGCACGGTGTGGCGACCCCCGTCAACGAAGTGCTGCAGCGACTTACGAACCAAGCGGCGCGTGACGGCTTGGCGCCCGCGTCGATGGAAGCGAGCGAAATCCTCGCGTCGCTCTAGGAGCGATAGGCGACGTTCATCTTCGAGAACGTCCGCTTCGAGATCGCAACCGCGTCCGCGACGCGCGACGCGATGCGCTGTGACTCCGCGGGTTCGATCCGGGGTCCCGTGACGGTGACGTAGAGATCGGTTCCGATCGTTTCGAAGTCGAGGTCGATGGCGTCACCGCGCACATCGAGGTCCGACAGGAGGGGAGCGATCCGCCAGCGGATCTCACGCCGCAGCTGCTCCCAACCGGCGGCGACTGCTTCGTCCACAATGACGACGACGTCGACGCCCGGCTCGACTTCAGCGACGGGAATGCCGCGCCGCATGGCGCACAGCGAACCGGCCGTGTGAATGGAGGGGTACAACCCGTCGGTGCGCATGACGGCGACGTCTACGCCACAATCGAGCGGGCAGGCTCCGTCGGTGACGCCGATGCATTTGAACGGGTCGGTACGCTCGTCGCGTCCCCAGTGATCGGGGAAACAGCGGAAAATGATGTCGCCATGTTGCGCGAGGGTCTGGGCTTCCCTGTCGGCGCCGCCCATTTCGGTTTCGATCACGAGGACGTTCATGAGTGGCATGGAACAGCAAGAAATCTGTCTTCGGTAGAGCCGGAGGTCATATGTCGTTGACAGCGTTTGTACGTTCGTCCGCCATGCCGCAGCTCCGCCTCGTCGACACTCGGGACAACGCCGAGAAGATCGTTGACCGTTGGTTCGTCGACGGGCGGCTGGTCGCCATTCCGGCGAAGCGAGGCAAGCGCGTGCTGATCCTTGATCGGCTGGCGCAGGAGTTCGAGCCGGGCGAGTACTACGAGGAACGCGACGTCAACGACATCCTGCGCGAGTTCCACCCTGACGTGGCGGCGCTGCGTCGCTATCTCGTCGAGGAGGGCTTCCTCGACCGGGCGCAGGGCGGCTACTCGTACTGGCGGGTCGGGGGCACCTTCGAGGACGTCTACGACTCGGCGTGGTAGCGCTGTAGGAAGGCAGCGACTTCGTCGCGGTCTTTTGTTCGCTTGAGCGGCGGGAGCGCGTTGATCATCTCCCAGCGGTAGTTGGCCTTGGCGAGACGCGGGTCGAGCACGGCGACGACGCCGTGGTCCGATGCGCTGCGGATCAGACGACCGGCTCCCTGCGCGAGCAGCGTTGCGGCGCGCGGTAAGTCGATGAGTCGGAAGGCCGACGGTCCGGCGAGCTCACGTCGCGCCATCAGCAACGGCTCGTCCGGCCGGGGGAACGGCAACCGGTCGATCGTCACCAGCGACAGTGTGCGGCCAGGAACGTCGACGCCCTGCCAGTACCCCATCGTGGCGAACAGACAGCTGGCTTCGTCATCGGCAAACTGGGCGACGAGCTTCGGCTTGGGCAGATCACCCTGGGCCAGGATCGGCACGTCGACCCGCTTGCGCATGGCTTCCACGGCGAGATCCATCGACTTGTACGACGTGAACAGCGCCAGCGTGCGTCCGCCGGCCGCTTCGATCAGCAGCGCAAGTTCGTCGTGCAGCGCATCACGGTACGA
>JBEHXL010000126.1:0-2830 GCA_048498715.1 Actinomycetota bacterium | reverse complement strand
CGGGCGCGGCTGTCGCCGGTCAGCACCGAGGACTTGTTCTTGTCGGCGTCGTACTTGGTGAGCGTCTTGATCTTGTCGAGGACGGCGTTGAGTTTGTCGACGAGCGCCTTGGCCTTGTTGGCGAGGGCGTCGTTGTCCTGGCCGATCGAGATCACAACATCCGTATCGGGTTTGGCCGAGGCCAATGCAACCGAAACGCCAGGAATCAGATCAGTAATCGTGTTCGTCGAGCGCTGCACCGTGAGGCCGCCGACGCGCACCTGCGCGTTCTTGCCGTCGGTCAGCGTCTCGGATCCGTCGGTCATGCCCGTGTAGCCGGACAGGTCGAGGGTGAAGGCCTTGGCCAAACCGGTCGAGCCCGCAGTCGCGACGAGTCGCACCGGGTTGTCACCGGTGCCGACGTCGATGGTCTGGGTCTTGATCGTGCTGTCGGCGGCAGAGATCGCGGCCGCAATGTCGGAAAGCGTGCTGGACGCGCCAGAACGGATCACGTGGGCGGTGCCCGAACCCGTACGCAGTCCGCCGTTCAGCTCGACGGTCAACGAGCCCGAGGCACCGTTCAAGGTCGTCTGCGCTCCAGCTGTTGCCGAGGTGATGGTGTTGCTGACGCCGTCGACGGTGACGGTGCCGTTGGTGCCGCTGACGACCGACCCGGCACTCATGCCGATCGAAGCCAACGCTGAGCCGCCGGTGATTTGCAGAGTCGCCGCCGATCCTTCGGCCACTGTCGACATCTGCAGCCGTCCACCGGCGGCCGTGACACTGACATCTGTACCAATCGCAGCTCCGACAGCACCCGCAAGTGCTTGGAGCGTCGAGTACGTCCCTTGGGCGATTTGAACGATGCGTTGGACTCCATTCACCACGATCGTCACTTCGTTGTTCGCGGGGCCGATCGACACTGATCCACCCCACATACCGCCCACGATGCTGGCCGCACCCGTTGCCTGCGTCACCACGATTGAATGCGCGCCGGCGGCAATTGCTCCGTCCGCCTTCGCATAGCCAATGCCGAGCGCAGGGAGCCCCACGCCGAGCGTTGTCGTGCCTGCACCGAGAAGGCTCGAGGCCGACGTCACCCCGTTCGAGGCGACCTGGTGGGCAGTTGCCAACTGGTCGACCCGAAGCGACAGCGTCGTCGGTGAGACGTTCGCACCAGCGGTCACGGAGGCGGAGGCGACCGCGGGTGTCGAGCTCGATGCAGAAAACAGCGCCATCTTCTGTGTCGTCAGGAGGTCCCCTCCTGCGGTGGACAGAGCGGTAAGCGCCGTCGTGATGTCGTTCCAGGCCGTTACTTGGGCGTCATACGCGGACTTCTTGTCCGTCATGACTTGCTCCGGGGCGCGCTCGACCTTCATCAGGTTCGAGATGATTGATGTTGTATCGAGCCCGGTTGCTAGGCCGTCAATCGAAAAGTTCGACACGGCTCCTCCAAGACTTGTGGAACGACCAGAACCTTCAGGAGAGCGTTGGCGGCCTAGTGGCGGCTAGGCCACCAACGCTTCCTGAACGAGGATTACTGCAGGAGCTTGAGGACGGCCTGCGGTGCGGCGTTGGCCTGAGCGAGCATCGCCGTACCAGCCTGAACCAGGATCTGGCTGCGGGTGAAGCTCGTCATTTCCTGCGCCATGTCCGTGTCACGGATGCGGGACTCGGAAGCGGACAGGTTCTCAACGGCAACGCTGAGGCTGTTGACGCGGTGCTCCATGCGGTTCTGGACAGCGCCGAGTGAGCCTCGAGCGGTCGAGAGGCTGGCGATGGCCGTGTCGATCGTGGTGATCGCTGCGGAGGCGCCGGTGTCGACGTTGATCGACGAGATGTTGGTGCCACCAACCGAGGCGGACGACAGGGTGCCGACCGTCACCGAGAGGGTGTCGCCGGCGTTGGCGCCGACCTGGAACGAAACCGCAGAGCCCGAGAACACGGACTGACCGGCGAACTTGGTCTGCGAACCGATCGAGCTGATTTCGTTGAGCAGCTGGGAAACTTCGGCCTGCTGAGCAACACCGTCGGTCGTCGCCGTGTTGGAGGCGTCGACGGCCAGCTCACGCATGCGCTGCAGGATCGAGTGCACTTCGTTGAGCGCACCTTCAGCGGTCTGCACGAAGCTGACGCCGTCCTGGGCGTTGCGGATTGCCTGCTGCGTGCCACGAACGTCGGCCCGGAGGCTCTCGGACTTGACGAGGCCAGCTGCGTCGTCGGCGGCACGGTTGATGCGGAAGCCCGAAGAGAGCTTCTCGAGCGACTTCGCCATCTGCGAGTCGTTGACGCTGAGGTTGCGGTACGAGTTGAACGCCGCAACGTTCTGGTTGATGCGAAGACTCACGTCTCCTCCTTGATGAGTTGAGCCCGACTTCCATGTCCGGCACCTAACTCGTCGGCCCTACGCCTCCCCAGTTTGAGGAATCACCGAGATTTTTTCGTTACGCCACTCGGCGGTTCTTCAGCGGGTGGAGGCGCGGAGGTCGGCGGCGACGTCTTCGGCGCCGAGGGTGTCGAGCGCGTCGGCGATGACCAGGGTGCGCTCGGTGTCGGTCGTGGCTGCCATGACGAAGTTGGGCAGCAGCGACGGGGCGAGCTCGCCGATCTGGATGAGCGTCTCGAGCAGGTCGTGCTCCGGGACGATCGGGGCGACGGACTGGATCGCCTTCTTCGCGCGATCGTCGGCGAAGGCGCCCATGACGACACACGCCGCCTGCACCCGATCGGTCACGTCGCGCGACTCGTCATTCGCAATCGCCAGCAGCGGGCAGTGCCCGTCGAGGCCGGTTCGCCGCAAGTGCGCCGACCACTCAAGCGCGCGGGTGACGGGCAGCTTGGCGGCGACGGC
>JBEHXL010000125.1:0-2863 GCA_048498715.1 Actinomycetota bacterium | reverse complement strand
CCGACACGACTTTCGCGCAGGCGCGAGAGCTCGCCCACCTCTACTGCGTCGCGCTCGACCACCTCCACGTGGTGGGTTGCCCCAAGGTGACGGGCAAGCGCGGCATCCAGATCTGGGTGCCGGTGAAGTCCGGCTACACCTTCGACGACACCCGCGCGTGGGTCGAGAAGATCTCCCGTGCCGTCGGCGGGACTCTGCCGGATCTCGTCAGTTGGAAGTGGCAGAAGAACGAGCGGGGCGGCAGGGCCCGCCTCGACTACACGCAGAACGCGATCAACAAGACGCTCATCGCGCCGTTCAGCACGCGGCCTACACCGGGGGCGTCGGTCAGCGTGCCGATCCGTTGGGAGGACCTTGACGACAAGCGGCTGAAGCCGGATAAGTGGACCATCCGCAATGTGTTCGACCGACTCGAGGAAACCGGTGATCCGCTCCGGGAGTTGGTCGGCCTACAACAAGAGCTACCCGAGCTCTAGAAGGGGTACGCGTGACCCATGAGTGACATCGATCCTCAAGCCGGAGCCGAGCAACTCGACGAAGACGAGTTGCCCGAAGACCTGATCCCCGATGAGTTCATCGATCCCGCCGACTGGGATGCGGGTGCCGGTGCGTCTGAGAGCGAACAAACCGACGAGGACGACGACATCGGTCAGGAGCACGAGTCGGTGATCTACGCAGAAGACGCGGCGATGCACGTCGAGCAGGGGATCGCCGAAGGCGATTAGGACGCGTTGTGCGCCGCTTCGCGCGCGGCCGAGGTCTCGCGCGGGTTGTCGATCTTGCTGACGTCGTTCCAGTCGGTGTGGTGCTCGTGCGTGTAGAAGCGGACCTCGTGACCGTCCGGATCGTGCAGTAACGGAAGGATCCAGCCGACTGTCGCAAAGTGCACGCCGGCGTGCTCCTCGCCCAGCGCGGTGAGGTGATCGGCCAGCGCCTCGATCGCTTCCTTGTCCGGCACGCCCACCGCGAAGTAGTCGAAGTCACCGAGGGCGTCGGATTTCTCCGGGTTGAGCCGCAGGGCCAGCGTCGGTCCGCCGTTGGGATGTTCCATGGCGATGCCCATGAGTACGCCGTCCTCGAGGAACTCGGTGCCGCGCCGGTAACCGAGGCGGCTCTCGTACCAGGCAAACGAGCGCTCGAGGTCGGTCACCGGCAGCTTGACGTGGTGGATTCCTGCAAGGGTGGGGGCGGTCATGGTCCTTCTCCTTCAAGTATGCAGTATCACTGCAAAGTTGCAGTTATACTGCACATCGTGAGTCCAGCTGTCAACCGTCAATCGCGACGGACGGAGGAGCGTTTGATCGACGCTGCAACTGCGCTGTTCCTCGAGAAGGGCTATGTCGACACGACATTGGCGGACGTGGCCGCAGCCGCCGACGTCGGTGCTCGCACGGTTTACGTGCGGTTCGGCACGAAGGTCGATCTGTTCAAGCGGGTGATCGACGTCGCCATCGCCGGCGACACCGACGACGTCGCTGTCATCGATCGGGACTGGATGCAGGACTCGATGACGCTGCCGACCCTCGACAAACGGATGGCGGCAATGGCCAGGGGGGCTCGCAGCATCATGGAACGGACGGGGGCGCTGTTCGGCGTCGCGCAACAGGCCGCCGCCGTGGAGCCCGTCATCGCCGAGGCTCGACACCACGGCCGCCTCGGCGCCCGCGCTGACTACCTCGCCGTGCTCGAGAAGGCGGCGGCGGACAAGTTGATCAAGAAAGCCGACGTCGAGCGTCTCGCGGACTCGTTTGGTCTCGTGGCCGGCATGGACATGTACCTACTCGGCCGCGACCTCTACGGCTGGGGCTTCGATGCCTACGAGGAGTGGCTCCGCACGATGCTCACCGCGATCACGCGCTGACGCCGTCAACACAACCGCGGTGCTGAGCGTGACGACGCCGGCGAAGCCCATCGCGACCCGCGGCGTCCAGGTCTGGCTGATCCAGCCGACGAACGGACCGCCGAACACCGTCGTGCCCATGCCGAGGATCGAATAGATCGACATCACCCGGCCGCGGAACTCCTGGGTCGACAACGACTGCATGTGCGAGTTGGCGGCCGATGCGAAGAACGTCACGAGTGCACCCGTGGGCAACAGCGACAGGACGAACAAGGGCTGACGAAGCGCGCTCGCGGTGGCGATCATGCTCATGCCGAGCGCCAGGCCGCTAAGCAGCACGAGACGTAACGACGTGCGCCCGCGGTGCGCGGCGGCCAGCGCGCCGAACATCGTGCCGACGCCCAGCATCGACATGAAGAACCCGGCGAGCTCCGCCTTGCCGCCAAACGCGCGGTCGGCCATCAACGTGAGGAACGTCGGAAAGTTCCAGACGAGCAGACCGACAACGCCGAGCATGAAGATCGTCGCTCGCATCTCGGGGATGGCCCACGCGTACTGGAGGCCTTCGCGTACACGAGGGCGCTCCACCGATCGGTGGACGGGCAGCAGCTCGTCGGTCCGCATGGCCAGCAGGGCGAAGACGACCGCGATGAACGTGATGCCGTTGACGAGGAACACCGACGCGACACCGAAGTGCGAGATGAGAATCGCGGCGATCGCGGGACCGGTGATGCGGGCCGAGTTCGAGACGGCACTGTTCAGCGCGATCGCATTGGGGAGTTGGTCGGGTCCGACCATCTCCTCGACGAACGCATTGTGCGCCGGGTGGTCGAAGACGACGACGAGTCCGAGCGCGAACGCGAGCGCGTAGATCATCCACACCTGGGCGACGTCGAACTTGACGATCGCCCACAGCGCGAAAGCCAAGACTGCGGCGAGCGACTGGGTGACCAACATCAGCCGTCGTCGGTCGAAGCGGTCGGCGAAGGCGCCGCCCCAGAGCCCGAACAGAAAGACCGGAGC
>JBEHXL010000124.1:0-2964 GCA_048498715.1 Actinomycetota bacterium | reverse complement strand
CCTTCGGCGTCGCGGTCGGGGTAGCCGACCGACAGCTTGAGCAGGAAGCGGTCGAGCTGGGCTTCGGGCAGCGGGAACGTGCCGGCCATTTCCAGCGGGTTCTGCGTGGCGAGGATCAGGAAGGGCGTGGGCAGCGGGTGCGTGTGGCCGTCGATGGTCACGTTGCGTTCCTGCATGGCTTCGAGCAGGGCCGACTGCGTCTTCGGGGTCGCACGGTTGATCTCGTCGACGAGCAGCACGTTCGAGAACACGGGGCCCTCGCGGAACGTGAAGGTCGCGGTGCGCGCGTCGAGGACCGGTGCACCCGTCACGTCGGAGGGCAGGAGGTCGGGCGTGCACTGGATGCGGCTGACCTGCGCGTCGATGGAGGTCGACAGGGCGCGAGCCATCATCGTCTTGCCGGTGCCGGGCATGTCTTCGAGCAGGCAGTGCCCGTCGGCGATCATCGCCGTCAGCACGAGGCGCAGCGCTGACTCCTTGCCCTTGATGACGAGCGACGCGTTGGCGACGATGCGCTCGAACGCCTCTTGGAAGCGCGCCGCGTTCATCGACGTCGCTTTCGTGCGTCCGTTGCGGGAGGGGGTGGCCATGGTGGTGCTCCTCGTCATGCGGTAATGAGTTCTCTGCTGGTGGTGCCGAAGTACGCGGCGCGAACCGCGTCGTCGGCGAGGACGTCGCTCGGCGCGCCCGTCGCGATCACCGCGCCGTTGCGCATGGCAACGAGACGATGAGCGACGGAGGCGAGCACGGAGACGTTGTGTTCGATGATGAGTACGGCGCAGTCGAGATCGGCGCTGATGCGCGTGATGAGCGGACCGAGCAGTTCGGTTTCGCCGTGGGCGAGGCCCGACGCCGGCTCGTCGAGCAGCAGCACCTTCGGGCGGGCCGCGAGCTGGCATGCGAGGTCGACCATGCGTCGCGCTCCGAGGGAGAGCGAGCCGACGCTGGTGTCGGCCATGCCTTCGAGCTGCAGTAGTTCGAGCAGGGCGTCGACACGTTCGTCGACGCGGCGTTCCTGCACGCGCGCGGGCGGCAGCCACAACGCGGCGACGGCGGGATTCTTCGTGGTCAGGCGCGTTTCGAGGGCGACGGCGATGCAGTCGCGCACGCTGAGCGACGGGAACAGCCGCACGCTCTGAAACGAACGCATCAGGCCGAGCTCGGCGCGCTCGTGCGGCTTGAGCACCGTGACGTCTTGCCCGTTGAGCAAAACCGCTCCGTCGTTCATCGGCAGCGTGCCGCTGAGGCAGTCGAACAACGACGTCTTGCCCGCGCCGTTCGGGCCGAGCACGCCGACGACTTCACCGGCGGCGACGTCAAAGCTCACGTCGTCGACGACGCGCACGCTGCCGTAGGCCGCGCTCACCCCCCGTAGTTCGAGCACCGCTTCTCTTGTGTCGCGGAACTGCGCGCGCGCGATTTCGGATCCGCTGCCCGCGACGGCACCGCCTCCCGCACCGAACGCGACCGAGGAGAAGAGCTCGGGGTGATCGCGTAGCGCTTTCGCCGGACCCTGGTACCGAACGCGTCCGCTCTCGAGGAACAGCGCGGTGTCCGCAACGTCCATCGCGTGGCTGATCGACTGCTCGACGATCACCACTGCGACGCCCCGCACGGTGAGTTCGCTGATCGCGTCGAGCACGGCGGTGAGCGCTTCGGGCGACAGGCCGAGCGACAACTCGTCGATCAGCAACACGCTCGGCGCGCGTAGCAACGCCTGCGCGATCGCGAGCACGTGCTGCTCGCCACCGGAGAGGTTGCCCGCCATCGTGTCGAGACGGGTGCGCAGGATCGGGAAACGATCGAGCACGAGTTCGGGATCGCCGCCCGCGACCTCGAGGTTCTCGGCGACCGTGAGCGTCGGGAGCACGGCGTCGCCGCCGGCAACGAAGGCGACGCCGGCGCCGGCGCGGGCCTGGGGCCACCACCACGTGACGTCTTCGCCATGCACGTGCACGGTCCCGTGCGCGGTCGGCTCGAATCCGGCCAGCGCCCGCAGGAGTGACGTCTTGCCCGCCCCGTTCAACCCCACGACCGCGACGACCTCGCCTGCGGCGACCGTCAACGAAATTCCCTGCACCGCGACGACCCCGCCGTACGCGACATCGAGCCGATGACACTCGAGCGCTGCGCCGCCGAACTGGTCCTCAGAACCGGCAGCTTCTTCGTCGGTTCTGCCGACCAGATCGGGGATGAGGCCGTCGACGGCGCGCAGGCGCGTGCCTTCGACGGGCGCGTAGCCGTCGCCGACGAGGCGGTAGCGGACGGGCACGACGGGAGCTTGCGCGCCGCGGTCGGTGACGGGGATGCGGCTGTCGCGGAAGCGGAGGAGGTCGTTGCCCTGTAGGTGCATGATCACGCGGATCGCGGCGTCACGCAGTCCGGTGAGGATGCCGGCCAGACCGCTCGGGCGGGCCGCCAGGACGAACACGGTGCCGATGCCGTTCACGAAGATGATGAGGCCGGGGGCCCACAGCTGCAGCAGCGCGTAGAGCGTGGCGCCGATGACGGGGCCGGCGACGGCGCTCAGTCCGCCGATGACGACGAGCAGGAACAAGGCGACGCTGAGCACGGTCGAGAACGAGTCGGGCTGCACACCGCTGTTGGCGTACGCGAGCAGGCCACCGCCGAGGCCGGCGAGCACGCCCGACATTACGAACGCTTCGAGTCGCACCCGCGTGACGTTGAGACCGAACGAGGCGGCCGCAAGTTCGTTGTCGCGAGCGGCGATCAACGCACGGCGTAGGCGCGAGCGGCGCAGGCCGGTCACGATCGCGAGGCCGACGAGCAACACGAGCAACGCGAACCAGTAGAAGAAGCGGTCGCTCGAGAAGTCGAGGCCGAGGAGGACCGGTCGCTCGACGGAATCCGGCAGCGCGCCGCCGAGGAGTCGCTCGCTCAGCAGCACCGCCGGCACGGCGAGCGCGAAGGCGAGCGTCATGATCGCGACGAACGGTCCGGGCA
>JBEHXL010000123.1:0-2980 GCA_048498715.1 Actinomycetota bacterium | reverse complement strand
GGCTTCTCCACTGCCGCCCAGGTGACGAACGTTTCTGGTCGCGGCGTCGGCATGGACGTCGTGCGCACGAACATCGAGCGCATCGGCGGCACCGTCGACATCAACAGCCGGCCCGGTCACGGCTGCACCGTTCGAGTCCGCATCCCGTTGACGCTCGCCATCATCCCGGCCCTCGTGGTCGGTGAATGCGGTGAGCGTTATGCGATCCCGCAGGCCAACCTCGTCGAGCTCGTCCGCATCGAGGGCGAGGACCTGCGCAACATCGAAACCATCTCGGGCGCGCCGGTCCTACGGCTCCGCGGACACCTCCTCCCTCTCGTGTCTATGGCCGGCGCGCTCGGTTTCGACGAAGACGAAACCGCCGAAGCGAAGACGATCGTGGTGTTGCAGTCCGACGACATTCGCTTCGGGCTCGCCGTCACCGACGTGCACGACACACAAGAGATCGTGGTGAAGCCGCTCGGTCGCCAACTCAAGGGCCTCGACCTCTACGCCGGCGCCACGATCATGGGCGACGGGCGCGTCTCACTGATTCTCGACGTGGCCGGTCTCGCTCATGCGAACGGCGTCACGGCCGTCGACCAATCCAGCGTCTCGGACACGCGAGGTGCGGGCCAGGACATCACGGCACTGCTCATCCTCGATGTCGGCGACGATCGGCGGGCCGCGCTGCCTCTCACCGAGGTGTCTCGCCTCGAGGAGTTCCCGGCCGCGTCGATCGAACGCTCGGGCAACACCGAAGTCGTCCAGTACCGCGACGGCATCCTGCCGCTGGTCCGCCTCGCCGAGGCAATCGGCGTGCGGGTACCGCCGTCGGAGAACGAGCTCGTCTCGGTCGTCGTGTTCGACGACGGCGACTCCCGTGTCGGCATCGTCGTCGATCGAGTCGTCGACGTCGTCGAGACGATCATCTCGGCCAACGAGGTCGGCCGCCGCGCCGGCGTCCTCGGTTCGGCCGTCGTACAGGAACGGGTGACAGACCTCGTCGACCTCGAAGCGGTCGTCGCCCTCGTTTGCGGAAAGGCTGCGTAACCCGTCATGACCGCAGCATCAGCTACGGCGACGCGCGTCGTCACTCAGTTCTGCACCTTCTGGGTGGACGGCTTCTACTTCGGCGTCGACGTCCAGAACGTGCAGGAAGTCCTGCGCTACCAAGAGATGACGCCGGTGCCCCAGGCTCCCGACGCCGTCACTGGTCTCATCAATCTCCGTGGGCAGATCGTCACCGCGATCGACCTGCGGCACCGCCTCGGGCTCGCAGAGCGACCCGAGGGTCAAACCCCGATGAACGTCGTCGTGCGTAGCCGCGATGAAGTCGTCAGCCTCCTGGTTGACGACATCGGCGACGTCATCGACACCGAGGGCGCCGCGATCGCCCCCGTCCCCGCAACAGTCCCGTCGGCAGTCAAAGACCTGCTCGTCGGAGTCATCCCCCGGTCAGAAGCGATCCTCCTCGTCCTCGAAGCGGACCTCGCCGCCGACGTCACCAACAACATGCGATCCACTGGAGGAAACCCGTGACCGCCATTGCTCCCAACCCGTCCCACACCAACGGCGCACCGAAGCCGTCGAAGTCCGTCGCTGCCGACGACCAGCACTTGGCGTCGCTGCAGGAACAAGTCAGCGATTCGGCGGCGGTGAACCGTGTGCTCGAAGCGCTGCAGAGCGTCGACACCATCGACCGCGCCGCGAAGATCGCGCTCGACACCGTGCGCGAGTCCTTCGGCTGGGCCTATGGCTCCTACTGGAAGGTCGACCCGACCGACAACGCCCTGCATTGGGTCATCGAGTCCGGTGACGTGCCGCAGGAGTTCAAGGACGTCACGCTGGCCGCCTCGTTCAAGGAAGGCGTGGGCCTGTCGGGTCGTGCCTGGAAGAACCGCGACCTTTACTTCACGCCCGACATCGGCGAGATGACCGACTGCGTACGCGCTCCTGTTGCGCAGAAGATCGGCGTCAAGAGCGGCGTGTGCTTCCCGCTCGTCGTCAAGGGCGACGTCGTCGGCACGATGGACTTCTTCACGACCGAGACGATCACCCCGTCCGCCCAGCGCCTCGACGCGCTGCGCAACGTGGGCCGCCTCGTGTCGGGCGCCATCGAGCGCATCTACAAGGAAGAGGCGCAGAAGGAGTCGGCCGCCGACACGGTTGCGGTCAACCGCGTACTCGAGGCGCTGCAATCGGCCCACACCGCGGCCGATGCCGCGAAGGTCGCGCTCGACACGGTGCGCGACGCGTTCGGTTGGGCTTACGGCTCGTACTGGAAGGTCGACCCCGCCGACCGCGCCCTCAAGTGGGTGTTGGAGTCGGGCGACGTGCCGCAGGAGTTCAAGGACGTCACGCTGAAAGCGTCGTTCCAGGAAGGGGTGGGGCTCTCGGGGCGGGCCTGGAAGAACCGCGACTTGTTCTTCACTCCCGACATCGGCGAAATGACGGACTGCTCCCGTGCCCCTGTCGCCCAGAAGATCGGCGTGAAGTCGGGCGTCTGCTTCCCGCTGATCGTGGCCGGCGACGTCGTCGGCACGATGGACTTCTTCACCACCGTCACGCTGCACCCGAGCGAGCAGCGCCTCGACGCGCTGCGCAACGTCGGCCGCCTCGTCTCGCAGGCCTTCGATCGCATCTCGCAGGAAGAGGTCAAGCGCGAAGAGGCCGACGAGCTCAAGCGCAAGGTCGACGCGGTGCTCGACGTCGTCAACGGCGCCGTCGCCGGCGACCTCACGCTCGAAGTGTCGATCCACGGCGAGGACGCAATCGGCCAGCTGGCCGGCGGCGTCGGATCGCTGCTCAAGACGATGCGCGAATCGATGGCCAATATCGGCGAGACCGCCGAGGCCCTCGCCGCAGCCTCGGAGCAGCTGACCGCCGTGTCCGGGAACATGGGCCGGGCGGCCACGCAGACCAGCGACCGGGCAGCGAGCGCGAGCTCGGCTTCGGTGCAGGTCTCGGCGTCCATCCAGACCGTTGCTTCGGCGGCGGA
>JBEHXL010000122.1:0-3025 GCA_048498715.1 Actinomycetota bacterium | reverse complement strand
CAGATCGCGGCGTTCCATCGCGACGGCTTCACCTCGATCCCCCGGATCACGACCGACGAAGAGATCGAATGGCTCAAGCCGATCTACGACCATCTCTTCGACACCAAGGGCGCGTTCAAGGGCGGCTACTTCGACCTCGCCCGTAAGTACGACGAGGAGGGCGACGACCTCGTGCCCCAGGTGCTCGCGCCCGATGTGCGCTGGCCCCAGCTCCGCAAGACCACGCTCGTGCGCAACGCCCGGGTGATCTCGATGCAGTTGCTCGGCATCGAGCGCGCCGAACTCAAGCAGTGGTCTCACATGATCCTCAAGCCAGCTCGCATCGGCGGCGAGTTGCCGTGGCATCAGGACGAGGCGTACTGGGACACCGAGTTCCGCTACCGCGCCCTCGGCGTGTGGGTGCCGCTCGACCCGGCGACGGTCGAGAGCGGGTGCATGCACTTCAAGCCGGGTTCGCACACCGGCCCCGTGATCGAGCACCGCCACGTAAACGACGACCCCGAAGTGCACGGTCTGGTTGCGCCGAGCGTGACCAACGACGGCGAGGTGCCCGTCGAACTGGCGCCTGGCGGGGCGACGTTCCACCACTGCCGCACGCTGCACCGGACGCCACCGAACGTGAGTGATCACGTCCGGCGCGCCTGGGCGAACGAGTTCCAGATCGAGCCGGTTCGGCATGAAACGGGCGACGAGCCCGAGCGTCCGTGGGTGCAGGCAGGTCAACAGGCCTGGGAACGCCGGCGAGTGTTTGCGCAGTAACTTCTGCCCCTAACGGTTCAACCACGAGCCGGGCGGGGGCGCCAATGAAGCAGTTGCAACGAAGCGAGTGGGTTGTCCTCGTCGTCGTCGCGGCCGCAGTCCTCGTCGGGGGCGTTGCGCCGACCATCGATCCCACCGCCCTCGCCACCGCCGTCGCGTACGACGGAGCCGCGCTCGCGGTCTCGTGCTTCGCGCTCGTCGGCGCGCTTCGGCTCCCGCGCGATCGACGCGACGAGTGGCTGCTCGTCACCGCCGGGACGTTCTGCTTCTTCGCCGGAGACGTGGTGTGGGACTTCTACGAGCGCGTACTGCACCAGGCGGCGCCGCTGCCGTCGCTTGCCGATCTCATCTATCTGACCGCGTATCCGCTCATGGTGCTCGGGGTGTTGCGGCTCGTGCGCCGACGGACGGACGTCGACTCGTTCAACGCGTCGCTCGACGTCGGCGTGCTCGCCATGGCGGTGGGTCTGCTCGTCTGGGAACCGCTCCTCGTCGGCTCCGGCCGCAGCCTGCTGGGCTCGTTGATCGCAGGTGCTTATCCCGTCTTCGACATCGTGCTCGTCGGTTTCTGCGCCGCCCTCGTCGGTCGTCGCCGCGGCTCGCAGTCGACCCAGCTCATTCTCGGCGGCGCCGGCGTGCTGTTCATCGCCGACCTGACATACCTCGTCCTGGAAAGTCGCGGCACCTACGCAACCGGTGGGTTCCCCGATCCGCTGTTCGTCATCGGAACCTTCCTCTTGGCTGCCGCACCGTGGTTCGATCGGGAGGAGGATCCCAGCGCGGCCACGCAACTCCGGCCCAGCCGCCCGCTCGCCAGCATCTCGATCATCGTGGCCGCCCTCACGGCGCTGCCGATCGACTTCGGCCTTGCGCCCGAGGACAGCCAGACCCAGGAGACGCACATCGTTCGCCTGGCCCTGCGCATCTTGCTTCTCGTCTTCGTCGCCGTGCGTCTGCTCCGCCAGGCTTCCCGCAACGAAGCGCTCGTCACCGACCTCGACCGGCTTTCCACGCGTCTGGCCACCGTCGTGGAGAACACCGCCGACGCCGTCGTCTTCGTCTCGACGACGGGCGAAATCCTGGAATGGAATGCGCAGGCCGAGAGGCTCTTCGGGATTACGCGGGACGAGGCGGTGGGCCGAGAAGTCATCAGCCTCTTCGAAACCGAGACTGCGATCGAAACGGCGCAGATGATCATGCGGTCGCTGCAACCCGGCGAGTCGATCGACGTGACGCTCGACCTCGCACCCCGGGGCCAGCAACTGGCCGTCGCGTTACAGGTCACGGCCGTTGCCACCGGACGCGGCGGTGTCGGTGGCTTCGTCGCCGTCGCGCGAGACGACACCCGTCGCGTGCTGTCGGGGCACGCGGCGCAGTCGTTCGCACAGCTGCGGCCGTCGGACGCCTTGACCCAGTTCGCCGACGAACTCAAGGCCTACCTGCCGTTCGACACGCTGAGCCTGGCGAGCGTGGAACACAACCGCTTCGTCGAACTCGCACGCGTCGTGTCCGGGGGTGACGGGCCTGATCGCGTGCTGCGAACGACACCGCCCGACGACCTGCTGCACGGCCCCCTGCACGAGAGCCTACGAACGATCAGCGACCAGCCCTACGTGATCCTCACCGACGACGATTACGGCGAGTTCCGAGGTGTGGTCGCCGCCGCCGGGTTGAACGAGACCATCGTCGTGCCGCTGCGCGATCAGATGACCGGCGAGATGCACGGTCTGCTCGGGGTCGGCTTCACCCAGCCCGGCCGCGCGCGCAAAGTCGTCGCAGAGTCGCTGGTGCAGATCGCACCGGAACTCTCCCGTTCGGTCGCAAACATGCGGATCTACGCGCGCGAGCGGCAGACTGCGGAACGCCTGCAGGAACTCGACGACCTACGCGAAGGCTTCTTCGCACTCGTCGCCCACGAGGTGCGTTCGCCCCTGGGCGCCATCGGTACCGCGGCGTCCGTACTGCGTGATCACGGTGCCGACATGGACGCCACCGAGGCTCGCGAGATGGCGGCCGGCATCACCGACAGCGCCCGCCGCTTGGCGCGCTTGACCGGAGACCTGGTCGACGCCAGTCGTGGCGGCCGCGGCACGTTCCCGTGCGAACTGAAACCGATCGAGGACTTCGGTACCATCGCGACCGCTGCGGCGCACGCAGCTGCGGGTGGCGAGGACGCTCGCGTGCGCGTGTGCGCCGAACCCGGCATCGGCCTACGGGGCGACGCTGACCGCCTCGCTCAGATCGTCACGAATCTGGTCACGAACGC
>JBEHXL010000121.1:0-3082 GCA_048498715.1 Actinomycetota bacterium | reverse complement strand
GCAGGAGCAGGACGGGTACCTCACTGACGACGCGATGGAACACATCGCGGAACTCATTGGGGTCACGCCGGCACAGGTACTCGGCACCGCCAGCTTCTATGAGATGTTCAAGCTCCACCCCTGTGGCAAGTACGTCGTGGGCGTGTGCACGAACATCTCGTGCATGCTCAGCGGCGCCTACGAACTGCTGGAGCACTGCGAGAAGTCGCTGGGTGTGAGCGTCGGAGGCACGACGGCTGACGGCATGTTCACGCTCGAAGAGGTCGAGTGCTCGGCGGCGTGCACCGTCGCTCCAGCGGTCCAGGTCAACTACCGCTACCAGGACAAGGTCACGCCCGAGGCGTTCGACGCGCTGGTGGCCGACATCCGGGCCGGCAAGCGCGACGACATCCCGCAGCACGGCACCCTGGCGCGCATCCGTCAGGAGCCAACCGACAAATGGGCCAACAGCGGCCACACCCTGGAGCACTCCGAATGACCGTGCGCGCGGATCGTCCGACGATCGTCAGCAAGCGTTTCAACATCGAGAACGCCCACACGCTGGCCGTCTACCTCGAAACTGGCGGCTACGAAGGCCTCCGCAAGGCGCTGGCGTTGCAGCCGTCGGAGGTCGTCGACACCGTCACCGGTGCGACGCTGCAGGGTCGGGGCGGCGCCGGCTTCCCGGCCGGCAACAAGTGGCACTTCCTCGACACCGCCGCCTTCCCGCGCTGGATCGTGTGCAACGGCGACGAATCCGAGCCCGGCACCCACAAGGACCGCACGCTCATGGAGCGCGATCCGCACGAGGTCATCGAAGGCGCGCTCATCGCGGCCTACGCGTGCAAGGCCAGCCAGGTCTTCTTGTACGTCCGCGGCGAAATGGCGCTGGCGCAGGAGCGCATCGCGCAGGCGCTGAACGAGGCGTACGCGGCGGGCTACGTCGGCAAGAACATCATCGGGTCCAACTGGTCCTGCGACGTCACGCTGCACTGGGGCGCCGGCGCCTACATCGTGGGCGACGAAACTGCGCTGCTCGAGTCGCTCGAAGGCAAGCGCGGCATGCCGCGTCCGAAGCCCCCGTACTTCCCCGCGGTCATGGGCCTCTACATGAACCCGACGATCGTCAACAACGTCGAGACGCTGGCCACGATCCCGTGGATCATCGTCAACGGCGCCGAAGCGTTCGCGGCGATCGGCTCGGAAAAGTCGCAGGGCACCAAGCTCATCGCGATCTCGGGGCACGTGAAGAACCCGGGTACGTACGAGATCGAGTGCGGCGTCACCACCTACCGCGACGTGTTCTACGACCCGTCGCTCGGTGGCGGCATCCGCGACGACAACGAACTCAAGGCGTTCATCCCGGGCGGCGGTTCGGCCCCGTGGTTCTTCCCGGAGCACCTCGATCTGCCGCTCGACCCGACCGTCATCGGCCCGGCGGGTTCGATGATGGGCTCGGGCGCCATCGTCGCCATGGACGAGACCACCGACATGGTCAAGGCCTGCTGGCGACTCGTGAAGTTCTACGCCCGCGAGTCGTGCGGCAAGTGCACGCCGTGCCGCGAAGGCACGAGTTGGCTCGAGACGATCCTGGCCCGCATCATCAGCGGCCGCGGCCGTCCCGAGGACCTCGACTTGTTGCTCGACGTGTCGGACAACATCAGCCCCGGGCCGTTCCCGGGCCCGAACGTCGTGCCGGGCGAACCCGCCTACGCGCCGTTCCCGTACAAGAAGACGACGATCTGCGACCTCGGTCCGTCGGTGGTGTCGCCGCTCATGAGCGCGCTGCGCCGGTTCCGACCCGACTTCGAGGCCTACATCGCGCAGAACACCACCAAGTTGATTGGCGTGACCAGTGACTGACGAGGAAAAGACCGTCCCTGAGTCGTCCGAAGAGGCGACCGAGAAGGACACCGAGGTCACGGCCGTCGCCACCGCCGAAGCGCCAGCCGAGGGGGTCGTCGAAGAGGAGGCGCCGCCCCCGCCGCCTCCCGGCGTGCCCGTCACCATCGACGGCAAGCTCGTCTACGCGGACAAGGGCGAACTCGTCATCGAGGCCGCCGAACGCGTCGGTTCGCACATCCCGCGGTTCTGCTACCACGAGCGTCTGCGCCCGGTTGGCATGTGCCGCATGTGTCTCGTCGAAGTCGACGGCGGCCGCGGTCCGATGCTGTCGCCGGCCTGCCTGGTCGAGTGCACGCCCGACATGAAGGTCGAGACTCGTAGCGAGAAGGCACTCAAGGCCCAGGACGGCGTGATCGAGTTCCTGCTCGTCAACCATCCGCTCGACTGCCCGGTCTGCGACAAGGGCGGCGAGTGCCCGCTGCAGGACAACACGATCGCCTTCGGCCCCGGTGACAGCCGCATGGTCGAAGAGAAGCGTCACCGCGAGAAGCCGATCCCGTTGAGCGACCTCGTCCTGCTCGACCGGGAACGCTGCATCCTCTGTGACCGCTGCACCCGCTTCGCCGACGAAGTTGCCGGCGATCCGCTGATCCACTTCATCCAGCGCGGCGTCGAGACCGAGATCAACACGTTCCCGAACGAACCGTTCGCGTCGTACTTCTCGGGCAACACCGTGCAGCTGTGCCCCGTCGGCGCGCTCACCGCGAAGCCGTACCGCTTCAAGGCGCGTCCGTGGGACATCGACTCGGTCGAGTCGACCTGCATGACGTGCTCGGTCGGCTGCCGCATCGGCGTGCAGTCCTCGGGCCGCGACGTCACCCGCTACATCGGTATCGACAGTGATCCGGTGAACCACGGCTGGCTGTGCGACAAGGGTCGCTTCGCCTACGAGTCGATCAACAACAGCGACGCTCGGGTTTCAGCGCCAATGGTGCGCAAGCACGGCGAGCTCGTCGAAGTCAGCTGGGGCGAGGCCCTTGCGGCGGCGGCGGAAGGCATCCGGGAGGCGGTCCGTCGCAACGGTCCGAGTTCGGTCGGCATCATCGGCGGCGCCCGTCTCACCAACGAAGACGCGTTCGCCTGGGCGAAGCTCGCGAAAGACGTCATCAAGACCAACAACGTCGACGCGCAGCTCGACGACGGCCTGCCCGCTGAGCTCGTGCTCGGCCTGCCGAAGGCGACGATCGACGAGGCCTGC
>JBEHXL010000120.1:0-3252 GCA_048498715.1 Actinomycetota bacterium | reverse complement strand
GACGTCGTTCTACTCGACAAGCCCGCCGAGGGGATCACGGTCCTCACGCTCAACCGGCCCGACAAGTTGAACGCGATGAACGAGGCGCTCATCGATCGTTTCTACGAGCGTTGCGACGAGATCGAGGACGACCCGGACTGCCGCGTCGTGATCGTGACCGGTGCCGGCCGCGGGTTCTGCGCCGGCCTCGACCTCACGGGGTTCGGCGGCGCGCCACGTCAGAAAGGGTGGGGTGGACCTGCGTTCAACCTCGCGGTGCAGCAGCACATTGCCGGGATCGTGCCGCGCATCCGTCAGCTGCGACAGCCGGTCATCGCCGCGGTCAACGGTCCGTGTGCGGGTGGCGGGCTCGGCCTCGCGCTCGCATCGGACGTGCGCGTCTGCAGCGAGTCGGCGCGTTTCAACGTCGCGTTCGTGAAGATCGGCCTGTCGGGCTGCGACATCGGCGTGTCGTGGTTGTTGCCGCGTCTCATCGGTGCGTCTCGCGCGCGGGAGATGATGCTGACCGGTCGACTGATCAGCGCCGCCGAAGCGGACAAGTACGGCCTCGTGAGTGAGGTCGTGCCCGACGGGCAAACGCTCGACTCGGCGATGAACATCGCGTCGCAGATCGCCGCCAACTCACCGCTCGGCGTGTGGATGACGAAGGAAGTCGCCTGGTCGAACCTCGAGATCTCCTCGATGTGGGCCGGCATAGATCTTGAGAACCGCACCCAGATCATGAGCGGCTACAGCGACGACTCCCGCGAAGCCATGGTCTCCTTCCTCCAAAAGCGCCCCCCGTCCTTCCAACGGAAGTAAGGGTTCGTTCTGTGCGGCTCTAGACGGGCCTAGCCCATCCACGCCCGCACAGAAGTGTGCTGGGGTGACGCCCCTAGCGTCCAAACCATTCCGTAGGGTATGGTCCCGGTCTCCAATCCGTTCCTAGGGGGAACCAATGCCTAACCCTTTCCTTTCCGACGCGTGGCTCGAGGACGTCAAGAAGATCTCCGAAGAGGCCGGCGGCGGCGGCATGATGCCGGAGTCCGCTGAGATCAACATGGTCGTCACCGGCGGTCCCGAAGGTGACAAGGAGCTTCACGTCAAGGGTGGCCAGTTCAACACCGGCCTCATCGACGCTCCGACCAAGCTCACGCTTCCGTACGACGTTGCCAAGGACATGTTCATCAACGGCAACCAGCAGGCTGCGATGCAGGCCTTCATGAGCGGCAAGATCAAGGTCGAAGGCGACATGACCAAGCTCATGGCCATGCAGGGCGGCGCTTCGCCCGATCCCGCTGCGGCCGAGGCGCTGCAGAAGAAGATCCTCGAAGTCACCTCGGACTAAGTAACCGTGGCTGACAACGACGTTGTCATCGTCGAGGCTGTCCGTTCGCCGCTGGGGCGGCGGGCGGGCGGCCTGTCGACGGTGCATCCCATCGACCTGCTTTCCGCGGTACAGAGCGAGCTGATCAAGCGCTCGGGCATCGACCCGGTGCTCGTCGATCAGATCGTCGGTGGCTGCGTCAGCCAGGTCGGCGAACAGACCTTCAACATCGCCCGCGGTGCGTGGCTGTCGGCGGGTCTCCCGCTGACGACCGGTGCCACCACGGTCGACAGCCAGTGCGGTTCGAGCCAGCAGGCCACCAACCTGGCCGCTGGTCTTCTCACGAGCGGTGCCGCCGACGTCGTCGTCGCGTGTGGCGTCGAGTCGATGAGCCGCGTTGGTCTCGGCGCTGCGATGCGCTCGGGCCCCGGCTTCCCGTTCTCGAAGAACTACCCGTACGAGTCGACCTCGCAGTTCGAAGGTGCCGAGCGCATCGCCACCAAGTGGGGCGTGTCGCGTGAGGACACCGACGCGTTCGGTTTGCGTTCGCAGACCCTCGCCATCCAGGCGTGGAACGAAGGTCGCTTCGATCGCGAAGTCGTTCCGATCACGGCGCCGATCTTCGATGCCGAAGGCAACGACACCGGCGAG
Source organism: Actinomycetota bacterium (assembly GCA_048498715.1). GTDB lineage: Bacteria > Actinomycetota > Acidimicrobiia > Acidimicrobiales > JACCXE01 > JACCXE01. The sequence continues at coordinate 1,295 of JBEHXL010000120.1, read as the reverse complement.
ACGCAGGTCGTCTCGAAGGACGAAGGCCTCCGCGAGACGAGCCTCGAAAAGCTCGCCACGCTGAAGCCCGTCGCCCGGGAAGACGGTGTGCACACCGCCGGCACGTCGTCGCAGATCTCCGACGGCGCCGCGGCCCTTCTGCTCACCACCGAGAAGAAGGCGCGCGAACTCGGCCTTACGCCGCGGGCGCGCATCACGGCACAGTGCCTCGTCGGCACCGACCCCGTCCTCATGCTGACCGGCCCGATCGACGCGACGGACAAGCTCCTCGCCAAGACCGGCCTCGGCATCAACGACTTCGACTTGTTCGAAGTCAACGAAGCGTTTGCTTCGGTCGTGCTCGCATGGCAAAAGGAATGCAGCCCCGATCCTGATCGCGTCAACGTCAACGGTGGCGCCATCGCGATCGGCCACCCCGTGGGTGGCACCGGTGCTCGTCTGATCACCACTGCGCTGCACGAGCTCGAGCGTCGTGACGCCACCCGGGCGATGATCACCATGTGCTGTGGTGGTGGCCTGGGCAGCGGCACCGTTATCGAGCGCATTTAACAAGGTCATGGGCGCGCCGCTTGCGTTTCGGGGGGGACTCTCGCGGCGCGCCCAACTCCTTTGAGCTCGTATCCCCGTCCGGGGGACCTCGAACTCGTCCCCGTCTCCTTCGCTGACGACGGGTTGCGCGGCACGTTCACCATCGAACGCCGCAACTGCCGTCCCGACGGCGCGCTCTACGGCGGCTGCGCGATCGCGGCGGCCGTCACCGCGATGGAAGTCGCGACGGACTCACCGATTCTCTGGGCCACGACTCAGTTCGTCGCCTCGCCGCGTGAAGGCACCGAGATCACGCTGGCCACGACGATCCATGCGGCCGGCAAGCGCATCAAGCAGGTGCACGTCAACGCGCTCGACCCGTCCGGCGCAGTCATGTTCTCGACGATGGGCTCGACGGCCATCCCACGCGAGAACGGCATCGAAGGCCAGTTCCAACACATGCCCAAGGTCGCCGGACCTGACGACGCCGAGCCGTTCGCGTTCGCGCCGCCCGGCATGGATCTCAAGATCGACTTCTTCGCGTCGCTCGTCGAGCACCGCAAGGTCGACCTGCAACCCGACGAAGAGCGGGCCAAGGGTGCGATGGCGATGTGGGCGCGCCTGTCGACGAAGAAGCCGCCGACACCGGCCGCGGTTGCGTTCATGGCCGACATGGCGCCCACGTCGATCGCGTCGGGCCTCGGCAAGCGCGGCGGCGGCATCAGCCTCGACAACTCGATGCGCTTCGGCCAGCCCGCCGACAGCGA
>JBEHXL010000119.1:0-3283 GCA_048498715.1 Actinomycetota bacterium | reverse complement strand
CAGTCCGGCGCGTGCTTCGGCAGGTTCTTCTGCATGAACGCCTCTTCGCCACGGTGCACGCGGATGACCGACAGCGGCCGATCGGTCAAGACGGGCACCAGTCGGTCTGCGATGCCGTCGAGGTAGTCGATCAGATCGCGCTTGGTGGCGTCGGCCCCGTCGAAGAGCGGCTGATCGAGGTTGGTGAGCGGTACGCCCTCGCGCACCTCGTCCGGTTTCGACGCGGCCATGTGATGCATTCTTGTCGTCATGAGTAGCGACGCCGTCGACGTCATCCGACTCTGGGATGACGGACCACCGCCGACCACCATCGACGACATGCCACCCGAGGAGACCTACGTGGCGACCCTCGGTCCCCACGCCGGCCTGACGATGGTGCGCAACGTGTCCGACCCGACGCTGTCGGTGTACACGCCGGCCGTGAGCAACGGAGTCGGCGTCATCGTGTGCCCGGGCGGCGGATGGACGATCCACGCGTGGCAACACGAAGGCGTCGACGTGGCCGAATGGTTGACCGCGCTCGGCTACACCGTGTTCCTTCTCAAGTACCGCGTGCAGGCGTCGCCCGAAGACCAAGCCGGCTTCGAGCAGCGCTGGACCGCCGGGGTCGGCAACGCGCCGATCGCCATATCGCAGACGAAGAAGCCGCGCACGATCGGCAAACTCATCAAGACGCCGGAGTACCTCGCGGCGCGTGCGGCGGCCGCGGATGACGGCCGGCGCGCCATCTCCGTCGTTCGCGACCGCTTCGATCTGAGGTCGCTCGGCATGCTCGGCTTCTCGGCCGGCGCCTTCCTCACAGTCGACGTGGCCCTCGACCCCCGCGCGGAACCGCTCGACTTCATCGCACCGATCTACGGCGGCGAGGTGGCCGGTGCGGAGATACCTGCCGACGCGCCCCCGATGTTCACCGCGGTCGCGTCCGACGACTTCCTCTCGAAGATCGTCGAGGGTATGTACGACGACTGGTCGATCGCCGATCGCCCGGCCGAAATCCACGTGTTCCGTCGCGGCCAGCACGGTTTCGGCATGCTCAAGCAGGGCCTTCCGTCCGACGCGTGGACCGACATGTTCGCGGCGTGGGTACAAGACCTGTCGTGACTGAACGCAACAAAGAACTCGAACGGGTTGCCGCAGCGTTCGTCGGCGACTTCGCCATTCGCATCACCAATCAGTGGTGGGTCGAGAACCCCGACGAGGTCAAGCACGGAAGTGCCCATGGGGCGTGGATCGACGGGTCGTTCGTGCGATTCATGGCGTCGTTCGACGGCAAACCGTCGTGGGACTTCGTGTTCGGGCGCAGCGACGCCAACGACCGATTCGTTGTGCTCTATCACGACGAGCGCGGCGTGCTTCGGGTGTTCGACCTGACCATCGACGACAGCGGGTGGGAAATGTCGCGCACCGATCCCGACATGCACCAGAACCTTCGGTGCCGGTTCGAGGGCAACCGGATGGTCGGTGACACCAACGCCTCCGACGACGCCGGGCAAACCTGGCGCAAGGATTTCGACCTCGTCTTCGAACGTGTCTAGCTAGTTCACGAGGTCGTCGATCGCGTCGGCGAAGGTCGGATGGCCGAACACGAAACCGGCGTCGAGCAGCCGACGCGGGAAACCGCGGCGACCGGTCAGTGCGAGTTGCGGATCACTGCGCATCAAGAGGGCGCCGATGTGGACGAGCGGCTTGGGCGTCGGCGGTGACCACGGCCGATGGAGCGCGGTTCGCAGCGTCGACATCATCGCCATGTTCTGCACCGGCTCCGGGGCCGTGAGGTGCACGATGCCGTCGAGCGTCGAGTCGCGAAGAAACTGCACTGCGTCCAAGAAGTCCGTCACGTGGATCCAACTGACCCACTGTGTGCCCTTGCCGATGCGTCCACCGAGGCCGAGCTTCGTGAGGCGCGCGATGCGATCGAAGGCGGGCGTGCCGTGGTCCAGGACGATGCCGGTGCGCAGGAAGACCAGCCGGTCCGCGCGCGCGTCGCGTGCCGCTTCCTCCCACGGCACCGCGACGCCGGGCATCTGCGGGGGCCCGTCGGCGACGGGATGTCCTTCAACGACAACGCCTTGGCCGGCGTCGCCGTAGATCGCCATGGTGCTCATCTGCAGCCACAACTTCGGCGGCTCATCGATCAGGTGCGACGCCTGAACCAGCGCGCGTGTCGGCTCGACGCGCGACTGTCGCAACAACTCGACGTTCCGCGGTGTCGGCGGCAGGTCGACGAGTTGACCGGCCAGGTTGATGACGATCGCGCCCGTGAGTTCCGTCGCCCAGTCGCCCACGGTCCGCCCGTCCCACTCGACCTGCTGGTGCTCGATGTCGTCTCGCCAACGCCGCGTGAGGATCACCACCTCATCACCTCGCCGTGCGACGTCATCGGCCAACCGACGGCCGAGCGCACCCGTGCCTCCGACGATCACGACCTTCATCGCCACATCACCTCGACGTCGCGCATCAGAAAGGAGGCAGCGAGACGCGCGGACGCGAAGCTGTCGATGAAGTCGGACTGCAGATCGTCGATCACGACTTCGTATGCAGTGCGGTGGGAAGGGAACATCGAGGCCGATTCGAGCGACCCGTCGAAGCCAGGCGAGTAGCCCACCGTCGCGTGGATGCACACACCGCTACCCGTAGGGCAAACCTCGGCTGGCTCACCGATCGAGTGCGTCGACACCCGCACGCCCGCATGCGAAGCCACGCGTGGCTCGACCGACCAGTCGAGTCGGTCGCCGCGATACCGCAGGGAAGTCTTGGCGGCGCGATGCACGCCGGGAAACACACGGCCTCCGAGCGCTCGCGCCGTGCGGGCATTGGTTAGACGGGCGGGCACGAACACGCCGACGGAACCGTCCGGCTGGGTGATGGAGATGCGGTGCGCCGCGGCCTGCAGGTGAAGTCCCGGCAAGGCGCGAACACGGGTGGGGCGAATGTCGACAATGTCGAGCAAGCAGCAGCCGATCACCACGGATCCGTCGGTGACGTGCGCGCGGAGTCCGTCGGGGAGGCGGAGCTGGGCTTCGTCAGGGTCGACTGTGGCGTTCACGAGGAGACGTGAGCGGATCCTGCCGACTGCGCTTGCGTTGCTGTATCTGCGCATGATTGATACGCTACCAATCGCTCGCAGATAAGCAAATCGGGAGAACGATGGGCAGCGAATACCGACTCGACGAACTCGCACGAAAGGCCGGCGTCGCCACGACGACGGTGCGCCTCTACCGAACCAAGGGGCTGCTGAGCGCGCCCCGCCTCGAAGGCCGCACCGGGTGGTACGACGAGTCGC
>JBEHXL010000118.1:0-3409 GCA_048498715.1 Actinomycetota bacterium | reverse complement strand
CTCGCCAGCGTTCGTTCCGGCGCGATCACCGCGACCACCACCATGGTCGACGGATTTCCGCCGATCGGGCGCGGCTGGAATGCACGCGCCGAGCAGTCCTTCGGATTCAACGTGGCCGGCAACACCATCATCCTCAACGCCCGTCCCGACCTGGCGTTCGGTCGGCCGACGGGCCCCGAGGCGCGCAGCCTGCTCATCGACTTCAAGACCGGCGGGCGTCACCAGGGCCACGTCGACGACCTTCGGTTCTACGCCCTCGTGTTCACGTTTCGCTTCGGCGTGCCGCCCTGGCGGGTTGCCACCTTCTACGCGCAGGACGGCACGTGGGTGACCGAAGACGTCGACCGCGACGTGCTCGAAGCCGCGTCACGTCGAGCCAGTGACGCCATCCTCAAGGCCACCGAGATGAACGTCAGCGCACGCCCGCCGGGACTGACCCCGGGTACGCACTGCAGGTGGTGTCTTCTCAACGAAACCTGTGACGCGGCCAGGGAAGTCGTCGACGAGAACGACGATCTCAGCTTCGGAGAAGACGATCTCTTCTAAGTAACCTTTGGCCCTTATGGCCACGAAGCGTGTAGCAGAACGCTCTTCGGGAGCATTGGTGCATCTTCCCCGCACGACGGAGGAAGAGCCCGAGGAGCTCCCCGATCCCCGCCTGAGCGACGTCGACGAGTGGGGCCGCTCGGAGACGATGCGCGCGCTCGCCCGTCGACTGTACGACCCCATGTACAAGTACTGGTTTCGCGCCGAGTGGGAAGGCCTCGAAAAGATCCCGGCGACCGGTGGCGCCCTGCTCGTGGCCAACCACGCCGCGGCGATCCCGTCCGACGCGCCAGCCATCATGCACGGCATCGAGAAGGAACTCGGCCGTCCGGTGTACGGACTGGCGGACTACTGGTTCAAGGGCATGGCGTGGGTCGGAACGATGTGGGCGCGCAGCGGGGGCGTCGCCGCCGATCCCGAGAACGCCTATCGCCTGCTGCGCGAGCAGAAGCAGCTCGCCCTCGTGTTCCCCGAAGGCTCGAAGGGTCCAGGTAAGACCTACAGCGAGCGCTATCAGCTGCGTCGTTTCGGTCGCGGCGGCTTCGTCGAGATCGCCATGCGTTCGGGCGTGCCGATCATTCCCATCGCCGTCGTGGGTGCCGAGGAGTCGATGCCGATCCTCGCCAAGAACGGCACCATCGCCAAGGCGCTGGGTCTGCCGTATTTCCCCATCACCGCGAACATGCTCGCCTTCGGCCCGCTCGGCGCCGCGTTGCACTTTCCGGCCAAGTTCAAGCTGCGTGTGCTCGACCCGATCAGCTTCGAGGTGCCCGCCGACCAGGAGCGCTACTCGAAGAGTCTCGTGATGGACGAGGCCGATCGCATTCGCGTGCTCATCCAGGAGGCGCTGTACGACATGTTGCGCAAGCGCTCTTCGGTCTGGTTCGGGTAAGGGGTAGCGGTGGGTAAGCGCGTACTGGTCACCGGTCTCGGCTCGTTCTGGGGTGGACGCGCCGCGAAGGCGCTCGAAATGGATCCCGACGTGGAGATGATCGTCGGCCTCGACACCAAGGAGCCGAAGGTCGAACTCGAGCGCACCGAGTACGTGCGCGCCGACCAGAGCTACTCGATTCTCGCCCGCATCGTGGAGGCCACCCAGGTCGACACCATCGTGCACACGTTCCTGGAGATGGACTCGACCCGCATGAGCGGGCGCCAACTCCACGAGATCAACGTGATCGGCACCATGAACCTGCTCGCCGCCGCGTCGGCGCCGGGGTCGTCGGTGCGTCACCTCGTCGTCAAGTCGTCGACGCTCGTGTACGGCGCCAACCAGTCCGATCCCACCTGGTTCCGCGAAGAGATGAAGCGCACCAAGCCGGCACGCACGCGTGTCGAGCGTTCGGTGCTGGAGGTCGAGGGCTACCTGCGCGACTTCGCCGAGGACAACCCGCACGTCATCGTCTCGCTGCTGCGGTTCTCGAACGTGTTGGGTACCGACATCACGACTGCGATCTCGAAGGCGCTCGAGATGCCGCTGGTCCCGTCGATCGCCGGCTTCGATCCGCTGCTGCAGTTCGTCGAAGAGGACGACGTCATCCGCTCGATTGAGTTCGTGTTGAAGAACCGCCTCCCCGGCATCTTCAACGTGGCGGGCGACGGGAAAGTGCCGTGGAGCGAGATCGTGTCGATCTGCGGGAAACGCCGCTTCCCGATGACGCCCGTCGGCACCGGACTGGTTGCGCAGCTGCTCGACATGGCTCGCGCCGTCGACCTGCCCCCCGAAGTCCTCGATCTGTTGCGCTACGGCCGCGGCGTCGACAACCGTCGCCTCAAGCGCGCCGGGTTCACGTACAACTACACGACCGCCGGCGCGGTCGAGTCGTTCGTGCGCGCCGCCCGTTTGCGCAAGACGGTCGGCAATTCGCGGCCGGCGTACCACTACGAACGCGACGTCGAAAACTTCTTCCGTCACTCGCCGGCCGTCGTGCGCGAAACGGTGCACACCAATGAGTGAGGTCTCCGTCTCGATCGACGGCAACGGCGTCGCGCTCATCACGCTGAATGCGCCCGAACGACGCAACTCGCTGACGCTGCCGATGGTCGAAGAGATCGTCGCGATCGTGAACGACTGCAACGCGGACGACAACGTCGGCGCGCTCGTCGTCACCGGCGAAGGCAAGGGCTTCTGCGCCGGTGCCACGCTCGATCACCTTGCCGGTTCGAGCGCGCCCTCCGAGAGCCGCAAGGTCGCCTCGGTCTACGACGGGTTCCTCGTGTTTCAGTCCTCACCGAAGCCGACGATCGCGGCCGTGAACGGCGCGGCCGTCGGCGCCGGCATGAACCTCGCGCTCGCCTGTGATCTGCGCATCGCGTCGACCAACGCCAAGTTCATCGACCGCTTCGTAAACCTCGGCCTCCATCCCGGCGGCGGACACACGTGGATGCTGCAACGGGCCGTGGGGCCGCAGGTCGCCCGCGCGATGGTGCTGTTCGGCCAGGAATACACCGGCGAACAGGCCGCCCAGTTCGGGCTGGTGTACGAGTGCGTTGCGCCGGACGATTTGATTGCCCGCGCCGTCGAGATCGGTGCGGGCGCAGCGGCGGGTCCGCGCGAATTGTCCCGGCGCACCAAGGCCACGATGAACCGCATGTTCGACGTCGACACGTCGGAAGACGCAGTGGCCATCGAGCTCGAAGTGCAGGCGTGGTCCCTGCAAACCGACGAGTTCAAACAACGCATCGCCAAACTCCAAGGCAAGTAGCCACCCGCACGCCCGTCACCCACCGCCCCGTCACCCACCGCCCCTCGGCCACCGTGACACACGCGTTAGAAAGCGTCATAAGGACGTGATCACCCCTCCGGGCGACAGAACACCACCCACTTCACGCTTACTAACACCAACGTCACGTGACGCCACTG
>JBEHXL010000117.1:0-3482 GCA_048498715.1 Actinomycetota bacterium | reverse complement strand
CCGACCACCACGTCGTCTTCGACCACCTCCTCGTCGACCACCTCGTCGACTTCGAGCACCACGAGCTCGACGACATCGACGACCATCGTCGGGCCGCCGGCCTCCCCGTGCGCGCATCCGACGTTGGTGGTACCCGACAGCCGTAGCGGCAAGATCTTCTACGGCACCGAGGGCAATGACGTGATCCTGGGCTCCAACGGAAACGACCGGATCGACGCCCGCGGCGGCGACGACGTCATCTGCAGCCTCGCCGGCACCGACTCCGTCATCGGCGGCGCCGGCAACGACACGATCTTCGGTGGCCTCGGCCGGGACAGCCTGATCGGAAGAGAAGGCGATGACCGCCTCTACGGCGAGGAAGACAAGGACAGCCTCCGGGGCGACGCCGGCAACGACATCATCGCGGGCGGCGTCGGCGACGACGCCCTACGCGGTGATGCAGGCAACGACGCTCTGTACGGCGAAGCCGGACGCGATCAGATCAACGGTTACGACGGCGACGACGTGCTCTTCGGCGGACCGGACGTGGATCGCCTCGACGGCAGTCGCGGCTACGACTACTGCAGCCCGCCCGACAAGAGGAACTACTCGTCACACTGCGAGAGCTTCAGCGACACGCCCTAGCAGTGGAGCGCGGCCGCGGCGATTGCCTCACGTTCGCCGGGATCCACCGAGAGCTTGTAGAGCGCCTTCACGTGGACCCAGGATCGGAGGTAGTCGCAGCGGTACGCCGTGTTCGACGGGAGCCACCCGCCGGGGTCGGCGTCGTTGCGGGCCTCGTCCGAGGCCGGTGACACCACGAGCATGGTGTCGTCGTTGTCGAGGTCGTTGAGGTACGCGTTGCGAGCCGGGCCGTCCCACATCCAAGCGCCGGACTCCCAGGCCTCCCGCAACGCGACGAGATGCGTGACGAGGACCTTGTCGGGCGCATCGAGCTTGGCTGCGTCGAACGGCGAGAACCAGCGACCCGACTGGATGTTGCAGTTGTAGGTGTTGTACGCAACGTCGAGCGCTTCGGCCAGCATCACTTCTTTGCGGCTACCGCAGTGGTCACCGTCGGCGTCCTTGAAGAAACCGAATTGGCTACGGCTGTAGCCGTCGGCATGTTCGTCGTCGACCGGCAGCTTTTCGAGCGCCACGATCAACTCTGACGGCGTCTCGGCCTGGAACTCGGTGGGTGTGACCGGGATGGTGGTCGAGGAGGTGGTCGACACTGTCGGCGCCGGCGGTCGAGTGATCCGCGAGCCGACGACGCGGGCCGGAGCCTGTGTCGTGGTGGGCGCGAGGATCGTCGTCGTCGGCGACGTGGATGACGGCGGCACCGTCGCCAATCGCTTCGACACTTCGTGGTTGAGCGCGGACGACAAGCCGACCGCGCCAACGGCGATCACCATGACCCCTGCGACAATCCGCGCCCAACGCGGCACCGAACGACGACGCCGGGGCGGTTGGGTTGGCGGCAGTCGGACCGGTCCCTCGTCCGGGAGACTCCCCACGACTGCACCTTACGGCGAAACGGCCGGAATGTCGCCTCACGGTTTTCCGGTATTTTCGAAACGCAATGCGACGCTCGGGTGACGGATTCATAACGGTTGCCGATGGGACCCCGCGTTGGGGGCGCTTCGGTGCGGCTGGCGTATTGCTCCGCCACACCGACGGTGAAGACGTCGCGTACCTACTCGCCTTGCGCTCTCTGCACTGTCATCGCGGCGGCACGTGGGCCATCCCCGGTGGCGCCATCGACGAAGGTGAGTCGCCCCTCGAGGCGGCACTACGCGAGTTCGCCGAGGAGGTCGGCCCGATGCCGACGACCTTCGAAGTCGCCCACGAATACGAGGACGACCACGGCGGCTGGAGTTACTGGACCGTCGTGCTCGACGTGGCCGACCGCTTCGACCCGCCGCCGCTGCACAGCTGGGAGACCGACGACGTTCGCTGGATCGGTCGCCACGAAGTACTGGAACTCGACTTGTTCCCCGAGTTCCACAAGACGCTGCACCAACTGGGTTTGGTGGGCTAGTCGAGCCCTCGCATCTTGCGAAAGTCCTCGGTGGAGTTCGTGTGCGGAAACGGCTCCGCCGGCACGGGAATCCCAAGGCGCTCGCAGATCGGCTCCCAGCCGTCGGACGCCTGCCACTCGAGCAGGCGTGACGGATCGGCGTTCTTCCGCACGTAGTCGTTGTGCGCCTCGTAGGCCGCGATGCACGCGTCCTTGTCCGTCAGGTCACCGCCCGCGAACGTGTTGACGATCAGCTGCTTGACCATGTCTTTCCATGGTCCGTCGGGCCCCATCTCCATGGACCCGAAGATCGTGTCGGTCGCGCTCTTGAACCACTTCTCACCGCTCTCGCGGACCGACAAGATGATGAGCGCGTCGGGATTCGCGTCAGCCAGGTGCTCCCAGTACGCGCACGATGGCCAGTCACACGACGTCGCGTAGTTCGCCATCAGTGCATCGAGCTTGGCCATGTCGTTGTTCACGACGATGTCGCGCCACACCTCGCCCTCGTCGTTGACGAACACCTTGTACATGTGATGACACTGACCGGGAACGATCATCTCGAGCGCCGTCATCAACGAGTTGGTACCGGTGCGGCCGAGGCCGGCGCCGACGACACGCAGGCTCACGAGCGGGGCACCTTCGACCAGGGCAGGTCCTTGTCGACCCGCGGCTCACCGGGAAGGCCGAGCACGCGCTCGCCGAGGATGTTGCGCATGATCTCGGACGTGCCACCCTCGATCGAGTTCGCCCGGCTGCGCAGGAAGCGCTTGACGGTGACGTCGCCGCCCTCGAGCGCCGAAGTAGGCCGGCGCATCTCGTAGTTGTCGACGAGCATGCCGTCGGCCCCCATGAGGTCGAGGCAGAACTCGTAGATCTTCTTGTTGTTCTCGGCGAAGGCGAGCTTGCCGATGGACTGCTCCGGGCCCGGGTTGCCGCCGGTGCGACCCGCGGCGGCACGGATGTTGGTGAGACGGGCGACCTCGGCCGCGCACCACAGCTGCATGAGCTTCTCGCGCTTGGCGCCGCCGGAGTGGCCCTTCTCCTTCCAGATGCGGACAGCTTCGGAGATGACCCCCGAGCCCCGGGGAGCCACGGCGCCACCGATCGACGCACGCTCGTTCATCAGCGTCGTCATCGAGACAGCCCAACCGTTGCCGACCTCACCCAGACGATGCGAGTCCGGGATTCGCACATCGGTCATGAAGATCTCGTTGAACTCGGCGTCACCGGTGATTTGGCGCAGTGGGCGGACTTCGACGCCCGGCGCGTGCATGTCGATGACGAAATACGTCATGCCTTTGTGCTTCGGCGCCTCGGGATCGGTGCGGGCCACCACCAGGCCCCACGTCGCCATGTGCGCCAGGGTGGTCCACACCTTCTGGCCGTTCAGGATCCACTCGTCGCCGTCACGCACGGCACTGGTGGCGAGCGCGGCGAGGTCGGAGCCGGCCCCGGGCTCGGAGAACAGCTGGCACCACAC
>JBEHXL010000116.1:0-3493 GCA_048498715.1 Actinomycetota bacterium | reverse complement strand
CTTCTCCGCGGCGCCCACCATGGTGGCGACGGAGATGAGCTTGTCGGACTCGTATGACTTGAGGATCTCGCGACCCTGCTCGGCGTTCGTGCCGTCGAGACGGATGACGATCGGCGACTTGATGTCGACGCGACCGAGAGCCTGGACGATGCCGTTGGCGACGTCTTCACCCTTGGTGATGCCGCCGAAAATGTTGATGAAGATCGACTTCACGTTGGCGTCGGCGTTGATGACTTCGAGCGCCCCGGCCATGACCTCGGCCGACGCACCGCCGCCGATGTCGAGGAAGTTCGCGGGCGAGCCACCGACCTGGTTGACGACGTCGCAGGTCGACATCGCGAGACCGGCGCCGTTGGCGATGATGCCCACGTCGCCGTCGAGGCCGACGTACTGCAGGCCCTTCTCCTTTGCCATCGCTTCGCGCGGGTCGATCTGCGCGACGCCGGCGAAGTCTTCCCACTCGGGATGGCGGTAGGCCGCGTTATCGTCGAGCGACACCTTCGCGTCGAGCGCGTGCACCTTGCCGTCGGGCGTGAAGATCAGCGGATTGATCTCGGCGAGGTCGCAGTCGCCCTCGACGTAGCAACGCCAGAGGTTGAGCAGGATCTCGACCGCGCCGTCGTGGGCCGCCGGGTTGAGCTTGGCGTCCTCGACGAGCTTGCGGGCGTTCGCCTCGGTCAGGCCGTCGACGGGATCGATGTGCATCATCACGATCGCGTCCGGATTCTCCTCGGCGACGGCTTCGATCTCGACACCGCCTTCCTTGGAGACCATGGCAAGGTGCTTCTTCGCGGAGCGGTCGAGCGTGAAGCTCGCGTAGTACTCCTCGGCAATGTCGGACGCGTGCTCGACCCACAGGCGACGCACGACGTGGCCCTTGATGTCGAGGCCGAGGATGTTGCCGGCGTGCTCGCGCACTTCGTCGGCGTTGTTGGCGATCTTGATGCCGCCCGCCTTGCCGCGACCGCCGACTTGCACCTGGGCCTTGACGACGACGGGGTACCCCGCAGCGTCGGCCTGGGCGACGGCGTCGTCGACCGTGTCGGCCACGCCACCGGGCGAAACCGAGATCCCGTAGCGGGCGAAGTACTGCTTGCCCTGGTACTCAAACAAGTCCATCTAGGACCCTGCCTTCTCTTTGGTGTCGAGGGTGTTCGCCAACCAGTCGGTGATGTCACCGAGCGGCGCACCCGGGGTGAAGATCTCGGCGATGCCCCCGTTCTTGAGGGTCGCCACGTCGGCGTCGGGGATGATGCCGCCGCCGAACAGCACCACGTCGTCCGCACCCCGCTCCTTGAGCAGGTCATGGACTCGCGGGAACAACGTCATGTGCGCACCCGACAGGAGCGACAGCCCGACAGCGTCGGCGTCCTCCTGGATCGTCGTCTCGACGATCTGCTCGGGCGTCTGGTGTAGGCCGGTGTATATGACCTCGAAGCCCGCGTCACGAAGGGCCCGAGCGATGACCTTGGCGCCGCGGTCATGGCCATCGAGGCCCGGCTTCGCGACGACAACACGGTAGGGACGTTCCACGGCGGGCGATACTACGGCTTGGTGGCGTTGCACCCTTGGGTCGAGAAGTGGGATCTGGGGCTTCGGGGCGATAACCCTCTGGAGTTCCCCGGCTACGACGCGCCCGAAAACGAGTCGGTGCGCACCGGCCGGACCGAGCACTACGCCCTGATCGAAGGAAAATTCGAGGTCATGGGCGGTTCCATGGGCGCCGCCCACGGTGAACGCGTCGTCCGGGCCTTTCAGCGAGCGACCGACCTGCAGCTCCCGGTCGTCGTCGTCACGACATCCGGAGGCGCCCGCCTGCAAGAGGGCATGGTCGCCCTGACGCAGATGGCGCGCACCTCGACCGCCGCGATCATGCACTCACACGCTGGGCTTTTGCAGATTGCGTTGATCCAGTCCCCCACGACCGGTGGTGTCTATGCGTCGTACGGGTCGCTCGGGGACGTACGCGCCGCGGCACCGAACGCGCTGATCGGCTTCGCCGGCCCGCGGGTGGTGCAGGAAACGGTCGGGGTGTCGGTCGGCCCCGACAGTCACTCCGCCGAAGCCGCCTTCAAGGCCGGACGGATCGACGCGCTGGTCTCCGACATCGACCAGCCCCGCTACGTCGAGGGCGTCCTCGGCCTGCGGAATCTCCCTCCCGAACCTGCCTATCCCGCCCCTCCGCGTCTCACCGCCGTGAAAGACGACGCGCCGGTCGACGCATGGGAGGCAGTACAACGTGCCCGCGCCGCCGCCCGTCCGTCGGGTTGGCAGTGGGCTGCGGCCCTGTGCGAGAGCTGGGTGGAGCTCAAGAGCCTCGACCCGACCGTGCGCGCCGGCATAGCGACGATGGGCGGCATGCGAATGATCGTCGTCGCGTCGGATCGCCACGCCGGCGATGGACGCCCGACGCCGCACGCGTTTCAGCTCGTCCGGCGTGCGCTGAAGATGGCCGACCGGTTGTGGTTGCCCTTCGTCTCGTTCGTCGACACGCCGGGCGCCGATCCGGGACCCGATTCAGAGCGCGGAGGTATTGCGTCGGAGATCGCCAAGACGTTCGTCGCCCAGGCCGCCCTCACCGTTCCTTCGGTCTCGCTCGTGGTCGGCGAAGGAGGCAGTGGTGGCGCGCTCGCCATGGCCGCGTGCGATCGCCTGCTCCTCCTCGAGGACGCAGTGTTCGACGTCATCGCCCCCGAAGGCGCGGCGACGATCCTCGGGCGTGACGTGAACCGCGCGCCTGAGTTCGCGCGTCTGCTGAAAGTCACCCCGCGCGAGCTGCTCGAGCTCGGCGCCATCGACGGAATCCTCAGCGGCGGCGTCAACAGTGTGCGGGCCGGCATTCTCGAAGCGCTGGACAAGGCCGAGCCCGGCGAACGCATCCGTCGCCACGACGCGTTGACCCTACGGTGGATCCATGACTGACGCGCCGAGCGGCCCGCCGATGCAGTTACTGACGCGGCAGGAGCGACGTCGACGCCGCCGCGCCGCCGCGGTCGGCATCGTGCTGATCGGCTCCGTCGCGGTCGCGCTTTTCGCCTTCGTCCTCGGCATTGCGACGAAGGAAGGCTCCGAAGCCCATCTCGGCAGCACGACGTTCAAGGTCGGCCGGGCCTCCGAGTTCGCCAAGCGCATCAAGAAGGACAACTACCCGCTGTTGTTCCAGGACCTGCAGGACAACTCGAAGGACATCTACGTCCAACATCTCGGCGCCAATCACCTCACGCGCTGGCGGGCCATCGAAGCGCACGCGCCTGACGCGCCGCGCTCATGTCAGTTGCGCTGGACGGGCGACGAGTTCAAAGACCCGTGTGACGGCACCACCTATCCGGCCGACGGAACAGGCTTGCGGCAGTTCAAGGTGAACGTCGTCGAGGGCGTGCTCTACGTGAATTTCCGTCAGGTCATCGAACCGGGCGCGTAGAACACCGTCGGCTCGGTTCGCCCGCGAAACGTCTTGCGGCCGCGCCGCACCCAATCGTCACCGAGCTCCCCT
>JBEHXL010000115.1:0-3646 GCA_048498715.1 Actinomycetota bacterium | reverse complement strand
GGCGGCAACACCGAGGACCCGGCGATGTCGCCCGACCTCGTCGCGCCGATGACCGCGTACCTGGCGCACGAGGACTGCGCGGTGACGGGCGAGATCTACACGGCCGGTGCCGGTCGCTTTGCTCGGCTGTTCATCGGTTCCACACCGGGCGTGCTCGTCGAGAGCCCGTCGATCGACGACGTCGCCTCGCAGTGGGATGCCATCAACGACGAGTCGGGCTACTCCGTGCCCGTCGATCTGATCGACTGGTCGACGGAGTTCACAAAACACCTCGGCAACTGAATTTCGGGCCGGTACCGTCGCCGGCGTGCTCGAACTTCCTCCGCTTCCACAGAACCTGATCCTCCTGTGCGAGGTCGGCTCCGGCGCGCACGGAACCGGCAAGGCCGGCATGGAGGACAACGACGAGATCGGCGTCGTTGTGGAGTCGCCGACCGAGATCTTCGGGCTCGACGCCGACGGCTTCAAGACCGTCATGCTGCGCACCCAGCCTGAGGGCAGCCGTAGCGGCCCGGGCGACACCGACCGCACGCTGCACAGTCTTCGGCGCTTCGTGCGGCTCGCCGCGTCCGGCAACCCGTCGATCCTCATGGTGATGTGGGCGCCCGTCGTACTGACTACACCGCTCGGTGACGAGCTGCGCGACCTCGCGCCCGCGTTCATCGGGCGTCATGTGATCCCGCGCTATCGCGGCTACATGGAGTCCCAGGGTCTGCGCATGCTCGGTCTCAAGGCGAGCGGTCACGGCAAGCGCGGCGGTGGGGGTCGCGAGGAATTGATCGACGAGTACGGCTACGACACCAAGTACGCCATGCACGCGGCACGTCTCGGCTATCAGTGCCTCGAACTCTTGACGACCGGCAAGCTCAACCTGCCGATCGCGGCCGAGCCGGCCGACTGGCTGCGTGACGTTCGCTACGGCCGCGTCGAGTTCGACGAGTGGTGGGAACGTTGCCTCCAACTCGACGCCGCGCTCGAAGCGCTCGAGGATGACGACTCGCTGCCCGCGGGTCCCGACCTCGCCCGTATCGAGGCGTGGTCGGTGTCAGCGCATCAGCGCTGTTGGTCCGGCGATTAGGCCGGGCAGTTCTCGCTGATCCAGGTTCGGCCGGGCGTGTCCTGCGGGATACCGCTCCGGCCGAACGCGGCGCGGGCGTTGGCCGACGCTTCGGCCGGCGTCTTCGCTGACGTGAACGCATTGGCGAGCTTGTCGACGTTGTCGAGCTCGGCCTTCACGTTGTTGCGGGCGGTCGCGTCGACGTAGTCGAGGCCGCTCTGCAAAAGCACGACGAGTCGGTGCACGTTGGCGTACGCAGCCTGTTGCGCGGCGAAGTCGGCGCTGAGCCCGGCGATGGATTCGTAGAGCGGGTTGAGGTCGGCGTTCACCGCGCCGCACCATTCAGCGATGTTCTTGAGCGCCACGGTTACGGTCACCGTGTCGGTGATCGGCAACGCCATGTGCGCGCCGTCGCCAACTTGGAGGCACAGCGTGTGCTTGCCCGGCTCGAGGTAGATCTTTCCGTCCATCTGCGCCTTTCCAAAGTGCACGTGGTCCGCGTCCTTCGGGATGGCTTGGCCGGTCGCCACACAGCCATGGTCGGCGATGACGTGGAAGTGGCCGGCGTCTGGGTGCACCTCACCGGCGGGCTCGATCATGAAATCGTTCGCGGCCATCTTGAGGGTGACGGCGCCGTGCCAGACCGAGTTGTTCGTCGGCGTCACCAGCTCGACCGACGGTCCACTCGGCTTCGCCGTCGTAGTCGTCGCGGCGACGACCGTTGCGTCGTCACCCGCGCAGGCGCCCAACGTCAGCGCGAGAAGAACAAGAACAAGACCGCCCACCCGAGTTCGCATAGCGCGAGGTCTACTACGAAGGCTTCACGTCGCGACGGGAAAACAGCCAACGGCCGTCGACGAGGCGGAAGGTGTCCTCGTAACGGGCGACGAACTGGACCGACCACGCGTCGTCCTTGCCCTTGACGACGAAGACGACGTCGCTGACCGACGCGGCGTCGGCGTCGGACCACGACGTCACGAGTGTGTTCATGATCATGTGCCGCTGCGGTCGCCGGGGCTTCCAACTGTCGTAGGTAGTGCGCAATTGATCGAGCCCTGAGAACACTCCGACGCCTGGCATGTCGAACACGCCGTCGTCCGTGTAGGTCGCGAGCACGTCGTCCGTGCGGCCGTCGTCGAGGGCCTGCGTGTAGGCCGCAATCGTTTGCCGGATTCCTTCGCTGACCTCTACGAATGTCACCCGCAGGACGCTACTGTGCGGGTCGGAGGAAATGCTTTGACTACGAAACAAATCGTCGCCAAGGTGCCGTTCGCCGTCGAACAGCCGGACCGTCTTCGCAAGGAGCGTTATTACGACCCGGGGTTCTTCGAACTCGAACGCAAAAACCTCTGGTCGCGGACGTGGCAGATGGCGTGCCGACTCGAAGAGATTCCCGAGGCCGGCGACTTCATGGTCTACGACATCCTCGATCAGTCCGTCATCGTGGTGAACACCGGCGACGGCGGCATCAAGGCGATGCACAACACGTGTCGTCATCGCGGTGTGCAGGTGGCCGCCGGTCAGGGTAACTGTGCGACCGGGTTCGTGTGCCCCTTCCACGGGTGGACGTACAACCCCGACGGCTCAAATCAGTTCATCCCGCAGAAGCGCACGTTCGAGGCGCACAACCTCGAGCACGCCGAGATCTCGTTGACGCCCGTCCGTTGCGAAACGTGGGGTGGCTGCGCGTGGATCAACCTGAGCGACGAAGCGCCTGCGTTGCGCGAGTGCATCGAGCCCGCAGCGACGATCCTCGACGCGTGGAAGGTCGAGTCGTTACGCACCGAGTGGTGGTACGCGGCGCGGTTGCCCGTCAATTGGAAGATCGCGGAGGCGGCGTTCCAGGAGCAGTACCACGTCGTCGAGTCGCACCCGCAGCTCGTCATCCCCGGCATGCGGTACGGCGCGCCGGACGGCAAGGGCGACCCGCACTCGTTTGTCGGTGCCGAGATCGAGTACTTCGAGACGATGAGCGTCGGCATGGCGGGGATGATGCACGCCGACGACGTGAAGATCGCCGAGAAGTTGCGAAATATGAAGCTGCCCAAGGACCGCGACGAGGCGATGAACGCGTGGTACCGGCGGTTGAACGACGAGGTCGTGAAGTGGCACACCAAGCGCGGCTCCGATGTGCCGGATCTCAACGAGCTCGAGGACAAGGGCATCAACGAACCGATGGGCTATGTGTTCCCGCACTGGTTCGTGTTGCCGATGTACTCCTCCGCGTCGTCGTACCGCTTCCGTCCGCTGGGTCCCGAAGAGACGCTGATGGAGATCTGGTCGCTCGTGCGCAAGGTGCCGGGCGAGAAGGTCGAACGACCGACGCCGCCCGAAGTGTGGGACTACGACGACCCGCGCTGGCCGCCGATTCCGGCGCAGGACTTCGGCAACATGCCGTTGCAGCAGAAGGGCATTCACGCGCAGAGGTTCGAGTACATGCGCCTCTCGCCGAAGGGTGAGGGGCACCTCTCGAACATCGAGCGCACGATCGACGGGTTCCTCGCGGGCCTGCCCTACAAGCGACTGATGAAGGCGCTGCGCGAGGTGAACGTCAACCCGCTGACGCGGCCGCTGATCGACGATCTGGGC
>JBEHXL010000114.1:0-3729 GCA_048498715.1 Actinomycetota bacterium | reverse complement strand
GGCTGTGACGTTTTCGAGCCCTTCGGCTTGTCGGCGTTTCCTTCGAGTCCACGGCCGAAGAACGTCGTGGGCGTGACGAGCGAAACCGCGGATTGGTCGGCGCGCACGGTCGTGCCCGGATCCGGGTCACCGCCGTTGCGCGAGGCACCAATCGCAACGGCGAGGACGACCAGCACCAGCGCGACAACGGACCACGCCGTGGCGCGGGGATGCGCACTGATTCGCTCGCGGGTGTCGTCCCACGACTGCTGGAGCAACGAACGCCTCGCCACGATGTACCAACGCTAAAGCACGACCGCTCCTAGTCTCGTGCAGATGGCAACGGCCATCCGGCTCGCCGGAGTGACGAAGCGGTTCCCCGGCTCCGATCAGGCGGCCGTCACCGACCTCTCTCTCGACTTGCCCGAAGGCAGCCTGACTGCCCTCGTCGGTCCGTCGGGCTGCGGCAAGACGACCACGCTGCGCATGATCAACCGGCTCGAGGAGCCCTCAGCCGGTCGCATCGAATTGTTCGGACGGGACATCACGGAGCAGCCTTTGCACGAGTTGCGGCGGGGGATCGGCTACGTCATCCAGCACGCCGGGCTGTTTCCGCACCGCAGCATCGCCGCCAACATCGCCACGGTGCCGAAGTTGCTCGGCTGGGACAAGAAGCGCATCGCCGAGCGTGTCGACGAACTGGTGGAACTCGTCGGACTCGATCCGTCGATGCTGTCGCGCTACCCGGCGGCGCTGTCGGGCGGACAGCAGCAACGGGTCGGCGTTGCCCGCGCGCTGGCGGCCGACCCTCCCGTGCTCCTCATGGACGAGCCGTACTCCGCGGTCGATCCGATTGTCCGGCTCCGCCTGCAGGACGAGTTGATGGCGCTGCAGCGACGGGTCCAAAAGACGATCGTGTTCGTCACGCACGACATCGACGAAGCCATCAAGCTCGCCGACCAGGTCGTACTGCTCGACGTCGGCGGTGTCCTCGCGCAGTTCGGTCCGCCCGACGAATTGTTGCGTTCACCCGCGAGCCGCTTCGTCGAATCGTTCCTCGGTACCGAACGCGCCCTGCGTCGCCTGGCGCTGCACACCGTCGGCGACGCCAAGCTGCTGGCCGCGCCCGACGATCGCGACGGGCTTCCAACCGTGCGCGCCACCGCTCGGGCACGCGAGGCACTCGACGCGCTCGTGGCGCACGGAGCGCCTCTCGTGCTGGTGCTCGACGACGAAGGTGGACCCGTCGGCGCTCTCGACCTGGCCGGCATCACGGCGATCCTCGATGGATAAGGACTCGCTCATCTGGTGGGACTGGGTCGGTCGCCACACGGAACTGATCCAGTCCGCCACCTTCGAGCATCTGCGCCTGACACTCATCGCCGTGGGCGTCGGCCTCGCCATCTCGCTGGTCTTTGCAGCGCTGTCGCTGAGGTTTCGTCGGTTGTACGCGCCGATCGCCGGCATCGCCGGCGTGCTCTACACGATCCCGAGCCTGGCGTTGTTCGCCGTGCTGCTTCCCGTCACCGGCTTCAACACCGTCACCGCCGAGATCGGGCTCGTCAG
Organism: Actinomycetota bacterium; assembly: GCA_048498715.1. Lineage (GTDB taxonomy): Bacteria > Actinomycetota > Acidimicrobiia > Acidimicrobiales > JACCXE01 > JACCXE01. The sequence goes on along the minus strand of JBEHXL010000114.1, from coordinate 2,184 downwards.
CTACACGCTCGCCATCCTCGTGCGAAACATCGTCGAGGGCGTTCAGGGCGTTGCTCCGGCGGTCCTCGACGCCGCCGACGGCATGGGCTACCCGTCGTGGCGACGTTTCGTGACCGTCGACCTGCCGCTCGCGGCGCCGGCGATCATCGCGGGCATTCGCATTGCGACGGTCACCACGGTCGGCTTGGTCACCGTGACGGGCCTCATCGGCATGGGCGGCTACGGGTCGTTCATCGACTCCGGATTGTCGCGTTCGTTCAGCACCGAGATCATGGTGGGCGGCGGCCTCAGCGTCGTCATGGCCGTCGCTCTCGACGCTCTCCTGGTTGGCGCAGAACGCCTCGTTACCCCGTGGAATCGGACTCGATGATCGACTGGTGGGGGACCGCCGGCCTCATCCACCGCACGACGGAACACCTTCGGCTGTCGCTGTTCGCCGTCGTCGCCGCCGCGGTCATCGCGCTCCCACCGGCGCTGGTCCTCGGGCGCCTCAAAAGAGGCGGACTACTGGTGCAATCGGTCGTCAACGTCGGGCGCGCCGTGCCGAGCCTGGCCATCCTCGCCCTCCTCTTCCCGCTGTCGCTTCGCTACGGGTTCGGCCTCGGGTTCTGGCCGACGTTCGCCGCGTTGGTGATCCTCGCGGTGCCGCCGATGTTCACCAACGCGTACGCCGGTATCCGCGGCGTTGACCCGTCGATCGTCGAAGCGTCGAGGGGGATGGGCATGCGGCCCTTGGAGATCCTCACGCGAGTCGAAATCCCGAGCGGTCTGGCGCTGATCCTCACGGGTGTCCGCCTCGCCACGTTGCAGGTGATTGCTACGGCAACCCTCGGCGCCTACGTTGGCTTCAACGGTCTCGGATCGTTCATCAACGAGGGCTTCCGTCAGCGCGACGACGCCAAGTTGGTCACGGGTGCAGTTGCCGTGGCCCTGTGCGTGCTGGTGGTCGACCTCATATTCGGTATCGCAGCCCGCCGCTCGATGCCCTGGCGAAAAGGAACTCAATCGTGAAGCGCCCCCTCATCACTCTGCTGACGATCGGTCTCGCAGCCTCGCTGTTCGCGGCGTGTGGCAGCGACGACAAGAAGGACTCCGACGCCACCGGCGCCACCAAGAAGGTCGCGGTCACGATCGGAGCCCAGGACTTCGGGGAGTCGGCAATCCTCGCTGAGATCTACAAGCAGGGCCTGGCCGAGAAGGGCTACGCGGCATCGATCAAGAAGCTCGGCGGCTACCGCGACGTCGAACTCACCGCCTTCGACAAGGGTGAAATCAACTTCGCCCCGGAGTACGCGGCGTCGCTGCTCGAGAACCTCAACAACAAGAAGGGCGAAGCGACCGGTGACGCCGGCGCGACGACGCAGAAGCTCGAGAGCTACCTGACGGAGAAGGGCCTCACGGCGCTCAGCCCGAGCGACGCCGTCGACACCAACGCCTTCGTCGTGACGAAGAAGACGTCCGAGGATCTCGGCATCAAGAGCCTGAGCGACCTTGCTTCGAAGGGTAAGGACCTCAAGATCGGCGCCCCGGCCGACTGCGCCACCAACCCGTTCTGCATCCCGGGCCTCAACAAGACCTACGGCCTGGACCTGACCAAGAACTACACGGCACTCGAATCCGGCCAGGTCGCCGACGCCCTCGACGCCGGCACGATCAAGATCGGCCTCTTGTTCTCGACCGACGGCCGTATCAAGGCCAAGGACTACGTGTTGCTCGAAGACGACAAGCACATGCTCGCCGCCGACAACGTGGTTCCGATCGTGACGACGGCCCTCGGTGCGAACCAGGCTCTCGCGGACGCCATCGACGCCATTTCGGCCAAGCTCACGACCGACAAGCTCGTCGACATGAACAAGCGCTTCGACATCGACAAGGAAGACGCCGCGGTCATCGCCAAGGACTTCCTCAAGGACGAGAACCTCATCTAGTCCCACGAGTCGGGATGAACTCCCTTGTTCGTGAAGGGATTCACTAGTGTCGAACCGGTATGGCTCGGTTCAGCGCGAACAACCTGGTGACGGCCCAGGCGATCATCGCCCGGTACCCCAAACCACGCTCGGCACTGGTGCCTTTGTGCCACCTCGCGCAGGAGCAGGACGGGTACCTCACTGACGACGCGATGGAACACATCGCGGAACTCATTGGGGTCACGCCGGCACAGGTACTCGGCACCGCCAGCTTCTA
>JBEHXL010000113.1:0-3860 GCA_048498715.1 Actinomycetota bacterium | reverse complement strand
CGGAGCACTACCTTGCTGCGCCATGGGCAAGTTGGTCTTAATTCGGCACGGACAGAGCGAATGGAATCTTCTGAACGTGTTCACGGGGTGGCAGGACCCGGACATAACGGACCAAGGCCGCGACGAGGCCGTCGACGGCGGCAAGGCGTTGGTCGCGGCCGGCATCGAGGTCGACGTGATGCACACCTCTCTATTGCGGCGCGCGATCACCACTGCGAACCTGGCGCTGGACGCCGCAGACCGGTCGTGGATCCCCGTCGAGCGGCATTGGCGCCTCAACGAGCGCCACTACGGCGCGCTGCAAGGCCTCAACAAGAAGGAGACCGAAGAGAAGCACGGCGCCGAGCAGTTCCTGCTGTGGCGCCGCAGCTACGACGTGCCGCCGCCCCCCGTCGAGACCTCGTCGGAGCACCACCCGATCAACGACGCCCGCTACGCGGACGTTGCGCCCGAACTGCTGCCTGCGACCGAGTGCCTCAAGGACGTGCTCGAGCGCGTGCTGCCCTACTGGTACGACGCGATCGTGCCGCAGCTGCACGACAACAAGACTGTGGCGATCTCCGCCCACGGCAACTCACTGCGAGCGCTGGCCAAGCACCTGCTCAAGATCAGCGACGAGGACATCGTCAAGCTCGAGATTCCCCACGGCCAGCCCTGGGTCTTCGAACTCGACGCCGCCTACAACGTCAAGAGCGAGAAGTACCTCTAAATAGGTCGCAGGAAGCCGCGCAACCGAGCTAGGCGGGGATACATGGTGGGGCCGCGCAGGGCGACGAGCTGACGTTCGATGTAGGCGATGTCGACGTCGGCCTTCGCTGCCGCAATCGCGGCAAGATCCACCCAATCCTGGGGCCGACCGAACGACAGCTTGAAGACACACAAGTCTTCCGCACTGAGGAACGGAAGCGTGTCACCGGAGCGCCCGAACTCGTGACGCACGACGCGACGAGCGATCTCCTCATACGCAGGGTCGAGCGACGGAAAGAAGTCGATCGGGAAGGGCTCGGACGCGTGCGCGAACCGAATCCCGGCGATTGGAGGATCACCAGGCTTCGCGCTCGAACGGAAGCCGAGAGCGGCGACGGCGTCTTCGACGACGCGCATCTGGTCGGGCTCAACGAACACGTTGACATCAATGTCGACGGTGCCTCGTGGAGAGGCAACGTAACCGAGCGCCAGCGCGCCGCCGAACGCATGCCTGACACCGGCGTCGCGCAACGACGAGTGCACCGCGACGACGAGGTCGACGAAATTCATCGGCGGGCGCGCACGATTGCTTCTGACGCGTCGAGGGCCGCGACGACGGCAGCGACGCGTTGCCGCTTCGTGAGCTTGATGGGTTCGGAGGCCGCAACGTCACCGGCGACGTCCTCGGGATCGGCAGGAAATCTGATGACTCGCTCGCCCGCGATGGCCACGAGTTCGTAGCCACAGCAAAGCAGGAGCTGGTGAAGCGTCGCGGCCGACGGCAGACGACGACCCGCCTCGATCGCAGAGATGTTGGGCTGGTCGATGCCGGACACATTCGACAGCTCGGTCTGGGTCAGACCTCTACTGGTGCGCGCCTCCCGAACGATGTCACCGTACACGCTCCCAATATATCGAGAACGATCTAACCGTGGAGGGCTTCCTGGACGGCGTGGCCGGCTTCGAGGAGGTAGCCCCGGGAGCGCACCGTCTTGATGACGAGGCCGACCGAGGCAAGACGGCGGCGAAGGCGCAGTACGTGAACGTCGAGCGCATTGCGGCCGGCGGTGCCATCGGGCCAGCCGGCACGGGCCAGCGTTTCGCGGCCGACGACGGCACCGAAGCGTTCGACCAGCGCGCGGGTGAGCCGTGCCTCGACGGGCGGGAGGGAGACCCAGCCGTTGTCGAAGCGCAGCACGCCGTCGCCGTCGAGCGTGGGTACTGACGGCGAGTGACGCGTCGCTCTCGCCTCGAGCGCGGCGAGGCGCGAACGCAGGTCGATCTCGGGTGCGGGCACGCGAATCCAGTCTTCGAGGCAGTCCATCGGGTGCGGCGGCGTCGCCCCGTCCTCGACCAGAAGCAGACGAGCGGTCCCCAGCTCGATCATTTCGTCACGACGATGTGACTCCGCGGGCCACCGAAGCAGCACGACATCCATGGGTGAGCAACCTAGAAATCAACTGTTGCAGGCACGTTTCGCCGTCGTGAAGCCTCGTATGTCGCTATGGTTCGCCGAAATCGGCTTTGGGGAGAGGAACTCACAGTGGCGAAGGACACGAAGCTCGACCAGCTCGCGCGGGTGCGTCTGTTTTCGGCGTGCTCCAAGAAGGAGCTGACGACGATCGGGCGCGCGTCGGATGAAGTGACCGTCCCGGACGGCGCGGTGCTGTGCAAGGAAGGCGATCCCGGCCACGAGTTCTATTTGGTGCTGAGTGGCGGCGTCGATGTGAAGCGCAAGGGCAAGAAGCTCAACAGCCTCGGCCCCGGCATGTATTTCGGCGAGCTGGCGCTGCTGCATCGCGGCCCCCGCAATGCAACGGTTACGGCCAAGGGCGAGACCACGCTGCTGGTGCTCGGCCAGCGCGAGTTCTCGGGCGTGCTCGACAGCATCCCCGGCCTGGCGCACAAGCTCCTCTCGGCGATGGCCCAGCGGTTGGCCGAAGCTGACATGGGCTCCAACTAAAGCGGAACTGAACAGCGGGTTCACCCCCGCTCTTAGCTAAGTTCCACCCATGGCCGAAGAGTCCACCACGCCCGCGCGCCGGCTTCGTCCGAGCCACATCGCCATCCTGCTTGGCGTCTCGTGGGCGATTATCACTGCGGCGGCGGGTATCGCCTCGGCGCACTTCCACTTTCACGACGACTCGCCCGTCAGCCGACAGGACCTGCTGAACGTTCCGTCGGCGGTCAAGGGCGCGTTCTACGCGATCGCCACGGCGTCGTTCCTCGCCGTCGGTTACCTGTTCTCGCTCCGTGTACAGAACTGGGAGCGCGGCAAGCCGGATCGCCGCAAGACGACCCCCAAGAACGCCAAGCACCGCATCGAGGCCTTCCGCTCGGGCGTGTGGATGCGGACCCTGTTGCGCGACGGCGCTGCGGGCCTCATGCACTCGTTCATCTACTTCCCCTTCCTCATCCTGTTCGCGGTCACGAACCTGGTGATCTTCAACGAGCAGGCGCCGGAATCGCTCAAGTTCCTGCACGGCCGCAACTACCAAGCTCTTTCGGTCACCGCCGACATCGCGGGTGTTTGTTTCCTCATCGGCATCGGCTGGGCGGTGTCACGTCGCTACATCCAGCGCGTCTACCGCGTCCGGATCAAGACGCGCCCCGAGGACGCGATGATCCTCGGCACCTTCGCCCTCATCGGTGTCACCGGCTTCCTGACCGAAGGCTTCCGCATCGCGTTGGTGGGCCGGCCCTCGTTCGAGAAGTGGTCGGTCATCGGCTACCCGCTGTCGTCGCTGTTCGAGAACAACACCCACATGCACGGCTGGCACCAGGCGTTCTGGATCACCCACGCCCTCGGCTTCATCACGTTCCTTCTGATCCTGCCGACGACCAAGCTGCGCCACATGCTCACCTCGCCGGTGAACATGTATCTGTCGGATCGTGACCGTCCCAAGGGCGCCATGAAGCCGCTGCCCAACATGATGGAGACCTCGCTCGAGTCCTTCGGCGCCGCGGTCATCTCCGACTTCACATGGAAGCAGCTGCTCGACACCGACGCCTGCACGGTGTGCGGCCGCTGCACCTCGGTGTGCCCGGCGCACGCGACGGGCAAGCCGCTCGATCCGCGCGAGATCGTGTTGAAGGTCGGCCATGTGATGGCGGCCACCGCACCGTCGGGCTCGGTCTCCCCCGTCGTCGGCCAGGAAGTCGAGCTGACCGTG
>JBEHXL010000112.1:0-3911 GCA_048498715.1 Actinomycetota bacterium | reverse complement strand
CATGAACTCGCCGACCTTGACCGCCTTGTCGCCGACGATGTCCCACACCCGCACGAGCGGCGGACCGCCGCTGGCCGGTGCCGTGAGGATCTCCTTGTTTTCATCGCCGTCGATATCGGCCACGCCGACGTTCACGCCGCCGCTGAAGCCCGGCGAATACGCGAAGAACGCCCACTTGTCGATGGGCATGCCGTGATCGGTGAACACGCGCACGTGTGGGCCGCCGCCCGGGCCCGCTGCGGTGATGACCTCGAGGTGCCCGTCACCGTCGAGGTCACCGAGCGCGACGTCGACGCCGCCCGAGAACGACGGGTCGTAGGCGAAGAAGTTGATCTGGGTCTTGGCGTCGCTCGACTTGAACAGGGCGACGTGGGGACCACCGCCGGGCCCGGGTCCCGTCACGATCAGGTTCTGCTGGGCAACGGTCGCCGACGACGAATCCGTCCCCATCACGATCAACCCAGCAACAACGAGCAACGCGAACACGGACGCGCTGAACCGACGTAGTACCGACTGCATCGGCTCTGTCTACCCCGAGTTGGGCGTACTCAGCCCGCGGGAGGCGCGAGCCGGGACACGCCCGACGCCTCGAAGGCGTCGGCGACCAGCGACGTGAGGTGACCGACGAGCGTTTTGCGGGGCATCGTGCGGGTCGACGACCACCACTCGACCGCCGCAAACACGGCACCGGGCAACGCGTGGCCCCACACTTCGCCCATCGCCGGATCGCGTCCGACGGCGAACAGCGACGCCGAGAACGACGACGCGAACATCGACCCGAGCGCGTTGTTCATCGAGCCCGGCTCCGGTCCCGATGCTTCGAGGAAGAAGCGGAACAAGTCCGGCTCCTTCTCCACGAACATGCAGAAGATGTTGATGCCCTTGGCGACGGCCTCGCGCAGCGGCACCGAATCCTGGAACACCGATCCGATCGACGGAACCAGCTCGTCGGCGTAGCGCTCGATCAGGGCGTTGGCGATGCCGGCCCGGTCGCCGAAGTGGTCGTAGAGGATCGGACGGGTGACGCCGGCAACGTCGGCCAGCTCCTGCATCGACACATCCGAGCCGTGCTTGCGGATGGCCAGCACGGCCGCGTCGAGCAGCTCTTCGCGACGGGCGGCGGGGTCGACCCGGGGCCCACGGGGCCGGCCGACACGACGAGCGGGCTTCTCCGGAGGCATCGGTCGAAAGGATACCCCGTTGACCAATAAACCGACACTCTGTAAGTTACATGTTGTCAATTAAGTGGAGGGATCCCCAGTGGCATCAGACGCAGACATCCTCGGCCGGGAAAATCAAGACGACCTCGACGCGATCCTCGCAGTGAAGCCCGACTGGGACGCGACGATCCGTACCGTCCAGCAGCACTCCGAGACGATCTTCACGTGGGACTACGAACGTTCCCGTCAGCCGCTCTCGAAGCTGTACGAAAAGGCCAAGACTTCGCAGTGGAACGGCACGACCGACCTGCCCTGGGACCTCGACGTCGACCAGGAAAAGCTCGCCATGATGAGCCCCGACGCCAACCCCGAGATGCTCGCCGCCATGGGCATCGATCTGACGGGCACGCCGATGGCCAAATGGTCGCAGAAGGAATGGACCGAGCTCGCCATCCATCAGCAGAACTTCATGCTCAGCCAGTTCATGCATGGTGAGCAGGGCGCGCTGGTGTGCACCGCCAAGATCGTCGAGACGGTCCCGTGGATCGACGCCAAGTACTACGCGGCCACGCAGGTGATGGACGAGGCCCGCCACGTCGAAGTGTTCGCCCGCTACCTCGACGAGAAGCTCAACGGTCACTTCCCGCTGAACCCGCATCTCGGCTTGCTCCTCGATGACATCATCGCCCACGAGCAGTGGGACTTCACCTACCTCGGCATGCAGATCATGGTGGAGGGCCTCGCCCTCGCCGCCTTCGGTCTCGTGCAGGCGATCACACCCGAGCCACTGCTCAAGCAACTCCTTCGCTACGTGATGAGCGACGAGGCCCGCCACGTCGCCTTCGGCGTGTTGAGCCTGAAGGAGTACTACGAGGGCCTCACTGCCCGCGAGCTGCAGGACCGTCAGGAGTTCGCCTACGAAGCCGCCGTGCGTCTGCGCGACCGCCTCGTGGCCGGCGAAGTGTGGGAGCGCATGGGCGTCGACCCGAAGGTCGCCCTCACCACGATGCGTCCTCCGGGCATGGAGAAGACCGACGATCCGTTCCAGCAGATGCTGTTCTCCAAGATCGTTCCGAACCTCTCGAAGCTGGGCCTGCTCGACGCCAACGACGGTTGGCTACGCAAGAAGTTCGACCAGATCAACCTGTCGCAGTTCGAGTCCTGGGCCGACACCGAGATCGAGTACGAACTGCTCGACGCCGTCGCACAGGACCGCGCCGAAGCCGCGTCGGCTTAAGACAACATCGGCACGAGGAAGCGTCGCGCGAAGGCCCGCGCTTCCTCGGCTGATGACAACTTGATCGTGCCGTCCTGCAACACGATGAAGGTCAGCCCCACCCGGACGATGACTTCGGCGACGGTTCGGGCATCGTCGGGTTTCATCTTCCCCTCGAGGCGGCTAGCCACGTAGGCGTGCGCGATATCGAGCACCTGACGGCTCTGCGTCAAGAACTTCATGGCGACGTCGGGCTCCGCGGTGAACGTGCGCTTGATGAGCCGACTGCTGCGCGCGGCGCTCACTACGGCTGCGAAGCCTTCGACGAGTTGATCCTCGATGTTCGACTGGCGGTCGATGGTCGGCGTGATGCGCCGGAACACTCGCTCGACTTCGCTCGTCACCACCGCGTGGATCAACGCGTCCTTGCTGGCGAAGTACCGGTAGATCCCGGTGCGTGACATGCCCACGCGTTGCGCAACGCGCTCGACGCTGAACTTCTTCACGCCGTAGTCGATGACCTCCTCGACTGCTGCGTCGAGAATCTGATCTCCAGCCATGCCCTGCTCCCCCGAGTTGCCAGCGTATCTACGGCGTCTCGGCGGTCCCGGCGACGACCATCGGCGCCAGGAACCGTCGGGCGAAGGCCCGGGCCTCGGCGGCGGTCGACAGTGAGATCGTGCCGTCCTCGACCATCACGAATGTCACACCGACTCGCACGATGACATCGGCGATCTCCGCCGCGTCGGCGTTGGGCACGTACTCGGCGATGCGGCCCGCGACCTGCTCGTGCATCGTGCGCATGACCGGGCCGTCGGCATCCATGAAACGCGCCGCCGACGCCGGCTCGCTCGTGAGGATCTTCTTGACCAGCGGATGCTCCCGGGTCAGATGAATAATCGCCGCAAAGCCCTCGACGACCTGGTCCTGGATGTCCGTCTGCGTGCGCACGACGGCTTCGACCCGGTCAAGCAACCGGCGCGTCTCGCGTTCGGCGATGGCGCCGACCAACGCATCTTTGTTGGCGAAGTACCGGTAGACAGTCGGGCGGGCCACCCCGACACGACGAGCGACGCGTTCGATGCTCATCGTTGCGATCCCGAAGCGCAGTACTTCCTCGTAGGCCGCGTCGAGGATGCGGTCGGCGACGTCGCCACTGCCGCGTTCCCCAGCCACCTAACCGAATCCTTTCGACCACTCCTTGGTCACGACGTGGGCCGGCGATCACGGACCGCCGAACCACGTCGAAGGGATCGCCCCCGGTTCCCCGTTTGTTCATTATTCGATGTCGCCTTTCGGGCTCGCCGCGTGGGTGACGAATTCAGCAATCTGTCGCGGCAAAACCGTGCGATTTCATGCTTTTTCGGCCGACCTCAATCGAGGTTATGGCCGCCCGCGCCGAAAGAACCGACCTGAGTTCCGCACGAAATGCTGGGCTCGCACCGTTGACCCCTCGTGCAACAGGGGCGTCGACTCACATTCATTCCTGCGGTCGACGGGCTCCGCGCGCTCGCCATCGTGATGGTGATGGCTCA
>JBEHXL010000111.1:0-4170 GCA_048498715.1 Actinomycetota bacterium | reverse complement strand
GCCTTGACGGTGGCCGTCGGCGTCTACCCGACCCTGTTCGCCAAGCTCGCCGACCTCACCGTCCTCACCCGCGGCGTTTTCTAACCGCAACCCGCGAGCCTGTGATTTCTGAGTGCAAAGACCGCACTCAAAAATCACAGGCTGAGTAAATGCAGCCGTTCGACGCCTTCATGGCGGAGGCGCTGTACGGGCCCGACGGGTTCTACGCGACCGGCAGAGGTGCCGGGCGTCGACGCGACTTCATCACCAGCCCTGAACTCGGGCCGTTGTTCGGGGCGGTTGTTGCGAACGCGCTGCGAGATCTCGGCGCGCGCCGGGTCATCGAGGCGGGCGCTGGTCGGGGAGCACTGCGTGACGCCGTGCTCGCCCACGGCGAGTTCGACTACGTCACGGTTGATTTCGACGACGAGTGGCCCGACGGCAACGCCGACGTCGTCATCGCCAACGAGTTGCTCGACAACCTTCCCTTCAAGGTGATCGAGCAACGAGACGGCGAGTGGGCCGAGTTGTTCTTCGACGGTGACGCACTCGTCAGGGCCGAGGCCGTCGACTTCGATCTCGACGCGCCCGACGGGACGCAGCTGCCGCTGCACACCGAGGCACGCGTCTGGCTCGAGCGAGCTCGTCGCACCGCGCCCCACGTCGTGATGGTCGACTACGGGACGGCGACGACGGCCGAGCTCGTCGGCCGATCGTGGCTACGGACCTATCGCGAACACGATCGAGGTTTCGACCCGCTGGTGGAGCCCGGGAACCGCGACATCACGACCGACGTCGCATTCGACCAGCTCCGGCCCGATCGTCTGACGACTCAAGCCGACTGGTTGCGTGCCCACGGCATCGACTCCTTCGTCGACGAGGCACGCGCCACCTGGATCGAGCGCGCCGCCATCGGTGATCTGGCCGCGCTGAAGGCGCGCAGCCGGGTCAACGAAGCCGAGGCACTGCTCGATCCTGACGGACTCGGTGGCTTCCTCGTCGCCGAGTGGTACCTGTCGGAATAGTGTCGAGTCATGGCTGACTCTGAAGCGATCGAAGCGCTCCTCGCCGAGAACCGCACGTTCCCGCCGCCCGCCGATTTCGTCACGCGCGCCAACGTCAACGACTCGTCGCTCAACGACGCCGCGGCCAAGGACCGGCTCGCCTTCTGGGAAGAGCAGGCCAACGCGCTCGACTGGTTCGAGAGGTGGAACACGGTCCTCGAGTGGGACCTGCCATTCGCGAAGTGGTTCATCGGCGGCAAGCTCAACGTCAGCTACAACGCGCTCGACCGTCACGTCAACGCCGGCAAGGGCGACAAGGTTGCGTTCCACTGGGAAGGCGAGCCGGGCGACACGCGCACCATCACCTACGCGGAACTGCTGGCGGACGTCGAGAAGTTTTCGAACGTGCTGAAGAACCTCGGCGTAAAGCGCGGCGACCGCGTGAACATCTACATGCCAATGATTCCGGAGCTGCCGGTCGCGATGCTCGCGTGCACGCGTATCGGCGCCGCGCATTCGGTTGTCTTCGGCGGCTTCTCTTCCGAGGCGTTGCGTGACCGCATCAACGATGCCGAAGCCAAGGTGCTCATCACGGCCGACGGCGGCTACCGCCGTGGCGCCGCGAGCGGCCTCAAGGTCAATGCCGACGTGGCGGTGCAGGAAACGCCGACGATCGAGCACGTCGTCGTCGTGCGCCGCACCGGTCAAGACGTCGACTGGAGCGAAGGCCGCGACCACTGGTGGCACGACCTGATGGCCGACCCGTCGCTCGACGCGAAGTGTGAGCCCGAGCAGATGGACTCCGAGGACCTGCTCTACCTGCTCTACACCTCGGGAACCACGGCCAAGCCCAAGGGCATCATGCACACGACCGGCGGCTACCTCACCCAGGTGGCGTTCACGCACAAGTACGTCTTCGACCTGCACGCCGACGACGACATCTACTGGTGCGCCGCCGACATCGGCTGGGTGACGGGCCACAGCTACATCGTCTACGGGCCCCTCACCAACGGCGCGACCTCCGTCATGTACGAAGGCACACCCGACTTCCCCGACAAGGACCGTTGGTGGTCGATCATCGAGAAGTACAAGGTGACGATCCTCTATTGCGCGCCCACCGCGATCCGCACCTTCATGAAGTGGGGAACCGAGTACCCCGACAAGCACGACCTGTCGACGCTGCGGCTCCTCGGTTCCGTCGGCGAACCCATCAATCCCGAAGCGTGGGTCTGGTACTGGAACACGATCGGCGGCGGCAACTGTCCTGTCGTCGACACGTGGTGGCAGACCGAGACGGGCGGCATCATGATCAGCCCGCTGCCCGGCCTCACCACCCTCAAGCCCGGCTCGGCGACATTCACCCTGCCCGGCATAACGGCCGAGGTCGTCGACGACGCGGGCAAGAAGGTCGAGCGCGGAGGTGGCTACCTCACGCTCACCGAGCCCTGGCCGTCGATGCTGCGGGGCATCTGGGGCGACCCTGAGCGCTACAAGGAGACCTACTGGTCGCGGTTCCCGGACCGGTACTTCGCCGGTGACGGGGCCAAGCTCGACGACGACGGCTACTTGTGGCTGCTCGGTCGTGTCGACGACGTCATGAACGTGTCGGGTCACCGCGTCTCCACGACCGAAGTCGAGTCGGCGCTGGTCGATCATCCCTCCGTCGCCGAAGCCGCGGTCGTTGGCGCCAACGACGCGACGACCGGTCAGGCGATCATCGCCTTCGTGACCTTGCGCGCCGGCAACAACGGCGACGACGCCCACGGCCAGGCCCTGCGCGAGCACGTGTCGGTGAAGATCGGTCCGATCGCGAAACCCAAGACGATCGTGTTCACCGACGACCTGCCCAAGACGCGCTCGGGCAAGATCATGCGCCGCCTCCTCCGCGACGTCGCAGAAGGCCGCGCCCTCGGTGACACCACGACGCTCGCCGACGCATCGGTCGTCGACGAGATCGCCCGGCGTGCCGCCAGCACGCCGACCGAGGAGTGAGTCAACCCTTCACACCACCGAACTGGCGATGGCGTGACGGCCCCATCGATCCGGGCGAGGCCGTCATGTTCGACCTCGACGGCGTGTTGTCCGATGCCGTCGGTCGGCAGCACTACATCGAAGGGCCGCGTCGCGACTGGCAAGCGTTCTTCAACGCGTGCGGTGACGACCCGGTCATCGAAGAAGTCGCGGAGCTACTCCACCGGCTCGACTCGTCGCTCAAGATCGTGCTGCTCACCGCGCGTCCGTTGCGCGTGCAGCCCCAAACCATCGGCTGGCTCGAGCGTTACGACCTGCGGTGGGACCTGCTGATCATGCGCGACCACGGCGACTACGACTACGCCGAGGACTTCAAGTTCTACTCAGTGCAAGAGCTCAAGCAACGCGGCATCAACCTCGTGCTCGCGTTCGAAGACGATCCGCGCAACGTGATGATGCTCCGCGCCGCCGGGGTGCCGTGCGTGTACCTGCACTCCGGCTACTACGGCTGAGCGCTACCGAAACGTCGTCGGCAGCCGATCGATCCGCGCGCGGAACTGGCTGAGCGCGATGTCAGCGCGCAGCGTGAGCTCGAAGATGCGCGGGATCGCCACGAGTCGAGAGCCGCCCAGAGTCGGCACGACGATGATCGGACCGACGGCAGCTTCTGCGGACGGCGCGGTACCCACCACCGCCGCGCCACCAATCAAGGCCAGCGCGGCCACATAACCAGCAAAACGACGCATTCCCCGTCTCCCTTCGTTGGTTCGAGCGAAAACCTACACTCCGCCTCTGCGGTCGCGCTTGGGAGGGATGCCGTGGCGGTCAAGACGTTTCTGTTCGACAGCACCCGATGGGAAGGACTGCGTCTTCGGTATGACGACATCGTCATCGCGACGCCGGCGAAGTGTGGGACGACATGGACCCAGCGCATCGTGTCGCTGCTGATCTTCGACTCGCCGGACCTCTACGCGCCGATGGCACACATTTCGCCATGGCTGGACATGAATACGCGTCCGATCGCGGACGTCATGGCGGAACTCGACGCGCAAACGCACCGGCGCTTCATGAAGTCCCATCTCGGTTATGCGGCCTTGCCCCGTGACAGTGGTGTGACGTACATCGCCGTCGGACGAGATCCACGCGATGTCGGCGTCTCGTGGATGCATCACATCGACAACGTGAACATGGAAAACCTCTTCGTCGAGCGAGCCAA
>JBEHXL010000110.1:0-4179 GCA_048498715.1 Actinomycetota bacterium | reverse complement strand
GCCCGCCAACGGTCTGCCGTTCAGCCCGTTCGTGAGCGTGGGCGGCATCTTCATGCCGGCGCTGGCCGCCGCGATCATCGCCAAGATGGACGACCTGCCGGTCGCCTTCGGCGCCGGCGTGGCGCTCGGCGTGTTCCACGCCGTCGTCTCGTACAACGTGCACAAGGCATCGATCATGACGGTCGCCCTGTTGGCGATCGTGTTGCTGGCTCTGTTGCTGCGCCGGTGGAACGTGAGCCGGGCCGAAGCGGGGGAGTCGTCGTGGTCACTGTCGGCCGCCTCCCATCCGCTGCACCCGTCGGTCGCGAAGCTGCCGGAAGTCGTGGGTGGTCGTATTGCGCTGCTCGGCGTGCTCGGCGCGATTGCGCTGATCTTCCCGGTGCTCGCCGCGCCGTCGCGTATTCACACCGTGTCGGGCTACCTGATCTACGGCATCGTCGTCGTGTCGCTCGTGATCCTCTCGGGATGGGGCGGCACCATCAGCCTCGGTCAGGTCGCGATCGTCGGTGCGGGCGCCGTGATTGCCGGCAAGGTCATCGTCGATTCGAACGTGGATCTGTTCGCGGCGATCGTGCTAGCGGCTGTCGTGGGCGCGGTCATCTCCGTCGCCATCGGCATCCCGGCGCTGCGGGTGCGGCCGCTGTTCCTCGCGGTGACGACGCTGCTGTTCGCCGCCGCGATGGACAACTTCGTCCTCAACCCGGCCAACTTCCCGTCTTGGATTCCGAACAACATCGAGCGCCCCGTGTTGTGGAAGCGCTACCCGATGGCGTCGGAGCGCACCACGTATTACGTCATCCTCGGCGTGCTCACGCTCGTCGTGATTCTGGCGAGGGTGCTGCGCTCGCAGCGGCCCGGTCGCCTGATGCTGGCCTCGCGCGACAACGAGCGCGCCGCCGCCGCGATGGCGATCCCGGTCGTCCGCACGCGTATCGCGGGGATGGCCGTCGCCGGCGCGATCGCGGGTGTGGCCGGCGCGTTGGCCGGTGTGCTCGAGACGGGCGTTGGCTCCGCCAGCTTCCCGCCGCAGACAAGCGTGCTCGTGTTCTCGATGGCCGTCGTCGGTGGTCTCTCGAGCATCGGCGGAGCGCTCGCGGGTGTGGCCGCCATCGAACTGCTTATCTTCCTCATCGGCCTCACGACGTCGCAGGGAGCCGCGTTCGGGGGACTGGCGACGGGCGCGCTCATGCTGTTCGTCCTGCTCGCATTCCCCGGTGGCATCGGCCAAGCGATCGAGCAGTTCCGCGACCGCTACGTCGCCCTCGTCGCCAAGCGTCGCGGCATTCTGCTCGACGTCGGCGCCGCCGCCGGCTCGCTCGACCTCGGCGAATCCCAGCCTGTGATTTCTGAGGGCAAAGACCGCACCGAGAAATCACAGGCTGACGATGGAGTGCTCGTCTGCCGCGAGATCGAGGCCGCGTACGGGCCGTTGCAGGTGTTGTTCGGGGTGGACGTGGGGGTGGCGGAGAACGAAGTCGTGGCGTTGCTCGGCACGAACGGCGCCGGCAAGTCGACGGTGTTCCGCGTGATCATGGGTTTGCTGCCGGCGTCGAGCGGCACCGTCGAGTTGTTCGGTGAGGACGTCACGAAGTTGTCGACCGACGAGATCGCGCGCAAGGGCATCTCGATGATGCCGGGCGGTCGCGGCATCTTCCCGACGATGACGGTGCAGGAGAACCTGCGCCTCGCGTGCTGGCAGATTCGCAAGGACAACGGCCGCACCCACGAGGCGACCGAAGAGATGCTCGAGATGTTCCCGATCCTGCGCGACCGCAATCACCAGATGGCGGGCAACCTGTCGGGCGGTGAGCAGCAGCAGCTGTCGCTGGCGATGGCGTTCATCACGAAGCCGAAGGTGATGCTGATCGACGAGTTGTCGCTCGGCCTCGCGCCGACGATCGTCGGCATGCTCGTCGAGAAGGTGCGTGCGATTCACGCAGCGGGAACGACGATCGTTGCGGTGGAACAGTCGGTCAACGTGGCGATCGAACTCGCCCAGCGCGCGGTGTTCCTCGAGAAGGGCGCTGTGCGTTTCACCGGCGACACGCTCGGACTGCTCGAACGCCCCGACATCCTGCGGTCGGTCTTCATCGGCGAAGCTCCCAAGCCGCTCCAGAAGGAGACGAACGGAGCGGCCGTGCCGTCGCGCGACCTGTCGCTACGCGTCACCGAGGTCACCAAGAACTTCGGCGGCATCCGCGCTCTCGACAGCATGAGTATCAACGTCCAGCCCGGCACGATCGTCGGCCTCATCGGGCACAACGGGGCGGGCAAGACCACGCTGTTCGACGTCATCTCCGGGTTTCACGAGGCGGACGGCGGACGCATCGAACTCGGTGACGAAGACATCACCGATATGCCGCCGACGAAACGCGCCGTCCAGGGTCTTGGTCGCAGCTTCCAAGAGGCGCGGCTGTATCCGTCGCTGACCGTCGCCGAGACGATCGCCGTTGCCTACGACCGGCATCGATCGAACAAGGACTGGCTCGCGTCAGCGATGGCGTTGCCGGCCGCGGTCAACGCCGAGGCGGACGCCTTCGAGCGCGCCGCCGAACTGATCGAACTGCTCGGCCTGAGTGGCTTCGCCAGCGTGCCGATCGCCGACCTGTCGACTGGCACGCGTCGCATCGTCGAGCTGGCGTGCGCGCTTGCGATGGATCCTGCGGTGCTCCTACTCGATGAGCCGTCGGCCGGTGTCGCCCAGAAGGACACCGAGGCGCTCGGTCCGCTCCTGCGCCGGGTACAGGCCGAGACGGGTGCCGCGATCGTGATCATCGAGCATGACATGGCGTTGCTGACCGGACTCTGCGACGAGTTGGTCGCGCTGGAGAACGGTCAGGTGATCTTCGCCGGAACGCCGGCAGACGTACTTGCCCACCCGCAGGTGATCGAGTCCTACCTCGGCGTCAACGAGTCGGCGATCCAGCGGTCTGGCTCCCGCAAGCCCGCCCGGAAGAAGGTCAAAGCCTCCGCCTAGTTACATACATACAACAATGTATGTAACAATGAGTCGATGGGAAGCGACGAGAAGGCGATAGTCCAGAAGTACTCCGGCTCGATCGGTTGGCCGACCGTGCTCCTTGCGTTCGTGCTGGTCGGCGCCGACGTTGCTGTCATCGCGCTCTGGCTCGACCACCGTTTGCCCTTGTTCATCGGTTTCGTCGTCAACTCGCTCGTCGCGTACGCGAGTTACACCGTGCACCACGACGCGACGCACAAGGCGATCAGCGGGCGACGCGCCTCGCTCGCGTGGCTCGACACGCTGTGCGGCACGGTGGCGTCAGGCCTCGTCCTTCTGGAATACAAGGGCTACGCCTCGAACCACCTGCGTCACCACGCGCACACCAACAAGAACAACGACCCCGACCTGCTGGTGAAGGGGCCGCTCTGGCAGGTGCCGCTCAAGTGGGTGTTCCTGATGACGCTGGCCGCCGTCGGCTCGGTCCCGCTGGTCGGCGACAAGGTCGTTGGGCGCATCGTGAGCAAGCTCGTCCCGCCCGGTAGCGAACCGCTCGACTCCGACGAGACGCGCGGACGCATGCGGCGGATCAACCAACTCGCATTGTTGATCGTGTTGCTATCGATTCCGTTCGGCGCCTTCGTACCGACCTTCCTGCTCTGGTACCTGCCGAGCCGCATCGGCATTCTTCTCCTGATGGTGCTGTTCCAGTGGCTGCCGCACTTCCCGTTCGACCGTACCGACCGATTCGGCGCCACCCGCGTCAACCGCTTCCCGTTCTCGACGTGGCTGCTGCTTCAGCAGGACCGCCACCTCGTGCACCACCTGTATCCGTCGATCCCGTGGTACCGCTACCGCGCCGCGTACCGGGAGCTGCGCCCGATCCTCGAGGCGAACGGTGCGATCATCCAAGGCATCGACACGTCGCCCCGTATCCCGATCCAGTTGCGCACGGTCATCGATTGACCGAGCGTCGCACCCAGGCGGATCGGCGCGCCGCGACGCGCTCCTTGCTGATCGCGGCGGCGCGCGACTCGCTGATCGAGCACGGGTGGGCTGCGACGACGTCGGTCGAGGTGTGCGCGCGGGCGGGCGTGACGCGTGGTGCGTTCACCCACCATTTCGACTCGATGCCCGATCTCATCGCGGCGGCCTTGCAGTCGCTCTACGACGAAGCGCCCCTGCGGACAGGCGCGCCGCCGACGGATTTGGTGGCTCTC
>JBEHXL010000109.1:0-4236 GCA_048498715.1 Actinomycetota bacterium | reverse complement strand
CGCAATCGCCAGCAGCGGGCAGTGCCCGTCGAGGCCGGTTCGCCGCAAGTGCGCCGACCACTCAAGCGCGCGGGTGACGGGCAGCTTGGCGGCGACGGCCGAGGCGGCGGCCAGCACGGCCGCGTCGTCACCCCAGCGCTTGTGCAGCGCGTTGATGATCGAATCCGCCGCCTCGGGCGTGACGGCCAGCAGCTGGCCCAGCGCCGGCGTGAGCTGTGCGTCGGAGATCACCGAGGCGACCTCGTCCGGATTGCGCTTCGCCCGCCAGTGGACCTCCGCGAGCAGGCTCCAGGGCGGCGCGATGTCGTCGGTGACGATCGCGAGCAGTTCGTCGGACGCGTCGGTCCAGCGCTGCGCGTTGCGCAACAACAGGGCCCGCCGCAGCCGCAGTACGTGATCGGGGATCACGAAGCCGTCCTCGTCGCGCACTTCGCGCAGTTTCATGAGCAGGTCGAGCGCGCCGGCCTCGTCGCCCATGTCGGCGCGAGCGATCGCGGCGAGATAGTCCGCCATGGCCGGCTTCTCGCTGACATCGCGCAGCCGGTCGATCCACTCGATCGCTTCTTCGGCGCGACCGGTGTCGAGCAGCGCCTCGGCGCCGTGGCGCAGAGCCAATCGCCGTTCGACAGGCTTTTCCGTCGTCTCGAGTGCTTCTTCGAATCGTTCGAGCGCTTCGTCGAGGCGGCCGGCGCTCGCCAAGGAGCGCCCGAGGTGGATGCGCACCAAACCAGGCCGGTCGGTGCC
This sequence comes from Actinomycetota bacterium, assembly GCA_048498715.1. GTDB lineage: Bacteria > Actinomycetota > Acidimicrobiia > Acidimicrobiales > JACCXE01 > JACCXE01. The sequence goes on along the minus strand of JBEHXL010000109.1, from coordinate 3,492 downwards.
CTCGGCGATCTCGGCTTCGGCGATGCGGATGTTGCGCTCGCTCTTGGACTTGTCGGCCAGTTCGTCGTCGAGATAACCCGCGTGCAGCATGCGGATGTACTCGGTGTGCCCGAGGCGCAGCTCGCCACCGTCGCGGGCGACGACCTGTTCGTGCAGGCGTCCCTTCCACTGCGCCCGCGCCCGACGGAACACCTTCGCGGCCTGGTTCGAGTAGCCGACGGCGCTGCCCGCGTTGTCGAGGTTGTCGATGGTGACGCTGATCGTGTCGACCGGTGGGTCGGCCTCGAGCACCGTGCGGAAAGCCGCGCGGTCACCGAGCAGCACCTCGTCGGCGTCGATCCAGAGGATCCACTCACCCGTGCACGCTTCGAGCGCGGCGTTGCGAGCGGCGGCGAAGTCGTCGGTCCACTCCCCTTCGAGCACCACCGCACCAACACTGCGCGCGATCTCGACGGTGTTGTCGGTGGAGCCGGTGTCGTTCACGACGATCTCGTCGGCGAAGTTCCCGATCGAGGCCAGGCAGCGGGCGAGGTTCTCCTCTTCGTTCTTCACGATCAGACAGGCGGAGACCAGCGGTCCGGTGCGATCGGCGCGCACACGCGCAATCGTCGTCGCCCCGATCACGCCGAGCAACGCCTCACGGGCGATGACGAGCCGACCGACGAGCCGGTCGAGGCTGCCCGCCGAGAGGAACGCATGCCGGCGCACGGCCACGCATTCGGCCGACAACTCGTCGACCAACGCGGTCTCGCCGCGATGGTCCTTCGCCCACGTGCGGCCGAGTTCCCGCAGCGCGTCGCTGCTAGCACTGGTGACGATCGTCGGGCCGGTCGCGACAACGCCCTCGTCCTCGAACGGGGCGAGCAGCGCGTCGAGCCAGTGCCCGGTCGCCACGAGGTGCGGCTCCATGAACACGACGTGGTCGTGCGCTGCGGTCAACACGGCGTCACGAATCACCTGGTCCGGCGAGCCGGTGACCACCCGCACCGAGCCCTTCATCGTCGTCTGGGCGAAGAACTCATCGGCAATCGTGACGATCAGTTCGTCACGAATGCCGAGCTTCGGCTGCAGCCGGTCGACGCAGGGCTGGGCGACGGCCCAGCTGTCGGCGGTGACGATGATCGATGCGGGAGGACGGGCCACAGTGCTCACCTTTGGGACAACACGAGTTCGTTCTGGAAGCGGACGGGGACGATCGACGCCAGCTCGACGAGGCGCTCCCGCACCATCGCCGCGGCGACGTCCCACGACAGATCACGCAGCACCCGCTCCCGACCACGCGCCGCGGTCGCAGCCGTAGAGGACGGATTGCTCACCACGTCGCACAGGATCGACGACAGCGCCGCGACGTCGGGCTCGGCCCACCAGTAACCGGTCGTGGTCGGCGGCAAGCCGCCGTCGGCCGGCACGGGACCACGCGTCGAAGGGATCAGCAACGCGGTCTCGGCGTCGCAGAAGTCGGTTGCCGCGCCCTGATCCGTCACGATCACGGGCAGCCCGCACGCCATCGCTTCGGCGATCGGCAAGCCGAAGCCTTCGCCGCGATACGGGTGCACCAGCGCATCACACGAGCGATACAGACCGGCGAGCTGCGAGGGCGACAGGTCGTGGGTGATCAGCTCGATGGACGGCTTCGACGGGTCGGCGGCGAGCGCGCGAATCCGGTCGTCCTGATGCTGGTTCCGGTACGCGCCGTCGGCGCCGGTGCTCTTGATCACGAGGCGCACGTCGTCGTGAGGGCCGAAGGTCGACGTGTACGCGTCGAGCAGCACGTCGATGCCCTTGCGCGCAATCGTGCCGCCGACGAACAACAGCTTCGTCGTCTTGTCCGTCGCCAACCGGTACGTCGGCCCGTCGGGCGTGAACAGTGACGTGTCGACTCCGAGCGGGATCACCCGCACCTTCTCCTCCGGCACGCCCGACGCCACGTAACAGTCCCGCAACCACGACGTGTAACACCACACCTCGTCCACTTTCTCGAGGCTGCGCACCCACTGATCCGGCAGTCCGCCGAACTCCCACGGCTGCATGGCCACCCACGCGCCCTGACGCGGCGGGCTCCAGTCCGGCGGCCATTGATGCCGCACCTCGACGCGGGGCGGACGCGTCAACACGTCACCCGTGCGCGCCTCCAACGCCGCCACGTCGTCGCCGTGCACCGCCCGATGCAGGGCGTGCTCGTACGTCTCGATCTCGAGCTCGACATCGTCGACCAGCCGGGCACACAGCTCCCGGTTCACGTGCGCCAACGAGTGACGCGAGTACTGCTCACCGACCCAGCGCACGGCCGGTCCGTTGCTCGACGGCGCCGCCGTACGCATGCCGCCGCTGATCTCGTCGATGCGCGCTGCAGCCACGTCGACGGCGTGCGCCCACGTCCAGTGCGCCTGCACGTCGGCCTGCGCTCGCGCCCCAATCGCGGCCGCCCCAGCCGGGTCGGCCGCGATCTGCTTCATGAGCTTGGTCAGGTGCACCGGCGAGGGGCGCGCCCAGCGCTGCCCCCGGTAGAACTCGAGCTCCTCGCGTTGGTCGATCGCTTCGAGCGCCTCGACGTCGAGTAGCAGCGAGTTGTCGTCGTTCATGAACTCGAGGTTCCCCGACCAGCGCGTCGCAATCGTGGGCAGCCCCGCCGCCATCGCCTCGAGCATCGGCCGGCCCCAGCCTTCGCCTCGCGTGCAGCTCACATACGCGGTGCCCGTCGCATAGAGCCGGGGCATGTCGGCATCCGCGATGGGATCGTGCAGCACCACGATCGGCGCCACCTTCTTGCGCGACGTACCGATCTTGCCGAGGTACGTGTTGATCTGGCGCTCGATGTCCTCCTGCGGCAGATCGACGCCTGGCCGCTTCATCGGGTAGGTGCGCAACAGCAGCGTGACGTCGTCCTTCGGGCCGAACGCCTTGGCCCATGCCTTGAGCAGCACGTCCCAGCCCTTGCGGAAGCTCCACTCGAACACGGAGAGGAACACCGTGCCCCGCAGCCCATCGATCGGCAGCGGCTCGGCGCCAACGAACGCGTCGGCGTGCACACCACCGGGCACCACCTGGATCGGCGCAGTGACTCCCGCCGCGCGGAACGTCTTCACGTTGAACTGGGTCGGCACCCACACCTCGTCCATCTCGTTGAGGCGTGGCACCCAGGCCGACGGCAACCCGTCGGTCTCGAACATCGTGCGGGCGACGTGATAGCCCGCACCGGGCAGCCGGCTCAGCGTTTGGCCGGGAATGTGCAGAACGTGCACCGCGTGCTTGGGTCGCGGGACGCGTGTGGCCTCCTCGAGCGCTGCCTTCATCTCCGGATCGAGCCCGGCGACGAACGCGGCCGACGGCTCACCGAGCGGTTCGGCGCGCACCTCCCGCCCCTGGTCGCGCAGGCCGAGGATGAACGCCCGCGCCTCGTCGGCGTACCCGCTGAAGTTCAGCAGCGGCGCGTACCAGACGACCCCCGGGCGCGCCTCGGCCCCGAACGCGAGGCGTAAACGGTCGGGCACA
>JBEHXL010000108.1:0-4358 GCA_048498715.1 Actinomycetota bacterium | reverse complement strand
TTCGAGCGCCAGGTGATCTACGAACTCCACGTCGGGACCTTCAGCGAGGCCGGCACGTTCACCGGCGCGATCGACCACCTCGATCACCTCGTCGACCTCGGCGTCACGACGGTCGAGTTGATGCCGGTCGTCGAGTTTCCAGGGACGCGGGGATGGGGCTACGACGGCGTCGACTTGTACGCGCCACATCACGCGTACGGGGGTCCGCTCGGCCTGCGGCAACTCGTGACCGCATGCCACGAACGAAACCTCGCGGTCGTGATCGACGTCGTCTACAACCACCTCGGTCCCGACGGGAACTACCTCGACGCGTTCGGCCCGTACTTCACCGATGCACACACGACGCCGTGGGGCGACGCCGTGAACCTCGGAGAAGACGAAGTGCGTGCGTTCATCGTGGACAACGCGCGTATGTGGTGCGACGAGTACGGCGCCGACGGACTGCGCCTCGACGCCGTGCATGCGCTGTACGACGAGTCGATCGTCCACGAAATCGCCGACGCCTGCCGTGGTCGCTTCTTGATCGCCGAGCACGAGCATCACAACCCTGGCGTCGACGGACACTGGTTCGACGACGTCCACCACGAGCTTCACGTCCTGCTCACGGGCGAGCGTGACGGGTACTACGCGTCATTCGGCTCCGTCGACGGACTCGTCCGTGCGCTCAGGGCCGCAGACGCCAGTACGGTCACGTGTACGCAGAACCACGACCAGATCGGCAACCGCGCCCGCGGTGACCGGCTGTGTCATCTCGTCAGTGACACCAAGGCTCGTATGGCCGCAGCGGTGGTGCTGTTGGGACCGGGTACACCGATGCTGTTCATGGGCGAGGAATGGGCGGCCTCCACGCCCTTCCAGTACTTCACCGACCACGAGAACCCGGACCTCGCGCAAGCCGTCCGCAACGGTCGGCGCAACGAGTTCAAGGCCTTCGGGTGGAAGCCCGAGGATGTCCCGGACCCGCAAGACCTCGCGACCTTCACACGCAGCAAACTTCAGTGGCACGAGCGCAGTGCGGACCGCCACCGGTCAATGCTCGGCTTCTACCGCGACCTCATCGGCTTGCGGGCAACCCTGCCGGAGAAGTGCGAGGTTCGCGTCACCGGCGCGACCTCGCTCGAAATGCGTCGAGGTGACGTGACGCTACGCGTCGACTTCGAACGAGATGTGTTCGTTATCGACTCTTAACTTCTAAAGGCGGGCGCGCGGGGTAGGGCCAGTACTGATGAAGCGCGGGATCGTCATAGACGACGTACAGCCCCGCACTCCGACGGGCCTGCCTGCGAAAGCTGTCGTGGGGCATCGCCTTCGAGTGCGGGCGGACATCTTTCGGGACGGACATGCGGTGCTCGCTGCCCGAGTGTCGCTGCGACCGGCTGGGTCGAAGAAGTGGCAGACGGCGCCCATGCGCGAGGTCGTCAACGACCTGTGGGTCGGCGACGTCGAACCGTCCGAACTCGGCCTGCACGAGTTCGCCATCGAGGGATGGACCGACACCCTCGCGACCTGGCGGCGCGACACCCGCAAGAAGCTCGACGCCGGCGACGACATTTCGGTCGAACTCGAGGAAGGCGCGTTGCTTCTCGAGGCCCGCCTGCGCCGCATCGCGCGCGTCGACCGGGAGCACGTGAAGGCTGCGATCGAAATCCTGCGCGACACGACTCGGGATCTTGCGAGTCGGTTCGAAGCGGCATCGGCGCCCGACGTCGTGGATCCGATCTCCGAACTCGTCGAAGCCGACGTCACCAAGACCGGCACGTACCGGGTGTGGGTCGACCGAGAACGCGCCGCCGTCGGTGCCTGGTACGAGTTGTTTCCGCGGTCCTACGGCGGCTTGCGCGGCGCCACCGAGCGCCTCGACGCCGTGGCCGAAATGGGCTTCGACGTCGTCTACCTCCCACCGATTCATCCGATCGGCATGAGCCATCGAAAAGGTCGGGACAACTCGCTGACCCCGGCCGCGGACGACCCCGGCAGCCCGTGGGCGATCGGTTCTGCGGATGGGGGCCACACGGCGATCGAGCCGAGCCTGGGCACCGAAGCCGATTTCGCGGCCTTCGTGGCGCGCGCCGGCGAGCTGCAGCTCGAAGTCGCGCTCGACTACGCCTTGCAGTGTTCACCCGACCACCCGTGGGTCACCGAACACCCGGAGTGGTTCCACCAGCGACCCGACGGCACGATCAAATACGCGGAGAACCCGCCCAAGAAGTACCAGGACATCTACCCGATCAACTTCTGGCCGACGGAGGAGTCAGACCGGCGCGCGCTGTGGGAGGCGTGCAAGGACATCATCGACTTCTGGATCGATCGTGGCGTCCGCATTTTCCGCGTCGACAACCCGCATACGAAGCCGCTGCCGTTCTGGGAGTGGCTCATCACCCAGGTGCATTCGACGAACCCAGACATCGTCTTCCTCTCGGAGGCGTTCACGCGCCCGAAGGTGATGGCGAAGCTCGCCGAAGTCGGCTTCAGTCAGAGCTACACGTACTTCACGTGGCGGACCACGAAGCACGAGCTCGTCGAATACGGCACGGAAGTCGCGTACGCACCGACGGCCGGGTACATGCGCCCCAACTTCTGGCCGACGACGCCCGACATCCTCAGCGGTCCACTGCGGAACGGGCCGTCTTCGGTCTTCAAACAGCGGCTCGTCCTGGCCGCAACGCTCAGTCCGAGCTACGGCATCTACAGCGGCTACGAGTTGTGCGAGAACGAGCCGTTCTCGGAAGCGAACGAAGAGTTTCTGCACTCCGAGAAGTACGAGATCAAGCACCGCCGCTTCGATGACGACGGGTCCCTTGCGCCGTACATCGCCCGAGTCAACGACGCTCGGCGTCGTCACCGCGCATTGACCGAGTTGAGCAACGTCACCTTTCACGCGAACGGCAACGACAACCTGCTGGCGTATTCGAAAGCGGCGGCTGACGGGCACGACACGGTGCTGGTCGTCGTGAACCTCGATCCGTACAACACGCAGGAAGACACGTTGTGGCTCGACCTCGAGGCGCTCGGCGTGAAGGAAGGCGACTCGTTCGAAGTCCACGACGAGCTGACCGATGCGACCTTCGTATGGAGCGGCAACGCCGCGTACGTCCGCCTCTCGTCGGAAGAACCCGCCCACCTCTTGCACGTACGGAGCCAGTGATGACCGTGACGGATCGCGCTGTGCAACTTCCACTCATCGACCCGCCGCGCGACCCGAACTGGTTTCAGCGCGCCGTGTTCTACGAGGTGCTGGTCCGTGGGTTCTACGACGGCAACGCCGACGGGACCGGCGACCTGCGGGGCCTCATCGAGAAGCTCGATTACATCGAGTGGCTCGGCGTCGACTGCCTGTGGCTGCTGCCGTTCTACAAGTCGCCGCTGCGCGACGGCGGTTACGACATCAGCGACTTCTTCTCGATCCTGCCGGAGTACGGCAGCCTCGACGACGTCACCGAGTTGATCGACTCCGCGCACCGCCGCGGCATCCGCATCATCGCTGACCTGGTCATGAACCACACGAGCGATCAGCACCCCTGGTTCCTCGAGTCGCGCCAGGACCGCACCAATCCCAAGCACGACTGGTACGTGTGGAACGACGACAACGAACGATGGCCCGAAGCGCGCATCATCTTCACCGACACCGAGCCGTCGAACTGGAGCTACGGTGCCGAGCGCAACCAGTACTACTGGCACCGCTTCTTCAGCCACCAGCCCGACCTCAACTTCGACAACCCCGACGTGCAGCAGGCGATGTTCGACGTCATGCGGTTCTGGCTCGACCGTGGCCTCGACGGCTTTCGCCTCGACGCCGTGCCGTACCTCTTCGAGCGTGACGGCACCAACGGCGAGAACCTCACCGAGACGCACGACTACTTGAAGCAGCTTCGTAAGGAAGTCGACGCGCTCTACCCCGACCGCGTCCTCCTCGCCGAGGCCAACCAGTGGCCCGCCGACGTCGTGGACTACTTCGGAGGCGGCGAGGAATGCCACATGTGCTTCCACTTCCCGTTGATGCCGCGCATCTTCATGGCCGTGCGTCGCGAGCAGCGCCATCCCATCACCGAGATCCTCGCCCAGACGCCGGAGATTCCGGAGGGGTGTCAGTGGGGCATCTTCTTGCGCAATCACGACGAGTTGACCCTCGAGATGGTCACCGACGAAGAGCGCGACTACATGTATGCGGAGTACGCGAAGGACCCGCGCATGAAGGTCAACATCGGGATCCGCCGTCGCTTGGCTCCGCTGGTCGACAACAACCCGCGACTCGCCGAACTCTTGCACGCGCTGTTGTTCAGCCTGCCCGGCAGCCCCGTCCTCTACTACGGCGACGAGATCGGGATGGGCGACAACATCTACCTCGGCGACCGCGACTC
>JBEHXL010000107.1:0-4396 GCA_048498715.1 Actinomycetota bacterium | reverse complement strand
ACCACCGCAGACGACACGGATGCCGTTGGTGAACGCCTTGTCGTAAGCGAAGAAGCCCTTGCGGTTGGCCGACCCGTTCAGGTTGAACATGCGCACCCAAGGCGCCGCGCCGTGGGACGGCACGGTCACGATCTCGTCGTTGCCGCCGTCGGGGTTGCACGCGGCGACCTCGATGCCACCCGTGTAGGACTGGTCGTAGGCGAAGAACGAACCGATCGTGTTCAGCGTCTTGGAGTTCGGAGCGAGCTGCGAAACGCGCACGACAGGCCCGCCACCCATGCCGGCACCGGTGATGACTTCGTCGCCGATGACCTTGTTGGCGCCACCCTTGAATTCGCCGCGCGATACCGATGCGCCGCCGGTGAACGGGCCGTACGGAACGTACGGGTCGTACTCGGCGGCGAGCTCGCCGTCGGCGTCGAAGGCGCGCACGACGGACTGTTCGCCGTCGGCCGCCGACAGCAGGATCTCGTCGCCGCCGAAGTAACCGTTGCGCGCGCCCCGGGCCACCTTGAGCCCGCTGGTACCGAAGCCCTGCGCGTTCCATTCGGTGACGAGTTGGCCGTCGCCGGTCCAGATGCGAACACGCGGCTCGCTGTTCTTGGCCGGCACGGTGACGATCTCGTCGATCCCGTTCCCGTCGACGTCGACCGCGGCGACGCTCACGCCGCCGTTGAACGACGGGTCGTAGGCGTACCACTGGGCGCCGGTGTCGGTGCCGTCGCTGAAGAAGACACGCACGTGCGGGCCGCCGCCGGGACCGGCCGCGGTGATGATCTCGTCGTCGGCGTCGCCGTTGAGGTCGCCCATGCCGAGCGTGACGCCGCCGGTGAAGCCAGCGTCGTAGGCGTAGAAGTTGGCGACGGGCGTGCCGTCGGCGCGGAAGGTGCGGACGTGGGGGCCGCCGCCGGGAGTCGGCGCCGTACCGATGACGGTCTCGTCCGCGATCGCGTACTGCTCGACGGCGCTGAGATTCGTGATCGGGGTGCGGTTCGCGAGAGGGGCCGTGATGCGCTTGAGCGAGCCGACCGTGGTGACGGTTGCCGTCGACTTGAACGCGTCGACGATGACCTGGTCCGTACCGGCGCCACCGACGACACCAGTCGTCGCCAGCTGCGAACTGAGGAACGCGTAGTCGTCCCCGTTGCCGAGGTCGAGTCGGGCGCGCTCGACGTTGAGTGCGTGATAAGCGCTGTCGAAGTTGACGAGATTGAAGACCCAGAATTCACCCGGATAGCCGGCGACCTCGAGGGCGTCAGCGTCGACCGTGCCCTGCACGATGAGCTGGTCGTTACCGGGTCCGCCGTCGAGGTTCGTCTCCGCGACCGGAAGCGGCGAGGCCGCGACGATCACGTCGTTGCCGCCCCTGCCGCCGATGCGATCGGTCCCACCGCCGCCGTAGATCACGTCGGGTCCGTCGCTGCCCACGATCCAGTCGTTGCCGGCGCCACCGAACACGGTGAGCGGCGCAGTGCGTGCTGCACCGCCGACCGAGGACAGAGCGTTGATGGTGTCGTCGTAGGGCGAGCCGATGATCGTCTCGACGGTCTCCATCTTGGCGCCGGACCAGTTTCGGATCTTCAGGCCACCGGGTCCCTGCGCGGAGCCGTCGATCGTGTCGTTGCCGGCACCCATGTCGAGTTCGAGGATGACCTCGTCGGCGAAGGTGCCTTCGATCTTGTACGTGTCGTCGCCGTCGCCGCCGAAGAACGACACGCGGAGTCCGTAGTCGATGTTGCCGGGAATGTGACGCGTCTGCACGCCCTCGACGGTCGAATCGAAGTCGAGCGGCGACTCGAATCCGGGAGCACCGAGCGCGAAGCCGTTGTTGGTGAGGTTGGTTCCGTCGTTGCCGATGATCAGCGTGTCGTTGCCGCTGGTCCCGGTGAAGGACCCGTTGACCGCGCTGAGCGCTTCGGCGCCGGCGTGGGCGGGAAGGGCCGGCAGCGCAACCGCGGCACCAGCGAGGACGACGGAGGAAACGAGGACGCGCTTCAGCGAGCGCGTCGAACTGCGAAATACGGGCACATGGTCCGATCGGACGCGAACGCCCAAATCTTTAGGAAAACCTGCTTCTGTGCGTCTGTGGATGGGCTGAGCCCATCCACAGACGCACAGAAGCAGTTACGCCATCGGGATGAACTGATCGCGACCGGGGCCGGTGCCCACGAACGTGATCGGGATGCCGATCTGATCGGCGATGAACTTCAGGTATTCGGCCGCCGCCTCGGGCAGCTGATCGGGCGACGTGACCTCGGTGAGCGGCGAGTTCCAACCCTTGAGCTCTTCGTAGACGGGCACCGCCTTGTGGAAGTCGCTCTGGTGGTACGGCGCGTACTCGTGGCGCACACCGTCGACCTCGTACGCGACGCAGACCTTCACCGTGTCGAGCGGGTCGAGCAGGTCGACCTTCACAAGGGCGAGCTCGGTCAGGGAGTTGAGACGCACGGCTTGGCGCATCATCACGGCGTCGAACCAACCGACGCGACGACGGCGACCGGTGTTAGTGCCGTACTCGTGACCGCGCTCGATGAGGTCGTCGGCAAGCTCGTCATGAATCTCGGTCGGGAACGGACCGGCGCCGACACGCGTGATGTACGGCTTGGCGATACCGACGATGCGCGTGATGTCGCGGGGGCCGATGCCGGCACCCGTGCACGCACCACCGGCGACGGGGTTCGACGACGTGACGAACGGATACGTGCCGTGATCGAGGTCGAGGAAGGTGGCCTGCGCACCTTCGAGCAGGATGTGCTCGTCGCGCTCGAGCGCTTCGTGGATGAGCGACACCGAGTCGCAGATCATCGGCGCGATGCGCGGCGCGTACTGATCGATGTACTTCTCACACAGCGCGTCGAGCGAGATCGGCAGCCGGTTGAAGATCTTCGCGAGGATGAGGTTCTTCTCCTTGAGAACAACCTCGAGCTTCTCGCGGAAGATCTTCGGGTCGAGCAGGTCCTGCACACGCAGACCGATGCGGCTCGCCTTGTCGGCATACGCCGGGCCGATGCCGGACTTCGTCGTACCCAGCGCGTTCTTGCCAAGCCGACGCTCGGTCAGGGCGTCGATCTCCTGGTGGTACGGCATGATCAGGTGGGCGTTGCCCGACACTTTCAGCCGCGAGCAATCGATGCCGCGAGCGGAGAGTCGATCGATCTCGTCGAGAAGCACGGCCGGGTCGACGACAACACCGTTGCCGATGACCGGGGTCGTGTGCGGATACAGGACACCTGACGGAACGAGCTGGAGCGCGTACTTCTCGCCGTTGACGACGATCGTGTGACCCGCGTTATGGCCGCCCTGATAGCGGACGACCATGGTGGTCTCGCGTGCGAGAAGGTCGGTGAGCTTCGCCTTACCTTCGTCGCCCCACTGCGTTCCTACAACAACGGTTGCTGGCACGTGGGCCGATTGTAGACCTCAGGCGATGGCGACCGTAATTGCACGGAAGGTGACCGAGGTCTGGTGCACCCCGTCGACCTCCATCTCGATCGAATAGCCACCGGGACGATTGAGCATCACACCCGACAGATTCATCACCAGCGGCAGGATCACCGACTCCCCCGGCTCGAGGAGCGGGTTCGGCCCACTCGACTCGAGCCGGCCCGTCGCCTGCACGACGACTTCGCCGTCCTCGGTCTGAATGGTCGCCGTCACGTCGTGGGGGAACTCCACCTCGACGGGCGACAGCACCACTTGCGCCGCCAGTGTCACCTGCATCGGCGCCGGGTACTCGGCGCGGTGTAGGCGGGTGATGCCGGCACCGAGCACGTGGAGCAATCCCTCGCGCACGGTCGCCGCGTCACAGAGGAGCGCAGAAGCAATACGAGCCATCGCCCGAACCTAGATGGCCGGATCAGTACGACGGGAACGCAGGTACAGCGCAGTGCCCACGCCACCGATCAACACCACGCCACCGATGACCACCGGCAGCACCCAGCCGTTGCCGCCACCATCTGAGGTGGCGATGACGATCGCATCTCCTTCGCTTGTCGTGGTGGTCGTGGACTCGGAGGTTGTCGTCGTTGGCGGTTCGGTCGTCGTCGTTGTCGTCGCCGCGATCGGTTTGCTCGTCGTGGGCTTGGGTGTCGTCGTGGTCGTGAGCTTCGGCGCGTCCGCGGACTTGATGTTGCCCGCGCACAAGTTGGTCGTGAGGTTGTCTCCGTCCTTCTTCACGAAGACCCGATACGCGATGTCCTTCTCGAAGCTGTCCCCGCAGGCGGCGCTTTGGAACGGCGTCCGCACGAAGGCCGGATCCGGCACCGAACCCTTGAAGGTCTCCATCACCTTGAACTCATAGGTCGACGTGTTCTCGTTGCCCACGAAGCCCTGGCTGATTCCGTCGAACACTGCGTCGGCGTAGGCGAAGTGTTCGTCGTAGGAGACTGCGGCGCAG
>JBEHXL010000106.1:0-4487 GCA_048498715.1 Actinomycetota bacterium | reverse complement strand
ACGATCAGGTGGCGACGCTGCTCGATCGCGTGGCCGACGGCAACGGCCATCTCCACCTGTCCCTCGCGGATCTCCCCGCCGCCGGGCAGGCGCGCGATCACGTTTGCGAGCGCGCGTGTGAGTCCGTCCTCCGCCATTTGTCCGAGATTACGGCGGGGGTGTTACTCCGACGGCGGCAGGGGCGTCGGCGTCCCGAGCGTGCCGAGCTGGGACACGTCGCGCGGGAAGAACAGCGAGATCGTCCAGTCGCTCACCACGCGGGACTTTCGGGCGAGGCCCGGCATCATCAACAGGTGGTAGCTGCGGCCCATGAACCACGCCAGCGGGCCTGTGAAGGTGAGCTTCTTCACCTGGGAGACGCCCTGGTTACGGCCGAGCGTCACCGCGAGACCCCGGTTGCGGTACGTGAAGGCCTTCGGCTCGCCGATGCCGAAACCGGCCGCGACGTTCACGGCGGCGACAACGCCCTGTCGCAGCGCGTGCTGCGCGGTTGGCGGGCAGGGCCGGAAATTCTCGGCCGGGTCGGGGACCGACGCACAGTCACCGATCGCGTAGGTGTCGTCGCGGCCCTTCACCCGCAGGTGGGCGTCGACGGGCACCCGCTCTCGCTCGTCGAGAGCGAAGCCGCTTTCGCCTGGCAACGAGCTCGGCCGTTGGCCGGCCGTCCAGACGATGGTGCCCGAGCGGAACGGCGCGACCGAGGACTTGCTCATCGTGACGGTCGCGGCTTCGCAGCTGATGAGCTGCGTCGACAGGTGCACCTCGACACCGTTCTTGCGCAGCACCTTTTCGGAGTAGCGCGACAGCCTCGGCGACAGGCCCGGCAAGAGGGAGTCGGCGGCTTCGATCAGCACCCAGCGCATCTCCGAGGCGCGCAGCTTTGGATACGAACGCTTCATTGCGTCCTTTGCCAGCGACTGCAGTTCGGCCAGCGCTTCGACACCCGAGTAGCCGCCGCCGATGAAGGTGAACGTGAGTAACTCACGACGCAGCGCGCCGTCGTCGGTCGCGTCGGCCGCCTCGAGTTGACGCAACACGTGGTTCCGCAGCCAGATGGCGTCGGCGAGTGTCTTGAACCCGACGGCGTGTTCCGTCAGGCCGGGGATGGGACGCGTGGTCGGCTGGGAGCCGGGGGAGAGGACGAGCGAACGAAACGCGATTTCATGGGCGTCGCCGTTGAGGTCGACGACCTTCGCCGTGCGTCCTGCGGGATCGAGACTCGTGACCGCGCCGGTGAGCAGGGTGGTGTTCGGTAGGAACTCGCGCAGCGGGATGACCGCGTGTCGCGGTTCGAGGGTGCCGCTGGCAGCCTCGGGCAGCAGGGGCGAGAAGAGAAAGAAGTTCTCCGAGGCGACGAGCAAGACCCGCTCCGACCGGCCCTTCAGGAGTCGCTCCAGATGACGGGCCGCGAACGCCCCGCCAAAACCGCCACCCACGATCAGGACGTCGTACTGGTTCATCCCAGACTCCTTGTGAAAACTTTCACAAGCACGCTACCACCAATCGACTTTTGACGTGTTTCTGACCGGCGGTGGTCCGAAACACGTCAAAAGTCGAGCGGTTTAAGGTCGTGACGTGCGGCTGACGGTCTCGGCGACGATTCCCGCGATCGACGTCGACGCCCTCGCCGATGCAGTGCCGCTGGTTCTGGCTCGCTTGCGCTCACTACGAGTGAGTGACCGATTCGAGCTGCCATCGGGTGCCTCGGACCGGCTTCGAGTTTGCTCCGGCGTCCACCCGATGGCTCCAGTCGAATACGAGGTCCGGCCTCAGCCAAGCGGGACGGCGCCACCCCCGCATTTCTTTGTTGCCGTTGAGCGTGACGACGCCACCGAAGTCGCAGCCTCCTTCCGCGACGCCGAGGGTGGAGGAAATGGATCGTTACGTCTGGCGCCAGGCCTGTCGCCGCGCACCTGTCAGTTTGCGTGGGCGGATTCCAGCGCGGGCATCAGCGGCGACGGACGCATCGACGTGGCGCACCGGACTTTGCGAGCTGCGGTGAAGCACACATTCTTGACCGGCGCCGGGGACATCGAGGTCGCCCTTGTGCGCAGCGAGTGGCGACTCACAGCGCATCTCAAGGTGCGGGGCCGGAGCATCGCTCGTCCGGCGGTAGCGGTCGCGGGGCTGGTCGGTCGTCCGTGGATCAAGCGTCAAATTGCGGCAGGGATCAAGGAAGCACCCGCTGCTGTCGCGCGGTTCAACGCCGAGCTGGCCGATCAATGCGGCGGCCTTGTCACGGCCACGACCGTTGCGGACGCGGCGTGGCGCGAGCTCGAGAAAGCGTTGCGGTCTTAGGTCGCTTTGCCGGGGTTGAGGATGCCGTCGGGGTCGAACACACGACGGATGCCGTCCATCAACGCGCGTTCGGTGGGGCCGACTTGGTTGGCGAGCCACGGGCGCTTGATCGTGCCGATGCCGTGCTCGCCGGTGATGGTGCCGCCGAGGGCGAGGGCGACGTCGAGGATCTCGCCGAAGGCGGCCTTGGCGTTCTCGAACTCGACAGGATCAGCGGGGTTGTAGACGACGGTCGGGTGCAGGTTCCCGTCTCCGGCATGGCCGAACGTCGCGATCGTGATGTTGCGCCGCGCTGCGATCTCTTCGACACCGGCGATGAGTTCCGCGAGACGCGGCTTGGGGACGCCGACGTCGTCGAGCAGGGTTGCGCCGCTGGCCTCGAGGGCGGGAATCGACGAATGACGGGCGTGCAGGAACTGCTGGCCCTCCTCGGGATCGGCCGTCGCCGCGGTGAACGTCGCGCCGGTTGCGACACACGCGGCCTCGGCGGCGGTCACGTCGTCGAACGCAGCGGCGCTGTCGGACTGCACGATGAGGAGCGCGCCTGCGGTCGTGTCGAGGCCCATGTGGAGGTGGTTCTCGACGGCGTTGATCGTCGTGCGGTCCATCATTTCGACGAGCGAATATTCGGCGACCTTGTCGATGGCGATGACGGCTTCGCCCGCGGCCTCGGCCGACGGGAACACGGCGACGAGCGTCGCTGGTGGACGCGGCGCCGGCCGCAAACGCACCGTCACCTCGGCGACGACCGCCAGCGTGCCTTCGCTGCCGATCAACACCTTCGTGAGATCGAGGCCGGCGACGTTCTTGCGGCACACGCTGCCCGTCTCGATTACCTCACCGCTCGCGAGCACGGCTTTCAGCGCAGCGACGTGGTCGCCCGTCACGCCGTACTTCACGCAGCACGCCCCTCCCGCGTTCGTCGCGACGTTGCCGCCGATCGAACAGATCGCGCGGGACGACGGGTCAGGTGCGTACCAGAGCCCGTGCTCGGCGACGGCGGCGGCGAGGTCGCCGTTCAGGAGGCCGGGCTCGACCGTGGCGGTGCGCTGGGCGACGTCGATGTCGAGGATGCGCGTCATCAACGCGGTCGACAACACGATGCACCCGTCGATCGAGTTGGACGCGCCGGCCAGACCGGTTCCGGCGCCGCGAGTGACGACGGGCGTCTTGGTCGCCGTGGCGACTTCGAGCGTCGCGACGATGTCGTCAATCGTCTTGGCGCGGACGACCACGAGCGGCTTGCCGGCTGTCGCCGTCAGAGCCCGATCATGGCGGTACTGATCCATGACGTCGGGATCCGTGACGAGCCGATCCGCCTCGAGGCGCGCCTGCAACTTGTCGATCACCGTGGACACGAGGCCAAGGCTACGGGCAACTACCGTCATCATCCGTGGCCGCCAAGAAACTGCCGAAAGGCATCGACCCCAAGCGCATCCCCAAACACGTCGCCTGTGTGATGGACGGCAACGGGCGCTGGGCGACCAAGCGCGGCCTGCCCCGCACGGAAGGCCACGCCGCGGGGGAGGAGGCGTTGTTCGACACCGTCGACGGCGCCCTCGAGTTGGGTCTGGACTGGCTGACCGTCTACGCGTTCTCGACGGAGAACTGGAAGCGCCCCGTCGACGAGGTCAAGTACCTCATGGGCTTCAACGAGCGGATCCTCACCGACCGTCGCGACGAACTGCACGGCCGCGACGTACGCATCACCTTCGCCGGCCGTCGTGACTGGCGCGTGCCCAAGCGGCTCTTGAAGCGCATGGACGAAGCGGTCGAGCTCACCAAGAACAACAAGACGATGACGCTCACGATTGCGTTCAACTACGGCGGCCGCGCCGAGATCGTCGACGCCGTGAAGCAACTCGTGGCCGACGGCGTGAAGGCCGACAAGGTCGACGAGAAGGCCATCCGTTCGCGTATGTACGTCGACGGGATGCCGGACCCCGACCTGATGGTGCGGACATCGGGCGAGTTCCGCATCTCCAACTTCCTGTTGTGGGAACTCGCCTACAGCGAGCTCGTGTTCACCGACGTGCTCTGGCCCGACTTCCGTCGGGAGAACTTGTTCGACGCCGTGCGCGAATACCAGAACCGCGAACGCCTCTTCGGAGGCGCGCGCTAACCGTCGTGATCAAGACGTACAGCGATCGTGCGGTCGTCGTGCAGACGATTCCGCTGGGCGAGGCCGA
>JBEHXL010000105.1:0-4606 GCA_048498715.1 Actinomycetota bacterium | reverse complement strand
ATTCTCGCGGTGATCGCCGGGCTGGCCGATGCCGCCGGCGTTGTGCATCAACGTCTCGTCGAAGCCGAGGTCGCAGGCCCGCATCGGGTAGGCGTCCCCAAGGTGCCACTTGCCGAACGCGCCGGTCTTGTAACCGGCGCGCTGCAGTACGTGACCGATCGTCACCTCACCCGGGTCGATCATGGAGCGCCCGCAGAACGTGTCGATCGCCCGCGTGCGCAGGTGATAGCGACCGGTCATGAGTGAGGCGCGGGCGGGCGTGCACATCGGTCCGCTCGAGTAGCGAGTGAAGCGGATGCTCTCGGCGTAAAGGGCGTCGATGTTGGGCGTCGAGACGTACGGGTTTCCGTGGCAGGCGAGGTCGCCGAACGCGAGGTCGTCCATCATCATCACGACCACGTTGGGCGCGCTCATGTGAGGAACAACTCGATCACGGGCACCTCGATGTTCGGACGAATGCCCGGCGGCGTCACCGCGATGTCGTCCGCGCTCATGCCGTACTGCGACGCGGCGAACGATCGACGCGAGCGAGCGATCTCCGACGCGTCGTGGAGCATCTGCGCGTACGCCAGACGTTGGCCCCATCCCTTCAGCAACACCGGTTGCGTGGGGTACTCGACGAGGTGCAGATACGCCCGGTTCGTCGACGGGTTGTAGGTCGCGGTGATGCCGTCGGGTACGCCGGGGCGCAGGTCGTCGGGAAGCTGGGTGCAGCCATAGATGCTGCGGCTGTGACGACGCATCCACTCACCCATTGCGTGCAACCGGTCCAGCGCGCGTTCGTCGAACTCACCCCGTCCCGTGGGTCCGACGTTGAGCAACAGGTTGCCGCCTTTGCTCACGGCCTCGGCCAGCAGGGAGATCAGCTGCGAGGGCGACTTCCAGCTCTGCTCGTCACGGAAATACCCCCATGAGCCGGAGAACGTGTGGCACATCTCCCACACGACCTTCTCGCCGTTGCGTTCGGGCCACGCCGCGGGCATGAACTGCTCCGGCGTTGTGATGTCGGCCGCGTCCGGCAGGTCGAGGCGGTCGTTCAACAGGATGTCGGGCCGCAGCTCGCGGATCATGGCGACGAGCTTCTCGCTGTCCCAGTCAACGCGTCCCTTGCCGTCGCCGCCCGCAGCCAGAGCATCGGCGTGGCCACCCGAGGCGTAGCTGAAGTCGGCCCAGAGAATGTCGATGTCGCCGTAGTCCGTCAGGAGTTCGCGCACCTGGCCGTGCAGGTAGGCGCGATAGCGATCCATGTCGCGGCCCTCGTTCAGCTCGGCGCGATTCGGCGCCCGCCGCAACGGGTGCAACGAGTCGACGGTGAAGTCCGGGTGATGCCAGTCGATCAGCGAGTAGTACAGACCCGTTCGCAGCCCGCGGCCTCGGAACGCGTCGAGCATCGGACGCAGCAGGTCGCGACGAGCGGGCGTGTTGGTCGCCTTGAAGTCGGTGAGCGCCGAGTCGAACAGGCAGAAGCCCTCGTGATGCTTCGACGTGACGACCATGTACTTCATGCCTGCGTTCGCCGCCGCGTCGGCCCACGCGTCGGGGTCGTAGAGATCGGGATCGAACTTGTCGAAGTAGCGCGCCGCGTATCGGTCGGGCGCCGTCTCCTCGATCTGCTGCACCCACTCGTGACGGGCACCGAGCGCGTACAGGCCCCAGTGGATGAACATGCCGAAGCGCGCTTGGGTGAACCAATCGGTGCGTTGTGTCACGCCGTTGCCCCTTCGTTCATGGTGACGTACCGCTGTAGCCACTTCTCTCCCTCGGCAAGATGCTTGGCCGCCGCCGCCTGCGCCCGCTTCGCGTTGCCGGCACTGAGTGCTTTGAGAATCGCCTCGTGTTCGGTGACGGTGCGCGCCGTCGCGCTGCCGTCGTCACGCGCTCGGCGGATGTGCATGATCGACGACTCGCTGCGCAGTGACGACAGCAACGCCCGCAGCGCTTCGTTGCCGGATGCGGCGACGACCTCGTCATGGAATGCGGCGTCGGCGCGCACGAAGGCTTCGGCATCGCGCGCCGAACGCATCGCATCGAGATGTCCGCGCAACGCGTGAAGACGCGCGGGGGTCATGTTGTCCGCGGCCAAGCCCGTCGCTTCGGACTCGAGTATCCGGCGAACGGCGTACAACTCGGCGAGCGTGCGCGGCGACGAGAAGTCGAGTGAGAACCCGATCGACGACAACAGCTGCGTCGGCTCGAGCGCCGTCACGTAGGTCCCGTCGCCCTGACGCACGCGTAGGACGCCGGCGAACGTCAGTGATCGCACCGCCTCACGCACGGCCGTACGCGACACGCCCAGTTCCTCGACGAGCTCCGGTTCCGTCGGCAATTTGTCGCCGACGCGATAACGACCCGACTGGATCATGCCGGCCAATGCCGCCATCGCTTGTTCGGTCTTGCTCGCCACAGAATTCATCATATGTTTCCGAGTAGGGTTCCGCCCGTGGCCACCCGCATAACCCAGATGTCCGTCCATGACCTGCGGTTCCCCACGTCGGATTTTCTCGACGGGTCCGACGCGATGAACCCCGACCCCGACTACTCCGCGGCCTACGTCGTGCTGCACACGGACGAGCCCGGCCTGAAGGGTCACGGCATGACGTTCACGATCGGACGCGGCACCGAGATCTGCTGCGCGGCGATCGAAGCCATGGAGCACTGCGTCGTCGGTAAGACGATCGACGAACTCGAAGCAGACACCGGCGCGTTCTGGCGTTCGATCGCAGGTGACTCACAACTCCGATGGCTCGGCCCGGAAAAGGGTGTCATCCATCTCGCAACGGCGGCGGTCGTGAACGCGGTGTGGGACCTCTTTGCGCGTCGCCAGGACAAGCCGCTGTGGAAGTACCTCGCCGACCTGCCCGCGGCCGACATCGTCAAGGCCGTGGACTTTCGTCACATCTCCGACGCGCTCACGCGCGACGAGGCTCTCGCGATGCTCGAGGCCACGGAAGCGACGGCGGCCGAACGGGAAGCCGACCTTCTCGCCCACGGCTACCCCGCGTACATCACCTCGGCCGGTTGGCTGGGCTACCCCGACGACCTCATCCGTTCGAAGGCGCAGGAAGCACTCGCCGACGGCTGGGATGCGCTGAAGATGAAGGTCGGCCGCGACCGCGACGACGACATTCGCCGCACTCGCGTGCTGCGGGAGGAACTCGGCCCTGACCGTCGCCTGCTCATCGATGCGAACCAGGTGTGGGACGTCGAGGAGTCCATCTCGTGGACCAACGCGTTGCGCGACGCGAACCCGTGGTGGATCGAGGAGCCGACGTCACCCGACGACATCCTCGGCCACGCCCGCATCGCCAAAGAGGTCCCGTGGATCCACGTGGCCACCGGCGAGCACTGCCACAACCGGATCATGTTCAAGCAGTTCTTCCAGGCGGGCGGTATGGCCATCGCCCAGATCGACGGGTGCCGCCTTGGCGGCGTCAACGAAGTCATCGCCGTGTTGTTGCTCGCCGCGAAGTTCGGCGTTCCGGTGTGCCCTCACGCCGGCGGCATCGGGCTGTGCCAACACGTTCAGCACTTCTCGATGTTCGACTACCTCCGCGTGTCGGGTCGTAACGACGACCGGATGATCGAGTACGCAGGCCATCTCCACGAGCACTTCGTCACCCCGCTCGATGTGCACGACGGCCGGTACTGGGCACCTACCGACCCGGGCTTCACGCTCGAACTCAAAGCGGCGTCGGTGAGCGACTACGAGTTCCCGACCGGCCAGGTCTGGCGCGACCGTGCCTGACCGGTTGCGGGTCGCGCTCGTCGGCGGACCGATGTACGACACGCTCTACGAGCCCTTTATCGACGACGTGGAGGTCGTCGTCCACGCCGACCATCCAACGCTGAACCGCGAGGTAGCCGCGCTGCTCGCCGCAGGCGAGCGCATCGACGTTCTGTCGACGCATGGCAAGTACGCGCCGTCGCAGTCGCAGTGGCTCACGCCCCTCAACGGCGTTGTCGATACCAGCGCGCTCGCACCGAAGGCCGTCGACCTGTGTAGCTACCAGGGCGCCGTCCTGTGCGCACCACGCAACATCGATGTCCGCATCCTGTGGTGGCGCACCGACCGCATGCGCGAAGCGCCCGCGACGTGGGACGCGTTGCTCGCGAGCGAGGCCGTGTTCGGCTTCACGGGTAAGGAGTCGGGCCTGTTCGGTCTCTTCTTCGAACTCGTGCGTGGGTTGGGCGGCGAGGTGCTCGACGGCAACGCACCGCGTCTCACCGGGCCCGCCGCCGAACAGGCGATCGCGACGATCTGCGCCCTCGCCCGGCGCGCCCCGGAGGACCTAGCCGACTGGCACTACGACGACGTCGACGCCGCCTTGCTCGACGGCCGCGTCGACTGCGCCGCCGCATGGCCGGGCGGTTTCGACGCGATCCGCGCGTCGTCGATCTACGAACATCTGCAGCCCGCCATGTATCCGGGGGGTCTGTCGTACTCGGGGTGTCACGCCTGGGCGATCCCGAAGACCGCCGCGGACCCGCAACGATCGGCGGCGTTCCTGCAGCAGTTGTGCTCCTACGACATGCATCGCCGCGAGCCGGGCATTCCCGCGCACGTCGAAGCACTCGCTGCGCGCGAGCCCGTCGACGCCACCGATGC
>JBEHXL010000104.1:0-4629 GCA_048498715.1 Actinomycetota bacterium | reverse complement strand
CCCGCTGGAAATGGCCGGCACGTTCCCGCTGCCCGAAGCCCAGCTCGACCGCTTCCTGCTCAAGCTGTCGGTCGGCTACCCCGACCGCGACGCCGAAGGTGAACTCCTCGACGCAAACTCGTCGAGTGAGGCGATCACTCGCCTGGGGTCGGTGAGCAACACCGACGAGATCATCGCGATGCAGCAGTTCTGCACCGACGTCGAGCTACCGGAGCCGGTGAAGATGTACATCGTCGACGTGTGCCAGGCCACGCGCACCGATCCGTCCTTGCTCATGGGTGCGAGCTCGCGCGCGTCGATCAGCCTCGTGAAGGCGTTTCGCGTACGCGCGGCTTCCCAGGGTCGCGGTGTCGTGCTGCCCGACGACGTGCGGGCGCTCGTCGCCGCGGTCGTCGAACACCGCCTGATCCTCACGCCCGACGCGCAGCTGCGCGACGAAACGGTCGGCGCCGTACTCGAGCGCATCCTCGCCCGCATTCCTGTCCCGCTCGGTGTGAGCGCCTAAGCGTTGACGCAACGGTCGCTGATCGAGCGACTCACCGGTCTCACTCCGACCGGCGGGATCGTGCTCCTCGGGAGCGTGGCGGGCTTCTTGCTCGCGCGCGCCCTCGGCGGTCGCGCTTTGTTCCTGCTCGTCTACGCCGGCGTGCTGATGGTCGTCTCGGCCGCCGTCACATCTCGCCGCAAGCGCAAGCTCACCGCGGCGCGCTCGTCGCTGCCGACCCGCATGCGCGTCGGTCAGGTCGCCGAAGTCGAGATCACGGTCAGCGCGCCCGGTCGGTTGCGCGCCTTCGTCGTCCAGGAACACGTGTCGCAGTTGCTGAGCGACGAGGTGCGCGTGCCGGTCGCGAGCGTCGGTCCCGAGAACGACTTCGTGCACACCTACGCGGTGCGACCCACGCTGCGCGGCGTGTACCAACTCGGTCCGCTCGCGGCCGAATGGACCGATCCGTTCGGCCTCGCTCGGCACCAGCAGACGCTCACGGAGCCGATCGACGTCATCGTGCACCCGACGACCGACGCGATCTTCGACCGCCCGCTGACACGTATGTGGGAAGACCCGCCCTTCCGCCCACCGGTGTCGAAGCCGTGGCCGCAGGGCTTCGAGTTCTACGGCATGCGCGACTACGTCCCGGGTGACGATCCGCGCCGCATCGTGTGGACCGCCGCGGCTCGCACCGGCAAATACCTGGTGCGTGAGTCGGAACAGGGCATCACCGATCGCGTCACGCTCGTCATCGACAACCAACGCAAGGCGCACAGCCCAGGTCTTCCGTCCGAGACGTTCGAACTCGCGGTGCGCGCGGTCGCGAGCCTTGGCGCCTACAACATCAAAGAGGGCTACTCGGTCCGGTTGATCAGCAACGACACGGTCACCGCTCCGGAGCTGCGCGGCGGCAAGGCGCGTATCGCGATGCTCGACGAACTTGCACGACTGCAGCTGAGCGACACTCCGGTGCACCAAGCGATCGAACGCGTCATCGCTGAGCGGCGCGGTGACATGCACATGTGCCTCGTGTCGACCGGCTTCGACCGTCAGACCGCGTCGCGCGTTCGCATGCTCATCGAGAAAGGCATGTCGCTCGTCGTCGCGCTCGTCCGTTGGGAGGACGGCGACCCGAACTCGGCGCGTCGGGCCCGTGAGATCGGCGCGCAGGTCGTGCAGGTGAGCCCGGGTCAGCAGCTCGAAGCCGCCTTCGCCCACGCGCTCGGATTGGCGCTGCGATGACGGCCGTCCTCGAACCGTCGCTCGATCTCGAGCCCGAGCTTCCCGACGCTCCGGAGGAAGTCGAGCTCGACACCGAATCGATCACCGCAGCGAGCCTCGGCCTCGCCGCGGTGTCGGCCGCGCTGTCGGCGGCGGGCGCGGCCTGGATGATCGGCGGTCTGTTCCGGGGGAGCGGCGCACGCCTCGTCGGCTTCCTCGGCGTCTTGATCGGGACCGGGTTCGCGTACCTCGCGACCCGTCTGCGTTCCACGGTTCTGCAGTACCTCGTCGCGCCCGCGTCATTGCTCGTCGGCGCCGTGCTCATGGGATCGGCGTCCGGCGCCGGCACGTCGAGCCTGCCGTCGCTCGTGCGCGACGCAGCCACCAGCTCCCATCTGCTGCAACCGCCGATCGACTTCGCGCCCGGCTGGCGGCTCATCCTCGTCGTCGTGCTGGCGTTGCTCGCCGCGGCGGGCTGCACGCTCGCGCTCTCGCTGAGCCGGCCCCGCCTGGCCGTCGCAATCCCGACACCGCTCACCGTCGTCGCTGCGCTCGTGCAACCGGGCAGCAGCGCGATCACTACCAGCGCCGTCGCCGTCGGCGTCGTGATGATGGCGCTCGCCACGTCCTACGCCGCGGACGGCGTGGGCGACACGTTCGACGCGCGCTTCGAGCTCCGGCGCCTCGGTCGTAGCGCGCTCGCCGGCGTGATCCTCGTCGGCTTGCTCATCGCGGCGAGCAAGGTCGAGTTCCTGTTTCCCGACACCGAACAGAACCACGTCGTCCCGCCGCGACGGCCGCCGGTCAGCCCGCCGCAACCCGACGTGCCGCTCTACCGCGTGAAGGGGACGCTCACCGGCCCGCTGCGCGTGGGCGTCATCGACGTGTACGACACCAAAGAACAGGCGTGGCTGCTCCCACCTGTCGATCGCAGTCGCCTCGAACGACTGAAGCTCCCGGCTGACGTTCCGGGCGCGCCCGCCGCAAGCGGTGCGGCCACGAGCATCACCGTGACGGTGCAGCAGGCGAAGGGTCACCTTCTGCCGACGATCGCGGGGGCCCGTCGCGTCACCGGTGACGCCACCACCGACTACGACCCGCGCACACAACTGTTCGAACTTGCGACGCGTCCGGTGTTCACCGGCCTCGAATACACAGTGAGCGCCAACCCGGCGCCGAACGGTGAGCAACTCTCCAAGGTGGACGAGTCGGTGCCGCGCAGCATTCGCGAGTTCCTCGACGCGCCGCCGCGACCGCCCGCCGTCGAGGATCTGATGGCGAAGGCGCCGCTCGCCCGCTTCGCTCGTCTCCAGTTCATCCGCGCCGAGCTGTACAAGAAGTTCGTCGCCGCCGGCCAGGGCAAGCCGACCGACGTGTCGGCCGATCGCGTCGTCGAACTCCTCAACGGCGACACCGGTAACCCCTACGAATTGACCGCATCCGAAGCGCTGCTCGCGCGCTGGGCCGGCATCCCGAGCCGCATGGGTTTCGGTTACTTCGACGGCGAGAAGAAGAGCAACGGCGAAGTCGAGTTCCGGCCTGCGAACGCGGCGACGTATCTCGAGGTCTACATGGGCCAGTACGGCTGGATCCCGGTGATCGGCACGCCGCCACGGGCGCAGCAGAGCCTGTCGAACAACCAACGCAACAACGACTCGAGCATCCAGGCATCGCCCGAGCTCGGCATCGTCGTCTACCTGCCGGTGCGGCAGCCCAACGCGTTGCCGATCTACGCGTACGCCCGCTACTACCTGGTGCGGGCCCTGCCGATCGTCGCGCTGCTCGGATCGCTGCTGCTCTTGTATCCGGTAGGGCTCAAGGCGCTCAGGCGCCGGCGTCGCGCCGCATGGGCTGCACAACGCGGCGCTGCCGGTGAGGTTGCCGTGGCCTACTGCGAGTTGCGCGACCACATGATCGACTTGGCGCTGCCCGGCCGTGCCACGACACCGCTGGAGTTGGTGGAGCTGGTGGAACCCGACGAAGAACACGAAGAGCTCGCGTGGCTTGCGACCCGCGGCCTGTGGGGTGACCTGCGCGGCCAGCTCACCGCGGCCGACGCCGCCGCGGCTCGGGAGCTTGCGGCGTCGGTTCGCACGCGCATCACGAAGGCCCAGCCCGAAACTGTTCAGTTGCTCGCGAAGGTGGCCCGCGCCAGCCTCCGTTCTCCCTACAGCGCGGAGGTCCCGAACGTGTGGTGGAAGCTGCGGCTGCGGCCGCGCCGTCGACCCAAAATGGCCGCGATGGCGGCCGTCGTCGCCTTGTTGTTCGGGGCGTGCTCGTCGGGCGGCACGAAGGCCGAGCCGACGGTTGCGTTCCCGACGCGACTCGCGCCTGCGTCGGTCGCCGGGCTCGAAGTACACGAGGAGACCAAAGCATCCGACGCGTACCGCAAGGGAGCGCGCGACAACGACGTGATCGTGTCGCAGGGGAAGGTGCTGTCCTTCAACAAGGCGGGTCTCGTGCAGGCCGCGTTGCAGGTGGCGCAGCTGAAGCAGGGCTACGTCGCAACGGACAAAGACGTTGCTGACGCGATCGCCCGCAGCGTCGGTGACATGAAGCGCCTCAAGGCGCAGCGGGGCCACGCTGTGTTCAATCTCGTCGACGGCACTCAGCGCATCTACCTGTGGTTCCCGACACCCAAGGCGATGGCGCTACTCGTCGTGCGCGCCGAAGTGACGAAGGGCGCCGCCGAGGCGCTCGCGCGCGGGCTCATCGACTACGGCGACGGCCGAGCGATGAACGACGTTGCGTTGACGGCTGCGTTCGCGAACCTGCCGACCGAAACCACCGAGACCGCACCATGAAGCGCCGCCTCGCCATCGCCGTTCTGACGGGCGCTGCGCTGTTGAGCGCCTGCGGCCCGAAGTCGAAGCTCGACCTCGACCTGCGCGGAGTGTCCATCACCGTGCCACGCATCCTGA
>JBEHXL010000103.1:0-4883 GCA_048498715.1 Actinomycetota bacterium | reverse complement strand
TCTGTTTTGGTGTTTTTTTTTTTTTTTCCCCCCCCCCCCCCCCCCCCCCCCCGACAAGAACGTGCCGGTGTACGCCGATCGGCGGAGATTTGTTGTCTGGTTGACCTCACATTGAGGTCGGAATGGTCCGATAGGAGCGACGTAAAGAACCGTCAGGGGCTCCAACCATGACTGCAAAGAAAACCGACAAGAAGCCGCCCAAGGCCGTCATCTGTGACGACGACCCGATGGTGCGTGCGCTCGAACGCAAGATCCTCGATGCTGCGGGCTACGAGGTGATCGCCGGCTGTGCGACCGCCGTCGAAGCGCTGCAGCTCGTGCTGCAGTACAAGCCGGACGTCCTCCTGCTCGACCTGGGTCTGCCCGGAGCCTCGGGCGAGACGATCATCGCTCCGATTCAGAAGGCGGTGCCCGAGTGCGCCGTCGTCGTGGTGTCGGCGTTCGACGCCACACCCGCCATCGCACAGGGCGCCATCTACGTCATCCCGAAGGGTGCGCCGGCGCAGTTGCAGTCGATGCTCGAAGCGCTCATCCCCGCCGCGTAAGAAACAGCGCGCGCCGACTGCAAAAGCGTGCTTGACGCACGCGTAGGCTTTAGCCCCTATGGCCTACGTCTTCGCGTTCGACCACAAGCACAAGAAGCCCCCGATGTCGCTCAAGGATCTCCTGGGCGGTAAGGGCGCCAACCTCGCCGAGATGACCTCGGTGCTCAACCTCCCCGTACCCGCAGGCTTCACGATTACGACCGACGCCTGCCGCGCGTACATGCACGGGGGTTGGCCGGAGGGTCTCGATGCTGAGGTCGCCAAGGCAGTCGCCAAGCTCGAGAAGCAGATGGGCAAGAAGATCGGCGACCCGGCTGATCCGCTGCTGGTCTCGGTCCGCTCGGGGGCCAAGTTCTCGATGCCCGGCATGATGGACACCGTCCTCAACCTGGGCCTCAACGACGCGTCGGTCGACGGCATCGCCAAGCAGACCGACGACGAGCGTTTCGCGTATGACTCCTACCGCCGCTTCATCTCGATGTACGGCCGGATCGTGCTCGGGATCGAAGGTGAGCCCTTCGAGCGGCTGCTTGACACGGCCAAGGAGTGGGACGGCGTCACTGCGGACAGCGACGTGAGCGCTGACACGCTGCGCCGCCTGTGCGAGCGCTACAAGGACGTCGTCAAGCACGAGACGGGCAAGGCCTTCCCGCAGGATCCGACCGCCCAGCTGCGCGGCGCCATCGAGGCCGTCTTCAAGTCGTGGGGCGGCGCTCGCGCCATCGCCTACCGCGACCGTGAACACATCAGCCACGAGCTCGGCACCGCGGTCAACGTGCAGGCGATGGTCTTCGGCAACCGCGACGACAACTCCGGCACCGGCGTGGGCTTCACCCGCGACCCGGCGACGGGCGCGGCCGGTGCGTACGGCGACTTCCTGGTCAACGCGCAGGGCGAAGACGTCGTCGCCGGTATTCGCAACACCGAGCCGCTCAGCGCCATGGCCACCAAGTTCCCGGCCATTCACAAGGAACTGCTCGGCATCTTCGATCGGCTCGAGAAGCACTACCAGGACATGTGCGACACCGAGTTCACCATCGACCAGGGCAAGCTGTACATGCTGCAGACCCGCGTCGGTAAGCGCACCGGCGCCGCCGCGCTGCGCATGGCCGTCGAGATGGTGAGCCAGAAGGGCAGCTGGAAGATCTCGAAGGAAGAAGCCGTCATGCGTGTGACGGCCGATCACCTCGACTCGGTCCTCCACGCCCAGTTCGAAAAGACCGACCTCCCGGTCATCGCGACCGGTCTGGGCGCGAGCCCGGGCGCCGCGGTCGGCAAGGCCTATTTCTCGGCTGACGACGCGGCCACCGCGGCCGAGCGCGGCGAGAAGGTCGTGTTGGTCCGCACCGAGACGTCGCCCGAAGACGTCCACGGCATGATCGTGGCCGAGGGCATCCTCACCTCGCGCGGTGGCCTCGTGTCGCACGCCGCGGTCGTTGCTCGCGGTTGGGGCAAGCCCGCCGTCGTCGGCGCGGAGTCGCTCAAGATCACAAGCAAGTCCTTCACGGTTGGCGGCGTCACCGTCAACGAGGGCGACGTCATCTCGATCGACGGGGCCGACGGTCGCGTGATCAAGGGTGCCGTCGGCGTCACCCAGGCCGAGCCGCCCGCCGAGTTCGCCACGCTGCTCAGCTGGGCCGATGCGATCCGCAAGGGCAAGGTCGGCGTGCGGGCCAACGCCGACACCGGTGCTGACGCGAAGGTCGCCCGCGACTTCGGCGCGCAGGGCATCGGCCTGTGCCGCACCGAGCACATGTTCCTCGCCGAGGACCGTCTGCCCGTCGTGCGTCGCATGATCCTGGCCGACACGCCGGAAGAAGAGGCCGCCGCGCTCGAGGAACTCCGCGCCGCGCAGAAGGCCGACTTCGTCGACATCCTCGCCGCAATGGACGGCCTGCCCGTCACCGTGCGCCTGCTCGACCCGCCGCTGCACGAGTTCCTCCCGAAGACCGAAGACCTCCTCATCAAGAAGGCCACCGCCGGTCTCACGGCTGAGGAAGAGGACTTGCTCGAGGCGGCCGAGGCGTGGCACGAGTTCAACCCGATGCTCGGCACCCGCGGCGTCCGCCTTGGCGTCGTGAAGCCCGGTCTTTACGAGATGCAGGTCCGCGCCCTCATGGAGGCGGCGGCGGATCGTGCGGCGGCCGGCGGCAAGCCGATCGTCGAAGTCATGATCCCGCTCACCGTCAGCGGCCCCGAACTCGCTCTCGCCCGCAGCTGGGCCGAGGACGCGATCGCGGCGGTCGGCGCCAAAGGCAAGGGCAAGAAGGCGATCGACGTCACGATCGGCACCATGGTCGAGACGCCCCGCGCCGCGATCCGCGGCGACGAGATTGCGGCGCAGGCCGACTTCTTCTCGTTCGGCACCAACGACCTCACGCAGATGACGTTCGGCTTCTCCCGGGACGACGTCGAAGGCCGCATGATGAACGCATATCTCGAAGAGGGCCTGCTGCCGCGCAACCCGTTCGACACGCTCGACCAGGACGGTGTCGGTGCGCTCGTCACCATGGGGGCCAAGCTCGGCCGCAAGGTCAAGCCGAACCTCAAGCTCGGCGTCTGTGGTGAGCACGGCGGCGA
Source organism: Actinomycetota bacterium (assembly GCA_048498715.1). Classification (GTDB taxonomy): domain Bacteria; phylum Actinomycetota; class Acidimicrobiia; order Acidimicrobiales; family JACCXE01; genus JACCXE01. The sequence goes on along the minus strand of JBEHXL010000103.1, from coordinate 1,758 downwards.
CCCCGAGTCGATCGAGTTCTTCGTCAACAAGGCCGGTCTCGACTACGTGTCGTGCTCGCCGTTCCGTGTCCCGATCGCCCGTCTCGCCGCCGCGCAGGCCGTGATCGGCGGCGGCACCTCCAGCACCGCGTAAGACTCGCGGGTTATGCCCGCCAAGCGAATCGGAATGCAGCCCGAGGACATCGGGCTGCTGGTCAGCGTCGACGACCCTCGGGTATCTCCCGATGGGTCGTCGATCGCGTATGTGGTCACAACCGTCAGCGTGAACGCGAACGAGTACCGGTCGCGCATCTGGATCGTTCCGGCCGACGGGTCGAGCGCGCCGCAACCATTCACGGCCGGCGCGCATCGCGACCGATCGCCGCGCTGGTCGCCTGACGGAATGCGTCTCGCGTTCGTCAGCCATCGCGAAGAGGTCGGCAGCCAGCTCTACACAATGCCGATCAACGGCGGTGGTGAAGCGGTGCAACTTGCGTGGGCGGCCGACGAGATCGACGACCTCGCCTGGTCACCCGACGGTGCGACGATCGCCTTCGGCGCCCGCGAAGGCGACCGCCGACGCGACGCCAAGATCAAGCCGAAGGACCAACCGGCTCGTCGGATCACCCACCTGTATTACAAGTCCGATGGCGTCGGCTTCGTCGTCGATCGGCCGCGGCGCATCTACACCGTCGCGTCCGACGGCACGCTCAAACCTGAACAACTCACCGACGGCCGATGGGGTGACACCGGACTGAGCTGGTCACCGGACGGGCAGTGGATCGCCTTCGCCTCAGCCCGCCACGACTCGTGGGACATCGACCGCGCTGTCGACCTGTGGCGAGTACGCGCCGACGGTTCGTCATCGCCTGAGCAACTCACCGAGACGGGTTACAGCTTCAGCCGCCCCTCGTACTCACCGGACGGCGCCGACATTGCGTTCGTCGGCGCTCCGCTCGGCATTTCACCGTCCAACGGCCAGATCGGCGTACTCGAAATCGCGACGGGCGATGTCACGCTCCTGACGCAGTCACTCGATCGTCATTGCCTGCCGTATCTGTTCGGCGCGCGCGAGCCGGCGTGGGACGGCGACTACCTGTGGTTCTTTGCAGACGATCGCGGCAACGTGCCGCTGTATCGCGTGCACGCCGATCCGGTCGACGACGATCCGCCCGGTCCCGAGCTGATGGTCGACGGCGACCGCGTCGTGACCGGCTTCGACGTCGCCGACGGTGTCGCCGCGTTCACGTGGGCGACGGCGACCACGCAACCCGAGCTCTCCGTGCTCGTCGACGGCGTCGAGAAGCAACTCACCAACCACGGCTCGGTGCTGACGACGAAGCGAACGATCGTGGAGCCGGAGGCCTTCGTCGCCCGATCGAAGGACAAGACCAACGTGCCCTGTTGGGTGATGCCACCCGTCGGCGCCAAGGGCGGGAAGAAGTATCCGACGCTGCTGCACATCCACGGCGGACCGTTTACGCAGTACTCCAACAAGCTGTTCGACGAGTTCCAGGTCGCGGTGGCGGCCGGGTACGCGGTGCTTTACTGCAACCCGCGCGGTTCGTCGGGCTACGGCCAGTCGTGGGCGCGGGCGGTGCGCGGTCGCAACGCGGCGGTCGAGCCGGGCACCGGATGGGGCAGCGTCGACTACGAGGACGTGATGGCCTGCGTCGAGACCGCCATCAAGCAGTTCGACTTCATCGACAAGGACCGGCTCGGGGTTCTCGGTGGCTCGTACGGCGGCTACATGACGAGCTGGATCGTGAGCCACAACAA
>JBEHXL010000102.1:0-4984 GCA_048498715.1 Actinomycetota bacterium | reverse complement strand
GTCGTCGCAGCGCGGATCGCTTGTAACGGCGTCATGCCGCGCTGGACGAGCACGACGAGCTCTTCAGCGTTACGGCCGTGCCAGATCGCCGGCGCGTCCGAACCGGTTGCGATCTTCACGCCGGCTTCGATCGCCTTCGACAGCGATTCTTTTGCCTTCGGGAACACCACGGCGGCCTTGGCCTGCAGGGCCTTGGGCTGATTCGAGATGTCCCAGTTCTCGGTGAGCGCGCAGGTCGAGACGAGGAACGTGCCGGTGTCGACCAGACGCTGAATTGTCGCGTCGCCGATCATCATCCCGTGCTCGATGCAGTCGATGCCGGCGTCCATCGCGGCGTTGACGGCCATGTCGCCGTGAGCGTGGGTCGCGACGCGCAGGCCGCGGCGATGCGCCTCGTCGGCGATGACGGTGAGCTCCTCGGTCGAGTACTGCTGCGCACCCGCAGGCCCGGTCGCCGTCATCACGCCGCCTGACGCGCAGCACTTGATGAGCTTGGCGCCGTGACGGATCTGGTAGCGGACCGCCTTGCGGATCTCCTCGACGCCGTCCGCAATGCCTTCTTCGACGGTCATCGGCATGATGCCCGGTGACACGCCGCTCTGCGCGGAGGGATCGAGGTGCCCGCCGGTCGGGCAGATGGCGTGACCGGCGGGAACGATGCGCGGCCCGTCGGTCCAACCCGCGTCGATGGCGTTCGCAAGCGCGACGTCGATCAGGTAGCCGCCCGTCTTCACGAACAAGCCCAGGTTGCGCACTGTCGTGATGCCCGCCAGCAGCGTGCGCTTCGCGTTGACCGTTGCGCGCAACGTCATCTTGATCGGGTCTGCGCTGACCGGATCGGACAAGCCTGCGCCCGGACCGCCGAGCACGAGGTCGACCTCCATGTCCATCAGCCCGGGCAACAGCGTGAGCTCGGGAAGTTCGATCACTTCGTCGGCGTCGCTGCCGATCGAGCGTGACGTGTCGACCGCGGCGATGCGGTTGCCCTCGACGCGTACGTAGCCGCCGTCGATCAGGTTGCCGCTGTCGACGTCGAGGACGGCGCGCGGCGCCAGCAGCTTGACGGACTCGTCAGCCACTACTTGGTCCCGATGCCGTTGAGGATGAGACCCCACAGCTCGTCGCCGGCGCCGTCGTCGCGGACCGTCGTGCCGCTGATCGTCGCGGCAAAGGCGTTGAACATCACGGCTTCGAGGATGACGCCGGCGAGACGACGATGGTTGAGGCCCGGACGGATTTGCTTGGCGGCGGCCGCGTCGTCGAGCAGTGAGGTGAAGAGCTCGACCAACGGCACGAACGCGTTGGACGCTTCCTTGGGATGCTCGGTCAGCAGCTGTTGCGCGAAGTCGGCCAGCGCGGGTGCGGTGCCCTTTTTCACCGTGACCTTCGACTTCGAGTTCGGTTGGCACAGCCGGTAGTACTCGACGCACGCCGTTTCGAACTTCTTGAGCGGGTCCTTCTCCTTGGAGATGGTCTCGTCGAGTTGCTCCGCGGTGTTGCGTACGAGTTCCTCGAACAGCGCGAGCAGGAGCTCGTACTTGCCGGCGAAGTATTGGTAGAAGCTGCGCAGCGACTGGCCCGACTTCTCGACCACCTCCTGCACAGTGAAGTCCTTCTGCGGTGAATTGATGATCAGGTCCATCGCGGCGTCGAGGAAGCGCTGGACGCGTTTCTCGGCGCGGGCCCGGGCCGGGTCCAACGAACGTGACACTGCTTGTTCCCGCCAGGAGCTACTCACGGCGGAAATGCTAATGGCATTCTTGGGAGAACGGCGTTCTCGCTTTTCGCGTACAGTGAGCGCTGTGACGTGGACGGAGGGTTACCCCGATCTCGGAACGGGACCCATCGGCTTCACCGACTCCATCTCTCCCGCGTTCTACGCACGCGAGCAGGACAAGATCTTCAAGCGGGCCTGGCTGAACGTCGGCCGCCTCGACGACCTACCCCGCAACGGCACGTGGTTCACCAAAGACATCGTTGCGGCGCGCGCGTCGGTGCTCGTCACCCGCGACATGAACGGCGACGTGCACGCGTTCCACAACGTCTGCCGTCATCGCGGCAACAAACTCGTGTGGACCGAAAGTCCCACCCAGGAATGCTCGGGCAACGCGCGGCAGTTCGTCTGCAAGTACCACGGCTGGCGTTACGGGCTCGACGGCGGCTGCACGTACGTCCAGCAAGAGGATCAGTTCTTCGACATCGACAAGGAGACACTCGGCCTCGCCCGGGTGCACTGCGAGTTGTGGGCGGGGTGGATCTTCGTGAACCTCGCGAAACAACCCCGCCAGACGTTGCGCGAGTTCCTCGGCCCGATGATCGGCGCGCTCGAGGCGTATCCGTTCGGCGAGTTCACGGAGCGCTACAGCTTCCGGGCGAACAACGCGAGCAACTGGAAGATCTTCATCGACGCGTTCCAGGAGTACTACCACGTGCCTCCGTTGCACACGCACCAGCTCGGGCCCGCCCCGGTGCGCAACGCGGAGGCGGCCTTCGAGGGCGCGCACTACCAGCTCGACGGTCCGCATCGCGTCGTCAGCACGAGCGGGTCGGAGAAGCACAAGTTCCCGCCCGAGTACCTCTATCCGAGCGAAGCGTTGTTCCGTAGCGGCAACACCGGGCCGTGGGACGCGCCGACGATCGACGCGCCGCTCGCCGGCGCGAACCCCGGTGGCGTGAAGCGCTGGGGGATCGACAACTTCCAGATCTTTCCGAACCTCGAAGTGCTCATCTACGAACGCAACTGGTTCTTGAGCTACCGCTTCTGGCCGACGTCGCACAACACGCATACGTTCGAAGCCGACCTCTGGTTCACGCCGGCACGCACCGCGCGCGAACGACTGGCGCGTGAGTACGCGGCCATCACGGTCAAGGAATACGCGCTGCAGGACGCGGGCACGCTCGACGGCACGCAGCTCGGCATCGAAGCCGAAGCGTTCGAGAGCTACCCGCTCAACGACCAGGAGATCCTGGTGCGCCACTTCCACAAGTCGGTGGGGGACTGGGTTGCTGCCGACTGAGTTCGCCGAGCTCGAGCCGTTTGTCGAAGCGTGGTGCTTCGACAACGAGCCAGAGCGTTGGGAACGGCGCTTGTCGTCGTCGATGAGCGAGATGCAGGCTTTCTACGACGCGATCTTCCCGCGGGCCGAGGAAGCAATTGCGTACTGCGACACGTTCCCGCTGCACGAGATGCCCGACGACGCGCGTCGTCTGTTCCGCCTGCTCGAAGCGCTCGCATTGGTGTCCTACGCAGTAGAAGTCTGGGGTCAGCCGTTGCCGGTGCACGTCGGCAACGCGCGTATGGAACGAACAAGGGAGCCGCAGCTGTGACCGACGAACTCAAAGGCAAGGTCGCCGTCATCACCGGCGGTGCCAACGGCATCGGCCGGGCCATGACGGAGGCGTTCGTCGCCGAGGGCGCGCGTGTCGTCATCGCCGATCTCGACGAGGAGGCCGGCAACGCGTTCGCGAGCGAACTCGGTGACGTCGGCGCGTTTCAGCGCACCGACGTGTCCGACGTCGACAGTGTCGTCGGCGTGGTCGATCTCGCCGTCAGCCGGTTTGGCGCCATCGACGTCATGGTGAACAACGCCGGTATCGCATCGTCGCCCCGACGCTTCCTCACCGACGACTTCCGCGACTTCGAGCGCGTCATGGGCGTCGACTTGTTCGGTGTGATGCTCGGTACCCAGGTCGCCGCGAAGAAGATGCCCAACGGCGGGTCAGTGATCAACACGTCGTCGATCGCCGGGCTCGTCCCGGGCGTCGGCTTGCAGACCTACCGCGCCGCGAAGGCGGGTGTCATCCACTTCACCAAGTGCGCAGCGATCGAGTTGGGTGGCCTCGGTGTGCGCGTCAATGCCATTGCACCCGGCAACATCGCAACGAACATCAACGCGGCATTCGACGCGCAGTCGATCATGTTGCGCATGCAGCCGCTCCAGCGCGCCGGCTCGCCGACCGACGTCGCGAACGCCGCGGTGTTCCTCGCCAGCGACCGCTCGGCCCAGATCACCGGCATCGTGATGCCCGTCGACGGCGGCACGACCGCCGGCCCGCCGCCCCTGCGCCCCGAAGACGTCGCCGCCAAGAAGCCGTAACTGCGGTTTGGCGCCACCCAAACCACCCCTGAATCGCCGATTCGGCGTTTGACCGGTGGCTTCGGCGGCGCAAAACGGCTGGCAAGCGTCAGCCGACTAGGGCGTCGCCGTTGCGGTTATCCCTCTGGACATGGCCGCCGAAGACCTTGTCGATCTCGCACGTATCGCGCGCGAACGCGCCTACGCCCCGTATTCGAAGTTCAAGATGGGAGCTGCGGCGCGCACGTCGAGCGGTGACCTTCACCCCGGAGCGCTGGTCGAGAACGTGTCGCTCGGACTGGCCATGTGCGCCGAGCGTGTCGCGATGTTCTCGGCCGTCGCGGCGGGCGAATCGTCCATCGACGGGCTCGCGCTCGTGGCGCCGCGGACCGACGGTGAACTCACGCTTCCGTGCGGAGCGTGCCTCCAAGTCGCGAGCGAACTGGGTGGTCCGGACGTCGAGATCGTGGTCGCTGATCTCGACGGCACCGTCGAGACCCACCGGCTCGGCGACCTTGCGCCGAAGCTGCCGGCGAAGCGTTAGACGGCGGGTTCGACCGTCATCCCGATCTGGGCGGCGCCGCTGTCGGGGACTCGTGGCTGCCGCCAGACTTCGACGGGGAACGACGCGTTCACGAGCGAGTAGACCAGCCACAACAGACGCGACGCGTCCTCGGGCAGGTCGTTGAGCTCCAGCGCGTCGAGGTAGCCGAGGGCGTCCTCGAGACGGGGCATCGCGGCGTCGTAGAACGCCTGCATCTCGTCCATCGTGGATGCGAGGCGCTTGGCGTACCGCTCAGCCTCGGTCTCGAGTGACCAGTCGGCGAAGGGCTCGAGGTCGGCGAACTTGTCAGGAAGGATCGGCATCACGCACCTGCCTTCACGTAGTCGCGGGCGGTGACGTGCAG
>JBEHXL010000101.1:0-5012 GCA_048498715.1 Actinomycetota bacterium | reverse complement strand
CGTCGGTCGCCGTTTTGCGCAAGTCCGGCTTCGCCAGGACCGACGAGATCGTCGATCCGGACGAAGGAACCATCTGGCGCTGGGAGCTATCGCTTGACCGAGCCGCTCACCGCTAGGGCAGAGGTACCGGCGCTGTTGAAGGCCGCCACGCTGTAGCGGTACGTGCCCGTAGACGGGTTGTCCACGTAGGACACGACGTTCGCCTTCGTGGTCGTGATCCGGGAGATGGTGTCCCAACGGTTGTAGCGGGTGTTCCACTTCTCCCGGTACACGTAGAAGCCGGTCTCGTTCGAGGAGTTGTCCGTCCACCGCACGGTGATCCGACGGTTGGCGTACGTGGCGCTCACCGCCGACGGTGCGGCAGGTACCGGCGACGGCGCCGCCGTGACCGTGACCGTACCGGTGGCCGTTCCTGTCGCTCCCGCGTTGTCGGTGACTGTCAGAGTGACGGTGTAGGTGCCTGCCGCGGTATAGGTGTGGCTGGTCGTCGAGCCGGTCGCCGACGATCCGTCACCGAAGGCCCAGGCGTAGGACGCAATGGTGCCGTCGCTGTCGGATGACGTGCGCCCGTCGAAGGACACCGTCACCGGGGCGACACCGGTGGAACTGGTCGGCGTGAGCCGTGCCGTCGGCGCCACGTTTGCGGGCGGTGGTGGCGTCGACGTGGACGGAGCGACCGATGCGGTCAAGGTGTACATACCGACGCTGCCGTAGTCGCTGTAGCCCGTGCTGACTGGGTCAGCCGCACCAACGCCATTGACCAGAACGGTGTATGCGCCGGCGGCCAAGGTCACACTGATCGACGCGTTGAGGCCGCTGGCCACGTCGCCGGACACGACGGCCGAAGCGGGATCGGCGTAGGCAACCTGCGCACCGTTCGCATCGAGCACCGTCAGCGAGGCGTCGAGGTTCGGACTGGTCGGCCCCGGCGTCACGCTGAACGTTGCCGAGCCCGCACCCGCGGTTATCGAGAACGCGTCGACATCGGCCGCGTTCGTGATCCGGCCGATCACCGACGCCGTCGGACCGCTCACGACCGAAGCCGAAGCGGCATTGTTGCCGAAGTCGTCAGCACGCAGAGCTGCGCCGTTGGCCTGCATCACCGCGAAGTCATCTTCGGTGTTGTTGGCGCCGCTGTACTCACCGCGGCTCCACTGCGAGACGGGCTTGTAGTAGCCGACACCCATGATCGGCGCCCATGCGCCCTGGCCCGAGTAGTAGCCGGTGCTGGCGGTGCCGTCGTGGCTGAGACCGAGGTTGTGACCGACCTCATGCGATGCCGCTTCGGCAAGGTTCTTCGCACCGGTACCGAGGCCGCGTTGGAAGACGAAGGCCGGCTGGTAGTACGAGTGATTGGAGGTCGAGTCGAACGTGCCGACGTAGGCGACACCGCCGCACCCGCACGACGAGTACACGTTCGACGTGTTCGTAATCAACGCGCGCGTGCCGTACACCTGATCGGTCGAGTCGCTGCGCGTGATGGCGGCGGGGTCGGGCGCCTGGGTGGTGACGTCGACATCGAAGGGCGCGTAGTCCTCCGCGACGCGCTGCCACACGCTCTTGATGACGTTGAGTTCCGTTGCGTTGAACGACCCGGGCACACCGTCGCTGTCGTAGGGCTCGGCGGTGAACGCGGCCCCACTCGTGTAGTTCTGATTCCACGCCGTGTTCTGCACGACTTCACCATCGAAATCGAGATAGATCGTGCGGTTCGAACCCGCCTTGCTGTGCAGCAGGAACGTGTCCGCGTCCGGAATGGAACTCAGCGGCGTCGTCGTTTCCGTGCCGGTCGGCGCCTGCGCCGTCGGCTCGACGACAAAGCGGCGCGCCAGCCGGTCGAGCCACACCGTCGGGTCCGACTGCAGTTGCTTGAGCAGCACGGCGGGCGTCGTGTCGTTTCGCGTTGCCGCCTCGGCGAGTTGCAAACCGAGCGCCGCGATGGCTGCGGCCCCTTGGCGGGGACGGTCGAGTAACTCCGTCAGCGTGAGCGGAGCCGCCGATGCGGCGGGCGCGCTCACAACCGAAACGCCCGCCAAAACGGATGCAGCCAACAACGCGCCGCCGATGCGACCGCGAACACTTCGAGACACTTGTCCGGTTCCTTCTCTCTCAACGGAGGGACCACAGGTGCTCAACAATCGGCAGCCGGTTGCCGGACTTGAGGAGAGGAAGGAGAGAGAGTGCTCGCGCGCGAAGCGGGTTAGTGCTTCTTTGCTCGCGCGAGCTGGGCACGGAGATCAGCCACCTCGGCCTCCAGCGCCAGGATGCGACGGATGCCAGGCAGAGTCATCCCTTCGCCCGTCATCGACCACACCTGCTGCACGCGGGTGATGTCGTTACGGCTGTAGCGCCGTTGACCGCCATCGCTGCGTGCAGGCTGGACGACGGCTTCGGTGTCGAGCCGCCGAATGAAAGCGGGCTGGAGGCCAAGCATGGAGGCCACCTGACCCACCGTGTAGAGCGGAGCGGTGTGGTCGTCGAGAGGGAACACGGTAGGCCAGGTGACGACGGAGCTAGTTGGCCGCCGCGGCCAGTTGTTCAGGAGACGCCTCGCTCGACGTCTCGATGGGGGTCGGGGTCTCGCGGTTGACGGCGATCTCGATCTTGCGGGGCTTCGCCTTCTCGGCGACGGGCACGGTGAGAGTCAAGACGCCATCCGCGTAGCGCGCCTCGAGCCGGTCGGTGTCGAGCGAGTCGCCGAGCGTGAAGCGTCGAGCGAAGGTGCCCCACATCCGCTCACGCACCAGCGTCTCGATGTCGTCGCCGCAGACGCGGCGACGTTCCGCGCGCACAGTCAGCACGTTCTTCTCGACGGTGAGATCGATGCTCGACGGGTCGATGCCCGGGAGATCGAGGTGGATGACGAAGTTCTCACCCTGGCGGTAGGCGTCCATCGGCATTGCGGCCGGACGCGACGGCGTGCCCGTCACCTGCTGGACGAGGCGGTCGAAGTCGCGGAATGAGTTCGTCATGGTCATAACAGCGCCTCCTTACGGCATCGGTACTTGAGCTAGAGCTTTCTTATAAACCTGTAATACGAAAACTGTCAAGCAGATTTGTAAGTTTTGGCGCAATTCCGCTCCAGGGCTGCGCCTCCTCGAGCTGCGCGGCGACGCGCAGCAACAGATCTTCCCGACCGTAGGCGGCGACGAGTTGCACGCCGATCGGGAGGCCCTCGGCGTTCCAGTGCAACGGCAGCGAGATCGCGGGCTGACCGCTCACGTTGAAGTGCGTGGTGAAGGGCACCATCTCACCGGTGCGCGCGACGCCCGTCGCACCCGTCAGTTCACCAAGGCGCGGCGGTGGCCCGCCGAGGGTGGGGGTCAGCAACAGATCCCACCCGTCGGCCCACCACAGCCCGAGCTGCCGTGTGAGGTGAGCGCTGGCGGCGAGACCGCGGGCGAGATCGACACCGCTCGCCTGCGCGCCCACCGACGACATCATCCACGTGACCGGCTCGACGTCGGCTTCGGTGAGTTCACGCCCGATCAGCTCGCCGGCGCCCAACACGCCCATGCGCGCGTTGACGCACCAGCGCGCGCCGAACGCGCCAGCGAGTTCCCGCGCGGTGTCGAGAATCGGTGGATGCTCCTCGGCGACGTCATGGCCGAGCGACTCCAGGAGCTTGGCCGCGCCGCGCACCGCCGCTTCGCAGTCCGCGTGCAATGCGCCGCCCGGGTTGTGGGCGAGCAGACCAATGCGCAGACGGCCGGGGGCGGCGCCGACCTCGTCGGCATAGGGTCGCTGCGGCGGCGGGGCGATCGCCATGTCGCCTGGCCCGGGTCCGTGCGTCGCGTCGAGAATCGCGGCGCAGTCACGCACCGAACGTGTCACGACGTGGTTGACGCTCAAGCCGCTCTCATCGCGATCGGGTCCCGCGGTGATGCGGCCGCGTGACACCTTGAGACCGACGAGGCCGCACATGCTCGCCGGAATGCGGATGGAGCCTCCCCCGTCGCTCGCGTGTGCCACCGGCACGAGACCGGCGGCCACCGCCGCCGCGCTGCCGCCGCTCGAGCCGCCGGCGGTGTGCCCGGTGGACCACGGGTTGTGCGTCGGACCGTGGGCGTCGGGTTCGGTCGTGGGCACGAGGCCGAGCTCCGGTGTGTTGGTGCGGCCGACGAAGACGAAGCCGGCCTGGCGATAGCGCGCCGTCAACCAGTTGTCGGCTGGCGCGACGTAGTTCGCTTCCTTCAGGGCGCGCATGCCGTTGTGCATCGGGTCGCCCGCGGTTGGCGCGTAGAGATCCTTGACCGCAAACGGGACGCCGCGAAAAGCTCCGTCGGGCAGATCGGGCGAGTTGGCCTCCTCGAGCGCCCTCTCGAACCGCCGGTGAATGACCGAGTTCAGTTCACCGTCGACACGTTCGATCCGAGCGATCGAAGCCTGCACCAGCTCGACGGGAGAAACGTCACCCTTGCGTACCAACTCGGCCTGCGCCGTGGCGTCCATCCATGTGACGTCGTCCATCACGCACCGCCGAACATCATCAGCCACTGCTCTTTCGTGCGCGGCTTGTAGACGTAGTTCGCCTGCTTCACCTCACCCAACGCGGCGACGTTTGGCTGCGAGTACCAATGGCCTGCGCATACGAGCGTGTCGTCGGGCAACGTCGCCAGGCGCGTGAGGCTGTCGTACATCTGCGACGGATCGCTGCCGGGGAAGTCGGTGCGACCGCAGCCTTCGAGGAAGAGCGTGTCGCCCGACACAAGAACGTTGCCGACAAGAAAACACATCGACCCCGGCGTGTGCCCGGGCGTGTGCAGCACCTCGATCGGGATGTCGCCGACCGTGATCATGTCGCCGTTGTCGTGCTCGACCAGGTCGGTCGTCGACACCCCAGTGACGCGTTGCACATAGGACGCCTCGTCCTTGTGAACGTGCACTGGCCCGGCGCCGCGACCAATCAGCTCGGCGATGCCTTCGAGCGTGTGGCCCATCATCGAGCCACCGACGTGATCTGGGTGGTGGTGGGTGGCAAGCGCGCCGACGACCCTCAGACCGTCGGCCTC
>JBEHXL010000100.1:0-5167 GCA_048498715.1 Actinomycetota bacterium | reverse complement strand
ATGAGTACGGTTCAGCGTTCTTTTCGATCACCAACAGGGGGACAACACCATGTCAATCATCGTTTCGGGCGTTCTGAAGATGGATCCCGCGAAGCACGACGACTTTGCTGCCGCTGCCGTGAAGATGGCCGCCGCCTCCAACGCCGAAGAAGGCGTCGTGCAGTACGGCTTCTACGCCGACCTCGAGACCAAGGGTGTCTTCCGTGTCTTCGAGGAGTACGCCGATGACGCCGCAATGGCAAGTCACTTCACCTCGCCGCACATGGCCGAGTTCATGGGCGCGATGGGCGGCTTCGGCATCACCGAGTCCGGCCTCGACCAGTGGAAGAACGGCGAGAAGTCGAAGCTGATGTAAATGGATGAGCGGTCGGGTCTTGCTGCGGCGGGGGCCGCTCTGCTCACCTTCACCGTCGCGCTCGTGCTCGTGGCCGGGCGCGACGGTCGTAACCCCGAGATCACTGTTCTGCTGTTGGCGTTGACGGTGGTGATCGCGGGACGGTTCGGTAGCCGGGCGGGTGGAGTGGCGTCCGCCGCGATGGCGGCAACGGCGTTCGATTTCTTTCACACCAAGCCGTATCTGTCTCTGAAGATCTCCAACCGCGACGACATCGCCGTGACCTTCGTGCTGCTCGCAGTTGGCCTCGTCGCCGGCGATCTTTCCGCTCGAGCGGCGCGTGATCGCAAGACCGCGACGACGCGTGAAGTCGACGTCGACACGGTGAGTCGCTTGGTCGAGGTCGCCGCGGCGCGTAGCGCGAAGGACCTCGAGTTCGCCGTGAAGGTCGAGCTCACAGATCTGCTTGCGCTCCGTGAGTGCTACTTCACCCGCGATGACGTCGACCAGCCGGAGCTCGGGGCGAGCGGGTCGCTCAACGTGCCGAACATCGTGTTCCGAGATGATGGATTCGAGTTGCCCGCCGACGGTGTGGCCATCGCGGTGTCGGTGCGCGGCCGCCGTGTCGGCTCGTTCGTGTGTCTGCCCCAGCCCGGTGTCGGCATCGGCTTGAAGCGGCGCAAGACGGCCGTCGCCGCGGCGAACCTGCTGGGGCTCGCCTTGGCGTCCGACGCCGAGGCGCTGCGCCGACCGCCTCGCACCCCGCGCAAGCCGTAGTAGACCCGTCGGCGTTGTGAGCCTCGCCGACCACTATTCGCGCTTCCGTGTGTCTGAGCGCGTGCTGCTGACGGGACACGCCCATCAGGCGTGGCCCGACGTCGCGTTCGACGGCCAGACCGAAGCGTTTGATGACGCCGCCAACTTCGTCGATCAGAAGTGGGCGCGCGCCGAAGCGAAAGCGGAGGCGGTGCGCAACGGCTTTCGCCGGTTGATCGGCGATCCGTCGGCGAACATCGCCCTCGCACAGAACACGCACGAACTGGTGGTGCGGTTTCTCTCGGCGTTGCCCTTCCGTTCCCGGTCACGCATTGTCACGACGAGCGGCGAGTTCCACTCGGCGCGTGTGCAGCTCGAGCGCCTCGCCGAAGAAGGCGTCGAAGTTGTCGTCGTGGACGCGCAGCCCGTCGACACGCTCGCCGCACGCGTGGCGGACGCCGTTGACGACCGGACCCTCGCCGTGCTCGTGTCCTCGGTGTTGTTCGCGACGGCGCAGATCGTCCCCGATCTGGCACCGCTTGCGCTCGAATGCGAGGCCCAGGGCGCCGAGTTGCTGCTCGACGTGTACCACCAGCTCGGTGCGGTGCCCTTCGACGGAGCCGGTCTCGAACGAGCCTGGCTGGTGGGCGGTGGTTACAAGTACCTGCAGCTGGGGGAGGGCAACTGTTTCCTGCGGGTGCCGCCGCACGCAAGCGGGCTGCGGCCGGTCTTCACGAGTTGGTACACCGAAGGCGGACATCCGTGGGCCGGCGCGACGTACGACCCGACGAGTCACTACCGCGCCGCGCGCGTGTTCGCCTTCTTCGACGAGCATGGGCTGACGGTCGAGGTTCTGCGGGCTACGTCGCTGCGGCAGACGACGTTCCTGTCCGAACGACTCAGTCTCCACGAAGATCGGTCCACGCTCGGCGGCTTCGTCGCGGTGCGGCACGACGGCGCCTTGCAGTTGCGCGACGCCCTAGGCGCGCAAGGCATCCACACCGATGTGCGTGGCGACATCCTTCGCCTCGGCCCCGCGCCCTACGTCTCCGACGAACAGCTGGAACGCGCCGCCGATGTGTTGTCGACCATGATGCGCTGATGGACATCTGGGAAGCCATCCGCACCACCCGCGCCATGCGCCGACTCTCGGACAAGCCGGTGCCGCAGGAAGACATCTGGAAGATCGTCGAGGCCGCGACCAAGGGCCCGTCGGGTTCGAACGCGCAGCCGGTCCGTTGGATCGTGGTGACCGACGCGGAGAAGCGGGCCAAGCTCGGTGCGATTTACCAGAAGGCGTGGTCGGTCGTGTCCAACATGTACGGCTCGAGCATGAGCGAAGAGGAAGCGGCGAAGAACAAGGTCTTCGCGTCAGCGAACTACCTCGGCGACCACATGGGCGACGCACCCGTCATCATCATCCCGGCGTCCAAGGGTGGCGATCCCGGCTCGGTGTACGGCGCGCTGCAGAACCTGTTCCTGGCGGCGCGTGCGCTTGGGCTCGGCACGACGCTCACGACGGTGCACCAGTTCCACGAAGACGAGGTGCGAGCCGTGCTCGACATCCCCGACGACGTGAAGACGTGGGCGATGGTGCCGGTCGGCTATCCGACGGGCAAGTGGGGCGAGGCAACCCGTCGCCCCGTCGAAGAAGTCACGTACTGGGACACGTGGCGTCAGACGTCCCCGCGGTAGCGCAGGGGTTCAACGTGTCGCGCAAGGTGCGACAGATTCCGTCCAACTGATCGAGTTGTTCGCTCGACAACACGTCGAGGAAGTTCGACTGCACATCTTCCACGTGCTTCTTCAACACGCCCACGATGAGCTTGTTGCCTGCCGGGGTGAGTTCGGCGTGCGTCCCGCGCATGTCGGTGGGGCACTGCGCCCGCACAACGAGGCCGTCGGCGACGAGTCGGTCGACCGCGCGTGAAACACCACTCGGCGTGAGCCCGCACTGCGCAGCGAGATCCGCCATGCGCAAGCGCTGACCGTCTGAACGCGCGAGGCGCATCAGCACCTCGAAGCCGTCGGGCATGCCGCCCCATTCGGCGCTGGCGCGCTCGAGCGCGTGACGCACCGCCGTGCCGGCCTCGATGAAGAGACCAATCGCCGTGAGGCGTTCGTCGCGCAGGACTGGATCCACGCAGGAAATTGTACAGAAGAAAGTACTTGCGCGCGCAACAATCTTCCGGATATAGTTGCTTGCGCAAGCAAGTAACCTAAAGGAGCAAGCAATGACAACCACCGCCCCCCAGACGACCAACACCCGCAACTACGAAGGCCTCGACATTCCCGAAGCCGGCACCTTCGTCATCGACACGTCCCACTCGGCGGCGCAGTTCTCCGTCCGCCACCTGATGGTCGCCAAGACCAAGGGCCGTTTCACCGACTTCGAGGGTGCGATCAACATCGCCGAGAACCCGCTGGAGAGCTCGGTCGAAGTCACGATTCAGGCCGCTTCGATCAACACCGGCGACGGCAACCGCGACGGTCACCTCCGCAACGAGGACTTCCTCGACGTCGAGAAGTACCCGACGCTGACGTACAAGTCGACGTCAGTTCGCCACGGCAAGGGCTCGTCCTTCGTGGTCGACGGAGACCTCACGATCCACGGCGTCACCAAGCCCGTTTCGCTCGACCTCGACTACGAGGGCACCGTCGTCGACCCGTGGGGCGGCGTTCGTGCCGTCTTCTCGGCGAAGACCAAGATCAACCGCGAAGAGTTCGGCCTCACGTACAACCAAGCCCTCGAGACCGGCGGCGTCCTCATCGGCAAGGACATCACCATCGACCTCGAAGTCGAAGCGGTTCGTCAGTAGTCGCCACGCAACCGGAGGTTGCGAGGCGAGTTCAAACCCCGCGGCGCCCCGCGCGAGCCTTCGGACCGGCGAAGCCGGATCCTGCGGCGTCACGTTGGATCTTCGTCAAGACTGTGGGTAGGAGGTACCCGATGCCAGCTGTGACTGTTGACGACGTTCTTGCGCTTGACCCGATTGCTGCTCCGTCACCCGGTGCACCGGCTCGTCCGGTGTATCGGGTGACAACGGCACCAAGCGGGTTCGAAGGCGAAGGCTTTCCCGTGCGGCGCGCGTTTGCTGGCGTGCCCAGTGAACGGCTTGACCCGTTCATTCACATGGACCAGATGGGCGAGATCGAATACGCGCCCGGCGAGCCCAAGGGCACGCCCTGGCATCCGCATCGTGGCTTCGAGACCGTCACCTACATGATCGACGGCACGATGCAGCACCGAGACTCGCTCGGGAACGGCGGGCTCATCACCAACGGGTCGACGCAGTGGATGACCGCTGGCGGCGGCATCCTCCACATCGAGCGCCCGCCCGAAGGCCTCGTGCTGACCGGTGGTCTGTTTCACGGCGTCCAGCTGTGGGTGAACCTTCCGGCGAAACAGAAGATGATCGACGCTGCGTATCAGGGCATCGAAGCCGAGGACGTGAAGCTCGCCCGTTCGCCCGACGGAGGCGCGTTGGTGCGAGTGGTCGCTGGTGACGTGGCCGGGGTCAAGGGTCCCGGATCGACGCACACGCCGATCAACTACGTCCACGCGACGATCGCGCCCGGGGCCGAACTGCAGTTGCCGTGGCGCGCCGACTTCAACGCGCTGGTGTACGTCCTGAATGGTGACGGAACGGTCGGACCTGACAAGCAGCCCGTCACGACCGGCCAACTCGCGGTGTTCGAGCGTGACTCGGAGGGAGCGGTCATCGTCGCCGCCAACGGTCAGCAGGAGAGCAGACATCCCGCGCTCGACGTCCTGGTACTCGGCGGCCAACGCATCGGCGAGCCGATCGCGTGGCAGGGCCCCTTCGTCATGAACACCAAGGGCGAGCTGAACCAGGCCTTTGACGACTTCCGTGCCGGCAAGATGGGTGTCATCCCGGACTGAGCGGGTACGGCCAAGACATGGCTGATACGTACACGCTTCCCGATCTCTCCTACGACTACGGCGCGCTCGAGCCCCACATCTCAGCGCGGATCATGGAGCTGCATCACGACAAGCACCACGCGACGTACGTCAAGGGCGCGAACACCGCGCTCGAAAAGCTTGCTGACATTCGC
>JBEHXL010000099.1:0-5360 GCA_048498715.1 Actinomycetota bacterium | reverse complement strand
GCGCGCCCAACTCGATCGGCTGTGGCACACGGCGCGTGATGGTGTGTGCGTGGTGGCGGTCGTCGGCGGCGAGGCCGGCATCGGCAAGAGTCGACTCGTCGCCGAGTTGGCCAACACCGCCCACGCCGAAGGAGCCCGGGTCTTGTTCGGCGCCGACATCGAAGATGTGGAGCGGCCTTTCGAGCCCTTCGTGCAGGCCATCGCGAGCGACGCGGCACTCATCACGGACGCGCAGCTTCGCGAACGGGCCGGCTCGGGCGCCGAGGCGCTGGCCCGCGTCGTGCCCGGACTCGCGACACGGCTCGGCGTTTCCACTGACGCGCTGGTCTTCGACGGGATCTCGGCGCGAACCGATTCGTTCGCGGCGTTGCACACCTATCTGACTCGGACCAGCAGTCACGCACCGCTGGTGCTCGTCCTCGAAGACGCGCACTGGGCGACGACCACGACGCTCGGAGCGATCAAGTACCTGGCCACCGTCGCCGGCCGCGCACCCATGCTCGTTGTCGTCACCACACGTGACGCGGCGCCGGACGTACGCGAACCGTTGTCCGTGTTCCTGGGCGAGATGGACCGGCTACCCAACGTCGAGCGGGTGACGTTGCGGGGGCTCGACTCGGGATCGGTCGCCCAACTCATCGAGTCCCTCGGCAGCGACGCCGACCCCGTCACGTTGACGGTCGAGAGTGGCGGCAACCCGCTGTTCGTGCGCGAACGCGCGCAGGGCGACGAAACGGGCTCCTCCCTGGTGGCGTTGCTCGCTCGACGGGACGCGCGCCTCGACCGAGCGACCTCGGGCGTGTTGGACGTGGCCGCCGTCATCGGCGCGAACTTCGACGCGTCGGCGGTCGCCCAGGCCATCGGCGCGCCCCGCCTCGATGTCATCGAGGCACTCGATACCTGCGTCGAGGCCGGCCTCGTCGTACGGGTCCCCGGCGAGGGATTGGCCTACCGATTCGTCCACGAGTTGTTCCGGATGGTCCGCTACGACGGGCTCTCGGAGGCGACCCGGCTGCGGCTGCACTACGACGTGGCGCTCGCGTTCGCCGACTACGGACGCGACCCGGCCGACGTCGCACGCCACGCCTGCATCGCCGCGCCCTTGGGTTGCGCCGACATCGCGGTCGAGTTCACCGAGCAAGCCGCGTCGCAGGCGGAGCAGGCCTTCGCGTTCGCCGAAGCCGCGGTGCTGTGCCGTCGGGCCATCGACGCAGCGGCGTATCTCGACCCACCCGATCCGGGCCGGACGCTGCGCCTGTCGATCCGGCTGGGTGAGGCGATGCAGGCGGCCGGCGAAGGCGGCTACGAAGACGTCCTGATCCATGCCGCCGCCGAGGCGCGCGCCCGGGGCGACGCCGAAGCGCTCGCCGAGGTCGGGTGGGCCATGGTGAAGTACGGCGGGCCTCGCCATCCCAGCCGGGACGCGAAGTTCGTGGCCATCGCCCAGGAGGCCTTGGAGGAACTCGGACCCGCCCCCACTGCGGCACGAGCCCGCACCCTTGCGGCCGCGTCGGAGGACTTGTGCTTCACCGACCCCAGCCGGGCGACGGTGCTTGCGCACGAGGCGCTCGCCATCGCCCGTCGACTCGACGATCCCTTGACGCTCGGCCACGTGCTGTTGTCGTACCGCGTGGCCGCCGACACGCCCGACAACCCCAAGGCGCGTCATCCCACCGCCGACGAGCTGATCGCGATCGGCAACTCGACGAGGCAGCCCGCCTTCACGATGCTCGGCCTGTATCACCGGGCCTTCAGCTATCGCGGAGAGGGCAATCTCGCGGCCGCGGATGTCGCCCTGGAAGAAGCGTTGCTCCTGCGCGGTGACCGATCACTGCCGCCCACCTACGCCGCCGCCGTCATCATGTTCCGCGCCGCCCGGGAATTCCTCGCCGGTCGGCTCGAGTCGGCCGAAAGCATCGCCAACGAGGTGTGGGCCATCGAGACCGATGGCTTTGCCCCGATGAATTGGTACGGACCTGCGGTGCTCGCAATTCGACACGCCCAAGGGCGCATCGGCGAGTTGCTGCCCATCCTGACGCCGGCCGTGGATCAGCCCGGCATCGGCGACATCTATCAATCGGTTCTCGCTGCCGCCCTCGCGCACGACGGTGACATCGACCAAGCACGCGCGATCTTGTCGAGGTTCGCGGACACCGCGTTCAGCGGCGTCGCCCGCAACTTCAGTTGGCTCGCAAGCCTCGTCGCCCTGGCCGAAGCCACCGAGCTCACCAACGACGTGGAAGCGGCGCGGGCGATCATCGGTTTGCTCGGCCCGTTCTCGGAGCGCATCGCCGAGTTGCCGCAGTGCGTCGTCGGATCGGTCGACTTCGCGATCGCGCAGTGCGCGTTGACCCTCAACGCCGTGACGTTGGCCGACGAGGTCGCGCTGCGCGCCGTCGACGCCAGCCGCGTCCGTGACACCCCGATCTTCCTGGGTCGCGAGCTGGTGCGGCTCGCCGCGGCACGCGTGCGTTCCGGCGACGACGACGTCGGCGAACTGGTCCAGGAGGCGCTCGCGATCGAGGAGGCAACAGGCGCACATCTGATCGCCGCGGATCTGGAGCGCTACGACCTGAGGTAGAGAGCGGCTCCGTTGTGGACAGCGTACCAAGCAAAGGGGGTCTTGCCGCAAGGAGCCTCGGCGTGCGTTCATGCCTGCGATGAGTGAGCACCAGG
This sequence comes from Actinomycetota bacterium, assembly GCA_048498715.1. GTDB lineage: Bacteria > Actinomycetota > Acidimicrobiia > Acidimicrobiales > JACCXE01 > JACCXE01. The sequence continues at coordinate 2,684 of JBEHXL010000099.1, read as the reverse complement.
TAGTGATTGCGGGCGGCGGACCGACGGGCTTGATGTTGGGTGCCGAGCTCCAACTGGCGGGCGTCGACGTCGTGATCGTGGAGCGCCGAGCCGATCAGTCGCTCGACGGTTCGCGTGCGGGCGGACTCCACGCCCGCACCCTCGAGATGTTCGACATGCGCGGCATCGTCGATCGGTTCATCGAGGCCGGCCAGATGTACCCGACGATCGGCTTCGCCGGCATGCAGCTCGACATGAGCGACATCGACTCTCGCCACAAAGGCACCTTGGCGCTGTGGCAGGCCGACATCGAGCGCATCCTTGCAGAGTGGGTCCTCGACGAACTCGGCACGCCGATCCTGCGCTCGCGTGAAGTCGTCGGCTTCTCTGACCACGAGATTGCGCTCTCGGACGGCTCCTCGTTGCACGCCGACTACCTCGTCGGGTGCGATGGCGGACGCAGCACCGTGCGCAAAGCCGCGGGCATCGACTTCGTCGGTTGGGACGCGTCGAGCAGCTACGTCATCGCCGAGCTCGACCTCGACGACGACGTACCGCTCGGCATGCGTCCCGAAGGTGGCGGTATCGGACCCGTCGGCGAGGGCCGCTATCGGCTGACGCTGCGCGAGCCGGTCGACGACAACGCCGGAGCGCCAAGCCTCGACGACGTCCGCTCGTTGTTGAGCGAGAAGTTCGGCTCCGACTTCAACGCGCGGAACGCGTCGTGGGTGTCGCGCTTCACCGACGCCTCTCGACAGGCCGCGGCATATCGGAACGGTCACGTGTTCGTCGCCGGTGACGCCGCGCACGTGCACGCACCTCATGGCGGCCAGGGCCTCAACACCGGCGTGCAGGACGCCCTCAACCTCGGGTGGAAACTCGCGGCGGTCCTGCGCGGAGAAGCCGACGACTCGCTGCTCGACAGCTACCACCACGAGCGTCATCCCGTCGCGGCACGGGTGTTGCGCAACACCATGGCGCAGGTCGCGCTGAGCACGACCGAGGACCGTGGCCTCGCGCTGCGCGAACTCACCAGCGAGTTCCTCACCATGGACGGACCGCGGCGGCACGTCGCCGGGATGATCAGCGGCCTCGACATTGCCTACGACCTCAGCGGCGACCATCCCCTCGTCGGCCGTCGCATGCCCGACCTGGACCTGCCGACGGGTCGCGTCTACGACCTGCTCCGCAAGCCGGAATTCGTCTGTCTCGAGTTGCCGGAACACACAGTGGTGATCCGTCCAGACGGATACGTGGCGGCGGTGCTGTAGTTCCGTTACGCTTCGGAACGTAATGCGGCCCCGGAACCCTGACATCGACGCCGCGGTACTCCGGGCCACCACCGAGCTGCTCGAAGAGGTGGGGTATCTCGACCTCACGATCGCGGCGGTGGCCGAACGGGCCGGCACCACCAAGCCGGCGATCTACCGACGATGGCCGACCAAAGCGCACCTCGTGCACGAGGCGGTCTTCCCCGCCGACACGCCCGAGGTGCTCTCGACCGGTGACGACCTGCCGGCCGTCATCCGCGCGTTGGTGGAAACGGGCCTGGCGACGCTCGGTCGGCCGGCGGCGCGGGCGGCGCTGCCCGGCCTCCTTGCTGAGATGTCGGGCAACACCGAGGTGCTCGAACGCTTCGCGATCGGGCCCTGGGCCGCGCTGGCGGAACGACTCGAACAGGCCGACGTGAGCGCCGCGATGGTCGTCGAAGTCATCGCGGGCGCCGTGTTCATGGCAACGACGATGCGTTCCACGCCCGTGGACGCGGAATGGACCGACGCGCTGGTCGACCTGATCATGCGCGGGATAGAGGGGGAACACGATGGATCTCGGACTCAGCGGCAGCGCCGCGGTCGTGACCGGCGGCAGCAAGGGGATGGGGCGAGCGATCGCCGAAGCCTTCGCCGATGACGGTGCACGCGTAGCCGTCATCGCCCGCGGCCAAGAAGCACTCGACGAGACGGTGAAGGAACTCGAACGCCGGGGGTCGCCCGACGCGTTCGGGCTGTCCGTCGACCTGACCGACCCGGCCGCGATCGACGACGCGTTCGCGTCGATCGGTGCTCGCTTTGGTGCGATCAACAGCCTCGTGAACACCGTCGGCCCGGGCGACGGCTACTTCGAGACAATGGCCGACGACGACTGGACCGCGGCGATGGATATGGGCCTGATGGCCGCCGTGCGCTGCACCCGCGCCGCGCTCCCCCATCTGCGCGCCGCCGACTGGGCGCGCATCGTGAACTTCGCGGCGCACTCGATCCAGCGCCAGAACCCGCGCATCGTGGCGTACACGGCCTCCAAGGCTGCGTTGGCGAGCGTGTCGAAGAACCTGGCCAAGAGCCTGGCGGCGGACGGCATCCTCGTGAACACCGTCAGTCCCGGCACGATCGTCACCGCAAGCTTCACCGAGGCGCTGCATCCGTTCCTCGCCGCAGACGGCCTCGACTCGAGCAATCCCGTCGACGTCATGACGTGGATCGAGAACAACTTCCATCAGCCGTGTGACCTGCGGCGGGCCGGTCTGCCCGAAGAGATCGCGAGCGTCACCGTGTATCTCGCGTCGAAGCGCAACGGATACGTCACCGGCGCGAATGTCAACGTCGACGGCGGCTCGGACTTCGTGTGATGAACATCGACGCGATGGTCGACGCCGCGTGCGAGCGCACCGGCGTCGACGACTTCGGCGACGACACCTGGCGTGAAGG
>JBEHXL010000098.1:0-5368 GCA_048498715.1 Actinomycetota bacterium | reverse complement strand
TAGGTCGACGTGTTCTCGTTGCCCACGAAGCCCTGGCTGATTCCGTCGAACACTGCGTCGGCGTAGGCGAAGTGTTCGTCGTAGGAGACTGCGGCGCAGGAACACGCGTGGGCGGGCGTGCCGCGCCCGAAGAACACGAGCGCCGCGAACAGGACCAGAACGAACGCGCTACGGAAGCGGCGCATCGAGAACCTCGTAGACCGCGTGCACGAGCGACTGGCCGCGCTCGTTGAGCAGAATGCCCGGCCCCATGCGGTTCATCGTGTAGCCCATCGACAGACCGAGGGACGGGTCGGCGAAGCCGATCGAGCCGCCCATGCCGACGTGGCCGAAGGCGTGCTCGCCCATGACGACGGAGTCCTTGTCGTACTTGTCACGGTTGTCCATGGACAGCATGAAGCCGAGACCGAAGCGCGTGGCGATTTGCAGCGTCGCGTCGAGATTGGTGGCGACCGAACACGTGCGCGCCTTGCGCAGTTGCTCGGCGCTGATCAGCCCGTCGCCGCCCAGCGCGAGCGGGCGGTACATGCCTGCGAGGCCGCGGGCGTTCGTGATGCCGCCGCCGCCGCCGATCTCCGCCGCGTGCCAGGCGCGCCCCTGCGTCTTCTGGCTCATCATGTTGCTCATTGCGACGCGCGTCGGGCCGTCGGGTTCGGTCATGAACTTCTTGGCGAAGTTCGTGATGTGTCCACCCATCTCGGGCGGCGGCGCCGAGATGAGGTCGCTGACGCGGGACTCGTGTTCCTCGGGCAGGCCGATCCAGAAGTCCAGCCCGAGCGGTTCGCAAATCGCCTTTTGAAAGTAGGCGCCGAGCGACAACCCGCTGACCCGTCGAACCAGCTCACCGACGGTCCAACCGAAGTTGATCAGGTGATAGCCGTTGCGGGTACCGGGCTCCCAGAACGGGGCCTCGGCGGCGAGGCGTTCGACGACCTGATCCCAGTGGATCATGAAGTCGGGAGCGAGATCGCCGCGAAAGGCAGGGACACCGACCGAGTGGTCCAGCATCATGCGGACGGTTGCGTCCTCTTTGCCGTTGGTCGCGAATTCGGGCCAGTACTCCGCGACGGGCGCTTCGATGTCGAGTTTGCCCTCGCTCGCCAACACGTGCGCGCAAAGGGCGACCGCGCCCTTGGTGCAGGACATCACGATCGAGATCGTGTCGCGCTCCCACGGCGTGCCCGACTCGCGATCGACCGCGCCGCCCCACACGTCGACGACCGTCTCACCCTCGTGGGTCAGGCACAGCGACGCGCCGACTTCGTCGTTCTCGTGGTAGTTCCGGATGAACCGGTTGACGACAGGTTGGAAGCGGGCGTCGTACGAGCCCGTGACGTAACCGGTGGGGACCTCAGCCTTTAGTTCTTCCACGCGCAGACTCTTGCAGAGTCAGCGGGAACCGTGCCGGGAGCGTTAGCGGGTGGCGAGGGTGTTGCGCTTGCGCACCGCGAGGAAGAGCGCGGCGCCGACGGCGAGAAGGGCGAAGCCGATGTAGGCCGTCTTGGCGATGAAGGCACCGGTCTTGGCGTAGGCGCTGGCGCCGCCGGCGCTGTTCGTCACGGTCTTGCCGAGGACGCTGCTGCCACCACCGCTGCCGCCGGCGCTGGAGCCGTTGCCGCCCCCGTTGCCGTTGCCGTTGCCATTGCCGTTGTTGCCGTTTCCGTTGCCGCCCTGGCCGTTGCCGTTGCCGTTGCCATTCCCGTTGTTGCCGGCCGTGGTCGTCGTGGTGCCGCCCTTGGGCTCGACTCGCACGGCGGCGTCGACACGACGGAACTCACCATTGGCGCCGGTGCCCTCGAGACGCAGCGTGTGCACGCCCGGGACCGGCGGGGCATCAGGGGTGTCGAAGGTGAAGCGGAGTTCACCCTTCTTGTCGGTCTTGTGCTTGCCCAGGTCGATCGGATCGGAGAACCACGTCGCTTGGACGTCGACCTCGACGGCCCAACCGTCGGAGAACACACTGAGCGGATCGCCGACCGTGGAACCCTTCGCGGTCAGAAGGTTGCCGTTCTCATCACGGATTTCGATCGTGGTCGTCGTCGGATAGTTCGACTGGGCGCGCGCCACACCGCTCAAGGTGAGCAGGGCTGCGCCCAAAATCAGAACAACAAACTTCTTCACAATGACCCCTAAGCCGATTGGCGTACCAGACAGTCTGGCATACCTACGTTCGACAGTTAAGCAACGGGTTCCTAGTTCGCGAGGGCAAGTTCGACGAGTTTGTCCTGCGTCAACACCCCGGTCGACGAGAAATGGCCGCCTGCTCCCGCGCCGCTGACCTCGACGTTCACGGTGTCAGGAGTGATCAGAGGTTGTTGAAATACATTGAGAAAGTACCTCCGAACCTTCGGTATCCGGCCTAAAAGCCGCAATTCGATCGTTCGGCTCGAACCCGACGGAATGTCCACAAATGCCGAATAGGCGAACCGACCCAACTCGGGCGCGAAATCCATGTGCAGGGGCTGGCCGTCGATCGAGGAATTTTCCAGGTCGAGCGGCGAATAGAAGGTCAGGAACAGTCGATTGTCGCCTGCTTTGAGCTTCGGAGCATTCGGGCCGATGACGTACTTCGGCTCCCCCGTGCGCGGCGCAGTGTTGGTCAGATGGATCGTGGCAATCGAACCGACCTCGATCCCGTTGCCCTTGCGAACGACCTCGGCCCTGTAGGTGATGGACCGACGCAGGAAATAGTCGGTCTTGTTGGCGGCCGCATTCTGCGTCGTGACGATCAACGAGTCGCCTGCGGTGGTGTCGACCGATCCGTCCGAGCCGGTCTGGGCGAAGAACGCCCTGACTTCCGGCCGGGGGCTCCACATCTGCAGCCGACGCTGGGTGATGAGGTTGTCGAACACCGGTGCGGCCGTGAGGATGTTGTTCAGCCCGCTCGCGATCAACTTGTCGAACACCACCAGGCCGACGTCACCAAGGAAGTCGATGCGAGCGTTCTGGTTGTTCTCGAACACGCGGTACTCGTCGTGCAGCGCGATGTTGACGAAGTTCTTCTCGGTCAGCGGCACCGGCCATGACGGCACACGCACCGGGCCGGTCAGCTTGAGCAGGCCGGCGATCGCAAACGGATCGAGGGTGAAGACGCCGTCGACCGACGTGCCGCTGAACTGGCGGTACTGGTCCGCGATGATCCGCGCGACGGTCGGGTTGTCGGGCGACAGGTTGACGTTGGTCCAGTTCCGATCGACGTCGAACTGGGAGTACCGCCTGCGGTAGTCGAGCGGCGCGTTCAGGATTCGGTGCTTCGTGGAACCGTCGAACTCCGACGTCCGCTTGAACACGCGGCTTTCGACCGCACCGTTGCGCATCGTGACGATCCCGTAGTTCGCGATGTAGCCGCCGGTCGCTCGGCTCTCGGCGTTGTTCTGCATCGCAACGAAGAACGTGCGCGGCTCCTCGAAGCCGAGCAGGTCTTCGGCGACGACCGCGCCGTGGATGGTGACGCGAACGCGCCGGCCAACCGAGTCGAGCTGACCGAGCAGATCCTCCACACCGCGACGCAGCGGCGGAACCAGGAGGTCGAGGCTGCCGCCGCTGTCGAGGCGAGACTGCGAATCCTCGATGACATCCTGCACGGCGCGCAGGCCGCCGTTCAGGTTGCGCAGCGCCTGACGGTCGACCTTGCCGTTGTGGGGTGAGACCGTGCCGACGTTGAGCCGGTCGAGCATGAGGCGGGCCGAGATCGACAGGTTCGACGCCGATCGCGCGCTCACTGTCGCCGCCCGGAGGTTGGCGCCGAGGAAGGGCACGAACCGTCCGATCTGCACCGACTGTTTCTCGAGGTGGTCCGCCGAACGGTCGAACTGGGTTTGTAGTGGCTTCAGTCGAGCGCTTGCCGTGGCCAGGCCGCCGCTCGGCGCGGCGCGCACGAGTCCCCGGGTCTGCGACACCGTGCGGTTCAGCGGCTTGTATTCACGGGCGAGCGCCATCACGGCTGGCACCGAGAGAACACCGAGTAGCGCGCTGACACCCACCAGTGACAGGTAGACGCGACCCCGATCGGGTGACGGCAGCGTGGCGATCCAGACCAGCGCGATCACGATGCCGAGCAGCGTGATCGCGATCGCCGCGTTTGGCGTGCCCTGTGCGGCGCGCACCGCCATGCTCCCGATGACGAGGCCGAGGAAGCGCGCACCGGTTCGGCCGAGCATGCCCGAGCCGAACGGGGCCACAGAGATCGCCGCAAAGATCGCGCCCGTGATGAGCAGTCCGAGCTTCGCATCCTGGTGACGGTCGAGGCCGTAGAGCATCGCGGTCATCGCGCCGGCCGACACCAGCGCGCCGCCCCAGCCGTACCAGCCGTACGAGTCCGCCTCTCGCAACAGGCTGCAGAACGTCGCCAGCAACAGCGCCGTGAACACAACGTCGCCCGCTTTGAGCCCGAAAGCGACGAGTTCGGCGTCGAGCGCCAGCACCACAGCGATCGCCGCAACCCACAAGATGCCAAACGAAATCAGTCGGCCACTGCGTCGCAGCACTTGGAGCGCGGACAGTGACGCAACCACCGCCGCGACACCGATGAACCAGTTGTGCGGGGCGAGCCCCGCCACCACCGCGGTGATCGCGGCCCCGATGAGAAGGGCAACACCGCCCGGCCGGCGTAGCTCGCGGTAGCGCCAGCCCCGGCGAGACGCGTTTTCCTCGAAGGCAGCGATGCCGAAGCCGGCGACGAGGGTGAGGACTATTGCGAGGCCAAGTAGCCCCGCGTCACGCATCACGCGTCGGAACGCTCCGACGCGACCGGCTGCGACTTGGTGGGCGCCGCGGCGTTCGCCGGCGGCAGGCTCCCGTTCGCTGCGGGAATGTCGATCATTTCGCGGTCACGACGACGATGCGCAGGCTTCGTCGAGTAGTGGCGGTAGTAGTTCGACGAACGGCCGCCGCCCTCGGCGTTGAGCACGACGCCGATGACATCGGCACCGACGTTCTCGAGTGTCTGGCGTGTCGCATCGGCGGCGTGCAACGTGGTGCGACCCCAACGGCAAACAACGACGGTGCCGTCGACGAGGGCGGCCAACACGGTCGGGTCGGTGACCGGCAAGACGGGCGGAGCATCGATGATGACGATGTCGGCCATGGCCGAGGCTTCGTTCAGCAGGTCGACCATGGCCTGCGAGCCGAGGGCCTCGGACGGGTTGAGGCCAGGCTTGCCGATCTCGAGGATGCGTAGGCCGCGGCTCCACGGGATCAGCGCGTCCTTGAGCTTGACCTTGCCGAGCAGCACATCGCTGAGGCCCTGGCTCTCGGGCAGGTCGAAGATGGCGCCCAGGCGCGTACGACGCAGGTCGGCGTCGATGAGGATGACCTTCGCGCCGTCCTGCGCCATGGCGATGGCGAGGTTGGACGCGATCGTCGACTT
>JBEHXL010000097.1:0-5427 GCA_048498715.1 Actinomycetota bacterium | reverse complement strand
ACAGCAAGGTCACCGGCGCGACGATCAACACATCTGGCCGACTCGTCGTCCGAGCGACGGGGGTCGGTGGCGACACGAAGCTTGCGCAGATGGCGCGCTTGGTTTCTGACGCGCAGATGGGCAAGGCCCCGATTCAAAAGCTGGCCGACCGGATCTCGGCGATCTTCGTTCCGATCGTCATCGCGCTGTCGATCGCGACGCTCGGCGTTTGGCTGGCGACCGGCGGCGATTCGGCGACGGCGTTCACCGCGGCGGTTGCGGTGTTGATCATCGCCTGCCCGTGCGCGCTCGGCCTGGCGACGCCCACGGCGATTCTCGTGGGCACCGGACGCGGCGCCCAGCTCGGCATTCTCATCAAAGGTCCGGAGGTGCTCGAATCGACACGGCGCGTCGACACGGTTGTCCTCGACAAGACCGGCACGGTTACGACCGGGCAGATGACTCTCGTCGACGTCGTCGCCGTTGACGGCACGAGCCGGGACGAAGCGCTTCGGATTGTCGGTTCGCTCGAGCACGCGTCCGAGCATCCGATCGCGCAGGCCATCGCCCGTGGCGTCGACAACCTCAGCCCGGTCGAATCCTTCGAGAACCACCAAGGCCTCGGCGTCACCGGCGTCGTCGAGGGCCACGGCGTGGTGGCAGGACGCCCGCAGCTCCTCGCCGACTGGGGCCTTTCCGTCCCGACCGACTTGGAAGCGGCGATCACCGCGGCACAGGCGAAGGGCCAGACCGCCATCGCGGCAGGGTGGGACGGACAGCCGCGCGCCGCCTTCGTGGTGGCGGACGCCGTGAAGCCGACGTCGCGCGAAGCCATCACGCGGTTGCGCGACCTCGGCCTGCGGCCCGTCCTGCTCACCGGCGACAACAAGCCGACGGCGCAAGCGATCGCGGCTGACGTCACGATCGACGAGGTCATCGCCGAGGTGTTGCCCGAGGACAAGCTCGCGGTCATTCGTCGCCTGCAATCGGAAGGACACGTCGTGGCCATGGTCGGAGACGGCGTCAACGACGCTGCCGCGCTGGCGGCGGCGGATCTCGGCATCGCGATGGGCACCGGGACCGACGTGGCCATCGAAGCGTCCGACATCACACTGGTGCGCGGCGACCTCGTCGCGGCTGCCGATGCCATCCGACTGTCGCGGCGCACGCTGGCGACGATCAAGGGAAACCTGTTCTGGGCCTTCGCCTACAACGTGGCCGCACTCCCACTCGCCGCACTGGCGCTGCTCAACCCGATGATCGCCGGAGCGTCCATGGCCTTCTCGAGCGTGTTCGTGGTCACGAACAGCCTGCGCCTGCGCCGCTTCCGCTAGCTCGCGAAGAACTCCACCGCAACGCGCTTCGGCACGACCATCCGCCACGCGTCTTCGAGCAGATCCACGAGTTCGTCACGGTCGATCGCGTCGAGGTCGACGACGATCCAGTTGTAGCGAAGGTCGCTCGTACGCGGGCTACGAAACTTCACCGGCTCGCCCACCAAGATCCCGTCCCGCATCTCCTTGGGGAAGGCGACGCCCATCATCCGCTCGTTGTTCTTGTCGAAGCCGGCGTAGACGATGCGCCCGACACGGAACCGAATACCACCGCGCACTTCGGCCTCGTAGCTACGCGGAAACGCCGACGTGATCGCTCGAACGTCGTCGAGCGACACCAAGGGGTTACAGCTCGTTCTTCTGCAGGAGCTCGACGGGGTCCTGCATCTTGACCATCCCGAGGTAGGCACCGCCGCGCTCGAGCGCGTCGTACACGGAGTAGCCGAGCACTTCCTGTGCTTCGCGCGGCAACGTCTTCGCGATCTCCGGCGGGCAGGACAAGTAGTTGTTCTCCTCGGTCCGCAACCAGCCGAGGCAGTAGCTCAGGTGTGCGCCGCGACGAGGAATGTCGGTCGTGTTCGCACCGCCGCCGTGGATGGTGCCGCCCGTATAGATCACCGCCGCACCGGCCGGCATCTCGGCGTATTCGATCTGGTCCTCCGTCGGTTGCGGTGCGAAGACCTGCTCGATCGGCGACAACTGGCGGTCGTCCCACTTGTGCGAGCCGGGCACGATCCTTGTCGCGCCGTTCTGCTTCGTGAAGTCGACAAACGCGATCACCGATGCGAGTTGCAGCTCAGGATGCGGCTTGGGCACGTCGCTCCACACGGCCTCGTCGCGATGCAGCAACTGCTCGACCGAGCCGGGGCCGCGCTGGAGCAGGTGGCCGATGTTGAGCTGATAGCGGGCACACGACGGCAACAGGATCGCGTCCGCGAGGGCCAGCAGGATCGGGTTGCACATCACGTCGGTGGCGAACGTGCGAGAGACGCCGGGCATCCCGGCGACCTGCTTGGTCTGCATGCCGTGGAAGGACTGCAGCACCGGGTTGAACATCGACTCCGAGGGATCCGCCATGTCCACGTGGGCGGCGACCTCTTCGTTGACACGAGCCACGACGTCGGGCGACAGGAGGTTCTCGACGATGATTCCGCCGTCCGCCGCGATGGCTTCGAGCATGTCTTTGACATCGGCGCTTGCCGCAAAACGCTGCATGCGCGAACCGTAGTGACTTTCTTGTCACGAACGTCGCCGGTGCGGTGTCTTCAAAGCAATGCAAGCTGTGGCGGTGGGGCTCCGGACGGACAGTGAGGTCTTCGCCGAGCTGTATTCGTCGTTGCGCGCGTTCGCCGCGGTGACGGGATCGGTCGACGTCGAACCGGATGACCTCGTGCAGGAGGCCGTCGCCCGCGCGCTGCGGCAGCACCGCCTCGTCGATCTCGACGACCCGGGCGCGTACCTGCGACGGGCCATCGTCAATCTCGCGTCGAACCGCCGTCGATCAGTGGCGCGGTGGCGCCTCGCCGTGGCCCGACTCGATCGCGTCGAGGAAGGCCGCGCCGAGCAGTACGCATCGGATCTCGACGACCTGCTGCGGCTCGAGCCCGATGCCCGGGCGCTGCTGTTCATGGTCGAGATCGAAGGCCACTCCTACGCCGAGGCGGCCGAGGTCTTGGGGATCAGTGAAGAGGCGGCGCGGACTCGCGCGGCGCGCGCCCGACGCCAGCTTCGCGTCGGCATCGAAGGAGCAAGCAATGAGTGAGTTGAACGACCGGCTTCGGAAACTGTCCGAGCGCGGCACCGAGCGCGGCGCCGACGCCGTTTTCGCTGCGGCACAAGACGGTTCGGGCGCGTCATCGGTGCGGGTGTTGCATCGCGGGCGTACGAGTTCGGTCGTGACGGCAATCGCAGCGGCCGTACTGCTCGTCGCGGGAGTCGCCGGCGCGATGGTCGTCGACAACGACCACACGAATGTGAAGAAGCCGTCGTACTTCGCGGCCGGCACCACGAGCACCACGGGTGAGCCCACCACCTCGACGAGCCAGCTTCCGCCCGCGCCGTCGACACCGAAGCTGTATCTCGCCGCGACCCGTATGGCGGCGTTCGACTCGTGCCCGGCGCTCGCCTCCTACGCGAAGCAGCGCGCCCTCGACACCGTCAGCGCCTACGGGCTCCCCTATGGGGGTTACGGCGGGCCGGTTGCGTTCGACCGGGCCTCGCCGGCGTCGGGCGGCATTGCGGCGGACGGCCAAGCCGACAGCGGTAGCGCGGGAGGAGAGGCGGCGCCACCGGCGATGGCGCGTACGGACGAGCCGGAGTTCTCCGGCACGAACGTGCAGGAAGCAGGTATCGACGAGCCGGACTCGGTCAAGACCGACGGCACGACGATCTTCGCGATAGCGGACAACAAGGTCTTCGCGACCCGGGCGGGCGACAACCCCGGCCTCATCGGATCGATCGCGGTCCCCGGCGCGCAAGACCTTCTTCTTGTCGGCAACAAGTTGATCGTCATCAGCAATGGCGGTGTGTACGCCACCGACGGACGGCGCGCGGTCGACGACGCGCGCGTCGCAAGCATCGCGCCGCAGCCCTCCCGTTTCTCCGTGTACGACGTGAGCAATCCGTCAGCGATGAAGTTCACCGGCAGCTTCGACGTCGACGGCAGTTACCTGTCGGCGCGCGTCGTCGACGGCGTCGCCCGCTTTGCGGTTCGGTCGTATCCCGAGCTCGCCTTCACCTATCCGACCGACTCGTCGCCCGAGGCTCAGGCCGCCGCGTTGCAACAGAATCGTGACGTCATCAAAGCGACGTCGGCCGACACCTGGCTCCCCCACTTCACGGTTACCAACGCGAACGGGTCCAAGGGCAAGAGCGAGGCGCTTGCGTCATGCGGTGACAGCTACCACCCGCCCGCCTTCTCCGGCTTCGGGATGCTCAGCGTCGTCACCTTCAACGTCGACAAGCCGAACGAGTCACAGGCAACGGCGGTCATGGCCGACGGACAGACCGTGTACGCATCCACCGACCGCATGTACATCTCGACGACCGCGTGGGACTCCGTCGAGAACAACACGGTCGCCCCGTCGTCGAACACGCTGATCCATGCCTTCGACATTCGCGACAAGTCCACGTCGACCTACATCGGCTCGGGCAAGGTGCGCGGCACCGTCCTCAACCAGTTCTCACTGTCGGAGCACAACGGCCTGCTGCGCGTAGCGACGACGGACCCGGTCGGCGGTTCGGAATCGTTCCTCACGGTGTTGCAGCACAACGGTGAAGCCCTACTGCCGATCGGACAGGTCGGCGGACTCGGCCACGGCGAACGCATCTACGCCGTCCGTTTCATCGAGGACGCGGCGTATGTCGTCACCTTCCGGCAGACCGACCCGCTGTACGTGGTCGACGTAAGCGAGCCCACGAAGCCGATGGTCAAGGGCGAACTGAAAATCACGGGCTATTCGGCCTACCTTCATCCGATTGCGCCCGGACGCCTGCTCGGCATCGGCGTGGACTCGGCGGCCGACGGACGCAGCGGCACGCAAATGTCGGTGTTCGACGTTGCCGATCCGTCGAATCCCAAGATGATCACGCGCACGGTGCTGGGTGGCAGCTACTCGAGCGCGCAATACGACCACCACGCGTTCCTGTACTGGGCACCGTCCAAGCTCGCCGTCGTCCCGCTCTCCGCTTACGACGACCAGCAGCAGTTCGTGGGCGCCATCGGCATGCACGTCGAGGACGCTGGTATCAGTGAAGTGGGCCGTATGCAGACGCCGCAACAGAACGGCTACCGCGCCAGTATCGACCGCAACATCGTGATCGGCGACAAGCTCTACGCGATCAGCGCCGCCGGCGTGCTCATGAACACGCTCGACCTGAAGTCGCGGGCGTGGGTCAGCTATCCGACTTCACAAGGCTGATCGCGTTCGTGGGACACCCACGCTCCGCGTTGTGCAGCTTCTCGATGTCGTCGCCCTCGGGGTTGATCACGATCGCGAGTCCTTCGTCGTCGAGGTCGAAGGTGTTGACGGCCCAGTAGCTGCAGTTCCCTGAACCCATGCACTTTTCGCGGTCGATCTCGATCTTGATGCCCATCAGCCGAACAGTACGGGCA
>JBEHXL010000096.1:0-5470 GCA_048498715.1 Actinomycetota bacterium | reverse complement strand
AGGCCTTCGGCGCCGATGCCTTCGGTCACGACGATCGCCGTCGTGATACCGATGACGTTGCCGGCCGAGTCCACGAGCGCGCCGCCCGACGAGCCGGGTGAGATCGGCGCGTCGGTCTGGATCATGTCGAGCAGGGGAGTCCCGTCGCTCGCGTCGAAGCGGCGACCGAGGGCACTCACGACGCCAACGCTGACCGACGGGCCGCCCGCGAGACCGAGCGGGGACCCGATGGCGATCGCCTGCTGACCGACCTGGAGGCCCCGCACCGTGCCGAGGGTGGCGACGGCCATCGGCTGGTCGACCTTGAGCACGGCCATGTCGGTCTCGGCGTCGCTGCCGACGAGCCGGGCCGGGATGGTGCGGCCCTCGGACGTGATCACGTCGATCTTCGTGGCGCCCGCGACCACGTGATGGTTGGTGAGGATGTGCCCGTCCTCCCGGAAGGCGACGCCCGACCCGGCGCTGTGGCCCTTGTCGCCGGTCACGTTGATCTCGACGATCGCGGGGCGCAGGCGTTGGGCGACGGCGACGACGCCGTCGGTGGTCGGCGTGGAGGTCGCCGTGCGCACCATCTGAGGTGACGCAACCCGCTCGATGCTGCGCACGGGCTGGACACGGCCGTTGAATCCACCGATGGCGGCGATCAGGCCCGCCGTCATCAGCGCGCCGATCACGCCGGCGAGGCCGGCGACGGCGAACACGTTGGGCATTTTGAGCCCGACGGGCGCGGCGAGGGGGGCGGCGGGAACGGGATCAGGCAGCGAGGCGATCTCTGAGGGATGGCGCCACAGACGGTCGTCGGGATGCACCCAGCCGCGGCTGGGTTCGTCGTCCGCGTCGTCGTAGGGCTCCACCGCCGAAGGAGGTTACCGATGGCTTCCCACGAACAGGCATCGCCCCGCCTACGCTGGTTCCAAGCAATGGGCAATCTCATCTACCTGGGTCTGGCGGTGATTTTCACGGCTGTGGGCTGCACCATCATCTGGCTGCGGCAGCGCAAGCCGACGGGAGTCGACACCGGCATCGACGCGTTCCGACGCGAGTTGCAGGCGCTCGCGCCCGACGGCGACTCCCCCGGTGTGAAGAGCACCCGCCGTCCCGAGGACTCCAGCCCTGGCTAGAGACCTCGCCATCGACCTCGGCACCGCCAACACCCTCGTGTACGCGAAGGGTGTCGGCATCGTGCTGAACGAACCGTCCGTCATCGCGCTCAACAGCCGTACCCAGGAGGTGCTGGCGATGGGCCGCGAGGCGTGGCAGATGATCGGCCGCACGCCGGGCTACATCGTCGCGGTCCGACCGCTGCGCCAAGGTGCAATCACCGACTTCGACATCACCCAGCGCATGATCCGGCTGCTGCTCCAGCGTGCCGGTGTGTCGCGGTTCAACCGGCCACGTGTACTGATCTGCGTGCCGTCCGCGATCACCGAAGTCGAAAAGCGCGCCGTGAAGGAAGCAGGGTTGCGCGCCGGTGCCGCATCGGTCGACCTGATCGAACAGCCGATGGCCGCCGCAATCGGTGCCGGCCTGCCGATTCACGAGCCGCTGGGCAACATGGTCGTGGACGTCGGCGGCGGTACGTCGGAGACGGCGGTGATCTCGCTCGGCGGCGTCGTCGCCCTGCAGCCGGTGCGCGTCGGCAGCTTCGACATCGACGCCTCGATCCAGTCCTACGTGCGTCGCGAGTTCGGCATCGCCATCGGCGAGCGCACGGCCGAAGAGATCAAGATGACCGTCGGCAACGCGTACCCCGAGACCGACGGGCTGCCGCCCGGCGTCGAGGTCAGTGGTCGCGATCTGATGTCGGGCCTGCCCAAGACCGTGATCCTCACGCCCGAGGTCGTGCGGGACGCGATCGAAGAGAACGTGAAGGCGATGGTTGACTCCGTGCTGCAGTGCCTTGCCCAGGCGCCGCCCGAGTTGGCGCAGGACCTCATCGAACAGGGGATCCACCTCGTCGGTGGCGGCGGCATGCTGCACGGCCTCGACAAGCGGATCGCCGTCGAAGCACAGATTCCCGTGCACCTGGTCGACGCGCCGCTCGAGTGCGTCGTGCTCGGCGCCGGCAAGTGCATCGAATCCCTGGACTCACTCAAGGTGATGTTCATGGGCGCCGACCGCTGACGGACTGACTAGTCATTTACCCGGGCCAAATGACCCGGATGGGCGATTCCGGCAAAGGGTCGCAAGGATAAGGATCGACCCGTGGGACGCATCCGGGTTGCCGTAGCCGTTTTGGCGGGTCTCGTCGGCGTCTCGGCGATCTTCTTCGGCGTCCGTCTCTCGACGCACAGCTCAAAGGCGAGCCTGAGCACCGACACCTCGGTCATCCCCGAAGCGGACGCTCCCCGCGACGACAACCACCCTGATCGCAGCACGGACACGACCGTCGATCTCAACCTGTTCGCGGCACCGTCGACGTCGCCCCGGCCGACAACGACGTCGACCTCGGCGCCGGCGGCCACGCCGACGACGGTCCCACGCGGGTTCGCGCTCGTTCACGTGACCAACTCGACGGGGTCGCCCGTCAACGTGTGGCTGGGCGACGCCGACGAGCACAACACGGTGATGCCTGCCGGCAACAAGGTCGACTGGGTCGTGAAGACGTCGAACACGACCGGTGATCGCGGCGGAGCCCGGGTCGACGGCACGAACTGTGGTGGCACCTGGTCGGGGGTCGACAACGTCGTCGATCGCCACGAGTACCACCTCGAAATCAAGCCGTCTCTCGGGTTGTGCGCGCTCGGCCAGGCGATGCCGATGATCGTTCTGACCGACTACACGATCGGCGCCAGCAAGACCATCGGCGGCCTCATGCCGGATCTCGGTCACGCACTCGTCTACGTGCACAACTTGTACGACGCGGCGACGAAGCTCACGATCGTCGACGTCGACACGATCGAGTGGACGATGGATCCCGCGGTGTGGGGCGCGCCGCAGTTGCTCACGACATCGGACAACCACAGCGATTCGGCGACGGTCACGCGGGTCGACAACACCGCGTGCGGCTACGGCGACAGCGCGGACTACTTCACCGCCGGACACACGTACCGGGTCGACGTCGTGAAGGGATCGTCGTTCTGCAGCGGCGGTCGCGGTCCGGCGCTGTCGATCAACGACCTGACGACCGGCGCCACCGCGCTCGTCGGTTAAGCGCGGCGGAGGTCCTCGGCGGCCTGACGGACCTGCCAGTCCCGGTCCTTCAGTGCGGCGTCGATCGCCGCTTCGACGTCGGGTCCCTCAAAGGGCGCCAGTGCGAGCACCGCCCGTCGGCGCACCGCGGGCTTGTCGGTGCATGCCGTGAGGATCGCGGGCAAGCCCCGTTCGTCGCCGATGGCGCCGAGCGCCGCAGCCGCGGCTTCACGGCACAACGGCTCGTCGTGGTCGGTCGTCATCGTGGCGAGGGCGACGACGGTCGCGTCGAGTTGCGGGTTGTCCTCGGACCATTCGCCGAACGCCCAAGCGGCGGCCTCGGCGACGAGGTGATCCTCGTCGCTCAGCCGCTCGAGAAGTGTGGTCGCGACCGCGTCCCGATCATTCGCGCCGGCGGCCAGGGTGGACGCCCGGCGTCGCACGTAGCCGTCGGGATCGGTGAGGGCGGCGACGAGTTCGGCGGCGGCGAGGTCGCCGAGTCGGGTCAACGCCGCGTAGGCCGTCGCCCGCACCTTTGCGTCCGAATCGCCCGTTAAGGCCCGAGCCGCGGCGGTGTCGCCCGAGTGACCGGCGAGGGCGGCGGCCCGTCGACGGCTCTCGGCGATAGGAATTTCGTCCGTCGGCATAGAACAATGTTGTCCATGGGGAGCACCCGGCGCCTAACCCTCGTCCTCGTCGCGGGTCTGTTGTTCTCGTTCCTCGGCGCGGCCGTGATCAAGAAGAACGAGAAGTTCAACGAGAATCCGTTGCTCGCCGCTTCGACGCCGACGACCGTGTCGACGACGACGACGGTCCCCACGCCGACGACTGCGGCAGCGGCGCCGATCCGTACCGCCCGCGCGTCACGCCCAGTGGCGCCGCCCCGTGACTCCTACGCGGCGGAGCCCATCGTCGAGATCGGGACCATCGAGATCCCCAAGATCGGTCTGTTCCACAAGATCATGGAAGGCATATCGCTGCGCAACATCGACCAGGGGCCGAGCCACTGGCCGGGTACGGCGATGCCGGGTCAGAACGGCAACACGGTCTTCGCCGGCCACCGCGTCACGCATACGCATCCGTTCCTACGCATCAACGAACTCGTGCCGGGCGACGAAGTGATCTTCCACATCCAGGGTGTGCGCAGCGTGTACTCGGTGACGGGCTCCGAGATCGTCTACCCGAACCAGCTCTCGATCGTGAACCAGACCGAGACGCCGACGGGCACCCTGTTTGCCTGCCACCCGCCGCACTCGGCGAAGCAGCGCTACGTCGTGCACCTCGCTCTGGTGAGCGTCGGCGAGGACGGCCCGAACTAAAGGGCGCGGTCAGCCGAGCGCGTTCTGCACGATCACCGTGATGACGGCGATCAGAGCAATCAACGCCAGGCTGAGCGCAGCGCCGAGCGCCACGTTGATCGCGATCAATGAGATCGCGGCGCGCTTGCGTCGTTCCCCGACCTGACGGGGCTGGGGCCGGGGACGGCTGACTTGCGGTTGGGGTCGCGGTTGGGCTTGCGGCTTGCGGGCCTGCGGCTTGGACTTGGCGCCGCGCTTCTTCTTGGGCTGACGCGGCCGCGGCGGCTCGGGCACGTACGCCGCTTCGAAAACAGGCTCCGGCTCGGGCGCCACGAACGGCGCAACCGGTTCGTCATAGGGCTCGTCGTCGAATTCGAGGTTCGGGTACTCGGTCTGCCACAGCGCCGGATCCGGTTCCGGTTCAGCCTCGACTTCCGGCCATGGTGCAGGAAGCGGCGCCTCGGCGTATCCGGCGGGCTGGGCTACTGACGCCGGTGGTTCCCAAACATGTGATTCCTGGTCGTGGTCTTCTTGACTGAGAATCACAGGCTCGGGTTCCGGCGCCGCGGGCGCGACGGGTTCGCTGCTGACGGGTTCGGTGGCGCTGCTGATGGGTTCGGTGGCGACCGGTTCCATGGGGATCGGGTCGTGTTCGGGCTCGGGGGCCGGCAGCGGAATCGGATCGGGCTCCGGCGGTTCCGGACCCGGGTCGAGGGCGGCGACGGGTTCTGGCGCGGCTTCGATGGCGGCGACGGGTTCGGCGGGCTTCTCCGGCTCGGCCCACGCGTCCACGAGGTCCGACTCGCGTAGCCATGACACCTCGAGATCACCGAAGAGATCCTCGACCTGTCCCTCGTCGCTCATGTCGTCGTTGAAATTGCTCAAGCGAAACCTCTCCCGATGTGGCTCGCCCCGGTGAACGTGGCACGCTTGGCCTGCCCGATGGACACCCTCACGAATACCGACGCGCGGCGAGACACGCCGGGGAGGGTAGTAGCAGGCCCTCTCCCTTGGACGCCGCCGGCTGCTCCGGACAAACC
>JBEHXL010000095.1:0-5519 GCA_048498715.1 Actinomycetota bacterium | reverse complement strand
CCGACGCGCATGCCGGCCAGCATCGGCACCGACGAGGCGAAGCCCGTCCCGATCGAGAAGAGACCCCAGATGCCCGCACCGACGGTTGCGATCCGGACACGGTTGCGTCGGTCGGCATAGAACGACAGCGGGATCTCGATGAGCAACACCGCGATCGTCGTGAACGACACGAGGCCGAGGGCCTCTTTGTTCGACAGGTCGAAGTGGTCGCGAATGTTCGGCAACAACACCGCGAACGCAGCCCGGTCGAGTTCGTCGACGGCGTTGAGCCCGAACAACACGAGCAGCGGAAAGATGGGCGCGCCCATCGTCACCGCGGACGGCCGCCACTCGTCCAACCAGTTCTTGAACCACTTCATGTGCTTGCCCCCCGGCCAAGTTTTCGGAGAACCTAGTTCCACCAAGTCGCTGGAGTAGGTCGGGCACGCTTGACGTATTCCGATATCGGAATATGATGGGCCGATGGCTCGCACCCCAACCACGAGCGACGCGTTCAACGCCGTCGCCGAGGCGAGCCGCCGCGCCCTCCTCGACGCGTTGGGCGACGGGGAGGCAACGGTCGGCGAGCTCGTCGACCGGCTTGGCCTGAGTCAGCCGCAGGTGTCGAAGCACCTTGGCGTCTTGCGCGAAGTCGGCCTCGTGCTTGTCCGGGCGGACGGCAAGAAGCGCTGGTACCGCGTGAACGGCCCCGCTCTGCGTCCCATCCACGACTGGGTGCGCACGTTCGAACGCACCTGGAACCTACGACTCGATCGGCTCGACGACCTCGTCACCGACTTACAGAAAGCAGACCCCACATGAACCGCACCGGATCCGCCGTCATCACCACTCCCGACGACACGCACATCGTCATCACCCGCCAGTTCGACGCTCCCGCCGCGCTCCTCTTCAAGGCGTACACCACGCCCGAACTCGTACGGCGCTGGTGGGGCTGGGCCGAAGACGTGTGGGAGGTCTGCGACATCGACCTGCGGGTCGGCGGCGCGTGGCGCTGGGTGACCACGCACACCAACGACGAGGGCTCGTTCCCCGTCGCCTTCCACGGCGAGTACAAGGAGATCGACCCACCGGGCCGGCTCGTCTACACCGAAGTGTTCGAAGGCGCACCGGGCGGCGACGAGAACGGCGTGCTCGTCACGATCACCTTCGACGAGGTCGACGGCGTCACCACCATGACCCAGACCAGCGACTGCCACGAGCAGTGGATCCGCGACGCGATCATCAGCTCCGGCATGGAGTCGGGCGCCCAGTTCTCGATGGACCGTCTCGAGACGGTCGCGCAGTCGCTCGCCTGACCGAGCCCCGGCTACAGCAGACCAAAGTGTTCGGCGCCGTTGCGCCAGAAGAACTTGTCGCGGGCGTCGTCGTCGAATGACTCCATGGCGGTGCCGAACACTTCGAAGGGGCGCTTGCCGCCTTCGGGATGCGGATAGTCCGTCGAGAACATGAACAGCTCCGAACCACACTGCTCGACGAGCCACTGCGTGTCCTCGAACGGGAACGGCGTGAAGCGCACCTGACGACGGATGTACTCCGACGGCAGCAGGGGCAGGTCCTTGAACAGCGGCTCGAACTTGGAAAACGACCGATGCGAGTGGTCGAGGTTGCGCAGCATCCCCGGCACCCACGACGCGCCCAGCTCGATCGCCGCGCCCCGCAGGTTCGGGTGCCGCTCGAACACGCCGTCGATCGCGAGGCACGCAAGGAAACGCTCCGGCGAGTGATGCAACACCGGGAAGTCCTTGGCCCGCATGTTTTCGCCGCCACCCAGCCAGTCCGTCGGACGGGGATGACCGTTGTTGTGGAATGCCTTCGGCAGCAGCTTGCCGCCGCCC
The DNA here is from genome assembly GCA_048498715.1 of Actinomycetota bacterium. Lineage (GTDB taxonomy): Bacteria > Actinomycetota > Acidimicrobiia > Acidimicrobiales > JACCXE01 > JACCXE01. The sequence continues at coordinate 3,684 of JBEHXL010000095.1, read as the reverse complement.
ACGTGCAACACGAACGGAACGCCCGCTTCGGCGAGGCGCGCCCACACCGGCTCGAGGCTGACGTGCGCGGGCGAGAAATCACCCGGCGCGTCGGACGGGACCCACACCGCGCGCACGCCGTCGGCCAACGCCGCATCGAGTTCGATCAGCGCCCGCTCGGGGTCACGCAGCTGGAGGTAGCCGACGGGTAGCAGCCGTTGGTCGTCCGCGCAGAACGCGGTGATGGCGCGGTTGAGTGCGCGGGTGCCGCCGTAGAGAACGTCGAGATCCTTGCTGTACGCGAAGTGGCCGAGGGCGAAGGTCGGAAAGACGAGCTGCGCGTCGATGCCCAGCGCGTCGAGGACCTTCGATCGCACTTCCGTGTCGAGGGCGCCCGGCGCCATCCAGCCCTTCGGGCCCGAGATGACCTCGGCGGTGATCTCCTGGTCCTTGTGGCCAGCCCACAGAGCGGGCAGCGAGTCCATGAGCTTCTTGGCGCCGGCGCCGGCTCCGTCGAGCCCCAGTGGTGAGAGCCGCTCCCGCATCTGCGGATCGGCGAAGGCCGGCAACCAGTCGTCGACCTCCATCACGTGGCTGTCGGCATCGAAGATCAGGCTCATCGGTTCCCCCCAAGAGTGTGTGCGGCCTCAGGCCGCCTCCAACTCTAGGGGTGCGTGCGGACGCGCACCGTGGCTCGCTCCATGCGGGGCGCGGGCGCGATCACGTTCACGTAATACAGATACATCGCGAGACCCACGACGAGAGCCAGCATCGAGGTTCCGAGGAACATCGCGACGAGCCTCACCATCAGCTCGCTTCCGGCGTGGTACCCCATAGGGCCAAAGCCGAAGAGCGTGCCGAGCGACGGGCCAGCGACGAGAAGGGCAGTTACGGCAACGATGAGCTTGCGGGCATTCGCGGTCACGATGCCTTTATCGGCAGTTCGTCACCCCAGCCTTAGCGTTCTGTGAAGGATTTCCCGTGTCCCAGACGTGAAATCCTTCACAAAACGACGCCTAGCGGAATTGGAGACCGGTGAACTCGCCGCTCGAGCGCCAGCCGGCGATGTACTGGAAGAAGGCCATGGCGCCCGCCGGGTAACCGACGAAGAGTGATGCGCCCTCGCCACCGGGCTGCCCCTCGTTGTTGTAGTACCCGGGCGTGCAGTTGTTGTTGGCGCCGAGCATGCGACCCGGGCCCGACAGCAACAGGTCGAGCCACGCCTGTTCGGCCTCCGCCGTCACCTCGACCTGCGACGCGCCCTGATCCAGCGCGTGACGGATCGTCATCGCGATCGTGCGGCCGCCCTCGGTCAGGTTGTGCGGCACGTTCGAGATGAGGTTGGCGCCCTGGGTCATCTGGTTGATGAACAGGTTCGGGAAGCCGTGGACGTGGTTGCCGTGCAGCGTGCGCATGCCGTCGGTCCAGTACTCCGACAGGCGCACTCCCCCACGCCCGGCCGGGTCGTAACCGTTGCGCTCGTTGAACGGCGTGCCGACCTCGAAGCCCGACGCGTAGATGATGCAGTCGACCTCGTACTCGACGCCGTTGACGACCACCGCGGTCTCGGTGATCCGCTCGACGCCCTTGCCGTCGGTGTCGACGAGCGTCGTCGACGGCTGGTTGTACGCGTCGAGGTATTCGTCATGGAAGCACGGACGCTTGCAGAGCTGGTTGTACCAAGCCTTCAGATTCTGCGCGGTGGCCGAATCCCCGACGATGGAGTCGACCCGCGCGCGGATCTCTTCCATCTTCTCGAAGTCGGCGTCCTCGAAGGCCGCCATCATTCCTTCGGGCGTGAACTCCTCCGGCGGCAGGCTCATGATCCGGTTGCGGATACGACGCGACAGGTCGGTCCAGCCGTCCTGCACGAGGTCCTCGGTATCGGGCGACGCCATGCCGGTCTGATTGGCGGTGAAGTTCTCGAGCCAGCGCTGCTGCCATCCCGGTGTGTTGATCGTGGCAAACCACTCCGGGTCGATCGGGTGGTTGGCCCGCACGTCGACCGACGACGGGGTGCGCTGGAACACGAACAGCTTTCCGGCCGCCGCGGCGAGGTGCGGGATGCACTGCACCGAGGTGGCGCCGGTACCGATGATGGCGACGCGCTTGTCGGCCAGGTTCTCCATCGGTGCGCCGAAGGGATCGCCGCCGGTGTAGTCGTAGTCCCACCGCGACGTGTGGAACGAGTGGCCCTTGAAGTCCTCGATGCCGGGGATGCCGGGCAACTTGGGGACGTGCAGCGGGCCCGTGCCCATGCAGAGGAACTGCGCAGTGAACTCGTCATCGCGCGACGTGCGGACAATCCACACCGAACGCGCGTCGTCCCACTCGAGGTCGGTGACCTCCGTGTGGAACAGCGCGTTGTCGTACAGACCGAACTGCTTGCCGATGCGCTGACAGTGCTCGAGGATCTCGGGCGCGTGCGCGTACTTCTCGGTCGGCATGTGATTCGTCTCTTCGAGCAACGGCATGTAGACGAACGACGCCGTGTCGCACTGCGCGCCGGGATACCGGTTCCAGTACCAGGTGCCACCGAAGTCGCCGGCCTTGTCGATGATGCGCACATCGGTGACGCCCGCTTCGACGAGCCGGGCGCCCGTCACGAGACCGGCGAAGCCACCGCCGATGAACGCGACCGTCACGTGGTCGGTCTTCGGTTCACGCGGCGTGACCGGCGTGTACGGGTCCTGCAGGTAGTGCGCCAGGTGCGTGCCGGCGAGGCGGCGGTACTGCTTGTTGCCGTCGGCCCGAAGGCGCTTGTCGCGCTCCGCCGCGTACTTCTGCTTCAACGCCTCTTTGTCGATCGTCGTCACGTCTTCCCCCAACTGAAGCCCTCTTGACCGGTCGGTCAAGTTTACGAGATTCCGGACACACACCGCGCTTGCCGCGGGATTAGCCCAACGAAATCTCAAATGACACTGGTCCCTATCAGTAGAGCCGAAGGTCCCGCCGAAGAGTCACCTGCGAGCAGGGAGGCTCAACAGTGTCTGGTGATGACGAGATCATTCAAGAGTTCCTCGTAGAGAGCTACGAGAATCTCGACCAACTCGACAGGGATCTGGTCGAGCTCGAACAACAGCCCGGTTCCCGTGAACTGTTGTCGAGCATCTTCCGCACGATCCACACCATCAAGGGCACCAGCGGCTTCCTCGCACTCTCTCGTCTCGAGTCCCTCACGCACGTCGGCGAGAACCTTCTCTCCAAGCTTCGCGACGGCGTGTTGACGATGACCCCGTCGACGGCTGACGCGCTGCTGCGCATGATCGACGTCACCCGATCGCTGCTCGCCGTCGTCGAGCGCACCAACAGCGACGAAGACGACTCGATCGACATCGGCCCCACCGTCGCCGCCATTCAGGCGTGCCTCGACGGCAACGCGCCCGAACCGGTAGCCGCCGCGGCACCGATCGCCCCCGAAACCCAGCCTGTGATTTCTGAGGGCAAAGACCACACCGAAGAATCACAGGCTGAAGAAATCGCGGTGCCGGAGCCGGTCGCGCCGGTCGCCGAGGCAGCGCCCGCGATCATCGAAGAGGTGACGATCGACCAGGGTCGTTCGGTCGCCGATAGCACGGTGCGCGTCGACATCGACCTGCTCGACACGCTGGTGCGCCTCGTCGGCGAACTGGTGCTCACTCGCAACCAGATCCTGCAGCAGGCCGACAACGCGGCCGACGCCGATCTCATCCGTGCGTCGCAGCG
>JBEHXL010000094.1:0-6031 GCA_048498715.1 Actinomycetota bacterium | reverse complement strand
GAGCACCTGTACGCCGGTGCCATGCAGCGCGTCGGCGAGACCGAGCGCGAATCCGTCGAGACCGGCCTTGGCCGAGCCGTAGACGTAGTTGGCGCGTCGCACGCGCACACCGGCGACCGACGAGAACACGACGATCTCGCCGCGGCCCGTCGCGCATCAGGTTTGCCGGTGACGTGAGGACGCTCACCTGGGCAACGAAGTCGGTGTGCACGATCTCGAGCGCGTGCTTGACCTCCCGCTCGGCGCGGTCCTGGTCGCCGAGAACGCCGAAGGCAACGACCGCGGTCGTGATCGGTCCGTGGTCGCGGGCGATCGTGTTCAGCAGCGTGGCGTGTGAGGCGGTGTCGTCCGCATCGAACTCGAGGCACTCGACCGTCGTGGCGCCCGCCGCTCCTAGCCGAGTGATCTCATCGCCGAGATCGTCGGCTCGTCGGGCCGCCAGGATGAGGCTTCGGCCTGGCGCGAGACGCGTCGCTACTTCGAGGCCGATCTCGCTGCGGCCGCCGAGAATGAGTACTGCTCCATCCATGCGGCTTAGTCTCGCAAGGTGATCGAACACGTTGAAGTAACCCGTGACATCAAGGCCGCGCCGATGGACGTCTGGAACGCCATCTCGGACGTCAACCGCATGGGCGAGTGGTCGCCTGAGTGCCACACCTGCGCCTGGATCGAGGGCGCCACGGGTCCCGTCGTGGGAGCAAAGTTCTCGGGGCAGAACAAGAACGGCGAGTACGAGTGGGCGACTGAGTGCGAAGTGATGGAGAGCGTGCCCGGTGAGGTGTTCGCGTTCGACGGTGTCTTTGGGGACCTGCGCTTCGCAAAATGGGCGTACCGGATCGAGGCGATCGACGGCGGCAGCCGCGTGACCGAAACGTGGGACGAGGGCCGTCCGCCGGAGGTCATCGAGTTCACCAAGTCGATCTCGGGTGTCGACGATCGCGGCGAGCACAACCGCAAGGGCATGGAAGAGACGCTGGCGCGTCTCGCCGCGGCGCTCGAGAGCTAGCCGACGGTCGCAAACGCACGCACGGTAAACGTGCCGAGCCCGCGATCAGCGTGGGCATGCTCGAACGCTAACGATCGCCGAGCCAGGCCAGTGCGCCGCGTGCGGCGGCGACCGCGGTGCTGAACGTGGCCTGCAAGAGGTAGCCGCCGGTCGGTGCTTCCCAGTCGAGCATCTCGCCGGCGACGAACGTGCCCGGTCGACTCTTGAGCATGTAGCTGTCGTCGAGTTCGTCGAGCGCGATGCCGCCGGCGGTCGATATCGAGCGGGCGATCGGTCGCGGCGAGAGGAGACGTACCGGCGTCGCCTTCACCAGGGCGGTCAGTGCCCGTGCATCGGCAGGCAGCTGGTTGTTCGTCGCCTCGCGGAGAAGACCGATTGCTATCGGGGTGAGACCGAGTCGGCGCAGAGAACTCGACACCGAGTCTCCGCTTCGGCGGTTCTTGAGCCTCGCTTCGATCGCGCTGTGCTTGAGGTCGGGCAGCAGGTCGCAGATGAGCGTCGCGGTTTCCTTCTTTGCGATCGCGTTCCGCAGCGCCGCCGACAAGGCGTAGACGGGCCCACCCTCGATGCCGTCGACTGAGACGACCGCATCACCTCGCGCCACCACACCACCGAAGGACAGTGCGACGTTCTTCAAGGGTGCCGCGGCGAACCGGTCGCGGAAAGCCGCTGTCCATGCCACGTCGAACCCGCAGTTCGCCGGCAGCAGGGAAGTCACTTGAATGCCCGACTCGGCGAGCGGCGCGACCCAGGCTCCATCGGAGCCGGTGCGCGGCCAACTGGCGCCGCCCATTGCGAGGATCACGGCGTCGTTATCCGGTGTCGATTCCCAACCGGACCAGCGCGTGCGCACGCGGACCTCGACGCCGAGTTCCTCGAGTCGCTGCTTCCAGGCGCGGAGCAGGGTTGTTGCGCGGAAGTCGGCGGGGAACACGCGGCCGCTCGAGCCGACGAAGGTTTCTTGCCCGAGCGACGCGCACCATGCGCGAAGGTCGTCGGGACCGAAGGCGTCGATCGCCGCTTCGAGGCGCGGGCGGGCGGCGCCGTACCGGTGAAGGAAAGCCTCGCGGTCTTCGGTGTGGGTCAGGTTCAGTCCACCGCGACCGGCGACGAGCAGCTTGCGTCCTACCGACGCCATCTGCTCGAGCACCACGACCTGCACGCCCGCCGTGGCCAGCACTTCGGCCGCCATGAGGCCGGCCGGACCACCGCCCACGACGGTGACGCGGTGCGGGGTCACGCGTTGATGAGGTGGGTGGCCGCCATCGCGAAGTAATCGAGCATTTGGGCTTCGTCTTCGGGCGACAGGCCGCCGGCGCGTACGGCGTCGGCCATGTGGGTGAACCATGCGTCTCGCTCAGCCGGACCGATCACGAACGGGACGTGGCGCATGCGCAGGCGCGGATGCCCTCGGCCTTCGCTGTACGTCTGCGGCCCACCCCAGTACTGGATCAAGAAGTCACGCAGATGTACGCGGCCGGGCTCGAGATCTTCGGGGTAGAGCGGTCGCAGTACCGGATCGGCCGCGGCACCGTCGTAAAAACGATGGGCAAGAGCGTCGAACCAGTCGGCGCCCCCGACTCGTTCGAACATCGTTGTCTCGTTCGTCACCGACTCACCGTAGGCCGAGGTCGCGCCCGAGGTTCTTGACGCTCCAGTCGAAGAACGTGTCTCGGTCGGTGACCACGCCGGTCATGTGCCCGAACAGTTCGAACGACACCAGGCCGAAGAGATGCGCGACGGCTGCGACGAACCGCATGGCGGTCGCCTGGTCGCTGTCCAGGTCGAGGCCCGCGACCACGGCCCCGGCGTCCTTCGCCAATGAGCGGGGGAGGGGGTGAGCGAACGCCTCCGCCTTCCCCGACAGCGGTGCTGCGAGCGCCGTGTAGACCCGGGTCGCTGGTGCAATCGTGTCCTGGGGTGCGGCGTAGCCCGGCACGGGGGTTCCGTACAGCAACGCGTATTCGTGGCGTCGCTCGAGTCCGAAAGCGCGCACGGCGCGACAGCCTTTCAGCCAGCGTGTCGACGGATCACCCTTCCCGGCCACTGCGGCCTCGACGGCCTCGGCGAGGTCGCCGTATCCCGATAGGACGAGCATGGTGAGCAGTTCGTCACGGCTTTCCACATACCGGTAGATGCCCGAGGACACCATTCCGAGCTCGCGCGCGATAGCCCGAAGGGACAGCTCTGCTGGTCCGACGTCGGCCAACTGGGCGCGGGCGGCGTCACGGATGTCGGTCAGAACCGCAGCGCGGCACTTGCTCGTCGTCCGCGGTCGTCGTTCGGGCGAGCCGCGCTCCACCGTCGTCAACGTGTTGGATATCGCGGGGACGCGCTACCTGGTGGCGCCGCGTGGCGACACGCAGTGGGTGCGCAACGTCCGGGCCGCCGGTGCCGCGGAGCTACGTGTCGGTCGTCGGGGGCAGTCTGTGACCGCGACCGAAGTCGCCGACGACGACAAGGGTCCGATCCTGCGCGCGTACCTGAAGCGGTGGGGTTGGGAGGTCGGCCGGTTCTTCGAGGGTCTCGACCGAAAGGCCAGCGACGAACAGCTAGCGGGGATCGCGGTTGGCTTCCCGGTCTTCCTTCTCCGCGACGACAGCGGACATCGTTAGCCGCATGGACCCGAGAACGCGTCGTCGTCGTCGTCGTCGTCGCCGCCGCCGTCGTTAGTGCAGTTGGATCCGGACGCGCAGACCGCCGCCTTCGCGGGACTCGACGCACAGCGTCCCGCCATGGGCTTCGGTGATGCTGCGCACGATTGCGAGACCGAGGCCCACGCCCGCATGGTCGCCGTCGCGAGTTCGACTGCTGCCGCGTTGAAAGGGCTCAGTCAGCGTTGCGGCGACGGCGGAATCGATGATGTTGCCCGTGTTCTCGACGGTGAGTGTGGCATCGACCGTCGTCACCCACACGGTGCCGTTGGGGTGGTTGTGGACGATCGCATTGTGGACGAGGTTGGTCGTGAGCTGCAGGAGCAACGCCTGGGAGCCGATGGTCGTCAACGGCGTGCCGCCGCTCTCGACGGTGATGCCGTGCTTTTCGGCGAGTGGCGCAAGTGCCTCGGTCGCTTCCTCGACGAGAAGCGCGATGTCCACGGGTTCTGGGGTGAACGCACGTTGGTCAGCGCGACTGAGGACCAGCAGCGCCTCCGTCAGGTCGACGGCGCGCGTGTTGACATCGCGCAAGCGGCCAAGCAGTTCGTCGACGTTGCGATGCGAATCCTTGCTCGCAACCTCGATCAAGGTTTGGGTGATGGCCAGCGGAGTACGAAGTTCGTGCGATGCGTTGGCGGCAAACCGGCGTTGTTCGGCGACGTGCGCCTCGAGTCGGGCGAGCATCGCGTCGAAGGCCTCGGCGAGTTCGCCGAACTCGTCCCGGCGGCCCTCGAGATCGATGCGGTGCGACAGCGAGCCGGTCGCCGCCAGCCGGGTCGCTTCGGTGATGCGATCGAGGGGCGAGAGCATGTAGCCCGCGAGGAACCAGCCGCCCACGAGTCCGAAGACGAGCAAGAACGTCATGACGGTCAACGCAATCGGACCGAAGCTGCGTACGAGGTCTTCGTGACTTCGCACCATGAAGAGGATTCCCGGATGGCGGTTCCGCGACAGCGAGAAGTAGCCCACGACGAGCAACACCGCGCCCGCCACCAAGAGGAAGCCGGCGTAGCTGAGCGTGAGCTTGAGCCGTGCGCTCATACGTCGATGCGGTAGCCGACGCCGGCTTCGGTCGCGATGAGCCAGGGCTCGCCCAAGCGCTTGCGCAATGCGGAGATCGTGATGCGCACCGCGTTGGTGAAGGAGTTGGCGTTGGCGTCCCACGCACGCTCGAGGAGTTCTTCGGCACTGACGAGACCGCCTTCGGCTTCCACGAGCACTTCCAGAACTGCGAACTGTTTACGGGTGAGCGCGACGTAGCGGCCGTCGCGAAAGACCTCGCGGCGGAACGGGTCGAGACGCAGGCCCGCGAGTTCGCGCACCGGAGGACGGTTGTACGCGCGGCGCCGGTCCAGCGCGCGTAAGCGGAGCACGAGTTCCTGGAACGCAAACGGCTTCGTCAGGTAGTCGTCGGCGCCGAGCTCGAAGCCGGAGGCCTTGTCGTCGAGGCGGTCCGCAGCGGTGAGCATGAGGATTGGAGTCCCGCGGCCGGAGGCCACGATGTGTTTTGCGATCTCGTCGCCGCTGGGCCCAGGGATGTCGCGGTCGACGATTGCGATGTCGTACGCGTTCACGGCAAGCAGGTCGAGCGCGGCATCACCGTCGAGGGCGACGTCGGCGGCGATTGCCTCGAGGCGCAGCCCGTCGCGAATGGCCTCCGCCATCAGGCGTTCGTCTTCGACGATCAGCACACGCACCCTCCAACGGTACGGGCGCGCGCATTTCGTCGGCGTATCGAAAACGCCATACCTCCGGGCAACGCGCCGCACGGTTCGCTGCTCGTATGTCAATTCGCCAGGTCATCTCGGCGGCGGCCCTCTCGGTCGTCGTCATTGCCACGCTCGCGAGCAACGCGTCGCAAGCGCCGGAGTCGAAGGACGCCGCCAACGTGGCTCGCACGCTGAAGACCAAGGTGCAACGCCTCACGCAACACCCGACGGGGCCGCCGCAGGGGCAGCCGAGCCGCATCCCCGACTTCTTCGACACCGACGCGTCAACGGTGAAGAACCTGCAACCGGCGCTGCTCGATGCATTGCAGCGGGCTGCCACCGATGCTCGCGCCGAAGGCGTCGACATCGTCATCAACAGCGGCTGGCGTTCCGCCGCCCAGCAGGAGGAACTGCTGCAACGTGCGATCAAAACGTACGGCTCGCGCGAGAAGGCGGCGCGATGGGTGGCCACCCCGGAGAAGTCCGCGCATGTAGCGGGCGAAGCCGTCGACGTCGGTCCGGCCAAGGGTGCTTCGTGGCTCGAGCGGCGCGGCGCCGCTTATGGGCTGTGCCGGATGTACCGCAACGAGGCGTGGCATTTCGAACTGCGGCCCGCGGCGGTGACGCACGGTTGTCCGCCGATGTACGCCGACCCGACT
>JBEHXL010000093.1:0-6150 GCA_048498715.1 Actinomycetota bacterium | reverse complement strand
CTCGAGCAGCGGCTGGTAGGTCGCCTCGTCGACGCAGCCAACGGCGTAGTCGGCGGGCACCCAGTTGGCGCCCTTGGCGAAGATGGGCTGACCGTTGACGACGAAGCGGAAGTAGCGCAGGCCCGGCTCGTCCGGGTTGGGCGACTCGTCGAGCGCGATCGTGCGGATGCCGACGCGCGACTCGTGCGAGTCAACGTCGTCGAGTTCGACGCGCAGGTCGTACAGAGCCGGCTCGCCGTGGGTGTGGGGCCACCACAAGCGCGGTTTGTCGACGACGGCGACGACGCGAGCAACGCCGTCGACAACCGGTGCTTCCTGCTCGAAGGCGCCCTCGAGCACGACGCGCGCACGTTTGGCGGCACCGCCGACGAACACGTCGACGGCCACGACCGCGGTGGTCCCGTCGAGCCGCAGGGTTTGAAATCGAACCGAGTCGATCCAGCCGCGGTCGCGCTCGATCAACGTGACCGGCCGCCACAGGCCGATCGACGGTTGGTTCGGCGCGAAGTCCCAGCCGTAACCGAACTGCGCTTTGCGCATGCGGGTGCGCACCGGGTCGCGTCGGTTGTCGAAGGCCCGAGCCGAATCGAGACCGAGACGGACCCACGGCCGGTCGATACGCACTGCGACGACGCGCGCGCCGGTGACGTCGACTTCGACGACCCGGAACATGTTGACGCTCGTCGCCCGCTCGAGCCCGTCGACGAACACCGTCGCAAATGTGTCGATGCCCTCGAAGCGAAGCACTGCAGCGGCGTCGGTCTGGGGCAGGTCGATCCGATACCACCACTCGAGATCGTCGACCCACTGCGCGTCGGTGTCGGTCGGGTCGCGATCGGGGTCGGCGAGGCGACCGGCGGCCACAAGCGCGGCGCGCACGTCGCCCGGTATGGCCGCGTCGATCCACTCGTCGGAGCGATCGTCGACGTCGACTCCGGAGAAGTCGCTGCCGGGCTCCGCGCCGCGCAGCCGCGCGGTTGTTACCCCCCTCCTGCTCAACATCACGGAGCAAGGTAACCTATCAATTGATAGGTGGCAACCAGGTGAGCTGCGAATACACTAGGGAAATCGCACTTACTGTCCGATCCGGCGACCGATCACTTGATCTTCCGGAACAAACTGACGCAAATCCGACACGGCTGCGAATCCTTTTGGCCGGTCTCAAGCGATTTGGGGCGCAGGGGTACCACGGCACCTCGATCCGCGACATCGCGGCCGAAGCAGGCATGCAGTCGGCGAGCCTGTACTCGTACTTCGCGTCGAAGGAGGCGATCCTCGCCGAGTTGGTCTTCATCGGTCACGACGTGCACCACCAGCTGCTGCTGACATCTCTGCTCGACGCCGAACCCGGCCCCGTCGCGCAACTCCGCTCCCTGATGACGGCGCACGTCGCAGCCCACTGCCGCTACGCCGACCTCGGCATCGTCTCGAACTACGAGCGCCACCACTTGAGCGACGAGGCATACGCGCCCTCGGCTGCGTTGCGCGACCGATCGGTGCAGCTGTTGACCGACGTGGTGTTGCGCGGCAAAGCCCAAGGTGCCTTCGACATCCTCGACGACGTCACGACTGTCGGCGCCCTCGGTGCAATGGGCCTGTCCGCGCTCAACTGGTACACCGCGTACACCGGGGACATGACGCCCGACGAGGTCGGCGCGAATTACGCCGAACTCGCTCTCCGGATGGTCGGCGCGTCGGGCTAGCCCGTCTACGTCACGAGACGGACGCGACCGTGAGAATGCACGTACGCGACGCCGGAGTGTCCTGCGACTTGCGTGACTCGTCGGTTGGGTTCTTGAGCGAGAACGTGTAGTCACCTTCGGCGAGGCCGGCCGGGACCGGCACTTGGATGTGGTACGGGCTGATCCAGACCGGGTTCGACAGCATGAAGCTCGACCCGTCCGAGTCCGTGAGGAACACGCGGGTGCCGTCGTGCCAACTGGTGCCGTCGAAGGTCGCGTCGACCATGCCCCAGCCGAACAGGTCAACCGTGTGGGGTTGACCGTCGGCACTCACGACGGTGTTGGACGGCCCGGTCAGGATCGACGTGGAGCACAGGTCGTCGTTCAAGCTGAGCGTGAACCCGAGCGCGGTGGTCGTGGCGCTGAAGCCGTACGGGCACAGGAGCATCCCGCGGTTGCGGCTCTCGTTGACGCCCGCGTTTTCCACCTCGACGTAGCGGTCGAGGGCGCGCGTGTTGATCGGCGCCGTGATCTGCGTGTCGACGTCACCGTCGTCGTCGTAGATCGTGACGTGGCCGTCGAGCGTGGCGCCGTTGGTGTCGAGGAACACTGCGGTGCTGTTGGCACCGTCGTGGTTGACCTCTTTCGAGAATTCGAGCAGCCGCTCGATGTTGATGTCGGCCACGGTCTCGCCGCCACCGCTGCCGAGCTGGTCTACGTAGACGTGCACGGGCTCCCGTACGTTGACCTTCAGCGAGAACTGCCCGGAGCCGAAGTCGGGCAGATTCTTCTGACCGCAGTACATGCTCGCCGGCGCGATGCACGAGCTGAGCCCGGGCGACGTCGCCGTACCCGCCGGCACCGGGTACACGTGCGCGAACAGGTCGGTGAGCGTGCCGGCGTTGGTGTGGAGGTCGACGCGCTGGCCCGTCGACGAACCCCACGCGTCGATCCAGAACTGCTTGGGTCCGTCGTCGGTGCGGTGCTTGAAGCTGAAGCCGAGAGTGTCGGGCGGCCCGTAGTAGGCGACGCCGACGTAGTCGTACTTGAACGGGTTCGGGAAGCCGGCGAGTGTCTGGGCCGACTTTCCGTTGTTGTTGCCGTAGAGGTGCACGGCGATGTCGGGGCCACCGCCGAGACGCGTGATCTCGACCTGGTGGTTCGACACATTGTCGCTGCCGGCCCACGTGATCGACTCGGCCTTGTAGTCGAGGTGCGACAGGTTCGTCGCCCGCGCCAGCAGGAGGTACGGATCTGTGGTCGCGTCGCCACCGGCCACGGTGTCGGTGAGGTCCATGAACAGCAGTCCGTCGTACCCCTCGTTGAGGATGCGGTCGCTGGCGACGCTCGGCTTCGACAGCAGGCTCATGTCGCCCACCAGATCGAAGGCGACGTGGCCGATCTTCGCCCCGCCCGTGTCGAGCAGCAGGCTGTCTCCGGCATCACCGAAGTTGTAGGTGAGGTCGACGCCCGGCTGCAGGCCTGCGAGGTTGACGTGCAGGTTGTGCGCTCGCGCTGCGACGGGCACGACGCCCTTGCTGTAGTTGATGTCGAGCGATCCGATCGGGCCGGAGGCCTCGGTGTAGTTGAGATGCTGTTGGAGGCCGGAGTAACTGAACTTCACGTGCCCTGGCAGGTTGTGCGCAACCACGTCCGCTGTTTCCACGTAGGGGACCTCGACGGTGATCGGGTCGATACCCGGCAAACCGAGGTCGGGCAGGGTTACGACATTCACCTTGTCGGCAGCCGTGTGCACTTCGAGCGGTCCGGGCTGGTGGGTCAGCGAGAGCGTCGCCGTGTCGAGCTCGCCCGTCGACGTCTTCACCACCGTCGCCTCGAGGGACGACAAGCCACGCACGAGTGCGAACACGTCGTACTTCCCGTCGCTGCGGTCCGACACCGTGACGAGGTCCGGGTCACCGACAGTGGACAGATCGCCGTGTGCAGGGATGGTCGTTTGACAGCCAACGGCTGCGCAGGCCTCGACGTGGAGGTAACCGATGTTGGTTCCATCGTCCGTGGTCGCCGTGGTCTTACCGGCGACGTCGTCCTGGATGAGGGTCAGTCCGGGCACTCGCTTGGCGAGGATGTGCAGCGTGTCGACGCCCGAGGCGTTGAACGCCTCGTCACTCGTCACGTCGAAGCGCACTTGGCCGATCAGCTCGGAGCCCGTGTAGACGAACTTCGACGGGCGGGCCGGCACGAAGGGGAAGAGCCGCCGCTTGCGGGCGGGCGTGTACTCGACGTGGGCGACGCCGGGCAGGTTCGTGATCGCCCCGTCCACGTGAATGCCGGCGCGACCCGCGTCTGGATCGTCGGCGTCGACCTGCATGAGGAAGGGACCCGCGGCATGGGTGACGGTCGCGAACTGGGTGTCGCCCCATCCGACGAGCGCGGACGAAAGACCTGAGACGCGGACGAAGGCGACGTAGCTGCCGTCGTGGTCGTGCAGCAGGACACCGTCGACGCCGGCGGGCAATGCGTCTTGGGGTCCGCTCGTGACACGCGCTTCGGCGGCGCCGATGGTGCCGCCCGTCAGGTTGGCGGAAAAGGTCTTCGCCGTGGTGTCGATGCGGCCGGTCAGACCGGTCGGGAACGACGTGAGGTGCAGGTGGCTGGCCTTGGCTTCGTCGACGAGAGCAACGCTCGACGTCACGTCGGCGGTCAGGTCACTGATGACACTCGACCCGCTGTAGCTGTAGTCGCCCGTGGCCGGCGAGTACGTGACGCGCGCGGTGGCCGGCATGTCGGTCACCTTGCCGGTGAGGTGGCGCACGATCGGGGGCGCCGACGACGGGCACTGGTCGCATTCGGGCGCGGGAGTGCGTTGCGTGACGTCGAGGCCCAACGGGCCTGCGGTGTGGGTGACGTCGGCGATGACGGGGTCACCGGTGTCGATCTCGGCGTGGGACAACCCGAGGATGACGGCCTGCGCGTTCATGGAGTCGATGCCGACATTGCCGCTGACGTATTGCGCGGTGCCGGGCAACGTGAGCGCGCCGGGCGTCGCGCCGCTGTTCGCCGACGAGTAGTGGACCAACGTCGAACCGATGGCGCCGGGCGTGTCAAAGGTGATCTTGGTTCCGTTGCGGATCACGGTCGCCGCCGCCGGAACGGTCTGCAGATCAGCGTTGAGATGGTCCACGACAAGCGGCTTGGTCGCGGTGGCCGGCGTTGTCTGATCGAGCGTGAAGGAAACCGTCTGGAACGGAGCGACGGTTTTGTAGTCGACCTTCTTCGACGAGAACGCCAGGTCGAGCCGACCCGGCAGGCGCGTGAGGGCACCCACCAGTTCGAGCGACGCCGCGCCCTTCTGGTCGAGGAAGTCGACCGTGACGTCGGTCGGCGCCGACGGAGTGACCACCGCCGTGTACGCACCGCCACCGAGGATGTTGACGACCGCACTCAGCTTCTGCGGCACCGGCGAGAGACCGGCCTCGAGCGCGGTGGGATCGAGGCGCGCTGTTCCCGAACCCTGCGTGAACGCAGAGCCGAGCAACGTCAGATTGGCGCGCGGCTGGTTGACGCTCGTGTCGAGGGTCAGCTGCGTGGCGCTCGACGTGACCGACGCGCTGAACGACTGCGGCGCGCCGGTGTCGCAGCCGTCGTAACCGAACGCGACGCGGCTCGCGTCGGCGCTCGGATTGAGCACGACTTCGATGAGCGATTTCAGCGGCTCGGTGCGCAGCTCGGTCACGTTCAGTTGGAGGCGACTGGGCTGGCCCCCAACGCCCGGCACGGCGGCGACCTCGACCAGCAGGTCAGGCAACGCCGAGCCGCCCATGTCCAGGCTCATCGGAACGCCGATCGTGCCGTTCTTGTAGTGGTCGACGCCGCACGCGGGCCCGGTGAACCCGGCGGTCCGATAACGCAGCACGAAATGCAGGCTGTCGAGCGCGTCGAGCGGCCCCGCCTGCGCCGGGGCGGAGCACTTGGCTCCCGCGGCGAGGCCGCCGAGCGCGACTGCCAAAACGAAGAGCCGAAGAAACGAACGCAGACCGCGCGAGATGCCCATACAGGACAGCATGCGCACCTCCGCCGTCATGCCGCATCCGTACTCAGTACGGAACGACGCCCCAAGCGCGAAGCTGTGCCCTGTGACAGGTGAGCGGCCTGAGATCAGCCCGAGAGAGGCCGAGGTGCTGGCGGGATTGCGCAAACGGCTCACCAACGCCGAAATCGCCGCGAATCTGTTCCTGTCCGAGCGGACCGTGGAGTCTCACGTGTCGTCGCTGTTGCGGAAGTTTGCGGTGCCGAACCGGCTGGCCCTGCTCCACGTCGCGGCCCACGACGAAGCTCCGGACCACACGCTGCCTCCGGCGCTGGCCCTGCTCGCCGACCCGAACAGCTACTTCGGCCGTCCGGACGAGCGCGCCCAACTCGATCGGCTGTGGCACACGGCGCGTGATGGTGTGTGCGTGGTGGCGGTCGTCGGCGGCGAGGCCGGCATCGGCAAGAGTCGACTCGT
>JBEHXL010000092.1:0-6254 GCA_048498715.1 Actinomycetota bacterium | reverse complement strand
GACGGGTTCCTCGCGGGCCTGCCCTACAAGCGACTGATGAAGGCGCTGCGCGAGGTGAACGTCAACCCGCTGACGCGGCCGCTGATCGACGATCTGGGCCTGGGCGACGCAACGAAGAAACGGTAAACGCGCACAACGCTCCGATGGCCGCGCCGAGCGCCCAGCCGACGAGTACGTCACTCAGCCAGTGACCGCCGAGGTACACCATCGCGGCGCCGACGATGACGTTGGCGACGACGAGCGCGATCGCCAGTTTCCGATAACTCCGCTGACTGAGCCATTTCGCGCTGACGAGAACGGCGGCCGTCAAGGCCGCAGTTCGCATGGCGTGGGTGGATGGCATCGCGAAGCCGTCCAGGTGCACCAGCGAATGCGACGCCGTCGGGCGCGGGCGACGGATGATCGCCTTCAACACCGCCGCCGCGATCGATGCGGTTACGAACGCGAGGCCGGTCGCGATCGCAAGTTCGTACCGCTTGCGAAGGGCGACGTAGGCCAGGCCCGCGAGCGCGCCGATGGCGAGGACAGGGAGGCTGGTGCCGACGTTCATGAGGCCGCGCGCGAGAGACGTGAGCCAGGGCGTGCGATTGTCAGCGATCCACTCGAGGACCCGTTCGTCCATGTCCTCCAGAGTGGCAGTACGTCAGCTCGTTACGTGCGCGCCTCGCGGGAGAACCAGTGGAAGGTCGTTGTACGTGACGATGCCGGGCGGCGCAGCGACGACGTATGGCACTGCGTTCACGGCCGGCATGGCCGTCATCACCATGCCGATGACCATGAAGTCGGCGAATGACGAGGCTTGGAAGTCCGGCGGCGGCAAGTAGTCGACCTTGAGCTTCACGGTCGGCAGACCGTCGACGATGATCTCGTGACCTTCGTTAATCACCCAGTTGGGTTCGAGCGTGAAGCCCTTGGCCCAGCGCACGTTGAGTTCGACGATCGTCTTGTCGCCGACGCGGCCCTGCCACGACGCCGCGACGCCGGCCACGTGACCCGCTTTGATGGTCCAGCTGTCCATGACGACGTCTTCGGTCGTCTGCGCGTACTCGTCGATGCAGACGATCTCGTCGAGTTCGATGCCGAGCGCGTCGCCGATGAGGGCGACGGCTTCTTCGAAGACCGCCGTGCCCTTCGCCGCCATACCCGGCAACTCAGGGTCGTCGATGTGACGGCCGAAGCCAGCGGGAATCTCGGTGGTGGGGGAGTCGTACATGGTGGTGTTCGACGCCTCGTTGACCGTGATCTTGTCGATGCGATCGCAAATGCCTGCGGCCGTGATCGCGAACAGGTCGATGAAGCCGGGCGAGATGCCGGAGCCGAAGATCGACACGCCACCCTTCTCGCACGCGGCGACGATGCGTTGCTTCTCGGCGTAGGCGCGGCCGTTGATGAACGCGGCGGTGCTGATGACGTTGATGCCGGCTTCGAGAATGCGGACGATGTCGTCGACCGAATACCACTGCGGCGTGTAGATCACCGCGTCGGGCTTGAGAGCGAACAGCGCGTCGACGTCGTTGGTCGCGGTGATTCCCGTCGGCGCGTCGAGGCCACACAGCTCGGCAACGTCGACACCGACCTTGTCGTCGGACCACGCGTAACAACCGACGAGCTCGAGCTCGGGATGCTGCAGCACGCCGCGCACGGCGCGCTTGCCGACGTTGCCCGTCGTCCACTGCAGGACTCGCAACATCAGATGCGCATGCCTCCACTCACATCGAGAATCTGCCCAGTGACGTAGGAGGCACCTTCCGACGCGAAGTAGCTCGCGGCTGCGCCCATGTCTTCGGGCGTACCGGCGCGACCCATCGGGACGTGCTGCGCCAGCACGTCGACGGGCGGGACCTTGCCTTCCTCGGCGGCCTTGCGCGCCATGGGCGTGTCGCAAATGGTCGGGCAGATGCTGTTGGACGTGATGCCCTTGCGGGCGAACTCGACCGCGAGCGAGCGGGTGAGCGAGATCACGCCACCTTTGGATGCCGTGTAGTGCACCATGTTCGGCGCACCCGACTCAGCGGACGACGAGGCGATCGTGATGATGCGGCCCCACTTCGCCTCGACCATGTCCGGCACGGCCTCCTGCACGCAGTTGAACGTGCCGGTGAGATTGACGGCGATGACGCGATCCCAGTCCGCGCTCGTGACTTCCTTGAGCGGTTGGAAGAGGTCGATGCCCGCAGCCGTGCAGAGGATGGCGACGGGGCCGAGCTCGCTGCGCACCTGTGCGAACGCAGCGTCGACCGCAGCGCGATCCGACACGTCGCACTCGATGCCGAGCGCGCCGATCTCCTTCGCGGCGACATCCGCGTTGGCGCGATCGAGGATGGCGACGGAGTACCCGTCGGCCACGAATCGCGTGGCGATGCCGAGGCCGATGCCCGACCCACCGCCCGTGACGACTGCGACCTTCGCGCTCACTTGGCCTCCTCGAATTCGATCCACAGTTTGTTGAGGCCGCGCAACACCCACGTGCGCTCGTAGCGGAAGTGCTCGTCGCCCTTGGGGCCGTGGTGCTCTTCGCTGAGCCGGATGTTCCGGGTGCGGTCGAGGATGTGCTCGAGCGAGATGCGGCCTTCGGCGCGCGCCAGCGGCCCGCCGGGGCAGGAGTGCACGCCACGCCCGAAGGCCATGTGCGAGCTCGAGTTCTCGCGGTCGAGGCGAAACTCGGCCGGGCACTCGAAGCGGTTCGGGTCGCGGTTCGCCGCGCCGTTGAGCATCATCACCGGCGTGCCGGCCTTGATCTGCACGCCGGAGATTTCGGTGTTGCGCTTGGCCAGGCGGAAGTCCGCCTTCACCGGCGACTCGACGCGTAGCGCTTCCTCGATGAAGACGGGGATCTTCGACTTGTCTTCGCGCAGCTCGTCCTGCAGTTCGGGATGCAGCGCGAGCACCTTCATCGCGAACGCGAGCAGTCGGGCGGTGGTCTCCTGGCCCGCCGCGAAGAGAAACGTCGCGGTGCGCACGATGGCGGCGACGTCCGGCAGCGTGCCGTCGGGATAGGTGCCGAGGGCAAGCTCGCTCATCACGTCGGCCCGCTTCTCGCGGCGGCGCTCTTCGATGTAGGACTCGAACTTGTCATCGAGCCACGACAGCGGATTGGTGGACGGGTTGCCTTCCTTGCCCGAGCCGACCTTACCGATGCCGCGGGTCATGCCGAAGCGTTCCTTGAACCATTCGTGGTCCTCTTGTGGCACGCCGAGCATGTCGGCCACCGCGAGCATCGCGAAGGGCTGCGAGTACGCGGTGATGAATTCGCAGTTTCCGTCGCCGATGAACTCGTCGAGCTGACGATCGGCGAGTCCGTGCATGAACTCTTCGTTCGCCTTCAACCGCTTCGGGGTGATGAGGCGCATGAGAACGTGGCGCTCACGCGTGTGGTCCGGCGGGTCCATCGTGACCATGTGCTCGTTGAGCGGCATGGTGTGGCGCATCGCGGCGATCTGGTCGGCGATGTCGTCGCCCACGAGTGGCTCGGGGAACTGGGCGAAGGGGCCGACGGGTGAGTTCACCGAGGAGAAGTCGTTGGTGTTGCGGTAGATCTCGCTCAACTCGTCGTAACCCGTGACGGCGACGACACCGAGGTGGTCGAGGGGGAGCACGGGGCACTCGGCCCGCAATGTTTCGAAGTACGGATACGGGTCTTCGACGAGCGACTCGTCGAAGAAGAAGTCGATCGTTTTCCAGTCCAGTGCGTCGCTCACGGCGCCCTCCCGAGGCTTCGTGCTGTGCAGTCGCACAGCAAATGCTGAGCAGTTGCTTAGCACATGTGGCATGGTGGGCGCATGGCGGTTTCGGAGCGACGCATCGGAGCAACCGACTCCGCGTCGCGTACGCAACTACTCGACGCGGCCGAGAAGCTGCTGATGACGGAGGGCTACGCGTCGGTCACGTCCCGTCGCATTGCGGCCGAGGCCGGGCTCAAACCACAACTCGTCCACTATTACTTCCGCACGATGGACGATCTGTTCGTCGCGTTGCTGCAACGCAGTGCCGAGTTGAACCTGGCGCACTTCGACAAGGAGATTGCGCGCGACGGATCGCTCGCGAACCTGTGGCGTCTGAACAGCGACCCGCGCGGCTCGGCGTTCATGATCGAGTTCGCCGCGCTGTCGAACCACCGTAAGGAGATCCGTTCCGAGTTGGCGGCGTACGCCGAGCGGTTCCGGAAGGCGCAGCTGGTCGCATTACGACGCGCGTTGGAGGAGGAGGGCATCGACATTCCGGCCGAAGTCGTGATCCTCCTGGCGACGGGGTTGTCCCAGATCATGGGCATCGAGAAAAACCTCGGCATGACGACGGGGCACAAGGCCACGCAGGCCTTCGTGCGCGACTTGATCGAGAACATTGCCGACTGACGTCGTCATCGGGGCCGCGTCGGGCATGGGTGCCGCGGTCGCCGCCCGGCTTGGTTCGCGCCCGTTACTCGCGGTCGATCGCGACACGTGTGACATCACGTCCGCGTCCGACGTGTCCGCGCTGGTCGACCAGGTCGACGAGTTGGGTTCGCTCATCGTGACGGCCGGCCTGTCGCCCACGATGGACGACGGCCGCCGCATTGTCGAAGTGAACCTCGTCGCGCTCGACGCCGTGCTGCGCGCCTTCGAGCCGAAGCTCGTGCCGGGTTCCGTCGCGGTGGTGTTCGCCTCGATGGCCGCGCACCAGATCCCGGTTGACCCCGCGATCGACGCGATCGTGGATGACCCGTCGACGTGCGTCGACAAGCTGGCTGGGTTGGGCCTGCTCGACCACAGCGGCCTTGCCTACGCGGTGTCGAAGCGTGGTGTGGTCCGGCTCGTCGAGCGACTGTCAAAGCCGTGGGGCGCACGCGGTGCTCGCATCGTGTCGGTGTCGCCCGGCGTGATCGACACGCCCATGGCCGCCTCGAATACGACAACCAGCCGATCATGTCCGACATGGTCGCCGGCTCAGGCTTGGCGCGACAGGGCCGTGCCGACGAAGTCGCCGCCGTCGCCGTCTTCCTCGCGAGCGACGCCGCCTCGTTCATCACCGGCACCGACGTCCTCGTCGACGGCGGCGTCATCGCCAGCCAGCGGCACTGACCGGTTTGGCGCCGTCGAAACCCCCGGGAATCGCCGAATCGGCGTTTCCGAGGTGGTTTGCGTGGCGCCAAACCCGGTAATGTCGTTCTCCTAAGACAGGAATGGCGTTCGCATGTTGACTGTTTCCCCGATTGCTGGAGCCGTTGGCGCTGAGATTTCCGGCGTTGACCTGCGCGAGATCGACGACGACGTCGTCAAGCAGATCCGCGAGGCGTGGCTCGAGCACGGCGTGGTGTTCTTCCGCGACCAGCAGCTCGACAGCGAGCAGTACCTCACGTTCGCGCGGACCGTCGGCGAGTTGACTCGTTACCCGTTCCTCCCCGGCATCGAGGGGTCGCCCGAGATCATCGCGGTGACCAAACTGCCGCACGAGACCGTGAACTTCGGCGGCATCTGGCACTCCGACACGGCCTACCTCGACGAGCCGCCCATGGCCACGATGCTGCTCGCTCGTGAGATCCCGCCCTACGGCGGCGACACGATGTACGCGTCGCAGTACGCCGCGTACGACGCGCTGTCCGACGGCATGAAGGAACTGCTGGGCCCGCTGCGGGGCATCAACTCGTCCGCGATGGCCGACGTGTCCAAGACGCGCGAGGACCGCATTAAGGAAGCCGACGGCTCGCAGGCCACGGTCTACGAAGCCGCGCATCCCGTCGTGCGCACCCATCCGGAGACCGGTCGCAAGGCGCTGTACGTGAATGTCGCCCATACGGCGCGCTTCGACGGCATGACCGAGGATGAGTCACGCGGCCTGTTGCAGTTCCTCTTCGCGCACCAGGTGAAGCCGGAGTTTCAGTGCCGCTTTCGGTGGTCGGTCGGTGCGCTCGCGCTGTGGGACAACCGCTGCGTGCAGCACAACCCCGTCAACGACTACCACGGCCACAAGCGCGTGATGCACCGCATCACGCTCCAGGGCGACCGCCCCTTCTGAACTACTTGTTCTTGTAGACGACGCCGTCCTTCATGACGAAGGAGACGCGTTGGACGAGGGTGATGTCCTCGAGGGGGTTGCCGGGGACGCCGACGATGTCGGCGAGGAACGACGGGGCAATCTGGCCGAGGTCGTCGGAGCGTTCGATGAGATCGGCGCTGACCGTCGTCGCAGCGCGGATCGCTTGTAACGGCGTCATGCCGCGCTGGACGAGCACGACGAGCTCTTCAGCGTTACGGCCGTGCCAGATCGCCGGCGCGTCC
>JBEHXL010000091.1:0-6271 GCA_048498715.1 Actinomycetota bacterium | reverse complement strand
GCACCGGGCCCGGAGGCCGTGTTGACGATGCGACTACAGGGGCTACTCCCCTTCGACTGATGACGAAGGTACCACCGCCGCGTCCGTCGACGAGCGAGTCGCGCAACTTGCAGTACGCGATCCACGAGATCAGGTAGTGCTGCTCGGCGAGCATCGGCTAGGTCGAGCGAGTGCCGTCGAGGATCTGTCGCGTGATGTCGGCGTGACCCGCGTGCCGAGCGGTCTCCTCGATCATGTGCACGACGATCCAGCGCAGCGACGTCGGTCCGTGCTTCGTCGGCACGACCTCCTCGAGGTCGGCGCCTACCCAGGCCACGTCGGACTCTTTCCACGCTTCGATGTAGGCATCGACGAGTTCGGTTATCGGCAGGTTCTTCGCAGCAGCAAAGCCGGGCCACAACGGGTCGTCTTTCGGATTCAGGGCTGACCCACCGAAGACGTGACCGAACCACCAGCGTTCGACCCACGCGAGATGACTGATCATCTCGGCGATCGAGTTCGCCTCGTCGTGGGGCCGCCACGCCGCCTGCTCCGCCGTGAGCCCGGTCGCAAGACGGACCATCTCGACTCGTTGAAAGTCGAGCATCAGTTTCAGGACTTCGGCTTCGGTTCCCGTCTGCACCAAGCCACTGTGCTCGAACTGGTCACGGTGTGTCCGTCGAATTAGCGACGGGAGATCACATGAAGAGAGCGTGGTCTACGGGCCGCCGCGGGCCATGTCCGCAAACCTCGTGTAGTGACCGAGGAAGGCGAGGTGGGCGACGCCGGTGGGGCCGTTGCGGTGCTTGGCCACGATGACTTCGGCGGCGCCCTTGTCGGCGGACTCCGGGTTGTAGACCTCGTCGCGATACAGGAACATCACGACGTCAGCGTCCTGTTCGAGCGAGCCTGATTCACGCAGGTCCGACAGCAGCGGCCGCTTGTCCTGACGGGACTCGAGGGTTCGGGACAGCTGCGACAACGCGATCACCGGGATCTGCAGCTCGCGGGCGAGGATCTTGAGACCACGGGAGATCTCGGCGACTTCGACCTGGCGGCTCTCGGCGCGGGCCCGGCCGGTCATGAGCTGCATGTAGTCGATGATGATGAGACCGAGGTTCTCCCGGGCCTTGAGACGACGGGCTTTGGCCCGGATGTCCATCACCGTGACGTTCGGGTTGTCGTCGATGAAGATCGGCGCCTCGGCGAGACGGCCGACGGCCTGGGTGACCTTCTGCCAGTCGCGATCGTCGAAGTTGCCGGTCTTCAACTTGGACGCGTCGACGCGGGCCTCGGACGTGAGCAGGCGCTGCGTGATTTCGTCGCGGCCCATTTCGAGGCTGAACAGCAGCGTCGCCGTGTTCGAGTCCATCGCCGCGTGGGCGAGGATGTTCAGGGCGAAGCTCGTCTTACCCATGGCGGGACGAGCGCCGACGACGATCAGGTTGTTGGGCTGCAGACCGGCGAGCTTCTCGTCGAGTTCGCGGAAGCCAGTGGGCACACCAGTGACGGCCTCGCCTCGCTCGTAGAGCGACTCGAGCTTGTCGAGCGCGTCGGCGAGGAGGTCTTTGACCGGGACCATGTCGTCGGCGACGCGGGCGCCGTTGATGTCGAAGACCATGGTCTCGGCGCGATCGATGACGGCGGTGACGTCGTCGGGCATCGAGTAGCCCATCTCGGCGATCTCGCCGGCGACACCGATGAGCTTGCGCAGCAGCGAGAACTCTTCGACGATGCGCGCGTAGCGCGACGCGTTCGAGATCGCCGGCGTGCCCGCCTGGAGCTCGATCAGATAGGCCTTGCCCCCGATCGCTTCGAGCAGACCGTCGCGATTGAGTTCGTCGGAAACGGTGACGACGTCGGCCGGGTCACCTCGGTGGTACAGCGACTCGATCGCGTCGAACACGTGGCCGTGCGACGGCTTGTAGAAGTCCGACGAAGTCAGACGAACTTCGGCCGCGGCCGCGATCGCGTCCTGCTTGAGCATCATGGCGCCGAGCAGCGACGCCTCCGCAGCTAAGTCGTGCGGAGGGACGCGGCCACCGCTGTTGCGGTTACGCCGCGCATCGTCGAGGGACTGAACCATGGGGAAGAAGATCCTCTACGACTTTGCCTGTGGGCAACGAGAGGGTGAACCGCTGGATTTCCCTGTGGAAAGCGGTGGGGAAACTCGGGTCCTGTCCACAGCGCCACCATACGGACGGGGTGTAACAACGAAAAAGGACCCGGCGCCGAAGCACCGGGTCCTTTCTCACAAGCTGTCGGTTAGCTGCCGACCTCGAGCGTGATCTGAAACTTCACGTCGGAGTGCAGCTGCACCGGGATCTCGTGGGTGCCCACGGTCTTGATCGGCTCGTGGTGCGCGAGCTTGCGACGATCGAGTTCGATGCCGGTCTGCTCCTGCACGGCCGCCACGATGTCGGCCGGGGTCACGGAGCCGAAGAGCTTGCCTTCGTTGCCGGACTTGGCCTTGATCTTGATGACGGCGGGCACGAGGGTACGGGCGACGACCTCAGCCGCCTCCCGCTCCTTGGCGTCGGCGACGTCGCGCTTCTTCCGCATGGACTCGGCCTGGCCGAGGATGCCGTCGGTGGCGAGGATGGCCTTGCCGCCGGGGATCAGGAAGTTGCGGGCGTAGCCATCGGCGACGTCGACGATGTCGCCGCGCTTGCCGATGTCGGTGATGTCAGCGCGAAGGACAACTTTCATTCGTCATCCCCACCTTCGGCCTCGTCCGCCACGCCCTCGGCATCCTCGAGCAGCGAGTCGAGCGTGGTGTCGGTCTCGACGTCCTCGAGGGTCGTCGTCTCGTCCATGTCGTCACGACGCGGGCCGTCACGACGGGGACCACGGGGACCGCCACGGCCGCCGGTGCGCTCGGAGAGCGTGCGCTGTGCGTAGGGCAGCAGGGCGAGCTCACGCGACGTCTTGATCGCGATCGCCACGTCACGCTGGTGCTGCACGCAGTTGCCACTGACGCGACGGGTGCGGATCTTGCCGCGGTCGCTCATGAACTTCTTGAGGACGTGAACGTCCTTGTAATCGATCCAGGGCGTGCCGTCCTTGCAGAACTGGCAGACCTTCTTCTTGATCCGGCGACCGGAATCCTTCGGATTCCGCTTGCGGTCGCGGTCGTTGCGCTCACGCGCCATTAGAACGGCTCCTCGTCGTTGTAACCACCACTGCCAAAGTCTTCGTTGGCAACCGGACGGGCGCTGCCGCCGCTGTTGCCGCCCCCGCCGAACTCGTCGCCACCGCGACGCTCGTTACGGGTGACCTGCGCCGACGCCCAACGAAGGCTCGGCCCGATCTCGTCGGCCGCGATTTCCACGACCGTGCGCTTCTCGCCTTCCTGGGTTTCCCAGGAACGCTGCTCGAGGCGACCAGTCACCATGACGCGCATGCCCTTCTGCAGGGACTCGGCGGCGTTCTCGGCCATCTCACGCCAGACGACGACGTTGAAGAAGGAGACCTTCTCTTCCCACTCGTTGGTCTGACGGTTCTGCCAGCGGCGGTTGACCGCAAGGCCGAAGGTCGCGTTGGCGGCACCGGCCGGCGTGAAGCGCAGCTCGGGGTCGCGAGTGATGTTGCCTACGAGGGTGACGTTGTTGTCGGTCATTTACTCAGCTCCTGTGGTGGCCGGCGCCGCTTCGGCGGCCGGAGCTTCCACAGGGCGGGTGGCACGTTCCTTGCCAGCAACCTTCTCGGGAATCCGGATCACCTTGTGACGCAGGACTTCGTCAGCGAGGTAAAGGACACGGTCCAGCTCAGCGACCTGCGCCGGCTCGGCGTTGAAGGCGAGGAGGACGTAAATACCCTCCCAGCGGTGCTTCAGCTCGTAAGCGAAGCGACGCTTGCCCCACCGATCGGTGGTGACCTTGGCGCCATCTCGGGTGATCGGCGCCGTGGCCCGGTCGAGAACGGGGCGAATGGCCTCTTCCTCAAGGGTGGCGTCGAAAATGACAACTACTTCATAAGCCCGCATGGGCATTCCTCCTCTGGACCCGGTGGTGTGCCGGGGCTCCGACTCTCGGAGCAGGTGGTGGGTATTCGGTTAGGTCTCCAAAGAGACCGAGCGATGGTAGTCGACGCGAGCCGCCATCACCTATGCCGCAGTATGCCGAAGGGGTGTGACGAGATCCGTCGAGGAAGGTTGCGGCCCAATTCGCCCCGTAGTTACGATTCGCCACTCCATTGGGAGCAACAGAACAGAGGGGTCCCACCTTGCGTCGCATCACCAAGTCCGCACTCGTCATGGTTGGCGCAGCTGCAGCCACCTTCGCCGTCGTCTCGCAGTTCGCTGGTTCGCCCACTGCGGTGACCCCGGCGGCCAAGACCAAGGCTGTGTGTGAGCCCCCGGCGCCGAACGCCAAGGCAATCGTCCTCGTTCCGGTCGACATCTCGCTGCCGACCCTGCCGACGCTTCCGCCGGTCACCCTCCCCAACGTCACGCTGCCGACGCTGCCGTGCATCCCGGCGCCGACAATTCCGCCGGTGGGCCTGCCCAACATCACGCTGCCCACGGTCACCCTTCCGACCGTCACGCTGCCGACGGTGACCCTGCCGACGATCCCGGACATCACGATCCCGTACCCGCGCTTCGTCACCACCACGACGCAGTTCCAGTGCACCGCCACTGCGAGCGACGTCCGGGCCGGCTTCGTCGGCACCGCCTGTTAAGAGTCGAAAGCTTCGGTAGGGCCCCGGCTTCGGCCGGGGCTTTTGCCGTTCAGAGGCGGTGCGTCCGCTGACAGAATCACGCGGTGGCCGTCACCTTCTTCCGGTCGCTGTGGGGGCCACTGGGGTTCGACGGCGACATGTCCAACCTGCCTGCGATCTGTGAGGAGACGGTCCGCCGCGGGTACGCCGGCGTGGAGACCAACCCGTTGTTCCTCGGCAAGGACCCTGAGCCGGCCCGTCAGATCATCGAGGATCACGGCTTGCAGTTCCTCGCCCGGGCGCACACGTTCGGGACGACGGTCGCCGAACACGTCAAGTGGGTCGAGAGCTGCGTGCGGCGCGCCGAGCGGTTCGGCTCTCCGCACGTGATCGTGCAGTCGGGTGCCGACTCGTTCACCGACGCCGAGATCGACGAGTACTTCAACGCGGTTGCGAAGATCGAAGCCGACTCCGGCCTGCGCCTCGCGCACGAGACGCATCGCAGCTGCATCCTCTACAGCCCGTGGGCGACGCGTCGCGTGCTCGAACGCTTCCCCGATCTGTGGCTCGCGTCGGACTACAGCCACTGGGTGATCGTCACGGAGTCGATGCTGCAGACGGCGACCGCCGTGCTCGATCAGTGCGCGCCGCGCATGCTGCACATCGACGCCCGTGTCGGCACGATGGAGACGCCCCAGGTCGCCGACCCGCGCACCGCTCCGGAGACCGAGGACTTCGTCGCGTTCTGGGACCAGATCCACGCCGCGAATCCCGACATCACCGTCGTCCCCGAGTTCGGTCCACCGCCGTACGAGCCGCCGCTCGCCGCGGATCGCGACGACATATGCGAGTGGATGGCGTCGCACTTGCGCGAGCGTTGGTCATGACCGCCACGCTGCACCCGTGGAACCACGGCTTCACCTACGAGCTGCCCGACGTTGTGCCCTCGGTGCTGACCGACGACCAGCGTGAGCAGTTCGCACGCGACGGATACATCGTCGTGCCCGACATCATCGGAGGAGACGAGCTCGCGCAGGTCACCGCCGAGCTCGACGACCTCGAGGCGCGTACCGAGCGCTGGCTACGCAAACAGGAGAACGGACGCTCGGACATTGCCGAAGCCGACGCGATCACCTTCACGGTCGCCTGTGTGATGCGCAGCGAGGCCGCTCGAAGGCTCACGTTGCATCCGACGTTGCTCGGCCTGTGCAACGAACTACTCGGCCCCGACGTGAACCTCTACTGGGACCAGGCCGTCTACAAGAAGCCCGAGAA
This sequence comes from Actinomycetota bacterium, assembly GCA_048498715.1. GTDB lineage: Bacteria > Actinomycetota > Acidimicrobiia > Acidimicrobiales > JACCXE01 > JACCXE01. Next base: position 358 of record JBEHXL010000091.1, on the reverse strand, counting down.
GCCCCGCCCGTTCCCATGGCATCAGGACACGGGCTACACGTTCACCAACCCGCAGCACTACCTGACGTGTTGGGTGTCGCTGAACGGCGCGACGATCGACAACGGCTGTCCGTGGGTGTTGCCCGGCGCGTTCAAGAACGGCACCTATTTGCATCGCTGGGTCGACCCGATCGGATGGCAGTGCCTCGACGAGGTCGAGGGTGCGGTGGCCGCGGAAGTGCCCGCAGGTGGCGCAGTCGTGTTCAGTTCGCTCACGCCGCACCAGACCGGGCCCAACGTCACCGACGAGGCGCGCAAGGCGTACATCATCCAGTACGGCCCGGCCGGCATGGAACGAATCCTGGGTGACTGGCAGAGC
>JBEHXL010000090.1:0-6276 GCA_048498715.1 Actinomycetota bacterium | reverse complement strand
GGAGCCGGTCGACGGTGATCGCACTCGATCGGCCGACGCGCCTCTTCAGCTACCGGTCCGGTTCTGATGACGGCAACCCGTCGACCGCGGACTGGACGTGGCGTGTGGGAGCAACCGACGCAGGCGCTCACGTGAGCGTCGAGGTGTTGGTCAGCCCGAAGACGTTCTGGCGCAAGCACTTGTTGTCGCGGTTTCGTGCCGGCCCACTCCGAAAGGCAATGCGCGAGTCGCTTGTCGCCCTCGAGGCCGCCTCGGTTCGCTAGAACACGGGGATGGCGATTCCCGCATCGATCGACGACGTCACCGCCGAATGGTTGGCCGCGGTCACCGGCTTCGACATCAGGGGCATCACGATCGACCAGATCGGCGCCGGTGTCGGCGTCAGTTCTGCGCTCTATCGCGTGACGCTCGAGGGCAGCGACTGTCCCACGACTGTGGTCGTGAAGCTGCCCGCGCTCGACGAGAACGCGGTCTTCACCTCGACGATTCTGCGCATGTACATCCGCGAAGTCGCGTTCTTCACCGAGCTCGCCGATCAGGCACCCGTGCGGGTGCCGGAGGGTTATTACGCCGCGGTCGATCCCGAGACAAGTCAGTTCGTCGCGGTGATGGAAGACATGGGCGCGATGCGCATCTGCGACCAGATCGAGGGCATGCAGCTCACCGACGCCGAGCGGGCGATCGACGAACTCGCGCAGTGGCACGCGACGTGGTGGGGCCAAGGCGATGATCTCGCGGCGCGTGGTCTGACGGTCAGCCTCGCTGATCCGATCTACCCGGCCATCCTGCCGATGGTGTTCGACGAGGGATGGCAGAAGATCACTTCGGAGATGGAGGTGGCGCAGGAGATCCGCGACATCGCGCCCGGATGGTCGGCTGCGATGCCGAGATTGCTGACGGATCTGAGCAGCGGCACCAACACGATGGTCCACGGGGACTACCGCGGCGACAACATCCTCTTCAACGAGGACGGTTCCGTCGTGCTTCTCGACTTCCAGCTCATCGGCACCGGGACCGGCGCTTATGACTTGGCGTACATGGTCACGCAGAGCCTCGACGTCGACATCGCCGCGAGCCACGAACGCGAACTCTTCAATCGTTGGCTCGACGGCCTCGCCGCTGCGGGCGTGAGTTACGACGCGGACCAGGCGTGGCTCGACTACCGCAAGGCGGCGCTGTTCTGCCTCGTGTATCCCGTCGTCGCGAGTCGCGGCATGGACCTGAGCGACAAGCGCCAACACGACCTCATCGACGTGATGAACACGCGTTACGCGCGCGCGGCGCGCGACCTCAAGCTCGCCGAACTCCTATAGCGCTCAGTCCTCCGGTTGGACCTGGTTCCACTCGATCCAGCCGAGACCCTGGCGCCCATCCGGAGTGGAGAAGCGTGTGGCCGCGCGGTTGAAGTGGGCGCGACGACCTTCCTTGTTGACGAGGAGCAGTGGACCGAACGCGATCGGCTCGGCGCGCAACGCAACGCCGGCGGGTGGAGCTGAGATCGAGCCGCTCGTAGGCATGCCGTAGTCGCCCAACTCCTCGGTCGTGACGAGGTCGCTCTCGATGGGGACGACCTCACCGTTCTCCTGGCGGTAGCCAAAGCTCAGCCGAAAGTCGGGCGTGAGACGGATGTCGGCGCCGTGCACGCGCGTGCCGTCCTCGAGCCAGCCGGCGAACCAGCACCACTCGAAGCTCCACCAGTCGCGATTGGCCCACGAGTGATCGCGCTGGCCGTTCGCCGCGATCGTGTAGGTCTGGTCGCCGACGGTGATGGTGCCCGCGGCCGTGCACGGGATCTCGTACCGCGTCGACAGCACGTAGTGATACGGCTCACCGTCGGTGGTCCAGGTCATGTCGAACGTGATGGTCGTGGGCGTGCCGGTCGATCCGTCGTAGACACCCTTGGCGTTGTCGTAGGCGACGGCAGGTGCCGAGGCGACGATGCGGAACGCCTTGAGCGGATCAGTGACGATGCACTCGACCGACACGTCGCCCTGCGCGGTCTTCATCTCGCCCGTCGCCGGCATCGGGAGCGTGTAATCCGTCGACATCACACACGGCTGGTCCGGCGCGATGAACGCGGCCGTCCACCACGCCACGCCTTGATTCGGGTGGCAACCGAGGCGCACGTAGCCGGCGACCTCGCCGGCGTCGTCGACGAAGTCGAGATACCACGACTCGTTGAACCACTCCTCGGGACCGAACTCGTGGGTGGCCTCGTCGGCAGGGTCGACGGTGTGGTCCAGAACGCTCATGGCGCAGTTCCTACTTCGTCCTCACGGTGACCGGCGAGTTGGGTCCGCAGCAGGTCGCGATAGCGGCCGCCGGCGGCCAACAACTCTTCGTGCGTGCCGCGTTCGACGATGCGGCCCGCCTCCATCACGAGGATCTGGTCGGCAGCGCGAATGGTCGAGAGGCGGTGCGCGATCACGATCGACGTGCGGCCTTCGAGCGCGACGGCCAACGCCTCCTGCACCGCGTGTTCGCTCTGCGCGTCGAGGTGCGCGGTGGCCTCATCGAGAATGACGACACGCGGCTTGGCGAGAAGCAGCCGCGCGATCGTGAGCCGCTGCCGCTCACCGCCCGACAGGCGATAGCCCCGTTCGCCGACGAGCGTGTCGAGCGCGTCGGGGAGCGACCGGATCAGGGCGTCGAGACGGGCGGCGCGCAACGCCTCCCAAATTTCTTCGTCGGTCGCGTCCGGAGCGGCGTACCGGAGGTTGTTGCCGATCGTGTCGTGCCACAGATGCCCGTCCTGCGTGACGACGCCGACGGCACGACGGATGTCAGCGAAGGAGAGCTCACGAACGTCGACGCCGCCGATGCGCACCGCCCCTTCGTCGACGTCGTAGAGCCGCGGTACCAACGACGCCAAGGTGGACTTACCCGCGCCCGACGAGCCGACCAGGGCGACGAGTTGGCCGGGCTCGACCGTCATCGACACGTCGTGCAGCACGACATCGTTCGGCTTGTCGTCGAGGCGGGTCACTTCTTCGAGCGATGCGATCGACACCTGCGCGGCCGAGGGATACGTGAATGTCGCGTGGTCGATCTCGACCGAAAGCGGCCCCGGCGGTACCGGCGTCGGCGCGTCGGGCGCCTTGATCAGCGGATCGATGTCCATGATCTCGAAAACCCGCTCGAAGCTCACGAGCGCGGCGATGACATCGACGCGCGCCGTGGCCAGCGCAGTGAGCGGGCCGTACAAGCGCGTGAGCAGCAGCCCGAGCGTGACGACGGTTCCGGGATCGAGCTTGCCGTCGAGGGCGAATGAACCGCCCAGGCCGTAGACCAGCGCAAGCGCCAAACTCGACACGAGCCCGAGCGCCCGGAAGAACACCTCCATTGCCACCGCCGAGCGCACGCCGATGTCGCGCACGCGCGCCGCACGCGCTCCGAACTCGATCTCTTCCTGCTCGGGCTGACCGAACAGCTTCACCAGCGTGGCGCCGGGCGCCGAGAACCGCTCGGTCATCTGGGTGTTCATAGCGGCGTCGTGTCCGGTGCCTTCGCGCACGAGCACGCCGACCTTCTTGCCGACGCGACGCGCCGGGATCAGAAACATCGGCAACAACAGCAGCGAGAGCAAGGTGATCTGCCACGACAGGCTCAGCATCAACACCAGCGTGAGAACAAGGGCGATCACATTCGTGACCACGCCGGCGAGGCCGCTCGTGAACGCGCGCTGCGCGCCGATCACGTCGTTGTTGAGGCGACTGACGAGCGCGCCAGTATGCGTGCGGGTGAAGAACGCGATGGGCATCTTCTGCACGTGACCGAACACGTTGCGTCGCAGGTCGAGGATGAGGTTCTCGCCGAGTCGGGATGACTGCACCCGTTCGAGCAGACCGACGCCGGCTTCGGCGACGGCGACGATCGCGATGTAGATCGCCAGAACGGTCACGCGGTGGCGGTCGTGGCTCTCGACGATCGCGTCGACGGCGCGGCCGGCGAGAACGGGGGAGAGGACCGTCAGACCGGCGAGCGCGGTCGACAGCGCGAGGTAGAAGCCGATGGTGCGGGAGTGGGGGCGGGCGAACTGGGCGACCCGGCGCAACGTGGCTCGCTGCACCACGGCTCGGTCGCCCGTGTCCTGCATGGCCCCCTCGAGGGCGGCCCAAACGTTCATGTCCGACATGCCGGTGAAAGTAGGACTTCAAGTCCAGTTCAGGTCAAGGTGGCGTGTGAACAGCACAATTCGAGATTGCGTCGATCTTGTTTACATATGGTCCTAGGGGTGTCTATCTGTTTGAGCTATGGCACTATGGGGTGCATGAACTTCCTCCGTCGCAAGAACTTCGACCCCATCGCCGCCCAGTTGGTCGCTGCCGGTCTGTCGACCGACGCGGCCCACCTCCTGTCCCGTTCCGGTACCGCGGTCACCCTGCAGCCGGGCGTGCCGCTGTGTCGCGAAGGCCAGTTCGGCCGTGAAGCGTTCGTGCTCGTGAGCGGCGAAGCCGTGGTCACGCAGGACGCCGACGAAGTCCGCACCGTCGCCGCCGGCGAGGTCATCGGCGAGATCGCCGCACTCGACTCTCGTCGCACCCGCACCGCCACCGTCGAGACCACGAAGCGTTCGGTCGTGCTCGCCTACGACGTCGCGACCTTCCGTGTCCTGGCCGAGAAGTTCAACGACCTCCTGGTTCCGAGCCGCGCCGCCTAGATATACAGCTGTATATTCGGTCGTGTGAGCACGACTGAAGAGCTGGGGTTCGATCCGGACGCGCTGCGCGCCAAGTACAGGGCCGAGCGCGATAAGCGCCTGCGGTCCGACGGCGCCGAGCAGTACATCGAGCTGACCGGTCGCTTCGCGCACTACTACGAGGAAGATCCGTACGTCGACGCGCCGATCGAGCGCGAGCCGATCAGCGGCGACGCGAACGTCGTCGTCATCGGCGGTGGGTTCAGCGGTCTGCTCGCAGGCGCTCGACTGACCGAGGCCGGCGTCACCGACTTCAACATCGTCGAGGCCGGCGCCGACTTCGGTGGCACCTGGTACTGGAACCGCTACCCGGGCGCGCAGTGCGACATCGAGTCGTACTGCTACCTGCCGCTGCTCGAAGAGCTCAACTACATGCCGAAGGAGAAGTACTCCTTCGCGCCCGAGATCTACGAGCACAGCCAGCGCGTCGGCAAGCACTACGGCCTCTACGAGAAGACCTGGTTCCAGACGCGCGTGCAGCACGTCGACTGGGACGAGTCGATCAAGCGCTGGCACCTCAAGACCGATCGCGGCGACGACATCCGCGCTCGCTTCGTGATCTTCGCTCTCGGCCCCGCCAACCGTCCGAAGCTGCCCGGCATCGAAGGTATCGACGACTTCGAGGGCCACTCGTTCCACACGGCGCGCTGGGACTACGACTACACCGGCGGCGACACGAACGGCGGCATGACGGGCCTCAACGACAAGCGGGTCGCGATCATCGGCACCGGCGCGACGTCGATCCAGTGCGTGCCGCGCACGGCGAAGGACGCCAAGCATCTCTACCTGTTCCAGCGCACGCCGTCGTCGGTCGACCGGCGCGGCAACAAGGACACCGACCCGGAATGGTGGAAGTCGCTGCAGCCGGGTTGGCAGAAGGAACGCCGCGAGAACTTTGCGGGCATCCTGGCGGGCCAGCAGTTCGAAGAGGACCTCGTCAACGACGGATGGACCGACATCTTCCGCAACATGACCGCCGACATCGGCGGTGGGTCGATCATGGACATCGGCAAAGCCGTCGAGCTCGCCGACTTCCGCAAGATGAACTCGATCCGTCAGCGGGTGGACGACATCGTCACCGACGAAGAAACGGCGGAGAAGCTCAAGCCGTACTACCGCCAGATGTGCAAGCGCCCGACGTTCAACGACGAGTACCTGCCGGCGTTCAACCAGGACAACGTGACCCTCGTCGACGTGAGCGAGTCCAAGGGCGTCGACCGCATCACCAAGAAGGGTGTCGTCGCCAACGGCATCGAGTACGAGGTCGACTGCATCATCTATGCGTCCGGCTTCGAAATCACGACGCGCCTCGACCGTCGCATGGGCCTCACGATCAATGGGCGCGACGGCGTGTCGCTGTTCGATCACTGGGGCGAAGGCGTCAAGTCGCTCCACGGCTTCACCACGCGCGACTTCCCGAACTGGTTCCACATCGGCATGTCGCAGAACGCGTTCAGCGTGAACATGACCCAGATGTTCGACGAGCAGGCGCAGCACATCGCCTACCTGATCAAGGAGACGATCGATCGCGGCGCGACCACGATCGAGCCGTCGGCCGAGGGCCAGCAGGCGTGGTG
>JBEHXL010000089.1:0-6285 GCA_048498715.1 Actinomycetota bacterium | reverse complement strand
ATCGAGATCGTCGCTCCGGCCGTCGATCACGCGTTCTTCGCCCCGGGAGATCGTCGTCAGGCGCGCCGGGCGATCACGTTGCCCGAGGACGGCAAGATCATGTTGTTCGTCGGGCGCATCCAGGCGCTCAAGGGTCTCGACGTCGCCATCGCGGCGTTCGCGAAGGTCCGCAAGGACGCGATCCTCGTCGTCGTCGGTGGCCCGAGCGGCCCTGCCGGCGAGGCTGAGCACGCCCGCGTCGTGCAGCTCGCCGACGACCTCGGCGTGTCCGATCGGATCGTCTGGCGCGACCCGCAGCCCCACGAGTTGCTCTCGACCTACTACCGCGCCGCCAATGTCGTCATGGTGCCGAGCCGAAGCGAGTCCTTCGGTCTCGTTGCGCTCGAAGCGGCAGCGTGTGGCACCCCGGTCGTCGCAGCTGCGGTTGGTGGCCTGCGCACGCTCGTCGACCACGGCCGCACGGGGTTCCTCGTCAACGGTCGTGACCCCAACGTCTTTGCGTCGTTCGCCGGCGAGGTGCTCGACAACGACCCACTGGCGACCGAGATGGGAGCGAACGCTGCGTCCGGCGCGATGCGGTACCAGTGGTCGCTCTCGGCGGCCCGGTTGCGCCGCCTGTACTCCGACCTCACCTCGCGCGCGCTCACCACGTGCCAATAGAGGGCGACTTCGGCGAGCCGGCCGACGAGGCGACGCTGGCGCTCATCGGCGCCCGCATCGATGCATGGGCGGACACGCAGGTCGAGGAGAACGAAGCGGTCCTCGGTGTCGAACGCGAAGAGGACAACGGGGTCCGCCGTTGGCTCATCCGCCTGACGGGCGAAGAGAAGCAGTTCATCTCGGTGTGGTTTTCACTGCGCCAGCGCAGCCTGTCGGTCGAGGCGTATTTCATGCCCGGACCCGAGGAGAACCTCGAGCAGCTCTGGACGTACCTGCTGCGGCTCAACGCGCGCATCGCCGGGCTGCGTTTTGCGATCGGTCTCGAGGAAGCCGTGTACCTGATGGGTGCAATCGCAGTGCGTCACGTCACCGACGACGAGCTGGACCGTCTCCTCGGTGCTGCATATGCATACAGCGAAGCGTATTTCCGTCCGGCCATGCGCATCGGTTATGCGACCCGGTTCGGCGGCTGACGCGCGGATTGCGAGTCAAGGGCGCGTTCTCTCCTCTTGCTGTTTGAGAGTTCACAGAACTACATTCACGACCCTGCAAACGGGCCCGGTACCGATGGGTCAGTCGTTCGGGGAAGTGCGACTGGCTTATCCACCGGGCCCGTTTCCTTATTAGGTTCACCCGCGTGAAGTTGGTCATCGCCGGTGGCGGAAAAATGGGAAGCGCCCTGCTCGGGGGCCTGATCGATTCGGGCTGGGCGGCGGCCGAAGAGATCGCCGTGGTCGAGCCTGTCGCCGATCTGCGCGACGAGCTGAGCAGAAGGTTTCCGGGCGTGCTCGTCAGCGAGGGCTACGTCGGCGCCGATGGCGCCATCGTTGCGGTCAAGCCCGCCATCGTTCCCGAAGCCGCCGCTGCGCTCGGCCACGCGGGCTGCGGGCGTGTGCTGTCGATCGCCGCCGGTGTGTCGACCACGACGATCGAAGCGGCGCTGTCGCCCGGCACACCTGTCGTGCGCGCCATGCCCAACACGCCCGCCCTGCTCGGCTCGGGCGCGTCGGCCGTCGCCGGCGGTTCGGCGGCCAGTGACGACGACATTGGCTGGGCCGAGTCGATCCTTTCGGCCGTCGGCGTGGTCGTTCGTGTGCCCGAGGCGCAGCTCGATGCGGTTACCGGCCTTTCCGGCTCGGGCCCGGCCTACATCTTCCTCGTGGCCGAAGCGATGATCGACGCCGGCAAAAAGGTCGGCTTGCCCGACGGGATCGCCACGCAACTCGCCATCCAAACGATTGCGGGCGCTGGTCGCATGCTCGCCGAGACCGGCGACTCACCCGAAGCGCTGCGGGCCGCGGTCAGCTCGCCGAACGGCACCACGGTCGCCGGTCTCGCCGTACTCGACGACCTTGGCGTGCGCGACGCATTCGTCGCGGCGATCGCACGGGCGACGGAACGCTCACGCGAGTTGGGCCAGTCGTAATGGGTCGCACCTACGACACCGTCTCGTTTCTGTCGGACTTCGGCTACCAGGACGAGTTCGTCGGCGTCGTGAAGTCCGTCATCCGCGACCTCGCTCCGCACGCCGCGGTCGTCGACATCAACCACAACGTGCCCGCCTACGACGTGCGAGCCGGGTCACTCTCGCTGGCCCGTGCCGTTCCCTACGTGGCGTCGGGCGTGATCCTCGCCGTCGTCGATCCGGGCGTCGGTACGGAGCGTCGCGCCGTCGCCATCGAAGTGGCCGGCGGCGAGGGCGTGTTCGTCGGCCCGGACAACGGTCTGCTCGCGGCAGCCGTCGCCCTGACCGGCGGTGCGGAACGCTGCGTCGTGCTGAACAACCCGGCCTATCAACTCGAGGCCGCCGGTGGCACCTTCGCCGCCCGTGACATCTTCGGGCCCGCCGTCGGCCATCTCTGTGCCGGCCTCGACATCACCGAGCTCGGTGATCGCGTCGATCCCTATTCGCTGCTTCCCGGGATGATCCCGATTGCCCGGGAGGAGGAAGGGGAGCTGCTTGCGGAGGTGTTGTGGATCGACCGCTACGGGAATGTGCAGCTGAACGTCGATGCCGAAGAGATCGCGTCGTACGGCGACCCGGTACGTATCCACTACGCCGACAAGACGAGGGTGTTGCGCCGGGCCGCCGCGTACGCCAACGTCACCCCTGGAGACGTCGGCATCGTGATCGACGCCTATGGGTTGGTGAGCTTGGCGGCCGACCGCTCCTCAGCCGCCGAGACGTTGCGCCTTCGCCCGGGCGACAACGTGAAGATCAGTTCCGTCGAATGAGTGACTACTTGACCAAAGCCTGGAGGTTCGGCAGATGAGGCCGGCAACGACCATCGCCCTTGCTCTTCTGCTGCTGGTGATTCTGCTGGCCGCTGTTGTCCAGCTCATGATGAGCCGGTAGCGCCTGCACCTGCGTCGGCAGCGTCGTCGGGGTCGGCGGGATCGTGGTGACGGGCGCCGCCGTGGTCGGCGGAGCGGTCACGACCGGCTTCGGCGTCGTGGTGACGGTACGAATACGAGGTGCCGCAGTGACCGGCGGAGCCGTGACCGGCGCCGAGGCGGTCGCGCCCCGCACGGCCTCGAACTCGTGGGCCGTGTAGAGCATCTGACCGACCCGGACGGTGCCGACACCCACGTGGGTGAAGCGGGGATCAACAAGGTTCTTGTAGTGGCCCGGGCTGGCGATGAAGGCCTGCATCAGCGAGTCGACCGAGGGGCCCACACCGACGTTCTCGCCCAGGGTCGACCAGTTCCCGGTGACACCGGCGCGCAGGTCGGCGCGATGCGAAATGCCGTCGGCGAGCGCCATCGAGTTGGCCCAGTCCTGGGCGATACCCGTGATGTTCGTGTCGACCGTCAGCGGATTGAGGCCCTGCGACAAACGCAGGTTGTTGATCGCAGCGACGAAGCCCGCGGATTCGCTCGGCGCGGCGGAGATCAGCGACTGATCGGCGGCGAAGGCGCAGCTGATACCGGCCGGGGAGGCAACGGCCCAGGCGGCCGCGGCAGTCGCGACGAGGATCGAGGTGGTGAAGGATGCGATGGCGGGGCGGCGGAGCTTCATCGCCCGGCCCATCGGCGTTTCCCAACGGAGGTTGAGCCGCAGTTGGGTTAGTTGGGTTTGTTGATCTTTCTGTCAGTTCGCGATGGGGACGAATATCACTTTCCTAAGCTGCGCACCGTGAATCTGTCGGCGATTGTTGAGCCACATCCGGACGATGCCGCCGCATTGGTAAGTCGCGGCGAAACGACCACGTACGGGACCCTTCGGACCCAACTCGGTGAACTGCGCGGTGCCCTGGTGCGCCTTGGCGTCGAACCGGGCGACCGCGTGGCCATCGCGATGGCCAACAACTGGTTCTTCGTCACTAGTTATCTGGCGACACTTGGTGTCGGCGCGATCGCGGTGCCGATCAATCCCGCGAGTCCGACCGCCGAGATGGAAGGCGAGCTGCGTTCCGTTCGGCCCAAGGTGCTCATCGCCGGTGCTGCGGCGGCCAACGGCGTCAACGGTCTCGACCGCGCTGCTCTTGGCATCGACGTGTTGCTCGCGCCCGAGGGTTCCGGTGTCGACGGCGCGCAGGACTTCGGTGGGTTGTTCGGCGGGGAGCCGGTGCCGATCGTCGACCGCAATCCCGACGATCTCGCAGTACTGATCTTCACGGCGGGCACCGGTGGTGCTCCCAAAGCCGCCATGCTCACGCACTCGAACCTGTTGTCGAACATCGAGCAGGCGCAGTCGGCGGCGGGCCACGAAGTGTTGCCCGACGATGTCGGTCTCGGCGTGCTGCCGATGTTCCACATTTTCGGCCTCAACGTCGTACTCGGTATCGCGCTGCACGCCGGCGCGTCGGTCGTGCTCGTCGAACGCTTCGACCCGGCCTCCGCCGTCGACACGATTCGCGATCGCGGTATCACCGTCGTCGCCGGGGCGCCCACGATGTTCGCGTCGATGTCGGACCTGTTGCGTGTCGGGCCGAACGACCTCAAGACGGTGCGCCTTGCGCTCACCGGCGCCGCGCCGCTTCCGCCCGAAGTCGCAACCGACTTCCAGGCCAAGTTCGACGTTCCGCTGCGGCAGGGCTACGGCCTGACCGAAGCGTCGCCCGTCGTCACCGCGTCGGTGCTCGAGGGTGAGCCGCGCCCGTTCTCCATCGGCACCGTGCTGCCCGGCATCGAGGTGCGTCTCGTCGACGAGGAGGGCGAGGACGCGTTGGAAGGAGACGCCGGCGAGATTTGGGTGCGTGGCCCCAATGTGTTCGCCGGCTACTGGGAGAACGACGAGGCCACGGCGAACGCCAAGACGCAGGACGGTTGGCTGCGCACGGGTGACGTGGCGGTAACCGACGACGACGGCTACCTCTACCTGATCGACCGCGCCAAGGATCTGATCATCGTGTCGGGATTCAACGTGTATCCCGCCGAAGTCGAGGACGTCCTGGCGACGCATCCCGGCGTGCACGACGTCGCCGTCGTCGGCGTCTCACATCCTCATTCCGGTGAAACCGTGAAGGCCTTCGTCGTGCAGAACCCGGGAACCCATCTCGACGAGGACCAGCTGATCGAGCACGCGTCCAAGCGCCTCGCTCGCTACAAGTGCCCCACGAAGATCACCTTCGTCGAAACGATCCCGAAGGGTCTCGGCGGCAAACTTCTCCGGAGAGAGCTCCGCTAGATAGGGCTCCCCCAAGCGTCAATAGGGGGTTTTCCGGATAGGCAGCGGCGAGTGGGATCCGCATTCTGCTCGCATGTCAAACGTGACCATCAACCAGAAGCCCACATCCGCCTTCTACGCCCAAGCGGCGATCTCGTTCGGAGTCTCCGGCTTCGGCCTGCTCATCGGCATCTACAACTTGCCGGTCGACTCGTGGCCCCGTGCGTTCCTTGCCTTCGGCGCCTTGTTCATGGCGACCTCGGCGTTCACCCTCGCCAAGTGCGTTCGTGACCAGCACGAAGCCAACACCGTCGTGCATCGAGTCGACGAGGCCCGTCTCGAGAAGTTCCTCGCCGAGCACGACCCCTTCAACACCAAGCTCAAGTAGCTCCCGCAAGACAACAGAGCGAAGAAGCCCCGGCAATGGCGCCGGGGCTTCTTCGCGTCCGCCGTTAGTCGATGCCATGCTCCAGGGCGTAGCGGATGAGCTCCTGCTTTCGCGTCAGGTGCAGCTTGCCCAGGATGTTGCGCACGTGGTTCTCGACGGTCTTCTCGGCGATGAACAGCTCGGCGCCGACCTGCTTGTAGGTGTGGCCCCGGGCGACGAGTTGCAGCACCTCCCGTTCGCGATCCGACAGCGGCTGTTCGCCGCCCTTCTTGATGACACGACGGAACTCGCCGAGCACCAGCGCCGCCAGCTGCGGTGAGAACGCCGGCTCACCTTGGGCGACTCGCAAAAGGGCCGCCTTGAGATCGGGGCCTTGCGTCGACTTGAGCAGGTAGCCCATGGCGCCGGCGGCAACGGCGTCGAAGAGGTCGCGTTCCTGCTCCGAGACGGTCAGCATGACGATCGGCGCGATCTCGGAACACGCCCGCACGACTTTGATGCCGCCACCCTCGGGCATCTGCAGATCGCACACGACGAGGTCGGGTTGGGTTTCCTTGATGACCGCGATCGCCTCGTTGGCGTCGCCCGCTTCGCCGACGACGTCGAAGTCACCGGAGAGGTCGGCGCG
>JBEHXL010000088.1:0-6287 GCA_048498715.1 Actinomycetota bacterium | reverse complement strand
TGCTCGTCGATCTCGAACGCAGTCGATCCGACGACGAGTGCCTTGGGATATGCCTGCTCGATGATCGCTTCGCGCGTTGTGGCCGGGTTCATCAAGAACTCGGCGGCCTGGGCGAGCTTCTCGGGCGGCGGACCCGGAAGTCCGGGCGCGCTCGTCGTCGACATGATCGACGCCATGCTCAGAACTCGCTCGGAGAAGTCGATCGCCATGTACTGCACGATGCCGCCGCCGAGCGACGCTCCGGCGATGTGCGCCTTGTCGATACCCAGTGCATCGAGCAGGCCCATACCGTCGGCCGCCATGTCGTTGACCGTGTATTGCGTGCCCGCCGGAAACCACGTCGACTTGCCGGTATCGCGGTTGTCATAGGCGATGACGTAGAAGCCCGCGTCGGCGAGGCGCTGCCGGAACTCCTCGGGCCACACGACGAGCTGCGAGTTGTGGCCCATCACGAGCAGCATCGCCGGATTGTCGGGCGACCCGTGTGTCTCGCATTCGATGGTGATGCCGTTGGCCTGCACTGCGGTCATGTCGAAGCCTTCTTCTCGTAGTCCTGGGGGGCGAGCGGATGCCAGCCTGGTTGCGACGCAATCTTGTGAATGAGGTCGTCGGCGAGCTCGCCCGCGTTGATCTCGACGCCCTTGACCTGCAACACACCGAACGAACGCGCTCCGAAGAACACGAAGATCTGGCGGGCGGTGCCGTCGTCGGGCACCGTCCAGACGGGCACACCGCCGATCACGAGTTGACGGGGACGGCTTCCGAGAACCTGCGTCACGATCTCGTTGCGGTCGTCGGCGCGACGTGGGTCGATGCGCTGCTTGAGCGTCGCGAGCTGCAGCGCACCGACGAGGCGCTGGCCATGGTGGATGTTCCACAGGCGCACGTCGCCGACGAGCACCTGCGAACCTGTCGACTTCAACGCCGAGCGAACTTCCTTGCTGGTGTCGAGGTCGACGGTCAGGTCCTGATTGCTCTTGCCGGGAACGAGGCCGACATCGACGGGGACCGGCGCTGACGTGTCGAGCTTGGGGATGCGGTCCGCGCAAGCCGAGCCCCCTGCCATCACGGCGAGGGCGAGCGCCAGAACAATGCGTTGCTTCACAGTGCCGGCTTCTCCGCGAGTGGCGTCAGGCTGTCGATCGTCGACACCACATCGGTCTCGATGGTGACGGGCAAGTTGTTCGCGGTCAGCACCTGCGTCGAGTGCACCTCGCGCCGCGCGGGAAGGCCACCCGACGCCGTCGCCAGCGCCATGCCGTCCTTCTTGCCGGACGTTGTGCCCGAGGTCTGACGGTTCGCGAGGTCGGCGATTGTCGTCGACGACTTGGCCTCGAGCGTCTCGAAGAGCGAGCCGCATACGTCCACGACGCGCTTGCCCTTCATGTTGCCGGTGATCGTGTACAGCCGACGCGAGGTCGTGCTGGCGCCGATGTCCTGCCAGTTCTTGCCGATCCCGGTCTGGTCGAACACCTCGACCGGCGGCATCCAATCGTCTTCGATGACCGCCCCGTTGTTCACCTCTTCGTGATGGACGAGGTCCATCGTCGACGCGTCGTATTGGTAGGTGTCCTCGATGACGTACGTGCGAGAGATGTTCTGCACGACGGTGAACTGCGTCTTGGGCATCTTCGTCACCTGTGGCAGCGGCGACGTCTCGACCGTCTTGACGTCCTTGATCTCGTCGTAGGACACGAACGGATACGGGAACTGCGCCGAGATCGGACCCGTCGAGATCTTGATGGTGCCGACGTTGTGCCGTTTGTAGAAGCCAGCCTTGGGCTGACCGACGATGGTCAGCGGGGCCGCCCCGGGAACGGTGGCGTCGTCGGGGGCCGTCGGGCACGGGTTCGGAATCGGAATCGGGGTTCCCGGCACCATCGGCCTTTCCGCGACCGGCAACGACAAGGCGGGCACGAGCTGGACGATCACATTCGGCGGCAGCGCCTCCAAGGTCTCGTCCTTGAAGGCCTGCGACAGCCCGACCTTCGTCATGCCGATGTCAGTGCGCGGTTTCGGCGTCGACGCGCACGACGACAGCAACGCGGCACTGAGCATCGCGGCCGCGACCATTCGACGTTTCATCGGGTGACCTCCACTCCCAGACGACCGCGGCGACGCACGCGCGGCACGCGCACGGCTTTCACGCGCGCGACCACCCACGCACCAGGCCGCGGCAGCTGCAGATTCGGCACCTCGTCGGTGTAGGGCGACTGCAGCGATGCCTGCGTGACCAGTGACAACAAGCGGACCTGCGTGGCCTGACCGGAACGCAACCGCGCTTGGAGCGATGCGCTCAACTCTTCGGCGATCCTGGCGTCGTCATCCGAGGCGACGGGCGCGAGGTCGCCGTACATCGTGCGGCTCACGAGCCACGCCAATTCGTCGTGGTCCTCGTCGGGCTCGACGCGGTCGAGGTACTCGATGGGCGTGGCGAACGGATCGCCGACGTTGAGGTCGGTGGCCAGGTCGCGGAACTCGGCGTATGCGACCGCGATGCGCGCGCGCGGCCCGTTGTTGTCGGCCCACCGATCCCGACGTCGGCGTCGACCCACGCGGCACAGCGCCGGCGCGGCGCCCCGTGCAAGCAACACCACGAAGATCAGCGGCAGCGCCTGCAGGATGCGGGCCCGCACCAGTTCGAACAACGGGACTGGATGCGGCAGGCCCACGGGTAGGAACAGCTGCACGGCGATCTCGTTGCTGGCCACGACGTCGGAGTCGGTCTTCTTGTTGTTGTCGAGATCGGCGTCGGCGCGCGGCGGTTTCGCGAGGAATGGCAGCCAGCCCTTGCCGTCGAGGTTGACCTCGAGCCACTGCGCCGCGTTGTCGGGATGCACGGCGTGGACACCGTTCTCGTCGTGGAACTGGTTGAAGCCGAAGCCGATGCGGGCCGGGAAGCCCGCCCAGCGAGAAAGGAGTACTTCGGCGGCGACGATCTCGAACGGCGATGCCTTCTTCGAACCGTCGAGCATGTCCTGCACGCGCTTGGCATCGACGGGCTTGAGGTTGCCGGCGCCCGTGGCCGTCACGTTGTCGAGCAACTGATGACGGACGTAGTCGAGGCGCTCCCATCCGGCGGCCGGCGCTGCACGCAGGATGCGCTGCACGGCGGGTGGCGTGTCCTTCGGCACGACCAAGTCGTCCTTGAGATCAGCACTCTTCGTCGGCTTGGCACCCTTGAGTTGATCCGAGGAGGGGTACTTCGGCAGATCGATCTCGTACGTCAGGCCCTTCGGCGCACGACCTGACGTGACCCGAATGACCCCGGTACGGGTGTCGATGCGCAGATCCTTCGGCGCGTTCGAGGGCAAGACGACCCTGGCCTGCGAGGGCACGCCCGGCAGCACGGGCGAGTTACCCATGTCGCCCGTCGTGATGCGGACCTTGACCTCCGCGTTCGAAACGGTGTCGGGGTTCACGACGCCGTCGGAAGGAATCGTCTTGAGGCGATCCGCGGCGCGCGCGGGCAGCAGGAACGCGCCGTCCTGGTACACGTCGAGCACACCGGTACGCCATGGTCCGGTGAAGGCGTCGGGCGCATCGACGGTGAACAGCACGCGATCGACCTGCGCGGAGGGCGGAATCGAGCGTGGCTTTTGCGGTTTGTCGTTGGGGTCGTAGGCCGGCGCCGGGAACAAGAAGCTCGCATTGTTCAACAAGACCAACAACGCAACCGCGGGCACGGCGAGGCCGGCAGCGCGCCCCGCCCGTCGCAGTTCGAAGCGGACGTCGGTCTTCTGGCCGGGCTGGGTCGCCGTGAAGATCGTCGCCATCGCGCCGATCACCGGCAGGAAGATGAACGCGGCGCTGAGGATCTCTTGGCCGTCGGGCTGCGTGAACGACGCCAGCAAGGCGATCGGCACCGGTAGGAGCACACCAAGCAGTCGCCGCTCCCCCGATGTCGCCAGCACCCCAGCGCCGAACGCAAGGAACGCCATGAGGCCGAACACGAGCGGACGCCAGCCGGGATCGAAGGGCACGGGCGGCTGCAGCAGCCGGCCTGCATCGATCGCATGGCGCACGGCGGATCCGACGTTGCCGGGCCCTTCCTCGGAGCCGGCCAACGTCAGTGTCGCAAGGAGCCCGATCGCGGCGAGCGCGACCACTTGCGTGAAGACCTGACGACGAGAACGCGCGACGACGGCAACCGCGATCGCCCCTACAACTGCACCGGTCGCACCCAGCGTGCGGCACGCCCAGCTGTCGAACACCCCGCCCACGACGAACGCGGCCGAGGCAGTGGTCAGCGCGGTCGCAACCAGCGCCCGCACGTCGAGCGGCACCCGCGGCGCTTCCGCTTCCTCGGCAACTGGGTCAGGATCCGGCCCGGATAGGGCGTCAGCGCGACCCAGTTCGGCGTCGAGATCCTCGTCGAGGCCGCGGAATTCCTCGTCGAGCATGGTCATCGGTGACCCGTCCCGACTTCGCGACGGAACGCGACCGACAGCGGCGTCCCGGGACGGATTTCGACGACCTGCGCGCCCAACGCCGCCGCACGCGACAGATATGCGGTGTGCTCCTCGTCCCACACCAGCGCGACGACCGTCACCTGCAGGCCGCGCTCGAGCAACAACTCGAGCCGCGCGGCGGCGTCCTTGTCGAGGAACGGTGTGACGACGAGCAGATGCATGTCGCGCGCGCCGTCGGCCAGCAGACGCGTGATCGCACCGGTGAGCCCGTCGCTACCGCGTTCGGCTCGCGCCAGCGTGTCGAGCAGACGCGTGCGGGCCGGTCCCATACGCAGCGCCGAACATTGGCGAGCGCTGTTGTTCTCGAGCGTGACGACGTAGCCCTCGGCCAAGTGATGCACACCGATCGAAGCGGCGGCGCGCACGCCCGCCTCGAACGACTCACTGATAACGCCAGTGCTGTGGAAGCGCTTGTCGTCGTCGAGGAGGATCACGACCTTGTCCGAGATGCCCTGCTCCGCTTCGCGCACGAGCAGCTGGCGCGTGCGGGCATACGCGCGCCACACGATGTTGCGGACGTCGTCGCCCGGCACGTACGGACGCATGCCGTAGAACTCGAGACCCGACGGCCACGGCTTCGAGATGGGCGGACGCATCGGCGGGTCTTCCCACATACGCGTCAGCGGACGGTCGATGAGCGGTTCGATCGCCGGGTGCACGATCACCGGCATCGGTTCGCACAACTCGGCGTGGCGACGGGTCAGGCCGAACGGGTCGCCCCAACTCACGACGAGCGGTCCCAGGTCGTACACGCCGCGACGCCACACGGTCAGCGCGTACGAAAGCGACGACGTCTCCCCCGCGCCAAGATGCGCGATGGTCGCCCGCGCGCTGCGACCCAGCAGCGACGGAATGCGCTCTTCCACGACAACCGTGGTCACTGATCGCTCGGCCTGCAGCTCGAGTTCGACGGTGACCTCGGTGCCTTCGACCACGCGGGCGACGGGCTGACCACGCGTCGCAAGGAGGCCCGGCGGGCGGTTGAACAGCACCCGCAGACCGATGACGAGGCCCGCCACGCCGTAGGCCACGAGGTACAGCGGACGGCCGGCGATGATGCGCGCCAGCCCCCAGGCGACAACGGCGAGCGCGAGGACGGACGCACCCGCGGCGGTGAGACCCGTCTTCTCCTGCAGATAGACCGCGACGCGACGCGACCGGCGCGCCATCTGCTCGGCGTAGACCCGCGCCTGTTCGGCGTTGGTCGCGCCCGCAGAAGCGGCGACAGTCGGCGTCACGGTCTCGGCCAATGAACTAGCCCTTGCGCTTCCGCAGCGGCTGAGGACCACCGAGTGCGTCAGCGGCGGCCGAGGTCGATCCGAGCGGCGCCTTCACGCGGTTCGTGACACGGTCGAGCACGTCGTCGACGGTCTCACCTCGCAGCACGGCATCGGGCGACAACATGATGCGATGCGCGAGGACGGGCCGCAGCAGCGCGTGAATGTCCTCGGGGTACACGGAGCCACGTCCGTCGGCGGCGGCGAGCACCTGACCGGCCCGAGCGAGCGAAATCGAGGCGCGCGGCGAAGCACCGAGCACGAGCGACGGATCGTTGCGCGTCGCCTTCACGACCTGCACGATGTAGGTCTTCACGGCCTCGGGAATCGCCACCTGCTGCGCGAGGTCCTGCAACGCGATGATCTCGCGCACACTGGAGACGGGCTGCAGCTTGGTGACCTCGAGACCGCCGATGTTGCCGTCGATGACGAGCTTTTCCGCTTCTTCGTCGGGGTAGTCCATGCGCAGCTTGAGCAGGAAGCGGTCGAGCTGCGCCTCGGGCAGCGGGAACGTGCCGGCCTGCTCGACCGGGTTCTG
>JBEHXL010000087.1:0-6472 GCA_048498715.1 Actinomycetota bacterium | reverse complement strand
GGGGACGCCTACCCGATGCGGGCCTGCGACCTCGGCTTCGACGAGACGTTGATGCACAACGCCGGCGGCATCGGCCAGCCCGGCGATCACCGCGAGAATCATTGGCGCGAGGGCGAGGCGTACTACGACGCAGTACTGCATCGCGGCGGCAAACCCGAACGGACCGAGGGCTACTGCACCGACGTGTTCGCCGACGAGACGATCGCGTTCATCGAGGCGCACAGGGACGAGCCCTTCTTCGCGTACTTCGCGACCAACGCCCCCCACACACCGCTCGAGGTTCCCGAGCAGTGGATCGAGCCGTATCGCGGCATCGACGGGTTGGGTGAAACCTTCGCCCGGCTCTACGGCATGGTCACGAATATCGACTGGAACATCGGTCGCATCCTTGCCGTCGTTCCGGAGAACACGGTCGTGATCTACACGAGCGACCACGGGCCGTGCGCGTCGGCGCGCGACTACACAAAGCCGGGTAACGAACAGGTCCGCTGGAACGCCGGTCTGCGCGGCGAGAAAGGCTCGCTGTACGACGGCGCCATCAAGGTGCCGTTCTTCTGGCGCTACCGCAACGGAGCGGGCGACGACGCGCGACTCGCATCACCCATCGACGTGTTGCCGACGATCGCCGCGGCCTGCGGTGTCGACGTGCCCAGCAACGTTGCGCTCGACGGCGTCGACCTGTTCGGCGAAGAAGTCGACCGCAAGATCTATCTGCAATGGCATCGGGGCAACACACCCGAGCGGTATCGCAACTACGCGGTCGTCGCCGGTACCCACAAGCTGCATCGTCCCGAGCCCAATAAACCCGACGAGTTGTACGACCTCGTCGCCGACCCGGGCGAACGCAACGACATCGCGGCCGACCACCCGTCGCTCGTCGCGGAGCTGCGCGCCGCGTACGACGCGTGGTTCGACGACATCGCCGCCACGCGGCCCGATCCGTTCGCCGCGCCGCGGATCGTGATCGGCGAGCCGACCGAACCCCACGTCGTTCTCAGCCGACAGGACTGGCGCGTCGACGACAGCCTCGCCGACATGGGTGAGCTCGCGGGCTGGATGGGCACGACCGCGGGCTGGTGGGAGGTCGACGTCATGCGCGCGGCAACCGCCAAGGTCGAAGTGCGCCTCGATCCGTTTGCGTGGTCGCGGCCCGACATTCACGGCACCATCAACCTGCGCATCGGCGACGACACCGTCAGCCAGGCGTGGGTGCTGCAGTGCACCAAGTACGACTTCACCGTCGCGTTGCCGGTCGGCGTGACAACAATCGAGGCGTTCGCCGACGGAGGGCCAACCGGCCGTCGCTCCGCGCTGTACGTCGACGTCATCACTGAGGAGAGCTAATGGCCCGTGTTCCGTTTTCTGACATCGCCCCGCCGTCGAAGGTCTTGGCGATCGGACTCAACTACGCCGACCACGCGCGTGAGTCGGGCATGGAGCCGCCGAAGAACCCGCTGATCTTCGTCAAGACGAACAACAGCATTTGCTACGACGGCGACACGATCACGTGGGCCGCCGCTGATTCCTCCGAGGTCGACTACGAAGCGGAACTCGCCGTCGTCATCGGCACGAAGGCGCGTCGAGTGAGCGAGGCCGACGCGCTCGATTACGTCTTCGGCTACACCGCGTGCAACGACGTGTCGGCCCGTGACGCGCAGTTCGGCGATCAGCAGTGGGTGCGCGGTAAATCGTTCGACACGTTCTGTCCGCTCGGTCCGTCGATCGTCACGGCCGATGAAATTCCCGATCCTCAGAATTTGCGCATCGCGTGTCGCGTCAACGGCGCGACCCTGCAGGACTCCAACACGTCCGAGATGATCTTCGGCGTGGCCGAATTGATCGCGTACTGCTCGCGGTTCATGACGCTTGAGGTCGGCGACATCATCGCGACCGGCACGCCCTTCGGTGTCGGGTTCTCTCGTCAGCCGCCGATCTACCTGAAAGACGGCGACGTGTGTGAGGTCGAGATCGAAAAGATCGGCGTACTCACGAACCCCGTGAAGGTGATCTAGAGGGCACTGGGGCCGACGAGCCATTCGACGCGGGGCGCACGAATGCGTGACGCGGGCGCGGTGGGGTCACCGTCGATGACGCGCTGCAGCGCGTCGCGTTTCTCCTCGCCGTCGACGGTCACCACCACGAGCTCACCGAGCGCGATGCCTGCGAAGGTCAACGTTCGACGCGGATGCGGGTTCTTTCCGGACGGATCTTCGTTGTCCACGACGTAGCGAGTGATCGGCGCGTCGAGCGCGTCCGAATCGGGAAACAGCGACGCCGTGTGCGCATCCGGGCCGAGGCCCAAGTGGATGAGATCGAAGGGAGCGGCGCCGCGTACGAGTGCGTCGTAGGAGCCAGCGTTGGACTCGACGCGCATGGGAAATACGCCACGGACCGGCGGCACGCGGTTGATCAGCGCCTCGCGTACCAAGTACTCGTTCGAGTCCGGGTGGCGGCGCGGCACCAACCGTTCGTCACCCCAGTAGATGTCGACCGTGGACCAGTCGATCGCGTCGGCGCCGTCCTCGGCAAGACGCTGGTAGCAGCGGCGGGCCAAGTCACCGCCCGAGACCACCAGACTGAAGTACACCCGTGGTCGGTTCCGCCACGCGTCGATGACTCGGCGTGCGAACGCGGCGGGGACGTCGGGGGCTTCCAGGAACGCCCCGTACGCAGACGGCTTGCTCACCCGCAGGTCGGCACGTGCCACGTGTTCTTGTCCATGGCCGGAAGGCGGTCCGATGACGGCGGACCCCATCCGCCCGGTTCGTAGATCTCGACGGGCTGCCCACCTTTGGCCCAGGCCTCGAGGATCGGGTCGCAGATCCGCCACGCCTCGCGCACTTCGTCGCTGCGAATGAACAGCGTCGGGTCCCCGGCCATGGCGTCGAAGAGCAGCCGTTCGTAGGCCTCGGGCGTTGGCTCCTTGAACGTCTCGGCGTACGTGAAGTCCATGTTCACCGAGCGCACCTGAAACTCGGGTCCGGGCACCTTGGCGCCGAAGCGAAGCGTGATGCCTTCGTCGGGTTGCACCCGCACGACCAGCACGTTGGCGCCGAGCTGCGCCGCGTCGGCAGGCATGAACGGCAGGTGGGGTATCTCGCGGAATTCAAGGGCGATCTCCGTCGCCCGGGCGCCCAGTTGCTTTCCGGTGCGCAGATAGAACGGCACGCCGTTCCACCGCCAGTTGTCGACCATCAGTCGCAGGGCGACGAACGTTTCCGTCGTCGAGTCCGGGGCGACGTCGGGCTCGCTGGCGTAGCCTTTGTACTGACCGCGAACGGTGCAGTGCGCGACGTCATCGGCTTCGAGCGGCTTCACGGCCTTGAGCACCTTGACCTTTTCGTCGCGGATCTCTTCGGGCTGGATCTGCGCGGGTGGTTCCATCGCCGTGATGGCGAGGACCTGCATCACGTGGTTCTGCACGATGTCGCGCAACGCGCCCGCCGTCTCGTAGAAGCCGGCGCGGTGTCCGACGCCGAGCGTCTCGGCGACGGTGATCTGCACGTTGTCGATGTAGCGACGATTCCAGATCGGTTCGAAGATCGCGTTGGCGAACCGCAGCGCCAACACGTTCTGGACCGTCTCCTTCCCGAGGTAGTGATCGATCCGGTAGACGCTCGACTCGTCGAAGGACTTGTGAATCGTTTCGTCGAGTTCGATCGCGCTGCGGAGATCGCGACCGAACGGCTTCTCGATGACGATGCGCGCAAACGATCCTTCGCCGGTCGGTTGGTTCAGCCCGTTGGCGCCGAGGCAGGCGGCGATCTGACCGAACAACGAGGGCAGTGTCGCCAGATAGAACAGACGGTTCCCGCCGGTGCCGTGCTGCGCGTCGAGTTCGTCGAGGACCTTCTTGAGCGCCGCGTATGTCTTGTCGTCGTGGTACTCGCCCGGCACGTAGCGGAACTTCTTGACGAGCTTCGCCCACGAGCCGTCCTTCTCGGGAGACGCCTCCAGCACGTGCGCCTGGAAGTCGGCGTCGGACATCGGTGTGCGGGCCGTACCGACGAGGCTGAACTCGTCGGGAAGCAAACCGGACTGATGCAGTTCGAAGAGCGCAGGCACGAGTTTGCGCGCGGTGAGATCACCGGACGCACCGAACACGACGAGGGCGGCGGGCGGAGCCTGCTTCATGGCTTGGGGTTCGGATGTTGTGCGACGTCGTCCACGAGGACGGCGTGCCCACCGAACTGATTGCGCAACGCAGCGAGCAGTCGGTTGCCGACGGCATCAACGTCGCGCGTCGTGAACCGGGTGTACAACGCCGCACTGATCACGGGCAGTGGAACGGCGCGGTCGATTGCGTCGTGCACCGTCCAACGGCCCTCGCCGTTGTCGGCGACGATCGGCTCGATCTTCGCCAGTTCCGCCGGATCTTCGAGGGCTCGTTCGGCGAGGTCGAGCAGCCACGAGCGCACGACGGAGCCGTTACGCCACAGGCCGGCGACCTGATGGAGGTCGATCGAGAACTCCTTCGCGGCGGCCATCAACTCGAAGCCCTCGGCGTAGGCCTGCATCAGCCCGTACTCGATGCCGTTGTGGACCATCTTCACGTAGTGACCGGCACCGACCGGGCCGACGTGCGCGTAGCCGCCTTCGGGCGCCAACGCGGTGAAGACCGGCTCGGCGGCGGCGACACCTTCGTCGGCGCCGCCCACCATCAAGCAGAAGCCGTTCTCGAGTCCCCATATGCCACCGCTCACGCCGGCGTCCAGAAAATGGATGCCGCTCGCCTGCAACGCGGCGCCCCGTCCGACGGCGTCGGTGTAACGCGAGTTGCCGCCGTCGATGATGACGTCGCCGGGCTTCAGCAGCGCCGAAACGTGGTCGATCGAGTCCTGCGTCGGGCGCCCCGCGGGAAGCATCAACCACACCACCCGCGGTGCATCGAGTTGCTCGACGGCGTTCGCGACGGATTCCGCTTTGAGAGCGCCGTCCTTCTCGAGATCGGCAACCGCTTCAGGACTCAGGTCGAATCCGACCACTTCGTGGCCGGCTTTGATGAGGCGCCGGCTCATGCCCGCGCCCATCTTCCCCAGCCCGATCATCGCGATGCGCATCGCGCTCCTTAATTGATTTCGGCGAAATCGTCTGCAGCGACGCGCAACACACGCCGACCGTGCTGCACCAGGCTCTGGTAATCCCCAATTGCCTGCGCATCGATAAGCGTGGCGAAGTCGTAGGGGTAGCCCGGGATCTCGACCGACGGCCGTTCGTGGCGCGGGACGATCTGCACGGCGACCACCGAGTTCGGCCCACCCTTGTGCAGCTGACCGGTGGAGTGAAGAAACCGCGGTCCGTATCCGGCGGTGACGGCCGTGCCTCCGAGATCGTGCGAGATCTGTTGACGGAGTTGTTCGAGGCCGAAGGCATCGCCGTACGGCACGTATGCCTGCAGCGATACGTAGTCGCCCGGTTTCACCGTCTCCTTCAGCCAGGCCGTCACGCCGTCGCCCGGGGCCGCCGCGTTGTCCGACAGCGGCAGGTTGTCGAGAACGCGACTCGTGTTGGCCTTGCTTTCCGCGACGTTTGGCTCGTCGAACGGATCGACCTCGATGGCGTGGCCAGCCGCAGCGGTCGCGAGCTCCCACCAGAAGAACTCGCGACCCAGGTCGTACGGAGAGGCGAGGTCCACCGACATGTGATGACGGTCCTCACCCTTCTCGGGCACGGTCGTCGGGATCGGCACGACGCCCTTGCCGAGTTTGCCGAGGCTTTCCGCGATCAGCTGCTCGACCCACAGACCGAACTCGGCGTAGGCGTCAGGCACGTGGATCGTCGCCTTGTCCTGCCCGGCCAACGCGGCCTTGCCCATCTCGATGCCGGCCGTCACGGCGTCGACCGCGTCGAGGTTCTGCGCGCCTTCGAGCAGCTTGGCGACGTCGTAGCCGAGGAGTGCGGCGGGCACGAGACCGAAGTACGACAGCACCGAGTAACGGCCGCCGATGTTCGGGTCGTTGCGGAAGATGCGGCCGAAGCCACGATCGATGGCGAGCCGTTCGAGTTCGGTCCCCGGATCAGTGATCGCGACGTACCGGGTGGGATCCGGCTGGCGTTCCCAGCAGCGCGCGAGCAGCGTCTTGACCTCGAGGGTGCCGCCCGACTTCGACGACACGAGGATCAAGGCGTCGCTCAGGTCGTCAGTTGCCGGCCCGACGGTGGCCGGCGCCGTGGTGTCGAGCACGGTCAGCGTGGACGCGCCCATCGCGGCGCGCAGCACTTCGGGCCCGAGCGACGAGCCACCCATGCCGAGCAGCACGACATGCGAACGCTCGACGGAGTCAGCCCACGAGCGGAGATCGTTGAGTTCGGGCTCCGACATCGCGCGGCTTCGGAGCCATCCCAGGCGCGTGGGCGCAACATTCGGTGTCGGCCACAGCGACGGGTCGCCGTCGAGCAGCCGAATTGCGATCGCAGAAGGATCCATCCGCGGAACGGTATACACCTGCGGGTCTCGGTTCAGTCGCGGCAA
>JBEHXL010000086.1:0-6558 GCA_048498715.1 Actinomycetota bacterium | reverse complement strand
TTTTGGGGGGGCTTCCCTCCCCCCCGCCCCCCCCCCCCCGCCAGCGCGTTCGGGTCCCCGTCGAGCCACGACCAGCTCACGGCCTCGGACACGAGCGGTGCCGGCGCATGTCCGTCGCCGTGAAAGATCCACGTGCCGGCGACACCGGGTGTCTCCACGGAGGGGTGGTCGGTGCCGATACGCACGTGCACACCCCGGTGCGGCCGGTAGGGGATGGCTTCGGGGCGGACCAACGCATGCGGCGCGGCCTGCATCGACTCGACCCGGATCGGCCCGGAGAGATGCGACGTGCGGTGCTCGTGAAACCGGCCCTGGTTGCGCAACTCGACGGCGAGCTGTTGGAACGCGAGCAACGTCGCCTCGATGGGCTCGCGCAGCAGGTACAGCGTGACGTAGTGGATCCGGTCGAGCGGATTCTCCGCGCGCATGTGTTCGCGGAGTGCCGGTGTCAGCACCCAGCGCTGTCCGTAGACGATCCCGTCGAGGGGAAACTGCTCGGGCATGTGATCGAACAGGTGCCACTCGTTGTAGCTGCGGTGTTCACCCGCCTCGACCTCGGTGAACGAGACGAATCCGTAGGTGACCTTGGCGCTCCCCGACACGACGAGGAGCCTACGAACACTTAGCTGCCGGCGCTCCGAGTGTCGGCGTTGCCGTTCGAGGCGACGCCCGGCTGCGCGCCCTGGATGAAGGGACTTTGGCTCGCCGGCTGCTCCTGCGTCGTCACGTTGGTCGTCGTGCTGCTCGCCGCGGGAGCACTCGCCGACGTCAAGCCGAACCAACCGGCGCCGGCGACGAAGGCGCTCACGAAACTCGCAAGCGCAATGCGCCGGGCGCGCTCGGCGGGGTGATGCTTTGTCGATGTTGCTTCCATGCGTCGGACGGTACGCCCGGCCTCGTGGGAGGTGGTGAGGTTCGCCGCGAACCCGCATCGATTGCTCAGGAAACGCTCAGACGTCGCGGTGACCATCGTGTTCATGCACGAAGCAGGGTTTCCCGCGATGGGTACGGCCGCCCACGTTGTTGTCGTCGGCGCGCCGCGTCCAGTGCTCGCATACGCAATCGACCGCATCGAACAACTCGAGTCGCGCTGGAGCCGATTCCGTCCGACGAGCGAAGTGTCGTTGTTGAACGCGTCGGCCGGTTCCGCCGTCACGGTGTCGGAGGACACCGCGCAGTTGGTAGGCCGCGCCCTCGACGGATGGCGGTTCTCCGACGGCTGGTTCGACCCGACGCTGCTCGGCGATGTCGTGCGCGCCGGTTACCAACGCTCCTTCGCACACGGGCTCTCGGGAGACGGTTCGAGCACGCTTCGGCGCGGGGCGGCGGGCATCGTGATCGACGAGAACCGGGTGACGATTCCATCCGGCGTCGGGTTCGATCCAGGCGGCATCGGGAAAGGCCTCGCAGCAGACATCGTCGTGGGCGAACTGATGACGCGTGGGGCGACGGGCGCCTGCGTGAATCTCGGTGGGGACATTGCCGTCGACGGCGTCGCGCCCGACGACGGCGACTGGACCATAGACATCGATCACCCGTCGTTCTCGGCGCCGGTGACTCGCGTTGCGTTGCGACGCGGTGGCGTGGCGACCTCGACGACCCTGAAGCGCCGTTGGCTTGGTTCGCGCGGCGACGCGCATCATCTGATCGATCCGTCGACCGGGCTGCCTTCGACCGCGCGGGTCACCCAAACGACCGTGATCGCGCGCGACGCGTGGGTTGCCGAAGTCCTGGCCAAGACCCTGCTGCTTCGGCACGACGGATTCGAAGCTCTGGACGACACTGCGGTGGACGCGATGACGGTTGATGCCGATGGCGGCGTCACCACCACGGTGGGCTTCGATCGCTTCACCGCCCGGCTGGTTCGGCGATGAATCTCATTTGGTACACCGCCCGCGCCGCGGGCGTCGTCACCTGGGCCGCGGTGACCGCCTCGGTGCTTTGGGGCTTGCTCCTGAGTTCGAAGTTCTTCGGCCGGCGCGTGAGGAGCGCGTGGCTGCTCGACCTGCACCGGTATCTCGGCGGGTTGTCGCTGGTGTTCCTCGCGATTCACGTTTTCACGTTGATGCTCGACACCTACGCGCACGTCGGCATCGAGCAGGTGCTCGTCCCGTTGACGAGTTCGTACCGGCCGTGGGCCGTCGCGCTGGGTGTCGTCAGCTGTTACCTGCTGATCGCAATCCAGTTCACCTCCCTCGTTCGGGCGCAGCTGCCCAAGCGGGTCTGGCGGTCCATCCACATGGCGTCGTTTCCTCTCTTCCTCTTGGCGACGATCCACGGGTTGACGGCGGACACCGACCGGTCGTCGGTGGTCCTGCGGGTGCTGTACGTGGGCGGCTTCACGGCCGTCGTCTTCTTCACGGCCTTCCGGTTCCTTCCGGTGTCGGTCGACGAGGCAGAGCAGAAGCCCGCGGTGCTAACAAAGGCGCATGCCTGAGGCCTTGATCATTGACGCCATGCGCTCGCCGCGTGGCAAGGGAAAGAAGACCGGCGCCCTCCACGAGGTGCACCCGCAGCGGATCCTGGCGCAGGTGCTCAACGCGCTGAAGGACCGTCACAACATCAACACCGCGCAGGTCGACGACGTGATCATGGGTTGCGGCGCCGGCAGTGGCGACCACTCGATGGACATCGCCCGCATGTCGGTGCTCGACGCGGGTTGGGATCTCGACGCGCCGGGCGTCACGCTGAACCGTTTCTGCGGTTCGGGCCAGCAGGCCGTGAACTTCGCCGCGATGGGCGTGATGTCAGGCCAGCAGGACTTCGTCGTCGCGGGCGGCGTGGAGTCGATGTCGCGTCCGGGTCCGATGGGCGTCGACGGATTCACGGCGAACAACGCGCACCTCATGGAGATGTATCCGATGGTGGCGCAGGGCATCAGCGCGGATCTGATCGCCACGGTCGAAGGTTTCTCGCGTGAAGAGTGCGACCGGCTCGCCGTCGACAGCCAGGACCGCGCGGCCAAGGCGCTGGCCGAAGGCCGGTTCGACAACAGCCTCGTGCCGATCTTCAAGGACGACGGCACGCTTGCCCTCGACCATGAGGAGTTCCCGCGTGCGGGCACGACGATGGACGACCTCGCCAAGCTCGCCCCGTCGTTCGAACAGATGGGCGCGTACGTCGCCGAAGGCAAGTCGCTCTCGATCGACCAGACCGCGCTGCTCACCTATCCGGAGCAGTCGGCCATCCGCCACGTCCACCACGCCGGCAACTCGTCCGGTGTGGTCGACGGCGCCGGCGCCGTGCTCGTCGCGTCGCCGGAGTACGCCAAGGCGCAGGGTTGGAAGCCGCGCGCCCGCATCGTGCAGACCGCGGTCGCCGGCACCGAGCCCGTCATCATGCTGACCGCACCGGGGCCCGCCACGCAGCGTTGCCTTCAGAAGGCGGGCATGACGATCGACGACATCGACCTCATCGAGGTCAACGAAGCGTTCGCGGCGGTCGTGCTCAAGTTCCTCAAGGACACGGGCGCCGACTGGGACAAGTGCAACGTCAACGGCGGCGCGATGGCGCTCGGCCACCCGATCGGTGCTACCGGTTCGATGCTGATCGGCACCCTCGTCGACGAACTCGAGCGTCAGGACAAGTCCGTCGGCCTCGTGACGATGTGCACCGGCGGCGGCATGGGCACCGCCACCATCATCGAACGCCTCTAAATCCCTCAGCCTGTGATTTCTGAGTGCAAAGACCGCACTCAGAAATCACAGGCTGGAGTAAGGGGTGCCGGTGTAGACGGCGCGGGGGCGGTAGCGGAGACGGTGGCGGTACTCCTCGATGGCGTGGGCGAGCCAGCCGACGGTGCGCGCGATGGCGAAGATGACCTCGCCGGCGTTGTCGATCATGTCGTAGCGCTCGGCGAACGACGCGATGGCGAAGTCGACATTCGGGAACGGCAGGCCGCGCTCGCGCATGATCTCGACAAGTTCGTCTTCGACGGGCTCGCGCTTGATCGCAGTGAGCAGGTCGAGCAGCACGTCGCAGCGCGGGTCGTTGTTCTTGTAGACGCGATGGCCGAAGCCGGGGATGAACTCGCCGTCGCGGAGACGACGGGCGATGGCCTCGGCGGGGGAGACGTCGAGCTTGTGCACCTCGTGCAGCAGGACTCTGGCGTGGCTGCTGGCGGCACCGTGCAACGGTCCGCCGAGCGTGGCGAGACCAGCGAGCTCGACGAGGTACGGGTCGGCCCACGTGCTGGCCGCGATGCGCGCCGCCAACGTCGACGCGGCCATCTCGTGGTCGGCGAGCATCACGAGCGTTGCGTCGAGCAGCTTCACGAGGCGCGGCTTCGGCGGCGTCGCGCTCAGCCGGGGCCACAGGCGGGCGGCGACGGTGGCGTCGGCTGACGGCTCGTCGCCGACCAGGGGCAGCGCAATCAGCAACGTTGCGATGATCGAGCGGCCGGCCATCGCAACGGCCTCGGGGCGACGGTCGTCGCGGAATTCGTCGACGTTCCGGACCGCCGCGATCGTCGCGCGCAGACGGTCCATCACGGCCTTGTCGGACAGCGCGCCGCCGACCCGGCGCGCCGCGCTCAGCATCGGCGCCGGTGCGGCGATCGGGGTCGCGTCGCGCTTGCCGTGCCACAGCCAGGACGCAACCTCCTCGAACGTGGCTTCACGAGCGGCATCGGCGACGTTCCAGCCGCGGTAGGCGAGCACGCCGCCGGGATCGAGGTAGGTGAGGTCCGTCTCGACGATCAGTTCGAGGCCGCCAGCCTTGCCGCCACCGCGCTGCCGCCCGGCGACGCGCTCGACGTCCGCCTTGAGGAAGCGACTGCGCCGGGAGCCGGGGACCTTCTCGCTGGTGATCACTCCGCGGCTCACATACGCGTAGAGCGTCTCGGGCTTCACGCCGAGTCGCTGGGCCGCTGCTTCCGTCGACAGCCAGTCGCCTTCCATGACGGAAGTGTATATACATTGATGCAATCAATCTTGACAACACATGTACGGTCGAAGCATGGACACGAAGACGAAAGACAAGGCCGTGAGTGCGGCCATGACCCAGCCGGCCATAACCGCCTCGCCGGACGAAACCATCACGACGGCCGCCGCCCGCATGCGCAACCACGGCATCGGCTCCGTCGTGGTGACCGACGCGGGCCGCCCCGTCGGCATCCTCACCGAGCGTGATCTCCTCCTGGCCGCGGCCGACGGCGCCGTGCCGGCCACTGGACTCGTGGCGGACTGGATGCACCCGAACCCCGAATGTGTCGACGCCGACGCGTCGATCGACGACGCCTGGCATCAGCTCGCCGACCGCGGCTATCGCCACATCCCCGTCACGGTGGGCGACGACCTCAAGGGCATCATCTCGATGCGCGACCTCATGGCCCACGCCCAGCTGCGACCGGCGGGCGAACTGGCCGTCACCGCACCTGCCGGGTTGAAGGGCGTCGTCGTCGCCGAGACCGAACTCGGCGACGTGCGCGGCACCGAAGGCTTCTACCACTACCGCCAATACGCGGCGCCCGAGCTCGCTGCCAAGCGCACCTTCGAAGACGTGTGGCATCTCCTGATCGAGGGCGAGCTCTCGACCGAAGCCGAACGCCTTGCTTTCAGCGACGAGGTCGCACCGCTGCGCCACCTGCCCGAGTCGGTCCTCGCCGTGCTCCCGCACATCGTGGCGACGGTGCCCACGCCGGTCGCGGCGCTGCGCACCGCCATCTCGTTGCTCGCCGGCAACGAAGACCTGCCGGCGTCGCTCGACGTCGACCGGGCGACCCTGCGGGCGGAGGCGCTGCGGCTCAGCGCCGCGGTCCCAACGCTCATCGCGGCGATCCATCGTCTGCGCAACGGCCTCGAGCCGGTCGCCCCTCGTGACGACCTGTCGTACGCGGCGAACTACCTCTTCATGATCCACGGCGAGGAGCCCGACGCACAGCTCGCCCGCGCGATCGAGCAGTACATGATCCTCGGCATCGACCACGGCTTCAACGCGTCGACCTTCGTGTGCCGAGCCGTCATCTCGACGGGCGCCGACCTCGGTGCTGCGGTTGTCGCGGCGCTCGGCTCGCTCAGCGGACCGCTGCACGGTGGCGCGCCGAGCCGGTCGCTCGACACGCTCGACGCGATCGGAGACCCGTCGAACACGGCGCAGTGGGTGCGCGACAAGGTCGCCGGTGGCGAACGGATCATGGGTTTCGGTCACCCCGTCTACCGGGTGGCCGATCCCCGCTCGCTCATGCTCCGGGGTATCGCGCAGGAGATCGGTGGTGAGCTCGTCGACTTCGCCGTGCAGGTCGAAGCGGAGGTCGAGAAGACCCTCGCCGAGCTCAAGCCGGACCGGCCGCTGCACACGAACATCGAGTGGTACGCGGCGGTGACGATGCACCAGTGCGGCCTGCCGCGTGACCTCTTCACGCCGACGTTCGCCGCGGCTCGCGTCATCGGCTGGTGCGCCCACGCCCTCGAACAGCACGCCGACAACCGCATCATCCGGCCCTCGTCGCGCTATGTCGGTCCGCCGCCTCCCCAGCCGGTTCCGTTCGTCTAGGACGTTCTGTGCGGGTGTGGGGGGGGGGGGGGGGGGAAAACCACCCCCCAAAACAAAACCCCCCCC
>JBEHXL010000085.1:0-6573 GCA_048498715.1 Actinomycetota bacterium | reverse complement strand
CAAGACTGCGGCGAGCGACTGGGTGACCAACATCAGCCGTCGTCGGTCGAAGCGGTCGGCGAAGGCGCCGCCCCAGAGCCCGAACAGAAAGACCGGAGCGAACCGGGCCGCGAATACAGCACCGACTGCGGCGCCGTTATGGGTGACCCGCAGGACGAACCACGCCTCGGCCATGTTCTGCATCCACTCGCCGGTGTAGGAAACGAGCGCGGACCCGAAGAACCAGCGGTAGTTGCGGTTGCGCAGCGACCCGAACGTTCGTTGGATCGCCGTCGCCATCAAAAGAAAATACCGGTCCTTCAGGGGACCGGCATTTCATAAATGGTGGTCGGGACCGGCGTCGATCCGGTGACCTCACGCTTTTCAGGCGAGAGCTCCGACTATCCGCAATGTGGATCGTGACCTGGGGAAATCAGTGTTTCTGCTGGTAGGGGCACACAAAACGAGGTGTCCACGACTGACCGTTAGGACTCCCCGGAGCGCAGAAAAGCCCTTTGCTTGTGGCACGTTTGTGGCACGAACTCATCGTCGCGATAGGGGTGGGATCCACTCGCGATGCAAAGCCTTCTCAAGCGCCTCTGCCTCGCTCGCCGACAGACACTGGATCCAAGCCACTTCGCACTCTCGGATCCACCGATTGACGGGCTCGACCTCCGACTTCGTCATTAGCGTCGGGCGGACGCTCGTTCTGCTGGTGGGCGCGATGCCGAGGTGCTCGCACACGTTCCTTCGGAAGGACGAGCGCGACAGGTCTGTGCCTTTCCTCAGGTGGTTCTTCCAGATCCGTCCTTGCAGCCCGTCGGTGCCAAGCGCTCGTCGTCCATGACCATGTGACTGGTGGCGACGATCGGAATCGTCAGCAGCAAGCTCCACCAGAAACGTCGGCGGAACAGTGCAGTGTGGTGACCCGCGTGGCCGCTGTGATCGCTTCCGTGGGAGGCGGCGTGTCCACCCGGAGCACGCTGGTGATGGTCGTGCGTGTCGTGTCCGTGGTCATCGTGTTTGTGACCGTTGATCGCGTGCACGGTCGACCCTCAGCTCTTGAGCAGCCGTTGGACGGCGGCGGTCGCTTCAGTCAGCTTCCGGCCGGCGTCGGGTCCGCCCGCCGCGACGGCATCGGCGACGCAATGACGCAGGTGGTCGTCGAATAACCCGACGGAGACGGATTGCAGCGCCTTTGTGATGGCGGCCACCTGCGTGAGGATGTCGATGCAGTAGCGCTCGTCGTCGACCATCTGGGCGACTCCGCGGACCTGACCCTCGATCCTACGGAGACGGCCGAGCAGGTTGTCCTTATCCATGACGTATCCGACCATGCTGGTACTATACCCCCCTAGGGTACCGGCATGGTCGCCGAGCTGCCTCGACCCTCGACAAGTTCGGCAGGCTCGACATCCTCGTCAACAACGCCGGCATCGGCGACACCGAGCCCATCGAAGTGACCACCGTCGACACCTGGAACAGGGTCGTCGCCGTAACTCAGACAAGCGTGTTCCTCGGCATGAAGGCCGCCGCCGAAGCGCTCAAGCAGAGCGGCCACGGATCAGTCGTCAACATCAGCTCCATGTACGGCATCGTCGGTTCGGGCGTCAGCCCCGCCTACCACGCCGCAAAGGGCGCCGTGCGCCTGCTCACCAAGACGACGGCTCACGGCTGGGCCACCGACGGCGTGCGAGTCAACTCCGTGCACCCCGGCTACATCGACACCCCGATCCTCGGCGACACCGATCGCGACATGCTCGTCGGCGCCACGCCGATGGGACGCCTCGGCCAGCCCGAGGAGATCGCGGCGATGATCACATTCCTGGCGAGCGACGACGCGAGCTTCGCGACCGGCGCCGAGTTCGTCGTCGACGGCGGCTACACCGCCGGCTAATTACGACGTTCTCGCGGTTACTCGTGCGGCATCGGCAATGCTGAAGATGTGACGCCTGACGCAATGCCGGTGCTGCCGAACGTTGAGGTTAAGCACGTGCTCGTCCCGTTGGACGGCTCCGAGTTGGCGCTCCATGTACTTCCGACCGCTCGAGCACTGGCCGAACGATTCGGGGCCGATCTTCACAGCGTGACCGTCGCTAATGACGAGCGCGAGGGCGAGCGATCGCGCCAGCTCGCTGCGGCCGCCCTACATCTCGGCGCGGACGACGACCATGTCTTCGTCACAACCGGTGGAGACCCCGCAGAGATGATCGCGGCGAGGGCGGCAACGCTTGGATCGTGCGTAGTGTGCCTCGCGACACACGGCCGCGGCCGGCTTAGGGGCGCGCTAGTCGGGTCCGTGGCGCGGTCGGTTTTGGTGCGCGTCGACCAACCCGTGGTCGCGCTCGGCCCGATGGCTGACAACCCGGGCTGGAGCCCTCGGCCGAGCAACTGGCCCGAGCCGCTATCCGTCCGACGGATCGTGGCGTGTGTCGACGGAACGGAATCGTCCGAACAGGTTTTGCCGTTCGCGACCGCGTGGGCGCGGGCGCTCAACATGTCCGTCACGATCCTGACCGCGATCGATGACGAGATTGAACCAATAGGCGGGGAACGCGCGGAGACCCGCTACCGCGACCATCCCGATGCAGCGAGTTACGTGGAGCAGCTCGTGAAGCGATGGGGCGACGCTGGCGTTGAAGTTGACGGTGCGGTTGTTCGCGATCCGATCAGTGTTGCGAGCGGCATTCTCGCCCATCTCGAGAAGCGGCCCGCGGGCATGGTCGCGCTCACGACGCACGCGCGCTCTGGGATCGAGCGTGCCCGTCTTGGCGCGGCGGCGGCAAACATCGTTCGTGCGTCCGTTGCGCCGTGCCTCGTCGCGCCGGTGCGGCCGTAACCTCGGCCCTACGTCTGAGGTTCGCCCCAGTCGATGCTGACCCCGACAAGATCGTCGGGGTGATCCTCCAGCCACTTTCGGGCGAACGGGCACCACGGGACGATCGTCTCGCCGTTCGCGCGTGCACGTTCGACCGCAGCGCGCACCAGTCGTTTTCCGACGCCGCGGCCACCCAGAGCCTTGGGCACCTCGGTGTGGACAAGAATGAGACGCTTACCGTTCAATCGGTAGCCAAGCTCAGCCTCTTCGCCTGCCTCGCGGTAGACAAGCCGCCGGCCCGTTTGCTCGTCGAGGATCGAATCATCGTCAGGCGTCACTGCCGGAGTTTGCCGCGCAGCGTTAGGACGCCGCTCGAATCGTCAGCCGCGTTCGGATCGAAGCGGAAACGCAGTGTGCAATTCGCGGTACGCGGATCCTTCGCGACGAGTTCGGCCACGGATAGCGATGTTCCCTCGGTTAGCCCTTCCGCGATTCCAAGGTGCAGCGCGCAGACCGTGCTCCGATCAGCGAGCGCGGCGGTCTCAAATGGACAGTGACGCAACACGATCTCCGTTCCGCTGCGTGCTTGCCGGATCTCCGGCTCGAAGCCCTGACGAGCCATGGCTGCACTGACATCTGCGACCACGTCGCCCGAAGGTGAATGTTCCCGGAACTCCGCCGCGGCCCGTCGCCCGACCTCGTCAGCGTCGACGCCGCTGCGGATGATCTCGACGAGCAGGCGACTGAGCCGCTCGTAGGGCCCCTTTGTGCCCCACCGCTCCTCGATGTCAGGGGCGACTTCGTAGACCAGCTTCGGCCGGCCGCGCCCTGAGGTCGGGGCGGTGGATTCGATGACGAGCTGGGCGTTCAGCAGTTTGGCGAGGTGTTGCCGGATGGCGTTGTGGTTGAACGCGAAGAAATCGTTGAGCTCGGAAACCCCGACCGGTCGCCCGGCGTCGACGATATGGCGGAAAATCGCGTGTCGCGTCGGGTCACCAAGTGCACGTGCTTGTTCCTGCAACGTCGACACCGTCATGCGATCCTCATCTTGCCGCTTCGCTGAACAGTTGCGGTGGCTGCCAGGCCATGCCAAGGAGTTGGTGGGCGAGCGTGGCGCCCACTCTCGCGGCGTGGCGCTTTGCTTGCTCGGCAACTGGGCCGCTCCACCGCTCGTCGACTCGGGTTGCCCACAACTCGTACCAACGGTCCAAGTGTTCGACGCGGAACGCGCCAAGCGCGTGGAGCTCACGGTGCGCTGCTAGCACCGCTCCGCTGTACCCCCGCTCACCGAGAAGGACTCGGCACCAGAAGTCGATGAGCTTCGGGATGTGCTCGCCCCAGTCGACCTCCGCCACCTCGCCGAAGACGGGCGCGAGGAGGTCGTCAAAAGTCACGTCACGGTAGAACGCGACCACGAGGTCGTGGACGTCAGCGCGACCGCGGATGTCGGGTGCCTTCATGTCGCAAGTCTCCCATATTTGTTCTATTCTTTGCTAGAATAAAAGAGAGAGGGGGAGACGCCAGGAGGCCATGTCATGACCGCTTCGCCCTCAACTTCTGGGTCCGGAGAGGAGATCGGCCGCGACGGCTGGATCGTCATCTCGGTCTTCACGGCGGGCCTCGCTGTCATCCTCGCCGTAATCGGGATCGGGTTCGGCCTCCGCGCCATTGACGAATCTGGCGGAGGGAAGGTCGACGCCGCCTCATCCGGTGAACCGATCACCATCGACGTCGAGCTAGGCGATATGTACGTCAAGCCATCCTCGATCGAGGTCGCTGCGGGTTCCAAGCTCACCGTCAACGTGACGAACAAGGGGGCGATGGCGCACGACCTGAAGCTCAACGGAGAAACCGGCACGGAACTCGTCGACCCCGGCGAGACGGTCACCGCGACGCTCGGAGTCATCACCGCGTCGGCCCAGGCGTGGTGCACGCAGCCGGGTCACAAGGCCGCAGGGATGGTGATGGACATCGTGGTGACGGGCGACGCCCCCGCCTCGCACTCGGACCACAGTTCGGCCCCGGCCGCGGCCGGCGCGAAGATCGACTTCGCGGCTGAGCCTGCCGTAGACTTCACCGCGTACGACCCCCTGCTTCAACCCGCGCCCGGCGGCCGGGAACACCGCGTGACATTGCGGGCAACGGAGAAGGTCATGGAAGTGGCTCCAGGTGTCACGCAACAAATGTGGACATTCAACGACACGGTCCCAGCGCCGGCTCTACGGGGTCGCGTCGGCGACATCTTCACGATCACGCTCGTGAATGACGGAAAGCTCGGTCACTCGATTGACTTCCACGCAAGCGAAGTGGCACCAAACGATGAGATGCGAACCATCAAGCCAGGTGAGTCGCTGACGTATCAATTCGAGGCGAAACATGCGGGCGCCTTCATGTACCACTGCGGCAGCGCGCCGACATTGCACCACATCGGCAACGGCATGTACGGCGCGATCGTCATCGACCCGCCCAGGCTCGCGGCCGTCGATCACGAATTCCTGTTTGTCCAATCCGAGCTCTACACCGGGCCTAAGGGCGAGCCGGGCGATCTCACCAAGATGCAAACCGAAGACTTCGACGCTGTGGTGTTCAACGGCTACGTCAACCAGTACGCGCACCGCCCAATCCGGGTGGAACCGAATCAACGGATACGCGTGTGGCTCGTCGACGCAGGCCCGAATGAGAACTCGGCGTTCCATGTCGTGGGGAGCATCTTCGACACGGTCTTCAGGGAGGGCTCGTATCTTCTGCAACCCGATGACCGACGGGGCGGGTCGCAAGCTCTCGACCTTCAGCCCGCACAGGGCGGCTTCGTCGAATTCACACTCGACGAGGCAGGCGTGTATCCGT
Source organism: Actinomycetota bacterium (assembly GCA_048498715.1). Classification (GTDB taxonomy): domain Bacteria; phylum Actinomycetota; class Acidimicrobiia; order Acidimicrobiales; family JACCXE01; genus JACCXE01. The sequence continues at coordinate 929 of JBEHXL010000085.1, read as the reverse complement.
TTGTGACGCACAAGTTCGCCAACGTCGGCAAGGGAGCGCTCGGCCTCTTCCAAGCGGGCGACGTCGAGGTCACGGGTGCGGGACACTGAACCGTGCTCCCCATCTCCTGGTCGACCGTCCGCGTGTTCCTCCACGTCAGTGCGGCGACAGTGTGGGTCGGAGGCCAGCTCACGCTCGCGGGGCTCGTGCCGGGACTGCGCGCCCTCGGCCCTAACGCGCCGCGCGCCGTTGCCCGCCGGTTCAACCGCATCGCATGGCCCGCGTTTGGCGTCCTCGTGGCGACGGGCATCTGGAACATCGTCGCTATCGATCCCGACTGGAACAGCCAGTACGGCCGGACGCTGCTGGTGAAGCTCGCGGTTGTGGCCGCGTCAGGCGCCAGCGCCTTCACCCACGCCCGCTCTCGCTCGCGAGCTGGCCTCGCGGTGTTCGGAGCCCTGTCGGGCGTCACCGCGCTTGCCGCCGTGTTCTTTGGCGTCCAGCTCGGATGACCGTTAGCCGGGCGATTGCCGCCCGAGCGCGGTTATGACGGCGGCTTCCTCGGCGGTCGCCGTCGGTCCGTACGCAGAAACAAGGACGCCGCGCACGCCGCAGGCGTCGCACCGAAGGCCGAAAACGATCGCTTGGTCGTCCGGGTTAGACGCACCTTCGAACCGCGCCGTCGACTCCACGATGATGTCGCTCGGCAAATGGATATGGCCGCAGGTGTTGCACAGCAACTGCCCGTCGCGCGTGATGCTGAAGTCGGCGGCGAACCCGCGAGCGCGGAGAGCCTCGATCTCCTCGGCGACGGTCATGCGGCAACCTTAAGCTCGACCAGCCTCAGGAGGAACTGGTGTGACCGACGTTTCCACGATGCCCGCGGGTTTCTTCGGGCACGGAAACCCCATGAACGCTCTCGAGCACAATCGGTACACCGATGCTTGGCG
>JBEHXL010000084.1:0-6746 GCA_048498715.1 Actinomycetota bacterium | reverse complement strand
GCTGAACCGCGCGTCGTAACGCGGCGCGACTTCGCGCCAGCCGAACTGCTGAACGAAGTCATGCGCGTCCCGCGCCGCGCGCTTCCGCTCGTCGTCACTCGTGAGCGCCCACACCAATCGCTCCACCAACTGGTCTGCAGATCCGTACAGAAATGGATCGGATCGGGGGACCAGTTCGGGATAGGAGAGTCGATCGGGGAACAGCGGAAGCGCGCCCGCCGCGATTGCTTCGACGACAGCCACGCCGAAGAACTCGTGTTGGGCGGTACTGACGACGACATCGGCGCGAGCGAGAAGCGACGGGTACTCGTCTTCTGACGCGGTGCCGAAGTGCACGATGCGATCACCAAGGTCGCGCTGCGCACGCTCGAACACGGCGGGCACTGTTTGGTACTGCTGCCCGGCGACGATCACGCGGAAGTCGACGCCGCGCGCAGCGACCTCGTTGAGCGCTGAGAAGAACGCGTCCGGATCCTTGTCGTATTCCCAGCGGTGATTCCACAACACGGTCGGTAGGTCGTTGTCGGTGCGGGGGAGAAGGGCGAACCGATCGATGTCGACGCCGACGGGCAGCACCGTCGTCGCCCTGTGGACGCGCTCGAGTTGATCGCTGTGGCGGTAGTCCGGGAAACGCCGCAACAACCTCGGGAGTGCTCTGAACACGGCGTCGCGGTGGTACTCGGAGTTGAACACCACGAGATCGGCGGCCGCCATCGACAGCCAGTTGGTCATCGCGTACGTCTCGTCGACCTCGACGCCTTCAGGCACTGGATAGGTCAGTTGGTTCTCGTGCATGTACAGCACGACAGGCACGTCGCGCAGCGATGCGCGCGTGAAGCCGAGCAGCGCCGGTAGATGCACCATGTCGCTCACGAGCAGCACGTCGGGCTTGCCGCACGTGTCGACGAGCGCGTTGATCTCGTTCGCAAGCGTGAGCGCGCCACCCTGCATGCGCCACTTCCAGAACGCGCCGTCGTGCGCGACCAGCCGCATGTCGTGCGCACTGTGTCGGACCAGTCCTTCGGCCCATGACTGATGCGAACCGGTGCAGTACGGCTCGACCAGGAGGACCTTCATGCCGTCACTCTAGAAAACAGTCAGCGTTGACTGTTATGGTGTGCTCGTGGCCGTGGCGATGTCGACCAAAGCGGAGGAGACGCGACGGCGCATTCTCGACGCGACGATCGAGGTGCTGCTCGAACGCGGCTACCGCGGTACGAGCACGCTGGAGGTCCAGAAGCGGGCGGGCGTTTCTCGTGGGGCGCTTCTCCATCATTTTCCGTCGCGTGCCGAGCTGATGGTGGCGACGGTTGACTATCTCCGCCGTCGCGGTGCCTTCGAGGTACCGGTGGCCGAAACCACGAAGAGCGTGCGTGATGGGGTCAGGAAACTCTGGTCGTACTTCGACGGGCCGCTCTACGTGGTGGTCGTCGAGCTGTGGCAAGCAGCGCGCAGCGACGAAGAACTGCTCGCAGTGATGCTTCCTCAGGAACGGGCCACAGGGGAGTACAACCGCCAACTCGGCAAGCGATTGTTCCCGACGCTGAAAGACAAGCCAGGTTTCGACGACGCGTACGCGATCCTGCTCGACTCGATACGCGGCGCCGCGACGCGCAGCGCGATCCGCACCGGGAGCGACGAACGCCTGATCAATCGCTGGGTGAACTTCATGGCGTCGCTGTGATCCGCCGATCGGCCGTGCTCGGGCTGTTGGTGGCCGCGACACTCCTGGCGCCGGTGCCGGTACGCGCCGCGGAGCCGCACTGGGTCGGCGCGTGGACCGCCGGCCAACAGCCCGGCCCGGCCGGCACCGATCAGTCGTACCGCAACTTCATCCACACCAGCATCGGGGGGTCGACGATTCGGCTTCGTTTCTCGAACCGATACGGCACGAACCCGTTGACGCTGCGCGACATCACGGTGGCCGCGCCGCTGTCGGCGCTCGCTCCTGCGATCGATCCGACGTCGGTCGTCCACCTCCCGTCGATCACGATGAAAGCCGGCGAAGAAGCGCGGTCAGCGCCGTTCACCTTCGCGATCCCGGCTGACCGCTGGCTGGCCGTTTCGTTCAGCGCGCCGGGCCGTCACAAGTCCACGAACCACGGTCTGGCGTGGGGGCTCAACTGGCAGGCGCCGCTCGGCACCTCAGCCTGGGTGCCGATGGCGGACTGGCGCTACGTCACCGGCATCGATGTCGTAGCGCCCGAGCGCGTCAGCACCGTCGTGGCGCTCGGCGATTCGATCACCGACGCCATGGTCAGCGTTCCCGAAACCAACAAGCGCTGGCCTGACCAACTCAACGACCGCCTCGCGTCGCGGGGCCGCTTCTCCGTTGTGAACGCCGCGATCGACGGCAACCTGGTGACGGGTGAGCAGAAGGGCTCGAAGAATTTCGGCGAGCGCGCAGTCACTCGTATCGACTGGGACGTGTTCGCGCTGCCCAACGTGTCCACGATCATCGTGTACGAGGGCGTCAACGACATCGGCCAGGGCGTCGCGCCCGCCGACATCATCGAGGGCTACAAGACGATCATCCGCGCCGCGCACGCGCGTGGCATTCGTGTCGTCATGGCCACGATGACGCCGAGCGCGGGCGGGTTCGCGTCGTCGCCCACCTACGCGCAGCTCATCGGCACGCGCAATGCGCTCAACGCATGGATTCGCAACCACGCGTCAACGTTCGAAGGCGTCGTGCCGTTCAGCGAGGCCGTGCAGAACCCGCTCAACCGCGCATTCTGGCGGGCCTCGTTCATGTACGACCAGACGCACCCGAACCCGCTCGGCATGAAGGCGATGGCCGACTCGATTCCGTTGGGAGTAATCAAGTGAGCGATCTCGAGGTCTGGCTCCAGGACGCCGAGGCGTGGCTCGAGGCAAACGCGACTCGTCGCACTCCAGCGACCGCAGTGGAGTGGGCCAAGGGCGATGATCGCGTCGCGGTATTCCACAACCTGAGCTTCGAAGAGGAGCAGGCGCTCATCGGCGAGTCGCGCGCGTGGCAACAGAAGAAATGCGACGCCGGATATGGCTCGATCACGTGGCCCGTCGAATACGGCGGTGCGGGCCTGAGCAAGGCGCACGAGCAGGGCTTCGCGGCGCTCGAGCGTCAGTTCGCGACGCCGCGGGCGCACGAGGCCGTGTCGATCAGCCTCACGATCGAGGCACCGACAATCCGCGCGCTCGGCACCGACGAGCAGAAGGCGAAGTACCTCAAGCCGCTCGTTCGTCTCGACGAGTTGTGCTGCCAGTTGTTCTCCGAGCCCGGCGCCGGCTCCGACCTTGGCTCGATCGGGACACGGGCCGTCCTCGACGGCGACGAGTGGGTCGTCAACGGGCAGAAGGTGTGGACCTCCGGTGCCCGTCACGCCAATTGGGGCTACCTCATCGCCCGCACCAGCGATGACGAACGTCAGCGCGCGCTCACCGCCTTCGTCTTGCCGATGGACGCGCCCGGCGTCGAGATCCGACCGCTGAAGCAGATGAGCGGCGGTGCTTCGTTCAACGAAGTGTTCTTCGACGACGTACGCATTCCGGACAGCGATCGTCTTGGTGAGGTCGGCGGCGGTTGGGCGGCGATGATGACCACGCTCGGCTTCGAGCGGGGCTCGGCGTCGGGCAGCGGGGGTGGTGGGGGAGGCGGTGACCTCTTCGACCGACTCGTCCTGCTCGCCAAGCACGTCGGCAAGAGCGACGACCCCATGGTTCGTCAACAACTCGCGGGTGCGTACACGGAGGCGCGGGTGCGCGGCTGGACGACGCGGCGCGCCGTGGCGAAGTTGCGCGACGGCGGCGTGCCCGGGCCCGAAGGCTCGATCGGCAAGCTCGCGTCGACCAACGGCATGCAGCGCGTCACCGCGTTGGTGTCGATGCTGCTCGGGCCCGCCCTCGTCGCCGACAACGGTGAGTGGGGGACGTTCGCCTGGAGTGAATACGTCAGCGGTGTGCCCGGCATGCGAGTGGCGGGCGGCACCGACGAGATCCAACGCAACACGATCGCCGAGCGAGCGCTCGGCCTACCTCGTGAACCAAGGAGTTTGAAATGAGCAACCGCGTCTTCGTCATCGGCGTCGGCATGACCAAGTTCGAGAAGCCGGGCTCCCGTGAATGGGACTACCCGGACATGGCTCGCGAAGCCGGCGAGCGCGCGCTGGCCGACGCGGGCATCTCCTACGACCTCGTCGAGCACGCGATCGTCGGCTACGTCTACGGCGACTCGACCTGCGGGCAGCGCGCGCTCTACGAGCTCGGTATGAGTGGCATCCCGTGCATCAACGTCAACAACAACTGCTCGACGGGTTCTTCCGCGCTTTACACGGCGCGTAACTACGTCAAGGGTGGCATCGCCGACTGCGTGCTCGCGCTCGGCTTCGAGAAGATGGAAAAGGGCTCGCTGAAGGGTCACTTCAACGACCGCGAAGCGCCGATGAAGCCGATGATCTCGGACATGTGGTCGCGGCGTGAGCGCGTGCAGGCACCGCTCGCACCGCAGATGTTCGGCAACGCCGGTCGCGAGTACATGGAGCGCTACGGCGTCACCGCGGAACACTTCGCCAAGATCGCCGAGAAGAACCACCGGCACTCCGTCAACAACCCCTACTCGCAGTTCCGCGATGAGTACACGCTCGAGGACATCCTCAACTCGCCGATGATCTACGACCCGCTCACGAAACTGCAGTGCTGCCCCACCTCTGACGGCGGCGGTGCCGCGATCCTCGCGAGCGAGCGGTTCGTGAACCAGCACAGCCTGTGGGACCAGGCGATCGAGATCGCCGGCCAAGCAATGACCACCGACACGCGTGACACCTTCGATGGCAGCGACATGTCGATCGTCGGCTACCACTTCGCCAAGGCAGCAGCCGACAAGGTGTACGCCGAGTCGGGCCTCGGCCCCGAGGACGTGCAGGTCATCGAGCTGCACGACTGCTTTTCGGCCAACGAGCTCGTCACGTATCAGGCGCTTGGGCTGTGCAAGGAAGGCGGCGCCGGCGAGCTGATCGATTCAGGCGCGACGACCTACGGCGGCCAGTGGGTCATCAACCCGTCGGGTGGCCTCATCTCGAAGGGTCACCCGCTCGGGGCGACGGGTCTGGCGCAGTGCGCTGAACTGACGTGGCAGCTGCGCGGCACTGCGGATGCCCGCCAGGTCGACGGCGTGAAGGCGGCGTTGCAGCACAACATCGGTCTCGGCGGCGCGGCCGTCGTCACGATGTACACGAAGCCCTCCACGTAGTCGGAGCACACCTCGCTAGAGGTCGTCGAGGAACACGGCCGGCGCCGGCCCTGACCACGCATCGCTCGTGTCGAGCTTGTCGAAATCGATGAATCCATCTTCGGTTCGAGGCATCAGCGCGGTCGGGTCGGTGTCGCACGTTGAGCTCGGCCACGATGCCGCCGGCAGCGACGTGGTCCGCGGTGACGTCTGCTCGGCGCGCCAGGCGAGCACGCGCTTGCGCATCGAGTAGGCCGTCGACCGCTCGATCGGCCCCGGCCCGTAGCGCCCACGGCCGACCTGGACCACTCGGCCGCGGGCGACCTCCCATCGGAGCGCGTCGGACACCGACTTCCCAGGTCGGTCTCCGCCGATCGTGTAGCCGTTGCCCTCGAGCCAATGCACGAGCTCGGCAATGGTCATCGGTCGCCCGACCTGCTGCAGTAACAGGCACACCGTCCATCGCAACCACTTCCCGGACAACGTGGGTGCTGCGGTGTTGTTCGATGCAGACGTGGTCATGGCCCGCAGTATCGAGAAGGGGTGTGACATCGGCGGGGCACCGACGTGCCGCCCCGCCCAACTGCCAGTTGCTGATGTTCTCCGCGGCGCACTTACAGCGACAAGCGACACCGTCGCGTCCGCCACACCGATCGCTGGCGGGGGCGCCTCGAACTGCGGTGGCGCACCTACCTCCCGTGCCGCGCTCACAGCGACAAGCGACGCCGCCCTGATGTTTGTCGCTTGTCGCTTGTCGCTTGTCGCTTGTCGCTTGTCGCTTGTCGCTTTTACCGCGCAGACCGAACCGGCGTGCTGTTCGCGGACCGATACCGGCGTGCTGTTTGTCGCTTGTCGCTGAGACCGCGGCGCGATGCCCATACCGCTCGGCCTCGTGTTGGATCCGCGTGTCGCTTGTCGCTCGTCGCTTGTCGCTGAGACCGCGGCGCAACGAGTGATGGACGACCGCTGCTTTGGAATGGCTGTTTAGGAAGAGGCTGTTTCGGAAAGGGCTGTTTAGGAAAGACTGGTGAGCGGCACGACGTGGGTTGACGGCAACACGTCGACGACGTCCGGGCCGACCCAGCGGACGCCGACGGTGCCACGGGCGTGGCCCGCGGTGTCGAGCCAGTTCGGCACGCCGGGGTCTCGATGCGCGATGACAAAGCGCACGCTGCCGTCGGCATTCAGCACGGCTGAGGAACAGTTCAGGGTCGACTGGTGGTGCACGTAGTCGAGCGTCTCCATCCAATGGTTCTGCAGCGTGATCATCCAGTACTCACACGCGGGCGGCGTCACGTCGACGACGAGGGCTTCGTCGTCCGCGAGTTCGAAGTAGGCCTGGTGCCACTTGATCTGCGGGTCCTTGAACTTGTCGGTGAAATCGTCCTCGGCCTCGTCGGTGAACACGTTGGGCCACTGGCTCTGGCGACGCGCCCAGCCCGCGCCGATGTCGGCGACGCCGCGCACGTAGAAGCCCGCGTAGATCAACGAGTTGTACAGGTGCTCGGCCGTGATCGGCTCCGGCCGAATGTCGGTC
>JBEHXL010000083.1:0-7021 GCA_048498715.1 Actinomycetota bacterium | reverse complement strand
GGTCACGAGTTCGACGCGCGAGCGCTGCCCTTCCGCCAGATCCGGGCCAAGACCGTCGTCACCCCGAGCCTCGAAGACGACATCGAGATGATTCCACCCGGCATCGTGCCGTCTCACGGCGGTCAGAACTCGCAGGAGAACGCGTTCCGCTTCGACCTCGAAGCGACCGACTGGGCGGGGAACTCGGTGGCCATCCGGCAGCCGATGGCCTTCTACTACTTCAGCAAGATCGCCGATCCGACCGCGCACGTCGGTTCGCTCAAGGCCGGGTCGATTTCGGTGGATTGGGACCTGCTGCCTGAGACACACGTGTTGAAGCGCACGCCCATCAACGGGCAGATGGTCGCGTTCGCCGCGCCTGACAAGCGGGGCGACACCACGTTCGAAACTGACTATCTCACGACGTCGATTCCGATCCGATCGAACGCGCTTGGGAAGAACCAGGCGTGGCTGGTGCCGGTTATGCATCGGGCCAAGGTGCGAGTCGAGGCGGCCGAGGCGTTGTCGGGCGATGACGTCAAGGGTGTCGAGGTTGAGTACCCGCGCCACTACGTCGAGAAGAACTTCAACGGCACCGACAACAAGCCTTCGACGTTCCTTCGGATCGTGTCGGACACGACGGTCAACTTCGGGCGAACCGATCAGGCCGGTGGCGTCGCCGCCCCATCCCTGAAGCTGACGGCGCTCTCGCGAGCACGCGGCGCGATCGGCGGCAACGAAGCCACACAGTTGCTCGGAAACTTTGATCCGTCCGAGTGGTTCACCCTGCCCGACGCCAACCTTGTGGGCGTCAAACTCGCCGACGTCATTGCGACGAGCCTCAACGACTTGAACAAGTCGATGACGATGAAGACGGTCGAGACGAACGCTGGACGTGAGGTACAGCTGGCGTGGGCACCCAATCTCAAGTCTGATCCGGCGAAGATCCTCTTGCCTTCGCGGGCAGGAAAGACGGGGACGTTCAAGCTCAATGCGTCAATCCTCCGCAAGCCCGACGGCACCGTCACTTCCGACATTCGCGGCGATCTCCAGAACGTCACGTTGCAGTTGCTCGGCAAGGATCTCCACTTTCTCGACATCGAGATCCAGCGGCTGATCTTCACGCAGAAGGATCAGACCTCGCCGCACCTCGACGTGAGGCTGGGCGACATCAAGTTCGCGGGCCCGCTGCAGTTCGTCAACGAGCTTCGCAAGGTGCTGCAGAACCAGAGCGGGCCGGTGCACGTCGACGTGTCGCCTGCGGGCATCGTCGCCCGGGCGAGCGTGAGTGTCCCGAGCATCGGTGTCGGCATCTTCTCCCTGACGAACCTCGCGCTGTCAGCCGAAGTCGGGGTGCCGTTCTCGCCGGCCCCGACGTACGCGAACTTCGCGATATCGAGCAAGCAGGATCCGTTCCATGTCGCCGTTTCGATTTTCGGCGGTGGTGGTTGGTTTGCTCTCGGTATCAACACGAAGGGCCTGCAGTCGATCGAAGCGGGTTTCGAGTTCGGTGGCACGGTCTCGGTCGACTTCGGCGTGGCCGGCGGATCGATCGAGATCATGGCCGGCATCTACTTCAAGGTCGAGACGATCCCGGGCAAGGGCGATCGCGTCCAGCTCACCGGTTACATGCGGTTCCACGGCGAGGTGCACGTTGGCTTCGTGTCCGTCGGCCTCACCGCGGAGCTCGACTTCTCGTACGTGAGCAAGACGGATTCCAACGGGAAGCACCGCAACATCGTCACGGGGCGCTGCGAGGTCACCCTCGAAATTCCCGTGGCGCCGGACGTCTCGTTCGAGATCGAGAAGAGCTTTGGCGGCGACCCGCACGACCCGCGGTTCGTCGATCAGATCACACAAGCCGAGTGGCTCGACTACGTCGACGCCTTCGCGTCGGAGCTTTAGGGGAACCAATGGCGAACAACCAACTCGGCGTCTTCTGGACCGTCCTGCCGGACACCGCTCGATACATCGCAGGCAATACGGACTCACCGCCCCCCGCTCCAGTCGGCGACGGTGGGGGCATCGTGTTGGCGGGCGGCGGCGCCAAATATCGCCTGCGGTTCTCGGCGACCGTTGCGTTCCGGCTGCTGCGGGGTGACGGACGGATCAACGCCATGACGCTCGACGCGTTTCCGGCCTTGTTGGATTGGCCCGCGCTCATCAACAGCGATTCGACCAACTTCGCGCTCGACCTTCAGTTCGGCCAGGACTTTCCCTTCCGGCCGCCGGTCACGCTGGTGAGCACGCCGGTGAGCGACGCATGGAAGAAGCTGTTCCTCGCGTCGACCGTCGTCAAGCCGCAGCCTCCGAGCAGCTACAACGCGCGTGACGTCAAGCGCATCCGCTCCTATCCGCGACGTGAGATCGGTGCGTTTGTGCGCGGTCTGCACGTCGGGACTCAGACGCAGGGCGTACCGGCGAACAGCGTCGTGACGTCGCCGATTCCGGGTCCCGTACTCAACACGGCGTTCGAGACGATCCGTCCGTACCGCACGACCAGCTTCGTGCAGCAGGTCAACAGCTTCATTTCGCTCCAGGCGAACCAGCCGGATTCGTGGGTCATCACGCGCGCCGACCGCAACCAGCTTTCGAACACCTTGGCCGTCGCGTCGGACTTCGTGCAGCTCAACACGTACTACCGGCGTCGCTCGGATTCGGAAAACCCGCTCGGCGATCGCGAAGTGCGCGACCGTCCTGAGTTCCCGACCCAGGATTTCCATCAGCTCGCTGCACTCGCGTTGTTGCAGCCGCGCGTGGCACGCGAGCTTGGCCTGATACTGGACTTCGAGTTGGAACTGCCGGCTGGGCTCGCCGGTGACGGCGTGATGAGCCTCTTTGCCGACTACACGCCGACGGGGCTCGATCGTGCTGACGTCTACTACAGCACCGCTTATTCGCTGGGCGAAGACGGGTTCGAGATACGAGCCGGTGACCCCAACTTCGACGGCAAGGGTCGCTATCTGCGGTTGGCCGACACGCGACTTTTCGACTTCGAGGACGGACTCGATGTCGACAGCGCGGCATTGAAGGCCGCCGATCTGGAAGAGGGCATCACGGACCTCTCGAAGCCATCGGACTTGCCGGCGCTTCGCACGACCGGCCTCGGTATTAATCGCACCGACAACAGCCTTCGACTCGCCGACCAGCGCCACCGCGACCGCCTTCGGTTCAACTCGGCGTTCGGCAACAACTCGCCGGTCCCGACAGGCGGCTCATCGCTGTCCGCCGACGATCGCGTCGAGAACCCTGAATACATCAACTACGCCGAAGACCTCGTGCGTGGCTACCGCTTCGATGTCTGGGACTCGGTCAACGAACGATGGTCGTCGCTTCACCAGCGCTCGGGCGAGTATCGAATTGGTGCACCGGGCGACGAGTACATCGTCACGGTAGGCACTTCCGACGCGGCGCCGCTCGACGAAGGCTTCGTCAGCACGGTCCCGACGCGTCCGACCGCGGTGTTCAAGGATCAGGCGCCACCCGACGACTACTTCCTGTCGGAATCGCTCATGCGCTGGAACGGCTGGAGCCTCTCCGTGCCACGCCTCGGTGCACCGATCACGAACGACGACAAGACGATGGGGCGGGGCAACGACAGCCTGCCTGCGTTCCCGCGGCCTTCGCAGGCGGCCGGTCGTGTTCTCACCAACATGCGCCGGGCGCACAACCTGCCGCGACTGCGGTTCGGGCGGGAGTACCAATTCCGGGCTCGCATTGTCGACACTGCAGGCAACTCGGTGCCCTTCGACCCGTGGGTGCTTCCCGGCGATCTCGGCGATGCGGCGAGCGAGGTGGTCAAGTTCCGTCGTTACGATCCGGTCGAGTCTCCGACGCTGATTTTCCGCGAGCCGCCCACGGTGGGCGAGGGCGTCTACGAACTCGTCGTGCGTTCGGAGGACGGGGTCGAGTTCAGCGGCGGTGTGTCGCGCCGGCTCATCGCACCCGCGGCGACCAGCCAGTGGATGGCCGAATGCCATGGGTTGTTCGACCCGTCGATCGACGGCCGCCACGTCGACGCGGCGAACCAATACACCGACTTGTTGGTGAAGCTCGAAGGCAAGAGCTGGGCAAGTTCGGCCCTCTACACCCTGATCGGTGGGGATGCCGACGGCGCCTTCCGGCTGCCGCCCCCCGGGTCTGACGATCCGCCCGAAGACCCGTTGCCTCCTGGTACCAAGCCGAGCGGCCAGTTCATGATTCCGCTGCAGCCCGACGACGACCTCGTCGAGTTGCCTTATCTCGCAGACCCCGCGGCATACCAAGTGCAGGTGCAGCGCTTGCCCGGTAACCAGGCGAAGTTCCTGCAGTACGGGCCTGGGTACTGGCCGAACCAGACGGCGGCGAAGATCGAGTTGCTCAAGAGTCGTGAGCTGGTAGGCCCGGGGTCATCGTCCGTGGACGACAACTGGGGTGACACGCTGCAGGTGACGCTTACGAAGGGCGACGTTCGAACGCTGCTGATGTCGAGCGCGCTCGAGGATGAGGTCGACAACGACCCGAACGATCCGGACTTCATCAACGCGGACAAGTTCGGACTCTTCAACTGGACGGTGCAGCGAATCCTCGAGATCTTCCCCGACACTGTCGAAGGCGATGTGCGCTCGGTGATCGGACCGTTGGTCCAGTCCGGTCTGCACCGGGCGATCACCCCGCCTCAAGAGGTACGGCTGGTGCATGCGGTACGTAAGCCGCTGGCGCCGCCGAACTTCGAGTTCTTCGGAAACGCGTCATCACCCTTCGGCTGGCAGATCGAGCGTCGCGCGGGCGAGACCGTCGGCCGCGCGAACGGGCAGATCGGCTACAGCGCCAAGTCGACGGGTCGGATCGACGTTCGCGCCACGTGGACGAACACCATCGATGAGGGGCCGTACGGGCCCGACCCGCGAGTTGGCAAGCCGAAGGCGGTCAACGTGTGGTCGAGTGAGTTGGACCGTAGCGAAGTGGCCGCCGGCCTCGACGTCGACCACGACTACGTGCGAGTGGTGGACGCGCAGCACGAGATCGGCGACACACGCCATCACGTGGTGAAGTACTTCCCGAAGGCGACCACGGCGTTCCTCCCGTACTTCCGCGAGGAGAAAAAGGTGACCTTCACGTCGATTGCCCCGTCGCAATCGTTGTTCGCGTCGCCAATCTCGATCGCGCCTATCACCGTCACGGGCGATTCGGGGCGGGTGTACGTGGAGGGTGCGGAGTACACGATCAACCGTGAGGTCGGCAGCATCAAGCGTGTCCCGAACGCGATCTCTCCGATCAACGAGCCGGTCACGGTGTCGTTCATCCGTGGTGTCATCGACTGGGAAGCGGCATCGACCAGTCGGCACGTCCTGTCGACGAAGCGTCCTGACCCGCCCATTCTCCACTCGCTGGTGCCGACCTTCACCTGGGATCAGACCTTCACGCCCGTGAACGGTCAGCGCCCCGCGATGAAGACCAGTACCCGTAGTGCGGGTGGCCTCCGTATCTGGCTCGAACGCCCGTGGTGGTCGTCGGGCGAAGACGAGAAGCTCGGCATCATCGTTTCGCCCGCGGGCACGCCGGCGATCAAAGATTCGTGGGACTTCGTGTCGTCGAGCGGTACCGATGCGACGAGCGACTCGCGGAACACAAAGCGGTTCCTCACGGCGAGCGACTTCACCGGCAACGACCCGGCGGTGCGGGTTTCGCTCGCCGAGAACGGACGGCAGTTCGAAGTCGTGCCGTACTCCGTGCAGTTCGATGTCGATCGTGACCAGTGGTACGCCGACATTCAGGTGAATCCCGCTCTCGGGGGCACGGTCGGCTATTTCCCGTTCGTGCGTCTCGCGTTGGTCCGATTCCAGCCCTTCTCGATCTACACCGACGACTTCGCGAAGTCGCCGAGCACGAATGCCGTGCTGGGTGACAAGCAGGGTCTCCATCTGAGCTCGGTGCTGCTGACCGACTTCATTCAGGTCGCCCCGCAGCGTCAAACGTTTGTGACGAAGTCGGGTCGGACCGTCGCGATCCGTGTGAACGGCGATTCGTACGTGACTCTGCAAGACGAGGCTGCGTTGACGCCGCGGCCGGCGGGTCGCGGGCCGACGGACATTCGCGTGACGCTGCAGCAGCGCAATCCCGCGATCAATGACCCCGAGCTCGCCTGGTCCTCCGTCGGCTCGGGGGACGGGCTCGCTTCCTTGCGCGCGATCACCGCGACCTTGACTCCCAGTCCGGCGGCCTCAGGTGATCGGTACCTCTTCAACTGGACGGGGAACATCACGCTTCCCACGACCAGAGTCGGTCAGACGCCACCGGACTACCGTCTCTTGATCGAAGAATTCGAGACGCATTATTCCGACGCCGACGGTCGTCAGGGCACGTTGCCCAAGATCGACGCAACCGCGGGCGGTCAGGTCAAGATCATTCCGCAGCCCGATCATCAGTTGCCTTCCGCTCGGCGCTGCGTGTTCCAGGACACGATTCCGCTGGCGGGCCTCTAAACTCTTCCGCCTTATGTCGATGGCAGCAGAAGAATCCGAAGCTCAACCGCCGCGAGGCCATGTCCGGGTCGTGTACCTCGGGCCGGTCATGCCGCACTGGGAGATCCAGTCTGACTTCGGCGACCGCGCGCTGATCGAAGAGTTCCGCCAGCGGGCCCACGCGCGTCTCGTGTTGCTGCCGCCGCACGACCCGCAGTTCCGTCGCAATCGCGAACGTGTTGTCCGCGACGCCGAGCGCGAGAACCTCACCCTCGAGTGGGACCTCGGCTATCCGGAGGATGACGAGGCCTAGGCCTCGTCATCGGGCCGCAACCGGAGGTTGCGACCCGAGTTCAATTCGGACGCCGCCTTCGGCGGCGCGTTCTTTGGCCTCAGGACCGAGCAAGTCGGATCCTGCGGCGGCCCGTGGCCGTTACATGCAATGGCTTGCTCTTGACACATTGTCTCGACGGAGTTATCAAAGTGATATCACTTTGATAACTGGAGGCAGGGCGTGACCGATAAGACCGTGAAGGTGTGGAACGGCTGGGTGGTCGTTGGCTGGGAACTGGTGGTGTTCTTCGTGGCGGTGTTGTTTG
>JBEHXL010000082.1:0-7064 GCA_048498715.1 Actinomycetota bacterium | reverse complement strand
GAGATGAAGCAGGCTCGTCTGTACCCGCAGCTGCCGCCGGAAGGCAAGAACGCGTTCTGCTTCTACCCGATGTCCAAGCGCCGCGGCGAGGTCGACAACTGGTTCACGCTTCCCTTCGAGGAGCGCAAGGAGCAGATGTACGGCCACGGCAAGTCCGGCCGTGCGTTCGCCGGTCGCGTGCTGCAGGTCATCACCGGTTCGACGGGTATCGACGACTGGGAGTGGGGTGTGTCGCTGTTCGCCGTGAACCCCGACGATCTGAAGGAAGTCGTCTACACGATGCGCTTCGACGAGGCCTCGGCCAAGTACGCCGAGTTCGGGCCGTTCTACACCGGCCTCGTCGCGTCGATCGATGAAGTTCTCAGCCGAGTCGCGCGCTGATCGCGGCGGCCGCGGCGCGACCGGAGGCAACACACGCCGGTAGCCCCAGCCCCTCGTAGCAGGAGCCGGCGAGCGCCAGGGGAGCAGCCAGCGTCGCCGCCGCGGCGTGGGCGCGAGCGGCAACCTTGGTGAGGTGATCGGCCTTGAACTGGGGCAGCGCGTTGTCGTACCGATGTATGCGCACCTCGGTGGGTGCATCCGCCCTCAGCCCCGTCGCGTCGCGCAACTCGGCGTGCAAGCGACGCACCAGTTCGTCGTCGCTGAGGTCGCGATGGCGCAGATCGTCGATGCGGCCCGTCGACACGCGCACGACCTGGGTGTCGTCGGCCGGTGACTTCTGCGCCCATTTGGTGTTCCACCACGAGACGGCGCTCGTGAGCTTCCGCTCGGGACGCGGCACGAGGTAGCCCGTCAGCGGATAAGGCTCGCGCCGCGCGGACGACGGATAGGCGAGCAGGGTGAGGACGACCGACGAGTACGTCATCGTCGACAGGGCGCTCACTGCGTCCGGCGCGATGCCTTCGAGCAGTTGCGCAGTGACGGGCGCATGCGTGGCGAGCACGACGCCGTCGAAGTTCTCGCCGTTGACCTCCCAAGCGTCGCCGGTCTTCGCCAGCGAGGTGACCGGCGTGTGGAGCCGAATGCCCGGGACACGGGCGGCTGCCGCGTCGATCAGGTCGCCGAGGCCGGACCGGATCGTGAAGAACACCGGGTCGCTACTCGGTGGGGCGACCGGTAGCGCTTTCATGAGGCTGCCGCCCTTCCGAGCCGCGGCGAGGAGCTGCGGTGACGCGACGGCGGTGCTGAGGACGTCGCTGCGCCCGGCGTGCACCCCGCCCATCAGCGGATCCACGAGTCGTTCCTGGATCTCCCGGCCGAAGCGCTTCCGGACGATGTCGCCCATGGCGACGTCGTCGCCGACCGGGGTGGTCGGCAGGACACGATCGAGTTGGGCGCGCAGGATGCCGGCACGCGAGACGATCCCGGATGCGGCGAGACCTTTGAGCTCGCGTGGCACCCCGAGGACGAGACCTTTCGGCATAGCGCGCACCGCGCCGCGTGACCAGATCCCGGCTTCGCCCGCCGTCGGAGGCGTGAGTTGATCGCCGAGGCCGAGGCGCGTTGCGAGGTCGATCATCTCGGGGCGGCGAGCGAGGAACGAGTCGGGGCCGGCCTCGATGCGGGTGCCGGCGAAGTCGACGGTGCGGACGGGCCCGCCGACGCGATCGCTCGCTTCGAACACGACGACGTCATAGCGCTCGACGAGATCAAGGGCGGCCGCGAGGCCGGAGATGCCGCCGCCGACGACGGCCACGCGCCGCAGCGTGCTCACGGAACCAGAGGCGGGGCGTCGCGGGACCCGTCGGCCACGCGCGTGACGAGGTCGGCGATCAGCGCGCAAAAGGCCGGGTCGTCGTCGAGCGACTTTGTCCGGGCGAACTGCAGGTTCAGATCCCAGGCGAGGCCGGCGGCCTCGATGTCGAGGTCGTAGCGAATCTCGAGGTGCTCGCTCGTGAAGCCTGCTGCGCAGACGACGACGGCTTCGGTGCCCGCCCCGGCCTCCTCGCGCATGACGTCGAGCAGTGACGGATCGAGCCACCGACCCCCGGATGCGCCGGCGCTTTGCCATGCCACGCCGTACTTCAACACGCCCGCCTTGCGGGCGATGAGCCGAGCGGTCTCCTCGAGCGCGTCGCCGTACGACGTGTCGTCGCCGAGCGCAACGAGGGGCAGCGAGTGCGCCGTCACGACGAGCAACGCGTTGTCGAGCCACACCTCGCGGACGCGCGCGGCGAGCAGGTCGATCAGTGCTTCCTCGGCGTGCCAACCCGCGATGACGTCGACGGGCACGCGTCCGTTCACGGCGGTGCGGGTGCGCTCGGCGTAGTCGCCGACGCTGGCGGCGGCGTAATGCGGGGCGAGCACGACGCCGATGATGCGCGTGACGCCGGCGTCGATCAGCTCCTCGACGGCGGCGGGAATCTCGGGATCCGCGTACTTCTGGCCGAGGCGGACCACGAAGCGGTCGAGGTCGAGCGCGTGCTCGATGCCGTCGACCTGGGCCTGTGTCCGGGCGGCGAAGGGCGACAGGCCGCCGATCGCTTCGTACCGTCGTGTCAGCTCGGTCAGCTCGTCGGCCGACGGTGCTCGGCCGCGGCGGATGCGTGTGTAGAACGCCTCGATGTCTTCGGGCTGCGCCGGGGTGCCGTGCGCGAGAACGATGACGCCGACGCGATCGGTCACGGCGCCTCCGTGGGCGGCGGCTGCTTGTGCACCCATTCGACCAGTTGCGTGAGGACGTCCGGATCGGTCGCAGGCATGACGCCCCAACCGAGGTTGAACACGTGGCCGGGCGCCGAGCCGGCGGCGTCGATGACTTTCTGCGCGGCGCGCTCGACGGCGGGCCAGCCGGCCAGGCAGATCGCGGGGTCGAGGTTGCCCTGCACCGCGATGTGCGGGCCGACGCGATCGCGGGCGAGGTCGAGCGGCACGCGCCAGTCGACACCGACGACATCAGCGCCGGCTTCGGCGAAGCACGTGAGCAGTTCGCCCGTCGACACGCCGAAGATGATGCGCGGCACGTCGCGGTCCTTGATGCGCTCCAGTACGGCCTGGGTGGCCGGCATCGCATAGCGGCGGTAGGTGTCGGGATCGAGCGCGCCGACCCAGCTGTCGAAGATCTGGATTGCGGAGGCGCCCGCGTCGATCTGGGCCAGCAGGCTCGTCGCCGCGATGTCGGCGAGGACCTCCATCAACGCGTCCCAGACCTCGGGCTCACCGTGCATGAGGGCCTTGGTCTTGCCGTAGTCGCGCGACGGTCCGCCTTCGACGAGGTAGCTCGCCAGCGTGAAGGGTCCGCCGCAAAATCCGATGACGGGCACGCGATCGGCGCCGGCGACCGTCGCGATGCCGCCGAGTAGTCCCTTCATCGAGCTCGACGGATCCTCGAGGCGCGGAAGGGCGGCGACATCGGCGGCAGTGCGGATCGGGCTGGCGAACACCGGCCCGACCTCGGCCTTGAGTTGCACGTCGACGCCGGCCGCCTGCAGGGGTGCGACGATGTCGGAGAAGATCACGGCCGCGTCGACCCCGAAGCGATCGAGTGGCTGAGTTGTCACCAGCGCCGTCAGTTCGGCGTTGTGCATGACCTCGAACATCTCGTACTTCTGGCGGATCTCGCGGTACTCCGGCAGGCAGCGACCGGCCTGACGCATGAACCAGACGGGAATTCGGTCGGCGGGTTGGCGCCGGCAGGCACGTAAGAAGGCGTCGTTCACAGCGCAGCGAGCGTACCCAAGGACCCTGAGAAAGCCCGCAGCCAGTTCACAGGAATCACAGATGTTTCCGCAGCAGTGTGCGCACCGTGACTGAAGAACTCGATCCGCCCGCTGACGAAACGTCCGCACTTGCCATACAACCCAACCCCGCGCGCACCTGGATGATCGCGGGCGTGGCCAGTTTGGCCGTGCTCGGCGCCGGGGTGTTCGGGGTCAAGGCGTTCGCCCGGAACGACAACGCCGACGCCAACACCCTGAATGCTTCGGCCAATTCTCCCGCGGGAAGCGCGACGGTTCGCCAATTCGGTAACGCCGGAAAGATCACGCACATCGACGGCGACTCGTTCACCCTGCAGACCACGGACTTCAGCGGCAACACCTCGACGGTGAAGGTGTCGACCGATGGCAAGACGAAGTTCCGCGAGACCGTGAAGGGCGCGGTCGCCGATCTGAAGGTCGGTCAGACCATCATCGCCAACGGCACGACTGCTGACGGGGTGCTCACAGCCGACCGAATTTCGCAGGCCGACGAGATGCGTCGCCTGCGCAACAACATGAAGGGCGAAGGCACAGACGGACCGCGCCAGTTCTCCGGTGGTCAAGCACCACCGATGATCCAAAACGGTCAGACGCCGTCGGGCAGCGTCAGCGCCGGCGGCCCGCCGGCGGATGGCACCTTCGCCGGCGGAAAGATCACCAAGATCGACGGCGACACCATCACGATCAGCGACAACGACGGCACGTCGAAGACGATCAAGGTCACCGGCTCGACGACGGTCATGGTCACCAAGACGATCAAGCTCAGCGATCTGAAGGTGGGCGACGACGTGCGGGTTGGTGGCGACACGAACAGTGGCGTCCTGCAGGCCGACACCGTCACCCGCGGCGACGGCGGAGGCGGATTCTTCCGCAGCGGTCCGGGTCTGCAGCAGAGCGCGCCCACCCCGATCCAGGGCGGCTCCTCGTGAGTCGGCTCCGGTCGCTGGTCACCAAGCCCTTCGTCGTGATGCCTGCGGTCGCCGTGGTCGCTTTCGGTGGCTGGTATGCGGCGATGGGTCGCAACAGCGGCGGCGGTGGTACGAACCTGCCGACTGAGCAGATCGTTGCGGCGACGGTTGGCACGATTGCGAAAACCGTGACGGCGCAGGGCGTGGTCGCGGCGGCCGACAGCGATGACTTGAACTTCGCTTCGAGCGGAACCGTGACTGCGGTGAACGTGAAGGCGGGCCAGACCGTGGCCGCCGGTGACGTGCTCGCAACGCTCGACTCGCCCGCGCTGCGCCAAGCGGTCGCGGACGCGCAGGCGCGCCTGGCGAGTGCCAAAGCCACACTTGCGGACGACAAGGCCTCGGGCGCGTCGTCGAGCCGGTTGAGTGCCGACACGAGCAACGTACAGAGCGCGCAGGACGCGCTCGACCAGGCCAACACGAACCTGGCCGGAGCAACGCTGAAAGCACCGTACGCCGCGAAGGTGGTGTCGGTCGGGGTCACGGTCGGGGAGAAGCTCGGCAGCAACGGTCAAGGCGCGACGAACCCGACGGGTTCGGACAGCGGGACCGGTCGGTCGGACAACAATCTCGGTGGCGGCGGCGGTGGCAATACGGCCGCGGTCGCTTTGATCAGCCTCAACACGTACAAGGTGAGCCTCGGCTTCGACGCGAACGACATCGCCGAAATCACGGCGAACCAAGCTGCGAAGATCGCGCTGACGACGGGCAACTCGAACAACAACCGAGCCGGCTTCTTCCGTCTGGGCAATCCCTTCCAAGCGAACAACACGACGGCGACTACTGCGGCGCCGACAGCGTCGACGTCGGCGACGGCCGCGGGAACGGTTGCGTCGGTGAGCGACGTGGCCGACGCTTCGTCGGGCGTGGCCAGCTATCCCGTCGAGGTCGACTTCACCGACGCCAGCGGCTCGTTCAACGTCGGCGCCAACGTCCAGGTCGACATCACGATCAGCGAGATCAAAGACGCCGTGCAGGTGCCGGTGCTTGCGGTGCAGAGCGACGGATCATCGAGTTACGTGACGGTGCGCGACGGGAACGGCAAGGACACCAAGCGCACGGTCGTGACCGGCGAAACGTCGGGCAACATGATCCAGATCACGCAGGGTCTGCGCGAGGGCGAAAACGTAATCGTTCAGCTGCCGACGTTCGGGAAGAACAACGCCAACAATCGCAACGGCAACACGGGCACGGCGAACGCGACCGGCGGTCCGACCTTCGACGGCGGCGGGCCTGGCCTGATCGTGAACGGGAACGCAGGCAAATGACGCCTCCCGTCATCGACCTTGTCGGTGTGGGCAAGACGTACGCGTCCGGTTCGCTGTCGGTCACCGCGCTACGCGACGTCGACCTTCGGATCGATCAGGGCGAGTTCGTCGCGATCATCGGGCCGTCCGGCTCGGGCAAGTCGACGCTCATGCACATTCTCGGTTGTCTCGACGTTCCGACGGTGGGCGACTTCCATCTCGCCGGGGAGGACGTGTCGTCGCTCGACGAAACGCGCCTCGCCGAACTTCGCAACCGCCACATCGGCTTCGTCTTCCAGCAGTTCAACCTGCTCGCTTACATGACCGCGACACGCAACGTAGAGCTGCCCCTGGTCTACGGCGGCGTGTCTCCCGCAGACCGGCGAGAACGAGCGCGTGCGGCGCTCGGGCTCGTCGGTCTGTCCGACCGGGCCGAGCACCGTCCCGGTGAACTGTCGGGTGGGCAGCAACAACGCGTGGCGATCGCCCGGGCGCTCGTGACCGAGCCCGACTTGATCCTCGCCGACGAACCAACCGGCAACCTCGATTCCACGTCGACTGCCGACGTGCTGCGTTTGCTGCGAGACCTTCACGCGGGCGGCCGGACCATCGTGTTGATCACGCACGAGGCCGATGTCGCGGCGCAAGCGAATCGCGTCATCCAGATTCACGACGGGCGCATCAGCGAGCTCCCGCGCGAGGGGGCCGCATGAACTGGCGCGAAACGCTGCGCACCGCGACCGAAGCA
The DNA here is from genome assembly GCA_048498715.1 of Actinomycetota bacterium. Taxonomy (GTDB): domain Bacteria; phylum Actinomycetota; class Acidimicrobiia; order Acidimicrobiales; family JACCXE01; genus JACCXE01. The sequence goes on along the minus strand of JBEHXL010000082.1, from coordinate 403 downwards.
GTGCGGACGCATCGGCTGCGTTCGGCACTCACGGTGTTCGGCATTCTCATCGGCATCACGGCCGTCACCCTGACGGTCGGCCTCGGCAACGGCGCGAAGGCGGACGTGCGCGACCAGATCAACGAGCTCGGTACAAATCTGCTCGTGATCTCTCCCGGCAGTTCGACGAGCTCGAGCGGTGTGCGTGGTGGATTCGGTTCGGCGTCGACCTTGACCCAGCAGGACGCCGACGCGCTGCAGAACAAGACGGTCGCACCCGACGTCGAGGCCGTCGCTCCGGTGGCCGGCACGTCGGCCTCGCTGACCGTCGGCACGACGAACTGGACGACGCAGCTCACCGGCACGACACCGGACTGGCAAACCGTGCGGTCGCGGTCATTGACCTCGGGGCGGTTCTTGACGA
>JBEHXL010000081.1:0-7221 GCA_048498715.1 Actinomycetota bacterium | reverse complement strand
TCGAAGGTGTTGACGGCCCAGTAGCTGCAGTTCCCTGAACCCATGCACTTTTCGCGGTCGATCTCGATCTTGATGCCCATCAGCCGAACAGTACGGGCAGTGAGGTCGGCGACCGGAACCGCTCCCCGTGAATGTGTGGATCACGGTCTCGTCCATGGCCGCCGTCCGGGTCGAGTCGGAGATGCGGCAAGCGATCCAGCAACCGGCCGACCGCGACGCGCAACTCCAACCGAGCCAAATGCATGCCGAGACACATGTGCGGCCCCGCCCCGAAGGCAATCTGCGGTTGCGGAACCCGGAAGATGTCGAAGTTCTCGGCGTTGTCCCACTTCGTCTCGTCGTGGTTGGCCGATCCGAGATTGGCGACGACCATCGCGCCCTGCGGCACCTCGACGCCGGCGAGCACCGCATCTCGGGTCGCTTCGCGAGACGTGATCAACAGCGGCGTCTCCCAACGAATCGCCTCTTCCACCGCCTGGGGCATCAGCGAGCGATCGGCCCGCAACGCCTCCATCTGATCGGCGTGCGTCAACAGCCCGTAGAGGAAGTTGCCCGACGCCCGATACGTGGTCTCGGCGCCGGCCGGGAGCAGCAGACGCAGAAACGAAAAGATCTCCTCGTCGTCGAGGCGCTCCCCGTCAATCTCGCTGGTGACGAGGTCGCTGATCACGTCGGTGGTGGGATGCGCACGACGGGCTTCGACATGCTCGACGAGGTAGTCACGCATCGCCGCTCCCGCGGCGATGCCGGCGTCGGGCTGCGCGGCGACGTTGATGATGTCGACGGCCCACTGGTGGAACTGCGCGTAGTCGTCTCGCGGCACGCCGAGGACCTCGGCGATGACCTGCACCGGGTAACGGAACGTGAACTCCGAAACCAGCTCGGCGTGGCCACGATCGACGAACGTGTCGATCAACGCGTCGACGACCTTCACGATCAGTTCGTCTTCCCAGTGGGCCAGGGCCTTGGACCGGAACGCCGGCGATACGAGGTGACGGTGCCGCTTGTGTTCTTCGCCGTCCATGCCAACGAGCACGTACGGACCCATCACGACGGCCATCAGCTCGCGGATCGACCCCGACGAATACGTCTCGGCGTCACGCAGGATCGTCGATACATCCTCGTGCCGGTACGCCGTGACGGTGAGATGGTCCTGAAGGTCGAAGCCCATCTGGATCGTCTTCTCGACGGGGGACTCGCGCCGCTTGCGCGCCAGCTCCGGGTAGGGGTCGCGCACGTCACCGGCGACGGTGTCGGTGAACTGACCCATCGCGTCGAACGTCTCGGTCATACGCGCCCCTTCACTGCATAGAAGTCGACCGGCGTGTCCCATAGGACCACATCGGTCGTACCCGACTCGCCGACATTGTCGATGAACGCACGAGCGGAGCCGGGGAAGATCGCGTCGGGGTGCGGGAAGTCGCTCGCCCACATGACGTGATCGGCGCCGACCGCCTCGATGACCGAGGCGCACAACGCGTCCTCGGCCTCGCTGCTGATTGCGCACTGACGGGCGAAGTACTCACTCGGCAACAGTTCCAATTCGTCGCACTCGGTCTCGGCCATCCACTCGCAGTGCTCGTCGAGGCGGTGCAACCAATACGGCAACCAACCGGTACCCGACTCCAGGAAGGCGACCTTGAGCGCCGGCGTCCGCTCGAGCGCGCCATCGAGCATCAAGCTCGCCATCGCCGACATCTGTTCCATGGGGTGGCTCACTGCGTGACGCTGGGCGAAGCTGCTGAAGCGGTCGGCCCCGATGACGGGCTGATTCATGAGGCCCAGCCCTTCGTGGACCGACAGCACGAGACCGGCATCGGCCAGCGCCGCGTAGATGCCGTCATAGACGTCTTCGCCGAGGTTCCGTCCGTAGAGAAAGTTCGGGCGCGCCATCATGGCGACGAGGCCTGACTCGGCACCCCGCGTCACTTCCTTCTCGGCCGCCGCGGGATCGGCCAATGGGAGAATGCCTGCGCCGAAGAGACGACCCGGTGCTTCGGCGCAGTAGCTCGCAATCCACTCGTTGTAACTGCGGCACGCGTCGACCGACTCGCTGGTCGACAGATTCGGCAGGAAGGGCACGAACAGCCCGATCGACGGATACAACACCGCAGCGTCGATCCCCTGCGCGTCCATCGCCCGCACGTACGACGCAGCGTCGAAGCCGTTGTCGAACTGGTCCTTCAGCAAATCGAAGTCACCACACGGAACCACGGGCGTCGTTTCGGGCAAGTCGATGGGCACCCGCGCACCCGTCCAGCTCTTGAAGACGTGCGGCGGCTCGATGACATGGCCGTCGGCGTCGAAGATGCGACGACCGTCGATCACATGCGCCTCGCTGCGAGCCCACCGTCGAGCGCGAGCACCGTGCCGCTCGTGTACGACGACGCGTCCGAGGCGAAGAACGCGACGGCGTCGCACACCTCACGCGCCGCACCGAGCCGACCCATCGGCACATTCGACGTGACCATGCGTTTGATTCCGTCGGGGTCGCCCGTCGCGTCGGCGACACGTTGAAACAGTCCGGTGTCGGTCGCCGAAGGGGCGACGACATTCACCCGCACGCCGTCGGCGGCGTGTTCGATCGCCACCTGCTTGCAGAGGTTCGTCAGCCCGTACTTCGACGCGCAGTAGGCCGGGTAGCCGTTCGTCACGATCTGGCTCAGCGTCGACCCCATCGCCACGATCGATCCGCCGCCGCCCTCGATCATCCACGGCACCACCGCGCGCATGCACAAGAACGCGCCCTTCAGGTTGGTGTCGATGACTTCGCGCCACGCGTCGTCGGTCGTGTCGACGATCGACGCGCGCGTCTCGACCGCCGCCGAGATGACCATCACCTTCACGTCGCCGAGCGCGGCGGCCGCCTCCGCCATCGCGTCCACCTGCCCGCTGTCGCGGACGTCGACGGTCACCGCCGTGCCTCGCACCTCCGCCGCTACGCGCTCCGCTGCGGCGGCGTCCATGTCGGCGACGACGACGTGGTACCCGTCGGCCGCCATGCGCACCGCAATGGCGTGACCGAGGCCGGAGGCACCGCCGACGACGATCGCGACGCGTCGGTTCATCGCAGCGCCGCCAGTCCGCCGTCGGCCGGGATGATGGCGCCGGTCACGTACGCCGACTGCTCCGACGCCAGGAACAGCGCAATGCCGGCCACGTCGTCCGCGGTGCCGAGGCGATGCAGGGGAATGTTCTTGTGGAGCATCTCGAGAAACGCTTCGCGTTCCATACCCATCTCCTCGGCGACCTTCTGGAAGCGGGGCGTGTCGATGGAACCCGGCGCGATCACGTTCGCCCGAATCGCGGGGCCGAACTCCACCGCAATCTGCCGGGTCAGCGCGACCAGTCCGGCCTTGGCCGCGCCGTACGCGCAATAACCCGCCGACCCGATGAGGCCCAGCACGCTCGCCGTGTTGATGATCGTCCCGCCGCCACTCTCGAGCATCCGCGGGATCGCCGCCCGACACGCCCAGAAAATTGCGTCGAGGTTGGTGCGGATCGTGAGGTCCCACTCCTCGTCGGTGCACTCGAGCAATCCGCCCGACATCTGCACGGCGGCGTTGTTGTAGAGCACGTCGAGTCGGCCCCAACGATCGGCGGCACGACTGATCATCGCCTCGACCTCGGACTGCGCCGACACGTCGGTGTGCACGGCGATCGCTTCACCTCCACGCTCCTCGACCATGCGGACGGTGTCAACCGCGCCGTCGTCGTTGACGTCAGCCACCACGATCCGCGCGCCGACCGAGCTGAACCGGAGTGCGGCCGCGCGACCCTGACCCGATGCGCCGCCGGTGATCACCGCGACCTTGTCCTGGAGCCCCCATGCCGAATCCGACACCGCCGGAAAACCTAGCGATCCTTGGCGCCGGCCGTTCCCCAAAACGGCCGGTGATGCCAAGGTGCTGGGGAACCCGCCCCTGGTGGGACCCCACGCGCGATTGCGTCGGTGGCAAGTGTCACCTGCCGCGCCCCGACGGCACTAGGGCAATCGATTACTCAATTTCGTCCGCGTTACTCCGTGAACCGAACAATTCGACCAAATCGGCCCGGCTGTTGACACCGAGCTTCGTATAGACCCGGCCGAGCGTGTTGTCGACGGTGCGGGCCGACAGGCCAAGGGCGGCGGCGATGGTCTTGGTCGGAGCCCCGCGGCTGGCCATCAGCGCGATTTCCGACTCTCGCCCGGTGAGGGGATGCGAGCGGCCCGACATGAGCAATGCCGGTGTCCGCGCGTCGTCACACAGATGGCGCAGGTCCTGTGAGCGGGCGAACGCGCGCGTCGCATCGGCGTCGCGCGACAGCCGTCGGAAGTGCTCCCCCGCGCTCGCGGCGGCCTCCGCCGCAAAGAGGTTGGCCCCCATGGCCGCGAAGTCGTTCGAGAGGAGGGTCAGCTCCTCGGGATTGGTGCGGTGCCGGGCGTGGCGGAGGAACAAGTCGGGCCAACGCCCATCGATGAGTCGCGCCAGACGGCCGAAGTCACCGAGGCTGTCGGTCTCGCCGAGCCGCAGCGCGTCGTAACGCGCCATCAGTTCGTACGGCAGCATCCCTGCCGCCTGCGCCGCTGCAGCGCAGTCGACGAGTGCATCCCTCGCCGCACCGATTTCGCCTTCGGCCGCTTTCACCCAGGCGACGGCACGACGCCCGTCGAGGTCGTACATCAAGAAGCGGGAGTCGCGTGTCTCGTCGGCGGCGACCGCGGCGCGCTTGGCACCGCCGATGTCGCCCGTCAACACCAGTGCCTCGGCGAGCAGCGCATAGGACCACGACCGGCGGCCGTAGTCGGCGAACTCGCTGAAGTGGCTGGTCGCATCGCGCAGCACCTCGAGCGCCGCCTTCGGCCGCCCTTGCAGAAGCCGAAGCCGGCCGAGACCGAGCTCGGTCATGCCGTGGTCGGTCGCATCGCCGGTCTCCGCCCAGAACATGGTCGCGAGGGTGAGCAGCGCGTCGGCGTCGGCCAGATCGCCGGCGAGCAGCATCGCGAGCACGCGCGGGGTGCCGACGTACAGCGGCGCGTCGCTCGGGTCGGGAATGTCGGTCACCGTGTCGATGAGGCCGGCGGTCAGGTCGAGAACCCGAGCCGTCTGGCCCGCCATCAACATCGGCGCGGTGGCCGGCGTGACGGAGCGCAGTCGGACGTAGATGTCGTCGTGGTGCAGTAGCGGCATCGCGATCGCAGTCGCCTGGTCGAGTTCGCCTCGTACCGCCAACGCCATCGCAAAGTGCGCCTCGGCGAAACAGGCGCGGTCGCCGAGTTCGTCCTTCCAGCGGCGAACGGCGGCCCGGCCGCGTTCGAGGTCACCCAGAATCCAGGCGATTGCGTCGATCTCCACGAACGCGAGATCACCTTGCTCATTCTCCGTGCCGGGAAGGTCGCGTGCGATTTCGATCAGATCCAGCGCCTCCTCGGCGCGTCCTTGGCGCACGAGGCCGTTGAGGATGACGATCGCCGCGGCCTTGGACTGCTCACGCTGCAGCAGTTCGCGGCCGAATTTGCGCATGCGCAGCCGGTCGCGGCTCGGGCCCACGATGATCTGCACGGCCCTCCGCAGCGCGTCGACCGAAACCTCTTGCGCGGTTTCGAGCTGCCAGTCGATGCGGCGGACGAGGTCACTCGGGCGCGTGGCGTCGGCCGTGAGAATCAACAGGCGTTCCTTGATCTGGAACGCGGTCATCGGTGGGCACTGATCACGCAAGAACGCGGCAACGAGCGGGTGGGCGATGGACAGGTAGCTCGCGTCCTCCTCGGTCGACACCTTGACGAGCCCGCGCTCGACGAGTCCGTCGATGAGAAAGCCCTCCCGTTCCGCGGCCATGACCGACGCTCGCAGCGACTCGGCGATGGCGAGCAACCGCAACACGTGCAACTGCGCGCCATCACACGAATCGATCCGCGCCGCAACGAAGGACCGCAACGTCGGGCTCAGCGGCACCGCTTCGTAGAAACGAAAGTTGCCGGCGGAACCTGGATCGGGCAACGGCGCATCGAGTAGTTCGCGCACGATGAGCGGCGCGCCCTGCGACAGGTCCCAGAGTCGCTGACCGGTGAATCGATCGACGTGCCGGTCGACGATGTTCGCCGCCATCTCGGTGACCTCGGCCACGGTCAAAGGACGCAGATCGACCGTCGCGCAATCGTCACCGTCGACCAGGGCGCGCAGTGCGTCAGAGAGGTCGGCGTGCGCGTCGACGATCACGAGCAGCCGGACCCGTGGGTCGCGCGCCAGCGCCAGCACGAGGGTTTGGCTGGCGTCGTCGAGGCGGTGTGCATCGTCGACGATGATCGTTCGGCGCTCGTTTCCCCGCACCGAGCCCGTCAGTGTCTGCGCGGCGAGGTGGATCGACTCGGACAACTCGAGCCCTCGGCCAGACCCGAGCGGCACGACGCCGGCGAACGCACCCAAGGGGATCGTGGCTGCGGTGCGCGTGCCTGTTACCCAGACAAACGACGAAGGCTGTTCGATGAGTTCGCCGAGAGCGTGACGGGCGACACGGGTCTTGCCGATGCCGGGGCCGCCGCGCAAGACCACGTTGCCCGTCGCCCAGGCGCGCGCAACTGCTTCGATTTCTTCGTTGCGCCCGATAGTCGGCCATGTCCGCATGTGGCGGACATGTTGGCAAAGTCGTTACGCGGCTGCTTTGACGAGCCCGAACGCACGCCCCTCGCGTACCGTTTCGCCTTCGAGGATCACTCGCTGGCCGAGCCGAACATTCCCGACGATGCCGTTGTCAACGAACAGGTCGAAGCTCCGCTCGTGCTCGTCGCGTGCCCGTGCGCTGATGGGTGTGCCTCGTAGCATCGGCCGGCGTCCCCGGGCCGTCAGCGTCCGACGAGCGGTGATCGTGGAACCATCGTCGAGGGTGACGTCCAAGGCGACGACGTGGCCGGTGATGCCGTACGAGAGCCGGGCCACGACTGCGTGCGTTTCGTTACCGAGGACGGCGACGCCGTCGTAGGACTCAGTATTCACCGTTCCCCCGCTGCACTGCACCGGTGATCACCAAAGCGACGAAGAGAACCACGACGAGACCCAACCAAAACATGTCTTCGGGGTACCTCGCGGAAAGGGGGGCTAACCACACCACGAACAACGCCGGTCAGCACCCTTGGCCAGAGTGCATGAGAGGCGTTGAGTAGTCGTATGGGGAACGACATGTCTTGGGGCGGGGCGGTCCGCACGGCCGCGATCACGAGTTCGGTCGTGTCCATCGGGCGCG
>JBEHXL010000080.1:0-7247 GCA_048498715.1 Actinomycetota bacterium | reverse complement strand
TGCCGATAAAGAGGAAGTGACCGCAACAATTGAGACTTCTTCACGGGCTTCGCGCCGCTTGATGCGTCGCGGGCTTGCTTTCGGGCTCTCTGCATTTCTTTGTCTTGGCGCCATCGGCGCGGGCGTGGCCTATGCCACGAGCCGTTCCGAGACGGCAATGGCTCCGGGTACAGCCCGGTTGGTTCCTGGTGACGCCGCGGTCACGGTTCACCGGGGTTCTCCGACCGCAGCGGCGGACGCGCCGCTGCGGTCTGGAGACGGACTGACCGTTACCCGGGGCACTGCGATCGTGCAGACCGCAACTGGGCGTTTGCTCGCCCGGATGGGTACCACGATCACGTTCGGTGACACGTCGCCGCGCATCGTGCGCGGCGACGTGTTGGCCGTCGGTCAACACATGCGCCTGGCCACCCAGCCGGCGAACTTGATCGTCGACGGCGTGGGCCGCATTCGCCAGGAGCTTTCCCTCGAAGTCGCGACCTACCAGGGCGTCACGTCGGTCCGCACGGCGGTGGACGAGTACGCGCTCGATGCGCTTCGCCGCGTCGTCGTGGTGGGCGCCGGCGGTTCGACCTCGGCGCGCATGTCGCCCTTGACGATCGACGGGGCCGACTCGTGGGACCGTCAGTACCTCGGCGTTGCCCTCGAGCTTGACCGGGGCTTGAACGCCCGTAGCCGCGGCATCTCCTTGCAGAGCGACGGCACCGGTGCCGCCGTGAAGTCCCGTGTCCTCAGCGCCATCTCGCAGTGGAGCGATCTCATGCCGCTCGGCGAGACGTCCGTCGGTGACGCCGTCGTCGCTGCGGAACTCGCCACCGCCGCCCACCTCGACACCGACGGTCTCCGTCAGATGCTGCTCAACCGCTCCGACGGTGCGTCGTGGGGCCTCATCGCCTACGAACTCGGACTGACGAAGCTACCCAACGAACTGCCCGGCATCGACGAGGCGGCCATGCCCGCCACCCCGCAGACGACGGTGGTCACTGCGCCGGTTGTGACGACGCCGACCACCGCGCCCGGCCGTACGTTCATCGTCCCCGGCGCCGGTCCGGTCACGACGACCCCGCCGCCGACGACCACGCCGACCACTGCGCCGGAACCCGTGGTCGTCGATCCCCTCGGCGGGCTGGTCGGTGGCCTGGGCAACGTGCTCGGCGGCTTGCTCGGCACGAAGTAACGGGTAGTCCGCCGCCTCGAGCGCGGCTCGCCGTAACCTCGACGGGATGGCCGACCAGCGGCCCGAGAACCGCGTGCCGGTGACCTCGGATGCAATCGAACGAATTTCTTTCCGTACGGCGTTGCGCGGGTTCGACGCGAACCAGGTGCGGGAGTACCTCCGCAGCGTTGCGGCGCACGTGCGCGCCCTCGAGGACGAGCTCGGCTCGCTTGGGTCTCGGCTGCGCGAAGCCGAACAGCGCGCCAGCAACCCCGTCATCGAACAGTCGCAGCTGACTTCCGCCCTCGGCGAAGAGACGGCGCGCATCCTGCAGAGCGCGCACGAGGCCGCGGCGGAGATTCGCGGTCGCGCCGAGGAGCACGTCGAGCGCGTCGTGCAACAAGCGCGGGAAGACGGCCAACGCCTCACCAACGAGGCGTCGAGCATTCTCGAAGTGCGGCGCACCGCCGCAGAGGCCGAGGCGGCCGAAATCCTGCGGGTCGCGACCGACGAGGCCCGTCGTCTCACCGAGGAGTCGACGGCGAAGGCCAAAGCGCTGCTCGAGGAGGCCTCGGCTACGGCCGAGAAGACCGTCGAAGGAGCCAAGGCCGAGCGAGCCGAGGTGCTGTCGGACGTGCGACGCCGGCGCCGCGTCGCGAACACACAGATCGAGCAGTTGCGCGCCGGTCGTGAGCGCTTGCTGCAGGCCTACGACGTCGTGCGATCGACCCTCGACCAGGTCACCAACGAACTCGACGTGGCCGACGTCGAAGCGAAGCAGGCGGCTGAGGAAGTCGGGCGACGGATGAATGCGGCGATCGATCCCCTGCGCGCCGACGCGCTGGCCTCGACGCCGCTCGTCGACCTGCGCGACATCGAGCCGGAACCGCCCCGCGTCGTCGAGCCGCCTGCGAGTCGTCCGCATCGGAAGAAGGGCAAAGGCGCTCGTCCGCCGATGCCCGATCCCGTCGTGGTCCAGGCGGCGCCAGCACCCGAGCCCGAGCCCGAGCCTCTTCCCGAGCCCGTCGCCGAACAACACCAGCCTGTGATTTCTGAGGGCAAAGACCGCACCGAAAAATCACATGCTGCGGTTGTCGACGAAGTTCCGGCCGGGCCGGAGCCCGAGCCGGAGCCCGAAGTGGTCGTCGAAGAGGTCGTCGAAGAAGAAGTTGTCGTCGTCGAAGAACCGGTTGTCGAGGAAGTCGTCGTCGTCGAGGAACCGGTGGTCGAAGAAGAAGTTGTCGTCGTCGAGGAAGAGCCGGTCGTCGAGGAAGTCGTCGTCGTCGAAGACACGCGGGCGCACGACCGTGTGATGGCGCGCAACGAGACCTGCTCGGCGCTCGAGGACCATCTGGCCCGTCGAGTGAAGCGGGCGCTGCAGGACGAGCAGAATCTGGTGCTCGACCGTCTGCGGTCGGTGCGTGGCACCCTTAATGCGGACGCCGCGCTCGGAGCGGAATCCGAACACGTCACCACCTACGTCAACATCGTCGAACCCGCGCTGGCCGACGCGGCACGGGCCGGCGCCGCTGCCACCGGTAATCCGATCGACGTCCCCGCCGACATGATCGCGATCGTCGCGAAAGACTTCGCCGACGAACTCGTCCTGCCGTTGCGTCGTCAGCTCGACGAGCGACTTCACGAGTCGGCCGCGGTCGGCGACGACCGCATCACTGCGAGCGATCGTGTGAGCGCGGCGTACCGCGAAGCCAAGACTCATCGGGCCGCACGCCTCGCCGGCGACTGGCTCATCTCGGCCTGGGCGACGGGCGCGTACGCCGCCATGAGCAACGGTGCGACGGGGGAGTGGCTCAGCGATCCGGCCAAGCCCTGCTGCACCGACTGCGACGACAACGGCCTCGCCGGACTCGTCGCCAAAGGGACACCGTTCCCCACCGGCCACCTCCACCCGCCGGCCCACCCTGGTTGCCGATGCGTGGTTGTGCCTCCGACGCAATAGCTTTCTGATCCGTGACCAACGTGACGGATTTCCCGCGGGCGCGCGCGCCGCGCGGACGGATCGCTCTTGTGCCGATCATCGCCGGGCTGTTCGTTCTCTGGTTTGTGCTCCAGGCGGTCTCGCGCCTGTTCACCGACTACCTCTTCTTCTCCGAACTCTCCTTCACGCGCGTGTTCCGCGCCGTGGCCGGGACGCAGATCACCTTGGTGCTCGTCTTCGGTCTGATCTTCTTCGCAATCGTGTGGGGCAACCTCGTGCTCGCCGATCGGTTCGCGCCGGCGTACCGGCCGCTCGGACCGGGCGACGAGTTGGTCGCGCGCTACCGCGAAGTCGTCGGTACCAACGCCAATCGCCTCCGCACGATCCTCGCTGTCGTCCTTGCTCTGATCGCCGGCTTCGGCGCGTCGTCACAGTGGGAGAACTGGCTGCTCTTTCGGCACGGTGGCTCGTTCGGTCGTAAGGACCCGTTGAGCGGATTCCTGTTCGGTCGCGACGTCGGCTTCTACGTGTTCAAGCTGCCGTTCCTGCAGTTCCTCGTGGGCTGGACGTTCACCGCCGTGCTCATCGCCGCCGTCCTCACGACGATCGCGCACTACCTCAACGGTGGCATCCGGCTGGCGCCGAGCGTGCTCGATCGGGTGACGCCCCAAGTGCGGGCACATCTCTCCCTGCTCTTTGCCGCGCTCGCCTTGATCAAGGCGGCGGGCTATCTCGTGCAGCGCTGGACGCTGCTGTATTCGGGCAAGGGCGTCGTGCAGGGCGCGACCTACACCGACCTCAAAGCGCGCCTCCCAGCGATCAACCTGTTGTGTCTCGCGTCGATCACCGCGGCGGTGCTGCTCATCGTCAATGTTCGGCGCCGCGGTTGGACGCTGCCTGGGGTGTCGATCGGCCTGTGGCTCGCGCTGTCCATCCTCGTGGGCCAGATCTATCCGGCGATCATCCAGACGGTGAAGGTCAACCCGGCCGAGAACTCGAAGGAACGGCCCTACATAAAGCGAAACATCGCCGCGACGCGTGAAGCGCTCGGTATCTCGACGGTTGCCAGCCAACCCTTCACGTACCAGGACGGCCTGACCGCGGACGACCTGTCGGCCAACCAGGAGACGATTCGCAACATCCGCCTGTGGGATCCGAAGTTCACGACCGAGACCTACGAAAGCCTCCAGTCGATCAAGGGCTATTACGCGTTCCACGACGTCGACTCGGACCGCTATGTGCTCGACGGTCAGAAGACTCAGGCGCTGACGTCGGTGCGCGAGCTCTACACGCCGGGCCTGCCCGACAGCGGCCGCGCCTGGGTCAACCGGCACCTGCAGTACACGCACGGCTACGGCGCCGTACTCGCGCCGGCCAACGCCGCGTCGCCCGACGGCAACCCGCTGTTCCGCGTGCAGGACGTCCCGCCCGTCGGTGACCCGAAGATCGATCAGCCCCGCGTGTACTTCGGCGAACAACTCGGCGATTACGCGATCGTCAACACGAAGCAAAAGGAACTCGACGCCAGCGACACGTCGTCGAACTACTCGGGCAAGGGCGGCGTCGAGTTGTCGAGCTTCGCCCGACGGGTTGCGTTCGCCCTGCGCTTCGGCGAGAAGAACATCCTGCTGTCCGGACAGATCACGCCGAAGTCGCGCGCGATCTTCTATCGGGACATCACTGCCCGTGTGAAGAAGGCAGCGCCCTTCCTCAAGTTCGACAGCGATCCGTATCCCGTCATCCTCGACGGCAAGATCACGTGGATCCTCGACGCGTACACAACCTCGACGCACTATCCCTACGCGCAGAACGCGGACTCGAGCCGCGTGCCCGACGAGAGTGGTCTCGTCGCGCCGTTCAACTATGTGCGCAACTCGGTGAAGGCCACCGTCGACGCGTTCGACGGAAAGGTCACGTTCTACCGAGTCGACGAGAAGGACCCGGTCGCCGCCGCGTACGCGAAGGCGTTCCCGAAGCTGTTCACCGACGGCGACAAGATGCCCGAGGGCCTCGTCGCGCACCTGCGCTACCCGGAAGACCTGTTCCGGGTGCAGACCACGATGTTCGGCCGCTACCACCTCACGAATCCCGACGAGTTCTTCAGCGCCTCCGAAGCCTGGAACGTCGCGCCTGACCCCGGTACCAGCGACGCCGCCGCCGCGACGAACAACAACACGTCGACGGTGACAGCCCCGATCCGCAAGGCCGACGACCGCATGGCGCCGTATTACGTGCTCACGCGTCTGCCCACCGACACCGAGGCGAACTTCCAAATTCTGCAGCCGTTCGTGCCGCGTTCGTCGAACGACTCGCGCAAGAACCTGACCGCCTTCATGGTCGCCAAGAGTGATCCGGGCAGTTACGGCAAGCTCGAGGCGTACGTCATGCCTGCGGGCCAGCAGGTCGCCGGACCGACGATCATCGCGACGGAAATGGGTTCCAACCCGGCGGTCGCGCAGGCTGAAACGCTGCTCAGCCAGTCGGGGTCGCGCATCAAGCGCGGCAACATCGTCATGCTGCCGATTGCGAACTCGATCGTCGCCGTCCGTCCGCTGTACGTGCAGGCCGAGGCGGCCAGTTCGTTCCCGCAGTTGCGCAAGGTCGTGGTGTGGCACGCCGGCGACGTCCGCATCGCCGACACGTTGCAGGAAGCGCTCACCGCGCTGTTCGGTGACGCACCACCCACGCAGGAACAGACCGGCCAGAATCCGTCGACACCGAGCGCCCCGACTTCGGCGTCGGTGAGCGCGCTGCTCGGCCAAGCCGAGCAGGAATTCCAGGCCGCCGACGACGCCCTCAAGAACGGCGACCTCGCCGGCTACCAGTCCCACATCGCCAAGGCGCACGAGTACACCCAGCGCGCCAAGGAAGCCGCCGACGAACAGCCGCAACCGGCGTCGACGACCACGACGACGCGACCGGCCTCGTCGGCGTGACCGTCGAGGACCGCGTCGACGAGCGCCGCTTCGTTCTCGAAGTCGACGGGCATCTCGCTCAGCTGCAGTACCGCGTGCACAACGGAAAGCTGATCCTCGTGCACACGGAGGTGCCCGAGGAGCTGGGCGGTCGTGGCCTCGGTGGTGTCTTGGTCGAGTCGTCCCTCGACAAGGCGGCGGCGGAGGGCCTGACGGTGTGGCCGTGGTGCCCCTATGCGCGCTCGTGGTTGCAGAAGCATCCGGAGGAAGCGAAGAACGTCACGATCGACTGGGCGGACCCGCCCGAGTAGGCAACCGGAGTCGGGACGAACGGCCCTGTCGACGGGCCGAGGGGTCCTCCACACTCGGGTCATGTCGACAGGACCTGCACCGCACCGCTGGTTCGCAGGCTTCATCGGTTTCAATGCGCTCGCCGCGTGGGGCGGCGCGTTCGGCTTGGCCTCGGGCGTGCTCGCCATGGGTGACGAGTTGAACCGTCGCCTTCCGTTCGCGAGCCCCGTCCTCGGTGGGCTCGCGCTGGCACTGATCGTCGCCGCGCCACTCACGTTGCTCGCGTACGACGCGTGGACCGGCGCTACCGGCACGGCGGCCGTTTCGGCGCAATGCGGCGTGCTGCTCGTGGGATGGATCGTCATCCAACTCGCGATGCTGCGGACGTTCTCGCCCTTGCAGCCCTTTTACCTTGCGGTGGGGACGATGCTGATCGTGTGGGGCCGTCGCCACGCCGACGGCATCGAAGCCCTCAGCTAGGACGCGTTGGGGACGACGCGCAGCATCGGCTGCTGATCACCGGAGGCGAGCGTCGCGGCCAGCGCGTCGAGACTGTCGGCCAGTCCCGCGACCTGCTCGGCGAGGGCGTCGGCCATCACATGTCCGTCGGCAGAAACGAGTTCGCCCTTGAGTTCGGCGGCCTCGGCCGCAACCGCCATCGCTTCGATCTCGACACCCACGACGTTCAACTTCGCCAGCGCGAGCTTCGGCGCTTCCAGCGCACGCCGCTCGACATCGGCGACCCGCGCTTCGAGCGCGTTCACGCGGTCTTCGATGCGGTCGGCGTGCATCGCCAGAGCCTTGATGGCGCGCTCTATGCGGTCCGTCTCGTCGTTCAACGACAACTCGACGGTGGTGTTCGACGGGTGCTCTTCGGTACGGCGACGACGCAAACGCATGTACCAACGTTACGAAGGGCGATTTCCCTACCGGTGGACCCCTTCGA
>JBEHXL010000079.1:0-7398 GCA_048498715.1 Actinomycetota bacterium | reverse complement strand
ACGACGGCGGCCGCCGCAGAACCGGCGCCGCCCAATGTGCGAGGCGCGCTTCCCGTCGGCAAGGGCATGTGGATCTGGCAGCCGTGGAAGGCCGAAGGTGGCAACGTCCAGGCGATGATCGCCAAGGCGAAGGCGGCCGGGCTGACGCACCTTTACGTGCGCACCGGATCATCGAAGACCGGCTTCGACGCCGGCCCCTTCCTCGAGTCGCTGCTGCCCGAAGCACACAAGAACGGCATCCGCGTCTACGGCTGGCAGTTCCCGTACCTCGACGACGTGTCGGGTGACGTCGTGCGCGCGCTGCAGGCGATCAAGTACGGCACCCGCGGCGGCGAACGCATCGACGGCTTCGCGGCTGACATCGAGTTCCGCAGCATGGGCGTCAACATCACGCCGTTCACGGCGGCGGCCTACGGCGCTTCGCTGCGCCACGAGGTCGGCAACGACTACCCGCTCATCGCCGTGGTGCCGCGGCCGTCGGCCGGCACCCGTTCGTATCCCTACGACCAGATCGTGAAGGACTTCGACGCCGTCGCCCCAATGATCTATTGGATGCAGACCGATCCGAAGTACGCGATCGATCTCGCCTTCGACCGCCTCGGCGGGTATGGCAAGCCCGTACTTCCGATCGGCCAGGCGTATGACGGCGTGCACGAAGGTGGGCCGGCCGGCGTTCCGGGACCCGATGCGATCAACCGCTTCATGACCTCGGCGGTCCAACGCGGCGCAACCGGCGTCTCGTTCTGGAGCTGGCAGCACGCCAACCCCCTGGCGTGGGCCGCGATCTCGCAATCGCCGATGTTCGAAATGCCTGCGTCGGTCCCCCAGGCGCTCCGGGGTGACCAGATCCGCGCCTTCCAGGTGCTGCTCACCACCCTCGGGTTCCCGGTCAAGCCCACCGGCGTGTGGGGCTCGGACTCCGACGCTGCACTGCGCAAGTACCAGGCCGCCGCCCGCCTCGAGGTGAACGGCATGCTCGACAACGAGACCCGAGCCATGCTGCTGCACCCGGTCGCTCCACCGCTCAAGCCCTGATCGCGCCGTAACGCGGGCCGGCGCCCGCGAGACGATGCTGGTGTGACGACGCAACGCGCCCGGGTCGCCGGCGCCCTCGCCGCTGCGTTGGCGCTCGCGACAACCCAGCTGGTCACCGCCAGTTCCGGACCGTCGCTGATCGACAGCATCGGAACGCAGTTCATCAACCGGTTCGCCGCTCCGCTCAAGGATCTCGCGGTGGCGTTGTTCGGCACGAACGACAAGGTCGCGCTGCAGATCGGCATCGTCATCGTCTCATTGCTCGTGGGCGCCGCCCTGGGCCGCGCCGCGCGACGACGGTTCGCAGTTGGCGCGGCTGGCATCGCGGCGTTCGGGTTGCTCGGCATTGCCGCTGCGATCGGGGACCCGCTCGCGTCGACAAGCCGGGCGGCGCTTGGCGCCCTTCTCGGTGTCGCCGTCGGGATACTCACGCTTCGCGTTCTGCTCGACGCAGATACAGCGCCCGCTCCGCCGAGGAACACCGACCCGACCGTCAAGGAGGGCACGCGGCGTTCCTTCCTCATGCTGGCTGGCGCGGCCGGCGTCGTATCCGTGGCCGCGGCCGGGACCGCCGGCGCCATTCGGGCCGGCTCGAACGGCGCAAGCCGCATCGCGAAGTTGGTGCTACCGCGAGCGAAGAAGGTCACGCCGCTGCCGGCCCAGCAGCCGTTCGAGGTCAGCGGACTTTCTCCCTACGTCACTCCCAATGCCGACTTCTACCGGATCGACACGGCGCTGTTCGTTCCCCGCATCGACGAGCGAAATTGGAAGCTGCAGGTGAAGGGCATGGTCGACCGCCCGTTGTCGTTGTCCTATGACGACCTCCTCGGCATGGACCTCGTCGAGGAACCGATCACGATGCAGTGCGTATCCAACGAAGTCGGCGGCAAGTTGGTCGGCAACGCGTCATGGCTCGGAGTGCCGTTGGTGGATCTCCTCGATCGCGCCGGCGTGAAAAAGGGCGCAACCCAGATCGTCGGGCGCTCGGTGGACAACTTCACGGCAGGTTTTCCGACCGCCGCCGCGCGGGATGGCCGATCGGCGCTGGTGGCGGTCGGCATGAACGGCAAACCACTGCCGCAGGATCACGGATTTCCGGCGCGGCTCGTCGTCGCCGGGCTCTATGGCTACGTCTCGGCCACCAAGTGGTTGAAAGCCATCGAGCTCACCACGTTGGAAGCTGTCGACGGCTATTGGATTCCGCGCGGGTGGGCCAAGGAAGCACCTATCAAGATCGCTTCGAGAGTCGACGTGCCTCGTGACGGCGAAACGGTCGCGGCCGGGCCAGTGGCGATCGCGGGGGTTGCGTGGTCGCCGCCATCCGGTATCCAACGGGTCGACGTGCGGGTCGACGGGGGGCCGTGGCAACAAGCCCAACTCGGCCACGTCGCCTCGGCCAGCACGTGGGTGCAGTGGATGCTGCGATGGAACGCACCCGTCGGCGACCACCGGGTCGAGGTGCGGGCTGTCAACGGCCGCGGCGAAGTCCAGACGGCCGACGAGGCTGCGCCCGCGCCCGACGGCGCTACCGGCTATCACAGCCGGTCGTTTCGCGCCGGGTAGCGCTACCGGCGACGCGCTCGCGCCGAGGCCAGCTCGTCTTCGGCGATGATCGGATCGACGTAGTCGTCGGTTCCGTACTCGGGGACGTAGCGGCGGGTGTACTCACCGGCCTTGTCGAAGCGTTCGGCCTGGCGCAGCGGGTTGAAGACGCGGTTCGGGTTGGTATCGGTGCCGACACCCGCGACCCACTTCCAGTTGCCGTTGTTGCTTGCGACATCCCCGTCGACGAGGTGGCGCATGAAGTGCGCGGCCCCAAAGCGCCAATCGATCTCGAGATCCTTCACGAGGAACGATGCGGTGACCAGCCGAGCACGGTTGTGCATCCAGCCTTCGCGCTGTAGTTGGCGCATGCCCGCGTCGACCAGCCCGTAACCAGTGCGTCCTTCTTCCCACGCGGTGAGATGGGCCGGACGGTGCCCCGGCGTTGGCCACTGCTGCTCGAGCGCCTCGTACTGCAGGAAGAAGTCACGCCAGCAGACCTCGCGAATCAATGCGTCGCCGTCGGCTCCGAGCTTCTCGAATGCCGCACACACCTCCCGGGCCGACACGCACCCGAAGTGCAGATACGGACTCATGCGGCTCGTGCGATCCCCGGCGACGTCGTTGTGTCCGTCCTCGGCGTATCCGCGCACCCGCCGCTCGGCGCGCGCCAGTTGCTCCCGGCCCGCCGACTCGCCCCCGGCGGCAAGCTCCGTCGCCGTCGGCTTGATGTCGAACAGCCAGTCGAACGACTCGCCTCGCACACCGTCGACGCCGTTGAGTTTGCGCGGCGCCGCAAGCGCCTTGCCCCGGTGGGTCTTGATCCATCGGTTGTAATACGGCGTGAAGACCTTGTAGCGGTCGCCATTCGCCGGCAGCACGGCGCCGGGCGGAACGACCGCCACGCCACCGGTTCTCGTCGCAGCCAGCGCATCTTCCCGGCGGCGAGCCACAGGCGTGTAGTCGGCCGAGGTGAAGACGTACTCGACGTCGTACTCGGCGACGAGTTCCTCGACCGCCTCGGCCGGATCGCCGGCGCGCACCACGAGCGGTGCGCCGAGGTCTTCGAGCGCACCGGACAGATCGCGCAGCGACTCGGCCAGGAACCTCGTGCGGTTCGGTGCGGCCGTCAGCGTCGATCGAAGTCGTCCGTCGATGACGAACAGCGGTATGACCCGACCGAAGTCCCCGGCGCGACGCAAACCCTCGTGGTCATGCACGCGCAGGTCCCGATTGAACAGCACGATCGAGGTCTTCACGAGTGGATCCAATGCCCAGGTGTCGGCTGCTCGAACGTGAGGTGGCCGTCGCCGATCGCCATTTCCCCGTCAACCATGCATGGTTGTACGGGGCCAACCGCGTCGCCGGTTGCCTCCCACTCGAATTCGAACTCGACGGGCACCAGATCCCCCACTTCGTTACGGCCCACGTCGGCGGAGTCGAGGCAGAGGGTGACGCCTTCGAAGTTCACCTGCCAGCGCCCGGCGTGGTGGCGATGCACGTCGGCCCACAGTCCGGGCCCGCGTATCTCGCGCGAGCCACGGGTCGGCAAGCGAAGCGCGTCCTCGCGTACCAGCAGTACGTGATCAGGGCGCGCCACCAGCATCGACCACGTCGCAAACTGCGCATTCAGCCCGAGCGAGCAGTGCAGCCCCCAATCGCCGCCCGGAGCGACGACATCGAAGGAAAAAACTGGCATCCCTGATGACAGTAACGAGACAGACCTCTGGTAAACCTGACACCAACGTCAGGTCTGGGGGATCTCTCGCACATGGCAATTCCACGCAAATCGTCGCGTCTGGCCGGCTACGTCGTCGCGCTCGCCGCCCTGCTCATCACCCTTGCGGTTGCGAGCACCACCGGGTCCAAGACGATCCCGGTCGCTGCGACATCGAAAGCGACGACGGGCAACCAGTCGGACTCGAGCGGCGGCAGCAGCTCGAGCGGCATCGCGCTCGGCGATCTGCAGTCCGCCAGCGGCAGCACCGGCGGCGGCAGCGGCGCCGCCGGCAGCAGCGGCACCACCGGCACCCGCGGCCCTGTCAAGAACGCCATCTACGACCAGGGCGTCACCGACACCGAGATCCGAATCGGTGGCTCGACGTTCACGTCCGGACCCGCCGCCGTCTACGGCGAGCAGATCGCCGTCGGCTTCGCGGCCGGCGTGAACTACATCAATCAGCACGGCGGCATCAACGGCCGCAAGGTCGTGTTGAAGATCTACGACGACGGCGCCGACCCTGCCAAGCAGCTCGCCAACACCAAGCGCCTCGTGGAGGTCGACAAGGTGTTCGCGTTGTCGATGGTCTACGGCGACATCGGCGGCCAGTACGTCGCCCAGCAGGGCATCCCGGTGTTCCACCTCGGCCAGCAGGAAGCGGAGTTCACGAATCCGTACTGGTTCCCCGTGGGTGGGCCTCAGCGCATCGCGTCGTACTGGATCTCGAACTACGGCGTGAAGACGCTCGGCGTGAAGAAGGTTGCGATCTTCTATCTCGACGCGGGCGCCGCGAACTACTCCAAGGCCTACGCCGAATCCGTGGCCCAGGACTGGAAGGCGTACGGCGCCACCGTGCCCGTCCTCGCTCCGTTCTCTGCGGGCCAGACCAGCTGCTCGGACGCCATCAGCAACGCCAAGTCGGCGGGTGTCGACTTCATCGACTTCGAGGTCGACGCATCGACCGTCATCAACTGCGGCGTCGAGGCCCAGCTCCAGGCCTACAAGCCACCGAAGGGCTGGGGCGGTTACCTCATCGGGGTGCCCGTCATCCACGAAGCGCTCGGTGACTTCTCCGAAGGCATGTACGCAGTCGACACGTTCGGCGCGCTGTATGACAACCCCGACTACATCAAAGCCGTCCACGACATCTCACCGAAGACTGCGACCTACAGCTCCGTCACGATGAGCTACTTCGTTTCCGCGCTGCTGATGCGTGACTCGATCGCGAAGCTCGGCGACAACATCACCCGCGCTCGTCTCAAGGACGTGCTGAACACGTTCACCGCGTGGCAGCCGGGTCTGACCACCGATGGCAACCAGCCCTCATGGACGTTCCGACCCGAGTGCCACATGGCTCTGCGTGGTGGCTACATGATCCAGATTCAGAAGAAGAACGGCAATCTGAAGTGGACCCAGATCACGCCGCAGATGACGACGACGCCGGTGCCTCCGGGCGAAACCGTGCCGCCGCAGTACTCGCGCTGCACCAACGTGTTCACCCAGGGTGTGCGATGACCGCCGAAGAATCGCTGCGCCAGAACAACATCTCGAATGTGGTGCAGCAGATCGTGCTGTTCCTGATCTTCGGCAGTCTCGCCACGTCCCGGGCCGCCGGCCACGTGCTGTCGGCCAGCGCTGTCGCCGGAATCGTGGTCGTCGCCGCGGCCACCTCGACGATCGTGGGCTGGACGACCAACCTCTACAGCGGCGCGTTCGCCGTGCTGACGGGCGCGGTCACCGCTGACGACAACATTGCCGCCGACGAGTTCGACGGTCGCACGCTGTGGCGCACCACACTGTTGTGGTCCCTCGGGGCGGCGGCTTGGGCCGGAGCGGGTGCGGGGCTGCTCGCCGCCGTGCTCAACGGTCGCGTCGTTCGCTTCGGCACCGTCTTCGTGGCTCTACTCGGCCTCGCGGGCGTTCAGGTCCTCGCCATCAACAACGCCGCGCGTCGCCGGGGTATCGCGGCTGCGGCGAGCGCGGCGGTGCGCACCACGAAGCTGCGGCGTCGGGCATGGCGCGAAGTCGCGCTCCCTTACGCGCTGTCACAGCTTGCGCTCAACGCCGGCGTCGCGTGGCTGTTGTTCCACTCGTATCCGACGGGCAACGTGGCAATCGTGGGTGCGCTGACCGACAAAGTTGCGCTCGCCGACGCGCTACTCGTCGTCGTGCCGGTCACCGTCATCTTCGGCGGCATCACCCGCTACATGGGCGCCTTCGATCGGGCGACGGGTCGCGTCGAACTCGACGACGTCGAACGCCAGACGGTGGACCGCAAGTCTCCCGTCGGAGTGCAGTTCATGGTGTACACGGCAATCATCGGCCTGTTCCTCGCCAAGATCATCGGCCTCGTGCTGCCGGCGGCGCCGAGCCTCGCCGAAGTGATCGTCGCGCGCGCCGTGCTCGCCGGAACCATCGCATTCATTGCCGCCGGCTTCGGCTACGTGCGCGGCGCCTGTAACGGACTCAAGGAAGGCGAACTCGTGACCGCAGAGGCCATCGTATGAAGCGCTTTGCCTACGCACTGATCGCGATCGCCCTCGGTATGACGATGGTGCCGCTGGTGGCCTCGGTCTCGCGCGCCGACGGCCTCGACGGCCTCGTCACCGCCGAAGCCGAGAGCTACGCGCTGCGCGTCGAGTACGACATCCCGCTTCCCGCCGGCGCGGGCGACATACCGCACACCATCGGCGAGATCCGCCGCACGACCGCCGGCGAGAACGCCAAGGGTCTCGCCGCGGCGCCGACCCATCTCGGCGCCGTCGTTGCGGGTCAGTACATCAACCCCAACCACGAGTTCACGGACCCGGCCGACTACAACATGCCGCCCCAGGCGGAGTGCTTCTATCCGGGTGCGCTGGTCGACGTGCAGTTCGGCTTCCCGACCAACACGCGCAAGGAAACCCAGAACGTCCCGCCGATCTCGAAGGCGACGGCGCAGTGCGGCGCCGGTCCGCGCACGCAACTCATGGGCAACGCGCAGTACTTCGAAGGCGCGGGTGTCGTCGCCCGTGACCTCGAGTCGACCTCGCTCATGCAGACCGCGAACGGAATCGATTCCTCGGAGACCAGCGCGCACGCGACCAACGTGAAGATCGCCG
>JBEHXL010000078.1:0-7650 GCA_048498715.1 Actinomycetota bacterium | reverse complement strand
GGCATCCCCGACGCGCAGCGGGCCCACAAGATGTCGGTCGAGCTCATCGACAAGGTTCTCGACACCAACGTGCGGGCGCCGTACATCCTCAGCTGCGAGGTCGCGAAGCGGCTGATCGCCGCCGAGAAACCCGGCCGCATCGTCAGCATTTCGTCCTCGGGCGCGTTCAGCTACGGCGGCCAGGGCGCTGCGCTCTATTCGATCTCCAAGGCGGCGGTGAACCGGATGACCGAAGCGCTGTCGGTCGAATGGGCGCGCTTCAACATCAACGTGAACGCCATCGCCCCTGGAGCATTCAGCTCCGAGATGATGGACGGCATGATCGAACGCATCGGCGACATGACCAAGGCGATGCCGCGCAAACGCATGGGTGACCCGGCGCAGCTCGACTCGACGCTGCTCTACCTCTGCGCGCCGGCGTCGGAGTTCGTGACCGGAACGGTCATTCGCGTCGACGACGGTCAGGGCGCCAAGTAGTTCGATGGTCACCAAAGCCGAACTCAGCTCGCTCGTTCGCCTTCACGTCAAGCAGCGCGCGTACGACTGGCCGGCGCCCGACGAAGGTCTCGGCGTCGTCTCGCTGGGCTACGACCCCGACGAGTACGCCGCGACGATCCGGTCGAAGGCGGATCGCTACGACGTCGTCGAAGAAGCGACCGTCGCGTACAAGAGCACGCGACGCCCGATCTTCTCCGTCTCGTCGCGCCCACCCATCCCTGCGAAGCGCCTGCTCATCGTGTCGGGCATCCACGGCAACGAGCAGGCGGGCATCGTGTCGGTCCCCGAAATCCTCGACCGCTACGGCGACAGCGACGTGGCGCTACGGGTGCTGACGCCCGTCAACGCGATCGGCGCCGCCGAGTTCTCTCGCTTCAACGGCGACGGGTACGACATCAACCGCGACTTCATCCAGTTCCGGACCGAAGAAGCCAAGTTGGTTCGTCGCACGTTCGACGAGTTCAAGCCGGACTTCGTCCTCTCGTTGCACGAGGGCCCGCAGAATGCGGCGTTCATCTTCGCCAACCCGCACGTCGATGGACAGCTGGCGCGGCGCCTGCTGGCCAAGATCGAGTCGCAGGGCACGACGCTGGCGACCCGCGACTACTTCAAGCTGCCGTTGAAACCGCCCGGATTATCGGCGTCGAGTCCGTTCCAGCGCGTCGTGCTCGGGGCCTGGGAGGCCGGTTTCAAGATGCGGGCGGTCAACGCGCATGCCGCCGCCCTCGGTATCCCGGAGATCACCCTCGAGAGCGGCTGGCGCAGCGACGACAAAGCGGCTCGGATCAAAGCCCACGTGGACTTGGCCCTCGCACTTCGGGACGAACTCGCCGTCATGTGACGACGTGCCGCGCGTCACAGCCCGTCCTCGGGCCCGTGCGTACGATGACACGAAATTCCAGGGGGCAAGGGGCAGACATCATGACGTTGTCGCGACGAGAGTTCGTGACGGGATCGATCGCGGCGGCGGCCGGGTTGGCCCTCAAACCGTCGCTGTTGCGGGCTCGCGTGCCGGTGCGGCGTGAGAACCGTCGCGTGGTGATCATCGGGTCGGGCTTCGGCGGTGGCGTCTCCGCGTTACGCCTCGCGCAGGCCGGGGTCGGCGACATCCTCGTCCTCGAGCGGGGCAAGCGTTGGCCCACAGGACCGAACGCCGAAACCTTCCCGGCCATCTCGAACGGCATGAAGCACGCGCTGTATTACGGCACCGCGCCCGTTCCGTTCCCCGGTCTGAACCGCTCGCTGTTACCCGAGGGCTATGCCGGTCTGCTCGAAGCGCACGTCAGCCCGAACCTGTTGGTGCTCAACGCCGCGGGTGTCGGTGGCGGGTCGATCGCCTACCAGGGCATGACGCTGCAGCCGTCGCGGGCCGTCTTCGAGGAGACCTTTCCGGCGGGCCTCGACTACGACCAGCTCGACCGCGTCTACTACCCGCGTGTCGCCCGCATGCTTGGTGTGCAAACGGTGCCCGACCAACTGCTGAACACGCCGACGTACTACCAGCATCGGGTGTTCCGCGATCGAGCGAAGGCTGCGGGCTACCACGTCGAGAAGATCCCCATGCCGATCGACTGGAGCTGGGCGTTGCGCGAGCTCAAGGGTGAGATGAAGCCGTCGTACACGAACGGCGACTGCCCCCTCGGCATCAACAACGGCGGCAAGCATTCGGTCGACGTCACCTACATCGCGCAAGCCGAGGCGACAGGCAACGTGACCGTTGCACCGCTCCACAACGTCGTACGCATCGGTCGCAAGGGCAACGGCTTGTGGCGCATCGAGGTCGACCACACCGACGTGCACGGCACCGTCCTCGAGCAGAAGGTCATCACCACCAAGAACCTGATCCTGAGCGCCGGCAGTGTGAACACGACGCGCCTGCTGTTGAAGGCGCAGTACGAAGACACGATCCGTGACCTGCCCGACGCCGTCGGTCACGGGTGGGGTTCCAACGGCGACCGCATCCTGAGTTGGACCAACACCGTCGAGGACTTCGGCGCAGTGCAGGGTGGGCCAGTCGTCTTCGACTCCAAAGACTGGAGCGATCCCCGCCTGGCCAACACGATCTGTCAGGCGTCGGTGCCGCCGCTTGGCCTCGACTCGCGAACCGCGATCATCGTGGGCTTCGGTGTCAGTGAGGCGCGCGGCCACTGGACGTACAACCCGGCCACCGACCTCGTCGATCTCCATTGGAAGCACGAGGCCGACTCGGAATTGCACAAGCGCATCCTGGAGCGCATGCGCAACATCATCGGCACCCACGGCGTGCTCGGCGACACGTATGTCCCCGCCCCGATGACGTGGCACCCGCTCGGCGGTGCGTGCATGCAGGAGGTGGCCGACCTCGAAGGGCGCGTGTACGACCTGCCCGGCCTCTACGTGCTCGACGGTTCGCTCATGCCCGGCACGACGGCCGCATGCAACCCGTCGATGTCGATTGCGGCAATCACCGAACGGGCGATGGACAAGATCGTCAAGACCGAGGTCGGCGTCACGATCTAGGTTGACCGTCGTGGAAGACACCACGACGGTCAAGACGTTCTGCCGGTTGTGCGAGCCGAGCTGTGGTCTCGTCGCCGAAGTACAGGGCCCGGTCCTCATCTCGCTCAAACCCGACCGCGACCACCCGGTCACCAAGGGCTACGCATGTCACAAGGGCCTCGCCGTTGCGGACCTGCACGCCGATCCCGATCGGGTGAACCACCCGATGCAGCGCGGCGCCGACGGCACCTGGTCGCAGTTGTCGTGGGACGACGCGATGGCCGGCATTGCTACGAAGCTGAAGGCGATCACCGACAAGTACGGGCCCGATTCCGTCGCCATGTACACGGGTAATCCACTGGCGTTCAACGCGCTCGGCCAACCCGCGACCGGCGCGTTGGCGCGTGGACTCGGCATCCGCCGCGCCTTCTCGAGCGGCACGCAGGACTGCGCCAACAAGTTCGCCGCGTCCGAGGCGATCTACGGATCATCGACGATCCATCCGATTCCCGACGTCGCCAAGACCGACTTCTGCCTGGTCATCGGCTCCAACCCGCGCGTCAGCCACGGCAGCTTCATCTCGATCGCGAACTTCACGAAGGAGATGAAGCAGGCGACATCGCGTGGAGCGCGTTTTGTGTTCATCAACCCGCGCAAGGTCGAGACGCCGGACAAGGGTGTCGGCGACACGGTGCAGATCAAGCCCGACACCGACGTGTACTTCCTGGCGTCGCTGCTCTGCGAACTCGAGCGCACGGGCGGCTTCGACGACGCCACACTGAAAAACCACGGCGCCAACGTCGACGGGCTGCGCTCGTTCATCGCTGCGTACGATCCCGACACCACGGCTTCGGTCACCGGCATCCCCGCCACCACGGTGCGCGAACTCGCCGCCGCCTGGCGCACGGCAGACAAGCCGAGCGTCTACGCGTCGACGGGCATCAACATGGGCCGGCAGGGGACCATCGCCTACTGGCTCGTGCAAATGCTCGCCTTTGCGACAGGCCGCCTCGATGCCGAGGGCGGGAACCTCAAGTCCGACGGCTTTTATCCGAACGCCAAGGCGGGCGCCGCACCCGCCGGGGTGATGTACGCCGACACCGAGTTCGGGGAGCTGCGCCGTGGCGCAATGCCGGGCACGTTGATGGCCGACGCGATCCTCGACTCCGAGACACCGGTGCGCGCGATGTTCGTCGTCGCCGGCAACCCGTTGATCTCGATCGCGGGTGGCGATCGCCTTCACAAGGCGCTTGAACAACTCGAGCTGCTCGTGTGCATCGACCTGTACCGCAACGCCACCGGCGAACTCGCCGACTACGTGTTGCCGTCGACGGACATGCTCGAACGCGACGACCTCAACGTGTGCGGGATCGGCATGTCGGCCAAGCCGTTCGCGCAGTACACGCCGGCGGTCGTGGACGCGATGGGGGAGCGGCGCACCGAGCACTGGATCTGTCACCGCATCCTGCAGGAGATGGGCCAGCCGTCGGACCTCGACGACGAGAACAACGACCCGTGGGGCAAGTGGCGCTACATGCTCAAGCGTGGCTCTGACATCGACCTCGCCGATCTGATGGCCGACCCGCAGGTCGTGTCGCTCCCGGTTCCCGAGGCCGGTCCGTTCTATGAAGAGCAGATCCAGACCGAGGACCACAAGGTCGACTGCTGCCCGCCGACCTTCGCCGCCGCGCTCGTCAACGCGCGCACCATCTTCGACGAGATGGCGAGCGAGCCCGACGGTCTCAAGATGATCCACCGGCGCGACTCGTGGATGATGAACTCCTGGTTCCGCAACCTGCCCCGCATGCAGAAGGGCGGTCGGACGACCAACCCCTTGTGGATGAACCCCGTCGACGCCGAGTCACGCGGCATGAAGCACGGCGACACGGTGCGCGTGTCCAACCGCAACGGTTCCATCGACGCGGTGGTCGACTACGACGACGCGCTCATGCCGGGCGTTGTCGCCATGAGCCATGGTTGGGGGCAGAAGAACAACCCCGGCATGCCCGTCGCGCAGGCGTCACCGGGCGTCAACCAGAACGTGTTGTTGCCGTCCGGGCCCGGCAGCTTCGAGCGCCTGTCGAGTCAGGCCCACATGACGGGCATCCCCGTCGAGGTCGAGGCGATCGCCTAGTTGGCGGTCGCGACCTCGACCTTGTCGAGCGCAACTTCGAGATCGACTTCGGTCGCGTCGCGTCCGGCGTGCTGGGTGACGTGACGGGGCAGATACCGCAGCACGGCGAGGGCGGCGATGACCGACAGCGCCGAGCCCATCAGCGCGGCGTAGTGCACGCCACCCACGAACGCATGTTGGGCGCCATCGGTCAACCGAGCGGCAGCTTCCGCCGGCAGATGCTTGGCAAGTTCGAGCGCGCCGCCGAGTGACGTCTTGGCCGTCGCCTGCTGCTGTGGGGTCAGGCCGACGAGAGCTGAGCTGAGCTGGCCGCCGTAGCGGGACGCCGCGACTGAACCCAGCACGGCCACGCCGAGCGCGGTGCCGAGCTCACGGGTCGCATCGTTCATGGCCGAGCCCGAACCGGCGCGTTCCGGCGGTACTGCGGACATGATCGCGGCGGTCATCGGCGACATCGTCAGCGCCATGCCCGTGACCTGGAAGGCGATGCACATCAACACGTAGGGGTAGGTCGTGTCGACCTTGATGAAGCTCATGAGGAAGAAGGCCAGCCCGACCAGCGACATGCCGAGGGCGACGGTCCGGTTGTTGCCGATCTTGGCGATGATCTTGGGCGTCTGCGGCGACACGATCATCATGATCGGAGCGATCGGCAAGAAGCGCAGCGCGGCCGACAGCGGGCTGAAGCCGAGGATCAGCTGGAAGTCCTGCGTGATGAGGAACATCAGGCCGAACATCGCCATGAAAACGAGGATCATGCCGCCCGTCGCCGTGGAGAACGCGGCGTTGCGGAAGTAGCGCATGTCGAGCATCGGCTCGTCCTGCTTGCGTTCCCACATGACGAACGAGGCGAGAGCAACGACCGCCACGGTGAAGGCGACCAGCGTGCTCGGGCTCGACCAGCCCTTGTCGGGCGCCTCGATGAGACCGAACACCAGCGAGGACAGGCCGACGACGGAGAGCAGGGCGCCGATCGGGTCGAGCGCGCTCTCCTTGGGGTCCTTCGAGCGGGGCACCAGGAAGTAGCCGAGGACGAGTGCCGCCAGCACGATCGGCACGTTCACCAGGAACACCGATCCGACGAAGAAGTGGTTGAGCATGAAGCCGCTGGCAATCGGACCGAGCGCGCCCGCCGACCCGGTGACGCCGGCCCAGATGGCGATCGCTCGGGCCCGTTCGTGCGGCGGGAAGATGTTGACGAGGATCGACAGCGTCGACGGCATGATGAACGCGGCGCAGCCGCCCATCAGCGCGCGACAGCCGATGAGTTGCCACATGTCCGTCGAGATCGTCGCCAGGGCGCTCGCCGCCAGGAAGCCGAGCAGGCCGAACTGGAGTGCGCCCTTGCGGCCGAAGCGGTCGCCGAGGGAGCCGGCGGTGAAGAGGAGTCCGGCGAAGACGAGTGAGTAGGAGGTGACGACCCACTGCAGCTGCGAGGTCGACGCACCGAAGTCCTCCGACAGGCGGGGGATGGCGACGTTGAGGCTCGAGTTGCCGACGAAGACGATCAGCAGGCTCAAACAGAGCACGCCGAGCGTCCACCAGCGCTTTGGATCCAGATCGAGAGCGGGGGAGTCATTCATAAGAAGTGTCATAGTGTGACACATTGCAGAATGTGCCACAATGTGGCGTGGTCGTCGGTCTGCGGGAACGGAAGAAGGAGGCAACGCGTGACGCGTTGATTCGTTCCGCAATTACCCAATTCGCCGACCGTGGGTTCGACCATGTCACCGTCGAAGACATCGCCGATGCGTGCGACGTCTCGCCCCGCACCTTTTTCCGGTACTTCGGCGCCAAGGAAGACGTCTTGTTCGCCGACAGTGACGCCCATTGCGCCCGCATCATCGAACGCCTCGGTGAGCGCGCCGAGGACGAGCCGCTGCTCGATGCGCTGCAGCGCGCCGTTGTGCGGGTTGCGGGGGAGTACGAGCAGGACCGCGAGCTCAAGGTGCGGCGCCACCACATCATCAGCACGACCCCGTCGCTCGAACGACGGCTCGCGGAGCGCAGCCAGACCTGGGACGCGCAGATCCTCGAGGCGCTCCGGCCGCGCAAGCGCCTGGATCTCGACGAGGAACTGCGTCTGCGTCTGACCGTCGCCACCGCCACGACCGCGCTGCGTGTCGCCAGCGAACTGTGGATCTCACGGGGCGGCAAGGGCGATCTCACCAAGGTCCTCGCGGCCGCTCTCGACACCCTGCGCGACGGCATTCGCTAACCCTCGTACCAAGTGGGTACGCGCGGCGCATGACGTCGTTTGGTTACACCCTCTCGAGCGAAGAGTTCGGCCCCCGCACGCTCGTGGACAACGCCCGCCGCGCCGAGGAAGTCGGCTTCGACTTCCTCTCCATCTCCGACCACTTTCATCCCTGGATCAGTGAGCAGGGCCACAGCCCGTTCGTCTGGTCGGTCCTCGGCGCCATCGCCGCTTCCACCGAGCGGGTGCAGGTCGGCGTCGGGGTCAGCTGCCCGATCATTCGCGTCCATCCGGCGATCGCGGCGCATGCGGCGGCCACCACCTCGCTTCTCTTCGGCGACCG
>JBEHXL010000077.1:0-7813 GCA_048498715.1 Actinomycetota bacterium | reverse complement strand
AAAAACAAGAACAATGAATAGGTGCCCAAGCGCAGCGCTGGTCTTCTGCTGTATCGCCGCATCACGCCGATAACCGAGGTTCTCCTCGTGCACCCGGGCGGGCCCTTCTACGCGAAGAAGGACGCCGGCGTGTGGTCGGTGCCGAAGGGCGAATACGACGCCGCGACCGAGGACCCGTGGGCGACCGCGCTGCGGGAGTTCGAAGAAGAGATTGGCCAGGCACCCCCCGAAGGCGAACCGCTCGACTTGGGCGAGTGCACCCAGAAGACCGGCAAGATCGTGCGCGCCTTCGCCATCGAAGCTGATGTCGACGTGTCGTCGATCAACTCGAACACCTTCGAGATGGAATGGCCGCCTCGTTCTGGAAAACGGGAGGCCTTTCCGGAAGTGGACCGCGCCGAGTGGATGACGATCGATGAAGCTCGCACCAAGGTGAACCCGGCGCAGTGCGTCTTGCTCGACGCGTTAGCCGCCGCCCTTCAGCGCTGACTTCAACACCTTGCCCATCGCGTTGCGCGGCAACGCCTCCACCCAGCGCACATCCCGAGGGCGTTTGTGGATGCTGAGTTGCTCGGCAACGTATTGGGCGAGATCCGGCGCGTCGTGGTTGTCGCCGACGACGAACGCGACGATGCGTTCGCCGAGATCGTCGTCGGGTAGGCCAACCACTGCGCACTCGCGGACCGCAGGATGCGTGAGCAACACGTTTTCGACTTCGCCGGCACCAACCCGGTAGCCACCACTCTTGATGAGGTCGACCGACATGCGGCCCACGATGCGAAAGCGGCCATCGTCCTCGGCGACCGCAGCATCGCCGGTGCGGAACCACCCGTCGTCCGTCCAGCCCGCCGCCGTCGCCTGGGGATTGCCGAGATAGCCATCGAACATCCACGGCGTACGCACCTGGAGTTCGTCTTCGACGATGCGGGTCTCGACGCCCGGCAACGGCCGCCCGACGGTGCCGACGCGGGGCGCCTCGTCGTGGCGGGCGGCAATGGTGATGAGCGTTTCGGTCATGCCGTAGCGCTCGACGGGTACGTGACCACTAAGCCCCTGCAGCGCTTCCGCCGTTGCGATCGGAAGGCCCGCGCTACCCGAAACCAACAAGCGAGCACCGCGGAGCGACCGCGCCGCGCTCTCGTCGGCGGCGACGCGGGACCACACGGTCGGCACACCGAAATACAGCGATCCCCTCGCGGCGGCGTAGGCCGTGGGATCGGGACGACCCGTGTGGATCAAGGCACTACCGGTTCGGAGCGCTCCCAGGACGCCGAGGATCAGACCGTGCACGTGAAAGAGAGGAAGGCCGTGCACGAGGGTGTCGTCCGCAGTCCAGCCCCAGGCTTCGGCGAGCGCGTCGAGGTCGCCCGCCAAAGCGTCACGGGACAACACGACGCCCTTGGGCAGGCCCGTCGTGCCGCTGGTGTACATGACACACGCCGTGCCCGCGGGGGTCGCGGTCGCGTCGGAGTCACGCAGGATGTGCTCCCGCTCGAGCGGACCACTGTCGGGCGCGATGGGCACGAACGGCGCACCGGCTTCCAGGCAACCCACCACGCGCACGACGGTCTCGAGCGTCGCGGTGGCGTCGATCGGAACGATTGCCGCGCCCCGCACTCTGTCAGCGACTTCGGTCGCGCGATCCCACAATTCGTCGCGTGCGATGCGCTCCCCCGCGACCTCGATCTCGCCGCCGTCGCGTGTGAGCAATTCCATTACGGAAGCAGTTCGTCGGCGACGGCGAGAAGGTCGTGTTCGATGTGCGCACCCGCCTCGTCGAACACCATCGTGGGCTTCGACGCGTCGAACGCCGGCCACGGCCGCCCGCCCTTGACGAAGCGAACGAAGGCCGCATGCATCTCGTCGGCCAACGCCTGCGGCGCCGCCTCACCGAGCACGGTATGCGCGTGGGAGTCGCGCAGGACGTCGAAGGCGAAGGGGACGTCGACGCAGTGGCTCGCTCCGATGCCGCCCAGCGCTGGTGACTTCCACGCGAAGTCGTAGTGATAGACGGGCGCGCCACCGACAGCGCTACGCGTCTCGGCGAGCCGCAGGGCGTTGACACGGAACGTCTGGTCGCTGCGAAGACGGGCGACGAGTTCGCGTGGTGAACAGTCGGAGTTCGCAGCCTTGTACTTCGCAATCCCGGCGGCGTCGAGACCGCCGCGCGCCAGGTGACGATCGGCGCGCTCGGCGTCGAACTCGGCCTTGCCGAAGACGAGTTGCACGAGCGCTTCGTCCCGGGTGGCTCCGATGAGTAAACCGATGTCCTTCCCCGCACCGCGCGCGATGGCGTCGTGGGGCAGTTCGGGCACGACATCGTCACCGGACACAGGCGCGTAGTGATTCGGTGGCCCGTCCGGCCGCGCCGTCGCGATCTGGGCCTTGATCAGATCCCACGGGTCGCGAGAGCGAAACCCGCCGGCGTTGGCATCGACGCCCATCTCGTCCGCCAGCCGCTGCGTCGTGGCCGGTACGCGCGTGGAGCCGATCGGGCGCACGTTCGCCGCGCTCCCGCTCATCGCGATCACGTTGCGAAACAGACCATGCGTCTCCGGTGATGCCATCAGCGTGACGCACGCCGCGGCGCCGGCGGACTGTCCGCCGATCGTCACTTGCGACGGGTCACCGCCGAACGCGGCGATGTTGTCGTGCACCCAATACAGCGCCGCGATCCAGTCGCGCACGGCGCGGTTCGTGATCGCGCCGTCGATCGTCGCGAAGCCTTCGGCCCCCAATCGGTAGTTGACGGCGACGGTAACGAGGCCGTCGCGACAGAACTGCTCACCGGCGTACCACGTGCTGTTGCCGCATCCCTGCGTGAACCCACCGCCGTGAATCCACACGAGTACCGGCGATGACCCGCTGACGTCAGGGGTGAACACGTTGAGGTTGAGAAAGTCGTCACCCGGGTTCTTCGGTTCGGGAATGAGCGTGAACTCTTCGTCGGGTTGGAACGCGGTGTTGCCGTAGGAGGTCGCGTCACGCACACCGTCCCATGGGGCGACGGGGGCCGGCGCCGTGAGTCGGTTCGAGCCCACGGGCGGCGCCGCATACGGAACGCCGAGAAACCGGTGCACACCGCCCACCTCGATGCCCTCGACGTCACCAGACTTCGTCGTCACGATCATCGGTGACTGTCTAGCGTGCGGACATGCGCATCGGACTTCCGGGTGGGGGCGCCACCGTTGACAAATTGGTCGAGCAGGCACAGAAGGCGGAGGACGACGGGTTCACCTCGCTCTGGTACGCCAGCGCGGTGGGCGGCGGCGATCCGCTCGCTGCCATCGTCGCCGCCGGCCGGGCCACCACGACGATCGAGATGGGCACCTCGGTGCTCGTCACCTACGCATGTCATCCGGTGCTGCAGGCGTACCGATCGGCGACCGTGGCGGCCGCGATCGGCGCCGGCCGTTTCACTCTCGGCGTCGGCCCGTCGCATCAACCCGTGATCGAAGGGATGTTCGGCATTCCGTACGACCACGCCGGTCGCAATACCGACGAGTACATCCAGATCGCGGCGCAGCTTCTCGAGGGCAAGCCGGTGTCGTTTTCCGGCGAGGAGTACCGCGTGAACACAGCCGGCGCCCAGCTCGCCGACGAGACACCTGTGCCGGTGTTGGTCGCCGCGCTCGCTCCGCGGCTGTTGCGCGTCGCGGGTCAGCACGCGGCGGGCACCATCTTGTGGATGGGCAACGCGGCGTCGATCGAGTCGCACGTCGCGCCGCGCATCACGAAAGCCGCCGCCGACGCAGGGCGTCCCGCGCCGCGCATCGTCGCGGGACTTCCCGTCGCCGTACACGACGACGTCGACGAAGCACGCAACGAAGCGGCCAAGCAGTTCGTCGTCTACGGGCAACTCCCGAACTATCAGCGCATCCTTCAGCACGGCGGCGTGACGTCGCCGGCGGAGGCCGCGATCGTCGGCAACGAGGAGTCGGTCACCGCACAGATCGAAGCGCTGTTCGCCGCCGGCGCGACCGACGTGTGGGCCGCACCGTTCCCCGTCGGCGACGACCGTTCGGAGTCGCGCCGCCGCACCCGCGCCCTGCTCAAGGAGCTCGCCCAGGCGTGATTTCGGTCGAGGTCCGACGGTTGACCGCGTCGGACGTCGAGCGGCTCGCCGTCGTCGAACCGCGCCTGGCGTTGCGCTGGCGGCAGCGACTCGAAATGCAGACGCGCGGCGCCTACGACTTCTTGGTCGCGTGGCGTGACGCCGAACCGCTCGGGCGCGTGATCCTGCGCCGGACGCCGGCGTATCCGGCGGTGCAGTCGAGGCTCGGTGACTTCCCCGAGATCAACGGGTTGTTCGCCGAAATCAAGAACGAAGGCATCGGCACCCAGATCGTCGCCGAGTGCGAACGTCGCGCCGCCGACGTTGCCCCACGTATCGGGCTCGCCGTCGGCCTCGACAACGACGGCGCGCGACGGTTGTACGAACGACTGGGTTACGTGGAGTGGGACGGCGGGATCGTGCACGCCGAGTGGCAAGAGCGCAACGACGAAGGCAACCCGACCGTCATGCACAACGAGGACGCGTATTACCTCACGAAGGCGTTGGCATGAGGAGGCGACCACCGCCCACGACGACGGCCTGACCGCCGACACGCACCGCGGTGAGACGGCCGTCCTCATCGCGCGCTACGGACACGAACAAGGCCGACGGTCGGCCCATTTCGACACCCTGGTCGATGATCACGTCGTCGACAGTGAGACCCGCAAGCAAGCCCGCGAACGCGGCGGCGGCCGAACCGGTGGCTGCATCCTCGGCGATGCCGAACTCCGTCGCGAACATGCGCGCCCGCCATCGTCGATACGACGAGTCGACCGGCGCGCAGACGTAGAACTGCAAGCCGAGATCGCCGCTGATCGCACGCGAGCGCGACACGGCGTCGACGTCGCGCACCGGCACGAAGGCGAAGGGCACCCCGCAGCTCAGCCCGACGGGGACGAACTCGGGGTGGAGATCTTCCTCGTTCAAGCCGACGGCTTCGGCGAGTGCGCCCGGCTCCGGCACGTCGAATGGTTCCGGCAGACGCGCCGCCGTGAACGTGGCGCGGTTGCCGTCGAACTTGCACACGACGTCGCCGACGCGCTCGCGCAACACAACGGTGTCGGTGACGTGGCCGAGCTCGCGTAGCAACACCGCAGTACCTATCGTCGGGTGCCCGGCGAAGGGCAACTCGACGCTCGGCGTGAAGATGCGTGTGTCGAAGGTCGACGAGGACACGAAAACCGTCTCGCTGAGGTTTATCTCGTTCGCGAGCGTCTGCATCTGCGCGTCGTTCAGCGCAGGCGGGTCGACAAAGACGGCGAGGCCGTTGCCCGCAAACGGCGTATCGGTGAATACGTCGAGGAGGTGGTACTCGAGGTGCGTCACGCGGGCGACGCAATGAACACAGGAATCAGGCGGGTCGTGCGCTCCTGATACTCGGCATACGGCGGATAGGCCTCGACGCTGCGGGCCCACCACTCTTCGCGCTCAGGACCCTCGGGCAACTCCCGCACGATCATGTGCTCGAAGATCGACGGGCCGTCCTGGATCTTCACATTCGGATTCGCGCGCAGGTTCGCGACCCACTTCGGATTCTCGGGGGCGCCGCCGATCGAACCGATCACCGCGTATTCACCGTTGTGTTCGACGCGCATCAGCGGCACCTTGCGGATCGCACCGGTCTTGACGCCGACCATCGTGACGACGATGACCGACCAGCCGGTCTCGATGAGTGTCGTGCCCTCGGTGCCGCCGGACGACTCGATCTTCTCGACCTGATCCTTCACCCAGTCCCACGGGCTGGGTGCGTAGTTATCCTCAGCGGCCATGCCCCAACGCTAGGAGTTGGCGCGATGCCTCTGTGACGCGACCGCGTCGATGACGCCGGCGAGGCCCGCGGCAAACATCCACGCGTCCTTGGCGATGCCGAGACCGAACTCGTTCGGACGAATGCTCTTCTCCCCCATGCGCAGCATCGGTGACTTCGCATACACCGCGAGCAGCGACGCCCCGAAGCCCGTCAACGCCGCTCCACTGAGCACCTGTGGCACGCCCGGGATCAGCAACGACGCTGCCGTCGCGGATTCACCCGCAACCATCGCCGCCTTGAACTGCTGCGGTGACATCTGCTTCACGAACGGGAACGCCGTCGCCGCAAATCCGCGCAGGCCTTTGGCGCCTTTCTCGTCGAGGTTCTTGTGCGTCAGAGCGACGTGCAGGAAGAAGAACCCGAAGATGATCCGGATGGGCCACCACCAGGGGCCGGGCTTGTGTCGCAGCAACGTTGCCAGCTCTTGACGGGACTACGCGTTGGCGCGCACGACCGCGCGCGCACCCTCGTGCTTCACGTCGGCGTCGGTGAACGTCTTGGTCCAGCACGCGAACTCGAGGCGCATTCCGTTGGGGTCGGTGAAGTACACCGAGCGCACGAACACGTCGCCGTTGTCAGTGGCAGGGTCGTAGTTCTCCTTGTGCCCGCCGTCCAGCGAATCGCAGTGGTTGATCGTCATCGTCACTTCGACGCCCTTGTCGATCAGCTTCTGCTTGTACATGTCGAACTTCTCGGGGTCGACGTCGAACGCGATGTGGTTCATGGTGCCGATCGCGGTGACGCCGAAACGGTTCTGGATCGACTCGCCCTTCACCGGCTCGGGCGCGTGCTCACCGAAATAGAAGAACGCGATGCCGTCGCGGCCGTTGCCCATGTCCATGAAGAAGTGCTGGCCGACGCCACCGGGAAGTTCGAGCGTCTTGACCAATTTCATCCCGAGCACGTCGGTGTACCAGTCCACCGTTTCCTTCATGTCGCGAGCGACCAGGGCGAGGTGGTTGAAGCCACGGAGTTCGAACTCGGAATTGGTGTACTGATCGCCAGCCATGCCCGTATTGCACACCGTTTGGACGGTCAGGTCAAGCAAAAGCCCTGTCAGAGACATTGACATAGAGTGTTTGTATACAATCCTCGCCATGCCTCGCTTGGGACAGATTCCGAAGTCGGACGACAATCCGAAGATCGTCAGCCGCATGTACAAGATCCTCTTCGGCGACCGCGACCCGGTCGCCGAGCCGGGTACGGCAACCGGTACGCCCGGCGACTGGTGGACCGTGTGGGCCAACTCGCCCGACGTGCTCGAGCACGCCGTTGCGGGGTTCCGTCTCTACGCGAGCCCCGAGCGCAAGATCTCGCCCCAGCTCCGTGAACTCGGCCAGACCCGCGCCGGGTGGACCCTTGCGAGTCAGTTCGTGTTCTCCCAGCACTGCAAGAGCTGTCGCGCGCTGGGCTTCTCCGAGGAGAAGATCGAAGCACTCAAGCACTGGCAGGTGTCGGATCAGTTCGACGAGCTCGAGCGGGCGCTGCTCGCCTACACGGACGGGCTGACCCTCGACAAGGGTCGCGTCGCCGACGGCGTCTTCGCCACATTGCAGAAGCACCTCACCGATGAGCAGATCATGGAGTTCACCTACATCACGATGACCTACGCCATGCACGCCGTGATGTCGGTCGCGCTGCGCACCGAATACGACGACCGCGAGGATCCGATCGTCGAGATCGCGGCGCCCGAGGGCTACGGCCAGTCGGCTGACATCGGCCGGATGACCACGACCGGGGAGTAACGCAGCGGTGGCAGGTCCCCTCGACGGCGTTCGCATTCTCGAACTCGGCAACTTCATCGCGGGCCCGTTCGCGGGCCAGCTGCTCGGTGACTACGGCGCCGACATCATCAAGGTCGAGTCGCCCGGTGACGGCGACCCGATGCGTCACTGGGGGGTCACCAAGGACGGCGACTCCTTGTGGTGGCCGACCATCGGCCGCAACAA
>JBEHXL010000076.1:0-7858 GCA_048498715.1 Actinomycetota bacterium | reverse complement strand
TATGGGCTGTGCCGGATGTACCGCAACGAGGCGTGGCATTTCGAACTGCGGCCCGCGGCGGTGACGCACGGTTGTCCGCCGATGTACGCCGACCCGACTCGGGACCCGCGCATGGCGGGCTAGGCGCAGCCCATCTCGGCGAGGAGTGACGCCGACCAGCGGCCGCCGCACCAGACGGTGTCGTTGACGATCTGGTCGTCGCGCACCGTCAGGTGGTGCGATTGGTGGCTCTTGTGGGCAACGCCGTTCTCGATCCACGCCAGCGTGTACTCGACGAGCTCGCCGTCGGGCAGTGGCGTGCGGCGCAACTCGTCGAAGGTTGCCGGGTGCCCGAACCATTGCGCGAACTCCGCGCGAATGGCTCGGGCGCCCCGAACGACGAAGCGCCAGTTCGGCACGGTCGCATCGACCACCGCGTCCTCCGCGAACGCGTCGGTCGCCCCGATCGACGCATGTTGGATCGCGTGGACGAAGCGGTCGACGGGACTGGTCATGCCTTGGCGTAGTTGCTGGCGCCGAACCAGTCGACGACCACGACCGGCTCGTTGCCGACCACCCAGGCGTCGTGACCGCTCGGAAGCGACGTGACGTCGCCGGGCCCGGCGATGAACTCGGTGCCGTCGTCCATGCGGACGGCCAGCTGACCCGACACGTGGTACTGGAAGTGCGGGGCGTGGCAGCTGTCGGTGCCGGCGATCGGCTTCACGTCGTTGGACCAGCGCCAGCCGGGCTCGAGCACGAGGCGACCGATCTCGGCGTCGCCGACGCTGAGGATCTCGGCGCGGCCGTTCGGAAATTCTCGGACTTCGGTGGGCTTCTCGAAGCTGGAGTGTTCGGTCTGTTGCATGCTGTGCTCCTTATGTGGGCTGTTGCCGGAGGACGGTAAGGAGGTGACCTTGCAGTCCGATAGCAGCGACCTAGCAACCGGCGAACTCCGCGTCCTCGGGCGGTTCTCCGTGCGTCGCCACGGGCGCGAAGTCGAGGCGTCCGCATTCGGTGGCGCACAAACCCGGACGCTGCTCCGTCTGCTCATCACGCGACGGGGGCAGGTCGTGTCTCGCGATGTGCTCATCGACGCACTGTGGCCCCGCACGCCGCCAGCGGACCCCGGCGCCAGCCTGAATGTGTTGGTCAACCGGGCCCGGAAGGCGCTCGGTGAACCGTCACCCCTGCAGACGGGATCGGGTGGTTACGCATTCGTCGGCGACGATTCCTGGAGCGTCGACGCCGAAGCATTCCTGGCATGGGTCGAACAGGGCCGCACCTTGGTCGCCGCCGACGATTCGTCGGCGGCGCTTCTCGCGTTCCGTTCCGCCTTGGACATATGGGGCGGCGAACCGCTGCCCGAGGATACGTACGCCGATTGGGCGCAGGGCTACCGGTCGACACTCCTGCGGTCGTTCCAAGAGTGTCTCGAGGGTGCGGCAAGTGCGGCCCTCGGTAGTCGCGCGGTCGGCGAAGCCGTGGTGTTCGCGCAACGAGCGGTCGCCGCGGAGCCGCTGCGTGAGGCGGGCAACCTCGTGCTGGTACGGGCGCTGGCTGCCGCCGGCGACCAAGCTGGGGCGCTCGCCGCCTTCGAGGACTTTCGCGTTCGGCTGGGCGAGGAGCTCGGCCTCGATCCGTCCCAAGACGCCTTCGAGCTGCAGTCGCGTGTGATCCGTCACGAGGTCACGTTGACGAGCGCAACGCCGCCGCGCGCGCACGCCGTCGCGCCGTCGGTCGGATTGGTGTTTGTCGGTCGCGCCGACGAACTTGCGTCGGCGCTGCACACGCTTGGTCGCGATCGCGTCGCAGTTGTGGCCGGCCGATCCGGTTCAGGCAAGTCGCGGTTGGTCGCCGAAGCGATTGCACGAAGCGGCCTGGCATCAGTGGCCGCCCGCGCCTTTGCGCCCGAGCAGGATGAACCGTGGGGCGTCGCTCGGTCCCTGTTACGTGATGCATTTGCACTCGACCCCGAGTCGGTGACCGCGCTGCCGCCGCGCGCCGCAGTCGCGCTCGCCGACATCGTCCCGGACATCGAGCAGTTTCGGCCTTTGCCGGCGATCGCGATCGATCCGGGGAGCCGTCGCGCGCTCGCGCTCCAGGGAGCCATGAAGTTGTTGGCGGCGGCGCTGCCCGACGGCGGTGTGGTTGCGGTCGACGATCTGCAATGGGCCGACGCCAGCAGTCTCGACCTGCTCGGGCTCGCGACGCGCCACGTTTCGGGTCTCCGCCTGTTGCTGGCGTACCGCCCCGAGGAAGTCGACGCCGCGTCGCCGGTCGCGAGCTTCCTTGCCGGCCGACCCGAGGTTCGCCTCGAGGCGTTGCCACGTGCGGCCATCGACCGGCTCGTGACCGATCCCGCGCTCGCAGCACTGATCGCAACCGAGACCGATGGCACGCCCTTTGCGGTCGTCGAAGTGATTCGTGCGTTGTGGGAGCGGGCGATGCTCGCGCCTACGCCTGACGGCGCGTGGCGGGTTTGTTCGGGTGAAGCGATCACCGTCGCCGCGCACGCGGCTTCGGCTGGTCAACAGCGCGCGGTCGAACGGCGGTTGGAACAACACCCGCCCGCGCGACGCGACGTGCTGCACGTGCTTTCGCTCCTCGGTCGGGAAGCGCCGGCTCGGATCGTTGCGGACGCGTTGGAAACCGATGAGGCGACGGTGCTCGCCGGCCTCGACGCACTAACCCGTTCGGACCTGGTTCGCCTTGGCGCTTCCGGGTGGGCGACCGCGCACGATCTCGTACGCGAGACGGTCGCCGACGGACTTGACGACGGTCGCGCGGCCCGGCTGCACGCGGCGATCGCTCGCGTCCTCGCCGCTGATGGCGCTGATCCGTCCGAGTTGGCTCGCCATGCACAATTGGCGGGCGATGCCGTGACGGCAGCCGAGCACTTCGCGCGCGCCGCCGCGCTTCGTCTCGATCGCTTGGCCAACGACGACGCCGCGAGTCTCGCCGAACGCGGGCTCGCGCTCGCCGAGTCCGGACCGGTGCGGGCGTCGCTGCTCGAGGCGCGTGCCGAAGCGCGTGCACGCCGGGGCGATCTACCGGGAGCCCGTTCCGATCTGCGCGAGGCGATGAACCTGTTGTCCGATGGACCTCGTCGGAGCCGGGTATTGAGCCAGATGGCGATGCTCGCCTTCGGCGCCGAAGACGTCGTGCGCGCCGAGGAACTCGTCGAGCTCGCGTTGGTATCGGCGGCATCAGACTCTGCCGCGCGTGCGCACGCCCTCGCGGTCGGTGCCCTCACCGACATGAACCTCGAGCGGGCGGAACGAGCGGAGGCCCGATCGGCGGAAGCGCTCGCGCTTTTCGAAAAGATCGGCGACGCGCGCGGCGTCGCCGAGATCCTCGACGGGCGCGCCATGGGCCGATTTCTCGGTGGCGACATCAGGGGAGCGATCGATGCGTTCGACCGCGTCGCCAACTTGTTCGAGGACGCGGGGGACTTGTTGCGCGTCGTGACGCCGCGGTCGACGCGCGGGCACGCGTACGTCTTCGCGGCGCAGCCGGACCGCGCACTCATGGAGACGACCGAGGCGCTGGAATTGGCCCGAACGCTGGGTCACCCCGAGCATCAGTCCTATGCGCTGTGGCATCGGTCCGAAGCCTTGTCCGCGGTCGGCCAGTTGACCGAAGCCCGTCAAAGCGCGTTGGAAGCGCTCGCCCTTGCGGAGGAGATCGGTCATCGGGGGTGGACGGCCACGGCGTGGCGTGCCCTCGGCATTGCGCACCAGACGGCGGGCCAGATCGACGACGCTGCGCATGCTTTCGAGCAGTCACTCGCGCTGTCCGAACACCTGTTGCTTTTCGCGTCGTGGGCGGCATCGAGGCTCGCACTGGTTCACGTCGCATCCGGTGATTTCGTCGCCGCCGAAGGCTACGTGCAGCGAGCCCGCGCGGAAGGACCGGAGCTGGCGCAGTTCGAGGCGAGGCTTGCGCAGGCCGAACTCGATGCGGCGCGCGGTAACTCGGTAGACCCCGAGGCGTTGGTGCAGGCCGAGACCGGAGGCCACCTCGCGAGTGCGGCGCGCCTGCGGGAGTTAACGGACTAGAAGCGCGTCGAGTTCGGCGATCGCGGCGTCCGGCGGGTCGCCCACGACGATGCCGTGCATGCCCAAGGCCTGGGCGGCGACGACATTCGATTCGAGGTCGTCGAGGAAGACGGCCGTCGACGGGTCGTCGATGCCGAGCTTCTCGAGGGTCAGGTCGAAGATCGCGCGGTTGGGCTTGCGCAGGCCGACCTCCGAAGAGTCGATGACGACGTCGAACAGCGCGTCCACGTCCATCATCGAGCGCCACATCTTCGAGCCCTCCCGCACGTTGTTCGTGACGAGCGCGGTCTTGTATCCGTCTCGCCGCAACTCGAGCACGCGCTCGACGACCTGAGGAAACACGACCATCTCTTCGCGCAAGGCCG
This sequence comes from Actinomycetota bacterium, assembly GCA_048498715.1. GTDB lineage: Bacteria > Actinomycetota > Acidimicrobiia > Acidimicrobiales > JACCXE01 > JACCXE01. The sequence continues at coordinate 3,453 of JBEHXL010000076.1, read as the reverse complement.
CCATCGGGGTGAGGTCGAGTTCGACACCGGCCTCCGCCGCGAGGGCGCTGACGTCCTGGAACCACTCGGCGAAGCCGATCTCGCCGCGTTCGAGCCGATGCCAGGGGTGGTCGCCGTCTTCGTGATAGTCGCCGACGAGCAATTCCACGTTGCCGCCCGCCGCCGCTGTGAGATGCGGCCACGGCGACGTCGTCAGTACGCCAGTCAGGTCGAACAACACCGCTGCGATCGCCACTCCGTCAACCTAGTTGGGCTACTAGACTAAGTCTGATGACTAAGGCGAGTGGCGCGAAGAGAGAGGTGACCGTCGGCGTGCACGAAGCCAAGACGCATCTGTCGCGGCTGCTCGAACGCGTGGCGGCGGGCGACGACATCGTGATCACGAGCCGGGGGCGTGTCGTCGCTCGAATCGTCGCCGACGGTGAGACCCGGCGAGGTCGCGTCTTCGGGTCGGGTCGAGGTGAAGCGCGCCTCGCCGATGATTTCGACGCCCCGTTGCCGGCCGACATCGCCGCGGCGTTCGAATGAGGCTCCTGCTCGACACGCACGTGTTCGTTTGGGCCGTCGTCGAGCCCGAACGGATTGGGGAACCTCTCGCGGCGATGCAGAACGAGCGCAACGCACTACTGCTGTCCGCCGTTGCATCGTGGGAGTTGGCCATCAAGGCGGCGATCGGCCGGTTCGATCTCAGCGAGGCAGTGCGGACCTGGGTGCCACGGCACGCGGCGCGTTTTGGTTGCTCGCTGATCGACGTAACCCACGCGCAAGCACTCGCCGTTGCGGAGCTACCGATGCATCACCGTGATCCGTTCGATCGGTTACTCGTGGCGCAGGCCGTTGACCTTGGCGCAACGATCGTGACTGCCGACGCGGTGCTCCAGCGCTACGACGTCGACGTGCTGCTCGTGAACTGATCGAGTCGCGGCAAGACTCACGGCGTGTCCGAACTCGACGTCGATCGGCTGGTGGCGGCCGGTGTGTACGACCCGGCCGCGGCGAACGCGGCGGACCGGCTCGCGCTCGTGTCCCGGCTGTTCGAACGCGGCGTGCCCCAGGACAAGATCGAGGAGGTGTACTCGCGCCGCGGCGTAAGCGGGCTGGTCGAAGACCTACAGGTGCGCGCCGGCGGAGGGCAGGGCGATCTCGTCGACCTGTACCTCACGTCGGAGCGACTGACCGCGGCGGAGGTCGCGGAGCGCGCCGGAGTGGACGTCGGTTTCGTCGTGCGGACCCGGACGTCGATGGGTTTTCGTGACGATCCCGACCGGCGCGTCATTCCCGCGACGTTCGTCGACGACGTGGCCGCCGCTGCGTTTGGCGTCGCGATCTTCGGCGAGGACGCGATCATGCGGTTGACGCGTGTGATGGGGGCGACCGCCGCCCGCCTCGCCGAAGCGGCACAGGCGATGGTCTTCGCAGAGCTCGCCGAGGACTTGCTGGCCCAGCCCGGCGGCGAGGTCGCGATGCTCGAGGCCAACGAGCGCGCGACCGACAGTCTTCCGTTGATCCCGGCCGTGTTCACCCACGCGTTCTACGAGCACACGAACCTCGCCGCCGACACGATGCGCGGCGGCTTTCGCGACCGCATCGACATGATGACGCTCGACCTCACGATCGCCTTCGTCGACGTGGTCTCGTCGACGGAGTGGACCGCGTCGGTGTCCAGCTACGAGCTCAAGGCGGCGCTCGTCGAGTTCGAGCGGCTCGCGAGCGAGCTCGCAACGATCAACGGGTGCCGCCTGGTGAAGCTCATCGGCGACGAAGCAATGATCGTCGGCTTCGACATCGCGTCGGTCTGCGCGAGCGCGGTCGCGTTGTGCGAAGCCGTCGCAGCCGACGACCGCCTGCCCCAAGCGCGGGGTGGCGTTGCGTTCGGGCCGGTCGCCCCACGCGACGGCGACTATTACGGAGCGCCCGTCAACCTTGCCGCGCGCTGCGTGAAAGAAGCGGATCCCGGTCGCGTCGTGGTGACCGCCGACGTTGCCGCCGCCGTGCCGGCGCCGACCCCTCTGGGCGAACGCGAACTTCGCGGGATCGACGGGCCGGTCGAGTTGTACGTTCTGTCTCGCTGACACGAGCCATGGGGGTGGCGAGATGCACGTGATCGATCTCCTCGATGCCGGGGCACGCGCAACTATCCGGAGCACCTGGGCTGGCTGGTCTCGACAGGTCGGTTAACCGATCAGGATTCAAGAAGCCTTCCCGGCGAGGCCTCCGTAACGTGATCACTATGCCGAAGACCTACACCGTCGATTTCAACGAAGTGTCCACTGTTGGCCTCGAGTCCTCGCCCGTCGCCGACGCGCTCGCCGGGCTGCGCGCGAACGAAGCCCGCTACTTCAAGAACAAGTACGACGTGGACTTCACCGTCAAGGCGGCGAAGGACGCCAAGAAGCTCGTGAACTACGTGGCCAAGGTGCTCGAGAACGAGCGGGGGATTGTTATCGAGTCGCCGGCCCTCGAAGCGACCGAGGTCGAGGTCGACGGGATCCGATGGACCCACGTCTTCTACGAGAGCGGCCTCGCCATCAACGTGCTCTACACCCTCGCCGACGCCGGCAAGCGCGCCGTTGGCTTCAAGCTCTCCGAAGGCATGGACCCGCCCGCAGAGCTCTCCGCGTTCAAGTGGGCTCGCCAGAAGTCGAAGCTCGCCGGCACGATCCGCGGCACCTACTTCACCATCAAGGGCGAGTACTCCTAAGGCCCGCGAGGCGCGAAAGTCCGGGGTTTCGCCGCTTTCGTCGTCCCGGCGCGAGATAACGGTCCGACTTACGTTGGATTTTCAAGAAAAGTTGCCGAGTTCTACTTGTCAGACGCACGTAAGTCGGCGTAGGGTCGCGTTTCGTGCTGGGGGGCATCTCTCGTGTTGGGTGAAACGGAACCCGTCTCGCCTGGCGCGCTCGTGCAGCACCTGCGGTTGCACGGCCCGGCGACGCGTCGGGAAATTGCCGAGCTGGCGGGCCTCACGATGCCGGTCATCGGCACCTGGGTGTCGTCCTTGCTCGATGCCGGACTGGTCGAAGAGCAACCCGGCCTGTCGACGGGTGGACGGCCGGCCAACCGCATCGCGTTCAACTCGGACGCCGGCGTCGTGCTCGTCGCCGACCTCGGCCGGACTCACTCACGCCTTGCGGTAACCGACCTGGCCGGTACGCCGATCGCCGAACGGCCGGCGGACCGATCGCTCACCGAGGGGCCGGAAGCGATTCTGGGGTGGGTTCTCGCCACGTTCAAGGAACTGCTGAAAGAAGCCGGGCGCAAGCGTTCCGACGTCCTCGGTATCGGTATCGGCATCCCCGGGCTCATGCCGGGTTGGAGCGGCGTCGAGATTGCCACGGTGTTGCGCCGAGGGTTCGATGTTCCGGTCGTCGTCGACAACGACGCGAACGCGGAAGCGATCGGGGAGTACTGGACGTCGTGGCGGTCCGAGGCGCTCGATCTGCTGTACGTGAA
>JBEHXL010000075.1:0-7993 GCA_048498715.1 Actinomycetota bacterium | reverse complement strand
TACGACAGCCAGGTGTTGACGAGGTCGTCGCCGCGGATGGCCCATTCCTCGGCGGTGATCGCGTGGCGCATGTGGTCTTCCCACACGCCGTTGATCTCGAGGTAGCGGGTGGCGACGCCCTCTTCACGAATGCCGAGCTTGGCCATCACGCGACGGCTCGGTGCGTTGCGCGGAATGATCGCGACCTGCACGCGATGCAGACCGAGCTCTTCGAACGCGAAACGCATCACGATGACGCACGCTTCGGGCGTGAGGCTCTGGCCGGCGTACTTCTCGTCGACCCAGTAGCCGATGTAGCAACTCTGGAACGGACCGCGCTGGATCGACGACACGTTGATCTCGCCGACGAGGTCGCGGCCGATGAACATGCCAAAGCCGTAACCGGTGCCGAGCTGACGCTCGCGGTCACGCGCCGCACAGCGCGACGCGAAGGCGCGTCGATCGGTGGACGGGTCCGCGTGGCCGAGGGGGATCGACGGTTCCCACTTGCGCAGCCAACCCGCGGCGCGGGTGCGCACTTCGGTCCAGCGATCGAAGTCACTCGGCTCGAGCGGACGAAGGACGAGACGACGGCCCGTCAACTCGATCGGCACGGTGGTTCGCAGCAACGCCATTGGTTATCCCAGCCCCTTAGTTTGCGTTTCTGATCGCGTCGATGGTCGACGGATCTTCGAGCGACGAGAGGTCGCCCAGGTCGTTGCCGGTTACGACCCCGCGGACGGCGCGGCGCAGCACCTTGGCATTGCGCGTCTTGGGCAATGCCTTGGTGAACTTGACCACACTGGGAGCGAAGCTCTTACCGAGTGCGTCCGACACGGTTTGGATGATCTCCCCGCGCAAGGTCTCTGACGGCTCGGTCTCCCCACCAAGCACGACAAAGCACCAAAGCGCCTCACCCTTCACGTCATCGGGAACACCGACGGCGGCGCCTTCGACGACCGCGGGATGCGTAACCAGCACGGTCTCTACTTCGGCGGGACCGAGTCGCTTCCCTGCCACCTTGATGGTGTCATCGCTGCGTCCGTGGAGGAACCAATCGCCCTCTTCGTCGATAGAGGCCCAATCTCCGTGCACCCAGACATCGGGCCAACGGCTCCAATAGGTCTCAAGGTAACGATCAGGATCCTTGAAGATGCCTCGCGTCATGCCGGGCCACGGCTTGGTGCAGACGAGCTCGCCGACCGCGCCGCGCAACGGGCGGCCGTCGTCGTCGAACACGTCCACGGCCATACCCAAACACGGACCACCGAGGCTCATCGGCTTGATCGGGTGAATCGGATGAGGCGACAGGAAACACGCGCCGACCTCGGTACCCCCGCTGATGTTGATGATCGGACAACGCCCGCCGCCGACCACGTCGAAGTACCACTGCCACGGGCCTTCGTTCCACGGCTCACCGGTCGAACCGAGGACTCGGAGCTTCGACAGATCGTGCCCGCGCACGGGTGCATCCCCGTTCGGCATAAGGGCTCGAATCAGGGTCGGACTGATTCCCAGGATGGTCACCTTGTGCGCTTCCAGGAAGGACCACAGGCGATCAACTTCCGGCCAATCCGGCGCGCCCTCGTAAAGCGCGAGACGGGCACCGTTCGCGAGCGTCCCGACGACCTCCCACGGACCCATGATCCAGCCCATGTCCGTGAACCAGAACAGCGTGTCGTCGCGGCGGCAGTCGAACTGAAACACCACCTCCTCGGCCACCTTCGTGAGGAAGCCGGCGTGCGTCGCGATCGTCCCCTTCGGGCGACCGGTGGTGCCCGACGTATACGCGATGAACAGCGGATGCTCGCTGTCGACGGCGACGGCGTCGAGTGGCTCGCTCGTCGGCTCGGGCCAGTTCCGACCGACGCAGAGAATCGTGTCGACGGTTGGGCAATCGGCGACGGCCTCTTCGGCTGTCGAGATCATGTCGATGGACTTGCCGCGACGGCTGCCGTTCTCGGCGGTGAGCAACGCCTTCGCTTCTGCATCTTGCAATCGGGTCGCGATCGCGCCGGCGCCGTAGCCGGAGAACAGCGGTAGGAAGATCGCGCCGACGGCCATCGTGCCGAGCAACGCGGCGACCGTCTCGGGAATCATCGGCATGAAGATGCCGACGGCGTCGCCGACACCGACGCCCGCTTCTCGCAGAGCGCAGGCCACGCCGCTTGCCGCGTTGGTCAGCTCGCCGTAGGTCCACTCGCGCACGGCGCCGTGTTCGCCTTCCCACACCAGCGCGGGATCCTCAGCGGGATGGCCGAGCAGCGTGTCGACGGCATTGAGTTGGCCGTTGGTGAACCACGTCGACCAGGCGATCCCCTTGTCGGTGTTGAGCACCTCTGTGTAGGGAGTGCGGAACCGGATGTTGAGGTGCTTGACGATCTCGTCCCAGAACCACTCGGGCTCCGTGATCGACTTCTCCAGCAGCAGATCGAACTCGCCCGGAACGTGTTCAGCCGCCATGAAACGACCGAGGTTCGTGTCCTCGACCGGACCAGGGAACCAAGCCGGCTCCGTCACCAGGTGACGACCTCGTCGAGCGCAGCGAGCAGCGTCGCGACATTGCGCAGGCGAGCGGTATGACCCATGCAACCGATGCGCCACGCCTTGCCGGCCATCGGACCGACGCCGCCACCGATCTCGATGCCGTACTTCTCCAGCAGCGCGCGGCGCACGAATGCGTCGTCCACACCGGTGGGCACCCACACGGTCGTCAGTTCGGGAAGGCGGTTGGTGACGGGCGCGACGAGTTCGTAGCCGCGCTTCTCGAGACCATCCTGCAGCGCGCGTCCCGCTTCCTCGTGACGCGCCCACGCGTTGCGCAGTCCCTCCTCGAGGATCACACCAAGGCCTGCGTGCAGACCGAAGATCATCGAGATCGGCGCGGTGTGGTGGTACTTGCGCGCCCCACCGTCAGCGTCGACATACGACGCGATCTGAGAAAGGTCGAGGTACCAACTCTGCGGCTTATCGAGGATGCGGGCGCGGGCCGCCTCGGAATAGGTCAGCGGCGCGAGGCCCGGCGGGACGCCGAGGCACTTCTGCGTACCGGCGTACGCGATGTCAACGCCCCAACCGTCGATGTCGAGTTCGATGCCGCCGATCGACGTGACCGTGTCGATGAGTAGCAACGTCCCCTCGGGCTTGTTGGCTCCGATGTGCGCCACGTCGTTACGGACGCCCGTCGACGTCTCTGCATGGACCAACGCGATGATCGCCGGGTTCGGGTGCGCGTCGAGCAACGCCTGCGGGTCGAGTGGCGTGCCCCATTCGGCCTCGACGCGAATGACCTCAGCGCCGCAGCGCGCAGCGACGTCGGTCATGCGCTCGCCGAACAAGCCGTTCACACCGACGACGACCAGGTCGCCGGGCTTCACCACGTTGACGAAAGCGGCCTCCATGCCGGCCGATCCCGTGCCGCTCACCGGAAGGGTCAACGCGTTGTTCGTCTGGAAGACCTGACGCAGCCGCTCACACGTCTCGTCGAGCAGGAAGAGGAACTCGGGATCGAGGTGACCGAGCATCGGCCGGCCCATGGCCTCCACCACTTCGGGGTAGGGGTTGCAGGGGCCGGGGCCCATCAGGATTCGATCGGTCAACACGACCCCGAGCCTAATGAGGACGATTCGGGCAAACTTCGGCGATGCGTACGACACGGCTGACGCACGTCGCCATGAGCGTTCCGGTCGGAACGCTGACCCCGGAGTACCGCAAGAAGATCGAACTGTTCTACGGCGAACTCTTCGGCTGGCACGACCTGGAGAACCTTTCGAATCCCGAGCGCATGACGATCGCGACGGGCGGTGGTGCGTACATCAACGTGAAGGAACGCGAGTCGCCGGCGGCGATGACGTACGAGCACTTCGGTGTCGCCGTGGCAACGGCGGACGACGTGCGAGCCGTCGCCAACGATCTGCGCCGGATGGGCGTCGAACCCGAGAAGATCACGGGCGACTCAGTTCTGACGCTGCGGTTCCAGCACCTGCTGCCGATGGCGATCGAGGTGCAAAACCTCCCATGAAGGCACCCGACGACCAGACCTATCTGCGCGAGGTGCAGTATCGGGACGGGTCCAACCTGTCGGCGCGGGCTCGCCTGCACGAGCGGTACAGCACGTCACCCGTGAGCTGGTTCGACTTCGTCGTGAGCCTCGTCGACTGGTCGCACGTCCTCGACGTGCTCGAGGTCGGCTGCGGCACCGGGTTGATCTGGCCGACGATCAACGCGGCGTTGCCACACTCGATCCGGCTGACGCTCACCGACCTGTCCGAAGGCATGATCACCGAAGCGAGCGCACGACTGCAGCCGTTGACCAATCTGGACGTCGCCGTCGCGCAGGTTGCCGACGTCCAGTCACTGCCCTTCGAAGACCAGGCGTTCGACGTCGTGCTCGCGAACCACATGCTCTATCACGTGCCCGATGTCGCCCAGGCCGCTCGCGAGATTCGCCGCGTCCTCCGCCCAGAGGGTGTGCTGATCGCCGCCACGAACGGTCCGGGCCACATGCGTGAACTCGATGTGCTTGTCCCTCACGACAGCGGAGTCAAACACTCCGACAGTTTCGGCCGGCAGAACGGCGCCGGCCTACTCGGCGCGTTCTTCACCAACGTGGTTTGGCACGAGCACACCGACGGATTGCGCTGCACGGACGCGGACGACGTCGTCGCCTACGCGATCTCCATGGCGCCGGATCGGATGACCGAGGAGTGGGTGCAGGAGCTGCACGCAGCAGTCAGCGCCGTCATGGCGGCCAACGACGGCGTCTTCACTGTCACCAAGGACACGGGGGTGTTCGTCGCCTCGCAATAATGGCGACGTTATGACGATGTCGTATGACGAGGCGGTCGCCACGCTGACCGCCGCTGGGGGCCCATTCGAACTCGAGGAAGTCGACGTGTTCGGCATCCCGACCAACGTGTTCAAGCGCGCCCCGCAAACGTTGCGCGACTTCGTGGGCACCGCCCGCGCGCGGGGCGACGCGGACTTTCTCGTCTACGAGGACGAACGATGGTCCTTTGCTCGGGTGATGGAGCACGTCGACGCGCTTGGCGCGACGCTCGTCAATCGCTACGGCGTCCAGAAGGGCGACCGTGTCGCGATCGGCATGCGCAACTACCCGGAGTGGGTGATCTCGTGGGCCGCCATCGTGTCGATCGGTGCCATCAGCGTGTCGCTCAACGCGTGGTGGACCGACGACGAGCTCGACTTCGCGTTGGAGGACTCGGGCACCAAGGTCCTCATCGCCGATCCCGAGCGGGCCACGCTCGCAGCGATGAGCGCGAAGCGGCTTGGCATCAAGACCGTCGTCGTTCGGGGTGAAGCCGCTGACGCGGACAAGTACGACGACGTCGTCGAACTCGGCACCACTCCCCCGCCGATCGACATCGCGGCCGACGACGACGCGACGATCCTCTACACGTCGGGTACGACCGGCCGCCCCAAGGGTGCGGTCTCGACACATCGCGCGATCTGCAACTCGATCACCGGCTTCGGCGCGCGCTCGGCTGTCGAGCGCATGCGCAACCCCGACTCGGCGCGCGCCGCGGCGGAATCAAGTGGCTATCCACTCAGCTTCATCCTCATCGTGCCGCTGTTCCACGTGACCGGCGGCGTGCCCGTCATGCTCAGTTGTTTCGGGTCCGGCCTCAAGCTGGTGATCATGTACAAGTGGGACGCGCTCCGTGCCCTCGAGCTGATCGAGCGCGAGCACGTCACGAATTTCGTCGGCGTGCCGACCCAGAGTTGGGACCTGCTCGAGTGCCCCGAGTTCGACAAGTTCGACACGTCGTCGCTGCTGTCGGTCGGCGGTGGTGGCGCGCCGGCGCCGCCCAAGCTCGTCGGCCGCGTGGCCAACTCGTTCAAGAAGGCATCGCCGAATATTGGCTATGGCATGACCGAAACGAATGCGTACGGGCCCGGCAACTCGGGCCAGGACTACGTCACGCATCCCTCGTCGACGGGTCGCGCCGCGCCAGGCCAGCAACTCGCGATCCGCGACGAGCATGGCAACGACCTACCGGTCGGTGAGCGAGGCGAGATCTGGTTCAAGGGACCGTCACTCATTCGTGGCTACTGGAACCGACCCGATGCGACGGCGGAGACGATCGTGAACGGTTGGCTCCGGTCCGGCGACCTCGGCCGACTCGACGAGGAAGGCTTCCTTTACATCGAGGACCGGGCCAAGGACATGATCCTGCGCGCGGGCGAAAACGTGTACTGCGCCGAGGTCGAAGCGGCCATCTACGAGATGCCGGCGGTCTACGAGGCCGCGGTGTTCGGCGTGCCCCACGAGCGCCTCGGCGAAGAGGTGGCTGCGGTGATCCTCCTCCGTGAGGGCGAAACGCTGACCGCCGAGCAGGTGCAGGACCACGTGCGGGAGCGGCTGGCGAACTTCAAGGTTCCGACCCGGATCCACTTCGCCACGGAACAGCTGCCCCGCAACCCCGCCGGCAAGATCCTCAAGCGGGAGCTGCGCACCCACTTCGACGACTAGGACGTCACTTGATCTTCAGGTCGATGCCGAGCAGCACGAGAGGCCACAGCACGATGCCCAGCAACGCCGAGACGAGCGAGCCAAGGTCGTTGATCGCGCCGAGGTAGCCGTTGTTCGCGGCCACGATCAGGCCGATGACAAGCCAGATCAGCGCGAGTAAGGAAGGGCGTCGTCGCAGCACGAGCCTCCTGTACCCCGAAGCTGGATGTCACACCCCTTCGGTAGAATTACATCGATGTCATTCGCAGTGCTTATGAGCGAACTCGACTCCTCCGAGATCCACGGAGAGGCCCCGTCGTTGGCCGACGCGCTGCGCTGCCACGATCGGTACGAGGCCCGGCTGTGTGCCGCGATCGGCGAGTTCGACTCCGACGAGTGGTGGGACGTCGCGGGCTACACATCGACCCAAGCGTGGCTGAAGGAGCAGGGCGTGCACCCCCGCGACGCGTTCGAACTCGTGCGGATCGCCCGGAAACTGCGCCGCCTGCCGGGCACGGCGGCAGCGTGGATCGCAGGTTCGCTGACGGGTGGGCAGGTGCGGATCATCGTGAGCTTCGTCATCGACCGTCACGTCGATCTCTTCGCCGAGCACGAAGCCCAACTCCTCGCATACCTCGGCGGGATGTCTCTCGACGACACGCAAACGGCAATGCGGTTGTGGCGAGACCGTGCCGACGCATTGCATCCCGGTCCTTCGCCGATCGACGACGAGTGCACCGCCCACCTCTCGCCGACAATGGACGATCGCGGCGTGCTCAACGCATCGCTCGACGCGGAGGGCTACGGCCTGTGGAACGAGGCGCTCGGCCTTGCCGACTCGCACGAGTTCACCGTGCCCGCGCCCATCCGCCGCGGTGAGGCGCTCAACTCGATCGCGCGGTTCTTCCTCAAGCACCAGGACACCAAGAAACCGCGCCGGTACGTTCCGCAGATCAAGGTCATCGTCGACGCGGCCACGCTCGGCACCGACCACGTGCATGGCTACGACGAATCCACCGGCATGACGCTGCGCCCCGAAACCGTCGAACGACTGCTGTGCGACTGCGTCCTGCATCGCGTCGTGATGGCCGACGGCGTTGTCCTCGACTACGGCCGCGCCATCAAGGAACCACCGCCTCATCTCGCGCAGACCGTCGCCACCCGTGATCAGGGCTGCCGGTGGAAGAACTGTGACCGCCCAGTCGGCTGGTGCGACATCCACCACGTCCGTGAATGGATCAAACATTTCGGGCCAACCGCCGTGGGGAACCTAATCCTGCTCTGCGACAAGCACCATGACGTGCTGCACCGCCGAGGCTGGTTGGCCAAGCTCCACCCCAACGGCGACTTCGAAGTCACCAATCCGTGGGGACAAACGTGGGTCACGCACCCACCGGGGCGTGTTCGACAACAACTGCCTCCACTCGATGGGGGCGCAGCAACCGAACATGGCTCCCCGCTGCGGGAACACCTCGACGACGTCGAACGCGCTGTCGGCGCGCGCCGCCGGATCGATGCACTCGTCACCGACGCGCAACACGC
>JBEHXL010000074.1:0-8126 GCA_048498715.1 Actinomycetota bacterium | reverse complement strand
CAACGCACCGACGGCCGCCGCGCTCGAAGGCAACAGCCTCATCAACGGCTTCCGCATGATGCGCGAGTCGATTCCTCGCCTGCAGGAGTCCGGCATCTCCGTGGAACAACTCATCGGGATCATGGCGAACGCGCCGAGCCCGTCGGGCCCCACCTTCGGCGAGCTCGCGCACGACGACGCGATCGAGGCGATGGCCGTCGCGATGCTCGAACTCGACGCGTCGGTCCTCGATGCCGTGTTCGACGGATCCGACAACCCGGTCTTCGACCCACACCGCGAGCTGCCGGTCCCGGGTATCGCCCTCGCCGGCGACCCGTCGAAGAGCGACACCGTGCTGCGGCCCGAAGTGATCGCGTTGTTGAACGAGCACAGCCCGCAGGTCGAGTGCCGCACCGTGACCGGCTGCGGCCACCTCATCCACGACGCGAAAGACTTCCGCTCCGCCGTGCTCAAAGGCGTGCAAGACCTGCTCGCGCAGGTGGATTCGCCCTAGCAATCGAACTGGTGTTCACCTACGCTGGTGCATGGACGAACGCCCCCTCAAAGAACTCGAAGACGAGCTCACGCAAGGAACCGCGTGCATCGATGCGGCGCTGTGCAAGTGGCTCCTCACGCTGGCGGAGTTCGACCGGCGCGAGGGTTACCTACCGTGGGAGTGCCGGTCCGCGGCACACTTCTTGAACTGGCGGTGCGGCATCTCGTTGCACACTGCCCGCGAATACGTGCGGGTTGCGTACAAGCTCGAGCATTTCCCGCGGCTCCGGGCGGGTTTCGCTGACGGGGTCTTGTCGTACTCGAAGGTTCGCGCGATCAGTCGCATCGTTACGCCGGAAACCGAGTCGACGCTGGTCGACTGGGCCGAGTGCGCAACAGCCGCGCAGATCGACAAAGTGGTCGCTGGCCGTCGCTCGGTCGACAAGAACCCGATCGACAAGCGACACGTCAGCTGGTCCTACGACGACGATGGCATGCTCGACGCGCGAATGAAGCTGCTGCCCGAGGAGGGTGCACTGTTCGTCGCCGCAATGCAGATCGCACGCGACCTCTTGGCGAACTCGATAGGCGAATGCGTCCCCGCGGGGACGTCCGACGACGACAAAAGCGTCCCCGCGGGGACGCTTTCTCCGAAAGTGAGCAACGCCGACGCGCTGGTGATGGTCGCCGAGACCATGATCGCCAACGGACCAACACCCGTAACCGCGGGCGACCGGCACGTCGTGATGGTCCACCTCAACGCGGAGACGGATGAGGCGAGCATCGACGGAGGTCCGGTGTTGTCCGAGGCGTCGAAACAGCACCTGCTGTGTTCGTGCTCGTTTCAGGACGTGGTGATCGGACCCGAAGACCGCGAGATCCTCTACCTGGGACGAAAACATCGGCTCCCCAACCGCGCCCAGCGACGAGCGCTCGGCATTCGTGACGGCGGCTGCGTGTTTCCTGGTTGCACCGAGAGAATCTGGGTCGACGCCCACCACATCGACGAGTGGGAGAACGGCGGCCTCACCGACATCGACAACCTCGTGCTGCTCTGCCGTTTCCACCACACCGCGATCCACCACCGCGGCTTCCGCGTGATGAAGGCGCCACGTCAGACCTTTCGGTTCTTCCGGCCCGACGGCTTGGAACTGATCGCCGCACCCAAGCCGGCAACGGCCAACGGCACGCTGCCCAACGTCGGCGCGTCGGGGCGTCCGATTACGCCCGACACTCCCCTGCCGAACTGGGACGGCCTCCACCCCGACTACTCCGCTGCGGTCGAAGGTCTGTGTTGGCTCGAAGAGAACGGACACAAGCATGGCTGCCCATGATGGTTACGCATCATCAGACGGCGATCACCATGGCCAGCCAGGCTCGTCGCGATGGCGACCCCTTCATCGCGCGTATTGCTACGCGAATGCTCGCCGATCAGACCATCGAAGCCGCGGCGTTGCGTCGGTTCGTTCTCAAAAACCTGCCGCTCTACCGGTGCGACATCGGCAGCAACGCCACCACCTAGGACGCTGCGACAACGATGCGGTCAGGCGCCCGCTTGGCCTGATCACACATTGCGGCGGCGACGACGACGGGCGGGCCGATCACGCTGTACTCGGACCGACTCGCAGCGCCCACGGTCGCGGCGACCGCGTCGCCGGTTGCGATGCCGATCGCGGCGTCGAGACGGGGATGCCGCTTCGCCAACGCGACCGTGCGCGCCCGGAGATCCAAGGCGACGCGCTGGGCGCGTTCGGCGTGGTCGTCGGCGGGGATCGGCGCGCCGAACACGCACACCGCACCGTCGCCCTCGAACCGCGCCACCCAACCATCCTCGGCCGACACCGCACCGACGACCTCTTCAAAGAAGTCGTTGAGCATGGAAACGACACCGGCTGCGTCGAGGTCGAGGGCGAGGCGGCTGCTGCCGATGACGTCGGTCACGAGCACGGTCACGTTGCACGGTGTGACGGCTTCGGTGTCGACGTCGGCCACGAGACGCGCGACCTCGGCGCCGACGTAGGTGCCGAACAACTCCTCGACGCGACGGCGCTCCCGGAGTTGGTCGACCATGACATTGAAGCGACCGTGCAACGCGCCGATCTCGCCGGGAGTGTCGGCGGGCAGGGATACGTCGAGGTTCCCGTTCGCGACTTCGGTCACGCCGCCGTGGACCGACCGAAGGCCTGAGATGACAGGCCGCGAGCCGAGGAAACTGACCACGCCGCCGACGATCACGCCGATGGCCGACATCAGGTAGATCGCGCCGCGCGCGAGGACCAACTCTTCGCCGTCGAGACCGGCGATGAGGATCGCCATGCTGGCGAGCGGCGCGGCGGCGGCTGCGCCCCAGAGCAGCAGCATGCGCGCCCCCAATCCGTTGGTGCGCGCCATCGGCACCGTCGCATGGGAAAGCGCTCGCGAGAACTGTGGCCGCAACGAGTCTTCGACCAGCGCGTGAGTGACGGCGAAGGACAAGAAGGCGGCAACCGCGATCTGCAGCTGCACACGAATCAGCGGATACGAGCCCGATGCGTAGACGAGTCGCGTGTTGAGCAGCGGCACCCAGACCGCGATCATCATCCACCACGGCAGCGTCCACAACGCTTGACGAAGCGGCTGCGCCAACAGAGACCGCCGCTCGTCTGGCGTCGCGTCTCGATTGCCGACGAGCCAATCGTCGAGCGGCGCCAGCAATCGACGGCTCGCAAGCCGCGCCCACGGCAACACGACGATCAGCGCGAACACCGCCGAACCAATGAGGTTGAACAGCGCCCGTTCCGCCGAACTCACCTTCGGCGCGGCGATCTCGGGCGGGGCCAAGCCCCAGCCACCGATGACCAGCGCGCCGGCGAGGGCCCCGAGGATCAGCCGACGCTCGACGGACCGCGCGACCTCACGGTTGCTCGTCATGCTGGGACGCCTTCGCGCAGGCCGGGAGCGAACACCATCACCGGCTCCGGCCAGCCACGCAGTTCTTTGCGGCCCTCGGCTCGCCACGTTGTGCTCTCGTCGGACACCGCGGCTGCGACGCAGCCTTCGGTCGCCAGTACGCGTTCGGGTTGGGTCGACGCCAACTCCGCGAGGCGCGCCGCGGCGTTGGCCGGCTCGCCGATGACGGTGTATTCGTGGCGGTCGAACGCACCCACGTTGCCGGCCACGACGAAACCAGTGGCCACGCCGATCGAGGCCTCGACGGACGCCACGCCCGCGAGCGCGTCCTGCAATCGACGCGCGGCGCGCAGCGATCCCGTGGCGTGATGGTCGTCGTTGGCGAGCGGACCGAACACGCACATGGCGCCGCGCTCGGAGAGCTTGTTCACCCAGCCGCGCTCGTCGTTCACGATCGTGACGACGGTCTCGAACACCTCGTTGAGATGCTCGATGCGCGCCGCGGCCGTCGGACCGTCGATCGCGGCGTTGAACCGCACCGAAACGATCGAGGCTTCGCGCCGCTCACCCGTCATCACCAGGCCCTGCTCGAGTGCGCGCGTTGCGACCTCGGTGCCGACGTGGCGCCGGAACAGCGCTTCGAGCGCGCGCTGGTTGCGCAGTTCGTCGACCATGCGGTTGAAGCCCGCCTGCACCGCGCCCAACTCGCCGGGCCGGTCGGCAATCACGGCCACGTCGAGGTCTCCGTCGCCCACGCGTTGCATGGCGTCTTCGAGTTCGGTGACGGGCTCGATGATCGAACGAGCACCGGCGCGGGTGATGAGCGCGCCGGACAAGGCCGTGAGGAAGCACAACTGATAGAGCCCAGGGCGCATCATCACCATCTGCTGGGCGTTCAGCCCGGTGATGGCGTCGCTGATCGCGACGAACGGCAGCACGCCGGCCATGCCCCACAGGAACGCGAGGCGGGTGCGGACGCTGTGCGAACGCGACAACGGAACGCCGGCCTCGTTGAACGCACGGGCGAAGACCGGCCGCAACTCGCGCTCCATCAACACGGTGCCGAGCAATCCCGCTGCGTAGGCGCAGAGCAAGATCGCGACGGAGAAGCGAAAGACCGGCCAGTCCCCCGGGTGGTACATGAAGCCCATGTTGAGCACCGCCTCGAGCGCACAGGCGATGACCCACCCGCCGGTGTTCGCGAGGGCGAGCTTCAGCGGCAAGCCGATGAGCGAGCGCATCTCGGCGTCGGTCGGCGGGCGGTCACCGGCGAGGTAGTCGTCGACCGGTCGCAGCACCCGACGTGTCGCGATGGGTCCGGCGACATAGTGCACCGTCGCGTTCCAACCGACGACGAGCAACACGTTGCAGACGACGAGGACCCCGTAGGGCACGATCGGTGGGCTCAGACGCGGCGGCAGCAACGACCACAAGGCAAGCGTCGCGGTAGCAACAACGTTGCCGGTCGTGATCGACCGCTGAATACGTTTTACGAGCCGCTCGTGGTCCCTCCCCACCCGGGCAGTCTCGCACGACACCCCGCGGGCGTGGTGTGACGAACGACCGGTTTACAGACGCCCCGCGGCGACCGCCGCGTCCTCCGCGGCGTCGAGTTGCGCCTCCACGATGGCGAGACCCCCGTCCCAGAAGCCCGGGTCGGCGAGGTCACAACCGACGATGCGCGCCAAGTCCTCGGGCGACTGGGAGCCACCCGCCGACAGCAGGTGGAGATATCGCGGCACAAAGTCCGAGCCCTGCAGTTCGTACTGCTTGTAGACGCTGAGTGCGAGCAGTTGGCCGTAGGCGTACGCGTACACGTATCCGGGCGAGCCGATGAAGTGCGGGATGTAGCTCCACCAGGTGTTGTAGCCCTCGGTCAGCTCCACGGCGTCGCCGAGCATCTCGGATTGCGTTGAGCGCCACGCCGCGTTTAAGTCGTCGATGGACAACTCACCGCGCTCGCGTCGTGTCGTGTGCACGGCGGCCTCGAAGCGGTTCATGGCGGTCTGACGGAAGACCGTCGCGATCGCGCCTTCGATGCTCGACGCCAGCAGGGAGAGTCGCGCGGCGGGATCACTCGTCTGGTCGAGCAAGCGGCCGAAGGTGACGGTCTCGCCGAACACCGAGGCAGTCTCCGCGAGCGTGAGCCCGGTGGTCTGACTGAAGATCGTCTGCTCGCGCGCCAGGTACGCGTGGAGCCCGTGGCCGAGTTCGTGCGCCAGCGTGAGCACGTCCCGTTGACGACTCGTCCAGTTCAGGAAGACGTACGGGTGATGGCTCGGAACGGTGTACGAGCAGAAAGCCCCACCGCGCTTGCCCGGCCGCGTCCCGGCGTCGATCCAGTTCTCGTCGAAGAACCGGGCTGCGGCGTCGGCGAGCTGCGGACTGAAGCTGGCGTAGGCGTCGAGCACCAGTTCGCGCGCCGCGGTCCAGCCGAACGACTGGTCCTCGTCGGTCACCGCCGCCATGCGGTCGTAGTCCTTTATCCGCTCGACGCCCAGCAGCCGGGCCTTCAGCGCGTACCAGCGCTGGGGCAGGTCGTAGCGCGCCTGCACGGCATCGACGAGCGCGTCGACCGATGCGTCGCTCGCTTCGTTCGCGAGGTTCATCGACGACACCCACGTCGGATACGAGCGCAGGCGGTCGTCGATCGCCTTGTCGGCGAGCAACGTGTTGAAGACGAACGCGCGCGTGCGCAGCCCGGGCGCCAGTGCCGCGGTCACTGCGGCGGCGGCGTCGGCTCGTACCGCAGGATCGTTGGACTGCAGACGAGAAATTCCCATCTCCAACGTCTGCGGCTTCCCGTCGAGCTGGACCTCGAGGGCGCCGGTCAGTTCGTTGAACAAACGACTCCACGCGGCGCGGCCCGTCACGGCCTTTTCCGTCATGAGCCGCTCTTCGGGCTCGGTCAACAAGTGCGGGGCGTAACGCCGAGTCGACCGAAGCCAGTGCGCATACGGGGCCAGACTCGGATCGCCGAGCAACGCGTCAACCTTGGCCTCGTCGACGGCGGCCCATTCGAGCTGGAAGAACAGCAGCGTGTTCGCGACCGACGCCAGCTTCTCGGTGGCGACCTGTTGATCACGGCCACGCTCGGCGTCGGTCATGTCGGTGCTGAAACGCAGGCTGGCCCACGATCCGGCCCGGCCCATGGCGTCACGTACCGCGGCGAGTTCGTCACACAACGCGAGCAGGGCGGCTGCGTCGAGGGACGCGACTTTTCCGCGGTAACGCTGAGCGAAGGCGTCGGCCTGGGCCTCCGCCGTCCCGAGGGCGGCCTGCAGGCCACCAAAACTTTCCACGAGCGGGTCGAGATCCCAAAAGACGTCTGACCCGTCGTCCACCGGCGCGATGTCGCTCATTGTCACGCCGTGCATCGTAAAGAAGCGGAGCTAGCCGAAGGACTGCTCGGCGAGCAGCGCCGTCGCCATTGGCTCGAGGAGCGACTGAAGCTCGTCGATTTCGCTTGTGGACAGAGCGTCATAGGGCGCCGCGGCGAGGTCGTCGGTCATCGCCTCTACCTGCGCATGCACGGCCCGGCCCGCATCGTTCAGCCATCCGTCGTCACCGATCCAGCCCCGGGCGCGGACGCCGTCGATCACCGTCGCCAGTTCACCGGCCGGAAGATGGTGAATACGACCGAACTTCTCGGCGGGAATGTCGTTGGCCAGCGCGAACACGACGTGCGACTCGAGACGACCGATGCCGGCCGCCATCAATGCCGTGACGTGGCCGTCACCACGGTGCTCACGCAACATCGCGGCAGCATGGAACATCCGCGCGACCTCGTCGTCGGGCGTCGAAAGCGCGCGCAACGCTGCGTACATCGGGCGGCCTTCGACGGGCGCGCTCGTCGCCGCCTTCATCAACAACTCGGTGGCGCGCGTGAACTCAGCCGTGGCGACGTGGTCGGCGAGGATCCGGTTGAGTGCGTTCACGCAGCCCTGTACCCGAGCCGCGAGCGCAGCGGCCGGCGTGGTCGTGTCCCACACCTTCGGGATGTGCCGGGCAACTTCGCCGGGAGCGAAGTTGTAGAAGAGGGCGTCGACGAGCTCGGCGCTCACCAGTCCGAGAGCCGCAGCCCGTCCGGCGAAGTAGGTGTCCCAGTAGTTGGTGAACCCGAGGGCGAACATCGTCTCGTTCGGATCGTCGGTTGCGTACGGCACCACACCGATCGGCTCGACCAACTCGAACATGCGGCGCGCCATCGCATTCATCCGCTAGTCCTACCCCATGGCGGAGACCGGCCCCGGGTGAGTCGAGATACCGTCCCGGCGTGAGTGTTCGCGTTGAGCCCGCCCGCCTCGACTGGCTCGAGGCTCTCGCCGATGGCGACAACGTCTTCACGACGCGATTTGGTATCGCCGTTGCCGAGGGCTGGATCGGATTTCCGGAATCGCTTCCGTATGCGATCGACGGCGTCCGCGCCGATCCCACCAGCGCGTGGGGCAGCCATTTGTTCTTCGACGAATCCGATGGTGCACTCGTCGGATTCGGTGGTTACAAGGGACCACCCGCGAACGGCGAAGTCGAAGTCGGCTACGCAGTGGCTCCGAGTCGCCAAGGCCGCGGCATTGCAACGTCGGTCGTCGGCATTTTGGTTGATCGTGCTCGTAGCTCCGGCGTCAAGCTCGTGTCCGCCCACACCCTCGCCGAGGAGAACGCGTCGGTCGCCGTTTTGCGCAAGTCCGGCTTCGCCAGGACCGACGAGATCGTCGATCCGGACGAAGGAACCATCTGGCGCTGGGAGCTATCGCTTGACC
>JBEHXL010000073.1:0-8216 GCA_048498715.1 Actinomycetota bacterium | reverse complement strand
AATCCGGCAGCGCGCCGCCGAGGAGTCGCTCGCTCAGCAGCACCGCCGGCACGGCGAGCGCGAAGGCGAGCGTCATGATCGCGACGAACGGTCCGGGCAGCCGCAGCGCAGGCAAGCCGACGATCGGCGCTATGGCACCCGCCGCGAGCGCACCCATCACGAGCGCAAACGGGAGCGGAATGTGCCACGACTGACCGGCGAGCGCGGCAACGTACGCGCCGACGGCGGCGAGCGCGAACTGACCGAGGCTGACCTGCCCGGCCCAGCCCGAGAGCACGAGAAGGCTGAGGCCGATGACCATGTACGCGATCGCGACGATGCCGAGGCTCAGCTGCCGCGGCGTCGTGAGGAACGGGAACGTCAAGAACGCGAGCACGGCGACGATCGACGCCCCGCGCAGGAACCCGTGGACGCCCGGCGCGTTGCGCAGCTCCTTCGGGACCGGCAACGGCTCGGCCGCGCTCGTGAACACCGACTCCGCGTCGCGCGTCGCCCGAGACGAACGGGCCCGTTGGATCAGCAACGCGACCCCGATGATCACGACCAAAGATCCCTGGAACTGCACACGCGAGTGGAAGTTCCAGAACATCCCCGCGTCGAGCACGGCGAGCGCCACCGACCCGGCGAGGGCCCACACCGGGCTCACGAGTCGGGCGAGGACGACGGCCGCAAGCACGAGCGTGAGCGAACCCATGTCGAGACCGATCGCCGGAGCCGATTGCGCGAGGGCAACGGTGAGCACGCCGGCGAGGCCGCTCAGCGCGCCAGCCACGCGCCATGGGTCGCGCGTCTCGGAGACGACGTCGACGCCGAGGGCGGCGGCGCGTTCGAGATTCGCAGCGGTCGCCCGGCTCACGAGACCGCGCCGCCCGCGTGAAAAACGAATGGTGAGGAACGCGATTGCGGCGACGGCAATGAGCACGGTCATCACGTCGTAGAAGTGGAAGCGAGCGCTCGCACTCGATGTGAACTCCCAGGCTTCGTGCAGCGGTTGCACGAACCGACCTTCGGGCACCGCCGGTTTGTCGTCGATGCCGGTGCCCGGCCGCGGCCCGTACGGGATCCACGCGAACACGCGATGTCCGAACCACTTGACGTTGCGCATCGCGAGGAACCCGGCGGCCTGCCCGAGCGCCACCGCAAAGGCGAGCGTGGCGACGGTCGGCACGATGCGCGGCGCCCGTCCGAACACGCCCGAGATGGTGTTGAACACGGCCTTGCCCTGGACGCTTGCGAGCCACACACCGATCGCCGCGCTGATCACCACGTTGACGACGAGCACCCAGAAGTGGCCGTGGTCGATCAGGTACTCGCGGAACGTGTCGGGGTGGTGCTGCAGCCACGACATCGAGCGGCCGCGGGGACCGATGCAGCCGCGGCAGATGCCGTTCGCGACAACGGCCCACTGGTTGTACGCGACCCACGCGAAGAACAGCACCGAGGCGAAGGCGCCGAGGCCGAACTGAGCGAAGCTGAGCACCTTCGTGCGCGAATAGAGCAGCACGATGCCCATCGAGTGCAGACCGAGCACGCAGCCGGCGACGATGCCGATGCCCGCCACACCGAGCGGCAGGCCCTCGGGTCCGAACGCGACAAGCACGAGCAGTCCGAGCACCAACAGGAACTCGGGACGGCCCCCCACCGCCTTCCGTAGACGTACTGAACGATCGTTCTGGAAGATTGCGTAAGACTGACGTAGCTGTTAACTATTTGTCAATGGTCTCGGCTGAACAATCGTTCGGTTCTGCGTTACTGCCGCCCGGCATCGAGCTGACCGACGCGAAGCGACGCCTCTACGAGACCGCGATGGAACTGTTCGGGCGGGAGGGCTACCACGGCGTCTCCATCCGCGACATCGCCACTGCGCTCGGCCAGCAGCCCAGCGCCATCTACTTCCACGTGGCGAGCAAGCAGGAGCTGCTCTTCGAACTCGCGATGATCGGCCACCAGGCCCACTTGCAGCGACTGCGTGATGCCCTGCTCGATTGCGGCCCCGACCCGATGGACCAGCTGTGCGCCCTCGTAACGGCGCACGTGGAGGGCCACCTCATCTACCCCGCAATGGCTCGCCTGACCAACCGTGAGCTCAGCGCGCTCGATGAGGACCAGCTGCGCACGGTCCTCGCGATTCGCACGCAGGCCGAGCAGACCTTCATCGACGTGCTTGACCGCGGCGCGCGCATGGGCGTCTTTAACGTCGACGACACGTTCCTCGCCGCGAAGGCGCTCGGCGCCATGGGCGTGCGCGTCCCCGAATGGTGGACGCCCGACACGCCTCGGCCCGGCCGCGAGATCGTCGACGCGTACGTCGCCTACGCGCGCAAGATCGTCACTTAGGCAGACGCAAGCCGTACATGCCGCCGTCGACGGCGAGCGCGGTACCCGTCGTCGAGGACGACAGCGGCGACGCCAGGTAGACGATCGCCCGCGCGACTTCTTCCGCGGTGACGAGGCGGCCCATCGGTTGACGGGCTTCGAGCGCGGCGCGTTCTGCTTTTGGATCGTCGGCGGCGTCGAGCAGTCGGCCGACCCACGGCGTATCCGCGGTGCCGGGCGTCACGCAGTTGACCCGGATGCCTTCCTTCACGTGGTCGGCGGCCATGGCGAGCGTGAGCGAGAGGACCGCGCCTTTCGTCGCGCTGTAGAGCGCGCGCTGGGGTAGACCGGCCCACCCCGCAATCGAGCATGTGTTGACGATCGACGCGGCGGGCGAATGGCGCAGGTGCGGCAGTGCCGCGCGTGAGACGCGGGTGATGCCGATGACGTTCACGTCGAGGACGCGCCGCCATTCGTCGTCGTCGTTGTCGGCGACGGTGCCGCGCGCACCGATGCCGGCGTTGTTGACAACGATGTCGAGACGGCCGTGGCGCGCCACGACCTCGGCGACGGCGGCGTCGACTGAGCCTTTGTCCGACACGTCGCACGCAACGCCGTCATTGCCCGGGTTCAGATCAAGCGCGATCGCCGTCGCGCCGCTCGACGCCAGCAGTTTGTTCGTGGCGAGACCGATGCCTGACGCGCCACCCGTCACTATGGCAACGAGACCGGCGAACTCGGCGCTCATGACGCCGACCAGGCGAGTCCGCCGTCGACCTTGAGGATCGCGCCGGTCGTGTACGCCGACGCGTCGGACGCGAAGTACAACGCGGCGCTCGTGAACTCGTCGACCTGGCCGATGCGCTGCAGCGGCACGATGCGCTTGAAGCCCTCCTCGACGAGCGCCGGATCCCACGCGTCGGCGATGTCGGTCTGGATCATGCCCGGCATGATGCAGTTGACGCGCACCGCCGGCGCAAACGCACGAGCGAGGCCGAGGGTCATGTTGTTGAGTGCGGCCTTGGCGCCGGCGTAGGGAATCTCGCCGGCGCCCGGCTGCACCGACGCGATGGAACTGACGTTGATGATCGAGCCCTTCCCGTCAGCCTTCATCCGCTCGCCGAACAGCGACGACAGTCGGAAGGGGCCGCGGTAGTTCACGTTCATGACCTTGTCGAAGAGCTCCTCGGTGACCTCACCCAGCGACGGGTACAGCGGCGACATGCCGGCGTTGTTCACCAGCACGTCGACCTTGCCGAACCGCTCGTAGACCGTCGCGAAGAGGTCGTCGCAGTCGGCCCAGCGCCCGACGTGGCAGGCGACCGGCATCGCGTTGCCGCCGAGTTCCTTCGCCAACTCCTCGCAGTTGTCGAGCTTGCGACTGGCGATGACGACATCCGCACCGCGCTCGGCGAACACACGACACATCGCCTTGCCCAGGCCGCGACTGCCGCCCGTCACGACGATGACCTTCCCGGTCAGATCAAAGGGATCGCTCACGCCGGTCATCTTGGCCCACCCCTCCCGACTTTTGACGTGTTCGTTACCTGCGGAGGTCACAAACACGTCAAAAGTCGGGAGACCTAAGGTGCCGTCTTATGCAAGGACCTATGGAGGGGATCAAGGTTGTCGAGGTCGGCATGTGGGTCGCGGGCCCGGCGTGCGCGGCGATTCTCGGTGACTGGGGAGGTGAGGTCATCAAGATCGAGCCGCCTGACGGCGACCCGTTCCGTGGCTTGCTGTCCGCGTTCGGCGGCGACGTCAGTCCGCCGTTCGAGCTCGACAATCGCAACAAGCGCAGCGTCGCGCTGAACCTGTCGACGGAGGAAGGCCGCAGGATCGCGGCGCAGCTCGTCGACGAAGCCGACGTGTTCGTCACCAACGCACGACCGATTGCGCTCGAACGCGCTGGACTCGACTACGAGACGGTCAGCGCGCGCAATCCGCGCCTCGTCTACGCACAGGTCAACGGCTACGGCATGGAGGGCGAAGAGCGCGACCGCGCCGCATACGACGTGGGCGCGTTCTGGTCACGGGCGGGTGTCGCGAAGTCGCTGGTGCCGACCGACGCCGCGCTGCCCTATCAACGCGGCGGCATGGGCGATCACATGGCCGGCATGGCGGCGGCGGGCGCGGTCAGCGCAGCGCTGCTCGCGCGCGAGAAGACCGGCAAGGGTCAGCTCGTCGCGACGTCGCTGATGCGCATCGGCATGTACATGGTCGGCTGGGACGTCGCAATGGCCGCACGGCTCGGCATCCCGACGACCCCGATGACCGTCGCCCAGCCGCCGAACCCGATGATCTCCGGCTACACCGCGGGCGACGGCAAGCAGTTCTGGTTGCTCGGTCTGCAGGGCCAGCGCATGTGGCCCGACGTGTTGCGCGCGATCGGCAAGCCCGAGTGGGACGCAGAGGACATGTACGGGACCATGGAGGCGCGGCTGTTCAAGTCGGCCGAGTTGGTCGTCGCGCTCAACGAGGTGTTCGCGACGAAGAGCCTCGCCGAGTGGGGCGAGATCTTCGACAAGGAGAACGTCTGGTGGGCGCCGGTGCAACTCCCCCACGATCTGCTCGAGGACCCCGTCGCCCATTCGGCCGGCGGGTTCGTCGACGTGCCGTCGGCCGACGGCGGCGAGCCGACGCGCAACGTCAACACCCCCGTCGACTTCTTCGGCACCCCGGCCGGCCCGCGCTCCGCGCCCCCCGAGTTCGCCCAGCACACCGAAGAAGTGCTCCTCGAACTCGGCTACGACTGGGACAAGATCATCGAGTTCAAAGGCTCCGGCGCGATCCCCTAGCGGTTCTTGTGCTGTTTTGGGGCGCTATAGCGCCCAAAACAGCACAAGAACGCGGCAGTTAGCCCCTGATGCCGGCGGGTTCGGCCATGGCGCGGGACTCGAGGTATTCCTCGAAGCCGGCCTGGCCCATTTCGCGGCCGAGGCCGGATTGCTTGAAGCCGCCGAAGGGCACGTCGGCGCCGTACCAGAGGCCGCCGTTGACCGACATGGTGCCGGTGCGGATGCGACGGGCGACGCGCAGGGCGCGGTCGTGGTCGGCCGCCGACACACCACCGGACAGGCCGTAGATCGAATCATTCGCGATGCGCACGGCGTCGTCGTCGTCCTCGAACGGGATGATCACAAGCACGGGGCCGAAGATCTCCTCGCGGGCGATCTCCATGTCGTTGGTGACGTCGGCCAGCACGGTGGGCTGCATGTAGAAGCCCTTCTCGAACTGCGTCGCGATCCCGCCGCCGCACATCACGCGGGCGCCGTCGGCCACCGCGCGTTCGACGAGGCCGGCCATGCGTTCGAGCTGGGCACGGTTGACGATCGCGGCGGTCATGTTGCCCGGCTCTTCCGGGTCGCCGTACGCAATGGTGCTGACGAGACCCGTCGCCGCCTGCACGCCTTCCTCGTAGCGAGAGCGCGGCAGCAACAGACGGGTGGAGGTAGCGCAACCCTGACCGCCGTGCGTGCACACACCGAAGGCGGCGGCGATGACGCCCATCGTCATGTCTTCGATGTCGTCGAGCACGATCTGGGCCGACTTGCCGCCGAGTTCGAGGAACACGCGCTTGATGGTGGCCGAGCCGGCTTCCATGATGCGACGACCGACGGCGGTGGAGCCGGTGAAGCTGATCATGTCGACGTCGGGCGACGTGGTGAGGATCTCGCCGATCGTCTTGTCCGACGACGTGATGATGTTGACGACGCCCGGCGGGATGTCGGTGTGCTCGACGATGAGGCGGCCCAGCGCCAGCCCCGTCCACGGCGTGTCGGGCGCCGGCTTGAGGACGACGGTGCAGCCGGCGGCGAGCGCGGGCACGACTTTCGCGATGTTGATCTGGTTCGGGTAGTTCCACGGCGTGATGGCGCCGACGACACCGACGGGCACCTTCTCGACCCAGCGGTTCGACGGGCCGGCCATCGTGTCGGCCACGCCGAGCTCTTCGACGAACTCGTAGTTCTCCGCGAGGTTGGCGTAGTAGTCGAAAAACTTGAGCGGCTCGGCCAGCTGCGGCCCGTCCATCAGCATGCGGGGCGCACCGACTTCGGCCACCGTGATGTCGGCGAGTTCGTCCTTGTGGTCGAGGATCGCCTTGTGCAGCTGACGGATGCAGCGCACCCGGAGCTCGAGGTTGGTCGACCAATCCGTCTCGTCGAAGGCCTGGCGCGCCGCGGCGATCGCCGCCTGCATGTCGGCGGGAGAAGCATCAGCGGAAACACCGATGACTTCCTCGTTCGCCGGGTTGATGTTCGGGTATGTCTTGCCACCCTCCGCCTCGACGAGCTTGCCGTTGATGAGCAAGCGCTCCTCGTGCCACGAGTCCTTGGTCAGTGCCATGCGTCGAAATCTATATGAGAACGGCGTTCTCCGTTCTCGCGACCGGGCTACCCGTCGACTTTGCACGCAACACCGCGGGACGGTCTGTCCCGCGGTGCGTGCAAAGTCGATGGGTTCGGTAGATTCTTCGGATGCCTAACGAAACAGTTGAGGACTGGGCGACTGATTTCGATCACACGGATCCGACGTATGTCGCGAACCCGTATCCGATCTTCGAATCGATTCGCACCTCCGAGTGCCCGATTGCCCACTCGAATCGCTACGGCGGCGCGTGGTTGCCGACCACGCACGCCGACGTATCTGCGATCGCGAACGACACGGACCACTTCACGTCGCGGTCGGTCGTGGTCACCAATCACCGCCCGCCGGTCGAGCTCGCCCCCCAAGGCATCGCGCCGCCGATCTCCGCCGACCCGCCCTACCACTCGAATTCGCGTCGCCTGTTGCTGCCGATCTTCTCGCCGCAACGCATCGCCGAGCTCGAAGCCTCGACACGTGCGTACTGCCAAGAGCTCATCGCGGCAGTCAAGGACAACGACGTTGTCGACGGCGCCATCGACTACGCCCAGCACATCCCGGTGCGCGTCATCGCCAACATGCTCGGCCTGCCGACGGAGGACGCCGACCTGTTCCGCGGCTTCGTGCACCACGTGCTCGAGGGCGTCGCGTGGCCCATCGAGGAACGGATCGAAGGCTTCCAGGCCCTCTTCAACTACCTGATGCCCCACATCCACGCGCGCGCCGCCGAGCCGCAGGACGACATCATCAGCCTCCTGCTCGACTCGGAACTCGACGGCAAGAAGCAGGACCCGTTCGAGGTCGTGCGCACGATCGCGCTCCTGCTCATCGCCGGCATCGACACCACGTGGTCCGGCATTGGCGCGTCGCTGTGGCACTTCGCCGATCACCCCGCCGATCGTCAGCGGCTCGTCGACGACCCGTCGATCATCCCGAGCGCGATCGAAGAGGTGCTGCGTATGTACGCACCGGTCACGATGGCGCGTCTCGTGCGGGACGACTTCGAGTTCAACGGCTGCCCGATGAAGTCCGAGGAGTGGATCCTGCTGTCGTTCCCGGCCGCCAACCGCGACCCCGCGTTCTTCGACCGCGCCGACGAGTTCGTGATCGACCGAGAGAACAACCGTCACGCCGCGTTCGGCCTCGGCATCCACCGCTGCGCCGGTTCGCACCTCGCCCGCATGGAGATGCGCGTCGCGCTCGAAGAGTGGATGAACGCGTTCCCGTCCTTCGAGCTCGCCGATCCGGCCGCCGTGAGCTGGTCCGCCGGTCAGGTGCGCGGCCCGCGCGTCCTGCCGATAAAGATCACCTGATGCGCATCATCCTCGACAACGAGCGCTGCCAGGGCCACGGCCGCTGCTACACACTCGCCGACGACCTGTTCGGCTACGACGACGACGGCTACGCAACCGTCCTGGTCGAGGGCGAACTCGCCCCCGACCAAGTCGAAAAAGCACAACTCGCGGCGGCGAACTGCCCCGAGTACGCGATCACCGTCGAATAACCCGGTTCTTGTCGGGGTTGGGGTCGTCTCG
>JBEHXL010000072.1:0-8322 GCA_048498715.1 Actinomycetota bacterium | reverse complement strand
ACGAGGAAGGCTTCATCGGCGAGGCGCTCGATTCGGTTTTGGCCCAGACCTACCGGAATCTCGACGTACTTGTGATCGACGGCGTCTCGACCGACCGCACGCTCGACGTCGTGGCCGAACGCAGCGGCCGTGACCCGCGTGTTCGCGTCGTGACGAATCCGGCGTCCACCACGATGACCGGACTCAATCTCGGACTTCGCGAGGCGAGGGGCGAGTGGCTGGTTCGGGTCGACGGGCACGCCACGATTCCGCCGGACTACGTCGACAAGGCGATGGCGCACCTCCTTACCGGCAAGTGGGGCGGCGTCGGTGGGAGGAAGGACGCGGTCGGCATCACGCCCGCCGGCCGTGCAATTGCCGCAGCGATGTCGTCATCGTTCGGCGTCGGGAACTCGACCTACCACCACGGGACTGAACCGACGACGGTCGATCACATCCCCTTCGGGAGCTACCCGACCGCGATCGCCCGGGAGCTGGGCGGCTGGGACGAAACCCTCCGCGCCAACGAGGACTACGAGTTCGACCTCCGACTGCGCGAGTCGGGTCGGCCACTGTTGTTCGATCCGGCCCTGCGCATTGCCTGGGTCTGTCGCCAGTCGAACGCCGATCTGTTCAAGCAATACGTGCGCTACGGCCGAGGCAAGGCCGACGTTGCGGTGCTGCATCCCAAGTCGCTCGCACTACGGCACCTAATCCCGCCGCTGTTCCTGCTGAGCCTCGTCGCGGCTGTCGTTCTGTTCGCCATCGGGCTGCCGCTGCTTGGCGCGCTTCCGGTCGTTGCCTATGCCGCGCTCATCGCGGCCGGCACTTTCACGACAATGGGCAAGGTGCAGCGGGGCGAACGACGGCACCTGCCGTTCGCCTTCATGGCGATGCACATCGGCTGGGCCTACGGCTTCTGGACGGGATTGGCGTCGCGGCTGCTGGGCCGACCTACCTAGAGAACCCGTCGCGCTCCATCTCCTTGCGCAGGTACTCGCCGACCAACGCCGCGCTGTGTTCATTCGTGTAGTCCTGGACCCACTCGAACCCGTTAGCCGTCATCGTTGCCCGCAGCTCGGGATCCTTGATGACGCGTTCGATGCCGTCGGCGAACGCCACGGGATCACGCATCGGCACGAGCACTGCGTGCACGCCATCCGTGAGGAACTGGGTGTTTTCACGGATCGTCGTGCTGACAACGGGCAGTCCTCGGGCGAACGCTTCTTTGATGGTGCGCGTGACCGATCCTTCCCCCCAGGTGGGCAACACGTAGATGTCGGAGCGGTCGTAGGCGGCCAGGAGTTCGGGGCCCGCCTCGAGGAAACCCACGAGTGAAATCCGATGGTCGATGCCGTGCGCTCGGGCGCGCTCCATGACGGTGTCGATGGTCGTATCGCCGTAGCTGGCGCCGGCCATCTCGATTTGGATGTCGTACCCTCGATCGACGAGCAGCTTGATCGCCTCTTCGAGTTCCAGGAGGCCCTTCTCCTCGAACAAGCGTCCCGTGTACAGCAGGCGGATCGGCTCGCCTGGCTTGGGGAATGGTCGCGTCCGTCCCGCCGGCCCCGTGAGTTCGACCTTGCGTAACGACGTCGTCACTGCAATGGCCGAACGCTTGTAGCTGCGGCGTCGCAGGATCGATGGGGCGATCGCGAGCATGAAATGCGAGCGCGCGACACGATCCTGCTGACGGCGTTGGAACCAGAGCCACAGCAAGATGAGCCAATTGCGCCACCATGGGTACACGGCCGTCGATCGCCAGTTCGACGTGTCGTCGACCAGCAGGGCGATCATCGTCACCCGGTCTTTCTTGCAGCGCCGAGCGATGCCGGGCAGCAACGGCGTGGGAGCGCGCACGAGCATGGCGTCGAGGCCGTCTGCCCGCGGGTGGAAGTTCACGAGGCTTGGGGCGGCGTACACGCCCATCAGCGGATCCTGCCGCCGCGGCCCGATCTCGATACAGATGACGCCGTCCTCGGGGCGCAGAGGAAGGGTTTCGACGCCGGTCGGCTCACCCTTGTGCGCGTAGAACGTCACGTGCCCGAGCTCTTGTGCGAGGGCCCGGACAAAGTAGCCCCAGTGCGCCTCGGTCTTCGCGACACCGTCCTCGTCGAATGTGCACGGCGGGTGGAAGAAGTAGCCCAGATTCACAATCTGGTTCCTGCCGTCTTGGCCGCTCGGCACTGCGCGTAGAACTTGTCGAGCGCCGCTCGGAATTGGGGCAATAAGAACTCGGCCTCGACACGGGCTCGTCCTGCGTCGCCGAACTTCCTCCGAAGCACGGGGTCTCGAGCGAGCGTCAGCAACGCGTTGACCTCTTCGTCGTGGGTGCGGGTCAGGTAGCCATTGATGCCGTCGGCCACGGCGTCCGGAATCCCACCGACCCCGCCCGCGACGACCGGTAGCCCGTGGGACGCCGCTTCGATGTAGACGATGCCAAACCCTTCGACTTCATCATTGGCTTCGCAGGACAGCAGCGCAAAGATGTCGGCTGCGGCGTACTCCTGGGCGAGCTGCTCGTCGCTGATGCGTCCCAGCAGCGTTGCATGTTGTTCGAGGCCCAACTCGCTGATCTGGGCGCGCAACGAGTCCATCCGCGGGCCCACGCCGGCGATGCGAACGATCATGTCGACGCCCTGCGCGCGGATCGCCGCCAGCGCACGCAACAAACGGTCCATACCTTTGTCGTCCACGAGACGACCGACGCTGAACACGCGTACCGGCGCGTCGGACCGCGCCGCTCGGGGCGCGAGTTCAGGAACCGATTGCAGCGTGGGCAGTACCACCGCAGCGTTTCTTCCGGTGCGTTCGAGGGTCACCTTCGCCGCGAAGTGCGAGCAGCCGACGAGGCCGGTGATGCGCGCCAGAACACGCTTGCGTACCGCGACCTCGAGCGGCCCGCCCCAGTTACGAATCAACTCCGCGCCATACGTGTAGAGCGCCGTTGGGGTCTTGCGCAGAACCAGCAGCGGTACTGCGGACCGCCAGGTCATGGCGTGCACGAACTTCGGTCGGCGGCGGAGCTCGCTGAAGGTGGCGAGCGCGTAGGCCGCCGCAGTGACGACCGAGCCAACCCGCCCTTCGCGTAGCGGCACGATGCGGATACGGGGATCGTCGCGCGGCTCTCCACTCACGGCGAGGAGCCGCACGTTGGTGTCCGCGTGTGCCGCGAAAATGTCGAGGGCGAGGCGCTGGACGCCGCCCGGCGGCGGATCGAGATACGGCGTCAGAATCAGAAGATCAGGCGCCGCCACGCGCCCACGCCTAAACGCTGGCGCAACCACGAGCGGCGAAGGTACCAGACACGCAATAACGTAAAGCCGATGGCGCCGGCCGAGGTACACCGTGACCGCTGACGAAGCCGCGCCTCGTTTCAAGGACGCGTCAAAGCTCTTCCGGACCATCTGGTTGTTCACAACATGGTTGCCCAGCTGGCGGGGATCGAAGCTGCGGGTGGCGCTGTTGCGGCGTGAGGGAGCCACGGTCGGAAACAACGTCAACATCGGTCCTCTGACGCGAGTCTTCGGACCCTCCG
This sequence comes from Actinomycetota bacterium, assembly GCA_048498715.1. Classification (GTDB taxonomy): domain Bacteria; phylum Actinomycetota; class Acidimicrobiia; order Acidimicrobiales; family JACCXE01; genus JACCXE01. Next base: position 4,805 of record JBEHXL010000072.1, on the reverse strand, counting down.
GCATAACGCTGGGCGACAACGTCGCGATCGCACGCAACGTCTTTATCGACGGCCGGGGTGGGCTCACAATTGGCGGCGAGTCCCTCATCGGCTTCGACGCCGTCCTCCTCACGTGGGGTCACCGCTTCGACGACCCGAACACCCCGGTGCATCTTCAGGGATTCGCGCCGGAACCAATCAGCGTTGGCGCCCGGGTCTGGATCGGTGCCCGCGCGTTCGTGGTGCCCGGCACGACGATCGGCGACGAAGCGATCGTGGGCACGATGGCGCTAGTCACCAAAGACGTGCCACCGAAGGTTGTGGTCGGCGGTATTCCCGCGAAGGTGATCCGCGACCGCTAGTTCTCTGCGCGCAATTCCGGCCACGCTGTGGCCATGCGCTCGAGGAGTTCCTCGCACACGGCTTCAACCGACGCGCGCGACGAGGTTTCTCGGCCCCGCGCCAACAGCGCCTGCCGCAGGTCGCGATCCTTGGCGAGTCGCTCGACCGCTGCGGCGGCGGCCTCGGGGTCGTATTCGGGGACGAACAACACGTCGACGCCGTCCTCGAAGACGTAGGGCATCGCGCCAACCGGCGTCGTGACGACGAGCAGTGACTGCGCCATGCATTCCCAAACGGTGTTCGGCAGCGATTCCGAGTGCGACAGGGTGAGCAGCAGGTCCATCTGCTGCACGAGTTCGAACATCTCCGGTCCAATCGGCACCCAGCCGTGCCAAACGACGGCCGAGTCGACCCCGAGTTCTTTCGAGAGGTCGCGCAGCATGGCTTCGTCCGGTCCGGCGCCGACGATGTGCAGTTCCGCATCAGGCAGCGCTCCGTTGCGCAACAACGCGAACGCCTTGATGGCGTCGTCGACGCCCTTGATGGCGCTAAGGCGCGACAAGGTCATCAGTTTGGGTGCTGGCCCGTTCAAGCGATCGTCGGCGTGGAAGGAGAACTTCTCGCGCCGGGCGGAGGTTCGAACGACGCCGACCGTGGCGCCGCCCCGTTCGTAGTAAGGCAGCAGCGCCTCGCCGTTGACGAAGAACAACGTCTCCCGCGCCATCTTCCGGTAGGTGCGCTCCGTCCAAACCGCACCCAAGTAGATGATCGCCTTCTTGCGCCAGGGCACCGGTGTGGAACGAGCTGCCGTGGGGCTGTGGTCTCCGTTCTGCGCCATGATCCGGCGGCACTTCGAGTACTTAAAGAAGAGGCCGACCCGGCGGTTCACCAGTGGCGTCGACAACACGTCCCAGGAAGCGCTATCTCGTTCGACGATGCGCTTGACGCGTTGACGGCGAGACCACCAGTCCCGGTAGCTGCCCTTCGGTCCCAGCGAGACCAGTCGAATACGGCCACCGGCGGGGCGCATGACGAAGTCCGTGCGGTCCTCCAGCTTCACGTTCGTCGTCGGAGGGTCGTAGCCGTAGATGGTCGTTGTACCGACGAGTTCCGCCATCATCTCGATCTGCGGGCCGAGCCGGCTCGACACCGCGATGCCGCCGTCTCGCTCGACCGCGCAGCACGGAATCAACACCGCCAAGTTGAAAGGCTTTACGGCCACTGGTTTTCCCTGTCTCGAGCGGCGCGAAGGCCGGCCTGCACGACAATCCGTGGATGTCGCATGACAGACAACGCCACAGCCGGCGGTTGCTGACGCAAGTTTTGCCGAAGGTGCCGAATCCGCCGTGCCGCGGTCATGGTCGTCAGGGCGCTGCGTTCGCCGTCGGTGAGGGACGCGTCGGCGCGCCACGCACGCTCGAATCGCTCGACGAGTTCGAGCGCGTGTGATGGCGGAAAGGTGGACGCTTGCCCGATCCAGCGGATGTCACGGGCGTCGGCCTCCGACCACGCCCCGCCCGGATCGCAATGCAGCATGTGATCGAGAGCGATCCGTACGCGCTCCGGCTTGTCGCTGTAACCGGCCTCCGCCGTGATTTGCCCGGAGCTGACCCGGTAGTCGACGAGCAACCTATCGACGGTCGTGAGCTGATTACGTCGAACTAGAGCCGCCCACAACCGGAAATCTTCGGCGATGCGCTCGGGGCCGTAACCGCCAAGCTCGTGAAAGCACTCCGTGTCGATCAACAGGGTGCTGTGCAGCAGGTTGCTGCGGAACCACATCATCCACTTGATGACGCCGTTGCGATCGGTGGGGACCATCCGCACTGGCCCCGTCGCCCCTCCGTGAAGTTCACGCCAGCCTCCCGCGCACGCCGTTGCGTCGGGTCGGGCCGACAGGGCCTCGAGCTGTAGGGCGAAACGTTCCCGGTGCGCGAGGTCATCCCCGTCGATGCGGGCGATGTATTTGCTATCGACGTCGCGTGCCGCGAGATTCGCCGCGGCATACGGACCGATCGACTCGTCCAACCGAACTACGCCGATCCTGTTGTCCGTTGCGGCGGCCTTCTCCGCCAAAGCTGGTGTCTCGTCGTCTGACGCGTCGTCGACGATGACGTAACGCCAGTCGGTCACGCTCTGCGCCTGAATCGACTCAATCGTTTCGGGTAGGAAGGCGGCGGCGTTTTTCACCGCCGTGATCACCGTAATCAGCGGCATTTAGGCCGCCGTGAGTGCATCGTCGGCCGACGAGCGAGCCCGGGCGATCGCCGCCAGTGTCAGCGTGATCGGTAGGCAGATGATGCTGCTGTACGACGTGTGGAGTGTGATGAAGAACAGCACGATCACGTAGCCGGTGAGCGCCGCACGGATGTCACGGTCTTCGGCGAGGGAGGCGCCGGCTATCAGTGGCACGACCAGAGCGCCGAGGAACAGGAGAAATCCGGGCACACCGGTGGTTGCGAGGATCTCGTAGTACGTGTTGTGAGCCGGCAGCGTCAGAGCGTCTTCGTGAATCTTGTCGGACCGAGCTGTTTCGACGACCGGGTCGTATTGACCCTCATAAAGGTGAAAACCGACTCCCGTCCATGGGTGTTTCTTCGCGAGTGCAATCGACTTCTTGTTGAGCAGCGTCCGGATGTCGTCGGCGGTGGTCCGCTTGGCCGTTTCGTAGCGGGTGATGCGCTGCACCGCCTCAACGTTCGGAAACAGGATGGGCAGCGACGTCCACAAGATCGCTCCAACGGCAACAACGAACGCCACCCGCACCCCGCGAGAACTGCTGGGCCCTCCCTTCGATGCGATGAACACCAGCGGAACGAGTAGCAGCGCGACGAAGCCGGTGCGGCCGTGGCTGTTGGTCAACCACATAATCGAGGCGACCACGAAAGCGGCCCGCGCTGCGCGAGGAGCGTTGAAGGTCTTGGACCACACGACGAGGGGGATCAGCCAAACGATGGACAGGTCGATCGCGTTCCGGTTCAGCCCGAGCAGCTGCGGGTGCGCCTCGTCGAGCATCGGATGCCCGCGGAAGTAGCGCGAGACGACCACGACGAGAAGGACCGTCGCTCCGATCACAAGGCCGAGCAGTAGCGAGCGGAACCTTCGACGGTCGGTGCAAATCGTCGCGAGCCCAGGCACGGCCATGAACCAGAGGAGGATCCCTGCGGAGCTCTTCAGTGAACCCAAAGCGTTGGCCGCGGCGAGGGTGACGATGGCGAACGCGCTGAACGAGAGTGCCCAGGCTCGGAAATGCCGGATGGTCTTGTCGCCTATGCCCTCCCAGTAGCCCATCGTGGCCAGCCCGACCATGAGGATGAACGTCGGCGTAAGCGGCCCGACCGTGATCGGAAGGAATCGGTCCAGCGCGACCGACATCCCCAGGAGCATGACGGCGACCGCGACGAGGGTTCCTTCCGCTTCCACCGACGAGTGGCCGACGATCCCGCGGCTGCGATCGAGGCTTCTGCGCGCGTAGCGATGCCCGATTGCTTCATACGGCGACGCCACGGCACGAGGTTAGGACGTGCGGCTGACGCCAACGAAGCGCGCCACCTGCTGTAACTTCCACCGCTGTGGAACTGCAGGCACTGATCAGCCTGTTCCGTCGTCGGTGGTGGATCGTCGCTCTGGCGTTCGTCGTTGGCCTCGGCGGCGGGATCGTCAAGACGAGCACGACGACCAAGGTGTACCGGACCAGTGCGCGGCTCTACATCAACGTCCCGAACGCCACCAGCATTCGCGACCAGGCCGAGGGCGCCGCGCTTTCCGCGCAATACCTCGGTACCTACGCAAAGGTCGTGAATTCGCAGAAGACGACCCAGCTCGTGTCAAACGCGCTCGGTGGGCGCGTCCCGCCGGGTGTGGTCCGCGCCCACATCGCGGCGAACACCGTGCCCCAGACGCTGCTCCTGCAGATTTCGGCGGTGAACACCGATCCGCGCCTCGCGGCCGAGCTCGCCAACCAAACCGCGCTCGCCATGACGACGGTCATCGACGAGTTGGGCGGCAACCCGTCGGGAACGGGCGTCAAAGCCACGATCATCGACCGCGCCGGTGTGCCGGGCGGTCCTTTCACACCGATTCCGCAGAAGGATTTGTTGACCGGCGGGCTCCTGGGCCTGGTGCTCGGCGCAGCGATCGCACTCGGCATCGACGCTCTCGACAAGACGATCCGAACCCCGGCTACGGCGTCGGAGGTCTTCGACGCGCCGTATCTGGCGTCGGTGCCGCGGCAGCGGCGTGTGGCATCGCAGCCCCTCACGGCGGTCACTCCGGGATCGCCGACGGGCGAGTCCTATCGCGTGCTGCGCACCGCGATCCGGTTCCGCGACGCAGCGCATCCCGTGAAGACGGTGCTGATCACGTCCGCCGCGGCGGGCGACGGGAAGTCGACGATCGCGTCCAACCTCGCCATCGCCATGGCGCAGGACGGCGCGAAGGTCATCCTCATCGACGCCGACCTGCGTCGTACGCGCCTGGGCGCC
>JBEHXL010000071.1:0-8580 GCA_048498715.1 Actinomycetota bacterium | reverse complement strand
CGGTCCGACAACACGATGATGTTGGCGCCGTCGACGATGGCGGCCGACACCTTGGCGCGAATGTCGTCGAGCGCCTCGCGCATGCCTTCGCCGCCGCGCGCAACCTCGTAGAGACCGTCGATCGCAAACGGCTTGAAGCCGTCGACGCCGCCGTCCTCGTGGATGTAGAGGATCTTTGCGAGGTCTTCGTTCGACAGGATCGGCGAGGGCAACACGATCTGCTGGCACGAGTCGGGCCCGGGCGACAGCAGATTCGACTCACGACCGATCGTGCGCGCCATCGACGTGACCATCTCTTCGCGGATGGCGTCGAGCGGCGGGTTGGTGACCTGGGCGAAGAGCTGCGCGAAGTAGTCGAACAGCAGCCGGGGACGCTCGGACAGCACCGCGATCGGCGTGTCGGTGCCCATCGAGCCGATGCCCTCGGCGCCCGTCTTTGCGATCGGGGCGAGCAGCACCTTGAGGTCTTCGGTCGTGTAACCGAACTCACGCTGGTGCAGCACGACGGTCGTGTGCTGCGGGGTGAGCATGAAGCGGTCGGGCAGGTCGTCGAGGTGCGTGAGGCCCTTGATCCACTCGCCGTAGGGCGCTTCCTCGGCGAGCTGCTTCTTGATCTCGTCGTCGCGGATGATGCGGCCCTGCGCGGTGTCGACGAGGAACATCTTGCCGGGCTGCATGCGGCCCTTTTCGATGACGGTCGTCGGGTCGATCGGCAACACGCCGGCTTCGGAACCCATGACGACGAGGCCGTCGTTGGTCACCCAGTAGCGACCGGGGCGCAGGCCGTTGCGGTCGAGCACCGAACCGATGAGCGTGCCGTCGGTGAACGCGATCGAGGCGGGGCCGTCCCACGGCTCCATGACCGACGCGTGGAACTCGTAGAAGTTGCGCTTCCACGCCGGCATCGACTCGTGCCGTTCCCACGCCTCGGGAATCATCATCAACACGGCGTGCGGCAGCGAGCGCCCACCGAGGTGCAGCAGCTCGAGCGTCTCGTCGAACGAAGCCGTGTCGGACGCGCCCGGCGTGACGATCGGGAAGATGCGCTCGATGTCGCCCGGGAACAAGTCGCTCTGGAGCAGCGCTTCACGAGCGCGCATCCAGTTGCGGTTGCCTTCGAGCGTGTTGATCTCGCCGTTGTGCGCGATCAGGCGATACGGGTGCGCGAGCGGCCACGACGGGAACGTGTTGGTCGAGAAGCGTGAGTGCACCAGCGCGAGGGCCGAGTCCATCCGCTCGTCGTGCAGGTCGGGATAGAACTCCTGGAGCTGCTCGGAGGTGAGCATTCCCTTGTAGACGATCGTGCGCGACGACAGCGACGCGAAGTACACGCCGCCCGCAACCTCGTGCTCGATGCGCTTGCGCAGGATGAACGCGCGTCGGTCGAGGTCGATGCCCGACAGCGGCGCCTCGTCCTTCGAGGATGAGATGAACAGCTGACGGAACGTCGGCTCCGCCTCCGACGCGAAGGAGCCGATCATCGAGTTGTCGACGGGCACGTCGCGCCAACCAATGACGCGGAGGTTCTCCTCGGCCGCCAGCTTCTCGATGTGGGCGACGGCCTCGTCGCAGGCGCCGGCGTCCTTCGGCAGGAAGGCGGTGCCGACCGCGTATTCACCGGCGGCGGGCAGCACGAAGTCGACCACGGCACGGAAGAAGCCGTGCGGGACCTGGATCAGGATCCCGGCGCCGTCACCGACGTTGGCTTCCGCACCCGTTGCCCCACGGTGATCGAGGTTGCACAACGACTGCAGGCCGAGCTGCACCATGCGGTGCGAACGACGGCCCTGCACGTCGACCACGAACGCGACACCACAGGCGTCGTGTTCATAACGAGGGTCGTAAAGGCCCTGAGGACCTGGAGGGGTAACGCGCATGTTGTCTCCGTCGGAGCGGTGGATAAGAAAACTTCCAAGGCTCTGCGATCGGGACGACGTTGGCCCTAAGCAGGTCGGGAAATTGAACTCGCGATGCCCGTTTCGGTCAAGTCAGCAACCCGCAACCGGGTTGTAACTAAGCCGATTCGGCTCGGGCGGCGTCGTCTTCGACGTACAGCACGACCATGCCCGAGTTCCGGGCGAAGGCCGACGCGACGCGTCCGAGGTTGTTGGGCGACTGGCCCGCACCGCGGGCGCCGAGCACCAGAACGCCCACCTCGTTGCTGCGGGCGTAGTGCTTGAGCGCCACCGCCGGGTCACCCGACAACACGACGGCGTGGGTCGTCGCGCCGGTAGTGATCGCCGCACGGCCGGCGTCGACCCGCGACCAGGCCGCCCGCACTTCGTCGGGTGCGGCGCCGTCGGGCACCACCGATGCGACTGTCACGGTCGTCTTCGGTGAGTCGGACCACGACGGCAGCCACGTGATCGCGCTGCGCGCATCGCAGGAATCGTCGACCGCGACGAGAACCCGCAGTTCGCGCTTACGTCGATCTCGACGAAAGCGCGTCAGTGAAATTGCTGCAGACGCAGCTACAAGTGCACTCAATTCCCAGCCCCCGCTGTTTGTTGCCCCGATTATTGCCAACTGCCAACAGCACATTACCGACTCGCTGTGACAGCCGTAAATGTCTACCGACGACCCAATTCATTAGCGTTCGGGACGAAATGCGCAGCACCGTCGCGATCTGCACCCACAACCGGGCCGCGGCCCTGCCGTCGGCGGTGCGCAGCGTCGTGCACCAGGCCGACGAGGTGCTGGTCGTCGACAACGCGTCGACCGACGACACCGCCGTCGCCGTACGTGAGCTCATCACGAATTACCCCAACGTCCGCTACATCCAGGAGCCGATGCTCGGGCTGAGCCACGCCCGCAACCGGGCGCTGGCCGAGGCGCAGCACGAGGTCGTCGTCTTCATCGACGACGACGCCATTGCCAGCGACGGGTTGGTGGAGGCGCATCTCGCCGCGTACGACGACTTTCGTGTCGGCGCCGTCGGGGGCCGCATCGACCTGGCGTGGCCGAAGGGGCGGCGTCCCTGGTGGCTGCCGCATGCGCTCGACGGGCACTACGCCGGCCTCGAGCTCGGCGACACCGAGCGCGACCTCGGACCGAGCGAAGGGCCCTACGGCGCCAACATGTCCGTCCGCCGCGACCTCGGTCGGCAGCTCGGCTTCGATCCGTCACTCGGGCGCCAGGGCACCAACCTGCTGTCGAACGAAGAGGCCCACTTCTTCGCCCGGCTGCGCCGCGCCCACGTCGTTCGCTACGCGCCCAAAGCCGTCGTGTCCCACGCCGTGCTGCCTGGCCGCGACGAGCTGGGCTATCTCGTGCGCCGCTCGTACGCGGCCGGTCAGTCCGACGTCATCGCGTCCCGCCTCGAGGGCGACCGCATGCGGCTCTATTCGGTGCTGGCCTCGCTGGTCGGCAACGCCACGCGCACCGTCACCACCCGCGGCGCCGGCCAATGGGGCCCGAGGGGATTCGTGGCCGGTCTCGCCTGGAGCGCCGAGGATCTCGGTCGTCTCCGGTCGTTACTCGGTCGGAAGTGACGCGAACTCGGCTGGCGTTCCCGACGCGGTAAGGCGGCCCGCTTCGATCACGAGCACGCGGCGGCACGCGTGGATCGTCGACGGGCGATGCGCGATCACGAACAGGATGATCGACTCGCCGAGCTCTTCGAGCGTCGTCGTGATGCGCGCCTCCGACACCTGGTCGAGCGCGCTGGTCGGCTCGTCGAGAATGAGGACGCTCGGATCGCCGGCCAGCGCCCGAGCGATCCCGATGCGCTGTCGCTGACCCCCCGACAGCTGGATGGTGTCGGCCGACAGCCGCGTCTCGAAACCCTGCGGTAGTTGTTCGATCTCGTCGAGGATGTGGGCGCGCTCGGCGGCGCGGCGCACGTCGTCGTCGGTCACCTCGGCGCGGAAGAAGCGGATGTTGTCGGTCACCGTGCCTTCGATCAGCACGACGTCCTGCGGTACGAAGCCCACGGCTCCGCTCAGGGCTCGGTCGCGCTCGCCGTCGACCGCGACACCGTTGACGGTGATCGTGCCCGACGACGGGGAGCGCAGGCCGGTCAGCAGCTGGGCCAACGTGGACTTGCCGCTTCCCGACGGCCCGACGATCGCCACCGCCGCGGGTCGCTGCACGTCGAAGCTGACGCCGGTCAGCGCCGGCCGGTCGCCATAGGAATAGGAGACGTCGTCGACGGCGATCTCGTGGATCGGTCCGAGCGCCGGGGCGGTGGTCGAGGCGGGCTGGCTCTGTGCGTAACGAGCCCGCAGCCGCAAGATCTCGCTCAGATACGGCTGGGAGTCCGACACGGTCTGGTGCGCCGTCGTGCCGCGTTGCGCATACACAAGGACGCGAATCAGCAGCAGCATCGCCGCGCTGATCTGGACGGACTCGGACTGGAACTTCAACGCGGTCACGACCACGCCGCCGAGCACGAGTCCGAGGGCACCGGCTCGCACGACGACCTGGGTCATCAACAGGACGAACCGGTTGCGCTGCCCGTAATGACGGGCGTTCGTGGACGCGCCTTCCAGCGTGTCGAGCACCGCGGCGCTCACGCCGAAGGAGGTGACGTCGCGCGCAATGTTCACCGTCTCGTGCACACGCCGGTTGAAGGCGCGGTTGGCGGCGCGGAGCTTTTCGCTCGACCGGTTCGTGCGCGAACGGGTGGGAAGGACGGCGCCCGCCATCACAAGCCCGAACACCACACCGGCCACGCCGACGCCGGGGTGCACCAGCGACGTCGCCACGAGCACGGCCGCCGCGCCAAGCGCCGCAGTCGCGATGTCGCACAACGCCACGACGCCGGCGCCGACCCGCTGCGCGTTGACCGACATGACGTCCTGGAGTCGGCCGGGCGGCTCCATCGACTGCAACGACCATGGGGCGGCGAGGAAGAGGCGCAGCGATGTGACTTGGACGTCGGCCAGCGTTCGGGTGGTCAGGCGGGCGACGAGGAACGCGTTCAGCGCGCCCAACAGCAGGAACACGCCGACGATCCCTGCGCCGATCCAACCGACGGTGCCCATGCTTCCGGTGATGTGGGCGACGCCCGTCGCCGTCACGCGGTGGTGGCCCCGGGCCAGCGAGTTGGCCGACACGACGATGAGATACAGCAACGCCGACTCGCACAGACCCACGGCGAAAGCCGTGACGCCGACGCCGACGAGCGCGCGGATCGCTCCCGGTGTGGCGCGGAGCAGCGCGAGGAACGCCCTCATCGTGTGCCTACGTGCGCGGGCACGGCACCGCCGACCCGCCGACGAGGAACACGCCGCGCCAGAACAGCCGCGTGAAGTACACGGCCACGATGATGGGCAGCACCCGCAGCCGTTGCCCGAAGCCGAGGGAACGATTCGTGAGCACCCGTCCGAGGCTGCGCAACGGTGGCACCAACGGTCGGATCGTCTCGATCGCAATCGTCAGGCGGCCATTGCGGCGCAGCGCCAGCGTGCACTGCCCGCCGGTGACCCGGCGATGCTTGCGCAACACCTCGCGCGTCGTGCGCCGGGCGCGGTGCAGCACCAACACGTCGTCGGCGTAGATGATCGTGACGCCGCTCAGGCCGGCGCGTCGGCCCCATTCGACGTCGCCGCCCGAGAAGAGCGAGGCATCGAACCTGCCGACCCGGGCGAAATCGTCGGCCTCCACCACCAGGTTTGCCGTCGCCGCGAAGCCCGACGCGACGAACCGGCGCTGCTGGAGGTCGAACATCTTCTCGTAGCTCTCGGCGGCCGACGGCGACGGACGCGTGGTGAGACGCACCCGGCCGCCGATCGCGGACCGGGGGTTGCGGGCGAGTGCGGCCACGGCGCGTTCCAGCCACGACGGGTCAGGGCAACAGTCGTCGTCGGTGAAGGCCAGCACGTCGCCCGTCGCCGCGGCGACGCCCGCGTTGCGGGCTGCATAGGAACCAGGTGTCGGCTCGTGCACCGAGATCCAGTTCTCCGGCACCTTCACCGTCGGCTCGGCGTTGTTGTCCACGACGATGACCTGGACGGGCCCGGCGTAGGTCTGGTCGGCGAGGGCCTGCACCAGACCGGGATCGAGTTCGGGGCGCGCGTACGTCGGGATGATGATCGAGACGGACCGCACCGGCCCAAACTAAGCGGCCGCTGCCGCTGCGGGTCGACTAGTGAGCGCCGTGGCGCTTGAGCACTGCGGGGATCGTCTTGAAGATGATGACGATGTCGTTCTTGAACGACCAGTTCGTGACGTAGTCGACGTCCATCTGCACGCGCTCGGTGTAGCTGACCGTCGAGCGGCCACTGGCCTGCCAGACGCCGGTGAGGCCGGGACGAACCGATTCGTACACCGGAGCCATCTCGCCGTACCGCTCGAGCTCACCCGTCACGATCGGGCGGGGGCCGACGAGGCTCATGTGGCCGACGAACACGTTCCAGAACTGGGGCAGTTCGTCGAGGCTGGTGGCCCGTAGGAAGCGGCCGATCTTGGTGATGCGGGTGTCGAGGTGGGCCGGGATCTTGTGGTTGTTGGCGAGGTAGAGGCTGCGCAGGTTGTGGTCGGTGCTCAGGCGACGCTCGGCGTCGGCGACCATCGTGCGGAACTTGACGATGCGGAAGCCTTCGCCCTCGAAGCCGATGCGCTTCTGGCGGAAGGCGACCTTGCCCGGCGACGAGATGAAGACGGCCAGGGCGACGAGCACCATGATCGGCGCCAAAAGGATCAGGGCGACGCCCGAGACGACGATGTCGAGGGCGCGCTTGGCGATGGATGCGGCCGGATGCGCCCGGTCCGCGGCCCGCGGAATGACCGCCGTGGGAGCGGGACGTGTTAACAGCGTCACGTTTTCACTACTCATTGATTGACCCCACCGGCGCCGAAGCGCCGAATTCACAGCTCGTTGGCCTGGTTTCACAAGCCGCCCGGACGTAGAAGCAACCCCGCCCCCACGGAAAGTTCCGTTCCGGTTCCTGCAGTGAGGTAACGCCCCACCTTGCGGTGTCTGACGAAAATTCTCTGCAGTCTGAACAAATTGTTCGGCGCTTGCTTGTCCCCCACCTGCCGGACACGAAGAATATGTCCACATACGCAAGGATTGCCGCCATGGACCTGCCGCGGCTGATCGAGCAATTGGAGCAAATTGCGGCCGATCCGACCTTGATCGAGGGGCTTTCCGACGCCGATCGGATCCGTTTGGTGACCGCCGCCGGCGAGGTCTTCAACCCCGATTACGAGGAAAGACGCCAGTATTTCCGGGCCAAGAAGCGTCGGGCGAAGGCGGAGAAGGTCGCCCGGGACGAGAGCCGCAAGACCGAGACCGGCATCCGCCAATTGCGGGCCAAGCCCATATTCACGACACCAAACGTTTTCCCGCCCGAATCGTTCGAGCAACAGACCGTTCTCGAAGAGTTCGAGGAATTGGCGGATCCGCAGCACTGCTACGTCTGCAAGCAGCACTTCACCCAGGTGCACCACTTCTACGACCAGATGTGCCCGGCTTGCGCCGAGCTCAATTTCCGCAAGCGCAGCGAGACCGCGGATCTGTCAGGACGGGTGGCCCTGCTCACCGGCGGCCGGGTGAAGATCGGCTACCAGGCCGGCATCAAGCTGCTCCGGGCGGGGGCCCATTTGGTCGTTTCGACCCGGTTCCCTCGGGACGCCAAGGCCCGCTACGCCGCGGAAGCCGACTACGCCGACTGGGCCGACCGCCTCGAGATCTACGGCCTCGACCTGCGCTACACCCCCGACGTCGAAGACTTCTGCGCCGACTTCCTCCGCACCCACGACCGGCTCGACTTCATCATCAACAACGCCTGCCAGACGGTGAAGCGCCCGCCCGAGTTCTACGCCCACATGCTCGAGAACGAGCACCTCATCGCCGGCGAGCTCGGCGGCGCCACCAGCAACGAGCTCGAATCGCTCGAGTCCCGTTCGCTGTTCCCCGTCGGCAAGCTCGACCAGAACCTCGAACAGGTCGACCTGCGGGAGCACAACAGTTGGCGGCTGCGGATGCACGAGGTCAGCTCCGTCGAACTGCTCGAGGTGCAACTCGTCAACGCCGTCGCCCCATTCGTGCTCAACGCCCGTCTCAAGCCGCTGATGCTCGCCACGCCCGAACGCGACAAGCACATCGTCAATGTGTCCGCCGTCGAGGGGCAGTTCTATCGACGGTTCAAGACCACCAAGCACCCGCACACGAACATGGCCAAGGCCGCGCTCAACATGATGACGAGGACCTCCGCCGAGGACTACTTCGCCGACGGCATCCACATGAACGCTGTCGACACCGGCTGGGTGACCGACGAGGACCCGGCCCACATCGCAGCCCAGAAGGTGGCCGAGCACCGCTTCCATCCGCCGCTCGACATCGTCGACGGGGCGGCGCGCATCTGCGACCCGATCATCGACGGGTTCAACACCGGCCGGCACCAGCACGGCCAGTTCTTCAAGGACTACGCGCCCACCGACTGGTGAGCGACTCCTAAACCGCAGCCGGCGCGCGGCCGATTGGTCGGATATGCCGTTGCTTCACCGCGCCAACGAGAACATCCATTTCGTCATGGACCCCGAGCCCGTGTTGCCCGCAGCAGGGCCGACGCCGTGGACCGAGCCGGCCGACTCGATCGAACCCCCGATCGAGCAGCACCTCATCAACGAGAC
>JBEHXL010000070.1:0-9149 GCA_048498715.1 Actinomycetota bacterium | reverse complement strand
GGCGTGGTCGGGGCCGCGGTCACGGTGCTCGACGTCGTGCTCGATGCGGCGTCGGTCGACAAGCTGCTGGAGGAGCGGTCAGCGTGACCGCCACCTGCCTCGCCATCGACATCGGCGCGACGAAGGCGGTTGTCGGCCGGGTCGCCGACGACGGAACGATTCTCGACCGTCGTCAGATCCCGACCACCGGCGCCGCCGACGGCGACGAACTGTTCGGTCGCATCGCCGACGCCATCGACGCGACGGGCACCGCGGCGACCGACGTCGGTTGCGGCGTCGGCACCGCGGGTCCGCTGCTCGAAGGCGGCAGCGTTTCGCCGCTCAACATCCCGGTGTGGCGGGCCTTCCCCCTGCGCGCTCGACTCGAGGCGCACCTCGACATGCCCGTCGACATCGAGATGGACGGCCTGGCGATCGCGCGCGCCGAAGGATGGGTCGGTCGCGCCGCGGGTTCGTCGAACTACGCGTCGTTCATCGTGTCGACCGGCATCGGCGGCGGTGTGGTGATCGACGGCCGGTTGCTGTCGGGACGAACCGGCAACGCCGGCCACGTCGGTCACATCCCCGTCGTCGACGACGGTCAGCCCTGCACGTGCGGCGGCCGAGGCTGCCTCGAGGCCGAAGCGTCGGGGACTGCGATCGCTGTCGCGACCGGCAAGCCCGCCGCCGAAGCGCCTCTCGCAGTCCGTGAGCGCTGCGGTCGTCTCGTGGGCCGGGCGGCTGGATCGCTGGCGAATCTGCTCGACCTCGAGGTGGTCACGCTCAGCGGCGGCGTCGCGCTTGGCTTCGGTGAACCTTTCATCGCTGCCGCGCGCATCGGCGCAACCGAAACGGCCACTCTCGCGTTCGCGCGTGGGCTGCGCGTCGAACTGTCGACCCTCGGTGCCGACGGACCGTTCCTGGGCGCTGCGGCAACGGCATTCGCCCGCGTGAACGAAGGGGCGATGGCGTGACTCCGACTCGCCGGATCGACCGCGCCGGCAAGCAGGCGCTGCCGCTTCTAGCGGTGCTCCTCGCGTTCTCGATCGCGTTCATCCTTCCGACGGCGCTGCGGCCGCCGCCCGACCAAGCGAACGCGAGCGGTGCCATCAATCCCGACGCGCCGCCGCAGGACAACACGCAGTTCGTCGAGGCCCAGCAAGAGGCCAGCGGCGGCGGAGCGGGTTCCTCGGGCACCTCGCCCAGCACGACGGTGCCCGTCACGGTGCCGAAGACGCCGTCGATCGGATACTGCTACGGCAGCCCGCCGCGCCAGATCCCGTCGGTGTACTCCGGACCGTGCGTTGGTGCGTGGAAGGGCAACAACGGCGGCGCGACGGCAAAGAACGTGTTCCCGAACGAAGTGCGAGTCGCGATCCAGGGTACGGGTGCGCCCGGCGAAGGCCGGCTGCAAGAAGCCAAGGACAACAACGCGCAGACGAACGCCGATACCAAGACGTGGCAGGCGCTCGAGGAGTATTTCAACAAGCACTTCCAGTTCTACGGGCGCCGTATGAAGTTCTACGGCATGGCCAGCGCGAGCAGCGACGACGACACGGCCGAGAACGAGCAACTCGCCACGAAGACGGCTGAGGAGTTCAAGGCGTTTGCCATGCACAACACGGTCGTCGGCGCGTGTCAGGCGGCGATGCGCAAGGGCGTGATCGCGTTCTGCGACCCCATGTCGCGGGCCGACAACGCCAAGTTCGCGCCGTACGCCTATTCGAAGTTCATGGATCTCGACGAGGGCATCGGCTTCGGAGCCGAATTCGTCTGCAAGTTGCTGCTCAACCGGAACGCGAAGTTCGGGGGCGGTGACGTCAACGGTAAGCCTCGCAAGTACGGCTACATCGGCTACCACAACGCGAAGGGCGGCATCGACGCCAGCGTGTTCAAGGCGACCCTGCAGAAGGAGTGCGGTGCCGACGTCGAGGTGTCCACCTTGAGCAGTGCCACCGATGCCCAAGGCGCGCTCGCAGCGACGACGCGCTTCCGGGCCGACGGCGTGACGACGATCATCTTCTACAACCAGGGCGTCAACGTGCTGCTCGCGATGCAACAGGCCGACAACATCGGCTACCAGCCCGAGTGGGTGATGATGGGCGCCTACGCGGTCGACACGAACCTCATCGGCACGCTGTGGCCGAAGAACCAGGCGCGTCACCTGATCGGCACCTCGACGTCGGAGGAACTGCCGTTGCCGACCGAGACGCGCGAGTGCGTCCAAGCCATCCGTGAAATCGACCCGTCGTTCTCGCCCAGCAAGGGCATTTGCCTGCAGTTCTGGGAACAGATCGTCCACACCATGGACGGGCTGCAGGGAGCGGGGCCGAACCTGACGCCCCAGACCTTCGAGAAGGCGCTGTTCGCGCTCGGTCACCAATTCGGCCAGACCAACTGGAACTTCGGCGGCGGCTACGGGCCCGACGATCGCGGCTTCATCGACGACGTGTCGCTCGTGTGGTGGGACTCGAGTGCACAGAACCTCGACGACGGAACGCCGGGAGCGTACGTCTGGATCCGCAATGGCAAGCGTTTTCAGCGCAGCCAGCTGCCCACCGACGACTCGGAGTTCTTCAAGAGCGGCGTCTCGTTCGCGCCGGCACCGGTGGCGTACCGATGATGCGTCGCTTCGCTCCGCTGATCGCGTGCCTGCTGACCGGAATGATCGGCGCTTCGTGTGCATCGGTCGACAAGCAGAACGCCGTGCGCCGCATCGCCCGTGCCGTGGAAACCGTCGGCTTGCGCGCCGGCACCATCACGGTCGCCACCCGGCCCATCGACGTGCCGTCGCAGGCCGTGCCCGGCGTACGCGTGCCGAAGATCGATGGCGGAACACCGGCGCTGGCGCCGGCGTCGCTGCGCGTGGTGCTCGACCGGGGCGCTCGTCGCGCGGCCTTGCTGGCGCCGCCGGCTGCCGCCGCCCGCATCGGCATCAGTGAGGGCCAGTCCTTCCCGGCGCTCGTGCTGTTCGCCGGGGACCGCGTCTACGTGCGCTCCTCCGACGTCGGCCTCATCGGCGCGCGCGCGTGGCTCGGCATGGACCTCACCGAGCTTGGCGCCGTCACCGCGCCGGCGACCGAAGAGCTTGCGCAGCCGCGCTCCGCCGGCGACCTGACGATCGTCAGCCCGATACAGGTGCTCGATCTCGCGCTGGGGCTACTCACCGGCAGCGTCAAGCGACCGTCGCCCTCGACCGTCAAGGGCAACGCTTCGATCGAAAAGGAGTACCGGGAGCGCGACCGAGAACCGTCGGACAGCGACGACTTCCTCCAGATTCTCCGCCTGTTCGCGGTGAAGGACGACATCAACCCGATCGGGGTGGAACTCGACGCTGCGCAACGAATCAAAGCGATCACCATCGAGTTCGTCGGGAAGCCCGAGTACGGCGTGAAGTTCGGCACGCGCTTCGCGCTCACGCTCGATCCGGTCGGACCGCCGATCGACAAGAGCGTGCTGGCCATCCCGGCCCGCGCCGACGTGGTCGAGGTCTCCTCGCTCGGCGACCTGCGTGCGGCGGTCGACGCCTGGACGCTGTCGGGGGTCGGTTCGTGAATCGCGCCCTGCGCCTGCTGGCGCTCTTCCTCGGCTCGGTGGGCCTCGCCGAACTCGCAGGGCTCGCCTTCGGCAACCACGAGTTGTTGCCGTTCGAGATTCTCGGTACGTCGATCCTCGCCGCCGCACCGGCCGTGTTGTTCGCCACCGCATTGGTCTTGGTGTACCGGGTTGCGCGCATCATCAACTTCGCGCAGATCGGCATCGCCGTCGGTGCGTCGCTGGTGTTCCTCACCTTCCAGGGTCAGCATTGGCCGTACGCGGTAGCCGCCGGGCTGGCGGTCCTGTTCGCGTTGGTGATGTCGGTTGCGATCGACCTCGCGCTGCTGCGCCGCTTCGCCGACGCACCGCGCCTCGTGGCGACCGTTGCCACCATCGCCGCCGGCCAGATCGCGACATCGGCCGGTTTCGGTGTGATGTTCTGGCGCTACGGCATCGACCCGACCGGCGGTGGCGACGCGGGCCGCAACATTCCCAAGCCGCCCGCGGCGAGCCCCTTCACGGGCGATCGGTGGCGATGGGGCATCCAGGTACTGACCGGCGATCACATCGTCGCCGTGGTTGTCGCCACACTCTGCCTCGCCGGGCTGGCGGTGTTCTTCGCCCGTTCCAACGCCGGCATTGCCATTCGCGGCTCCGCAGAGAACCGCGAAAAGGCCTCGACGATCGGCATCAATACGGCGGCCCTCGGCACTCTCACGTGGGCGGCGGCCGGGCTTTTGATCGGCTTGTTCGTCATCACGACACTGCCCATCTCGGGCACGACCATCGAGACCGTGCAGAGCAGCCTCGGTATCGGTACGTTGCTCGCCGCGCTTGCGGCCGCCGTCATCGGCGGCATGGAAGATCTCCCGCTCACCGGTGTCGCCGCGCTCGGCCTCTCGATCGTCACACAGGCCGTCTACTTCGCGACGACCAGCACTGCCGACGTCGAGGTGATCCTCTTCCTGGTGCTGGCCGTCACGATGGTCGTGCGCCGTGGCCGGTTCGGGCGCGTCGAAACGTCCGTCTTCGGAGGGTGGGCGGCGGCGGAGGAGATCCGGAGCGTGCCGCCGGTCCTGAAGAAGCATCCCGCGGTGCGCTCGGGCCGGCGTTGGGTCCTGACTGTGGGCGCGGTCGCGCTGCTCGGCTACCCGTTCGCGATGTCGCCTTCGCAGGTCGTGCTCGGCGCCACGTTCGCCATCCTCGGCATCGTTGCGGTGTCACTCGTCGTGCTGACGGGTTGGGGCGGACAGATCAGCTTGGGCCAGTTCGCGTTCGTCGCCACCGGTGCCGCCGTGTCGGGCTCGCTCACCGCGCACGGCTGGCCGTTCCTCATCGCCGTTCTCCTCGCCATGGTCGCGGGCGGCGTGATTGCCGTGGTGGTCGGCCTGCCGGCGTTGCGCTTGCGGGGTTTGTTCCTCGCCGTCATGACGTTGGCGTTTGCGAGTGTCTCGGTGGACTACTTCCTCGACTCGGCCCGCTTCGGGTTCCTGACTCCGGGCCGCGTCCCGCGCCCGAAATTCTTGTTCGTGGACTTTGCCGACGATCGCGCCTTCTATTTCCTCACGCTGGGCGGGCTCGCATTTGCGATCTTCGTGGCGCTCGGCCTGCGCCAAAGCCGTACCGGTCGCGTGCTCATCGCCATGCGCGACAACGAGCGGGCCGCGCAAGCGCTCGGGCTCTCGCTCGTGCGCGTACGGCTGCTGACCTTTGGCATCTCTGGTGCGCTCGCCGCGGTCGCCGGCGCATTGTTCGCCGCGCAACAGCGAACTGTGACGGCGACCGGCTACAGCATCAACGCCAGCATCAACGTGTTCCTCATGGCGGTCATCGGCGGGCTGGGCTCGGTCACAGGGGTGCTGACCGGGGCCGTGTACCTCGGCTGCGTCGACCTGTTCATTCACTCGCCGTCGCTGCAAGCGCTGGCCTCCGGTGCCGGCGTCGCCGCGATCCTGTTGTTCTTCCCCTCGGGCCTGGGAGGGGCGGTGTACGCCGCGCGCGATGCGTTCCTCCGACGGGTTGCGCTACGCGACCGCATTTTCGTGCCCAGCCTGCTCGGCGACCTGCGCGCCATCGACGGCGAGGAGCGCCGGGCCCGACTGGGCGCGCCGCTCGACACCACCACGCGCAGCGCGCGGGAGGGCACTTACGTGCTCCCGTCGAAGGTCGCCGAGGCCGGTCGCAGCCAACGAGGCAAGGGATGGATCTATGGCTGAGTCGCGTCGCTTCCGCATCACCTCGGTGACCGGCGCTGCCCCCGCGCTCCCGATGCTGTTGTTGCTCGCCCTGGCGGCCGTGGACGGGCTCGACAAGGCGATGTTCGGTGCGCTGCTGCCCGAGATCCGCGATTGGTTCGGCGTCTCGCTGCGCACGGCGCTTGGTTTCCAGGCCTTCGCGGCGTTGCTCATCATTGCGCTGGCCATCCCGATCGGCTACCTGTGTGACCGCGTCAACCGCGTCAGGCTCACCGTCGTCGCCGGTCTGCTGTGGGGCGTCATGACCTTTCTGACCGGCGTCGCACCAACCCTGGTGCTGCTCTACGTCGCGCGCTTCGGAGCCGGTCTCACCGGCGCGGTCGGACCGGCGCACAACTCGTTGCTTTCGGATTACTACCCGCCCGAGACGCGCACCGGCGTGTTCTCGGTGTTCGGCGCCGCCGGCCCGATCGGCGCGTTCGTGGGTCCCATCGTCGGTGGGTACCTCGCGGCGCGCTTCACCTGGCAAACCCCGTTCGTCGTCTTTGCAATTCCGTCGATCGCGCTGTCGATCGTCATCGCAGTGAAGTTGCGCGAACCGGCCCGCGGTGGCCAGGAGCGGCGATCGCTCGGTCTGGACGAGACCGCCGAGCCGGCGCCGCCGTCGTTCGCCGAGACATGGCGGATCGCCCGATCGGTACGAACGCTGCGTCGCATCTTCTGGGCCATGCCTTTCCTCGCCGGTGGCGTCGTGGCGCTGGGCAACTTCCTCGGCGTGTACTTCGACGAGGTGTTCCATCTCGGCACGGCGGCGCGGGGCAACGTCGTCGCTGCGAACCAGCCTTTCCTGCTGGTCGGTCTTGCGGTCGGCGCTCTTCTGGGCAATCGGATGCTGCAGTTGCGGCCGAGCCGGCTCGTCACCTACGTCGGTCTCATCGGCGTCGCCCAAGCCGTCACTATCGGTTTCGTCGCGATCGCGCCTACCTGGTGGTTGGCCGTCATTCCGCTGTACCTGGGCACGGCGGCTGGCGCTGTCTTGTCGCCGGCGCTGTTCTCGTTGCTCAGCCTGGTGATTCCACCCCGCGTGCGCGGCGGCGCGCTGGGCTTCGCCGCGGTTTTCCTCGCTCCTGGATTGCTGCTGGCCCCGTTCATGGGTCAGATCTCGGACTCGTTCGGAACGCGCTGGGGGATCGCTGCGTCCATCCCCTTCTTCCTCATCGGCTCCGCGATCATCGCGACAGCGGGCGTGTCGATCGACGCCGACATCCGTCAGGCCCGCGCCGCGGCGGCGGCGGGTATCGCGTCGAGCGAAGAGGGACGACCGATCCTCGTGGTGCGTGACGTCGACGTCCACTTCGGCGGCGTGCAGATCCTCTTCGGCGTCGACCTCGACGTGCAGGAGGGTGAGATCCTGGCGCTGCTGGGCACAAACGGCGCCGGCAAGTCGACGTTGCTGCGAGCCATCGCAGGCACGGTGACTCCCTCTTCGGGGGCTGTGTTCTTCGACGGTAACGACGTGACGTTCCTGCCTCCGTCAGTTCATGCGACTCACGGCATTGCGCAGGTGCAGGGCGGCAAGGGCGTGTTCCCGAACCTGACCGTGAGCGAGAACATTCGCCTCGCGGCCTGGGGGATGGATGCGAAAGAAGAGGACGTCGAAGCGGCCATCGACCTGTTCCCGATCTTGCGCGAGCGCTCCGATCAGTTCGCGGCGAGCCTGTCCGGTGGCGAACAGCAGATGTTGGCTCTCGCTCAAGCCTTCCTGGCCCGGCCACGCTTGTTGGTCATCGACGAGCTGTCGCTGGGTCTCGCGCCGACCGTGGTCAACGAACTGCTGAAGGTCGTGCGCCAGATCCACGCGCAGGGTGCGACGGTCGTCATCGTCGAGCAAAACATCAACACAGCGTTGGAGCTCGCCGAACGCGCCGTGTTTATGGAGAAGGGCCAGGTGCGCTTCACCGGCCCGACGCGCGACCTGCTCGATCGGCCTGACGTGCTGCGCTCGGTGTTCCTCGCGGGCGGCTCGCGCGCCGTTGCGGGCAGTTACGGCAACCGCCGTCCCGACGCCGCGGCGACGAGCGCGGCTCCTGCGCTCGAGGTGCGCAACCTGTCCAAGACGTTCGGTGGCGTGCGGGCCACGAATGACGTGTCCTTCAGCGTGGCCCGCGGCGAGATCCTTGGGCTCATCGGTCCGAACGGGGCCGGCAAGACCACACTGTTCGATCTCATCAGCGGCTTCGAATTCCCCGACGCCGGCGAAGTGATTCTCGACGGTGCCGACGTCACCGCGTTGCCGATGGATCAGCGCGCGCGCCTCGGGCTTCACCGCAGCTTTCAGGACGCCCGACTGTTCCCGTCGCTCACCGTGTTCGAGGCTGTGTGTGTCGCGCTCGAAAAGCACGTCGACGTGCGCAGCCCGTTCCCTGCGGCGTTGCACCTGCCGACGGTGCGCAAGTCCGAGCGCCGACTCGCGGCGCGCGCCGAGCGGCTCGTCGATCTCATCGGTCTGGGCCCGCACCGCGACAAGTTCTTGCGTGAACTCTCGACGGGCACGCGCCGCCTGGTCGACCTCGCGTCGGTCATCGCGACCGAGCCCAGCGTGCTTCTGCTCGACGAGCCCGCCGCAGGTATCGCGCAGAAAGAGACCGAACAGCTCGGTCCCATCATCGAACGAATCCGATTCGAGGTGGGCTGCGCCATCATCATCATCGAGCACGACCTTCCGCTCGTGAGCGCAGTCTCCGACGAATTGCTCGCCCTCGTGCAAGGCGCCGTGGTCACCCGCGGTGCGCCCGCCACCGTCCTCGACGACCCGCGCGTCGTTTCCGCCTACGTAGGCACCAAGTAAAGGAACAACCCATGGCCACAGCAACGAAGACGCGCCGGAACGGCGCCGCGGCTCCCTCGGACTTCCAGTCCGCCTTCAACCGCATCGCCGACAACGTCAACAGCGTCATCCACGGCAAGGCCGACGTCGTTCGTATGGCGCTGGTCGCGATCTTCGCGGACGGCCACGTGCTGTTCGAAGACGTGCCCGGCGTCGGCAAGTCGATGCTCGCTCGGGCGCTGTCGGTGTCGATGGGCGCGGAGACCGCGCGCGTGCAGTGCACGCCCGACATGCTCCCCGGCGACATCACGGGTTCGACCGTGATCGATCCGCAGACGCTGGCGTTCGGTTTCCGCGAGGGGCCCGTGTTCACCAACGTCCTTCTGGTCGACGAGATCAACCGTGCGACGCCGAAGACGCAGTCGGCGCTGCTCGAGTGCATGGCTGAGCGCAACGTCACCGTCGACGGTCGACCCAAGGCGCTGCCCAAGCCGTTCCTGGTGCTCGCCACGCAGAACCCGGTCGAGCAGGCCGGCACGTTCCCGCTGCCCGAGGCGCAGCTCGACCGCTTCCTGCTCAAGCTGCGCATGGACTACCCCGACGAAGAAGCG
>JBEHXL010000069.1:0-9327 GCA_048498715.1 Actinomycetota bacterium | reverse complement strand
ACTGGAGGCAGGGCGTGACCGATAAGACCGTGAAGGTGTGGAACGGCTGGGTGGTCGTTGGCTGGGAACTGGTGGTGTTCTTCGTGGCGGTGTTGTTTGCGGGCATCGCCGGTGGGTCGACGAACGGGGGAGTGCAGGCGCTCTTCGGCACCCTGAGCGTGCTCGGCTTCATCAAGCTCTTCGTCTTACCGGTCGGTTTTTTCCTGGTGAAGCCGAACCAGGCGAAGGTCTTCGTGCAGTTCGGTCGTTACGTCGGTACGACCCGCGAGGAGGGCTTCCATTGGACCTACCCGTGGCGCATCCGCAAGACGCTGTCGTTGCGCATCCGCACGTTCGACAGCGACACGCTCAAGGTCAACGACGCCGTCGGCAACCCCGTCGAGATCGCGTCGGTCATCAACTGGCAGGTCGCCGACACGGCGAAGGCCGTCTTCGACGTCGAGGACTACCAGAGCTTCGTCTACATCCAGACCGAAGCGGCGGTGCGCCACGTTGCGAGCGAGTACCCGTACGACAACTGGGACGACGACCAGCAGCCAAGCCTGCGGGCCAACGCCGACGAAGTCACGGCGACGCTGCAACGCGAGCTGCAAGAGCGACTGCAGGTCGCCGGCGTCAACGTGCTCGACACCCGGCTGCGCCGCCTCGCGTATGCGCCCGAGATCGCAGGCGAGATGCTGCGCCGTCAGCAGGCCAACGCCGTAGTCGCAGCTCGCCAGCGCATCGTCGAGGGCGCGGTGTCGATGGTGGATCACGCGTTGCAAATGCTGAACGAGCAGGAGATCGTGCAGCTCGACGAGGAACGCAAGGCTGCGATGGTCTCGAACCTGCTCGTGGTGTTGTGCTCCGATCGTGGGGCGCAGCCGGTGGTCAACTCGGGCTCGCTCTACAACTAGGCGGCCTGTTGTGCCGCCGCGCAAGAGCTATCTGTTGCGGATCAATCCGCAGCTCTATGCGGACCTCGAACGGTGGGCGTCCGACGAACTGCGCAGCGTCAACGCGCAGATCGAGTTCCTGCTGTCCGACGCTGTCCGCCGAGCCGGTCGGAAGGGCTCAGCTCTCGTCGGGGACCACGACGGGGAGGCCGAAGGTCTTCTCGAATAATCCGTACTTGCGGCGGGCACCCCAGCGTTCGAGGTCGGTGTCGCGGCCCTCGACGGCGATCTCGACGGCGTCGGGCCGAACGGAAATGCTGAGCCCCTCGACTGCGTCGTTGTGGCCACGGTCGAGGCCGTCGGCAATGCGGAGCAACGCGGTCAAACGGGTGACGCGCTCGCGCATGCCGTCGTCGAGCTGTCGGAGCGGTTCATAGGACGACGGCTTCGGTGTGCCCTTGCGGTGATACCGGCCGATGGCCGCGAGCATCAACACCTCCTCGGGCGAGAAGCCGAGCAGTTGGCCGTGCTCGATGAGATAGGCGGTGTGGCGATCGTGGTTGTCGACGGCCACGTGCTCGCCGATGTCGTGGAGCCAGGCCGCATGTTCGAGCAACTCGCGATCATCGGCGCCGAGTTGGTGCAACGCGTGCGTGTCGTCGAACAGCGCCAGTGCGATCCACGCCACTTGGTGTGCATGCTGCACGTTGGCGCCGTAGCGACGCACGAGCGCGCGCACGCTCTCGCGGCGTAGCGATCGGGCGTCGGTCCACTCGAAGGCTTCGTGGTGCCCGATGGCGTCGAGCACCATGCCTTCACGCATGCTCCACTCACTGACGGTCAGTTCGTCGAAGCCGAACATCTCCATCGCGACCTGGAGGACGACCGAGCCGGCCGGGATGATCTCGGCGCGGCGCGCGTCGAGACCTGGCAGGGCGCGTCGTTCGTCGAGCGAACCGCGTTGCGCCTTCTCGAGGACCGGTGCGAGTTCGTCGGCCGTGACGGTGAGCTGGTGCAGAGAATTCGGCGTTGCCGCGGCGAGTTTCGGCGACGCGGCGCGTGCGAGTGAGGTGAGCGTGCCGCTCGTCGCGATCAGCATGCCGGGGCGGTAGCGGCGCACCTTCTTGGCGATGGGCTCGAGCACTTCGATCGCGCGGTCGCGCACGCGTTGGAGATCGCCCTTCGACGGGGGATCGGACTTCACCAGCTCGGCGGTGAGCCGAACGGCGCCGAGCTTCACGCTCGTCGCCCACTCCATCCCTGTGTTGTCGCCGATCGAGATTTCGAAGCTCCCGCCGCCCTGGTCAATGCAGACCGCCGGCGCCGGGTCGATCAACACGCTCGCTCGCACGGCGGCGAAGATCAGCTTCGCCTCGTCGAGCCCGCTGATCACCTTGACGCCGACGCCGGTTTCGGCCTCGATGAGATCCACGACGTCGGCGCCGTTGCGCGCCTCCCGCAGTGCACTCGTCGCACACACGACCCACTCGTCGGGCTCGAGTGCCTCGCCGAGCGACCGCATGCGGATGACGGCCTCCACCGCCGCAGTCACCTTGTCCGGCGGAATGAGATGGGTCGTCGCGATGTCCTCGGCGAGGCGCAGTACTTCCTTCTCCCGCAGCAGCGTCTCGAAGGTTCCGTCGGCGTGCGCGTCGACGACGATGAGGTGAAACGAGTTGCTTCCGAGATCGAGCGCGGCAATACGCACGCAGTAACGGTACGGCTACTTGGACCGTTTGCGTTTCACGCGGCGCAGTCGCATTGGAGCGACGACTCGAGCCGGGATGACCTCGGTGCGCTGGATTCCCCTTTGCACCGCCAGGTCGCGCAGCACGCGCTGGCTGTCGATCGCCCCCACCGCGGTGTGGAACCAGCGTCCGTCGGCCTCGAGATGCCACGCCGACGCGTCGGGCGCGAAGCAGGCATCGACGATCGCTTCGAGGCGTTCGATGAGCGACGGGTCCTCGACGGGCGCGACGACTTCGATACGGCGATCAAGGTTGCGCGGCATCACGTCGGCCGAACCGATGAAGTATTTGGCCGGTGTCGTCTCGCCGCCGAACACCCAGACGCGTGAGTGTTCGAGGAAGCGCCCGACGATCGATCGCACGTGGATGTTTTCCGACATCCCCGGTACGCCGGGCCGCAGACAACAGATGCTGCGCACCAGCAGGTCGACCCGCGTGCCGGCGCGTGACGCGTCGTAGAGCGCGTCGATGACGGCGGTGTCGACGAGGCCGTTCATCTTGAGACGAATCCGACCGTCACGACCGAGCGCGGCCTGCTCCGCGATCATCTCGACCAGGCGGGCCCGCACGCTGTGGGGCGCCACGATCAGCTTGCGGTACTCGGTATGACGGCTGTAGCCGGTCAGGTAGTTGAACAGGTCGTTGAGGTCGACGCCGATGTCGGAGTCCGACGACAAGATGCCGATGTCTTCGTACAGCCGCGCTGTCTTCGGGTTGTAGTTGCCCGTGCCGATGTGCCAGTAGCGGCGGATCTGGCCACCCTCTTGGCGGACGACGAGCGCCGTCTTCGAGTGGGTCTTCAGGCCGATCAGTCCGTAGACAACGTGCACGCCGGCCTCTTCGAGGGCGCGGGCCCAGGCGATGTTGTTCTGTTCGTCGAAGCGGGCCTTGACCTCGACCAGGGCGACGACTTCTTTGCCCTTCTCCGCGGCGGTGATCAGCGACGAGATGATCGAGCTGTCACCCGACGTGCGGTACAGGGTCTGCTTGATCGCGAGCACGCGCGGGTCGTCGGCGGCCTGGCGGATGAACTCTTCGACCGAGCTGGCGAAGCTGTCGTAGGGGTGGTGCACGAGGATGTCGCGGTCGCGCATGACCGAGAAGAAGTTCGTCGGCTCGTTGTCGGAGCGCATGAGCGACTCCTGGGTGACGGGCTTCCATGGTTCGTACTTGAGATCGGGCCGGTCGAGTTCGGCGAGCTCGAACAGGCGGCTCAGCCCGAGCGGCCCGGCGATCCGGTAGATGTCGCTGGCATCGAGTTCGAGTTCGTCCTGCAGGAGCGCGACGAGTTCATCGGGCATGTCGATGCTGACGTGGAGGCAGACCGCGGAACCGAACCGGCGGCGACGCAGTTCCACCTCGATCGCTTCGAGGAGGTCGTCGGCTTCCTCTTCTTCGAGCGCGAGGTCGGCGTTGCGGACGACGCGGAACAGGTACTGGCCCTCGACGACCATGCCCGGGAACATCTCGTGGAGGTTGGCGGCGATGACTTCTTCGAGAGGCACGTAGCGCCGCTTGTCCTCGAGCACGACGAAGCGGGGCAGGACTGACGGGACTTTGATGCGGGCGAACTTCGGCGTGGCGGCCTCGGGAGCCCGCACGCTGACGGCCAGGTTCAGGCTCAGGTTCGATATGTACGGAAATGGATGCCCAGGATCGACGGCGAGCGGCGTGAGCACCGGGAAGATCTGTTCCTCGAACACAGCGGTGAGTTGCCGGCGGTCCTCGTCGGTCAGCGATTCGTAGGAACACAGCTCGATGCCGGCGTGGGCCAAGGCCGGCATGACGTCGTGCGTGAAGCACCGGGCGTGATCGAGCATGAGCCGTTCGGTGATCTCGTTGATCGCGGAAAGCTGGCTGCGGGGGTCCATGCCATCCGCGCTACGGGCGCTGACACCCGCTGCGACCTGGTCTTTCAGTCCGGCAACGCGAACTTGAAAGAACTCGTCGAGGTTGTTGGCGAAGATCGCCAAGAACTTGACCCGTTCCAGAATGGGCAGGTCAGCGTCCCCGGCGAGGCGCAGCACCCGGGAGTTGAACTCGAGCCACGAAAGCTCCCGGTTGAGGTAGCGCGCATCGTCGGCGAGGTCTCCGGTCGGGTGCAGATCGTCGGCGCGCTGAGCCATGGCGACCGAACGTACGCCGAATCTGAATGAACGGACAGTGAACATTGGCCATCAATTGCGGTGACGAGTGGCTCTTTCGGCGGTGGCTCTCCTTACGATTGTGAACGTGGCGGGAACACAGCCAACCGTTCTGATCGTCGAAGACGAGGACAGCTTCGTCGACGCACTCGTCGTCGGGCTCAAGCGCGAGGGCTTCCTCGTGCATGCGGCGCGTGACGGCATGGCTGCACTGGAAATGTTCGACGCGGTTCGTCCCGACCTCGTCTTGCTCGACGTGATGCTGCCGCGCATGTCGGGCCTCGACGTCTGCCGTGAGATCAGATCTAAGTCGCGCGTGCCGGTGATCATGGTGACCGCCAAAGGCAGCGAGATCGACACCGTGGTGGGTCTGGAAGTCGGCGCCGACGACTACGTGACGAAGCCGTTCCGGCTTCGCGAACTAGTCGCGCGAATGCGCGCTGTCCTACGCCGGACGCCTCAAGAGCAGCCCGTGAACGATGCGGCCTTCGAGGTCGGTGCCTTGCGTCTCGACGCCGACCGTCACGAGGCGAGTCTTCGCGGTGAGGCCTTGGCATTGCCCTTAAAGGAGTTCGAGTTGCTCGAGCTCTTGATGAGCAACGCAGGCCGAGTGCTGACCCGCGAAACGATCATCGATCGGGTGTGGGGTCCGTACTACGTCGGCGACACCAAGACGCTCGACGTGCACATCAAACGACTTCGGTCCAAGGTGGAGGACGATCCCGCGAAGCCAACGCGGATCACCACTATTCGTGGACTCGGTTACAAGCTCGAAGCGCTTTAAACGCGATCGAGCGCCAATCGAAGCTCCTGGACGCGTTCCTCGACGACGGTCCAGTTCATCCAGCGGCCGGCCTTTTCGCCGGTGATGAGTCCCGCTTCGGCGAGCGCCTTGGTGTGATGGCTGACGGTGGGCTGGCTCTTGCCGATGGGCTCGATGAGATCGCACGAACAGCACGTTCCCGCGGACGCGATCATCGAAAAGATGCGCAGCCGCACGGGGTCGGCGAGCGCGGCGAACGCCTTCGCGAGGTCGGTGGCGCGCTCGTCGGCGATGGGCTCGGTCAGCACCGAGCAGCACTCCACCACGGGAATCATTCGTCGTGACATATTGACAACCTTCGATCTATCCGTCAGAGTACGAATCGACAACAATCAATATATCGGAGGTGCCCAATGTCCCGTGTCCAACTCGCACTCAACGTTCCCGACATCGACGACGCCGTCG
This sequence comes from Actinomycetota bacterium, assembly GCA_048498715.1. Classification (GTDB taxonomy): domain Bacteria; phylum Actinomycetota; class Acidimicrobiia; order Acidimicrobiales; family JACCXE01; genus JACCXE01. Next base: position 3,332 of record JBEHXL010000069.1, on the reverse strand, counting down.
CGTTCTACGCCAAGCTGTTTGCCACCGAGCCCAACAAGCGCAAGCCCGGCTACGCCAACTTTGCGATCGCCGATCCACCGCTGAAGCTCGTGCTGTTCGAAAGCCCGGGCGCCGAATCGCGTCTCAACCATCTGGGCGTCGAAGTCGACTCCAGCGAGCAGGTCTGGGCGCACGAGGACCGGCTCAAGGCTGACGACCTTTCCGTGGTCGAGGAGTCGGGCACGTGTTGCTTCGCCCGCCAGGACAAGGTGTGGGTTGACGGGCCCGACGGTTCGTGGGAGATCTACACGGTGCTCGAGGACAGCGACACCTTCGGTGCCTCCTCGGAGAAACTCGCCGCCGACGAGGCATGCTGCGGCGCCACACCCGTCGCAGAGGCGCGCTGTTGCTGAACGCGTTGACGAGAAAGGTCGTCGCCGAACTCGTCGGCACGGCCTTTCTCGTCGCCGTGGTGGTCGGCTCGGGCATTGCCGCGCTGCGCCTTTCGCCGCACGACGCCGGGCTGCAGTTGTTGGAGAACGCAGCCGCCACCGCGGGCGGACTCGTCGCGCTGATCCTCGCGTTCGGTCCGGTGTCGGGCGCGCACTTCAACCCGGTGGTCAGCGCCGTCGACGCCGCGTTCGGGGGGCTGTCCCGACGGGAACTGGCGGCCTACGTGCCGGCCCAGGTGGCCGGCGCCATCGTGGGTGCCGTGGTTGCCAACCTCATGTTCGACCTGCCCGCCGTCGAGTGGTCTACGCACACGCGCTCGAGCGGATCCCTGTGGCTGGCCGAGGTCGTGGCCACGATGGGGTTGCTGCTCGTGATCTTCGGCGTCGTGCGCTCCGGTCGCGGCACCGCGGCCCCCTTTGCGGTGGGCGCCTACATCGGCGGGGCGTACTTCTTCACTTCCTCCACGTCCTTCGCCAATCCGGCGGTGACGATCGGTCGCGCCTTCACCGACACGTTCGCCGGCATCGCCCCGGCGTCGGTCGCCGCGTTCGTTGCCTTTCAGGGGCTGGGCGCCGTGATCGCATACGGGCTCGTGCGGGTGCTGTACCCCGACATCACCGACTACGCCAACGACGTCGTCGTCGCCCACCTGGAGGACGCGTGACCCCCGAAATCCTCGTCGTCTGTACGCACAACGCCGGACGCTCGGTCGCGGCGCGGGTGCTGCTCGACCACTACGGCGCGGGTCGGGTGGTCGTGCGCTCCGCGGGCTCCGCGCCGAGCGAGCACATCAACCCGTCGATCGCCGCGATCCTCACTGAACGCGGCCTCGATGTTTCGCAGGAATTCCCGAAGCCGCTGACCGATGAAGCGGCGCGCGCGGCCGACATCATCATCACCATGGGCTGTGGCGACGCATGTCCGGTCTACCCAGGCAAGCGCTACCTCGACTGGGCGCTCACGGATCCCGCCGGCAAGAGCATCGACGAGGTCCGACCCATCGTGGACGACATCGAGCAGCGGGTGCTGGCGCTACTCCTCGAACTCGAGACGGGCTAGCCACAACCCGGGTGCATCGAGTTCGGCGGGCGTGGGCAGGCCGTTGGCTTTCGACCAGAGCTGTGCGAGCGCGTCGGGGTTCGACCGCTCGATGACACCGTTGACGAACGAGTAGCCGCGATCACGGGTGTCCTGCCCGAGCGACAGCCCGAGCATGCGCTCGGCGAACTTCTGGTCTTCGTCCTTGCCCATGCGCCGACGCTTCAGTGCTTCGGCCAACACGCGGGGCTGGCCGGTGATGCGCGGGCCCACGCTTTCCATCACGTGGTCGACGGTGCCGAGGATCGCAGCCACCGCGGCGGTCAGCCGCGAGAGCGTGTCGCGCTGCTCCGCGGTCTGGATCGCGCCGAGCAGGGTCTCGGGGTTGCCGAGCACGCGCTCGAGTGACGACGCATCGCCCGGATCGATCTCGCCGAGGTGCGACTCGAAATCGCTCGAGTCGATGCGGAAGCCGCCGACGTACTCGGCGACGAGTTCCTGCATCCGGTTCCGCACCGCCGGGGCGCCGAGGATCACGTGGTACGTGAGTTCTTCGACGAGCACCCAGAGGCGCAGGTCGTCGATGGGCAGGTCCCAATCGTTGGCGAACGAGTCGACGTTGCCCGGCATGATCTGCAGGTTGGCGCCCGCCGGGCGGGGGAGCGGCAGGTCGTAGGGGCCGAGGCCGCGCTGCGCCAGTTGGCCGACCATCACGCCCGACTGCATGCCGAGCAGCATCGGCGCCATCATCTTGCCGAGGCCACCGAGGAACCCTATCGGGTCGTCGGCCACCGGCTCCTCGCCGCCGTCCTGCGCCTTACCGACTCCGGCGGCAAGTTGTTCGAGGACGGGCCGGTACGCGTCCAGTGCGGCGTAGGCCCACTCGGCGCGCGTAGCGAGTTGCACCTGCGCGGCCGCGGCTTCGATGACGAGGCCGGTCGCTTCGCCGACGTGCAGCGCCGCGATCGTGAACAGTTCCTCGTAGCGAATGCGCTGCACCGGGTCGACGTTCGGCTCGCTTTTGCCCCCGGTCGCGACCCACAGACTGGTCTGACGGGCGATGTCGAAATTGAGCGGACCCGAACCCTGGAACATCCCGGCAAGGTCCTTAAAAAGGGGTATCCCCTCAAAAGGGTTCGGCTCGGCTGGACCGTCGCTATCCACAGAAGGCATCGTAGAGGCATGGCAACAGCTGCAGTTCTCGGGGCAGGCAACGCAGTGAGCGCCGCAATTGCGCGTCGGCTGCGGTCGGACGGGCACGAGGTGATCGAGGCATCGGCCGCCAGCGCCGGCCTGGACCTCAAGGAATCGCTGTCGAGCGCGACGGTGCTCGTTCACGCCGGCGAGGCGCTGCAGACGGACACGGTCTTCGACGTTGCGGCCGGCGTCGGCGCCGAGCAAGTGATCGTGCTGTCCTCGGCTGCCGTCTACGGCGCCTGGGCGGACAACCCGATCCCGCTGACCGAGGACGCCACGCTGCGCCCGAACCTTGGCATCGAGGCGGTGGCCGAGCGTGCCGAGATCGAGCGTCGCGCCCAGGAGTGGGGCTTCGATCATCCGGGCGTGACGATCACCGTTCTTCGCCCGTGCACGGTCGTCGTGCCCGACGGCGAGGACTGGCCGTCGGCCGATCTCGACGGCATCGCCGGTCTCGGTTCGGGTGACGGGACGCGTGCCGTGCAGTTCCTCCACGTCGATGACTTCGCCAGCGCCGTCAGCGTTGCCATCGAGAAGCGTTCGGCGGGCGTGCGCAACGTCGCCCCTGCCGGCTGGATCACCGAGGACGAGGCGCGTGCACTCTCCGGCGGACGAGTGGTCGCGCTGCCGGAGCCGGTTCGCCGTGTTGCTCGTCGCCTCACGCT
>JBEHXL010000068.1:0-9435 GCA_048498715.1 Actinomycetota bacterium | reverse complement strand
CCTTCCTCCTTCCCCTCCCCCCCCCCCCCCCCCCCCCCCCACACCCGCACAGAAGCATCGTTCGACTTCGTAGTAAAAAGGCCGGCCATGCCCGCCTCCTTTGACACCATCGTCATCGGGGCCGGCGTGGCCGGCCTTTATCAATTGCACCGTCTGCGCGAGATGGGCCTGTCGGTCCAAGCGTTCGAGGCGAACGACGATGTCGGCGGCACGTGGTTCAAGAACCGCTACCCCGGGGCCCGCTTCGACTCCGAGAGCTACACCTACGCGTACGACTTCGACCAGGACCTGCTTGACGAGTGGAACTGGTCCGAGCACTTCGCCGCCCAGCCCGAGACCCTGCGGTACCTGCAACACGTCGCCGATCGCTTCGACCTGCGTCGCGACATCACGTTCGGGGTGCGGGTCGAGTCGTGCGTGTACGGCGACGGTCGTTGGACCGTCACGCTCGACAACGGTTCCGTTGCGACCGCGCCATTCGTCGTGGCTGCGGTGGGCGTGTTGACCGCCGCGCCGAACAAGCCGCCGTTCCTCGGCGTCGACGACTTCGAAGGCCTAGCCTTCCACACCAGCGACTGGCCTGAAGGCCTCGACCTCACGGGCAAACGCGTCGCCGTCATCGGGACGGGCGCGACCTCCGTCCAGTTGATCCCGCTCGTCGCCCAAGTGGCCGAGCACCTCACCGTGTACCAACGCACACCGAACTGGTGCGCGCCCCTCGGCAACGGACCGATCAGTGACGACGAGCAGCCCGCGCTCAAGGCGCGCTACGCCGAGCTGTTCGAACGGTGCTCGCGGACCTTCGGAGCGTTCGTGCACGACGCGGACCGGCGCAAGGCGCTCGAGGTTTCCGACGACGAGCGTCGCGAACTGTGGGAGCAGCTCTGGCAGGAGCGCGGCTTTGCGATCTACCTCGGCAACTTTCGCGACGTGCTCGTCAACGAAGAGGCCAACAAGCTCGTCAGTGAGTTCGTGGCGGACAAGATCCGCGCCCGCATCGACGACCCGGCCGTCGCCGAAAAACTCATCCCGAAGAACCACGGCTTCGGCACCCGCCGGGTGCCGATGGAAACGAACTACTTCGAGGCGTACAACCGTCCGAACGTCGAGCTCGTCGATCTCACCGAGACACCCATCGAACGCATCACGCGAACTGGCATAGACGACCGTGACTTCGACGTCATCGTCTATGCCCTCGGTTTCGACGCACTGACCGGTCCGTACGAACGCATGCACATCGAGGGCACGAACGGCACGCTGCACGACGCGTGGGTCGACGGGCCGCGCACGCTGTTCGGCTTCATGACCAACGGCTTCCCGAACTTCCTGATGATCCTCGGCCCCCAACAGGCCGGTGGCTTTTGCAATATGACGCGCTGCATCCAGACCAACAGCGACTGGATCGCCGACGCGATCGCCGCGGTGCGCGAACGGGGCACGACGATCGAGCCGACCGTCGCCGCGCAGGAACAGTGGAACGAAGAGGTCATCGCCAGCGGCGCTCGCATGTTGTTCAGCAAAGTGCCGTCGTGGTTCACCGGGGCACGGGCCGCCGACTTCGACGGCCATCTCAAGAACTCACTCGTGTACGTCGGCGGTGTCCCGACCTTCAACGAGAAGACCGCGGCAAGCGCCGCGAACGACTACGAGGGTTTCGTCATCAAATAACCCAGCTTGTGATTTCTGAGGGCAAAGACCGCACCCAGAAATCACAGGCTGCGTTCACGAGGACGCAGGCGGCGCGGGAACCGAGGGGAACAGTTCCTGGAAGGCACCGACGCGGATGCGTTCGCTGACCTCCGGCGCGCAGTCGTCGAAGAGTTCGTGCAGCGTCTTCTGCGTGTGGCCGAACGTGCCCTCGAAGTGCGGGTAATCACTCCCCCACATCACGTTCTGCCAGCCCATCGCCGAGTTGGCGAACACGGCCGACCGGTCGTGCTGGAACGACGCATAGACCTGCTCGTAGAGATAGGCGCTCGGCAGCTTCGACAGCTTCGGCTCGACGCCCGCGCCGTGCTGCCGGTAGCCCTCGTCCATACGGTCGGCGAGGAACGGACCCCACGTCGCGCCGCCTTCGGACACCAGCACCTTCAGCGAAGGATGACGGTCGAGCGCGCCGCACGAGATCAGTTGTGACGCGGCGCGCTGCCCGCCGTAGGTCGTCTCGACGTAGTTGAGGACGGCCGCGCCGCGCCCTCGGATGTACACGCCGATGCGCTGGTTCGCCGGCACTGGTTCGGTGCCGATGTGAAAGCCGATACGCATGCCCGTCTCGGCGAACGCGTCCCACAAGGGCTCCCAGACCGGGTCGTTGTATTCGGGCATCGTCAAGGGCGGACGGGTCGGCAGGAACCCGATGAGGAACCCGTCGTCCGAACAGCGGTGGACCTCGGCGACGGCGTCGTCGACCAGAACCATCGGGATCGACGCGCAACCCACGAAGCGCGGCGAGTGCGACATGAACTCCGCCATGTATTCGTTCATGACCCGGCAACCGAGCCGGGCGACTTCCGGCGTACGGATGTTGAACGCCCAGATGCCGAGGCCGGGATAGATGGCCTCGGCCCAGATGCCCTCGTCGTCGAGATCGTGGAGTCGCTCCGCCGGCGTGTTGCCGCGGAACCAGCGGTCGATGAAGTCGCTCTCCTCCAGACCCGCGGGCATCGCGTTCAGCCGGGGCTTGCGGGGCGCGTTCGGATCCCGCACCGGAAGGTCCCGCACGAACTCCTGCCCGTCGACGTAAATCGTCTCGAACGTGCCCGACGGGTCCTTCACGGACCGAGGCATTGCGTCCTGAATGTGCTGGGGCAGCTTGCTGAACAGGTTCGTCGGCTCGACGATGTGCGAGTCGCCCGAGTTGGCCCACAGCTTCATGCGTGGATGCTGACACAGCGGGGTACGGCCTTGTCATGACTACTGCCGTTGACGTTTCTGACCTCGGGCGTCTCAACGCGCACGACGGGCCCTACCTGTCCGCCTACATACCCCTGGACACCGCCGGCGATCAGTGGCGCCAACTCCGGACCGACCTCGAAGCCGACGGCGCGCCCGATGCCGCACTGGCGCTGGTCGACGGACTCGTCGCGCAAGTAAGTGGTCAAGAGGGCACGCTGGCGGTGATCGCCGACGAGACCACGGTGTACGCATCGGACCACATCCGGGACACCTTCATCTACAGCCGCGGCCAGTGGGCCGGTGCCGCGGACTTGGTGCCGCTGATCAAGGAACGTCAGGAGCGGATGGGTGACCCCACCTCCGTCGCCGAACGCACCGTTGCCCTGCTCGAGCAGTGCAAGGCGGGCCCCTCGGTCGACGGCATCCGGGCGACGGTCGAGGCAATGAACAGAGCCGAGGTCGAGGTGCTGCTCGTACGCGACGATCGCGACGAACGTCACAACGTGCCTCATGAAGACGCCGCAGTCGTCGACGCGCTGGTGCGCGACGCCATCGCAACCGGCGCCACCGTCTGGGTCATACCGGCGTCAGGACCGGTGACCGAAGGAGTGGGCGCGCTCCTTCGCTAAGGTTCGCCGCCATGGCGAATGAATGGGGTCCTCTGGACGCACTTGCGGGCGAGTGGGAAGGCACTGGAGGCCTTGACACCGCGTACTCCAACTCGAAGGGCGAGGTCCTCGGGACCCCGTATCTCGAGAAGGTCACAATGAAGCCGTTCGGCCCGGTGGAGAACGGCAAGCAGTCGCTCTACGGCCTCGACTACAAGACCGCGATGTGGCGTGGCGACGAAGAGAACCCCTTCCACACCGAAGTCGGCTACTGGCTGTGGGACGGCGCGACCAACGAGATCCTGCGCTGCTTCGTCGTTCCGCGTGGCATCACCGTCACCGCGGGCGGCATCGCGGCGCCGGACGCCAAGGAATGGACGATGTCGGCCAAGTTGGGTGATCCGCAGTACAACATCGGCGAGAACAAGTACCTGGCGCAGAATGCGTCGACGGTCTCCTACGACGTCAAGATCACGATCAACGACGACGGCACGTGGAGCTACGACGAGACCACCATGCTGCGCATGGCCGTCATGAACAACGAGATGTTCGCCCACACCGACAGCGCGACCCTGAAGCGCATCAGCTAACTCTTTCCGCTAACCGACTCCGTTCTGTGCGTGATCTGCTGCTCTATGAGCAGCAGATCACGCACAGTTCGCGTCAGGGCTTCGGCGCGACCACCGTCAGCGTCCCCTGGGCGGCGGCGAGCAGCCGGTCGCCATTGAAGATCTCGCCGCGGACGACGGCGGACCGGTTCGTCATCGCGAGACACGTCGCCTCGATCTGTACCTCGCCCGCCTGCATCGGGGCGACGTAGTTCATCTTGATCTCGGTCGTAGCCGCCCACGAACCACGCGGCATCAGCGGGTAGACGACCACGCCGGTGACGTGATCCATGATCGCCGCCATCGCCCCGCCGTGAACATTGCCGAACGGCGTCAGCAGGTCGTCGGTGATGACGGCCTTCGCCCACAACTTTCCGGGCGCGAACTTGAGCAGTTCGATGCCGAGGATCTCGGGCAGCGCGCCGCCGCCTCCCTTGCCGCCGTTGCGAAGAAAGCCGGCGGCCATCTCCTCGTCGTAGCGCTCCTCAATCGAAGGCGAAGGCATTCGGTGCTCCTTTGGCGCCGCTCGCAATCAACGCCGGGAGCGCGGCAAAGCGCTCGCCAAGCGCCGTGATCGAGCTTTCCCACGTTGCCGCGAGGGCAAGTTGAATGGTGTCGTTGAACGGAGCGAGCCAGCGCTCCTCGAGATGGTCAGGGCCGAAGTACGCCCCGAGGATCGAACCGCACGTTGCGCCGAAGCTGTCGGTGTCGTTGCCCTGCATGACCTGCAGACACACGCCGTGGCCGACGTCGGTGGCGAACCGCAACGAGTTGATGACGGTGCCGACCTCTTGATAGATCCGGCAATGGCCGTATTCACCGAAGCGCTCGTTGATCGCCCGGTACGCGCCCAGCCAGTCCTCGGCCGCCTCAGCCGCGCCGAGACAGAAGCGCACCGCATCGGCGAAGCGCGACTGCTGCGGCACGAACTGCAGCGCTGTGCGAAACATGCCGAGCGGATCGCCCGGATGCAGTGGCGCCGCCGCGATCGCCGCGGCGAAGAACATCGACGAGTACACGCCGGTGCGACGGTGCGTAAGCGACGAGTCACGAAACGCGAACTCCGCCGCGAGAGCAGGATCACCGAGCGCGCCGTAGCCGTACGCGTCGACGCGGATGAGCGCGCCGCACCATTCGCTGTTCGGGTTCCACGAGCGCACCCAGTCCGGGATCGCCGAACCGGTCGGCTCGAGCGCCGCCGCGGCGAGCACCGCCATGAACGCCCGCTCGGGACCGAACGTGATGCGGATCGGTAGGTTCCACCGCCACATCGATGCAACGTCGTCGCCGGTGAAGTGACGACCCTTGCGTTCGAGCACCTGTAGGCCGAGTACCGAGTAGTTCATGTCGTCATCGGCGGCGACGTGGGTGATCTGATCCTTCACCAACTCAGGCCACTGCGGTTGCTGCCACGGCAAGTCCAAAATGGCTTCCTTCGACGGGTAGTCGCGCAGCGGCCACTCGCCGTGCTTTTCGAGCGCCTCACGAATGACGGCGAGCGACGTCGCGATCTCGAAGGGCTTGCCGAGATGACAGCCGACGACGCGGCCGAGCCACGCGGCGCGTACGCGGTCCGCCGCGTCGGAAACCGCCGTAGCCCCGACCGACCGCTCCGGGTCACACGACGTCCAAATCGCGTCGAGTTCCTCGGGCTCACCGGACAACGGCGGTAGCGCACCGAACTCGATCGCGACAGCGTTCAGCGCGTCGTACCCGCCCGCCGCCTGACATGCGTCGCGCAACGCGCTCACGTCGATACCGAGCGCGGCTTCCTCGTCGAGCGCGTACCGCAGACGGGTACGCAGAAGTTCGAGATCCGGCAGCGGCACGCCGCAGTTTTAGTCGGCTAGTCCCAGCCGGCGGCGAGATCCTTGGCCGTCGGCGAGACGGGCACCGCGTCTCGCGCGGGCCGCGTCTTCAGCACGCGGTCGCCCAGGTCCATCGTCACCCCGAACCAGTAGTGCTCGTTGCGGAAGTGGTGATTGCGGTGGTGCCGCCACAACAGTCGGTAATAGGCGTGGCGCGGCTTGTACTTGGAGTGGATGAGGAAGTGCGTCCACTCGTACAAGAGGAACATCGCGTACCCGGCCATGAGAGCCGTCACGGCCTGCGGATCGACGCGTGACAGGCCGAGCGCGAGCACCGCCGCGATCGGCAGGCCGAACTTCAGCACGGCCGACGGCACGAGCACCAGCGTCAGGTCACGCGGGTCAGCATGATGGGCGCGGTGCTTGCGCGCCGTCAGCGGATCGAGCGTGCGGCCGCGGAACTGCTTGGGCCGCCAGTGCAACAGGTGCACGTGGATCATCCACTCGGTGAACGGTTCGAGGGCGAGGATGACGATCGGACCGATGAGATCCGCCCACGACCACCGGCCGAGCCACAAGCGCAACGCGAGCGACGCGACGAGATACCCGCCAATCATCCGCACGCTCGACTGGCGTGCCCACAACCGAGCGTGGTCCGGCAACGACTGCGTCTCGGGCCAGTCCCCCTTCGCCGCGAACGCCATCGACTTGGTGCTCACAGCGAGGCCAGCAGTTCGGTCAACGCCGTGGTGGACGGGACGAGCAGCCGCTCGGCCGCCTTGCGGGCTGCCGCGCCGTCGCCCTTCTGCACCGCGGCGACGAGGCGGCCGCGACCCGCACGGTCGTTCAACTCCTCGGCCAGGGTCGGCGCCACGACTTCGGCGACGGGCGCGAAGCACGACCGCAGCGTGTTGTAGGCGAGGCGATACGCAACGTTGTCGGCGCCGTCGACGAGCGCGTCCCACAGGTCGAGGTTCACCACGCTGCGCTCAGCGTCGGTGGTGGCCGCGTTCATCTGACCGGCCAGCGCGACGATCGCGTCGACGATTGACGGGGTCGCCCGCTGCGCCGCCAGACGGGCAATGTCGGGCGCAAGGCACGCTCGCATCTCGATCACGGAGCGGATGACCTCACGATCGAGCCGGCCGCTCTCGGTCAGCAACAGCCGTGGCAGCAGGTGCAACTGACCGTCACGACGGAAGTTGGTCACGCGGGTGGCGCCACCGTGCTGAATCGCGACGAGCCCGTCCTGGGCCAGCCGCTGGAGCGCTTCGCGCACCGCCTGACGGTTGACCCCGAGCAGTTCGGTCAGTCGGCGCTCGGGCGGCAACGACGTTCCGGCCTCGAACCCGCCATCGAGGATCTGGCCGGCAAGTTGGTCGTAGGCGGCGTCGACGACTGATCGACGGGCTACCGGAGCAAGGTCCATGCCGCGGTTCTACTACAGATCAACTGGTCTGACCAGTTGATCTAGGCGGGTTGCTTGAGCTCGCGCACCCAGGCCGGCTTCGGCGGCAGCAGCAGTCGTGGGTACAGATTCGTCAGGCGCACCAACGGGTCCCCGACCAACGCGTGATACGGGTGCTTGCGGTTGATGACGATCTTCGAGTGTTGCTTGATGCCCTGGTAGAGCGAGTTGAACTTCGTGTTCGGCTGGCGGTCTCCGAGCGCAACGAACTTCTCGACTGCCCCGTAGAGCTGGTGCTCGTCGAGACCCATGTCGACGATGTTGTCGCGCATCACCGAGATGAGCGGCAGGAACATGAGCCCACCCAAGAGCAGTTCCGGCTTGAGCCCGCGGGCCACCTGTAGGGCGACGGGCCCGCTGCGGCGCGGCGGACGCAGTTGGCCGAGCACGTCGAAGTCGACGGCGAGGTGCCGCGACTCGTCGTTGTTGATGCGATCGAACACCTGATGACAAAGCGGGTCGTGCACTTCTTCGAGGAGGAACTTCAGCAATGCCCCGTCGAGCGCGGTTTCGAGCAGCGGGATGATCGTGCCGAGCACGATCATCGGCTGGTCGTCGGCGTAGCGCTCGAGCCAGTCCATGGCGAAACGGATCGAGGTGTTGGCGTAGGGCACCTCGCCGGGCTTGAGCATGCCCCACCGGCGCATGAGCGCGAGTTCCGCCTTCGCGTGCCGCTGCTCCTCGAGATGGAACCAGCCGTAGATCTCCTTGAGCGTCGGGTCCGTCGCCTGCTTCTGCAACGCCTGGAAGCCGCGGGCGCCGACGTGCTCGATCCACACAAGGTCACTCATGAACGGCTTGAGCTTCTTGCGCTGCTGCTCGGTGAACCGGTCGGCGCCGGGCGCGTCCCAATCGAACTGGTCGAGCGACCACTGACGGGCCACGACACGGTCAAGCATTGCGGGCAGATCAAGCGACATCGGCTGCCTCCTCGTTCACCCCTATTGGAGCAGACCCGCTACTCCGTCGCGGTGACCTCTTCGGCGGCCTGCAGGTCAGCCGCCGCAAACGCATCGCCGTGCACCTTCGCGATGTCGTCCTTCACGTACGGATAGGCCGAAGCGAGGATGAAGCCGGCGATCAGTGTGACGGGCACCATCACGGTGATGCTCACCTGGGGTCCGAGGCTGTCCGAGAGGCCGCCGATGAGCGGCAGGCCGAGCGCGATGCCGGGGATGCCGAAGATCGAGATCGTCGAGAAGGTGACCGACCGAACTCGCGGTGGAGCGACGAGCGAGAGCATGGCGAAGAACGCGGGCGCCAAGATGCCGATCGTCCCCGACACGAGCGCGTTGCAGACAACGGCGAGCGCGACGTTCGGCGAGTACGCGAGCGCAACGAGGATGATGCCGTTGAACACACCGACTCCGGCGACGAGTCTGAGCAAGAAGCCGGGATCCTTCATCGCGATCTTGGCGATACGCGGCATGAAGAAGAACACCCCGAAGATCTGCAGTGGCTCGATGAAGGCCGCGATCAAGCCTCGCTGTGCCTCGTCGAGGTTGAACACGTCCTTGTAGACGAGCGAGAGCAGGTTGCCCACGCCGAACAGTGCGATTGCGAGGAACGGCAACGCCATCCACACGCGGCGGATCGTGCGCACGTTGTAGAGGATGCGGAATGACTCCCACACGCCGGCGTGGTCCTCTTCGACTTCGGCCAGCTCTGCGCTCGCTCCGGCGGCCTCACGTTCGTAGAAGCCCCGCACCGGCTCCTTGAGCCGCATCGCAAGGAAGACGAACACGAAGGTCGGGATGGCGAAGATGAAGAACGGCGCGCGCCAGCCGAAGTACTTGCCGGCGAGGCCGCCGATCAGCGGACCGAAGATCAGGCCGACCGAGTTGGCCTGGCGGTGGAAGGAGAACACCTTCACCCGCGTCTCGGGCTTGTAGTAGTCCGACAACAAACCGGAGTGCGTCGGCGTCACGACGGCGCGACCACCACCCGCTCCGACGCGCATGCCGGCCAGCATCGGCACCGACGAGGCGAAGCCCGTCCCGATCGAGAAGAGACCCCAGATGCCCGCACCGACGGTTGCGATCCGGACA
>JBEHXL010000067.1:0-9649 GCA_048498715.1 Actinomycetota bacterium | reverse complement strand
AGCTTCGGTCTCCAACAGTTTTGGTGCTGTTTAGGGGAGTCTGGCGCCCCGAAACAGCACAAGAACGCGGCAGTTAGTCCGCCAGGGTCAGGAGTTGCGCCCAGCTGCGCGTGCGGGCGACGGCGGGCGTGAGGCGAAGCGTCTCGTCGGGAACGGCGTCGGCGATCGCGCGGCGCTTCCAGTAGTGGTGGCCTGACTCGGCGAACATCTCGCGGCGCTTCGACACCAGATCGGCATCCGCGCTTCCGAGGAAGCCCCATACCGTGAACGCGAGTTCCCAGTCGTAGATGACGGGGCCGCGACCGAACAGTGCGGCGCGCTTGGTCGCGACGCCGAGGCAGCCGTTGATGACGTCGGCCTTGTGCTCGCCGGGTGCCAGCTGCAGCTTGTCGTCGAAGCGACGGGCGAGGAACAGCGCGTAGCCCTGGTCGGGGCCGGCGGCGCCGAACCCGTCGCCGTACTGCTGTGCGCCGTTGACCACCTCGCCGGGACGATCGGCGACCCAGCGCTCGGGCGGCGGCAGCCGGTCGCCCTCGCGGGGCTCGTCTTTGGTTGCGACGGGAACGAATTCAGGCTGTGCCACGGCTGTTGACGTTACTTCGTGTGGTTCCAGGATCGTTGACCCGACATGTCGCCTGTGTTGATATCCCCCGGCATGATCCGACCAATGAAAATCTCGCGACTTGTCGCGCTCACGTTGTCACTTTCGCTGGTGTTCGCGGCGTGCGGCGGCGACGACAAGAAGTCCGACTCCACCTCCAGCAGCGGCTCATCGGCCGACGTCGAAAAAGTCGTCAGCGACGCGCTGAAGGCCGAACACGCCAAGGACGGCAAGGCGTTCGCCGCGCTGTTCACCGACGCAGGCCTCGAGGCGTACGACTCCGGCACGCGTGAAGAGCTCACCACCGGCAAGGCCGAAGGCTTCGGCGAAGACACCGTCGACCTCCTCGAACAGAAGAACACGAAGATCACCGGCACCAAGGCGACGACCGAGGTCGAAGTCGCGGCGAGTGACTACAACGTCGCCCAGGTGCTGTACCTCGCCTCGTTCACGCTCGTGAAGCAGGACGGCGACTGGCTCATCGATGGCTTCGACTTCAAGGGCAGCCCGGCGCCGAAATCCGGCGCCACCGTCATCGACGTCAAGGCGCAGGAGTACGCGTATTCCGTCAGCAAGAACGAGGGCTCGGGCGACATCGCGTTCGCCTTCGAGAACGTCGGCAAGGAACAGCACGAGATGACGCTGTTCCGCGCGCCCGACGGCACCGATGTCACCAAGGCCAAGGCCGCGCTCGAGAACGTCGACGGGGAAGACCTCAAGAACGTCCCCGACGGCTACGAAGCCGACCACGTGACCTTCGCCGACGTCGGCCAGAAACTCGACGTCACCTTCGCCGAGGACCTCGAGCCCGGCACGTACTTCATGGTCTGCTACATCCCGCAGGGTGGCTTCGGTGAGAACGGCCCCGTGAACCCGGAGGGCAAGCCCCACGTACAGCTCGGGATGATCTCGCCCTTCACCGTCAAGTAAGTCGCGCCGGCGGGCGCTGCGGGACTAGTCGGTCGTGTGGAGCAATCCGTAGACGATCGAGTCCTGCAGCGCCTGCCACGACGCTTCGATGATGTTTTCCGACACGCCGATGGTCGACCACGAGCGGTCGCCGTTGGTCGAGTCGAGCAACACGCGGGTGACGGCGCCAGTGCCCTTGTTCGAGTCGAGAATGCGCACCTTGTAGTCCGTCAGGTGGATCTTCGACAGCGCCGGATACATCGAGCCGATCGCGGCGCGCAGCGCCTTGTCGAGAGCCGAGACCGGGCCATCACCCTCGGCTGTCTCGATGATGCGCTTGTCGCCGACGAACAGCTTGACCGTCGCTTCGGTCGAGAAGCCGCCCTCGCCGCGCTCGTCCGCGATTACGCGGAATGTGTCGAGACGGAAGAACTCCTGCTGCCAACCACCAGCCCGACGCATGAGCAGTTCGAGCGACGCGTCGGCCGCTTCGAAGTGATAGCCCTCGTGCTCGAGACGCTTGAGCGTGTCGATGGTCTCGGTGAGCGCAGGGCCGTCGAGATCGAGGCCGAGCTCCTTGGCCTTCAACACGAGCGTCGACTTGCCGGCGAGCTCGGACACCACAAAACGCGTGCCGTTGCCGACCGACGCCGGCGGTACATGCTCGTACGCGTCGGGCCGCTTCGCGATGGCAGACGTGTGCAGCCCCGCCTTGTGGGCGAACGCCGACTGGCCGACATACGGCGACTGCGGATGCAGCGGCATGTTCACCAGTTCGGCCACGTGATGGCTGACGGGCGTGAGCCGTTCCAACCGGTCACGCGGGATCGTCTCGACCCCCATCTTCAGCGTGAGGTTCGGGATGATCGTCGTGAGGTTGCAGTTGCCGGTGCGCTCGCCGTAGCCGTTGATCGTGCCCTGCACCTGACGCGCACCGCCGCGTACTCCGGCCAGCGCGTTGGCCACCCCGGTGCCCGCGTCGTCGTGCAGGTGCACCCCGACGATCACGTCGTCCTTGAAGTGTGAGACGACCGCGTTCACGGCCTCTTCGACCTGGAACGGCAGGGAGCCGCCGTTGGTGTCGCACAGCACGAGGTGCGTCGCGCCCTTCATCACCGCGGCCTCGAGCACGCGCAGCGTGAACTCGGGGTTGTCGCGATAGCCGTCGAAGAAGTGCTCGGCGTCGAGCATCACGCGCAGGCCCGCCTTGTTGAGGAACTCGACGGAGTCGCCCACCATCGCGATGCCTTCGTCGAGATCGGCTTCGAGCGCGTTGAGCACGTGGTACTCCGAGCTCTTGCCGACGATGCACACCGTCTCGGTGCCTGCCTCGATGAGGTTGCGCAGCGTGTCGTCGCTGTCGACCTTGCCCGCCTTCCGACGGGTCGAGCCGAACGCGACCATGTGCGACGTCTCGAGCTTCAATTCGTTGCGCGCGCGCCGGAAGAACTCGTCGTCCTTCTGATTCGCGCCCGGCCAGCCGCCTTCGATGAAGTGAACGCCGAGCCAGTCGAGCTGTTCGGCGATGCGCAACTTGTCGTCAACCGTGAGCGAGATCCCTTCGAGTTGGGAACCGTCGCGAAGGGTCGTGTCGTAGATCTCTACGGCACTTGGGGTGTTAGCGGACGTGCTCATTCCAGTCCTTGTATCGATCGTTTTCGCCGCGCACTGCTTCGAAGTAGGCGGCCTGAATGGCGGTGGTGATGGGGCCACGCTCGCCAATCACGCGATCGTCGACCGAATGGACCGGGACGACTTCAGCAGCCGTGCCAGTCAGGAAAGCCTCGTCGGCGGTGTAGAGATCCGAGCGCAGGATGTTGCCCACCTGCACCTCGTATCCGAGGTCACGAGCGATCGTGAACACCGAGTCCTGCGTGATGCCTTCCAGCGCGCCCGCCGAAACCGGCGGCGTGATAATTCGGCCCTTCTTGACGACGAAGAGGTTCTCGCCCGTGCACTCCGACACGTAGCCCTGCGGCGAGAGCAGGATCGCCTCGTCGTAGCCGGCCTTGAGCGCTTCGACCTTCGCCAACGACGAGTTGACGTACATGCCGGTCATCTTGGCGGCGGGCGGCATGGCGTTCGGGTCGTGGCGCTGCCACGACGAGATCTTCATCTTCACGCCCTTCTGCAGGTTCTCCTCGCCGAGGTAGGAGCCCCACGGCCAGCACGCGATGGAGACCTTCACTTCACAAGGCAGCGGGTTCAGGCCCATCTCGCCGTAGCCGAGGTACGCGAGCGGACGGATGTAGCACGACGGGATCTCGTTGATCGCGACGGTGTCCTTGGTGGCCTGCACGAGCTCGTCGACCGTGAAGGGGATCTCCATGCCGAGAATGCGCGCCGAGTCGAACAATCGCACGATGTGATCGGTCAGTCGGAACACCGCTGGGCCTTGTGCGGTCTCGTAGGCACGCACACCTTCGAAGACACCCATGCCGTAGTGGAGCGTGTGCGTGAGCACGTGGATCTTGGCGTCGTCCCAGTTGACGAGCTCGCCGTCCATCCAGATCTTCTTGGTCGGGGTAATCGGCATATCGGTGTCTCCTAGATGGCGGCGGCGACGGCGTCGCCAATGGTGGACGGAACAGGATCGGAAGCAAGCACCGCGTCGACGGCCTTGCGAATGCGGGCGGCGGCGTCGGCCTCGCCCAGTGAATCGAGCATCAACGCCGCAGCCTTGATCTGCGCCGTGGCGTTGATCTTGTCGGTACCGAGGGCGTCGTGCGCCGAGCCGTGCACGGGTTCGAACATCGACGGGAAGGTGCCGTCGGGATTGAGGTTGCCGGTGCCGGCGAGACCGACACCACCCACAACGGCGCCGGCGAGGTCGGTGAGGATGTCGCCGAACAGGTTGTCGGTTACCACGACGTCGTAACGCTGCGGGTTCTCTACGAAATAGATGCACGCCGCGTCGACGTGGTTGTACGCGGTATCGACGTCGGGGAACTCCGCCTTGACCTCGTTGAAGGTGCGCTGCCACAGGTCACCCGCGAAGGTGAGCACGTTGGTCTTGTGCACGAGCGTGAGGTGCTTGCGCTCCCGCTTCATCGCTTCGTTGAACGCGTAACGCACGCAGCGCTCGACGCCATGGCGCGTGTTGACCGAACCCTGCGTTGCGATCTCGTGCGGCGTGCCCTTGCGCAGGAAGCCGCCCTCACCCGCATACGAGCCCTCGGTGTTCTCGCGGATCACGAGGAAGTCGAGGCCGTTGCCTTCGAAGGGCCGGTAGTTGATGTACTGGTCGAGCGCGAAGCGCAGCTTCAGGATGATGCCGCGCTCGATGGTGCCGCCCGGAATCTTCGTGTCGCCGATGGGCGGCCCGAGCGGGCCCTTGAGAATGGCGTCGTAGGTCGCGATGTCGGCGACCATCTCGTCGTCGAGGACGTAGCCGTCGCGGAGAAACCGGTCTGCGCCGATGTCGAAGTACGTGAAGTCGGCGTCCACACCGGTGGCCTGTACGGCCTGTACCGCAGCCGCGGTGATGACGGGACCGATCCCGTCGCCTGCGATGACTGCCACTCGGTGTGTCAAAACCTCTCCTTTAACGAAAAAACCGCCCGGCTCTGTGAGCGGACGGTGAAGCGCTTCTGCGGGTTCGCAGAAGCGCTAGGTGATGATGATTACGACGGTCGACGAATGCATCGCCGAAAAGTGTAATCGGTTTTGGCCGCGGGGGTATCTTCACTCGCTTATGGCTTCGAACCAGCTGTCCCGCGACGCATACGACCGGCTCTCCAAGGAACTCGAAGAGCTCACGACGGTCGGCCGCGTCGACATCGCCAACGCCATCGAAGCCGCCCGCGCGCTCGGTGACCTGTCCGAGAACGGCGACTACCACGCCGCCAAGGACGCCCAGGGCCACATGGAGGCGCGCATTCGCAAAATCCAGGGTCTGCTCGAGGACGTCGAGATCGTCGACGTCGCCGCCACCGACGAGGTCGTCGTGGGATCGGTCGTCGGCATCAAGTTCGAGGGCGACGACGACGTCGAGCACTACCTCGTCGGTTCGATCGAAGAGCGGCGCGAAGGCGTCGAGGTCGCCTCGCCCGAGTCGCCGATGGGCGGTGCTCTGTTGGGTCACAAGGTTGGCGACAAGGTCGACTACGAAACGCCGACCGGCGCCAAGCTCACGGTCGAGATCGTCGAGATCGGCGACTGACGCCGCGCTCGTTCACGAGCGCGCGAGCGGTCAGCCAGGCCGCGAGACCGCACCACAACACGGGTAGTCCGAGCGACGGCCGTGCCAACACTGCGACCGCAAAGCCGGCGAATGCGGCGGCGCCGGCGAGCGTGGACCACATGGCCGTCGTGAAGTCACCCTGGCCCATGATCACGCCGTCGAGGATGTAGGCAGCGCCGCCCGGGAACTGCGCGATCGCCAGGATCGGCATCACGGCCGCGGCAGTGCTCACGACGGCCGCGTCGTTCGTGAAGAGCGCGGGCAGGAAACGGAAACCGGCCAGAAGGACGACGAACATCGCGGCGGCGCCGTACGCGGTGAGCATCGAGGCGCGACGAATGATCAGCGCGCGTCGCGCATCGTCGCCCATGCCCGACGCTTCGGCGATGAGGGCCTGGGCGGCGATCGCCGCGGCGTCGAGCAACAACGCGCAAAGCAGGTTCAGTTGGGCGATGACCTGGTGCGCAGCCAACGCGCTGGCGCTGATCCGCGCCGCCACCGCGGACGCCGCGGTCAGCGCGGCAAGCAGAGCGCCGGTACGAATCACGATCGTTGCGCCGACCGTTGCGATGTGGCGAAGTTCGACGCGGTCGGGTCGCGCACTGGTTCCGGCGCGTCGGAACAAGCGCACCCCGAACACCACGGCGCCGGCCCACTGCGCAACCACCGTGCCCCACGCCGAGCCGGTGATGCCCCAGTGGAACCCGTAGACGAAGAGCACTTCGAGCACGAGGTTCAGGGCGTTCGATGCGACGACGACCGCCAGCGGGCCGCGAGTGTCGCCCTCGCCTCGAGCCACGCCTTGCCCCGCCCACGCCAGCAACAGCGCGGGCAGCCCCAGCGCGCCGATGCGCAAATACGTCGTCGCCCGTTGCAGCACCAGCGCCTCGCCGCCGAGTGCACGCAATATCGGCGAGGCCGCAATTACCAGCACGGCCGCGAGGGCGACACCGAGCGCGACCGCGAGCCACAACACGGTTGCGGCCACGCGCGCGACACCCTCGTTGTCGCCGGCGCCGCGGTAGAAGCCGACCCGGGTTGTCGTTCCCCACGTCAGGACGTTGCAAATGCTGGCGGCGGTGAACAAGACGATCGACGCCAGCCCGAGTCCGGCGAGCGAGGCAGTGCCGATGTGACCGACGATCGCCGTGTCGGCGAGCACGTAGAGCGGCTCGGCCGCGAGCGTGAACAGCGCTGGGACCGCGAGCGCAACCAGTCGCCGATCGATGTCGCTTCTCACGCGTGCGTGAGCGCTCGCTCTATCTGACGAGCGGCGCGCAGCACCGCGTCGCCATGTTTCTTCCCGGGCGCGCGGCCCATCCGATCGACGGGGCCCGACACGGATACCGCGGCGACGAGGTCGCCGTGATGGGTGACGCCCGCGCTCACGGAGGCCACGCCCGCTTCACGCTCCTCGACGCTGGCGGCCCAACCGGCAGGCGACGCTGCGCCTTCGAAGACCTTGCCGGCCGAGCCGCGTGACAGCGGCAGGACGGACCCGACCGTCACGATCGTGCGCAGCGAGTGCGGCGACTCCGAGGCAAGCACGCATACTCGGGAGTCGCCCCGTCGCACGTAGAGCTGCGCGCTCTCGCCGGTTTCGTCGCGCAGGGCCGCAACGATGGGAGCCGCCACCGTGACGAGGTCGCTCCCGACCAAGCGGGGGCCGAGCACGAACCGGCCGGCGCTGTCACGGTCGACAAAGCCGTGCGCCTCGAGTGCGATGGCGAGGCGGTGCGCCGTTGCCCGCGGCAGGCCCGACGCAGCTGCGAGATCATTGAGCGGCAACGGTCCGCCGGCGAGCGCGTCGAGGACGGCGACCGACTTGTCCAGCACTCCGACGCCCGTTACAGTCCGTTCCACTGTTCGGGAACGCTATCCCAGATTGTGAGACACGGCAATATGGCACAGACACTCAGCCAAAAGGTGTGGGACCGACACGTCGTCCACTCGGCACCCAACGAACCGGACCTCCTCTTCATCGATCTGCACCTCATCCACGAGGTCACGTCGCCCCAGGCGTTCGACGGCCTGCGCATGAGCGGCCGTTCCGTCCGTCGCCCCGATCTCACGCTGGCGACGATGGACCACAACGTCCCCACCAACAATCTGCTCGAGCCGGTCAAGGATCCGATCAGCGCGCGCCAGATGGAGGTGCTCGCCGAAAACTGCAAGCAGTTCGGCATCACGCTGTATCCAATGGGACACAAGGACGCGGGCGTCGTTCACATCATCGGTCCCGAGCAAGGCCTCACGATGCCGGGCATGACGATCGTGTGCGGCGACTCGCACACCTCCACGCACGGAGCGTTCGGCGCCCTCGCGTTCGGTATCGGCACGTCTGAGGTCGAGCACGTGCTCGCCACCCAGACCCTTCCCCAACGCGAGGCCAAGACGCTTGCGGTCGTGGTCGACGGGGAACTCGGCGCCGGCGTCACCGCCAAGGACGTCGCCCTCGCGATCATCGGCACCCTCGACACCGGCGGTGGCATCGGCTCGGTCATCGAGTACCGCGGTTCGGCGATTCGTGGCCTGACGATGGAAGGCCGCATGACGCTGTGCAACCTGTCGATCGAGGCGGGCGCTCGCGCCGGCATGATCGCCCCCGACGACACGACCTTCGCCTACCTCGAAGGCAAACGCCACGCACCCAAGGGCAAGGACTGGGAAGCCGCGCTCGACGATTGGCGTTCGCTGGTCACCGACGACGACGCCGTCTTCGACAAGACCGTCACCCTCGACGCTGCCGCCATCGAGCCGATGGTCACGTGGGGCACCAACCCGGGCCAGGTCGTGACGCTGTCCGGCCGCATCCCGTCGCCCGACTCGTTCGACGATCCGGTGCTCAAGCTCGCCGCCTCGCGCGCGCTCGACTACATGGACCTCAAGGCGGAGACGCCGATGAACGAGGTCAAGGTCGACACGGTCTTCATCGGTTCGTGCACCAATGGCCGCATCGAGGACTTGCGCGCCGCGGCCGCGGTGCTCGACGGCAAGAAGGTCGCGAACGGTATGCGCGCTCTCGTGGTGCCGGGTTCGAACGCGGTGAAGGAAGCGGCCGAAGCCGAGGGCCTCGACAAGGTGTTCAGCGCCGCAGGCTTCGAGTGGCGCGGCGCGGGCTGCTCGATGTGCCTCGCGATGAACCCCGACAAGCTCGCTCCCGGCGAGCGCGCCGCATCGACCTCGAACCGCAACTTCGAAGGCCGCCAGGGCCCCGGTGGTCGCACCCACCTCGTCTCCCCCGCCGTTGCCGCCGCGACCGCCATCGCTGGCCACTTCGCGAATCCCAAGGACGTCTAAGCCATGGAACCGATCATCACGATTCAGAGCACGGCGATCCCGCTGGACCGCAGCGATGTCGACACCGACCAGATCATCCCCGCCGAATGGCTCAAGCGCGTCGAGCGCACGGGCTTCGGCGAGGGTCTCTTCAGTGCTTGGCGGAAAGACGCGTCGTTCCCCTTGAACGACAAGCGTTACGAGGACGCGCAGATCCTCATCGCCGGCCCGAACTTCGGCACCGGCTCGTCGCGCGAACACGCCGTGTGGGCGTTGACGGACTACGGCTTCCGGGCCGTGATCTCGCCCCGCTTCGGCGACATCTTCCGGAACAACTCGACCAAGGCCGGCCTCGTCCCGGTGCAGGTCTCCGCGGAGACGGGTGCGGCGCTCCTGAAGGCCGTGCAGGACGACCCGACGCTCGAGATCATCATCGACATCGCGTCGCGCACCGTCGGATGCCTCAAGGCGGGCATCGAAGAAGAGTTCCCTCTCGACGACTTCACGCAGATGCGCTTCCTCGAAGGCCTCGACGACATCGGCCTCACCCTGCGCAACGAGTCGTCGATCACCGAGTACGAGACGAACCGCCGGAGCTGGCTCCCGCGCGTTTCGTGACACTTCTGTGCGGGTGTGGGGGGGGGGGGGGGGGGGGAAAACGCAAAAAAAAAACCAAA
>JBEHXL010000066.1:0-9836 GCA_048498715.1 Actinomycetota bacterium | reverse complement strand
GTCAACGAAGAACGTGATCGCATCGGCGCGTACGCGGCGCCGAGCGGCATCGGCCCGATGATGGCGGGGCCGACCGTGGCCGAGCACGGCACCGACGAACAGATTCAGCGCCTCCTGCCGGGCCTCGTCACGGGGCAGCACATCTGGTGTCAGCTCTTCAGTGAGCCCGGCTCGGGCTCGGACCTCGCGAGCATCCAGACGTGGGCCGAGCGCGACGGCGACGAATGGATCGTCAACGGGCAGAAGGTCTGGACCTCCGGTGCCCAGCACTCGCGCTACGGCATCCTCATCGCGCGCACCAACCGTGACGTCCCGAAGCACGACGGCATCACGTACTTCGTCATCGACCTCGACCAGCCTGGCGTGGAAGTGCGTCCGCTCAAGGAGATGACGGGCGGCGCAACGTTCAACGAAGTGTTCTTCTCCGACGCCGTTGTGCCTGACGCCAACCGCATCGCCGATGTCGACCACGGCTGGAACGTCGCGGTCACGACGCTGAGCCACGAGCGTAAGAACCTCGGCGGCAACATGATGTCGATGGGCGGTGCGATGTTGGGCATCGGCATCGGTGACGACAGCGGCCCGCCCCGCCCGGACGGCACGACCCGCGTCGGTGATCTCGCCAGCGCGGGCGGCGGTGGCTTCGGCGCCGCCTTCGCGGGCGGCGACATGTTCAAGATGCTGCCGATGATGTTCCCGGGCAAGGGGCAGGATCCGCTCATCCGTCAGGACCTCGCCAAGCTGTACACGCTGATGGAAATCCAGCGCTACACCGGCCTGCGCGCGAAGGCGGCGGCGGACCGCGGCGCGCCTCCCGGGCCCGAGCAGTCGACGGGCAAGCTCGCCATCTCGCATCTCATGCGCGCGATGCGCGAGTTCATGTTCCGTTTGCAAGGTCCGGCCGGTGCGCTGATGGGTTCGGATGCACCGATGGGTGGCATGTTGCAGTGGATGGCGCTGTTCAGCCCCGCCATCTCCATCGCAGGTGGCACCGACGAGATCCAACGCAACATCATCGGCGAGCGCGTGCTTGGATTGCCGCCTGAACCGAGGGCGGACAAAGACACCGTCTTCCGAGATCTATTGGTTGGGACCCAGAAATGACAACGAGCGTGTATACCGAGCTGACCGACCCCGCGTTCTGGCAGCAGCCGCTGCAGAGCCGGATGGGCCGCTTCGCCGAACTGCGTGAAATCAGCGCCTTCCTGCCGGCTCGCATCGAGAACGAGATGTTCGGGGTCAGCGACGACTTCCAGGTCGCGGTGCGCTACGCCGAAGTCATGGAGATCAGTCGCCGCGCCGCTGACTTCTGTTCCGGCAACGGTGCAGTGTCGGTGCAGGACATGCCGTCCGAAGCGATGGAGTTCTTCGGTTCGTTCATCAACATGGACGACCCGCGCCACGCCCGTCAGCGCGGCATCGTCGCCCGTTCGTTCACGCCCCGGGCGTTGCAGGGCGTGCTCGACTCCGTCGAGACGATCTGCACCGAGCTCATCGACGACATGTGCGAGAAGGGCGAAGTGGATCTGGTCGAGGCGTTCTCGGCCCCGTTCCCGCTGCTGATCATCTGCGACATGATGGGCATCCCGCGTAGCGAGTTCGGCACCGTCCTGCGGGCGACCAACGTCATCCTCGGCGCCGGTGACCCCGAGATGATGGGCGACCTCGATCCGATGACGGCGATGTTCACCGCCGGCATCGAGCTCAGTCAGCTCATGGCGGAGTTGGCCGAGAAGCGCCGGAAGGATCCCAAGGACGACCTCACTTCTGCGCTCGTGCACGCGCACGGTGACGAAGAGGTGCTCGCCGAGCACGAGATCGCGCCGTTCTTCATTCTGTTGGCGGTGGCCGGCAACGACACGACCCGCACCGCCATCAGCCACGGCATGCACCTGCTCGCCCAGAATCCCGAGCAGCGCGCGATCTGGCAGAACGATCTCGAGGGCGTGACGGGCACGGCGGTCGAAGAAATCGTGCGCGTCGCGTCGCCCGTCACGTTCATGCGCCGGACCGCAACGAAGGACACGACCGTCGGCGATCACGAGTTCAAGGAAGGCGACAAGGTCGTCCTCCTCTACGGGGCGGCCAACCGCGACCCGCGGGTGTTCGAGAACCCCGAGAGCTTCCTGGTGCAGCGCGACCCGAACCCGCACGTCGGTTTCGGCGGGCCGGGGCCGCACTTCTGCCTGGGTGCGCACCTCGCCCGTCGTGAAGTGGGCGTGGCCTTCCGTCAGCTGTTGACGCGTCTGCCCGACATCCACATCACAGCAGAGCCGACGCCCCTCGAAGGCATGGGCCTTCCGCTCGTCGGCGGCATCAAGCACCTCCCCGTAAAGTTCACCCCGGTCCGCAAGTAACGACTACCCGGTTCTTGTGCTGTTTCGGGCGCTATAGCGCCCCGAAACAGCACAAGAACGCGGCGGTTAGCGGGCCGCCCGGGCGAGTTCGCGTTTGTCGGCGAGGAGCGACGCGCCGATCGTCACGGTGAGGACGCCGATGATCACGCTGAGCGACACGGGCGTGGGCATGTGCAGGTGGAAGGGCTTGCCGACCAACAGCATCTTCACGCCGACGAAGCCGAGGATCACACCGAGGCCGACGTTCAGATAGCGGAACTTGCCCTGCATACCTCCGAGGAGGAAGTAGAGCGACCGCAGGCCGAGGATCGCGAACGCGTTCGCGGCGAACACGAGGAACGACTCGCGGCTCACGGCGAGGATGGCCGGGACGGAGTCGACCGCGAACACAACGTCGGTCGCTTCGATCATCACGAGCACAGTCAAGAGGGGAGTGGCGAGCCGCTTGCCGTTGATCTTGGTGAACAGCTTCTGTCCGTCGTATTCGGTCGTCGTCGGGACGACCCGTCGCACGAGGCGCATGACGATGTTCGACTCGTAGTCGACCTCCTCGTCCTCGTCGTGGTGCGCGATCTTCCACGCCGAGTAGAGCAGGAAGCCGCCGAACACATACAGGATCCAGTCGAAGCGCTCGATGAGCGACACACCGGCGAAGATGAAGATGCCGCGCAGCACCAGCGCACCGAAGATGCCCCAGAAGAGCACCCGGAACTGGAACTCCTTCGGGACAGCGAAGAACGAGAAGATCACCGCCCAGACGAAGACGTTGTCGATCGACAGGCTCTTCTCGATCAGGAATCCGGCGTAGTACTCGGCGCCGGCCTGTCCGCCTTGCCAGATCATGACGATCAGGCCGAAGAGCAGACCGATCGAGATCCAGACGGCGGATTCGATCGCCGCTTCCTTCATTGTGATCACATGCGCGGTCTTGTGCACCAGCAACAGGTCGACGACGAGCATCGTCGAGATCGCGGCGAGAAGTGCGAGCCAGAGCCACAGGGGCGCGTCGAACTCGGCGAACTTCTTGGCGGACTCGCTCGACGCAACGAACGTCGAAAGAGCAAAGGACATGTTCGATTCCTCCAGGGGTTATCAACGGATACCTCTGAAGGTCTCTCCCGCCCTCTTGCGAGGACCGCTGACGCCGGGCGTGAGCCGTATTGACGACGAAAGCGCTGAGGGATACTCCCCTTCGAAGACAGAAGGGTACAGGAACCGGCCGCGTCAAGGTTCCTGACACTTCTCGGCCTAAGACTCAACAAAACGAAGCTGCGTTGCGTCTGGCTCGTAGCACCGTTACGTTTTGGGGGTGGATCTGAACGCACCGGAGGCGACTGCGGTCGACCTCAAGCGCATCACGCGCACCTCGCCGATGCGGTCGCTCCGCCGCCTCAACAAGATCGGCTACGTCACGACTCGTCGGGTCGGGCCGGTGCTCGTGCGCAAGCCCTTCACCAAGGACAACGAGCGCTGGAAGGCACAACTCGGCAAGGCGATCGCCGGCTCGGTCGGCGATCTCGGCGTGACCTTCGTGAAGCTCGGCCAGATTCTCGCCTCGTCGCCCAGCATCGCGGGCGAGACGTTGGCGAACTCTATGCGCGGGGTGCTCGACGACGGTCCCGCGATTCCCTTCGAGACCGTGAAGTCCGTCATCGAGCACGACCTCGGCAAGCCGCTGAGCAAGGTGTTCAAGCATCTCGACATGAAGCCGTTCGCGGCGGCATCGCTGGCGGTCGTGCATCGCGGCACGCTCATCGACGGCACCGAGGTCGCAGTGAAGGTGCTGCGGCCGCACAGCGCGCAGGTCGTCGCCAGCGACCTGAGCCTCGTGCGTCCTCTGGTGAACCGGCTCGCGCGTCTCGCGCCCGTTGGATTTCTTCCCGCGGTCCCCGAAGTGATCGAGAACCTCGCCGAACAACTCGCCGAGGAGCTCGACCTTCGTAACGAGGCGGCGTTCATGGAGTGGTTCGCCTCGGTGACCGAGATCATCGAAGCCAAGGGCGTGCGCGTTCCCAGGACATTCCGCGAAGCGACGGGCAAGCACGTCCTCACGATGGAGTTCATCCACGGCTCCAAGATCGACGACCTCGACGCCATCGCGCAGGGCGACATCAACATCCGTCACGCCATGGAGTCGCTCATCGAAGCGTGGTTCGCGCTTGCGCTGTGCACCGGTGTCTTCCACGGCGACATGCACGCCGGCAACCTGCTGCTCACACCCGAGGGTGAAGTCGTGCTCCTCGACTGGGGCATCGTGGGTCGCTTACCCGACGCGTCGCGCGCCTTCTTCCGTCGATCGCTGGAGGGGGCGCTCGGTGACGAATCGGCGTGGCCGGACGTGCGCGATCACTTCATGAAGCAGCTCCCGATGGAGTCGCTCGAGGCGATGGGTGTCACGCCCGACATGCTCATGGAGATGATCCGGGCGCAGACGATGATGATCATGACGGCGCCGTTCAGCGAACTGAACCTCATGATGCTGATGCCGAACGCGCAGGCGATCGAGGAAGCCAACGGCGGCAACGCGGCGCCGATGCCGTCGTCGCCACGCGAAATGCTCAAGATGATCCGGGCTGAGCGCAAGAAGGTGAAGGAAGCGGGCTACTTCGAAGCGCTGCAGCAGAACTCTCCGCCCCGCGGCGAGATGCTGCTCGTGAAGCAACTCGTGTTCTTCGAGCGTTACGGGAAGATGTTTCTTGGCGACCAGCCGCTCATCTACAACCCCGACGTCTACCGGACGCTGCTCAGTCGTTCTGAATGATCTGCCGCACGCGTTCGTGCGAGATTCCCGCGGCCGCGCCGATCCGACGCAGGCTGTAGCCCTCGGCGGCCGCTTCGGCGATCGCTTCGTTGAGGCGTTGCCGCGCGCGCTCGGCGCCATCCGCGCGCGTGCGGATACGCGCGAGGGGTCCGGGCTCGTCGTCGTCCGGCTCGGTTGTGGTGTGCGCTTGGAGCAGCAGATCGGTGAGCTGCGCGAGCCCCTTGGTCGACGGACGCTCGCCGCCGATGCACTCGAGTACCAGCAGGCCGAGGGTGACGGCGGCGTACATCGCCGCGACGTCCTCGTGACTCATCGACGGATCGACGAGGCCCTGCTCGGTGCCGACGCCAATCGCGCGCTTCATCGCGTCGAGGTAGGTGTTCATGGTGCCGCGAATCGTCGACGCGATCTCCTCGTCGCGACGGGCGAGCACGATCGTGTCGAGCAGCAGCAACGCGCGTTGGTCGGGCTTCTTTGCCAGTGAACGCGTGAGGGCGACGCGCGCTTCGTGCCAGGGCAATTGCGCGGCGGCACCGACCTGGCGCCAGAACTCGCCGACCGAGACCACGCCGAGCGTCGCCATGAGCAGTTCGAGCTTGCCGTCGAAGTGCGCGTACAGCGCGCCCGTGGTGACCCCGGCGCGTTCGGCGATACCGGAAACCGTGGTGGATTCGTAGCCGTTCTCGGCGAACTCTTCGACCGCCGCGTCCACCAGTGCGCGGCGTGAACTTGCACGGGTGCTCACGGAAAAAGCGTAGTGGAACTATCGGTTGTCAGCGCCGTTAGGCGTAGGTAGGTTGTTGAACGAAGTAATTCGTCAGATTTCCTGACGAGGGGGGAAATTGAAAACGCTGCGTGTGCTCGGGCTGGGGGCTGGAGCCGTGTCTATCGTCGCGGCTGCAATTGGCATTGGTGCGCCGGCTTCGGCCGGTAGCGACTTCACCTACGGCAGCGGCTTCGCACAGGCGAGCTTGATCGTGCCCGCGATCAACGCCGGTGAGTTGAGCATCCCGGTGATCCTCGGTGAGGCGGCGGCCGGCTACCAGGACGAGACGGGACGCGCGACCTCGACGCTGGCGAGCGTGCCGCTCCTCGGCGCGACGAGTTCGGGCGGCACCCAATGTGGCGTGCCGAGCAGCGGGCTCGCGTTGCCGTTGCCGCCGCCGCTGTATTCGGACACGAGCTCGAAGAACAACAAGGGCGACGTCGACAAGACGTCGACGTCGGGACCGGGCGTCGTCGTGCAGGAGGCGCACGCGAAGCCGAAGTCGTCGGGCGACGCGATCGTGAATCTCGCCGACGTCGACGTGCCCGGCGTGTTGCACCTCGGCGGTGTCATGGCGCGCGCCGAGACGTCGGCGAACGCAGACAAGCAAACGCGTGTCGCGCACGGCATCACCCGCGTCGGCGATCTGCAGCTTCTCGGTGGTCTTGTCCGCATCACCGGTATGCGTTTCGAGTTGACCCAAACGCGCAACGGCACCGACTCGCGGACGAGCAAGGCGAAGACCGAGCACACGTTCAGCTTCGACGGACTCGTCGCCAACGGCGTCAAGGTGCCGATCGCTACGCCCGGCGGCGCGGCCTCGGCGGTGAAGACGGCGAACGGCATCCTCAAGCCGCTCGGCGTTTCGTTCGAGTTGCCGAAGTTCACCGACAACGGCAAGGGCCGTCAGTTGATGACACCGTTCATCGTCAAGATCGGTGGTCCGGACTTCGTCCTGACGCCGGTACTCGGAGCGGTGTTGAGCAACGAACAGGTCGTGAATCTTCAGGGAGAGTTGTTCAAGACGCTGTTCGATCCGACGAACTGTCAGGAACTGCTCGGGCTCGTCCAGAAGCTGTCGCCCGAGTTCAACGCGCAGTACAACACCGTCGGCAAGGTCGCCCCGCTGCTGACGGCTGCGTTGATGGGATTCCTCAGCGGAGGCAGCACGACGCTCGCGGTGGGCGGCGTGCAGGTGGCTCTCGACGACCAGTACTACCCGCCGCTCGACTTCGGCGGGCCCGACTACCAGCAGGCCGCGGGCACGCCGGCGGTGCCGGCGGTCGAGGGCACCCAGACCAGCACCTTGCCGCGCATCCGATCGCTGGCCGGCAAGGACTCCGTCAGTACGAAGAGCAGCGATTGCCACACCAGCAGTCCGGCGGGCAAGCCCGGATGCTGGCGGGGCCTGGCGCCACTCGGCGCCGCGTTGGCCGCGGTCGTCGCGGTGGGATCGCTCGTCGCTGACGAAATAACGACGAGGCGCCGCCTCAGGAGGAACGAAGTCTGATGGCCGACGAAGCAGTGACGATCGAGACGGGCCGCAGACGCTCCGAGAGCCGCATGCTGCGCGGCTACGGCCCCTTGCTCGGATGGATCGCCGCGTTTTTGGCGATGGTGCTGCTGGCGCCGACGGTCGCGCCCGAACAGATCGTGAAGACGCGCACCGAGGTGCGCGGCGTCGGGGCGACGTCGGAGGACGGCGAGGTCTCGGGAACGTCGGGCAGCGCCGGACAAGCCGCGGTCGCCCCGGGCGTCATCAGCTGCCCCGGACCGCAGGTGGTCGGTGACCCGTACTCGCCCGCGTGTCGCGGCTGGAACGGCGGCACCAACAACGGTGGTGCCACGACGCGCGGCGTCACGAAGGACACGATCACGCTCGCGTGGCGCGACGTCGGCGGCCCCTACGACATCGGCTCGACGATCGGCTCGCTGACCGGCAAGCGAGTCAACACCGGAAACGCGACGCGTGAAGATCTCATCCGCACCTACGAGACGCTGATCGAATACTTCAATCGGCGGTTCCAGTTCTACGGCCGCAAGATGAAGCTGTCGGTGTACAAGGCGACGGGCTCGGCGACCGACGAGTTGCTCGGGGGCGGGCAGGCCGGGGCAAACGCCGACGCGATCATCGAGGCCCAGCAGGTCAAGGCCTTCGCCGACGTGGGCGCGCAGGCGCCGGGCTTCGCCGACGCACTGGCGCACCAGGGCGTCATCGCGACCAATCCGATCTATCCGTCGAACGCGTCGTACAAGCGAAACTTCCCGTTCAACTGGGGCCTGTCACCGGACTGCGACAAGGTCGCGAAGTTTGTCTTCGACTACCTCGACAAGCAGATCATGGATTATCCGGTCGTCGCCGGTGAGTTCAAGGGTCAGAAGCGCAAGGTCGCGATCGTGTATCCGGAGTCGCCGGCGTACACGCCGTGTGTCGATCACGCTCGCGACATCTTCAAGGCGCTCGGCCGCGAATGGCCCGAGGCCCGCTCGTACCGCCTGTCGCTCGACGGCATCCCGCCGGACTCGCGTGACATCGCCGCTGCCTACGCGAACAAGGGCATCACGACGGTCGTGTTGTTCACCGACCCGCTCGTCCCGTACTTCATGACGGCGACCGCGGAGCAGAGCGACTGGCATCCGGAGTGGATCGAGGCCGGCGTCGCGTTCCTCGACACGGACTTCGCCGCGCAGCTCTACGAGCCCAAGCAGTGGAAGAACGCATTCGGCGTGTCGCTGCTCAGCGATCTGTTGCCGGCCCGTTCGACCGACGCGTACCGCGCCTACCGCTCGATCGATTCGACGACCTCGCCCGTCGATCTGGCCGTCGAGCTCATGTATTACAACCTCTACGAGTTGGCCATCGGCATCCAGATGGCCGGGCCGAACCTGACACCGGAGTCCTTCGCCCAGGGCATGCGCGCCTACAAGCCGGCCAAGCCCGTCGGGCCGGCCGGTGCGTGGTTGTGGCCCGAGGGCGAGTTCACGGCTCCCGCCGACGGCCGCGTCGTCTGGTGGGACCCGCGCGTGACGTCGGTGTACAACGGCCAGCCCGGCTCCTACGTCTCCAATGGTGAGCGCTATCCGCTCGGCCAGATCCCGCGTGGCGCGGCCAAGGTGGACCTCGCCCCGTGAGCCTCCTGAAGGACCGACGCAATCGCCGCATCGCGATCTCCGTCGTCGCGACGGTTGTCGTCTACGCGCTCACGCAGAGCTTCCCGCAGGCCTATCCGCTCGGACGGGTCTGCCAGGGCCTGCTGCTCGGCATCTCGTCAGGGTTGCTCGCGCTCGGCCTGGTGCTCATCTACCGGACGACGCGCGTCATCAACTTTGCGTACGGCGCGATGGGGGCGTGCGGCGCCGAGGTCGGCATCGCGTTGTGGGACACCCATCGTCCGCCGTGGATTCTCTGCGTATTCGTCGCTTTCGTGTCGGGCGGACTCGTCGGGCTCGGCGTCGACGCGGTGATGCGACGGTTCGCGAACGCGCCACGTCTGGTGGTCACGGTTGCGACGGTGGGCCTGCTGCAGATCCTCGTCGGCCTGCAGTTCGGTATCGCCTTCTGGACCCAGGCGCGTCTCGTCGTCGCTCCGTTCAAGACGGACCTGTCGCCGCACAACTTCGTCATCGGAACATCGGTGTTCGACCTCAACGACCTCGTGCTGATCGTGATCGCTCCGATCGCTTTGGTCGGCCTCGCGTACTTCTTGTTGCGGACCGACGCCGGTAGTGCGGTGCGCGCCGTTGCCGACAACAGCGAACGCGCGTCCCTGCTCGGCATTCCGATCTGGCGCCTCACGCGCATCATGTGGGTGATCGTCGGTTCGCTCGCCGCGGTCGTGATGATTCTCTCGGCGCCCGCCAACGGTCTGCCGTTCAGCCCGTTCGTGAGCGTGGGCGGCATCTTCATGCCGGCGCTGGCCGCCGCGATCATCGCCAAGATGGACGACCTGCC
>JBEHXL010000065.1:0-10157 GCA_048498715.1 Actinomycetota bacterium | reverse complement strand
CTGCCCGGCACGCTGAATCAGGACATGCTCACGGTGTCGCACTTCGAATCCGCCGCGGAGCTCGTCGACGAGAAGACCGCCGTTGGCTCCACCCCGTGCGGACCCGAGGTGCAACCCGTCCTCGACTCCGTGCAGAAGTACATCGATGCCGGCTTCGACCACTTGTACTTCCACCAGATCGGACCGGATCAGGACGGCTTCTTCCGCTTCTGGCAGGACGAACTGCAACCCGCGTTGCGCGAGCTTCGCCCCGCGGCCTGACCCATCCGCGGCAAGATGCCGCCATGAAGCTCTCAATGTCGATCGCGTACACGGGCGATCACCGAAAGGCGGCGAAGGCCGCGCACGATCTCGAGGCCGCCGGCATCGACATGATCTGGGTCGCCGAGCTCTACAGCTTCGACGCAGTCAGCCTTCTTGGCTACATCGCCGCGCACACCGAGCGAGCCGAACTGGCGACCGGCATCCTGCCGATCTATTCGCGCACTCCCACGCTCACGGCGATGACGGCGGCCGGCCTCGACGCAATCTCCGACGGCCGCTTCGTGCTCGGCATCGGCACCAGCGGCCCGCAGGTCATCGAGGGCTGGCACGGCGTCCCGTTCGACAAGCCGCTCACCCGCACCCGTGAGCTCATCGACATCTGCCGCCTCGTGTGGAAGCGGGAGAAGGTTGTGTACGACGGCGACGCGTACACGCTGCCGCTTCCGCCCGAGCTGGGCACGGGCCTCGGCAAGCCGCTCAAGATCATCAACCATCCGGTGCGCGACGACATCCCGATCTACATCGCGTCGCTCGGCCCGAAGAACCTGCAGCTGACGGGCGAACTGGCCGACGGGTGGCTGCCCGCCTTCTTCCATCCCGACAAGGCGATGGACGTGTTCGGCGAGGACCTCGCGCTCGGCGCGAAGCTGCGCGATCCCGACCGCGCGCCGCTCGAGATCGTCGCTGGTGGCGCGCTGTCGATCTGCGACGAGGACACTGCCGAGAAGATTCGCAACATGGGTCGCGGCGGCACCGCTCTCTACGTCGGCGGCATGGGCGCCAAGGGTCGCAACTTCTACAACAACGTGTTCCGCCGCTACGGCTACGAGCAAGAAGCCGAAGAGATCCAGAACCTCTACCTCTCCGGTCAGAAGGCCGAAGCCGAAGCGCTCGTGCCCGCCGAGTACCTGAAGGCAACGACGCTGGCGGGCGACGAGGGCTTTGTCCGCGACCGCGTGTTGGCCTACAAGGAAGCCGGCGTCACTCGCCTCAGTATTCGTCCGATCGGCGACAACCCCATGGAGCTGATCGAGAAGGTCCGGGCCTGGACCGACTGATGTCATCCGAAGCCCTCGGCGACTTCGACCCCCAGGCCACCTTCGACGCTGCGTCGCGTGACTACGTCGTTGCCGGCCGCGGCTACTGGGAGTACTTGTCCCACCGCCTCGTCGAGCGCCTTGCGCTCCAGCCGGGCGAGCGCGTGCTCGACACACCGTGCGGCACTGGCCCCGCCGTCATCGACGCCGCTGAACGCGTCGGCCCGACGGGCCACGTCGTCGGCATCGACTACGCGGAGGGCATGCTCGCCATCGCCCGCAAGGAGGTGGCGGCGCGCGGCCTCACCAACGTCACCCTCGAAACCGGCGACATGACCGCGCTCGAGACGCCTGACGTCCCTTACGACGCCATCGCCTGCTCGCTCGGCATCTTCTTCGTGGACGACATGCCCAGCCTCCTTCGCTCCTTCCGCTCGCTGTTGCGCCCGTCCGGTGGACGACTCGGCGTTGCGGTGTTCGGCGAGCAGTTCCTCGACCCGATGCGCGACGCCTTCTGCGAGATCACCGCTGACGTCGCCCCCGGCATCGAGGTCACCCAGCCCTGGTTGCGGGCCAACACCGAAGCCGCGCTGCAGGACATCTTCGCCGACAGCGGTTTCGCCTTCGTCGGCATCGAAACCGACGACGACGTCCACCCGTTGCCTTCCGCCGACACGTGGTGGACCGTCGTGATGGGCTCCAGCCTGCGCCGCGCCGTGATGGCCATGGGCGACGAAGCCGCCGCCGAAGTCCGCGCGCGCTGCGCCGCCTACATCGCCGAGAACGATGTGCGCGAAGTCGCGACGCGCAGCCGATACGTCATCGCTCGCTAACGCACCCTCCATCACCTCACCGACGCGT
Organism: Actinomycetota bacterium; assembly: GCA_048498715.1. GTDB lineage: Bacteria > Actinomycetota > Acidimicrobiia > Acidimicrobiales > JACCXE01 > JACCXE01. The sequence continues at coordinate 7,995 of JBEHXL010000065.1, read as the reverse complement.
CGGCGCCCGGGCACGCCGCTCATCGATCGGCACCGGCTCCCACACCTTGACCCCGTCGTCTCCTATCCGTAATCGGTAGAGGTTTCGCGTCTTCAGATCGTGGTGGTACCGACACTTCCAACCGAGATTCGCCAGTTCGGTCGGCCCGCCCTTGGCGAAGTCGTGATCGTGGTCTCGCTGCAGGCCCCTGGTTTCGCCGCAGCCGGGCACTTCACAACACAGCCCGCGCGCCGACATCGCGTCACGTAATCGAGCCGGTATGTATCGCTTGTGCGATGTGATCGAGCGCACGTCGACCTCGTCGAAGACGACCTCCTGCACCTTCGTATCCGGATCGAGCAACGCATCATCGACGGCTCCCATAGGAATGGGCTGTCCGGCGGCGGTCTGACACTTCTCCCCGGGCCGTGTGTACCCGCGTTCGGCGGCCGCTTTCGTGACGTGCAATTGCACGACGGTTCGCGGGCCGCGGCGTTTCGCGTTCGATCCGCACGACGCTGCCATTGCGGCGAGCGCATCCGCTCGCCGCTGCTCCGGCGTGTCGACGGTGCCTTTGGCCCGCACCTGCGCACGGAAGAGCTCGTCCGCGCCTCGTTCCAACTCCGCGACGAGCTTGGCTCCCTCCACCGGCGTCAGCCGCCAGGTCCCGCACGACATGCCCATCCCGTCGGTCCACGTCCGCACGCTGCGCAGCTGGCGCTGTCGCGCGGCGAGGTTGCCCTCGCGGTCGAGCGCCTCGAGCTTGATCCGCTCGCACTCCTTCAGAAGATCCGATGTGGAGGCACCGGAGCTCACGAGGTCGAGCAGCGACTGTTCGGCCTCCGGATCCGCATCGGCCGCATCGCCAATCGCGCCGGCTTGTGTGGGGGAAAGCTCGCCATTGTCGAGCGCGGTCTTCGTCTTCGGCCGGTTCTGCAGCTTCTTACGCAAGCGGGTCTGCTTTCGAGCCTGCCCGGAAGTCACACCCGATGCGCTCGCCACGGCCTGCTCCGCGTCGAGGCCGATTTCCTCGGCTCGGGCGGCGGCGCGCAGCTTTGCTGCGCACGCGAGTCGCTCGATGGCGCCCCACTCGTGCACGGCCCGCTCGGCCGTCGTGATGTCCAGCACGCCCGGCTCGAATCCGGCGGCGGTCTTCTCGACGATCTTGCGCAACCCGCCAATCAGGTGCAGCGCTTCTTCCATCTACCGACTCAACCACTCGAACTGGTGTTCGGCAATAGGCAATTTCAAGAAATTTCTGGCGGTTCTCCGAGGAGGTGCGTGAGATCCGCAAGCGTCTGCACATGGAGGTGTGCGCGGGGGTCGGCGCAAAGACCGTAGGGGTCGAGGTGCACGCCCGACAGACCTGCGCCGGTGGCGCCGTCGACATCGAATCTCACGCTGTCCCCGACGAACCATGTGTTCGCAGCCTTCACGTCCAGAGCCTCCAGTGCCTGTTCGAAGATGCGCGGGTCTGGCTTCGCGACACCAACGACGGCCGAGTCCAGGATCGCAAGCACGGGAACGCCAACCCCGTCGCCGATCTGGCAGATGCGATGCCTGGTGAGTTGCTCCTCGACAGTGCCGTCGGAGTTGCTGACGATCCCGAGCTTCACGCCGAGCTCACTGAGCGCGCCCAACCCCCGAACGGAACCCTCGACCACAAGGCGCCAAAGGTCGATGGACGGCTGTGCCCACACGGGAGTCAACCGCTCCACCGCGACGTCGAGCGCGTCGTCCGCGAGGCCGAGTGTCGACGCGTAGCTCCTCAGGTAGTCGGGCAGCGGGTCGTCCGCGCTCGACACGTCCACGGCTGCGACGCCGGCGTAGTGGGCCCGCTGCGCCGACTCTTGGTCGATCTCGCACAGCCCGACCAACGCCGCGCCGACGGGGTCCGGATGCGGAACGACGAACACTCCACCGACGTCGAGCAGCACCGCTTCGATCTCGTCGCCGTTCACTGCGCGCTGATCCAGTCGACGCAGCGGGTCGCGATCTCGTCGACGAACCCCCACAAGAAGTGATCGGCGCGCAGGATGACTTCGCTCGCCACTGTCGCCGGCAACAACGCGCCGCCGTACTGATCGTTCTCCGGCAGCAGCGCCAGGGTCGGCAGAGTCGACACGTCGCCCAGTGGCATCAGTCCCGGCGGCGCGACGAGCACGCGCGCCGCGAGCCGGGCCGGCTTCGCGTGCGACGTCACGATGGAGCCCCACGAGTACCCGACGAAGAACAGTCGATCGCAGTCGAGGAGCTCGGCCACTTCGGTCAAGGCCGCCGCGCTCGTAGCGACGTCCGGGTCGCGCAGATCCGGCGTCAGCGTTTCAAAACCGCGGGCGCGCAACATCGCCGCGACAGTGACGACAAAAGGATGCGACGAGTCGCCACCCATCGCAGGATGTGGGTGGAGTACGACGACGGCGTCAGGCAACGGGCTTCCTTCCGCACGCGATCAGCAGCAGTTCCTCGCCGGGTGCGTCCACGCGGGTGCCACCGGGTGGCCCGACGCTCCAGTCGGCATCGCTGGCGACGAACTGGTTTCTGCGCATGCTGCGAGACACACCGAACACGAACCAGAACCGCAGTTCGGCTTCGAGTACCGCCTTCACTGCATCGTCCGCGGCATGACGAGGCAGGCCCGCCGCCTCGGCGATGTCCGCCCGATGCACGAGGACTTCGCCGAGCGCAAACACCGGCGGCAAACCGGGCACGACGAAGCGCCCGTCCTTCGCCGCACGCAGCCGGGCGGTGAGCTGTGCCGGCGTCGTTGTAGCGGCAAGGCGCTGGCCGACCTTCTCGATCGCTTTGTTCGGCCGGGGATCGACGGTCGCATGCCGCAGGAGAAAGGTGTAGCGATTACCGGCCTCCGCGATCGCAACGAGATGCGCCACGACATCGCGCACACGCCAGCCGCTGCACAAGCTCGGCTTGTCCCACGCGCCTTCGTCGATCGTTTCGAGCAGGTCGGCGAGTGCTGTTCGCTCAGCGGCGACGGTGGCCCAGACGTCATCCATTGACGGAGTCTGGCCGCCGCGCGCAGTCGTCGACGGGTTTGGTCCCGGAGACGCGCTGGTCGAGCCATCGCAGTGCGGCGACGAAGGCCGGCAGCACGGCCGCGCTGTGACCGCCGCCCTGGATCACGCGTCGCTCGACGACCTGACGATGGGCGCACATCCGCTCTGCCATGAACTCGCTGAGGGCGACGGGCACCACGTCGTCCTGCTCGCTGTGCACGATCAACACCGGGCCGGCGCCGCGCGCGCCGCCGGGATTGTTCTTGCGACCCAACGCCAACCATTCCGGGTTGGTCGGTCCGGTCGCGCGCACGAGATCGCTCGGCGCGTATTGCCGGATTGCGGCGGCAACGTCAGAGAGACAAGCACTGTCCAAGCGATCGAGCAGCGACAGTCCGAGCGGCGTGAGGTAGGTGCTCGGATCGGCCTTCGGGTAAGCCGCGGCGTAGCCCGCCACGATCGACAAGATGAACGGTTGCGCTCGATCGGTCAGTCCGGCCTCGAGAATGCGGTCGATCTCGGTACCCGGCGCACCGGCGAAGGTGCCGAGGACGTCAAGCTTCGGTGTCCACTCCGGTGCGATCTCGTTGGCCCACGTCGCGGCGTGGCCACCCTGCGAGTAGCCGGCGATGAGCGTGCGTTTGCTCGCCCGCGCGTCCGGGAGACGTGTCGCCGCGAGCGCGACGTCGAGAACGCTGCGACCTTCGCTTACGCCGACGAGATACGGGTGTCGTCCCGGCGTTCCCAGTCCTTCGTAATCGGTCGCCGCGATGATCCAGTTTCGGTGCACCGCGGCCGCGCCGATCGCCGCGACCTCCGCGGGTCGAGCGCTGCGCGACGGTGCGCACACGTCGGCCAGGCCGGTGGTGCCGTGCGCGGTCGTGAGCACGACGCGTCCGCCTTTGGGAGCGGCTGCGGTCGGAATCACCGCGACACCGGTCACCTCGATGCGCTTGCCCTCTACCGAAACGGACGAGTACCGAATGCGATACGTCCTTGCGTTGGCCACCACGCCGGGGAGTTGCTTGTACGAAATCAGCGCGCCGTGCGCGTCGGTGTCGTCCTGCTCCGCGCGGCAGGACGCGCACCCGACGATCAGGAGAACGACGGCAAGCAGTACGCGACGCATGGCGACCATGGTGCCCCAAGCATCACGACACCCAAACGGCGTAGGTTGCTCGGACCAGACCCGTCCTGAGGGGGAGCACCATGCTGCGTGTTGGAAGGCTTCGCACCCGAATCGTCCTGGTTGGTGCGCTCGTCGCCGCCGGACTCGTCGCCACCACGGCCCCGCCGGCACGAGCCGACGGACCCGGCGTGGGCGCGCCGTGGGTGGTGAGCCTGGGCGACTCCGCGATCTCCGGGGAAGCGGGTCGCTGGGCCGGCAACACCAACAATGAGTCATGGCGCATTGATGCAGGTGGCGCCGACGCGTACTTCGACAACGCGACCCGTACCGCCGAGCAGATCCCTGGATGTCACCGTTCGGAATCGGCGGCGATCTACATCGGCGGCGGAATCAACGCGTTGAATCTCGCATGTTCGGGGGCGCGTACCTACACACACGGTGGAGGCGATCAGGACTTCAAGCCCGGCATCGACTTCTCCAACACCGCGGATGGCAAGGGTCAGGCGTTGTCGCTGCAGGAATTCGCGTCCACCCACAACGTGAAGATGGTCGCGCTGTTGATCGGGGCCAACGACTACGGCTTTGCGGACATACTCCAGGCCTGCTTCGTCGACTGGTACACGTCACCCTCGTGGTGGCCGAACTACTGCAATGACGACAGCGATATCGCGTCACGATTCACATCAGCCAATGTGGCTGCGGTGACGGCGGCGATCAAGCAGGCACTGCTGAACGTCCGCCAGGCCATGGCGAACGCCGGTTACGCAAACTCGGCGTACACGATCATGGCCCACACGTACTGGTCTCCGATTCCGCGCGGTTCAGCGAACCGATATCCCGAATCGGGCTACACGCGACAGACCGTTGGTGGTTGCGGCATGTGGAACCGGGATGCGGACTGGGCCAATGACACCGTCGTGCCTACCTTCAACAATTCCGTGCGGAATGCCGTGGCGCAAAGCGGCTTGACCAACGTCAAGATCCTCGACCTGCAGCAGTCGTTGAACGGACGACGTTTGTGCGAGAACACCGTCGGCTTGCTCGAAGAGTCAGGCATCAGCTCCTGGACTGCGACCAAGGCGGTCGACAAGACCGAGTGGGTGAACCAGTTGCGCACGTCGAGCACGATCGGCAGCGACTACCAGATCCAGGAAAGCGTCCACGCCAACTACTGGGGCCAGCTCGCGATGCGCAATTGCATGCGGCTCGCCTACAACGGTGGAGCGCCGCGCAGTGGAACCTGTGTGCGCGCCCAGACCGGCAAGAACACCTACGGCGAACCGAAGATGGCGCTGCAGTAGCTAGTACCGCCAGGGATACGGCGACCAGTCCGGCGGCCGCTTCTCCAAGAACGCGTCGCGGCCTTCGACCGCTTCGTCGGTCATGTACGCGAGGCGCGTCGTCTCGCCGAGCAGCACCTGCTGGCCGACCAGGCCGTCGTCGATCAGGTTGAACGAGTACTTCAACATGCGCTGCGCGGTCGGACTCTTGCCGTTGATGATGGCGCCCCACTCGAGCGCAACCTTCTCGAGGTCGGCGTGGTCGACGACGCGGTTCACCGCGCCCATGTGGAACATTTCTTCAGCGCTGTACTCCTGGCCGAGGAAGAAGATCTCGCGCGCAAATTTCTGACCGACCTGACGAGCGAGATACGCCGAGCCGTATCCGCCGTCGAAGGAACCCACGTCAGCGTCGGTCTGCTTGAACCGCGCGTGTTCTCGTGACGCGATCGTGAGGTCGGAGACGACGTGCAATGAGTGGCCACCTCCGGCGGCCCAGCCGGGCACGACGCACAACACGATTTTGGGCATGAACCGAATGAGGCGCTGGACCTCGAGGATGTGCAGACGGCCGAGCTTGCCGGGATCAATCGTTTCGGCGGTCTCGCCCTCGGCGTACTTGTACCCGTCCTTGCCACGAATGCGTTGGTCACCGCCGGAGCAGAACGCCCAGCCGCCGTCACGCGGCGACGGGCCGTTGCCGGTCAGCAACACGCAGCCGACGTCGGTCGACTGCCGTGCGTGTTCGAGCACGTTGTAGAGCTGATCGACCGTCTTGGGTCGGAACGCGTTGCGTACCTCCGGCCGGTTGAACGCAATGCGCACCGTGCCTTGATCCTTGGCCCGGTGATACGTGATGTCGTCGTAGTCGAAGCCGGGAACGGCGTCCCACGCGGCGGGGTCGAAGATCTCCGAAACCATGCGAGTCACCCTAGGTGCGCAGCCGTGGCACGATCGTTGCCGTGCGACCGATCGCTGTTCACCACGTTTCGATCAACGTGACCGACGTTCCCTCGGCTTTGGCGTTCTACGTCGACGTGCTCGGCTTCACTCCTCGCGACGACCGCCCCGACTTTCCTTTCGCGGGCGCATGGCTCGACGCCGGTGGGCAACAGTTGCACCTGATCGAGGGCAACGTCCCGCCGTCGAATGGTCAGCACTTTGCCGTTCTCGTCGACGACCTCGACGCAACCGTCGCGGAGTTACGCGCCGCCGGCGTGAGCATCAGTGATCCGTCGCCCGTAGGCGCAGGCCGACAAGCGTTCCTCACGGATCCTTCGGGGAACCTGGTCGAGATTCACGCGCGGTGAAGGAACTCGACGACCTGAAATGGTTGCGGCGGGTGCGCGACCGCATCGACCGCGAGTATGCGCAGCCACTCGACGTTGAAGCCTTGGCGCGCGGCGTGCACATGTCGTCGGGTCACCTGAGCCGCGAGTTCAAAAAGGCCTATGGAGAATCGGTCTACAGCTATCTGATGACACGTCGAATCGAACGAGCGATGGCGTTGCTGCGGCGCGGCGACATGAGCGTGACCGAGGTGTGCTGGGCCGTCGGCTCCTCCTCACTCGGAACCTTCAGCACCCGCTTCAGCGAGCTCGTCGGTATGTCACCCAGCGCCTACAAAGATGACGAGCGCGCCCAGGCGGAGATCGTCTCGTGTGTTTCCAAGCAAGTAACCCGACCGGTCAGGAATCGAGAAGCGCGGGCCTGACCCCATCCCTACGGTGCATCCAATGGACATCAGCATTCATTCGACCTTCCTGTACCACTCCGACGCCGAGGAATCGCTCGCCTTCTACCGCGACGTGCTCGGTTTCGAAGTCCGCCTCGACGTCGGGCAGGACAACATGCGCTGGATCACGATCGGCCCGGCCGGCCAACCGGACACGAACATCGTGCTCGCCCCTCCGGCCGTCGATCCGGGCGTCACCGACGAGGAACGCCGCACGATTCAGGAGATGATGGCGAAAGGCACCTTCGGCATCCTTTTGCTCGCAACGAAGGATCTCGACGGCACGTTCGAGAAGTTGCAGGCGACTGACGCCGAGATCGTGCAGGAGCCAATCGTGCAGCCCTACGGCGTGCGCGACTGCGCCGTTCGTGATCCCGCCGGAAACATGGTTCGCATTCAGGAACGCAAGGACTAGATGACCCACCCCGCCGACAGCCACGACCTGATTCGCGTCCAAGGGGCGCGGGTCAACAACCTCAAGGACATCTCGGTCGAGATTCCGAAGCGCCGGTTGACGGTGTTCACCGGCGTGTCCGGCTCCGGCAAGAGTTCGCTCGTCTTCGGGACCATCGCAGCCGAATCACAGCGGCTGATCAACGAGACCTACTCCGCGTTCGTGCAGGGGTTCATGCCGTCGATGGCGCGACCCGACGTCGACGTGCTCGACGGCATCACCACGGCGATCATCGTCGACCAGGAACGCATGGGCGCCAACGCCCGGTCGACAGTCGGCACCGCTACCGATGCCAACGCCATGCTGCGCATCCTGTGGAGCAAGCTCGGAAAGCCCAACATCGGCGGCCCGAACGCGTTCTCCTTCAACACGGCGACGGTCAGTGCCAAGGGTGCGATGACGGT
>JBEHXL010000064.1:0-10713 GCA_048498715.1 Actinomycetota bacterium | reverse complement strand
CACCAGACCGGGCCCAACGTCACCGACGAGGCGCGCAAGGCGTACATCATCCAGTACGGCCCGGCCGGCATGGAACGAATCCTGGGTGACTGGCAGAGCGGCGCCGATCCCGACGGGGTGGAGTCCTGCGACGTACCGGAGCGGCAATATCCGGTGCTGCGCGGCGGATTGCCGGTTTAAGCGAGGCCGAAAACGGGCGTACTTTCGGTATGGATGACGCCCACCGACGACCCGACGGGGTGAGCGACGCGACCGTCGCTGCCGCCGGCAAGGTCAGCGAGGCCGTGGAGTGGCTCGAACGGGCGCGCGGCGCGCTGTACGACTTCCACCAGATGCTCGGCCACGTGGACTTCCAGATGGGCGACGCGGCCGACATGTTGCGCGACGCCGGTCACGCCGACTGGGCGCAACGGCTCGAGCGTGAGGTCGTCGGGCGCAACGTGCTCGACGGACGTTGGACCTTCCAGATCGTCGAGGAGTTCGAGGCGCTGTACTACGACTTCGTCAAGCAGGTCGAGCGCGAGCTCTGTGACGCGTTGATGGGCGGGAAACGCCATGTCTTCGAGGCCGAACTGAAGGAACGCCGCCGCACCGACGGCGAACCGGGGCACGAGTCGCGCCCGTTCCGTCCGGCCGACGCCTAGCGTCGAGGCCGGTGCGGCCCTGTTGTCATTTCTCTCGTCGTGACTTTCTGCGCTGGGGCGCGCTCGTCGCGGCGACCCCGATCCTCATGTCGCTCGACGACATGCCCCGCGCCTACGCGCAGACGTCGAACTCGATCGCGCTCCCTATCAACTTCGAGCTCGTCACCCTGACCGAGACGAGTGCAATCGTCACGTGGTTCACAGGTGACCCGACCCGGCCCGACCAGATGGGCCGGTTCGCGCCGGTACCGGCGGACACGCAGGTGATGCTGGCGACGGGCGCCGGCGCGCTGCGTGAGGTGCACTACGACGCGACGCCAACGCCGTACCACTACGTCGAGATCACGGGCCTCGAACCGGGCGAGACGTACGCGGTCGTCGGCCGCTCCAACGGACTCGTGGCGTTGCCGTCGGTCGCGTACGGCGGCAACCCGCTCGGCTCTTCGGGCGCGACGCCGACTCCGCCGCCGCTCGTCTTCACCACACCGCAGCCACCGCCCGGGACGTACCTGTTCTCGATCGCGCTGTGCAACGACCTGCACCTCGGCGAGAAGACCGCGGGCCTGGCGACGTCGCTCGCGGGGCAGGGCCTGCCGCCCGGCGTCCAGCAGTTGCCGGGCAAGCCCCCGTACCCGGAGATCATGGCGAGTGCCCTCGCGCGCGAAACGAAACTGCGCGGCGCCGACGTGTTGCTCGCCGCCGGCGACGTGTCGAGCGAAGCGGCGGCGCACGACCTGCAGTCGGCCCGCGGGTTCCTCGACGGTTTCGGTCAGTACCAACGCGACTACTTCGTCGCGCGTGGCAACCACGACCGCGCGCACGACAACCCGGAGTCGGCGAGCTGCAGCCCGTCACGCTTCGACTCGCACTACCACGACTGTTTCGCCGACGAGTTCGACGCGCCCACGTGGTTCAGCCGCGACATCTTCGGCCTGCGCATGCTCGGCATCGACACCTACGACACGATCGGCAACGGCGCGTTCGAGGGCGCGATCTCACCGAAGCAGATGAGCTTCATCCGCGAAGAGTTGGGCGAGAACAAGGATCAGCCGACGCTCGTGATGGGCCATCACCCCGTCCCGCTCGACGCGACCTACAACTCGATTCCGCCGATCATCTTCGGCCTCAACCGCAATCAGGCGCGCTCGCTCGAGCAGCTCTACGGCGAGACACCCGGCGTATTTATGCATCACGCCGGTCACACGCACCGCAACAAGAAGTCGTCGTCGCCGTTCGCGCCGAACGTCACGTTCCAAGAGGTGTGCGCGACCAAGGAGTACCCGGGCGGCTTCCACCTGTTGCGCGTTTTCAGTGGTGGCTACGCGCTGAACTTCTACAAGTTCAAAGACCCGCTCGCGCTCGAGTGGTCCGAACGCAGCCGGCCCGAGTACCTCGGCGCGTATCCCTTCTACACACTCGGCAACGCAGCGGACCGCAACAGCGTCACGGTGCGCGACATGAGTGGGCTCGGCAAGCCCGCGGCCGTCACGACAACCACGACAGTCACGGCGCCAGCCGAGACCTTGCCGGCCACGGGCGGTACCGACACGCCGGCCATGGTCGCCGCGGTCGCCGCGGCCACGGCGGGCGCCGCAGCCTGGGTGCGACGGCGCGTAGCGTCGTCGGATGGCTGACGATCTGGTCCTTCGGGAAGACGCCGATGGCGTTGCGACCCTCACGCTCAATCGCCCGGACAAGCTGAACGCGCTCACGCCATCGGTGTTCGTCGCGTTGCGTGGGCACCTCGACGACCTCGCGAGCGACGCGACGGTGAAGTGCGTCGTGCTGACGGGAGCGGGCCGTTCGTTCTGCGCCGGGCACGATCTCGGCGCCATCGCCGATCACGAGCGTGCGCCGTCGCGTCACTACGAGCCCGAGACCGTCGATGCGCTCGAGCAGCTGCCGATCCCGACGATCGCGAAGATCAAGGGTCACTGCTTCACCGGTGGGCTCGAGCTCGCCCTCGGCTGCGACATCCTCGTCGCGGCGGAGTCGGCCCAGCTGGGTGACACCCACGGTCAGTGGGGCCTCGCGCCGGTGTGGGGCATGTCAGTTCGGCTGCCCGAACGCGTCGGCCGATCCCGCGCCAAGGAATTGATGTTCACGTCGCGACGGATCACCGGTGACCAGGCCGCGACGATCGGTCTCGTCGACCGCGCCGTGCCCGACCTCGAGCTCGACGTGGCCGTCGCCGCGCTGGCCGCCGAGATCTGTGGCAACTCGGCCGGGTCCAACCGCATCAACAAGCAGTTGCTGCTGGCGCACGCGAACACGCCGCGCCACGAGGCGTTGGAGTTCGAGCGCGGCCTGCCGTTCGGTCTGCCCGACGACATGAGGGAGCGCATGGCCGCGCCGTCGAAGAAGCGGTCGTAAATGCAGACGTTCACCAACGACGGCTTCACGTTCGAGGTCACCGATGCCGGTCCGGCCGGCGGTGAGGTTGTCGTGTTGCTGCACGGGTTCCCCGAGTCGCGCCACGCGTGGGACGAGGTCATCCCGTCGCTCGTCCATGCCGGCTACCGCGTGCTCGCCCCGAACCAACGCGGCTACTCGCGCGGGGCCCGTCCCAAGGCGCGGCGGGCGTACACGCTCGACAAGTTGAGCGGCGACATTCTCGGGCTGCTCGACCAGGCGGGTGTCGAGCAGGCGCACATCGTCGGCCACGACTGGGGCGGCGCGGTCGCCTGGGACCTCGCCGCGAATCACGCCCATCGCGTACGCAGCGTCACGTCGCTCGCGACGCCGCACCCGGGCGCGATGCTGAAGGCCGCGACGCGCAGCACGCAGGGCATCAAGAGCATCTACATGCTGCTGTTCCAAACGCCGGCCCTGCCGGAGCGGTCCTTTGGTTTGGGCGTGTGGCGGATCATGGCGCGCTCCGGACTGCCCACGAGGTACATCGATCAGTACCGCGTCCTCCTCGCCGAACCGGGCGCGGCGCGGGGCGCCCTGAACTGGTACCGCGCCTTGCCGTTCCGCACGCTCAACGCGGTGGGACCCGTCGCCGTGCCGACGCTCTACGTCTACGGCACCGGCGACTTCGCGCTCGGCCGCAAGGCCGCCGACCTCACGCGCCAGTTCGTGACCGGCCCGTACCGCTACGAACTCTTCGAAGGCGTCAGCCACTGGATCCCCGAAGAAGTCCCGTCCCGAACCGCCTCGGTCCTCCTCGACTTCCTGTCGGACTGACTCGGACCGCCCCCCTTGCACTTCTGTGCGGGTCTGGCGTGGCATAGCCACGCCACAGACGCACAGAAGGACGGCCCGGCCGGCGATGTCACACCCCCTCGCCAAGATCGGGTGGGTGAAGAAAAAGCCGGGGGACAAGGAAGCGGCGGAACTCGCCGCGACGAACGACAACGTATTCACGACCGAGATGCTCGACGAGATCGGCATCTCCGAGGAATTCCGTCGCAACAAGGTGCGACGGAAGGTGTGGCAGGAGCCGCATGAAGGGGTCTTCCTTCACAGTGCTGCTCCACCGACCTGGCGGCAACTCGTCGTCATTGCCTGGCATGCGGCCGGTGCGGACTCGATGATCTCTGGCGTCACCGCGCTTGCCCTTCTTGGCGCCAGCGGCGTCCCTGATCCACCGCCCGTCGAGATCACTGTTCCTTTCAATCGCGAACTCGAGATCGAGGGCGTCACCGTCATTCGATCGAGGCGCGGACTCGGACCGCGGCGCATGGTCGACGGAATTCGTGTGTCGTGCGTGGAGCGAGCGCTGCTCGAGTACGCGGCGACGGCAAAGCCTCTCGATCTGGAACAGGCCGTTGAAAGCATGCTGCTCAAAGGCCTGACGGCCGAGCTTCCACTGTGGCGCGCGCTCATCGAACACGGAGGCCGGGGCGTCGCCGGCACGAAGGCGCTTCGTCGCGTGTTGATGCGTCGCCCGAATGGTCGCCCGGCAAGAAGCATTCTCGAGATCTTGGTAGGCCATGCACTGGACACCGCCGGCTTGGGTGGAGTTCGAAACCACCGGGTCACCGCAGAAGGCAAAAACTACGAAATCGATCGCGCCTGGCCTGATCGGTTGGTTGCCTTGGAGGCCGACAGCAAGGCGTGGCATGGAACCCGTTCGCAGACCGATGCTGACCGGGAGCGGCAAAAGGTGCTCGAGCGCGCGGGGTGGTTCTTCGTTCGAACGGATTGGACAGAAGTCGTCGTCTCTCCCGAACGACTCATCGAACGACTACGCCAGGCGTTCGGTCGCAAAGCGGCCTGACACTTCTGTGCGGCTCTAGACGGGCTTAGCCCGTCCACACCCGCACAGAAACACAGGTGGAGGGATTAGTTCATGAAGCGGTCGGTGAGCGCCGTCATCTCGAGCAGGCGCTTCACGACCTCGGAGGCTTGGTCGATGGTGACGCTCGCGCCGGTGTTCTCGGCGAGCTTCTGGCTGTCGATGAGCACGCGCAGGCCGGCCGAATCGATGAAGGACACGCCGGTCATGTCGAGGACGACCTTCTTGTAACCGCCCGCCAGGGCATCTTTCACGCCCGAGCGCAGCGCCCCGCTGGACGCGGCGTCGACCTCACCCTGGAGGGTGACGAGCATCGTCTGCGCGTCGCGTTCTTGGGTAGCAACAGCGAGGTCTGAATCGGCCATGGGGTGCAGCCTATGGCACCAAAACGGCCTTCCCGACAAGCTGGCGATCGAGCGCCATTTGCAGGACTTTCGGCGCGTCGGCCAACGGAAAGGTCGAGGGCGAGGGCGGGTGGAGGCGCCCGTCGGCCACGGCGCCCATGAGTTCCTGCAGCAGCGCCGCCTGGCCCGCCGGGTCCCGCCCGGTCCACGCGCCCCAGTCGACGCCGACCAAGGTCCGGTTGTTCAACAGCACGAGGTTCGCCGGAATCTTCGGGATCGGCCCGCTCGCGAAGCCGATGACGATGTAGGTGCTCATCCAGCCCGACGCCCGCAGCGCAGCGTCGGCGAGTTCGCCCCCGATCGGGTCGACGACCACGTCGACGCCGATCTCCTTGCCGCGCGCCTTGAGGTCCTCGGTGGTGTAGTTGATCGTGTGGGTCGCGCCGGCGGCCTTCGCGGCGGCGAGCTTCTCGTCGCTCGACGCCGCCGCGATCACCTCGGCCCCGAGCCCGACGGCCACGTCGATCGCCGCGAGACCGATGCCGCCGCCGGCGCCCAACACGAGCACTTTCTGCCCGGGCTGCAGTTGCATGCGGCGTGTGAACGCGAACCACATCGTGCAGTAGCTCTGCATGAGAGCGGCGGCCCGGTGCAGGTCGATGGTCGACGGGACCTTCACGACCGACGATGCCGCGACGGCCATCTGCGAGGCGAACGCACCGAAACCCATGCCGAGCACCTGGTCGCCCACGGCCAACCCGTCGACACCGTCACCCACCGCCGACACCGTGCCCGCCCAGTCAGAGCCGGGCGTGAAGGGCGGCGGGATCTTGATCTGGTACGTGCCCTGCACGAACAACGCGTCGACGAAGTTCACGCCCGCGGCGGCGATGTCGACGACAACCTGACCCGGCCGCGCCTCGAAGTCGTCAGCTTCGACGAGCTCCAACAGCGACGGCGATCCCCACTCAGTACACACAATGCGACGCACGGCCGCAGACCTTACGCAGGCGGTGAGCCCGGGTTCAGGAGACGCCGGTGACGCGAGCGGGCACGCCGTCCTTGGGCCACAGCGACGCGACACCCGTCGGCGTGGCGACGGGCTGCAAGCCCTCGAGCGTGACCCGCCGCAGCATCTCGACCAGCAGCACCTTCAGCTCCTGGGTCGCGAACGCGAAGCCGATGCACCGGCGATAGCCGCCACCGAAGGGCACGAACGCGTACGGGTCGACCTGGTTGTCGATCCACCGGTCGGGCACAAAGGAGTCGGCGTTCTCCCAGAGCGACGGATCGCGCCCCGACACGTACGGCGAGTACAGCACCATCGAGCCCTTCTTGATCGTGTGGCCTTCGAAGGTGAAGTCGCCCTGCGTCATGCGTCCGCTCATGAAGGCGGCCGGCCACAGCCGCAGCGTCTCGGAGATCACGTTGTCGAGATGCGTGAGCTGTTGCACCAACGCGGGCGTGAGGCGCTGCTCGCCGACGACCGCCTGCACCTCCTTCGCAGCGCGCTCCCACTCGCCGTCGTTGTGCAGCAACAAATGCGTAGCCCAACCGATCGAACCCGACGTCGTCTCGTAGCCGGCGGCGACCAGCGAGATCACCTGGTCGCGAATCTCGGCGTCGGTGAGTGACGGGCCGCCCTCCTCGTCGACGGCGTGGATGAGCCGATCGAGCAGGTCGTTCTCCCTCGGCGGCAACGCGCGGCGTCGTTCGATCTCACCCTGCACGATCTCGTCGACCTTGGCGCGATCACGCTTGGCCTTGCGCCAACCGATCCCGGGCATCCACGTCGGGAACACCAACGCCCACGGGTTGTTCACCACTTCGAGCGCAGCGATGAGGTTGTCGCCGAACTCCTTCTCGCGATCGCCGAGCGTGTCACCGAACAGGGTCCGTACTGCGATCTCGCGGATGACGGGACGCAGCCGCGCATACACGTCGATCGTCTCGCCCGTCTTCCACGTCGCGACTTCGCGTGACGCCGCGTCGATCATCCCGTCGAGATAGCCGTCGAGCGCGCGGATGGCGAAGGCGGGTTGCACCATGCGGCGCCGCCGCTTGTGCTCGGGCCCGTCGGTCACGACGAGCGCAGTCTCGCCGTCGACCACGATCAGCGACTTCAATGCTTCGCGCCACGTGAAGTTCTCGGGATTCTCGCTGAGGAGGTAGCGGTTGGCGTCGGCGCCGAGCAGCGCCGTGTACTGCATCGGGCCCGACCCCCAACGCACGACGTTGCCGTACGTGGCGCGCAGGTCGACGAGCAGGCCCGACGGATCCGTGAGCATCCGTCGCCCGATCCCGAAGTTGGCCAAAAACGAAGGTCCCGGAATGCGACTCACGCCGCCATCCAAACCGAGCCTGTGATTCTCAGTCAAAAAGACCTCGACTGAGAATCACAGGCTCAGTCGGCGGCGACGTCGACGAGGTGGTGGACGATGTCGTGGATGAAGTAGCGGGCGAAGGTGTCGATGGTGAACGCGGCGCCGTCGCTGCGGAAGCCGGTGCGTTGCCACGCGTCGCCGGTGACGGAATCGAACAAGTCCGCGAGTACCGCGCCCTCGGTCGCGAGTTCGGCGGCCACTGCCATCGGATCCGACGACGGGTAGTCGCTCTCGAGCGCCGTCGCGTCCTGGTCCCAGTTTTCGTAGTGCGGCCCGTCCTCGTCGAGCATGCGGCGCAGACGCCCGTCGTAGACACGGAACACGTCGCGCACGTGGCAGCCGTATTCGAGCGGCGACCAGAAGTCCGGGCGCGGCCGGTCCCGCACGTCGCTGCGGGTCGTGAGCACCTCGACCCACCGATCGGTCGCGTCGCGCAACATGTCGGCGACGAAGTGCGCGTCAACCGACGCTGCGTCGAACCCGCACTCGGCACAGGGCTGTTCGAGGACCCAGGTCCAGTCCTTGTCGTCGGGAGTGATCGTCATCGCTGGTACCTCTCGTGGACGGAATCGCAGTAGGCGGCGAACTGGTCGGCGATCGCGCGGTCGCGGATCTCCAGCACGTTCTCGGCGTTGAACTCACCGGAGTGCGAGCAGTTGAACGAGCCGGTGAACACGACGTCGTCGCACACGACGATCTTGGCGTGCATGTAGTTGTGCGGCGGTCCCGCCTGGAACGGCTTCGACGGTTTCTCCGCCAACACGCCGGCGGCGCGCACCCGCTCGAACAGCGGCGTCTTCCATGAGGCGCGCCCGTCGGCCGCCCACTGCTTCAACGCCTGCTCCATCTGCGGACCGTCGACGGTCACCGTCGTGTCGCAACGCCGTTCGTCGAGCGCTTCGGCCAGTGTCGACAAGATGGGCCCGCTCGTGAGGACGGGTGAGCAGATGCGGATGCGCGAGCGGGCGCGACCCACCGCGCCGGCGATCTGCTGACCGAGTTGCTTGCCCCGCGCCGGCGAGAACATCGCACGCACCCACGCGCCGTCGATGTCGGCGGGCTGGTCGATGATCGTGCCGCTGCCTTCGACCTGCTTGCCGCGCCAGAGCTCCTCGAAGTCGTGCGTGTATGCGGCCGCGAGATCTGCCGAGGAGAACGTCACGATCACGTTCTCCATGTGCGTCCACGCGTCCTGCGTCCAGTTGGTCGAGCCGGTCCAGAGATCGGTCGCGTCGCGCACGACGTACTTGTGGTGCATGAGGTCGGGCACGCCGGGAATCGCGGTCGACGGAACCGACGCCGCGAGCCGTTGGAGAGCGGAGGTACCGATGGGCGGTGGCACACCGGGCTTGGTCGTCGACTCGTCGTTGTAGACGGCACGCACGCGCACCCCGCGCGCCTCGGCCGCGTCGAGCGCACCGATCAACCGATCCAGCAGCGGTGGCTCGAGGTGCGCGTCGTACACCGCGATGTCGAGCGACGAGCGCGCGCCGTCGATGAAACCGACGAGGGCGTCCAGCGTGTGCGACGCCGGCTGACCCCCGTCGGTCAGAAACGTGATCAAACGAGAGGGCGGTCGGTTGGCTTGACCGGCGTCGGCAGCACGGTGTCGCCCATGAGGAACTTGTCGACGCCCGCCGCGGCCGAACGGCCTTCGGCGATCGCCCACACGATGAGCGACTGGCCGCGGCCCATGTCGCCGGCGACGAACACGCCGTCGACGGTCGACATCCAGTTGTCGTCGCGCTTCACGTTCGAACGCTCGTCGTATTCGACCCCGAGGCTGTCGAGCAGACCTTCGTGCTGCGGACCGAGGAAGCCCATCGAGAGGTAGACGCGCTCGGCCGGGATCTCGAAGTCAGATCCTTCGACCTTCTCGAACTTGCCGTCCTTCATCTCGACCTCGTGGGCGCGCAGCGCGCGCACGTTGCCGTCGTCGTCGCCGAGGAAGCACTCGGTGTTGACGGAGTACCGACGCTCGCCACCCTCTTCGTGGGCCGAGGCGACGCGGTAGATCATCGGGTAGGTCGGCCACGGGTTGGCGGCGGGCCGCTCTTCCGGCGGCCGCGGCATGATCTCGAACTGCGTGATCGACGCGGCACCCTGACGGTGCGCGGTGCCGAGGCAGTCGGCGCCGGTGTCGCCTCCACCGATGATCACGACGTGCTTGCCCTCCGACGTGATCGGCGACTCGGCGATGTCGCCGAGCTGCACCTTGGTCGCCGGCGGCAGGTACTCCATCGCCTGATAAATGCCCTTGAGCTCGCGCCCCGGGATCGGCAGGTCGCGCCAGTTGGTCGCGCCACCCGCAAGCACCACCGCGTCGAAATCGGAACGCAGCTGGTCGACAGTCACGTCGACGCCGACGTTGCAGTTCGTGACGAACTTCGTTCCCTCGGCCTCCATCTGCTCGAGACGACGGTCGATGTGACGCTTCTCCATCTTGAACTCGGGGATGCCGTACCGGAGCAGACCGCCGATGCGATCCGCGCGCTCGTAGACCGTCACGTCGTGGCCGGCGCGCGTCAGCTGCTGCGCCGCGGCGAGACCGGCCGGGCCTGAGCCGACGACGGCCACCTTCTTGCCCGTCTTCTCCTTGGCGATGACCGGCGTGATCCAACCTTCGTCCCACGCCTTGTCGACGATGGTGACCTCGACCTGCTTGATGGTCACCGGGTTCTGGTTGATGCCGAGCACGCACGCCGACTCACACGGCGCCGGGCACAGACGACCGGTGAACTCGGGGAAGTTGTTCGTCGCATGCAGACGGGCGATCGCCTGGCGCCACTGGTCGCGGTAGACGAGGTCGTTCCAGTCCGGGATGAGGTTGCCGAGCGGGCAGCCGTTGTTGCAGAACGGGATGCCGCAGTCCATGCACCGCGAGGCCTGCGTCTGCAGGTGGTCTTGCGGGAACGGCTCGTAGACCTCTTTCCAGTCGCGCAGCCGAACCGGCACCGGTCGACGCGTCGGCGTCTCCCGGTCGTGCTTCAAGAATCCCTTGACGTCACCCATGACTAGCTCCTTGCCGATCGCATGACGGCTTCATCCACATCGAGACCGAGCGACTCGGCCTCCGCAATCGCGTCGAGCACGCGGCG
>JBEHXL010000063.1:0-10795 GCA_048498715.1 Actinomycetota bacterium | reverse complement strand
GCCTCGTCGGCGTACCCGCTGAAGTTCAGCAGCGGCGCGTACCAGACGACCCCCGGGCGCGCCTCGGCCCCGAACGCGAGGCGTAAACGGTCGGGCACACGTCCTCATCGGACCCGTGTGCCCGGATTGTGAGGGATTACTTCAGAGCGATGATCGAGTACCGATAGCACCCCAGGTGCTCGAGATCTGCGGCGACAACGTCCGCATCGGCATTGGCGCCCCGCGCGACGTGAGCGTGCACCCCAAAGAGATCTACGCGCGAGTTCGTGCCGCGAACGAAGCCGCCGCCGGCAACACCGCTCCGACGCAGACCTGCTGCCGAAGCCTCCTCCTTAGCCAGATACACGCGTTGTCGGCGGCCTGGACAAGAACTAGAGCCAGGTTGCGAGGAAGACGAGTGAGGAAACCACGCAGACCGTGACTGCCGATCGCAACACGACGGGACTCCACTGGGCCGCCGCATATTCGGGAATCCCTATGCGACGTGAACCGTGGATCCATTCCTCTGCTGTTGGGGGTCGACCGCCATTCTTCCGTCGTTCGACTCGGCCGATAAGCGCAAAGATCAGCACAGGAACAGATCCGAGCCCTGCTGCTCCGGCGGCCACCCGGAGCAGCGGGACTGCCGAAGCCACTTCGTCTACGTTCCTCATGAGTTCGGAATCGGCACGCCGGCCGGGTCTTGGTAGTCACTGACTCCACCGCCATTTGGATATCCCGGATCCTTCGGAACACCTGGAGAGCCGCCCGAACAGTCACTAAGGAGTGACACGGCACCGTTCCAGAGCGAAGCGCCGAGTCCGCCAATCGCGGCAAAGAAAGCGCGTGAGCCCGGCGGGCCGCCGTTCAGGCCGCCGACTGCGAAGAACCCGACACCAACTGCGAACTGCCGAAGTTCTATGAACATGCCTGACGAATGGTTAGCCACTGCTCGGGCGTCAGAGGGCCCACTAACAGTTCCACTAGCTCACCGTCAGAGCCGAGTCCGATTTCTAAAGCAGAACCAACTGCGATTCTGCGGCTCGGTTCGCTGCTTCCGATTGAAACAAGCAGGTGTCCGGATTCGAGGCGTGTTGTACGCAGATCCTCCTCTGCGTCGATGTATCGGCTGTCAGGCCAATTTGTCATCTCGAATTTCGGTACGCCGGCTTCGGCCGCGAAGGCGTGATCTCTGCTGACGAGCGAGACGGCTTCATCTTGGAACACGACCTGCAAGGACTGCGGCGTCCCGTCCGAGGAGAGAGACATATCGAGCGGAGGCTTGGTCCAATCGCCGACCCGCCAATGGAGCGGTGCCAACAACGGTTCCGCACCGACTGTGGCGTCGAGAATCGCGACTCCTCTCGTCGGCGACGTGACATCAATTCGGATCTCGACCACTCCTGCGTCGAGTTTGCGTAGGCACAGCTTCGAACTCATGGTCTGTACACAGCGTGATAGATGACGTTCTCGATCGTATCGATGCCGAGTTCCCAGTTCCCTACGGTAAGGAAGTTCCGGCCTGGCCCAAGAAGTCCATCTTTGATCGCGGTCTCAACCGAGCCGGCGAGTGAGCTAACTAGACCGAAAAAGCGTTCGCGACTACCTCGGCGTTGGCGCGAAATTCCTCGTGATGGCGGGACCGAAGCCGATCGCGCAGGCCACCATCACGTGCGTCCTACTCGAACAAGGGTGACCGGGCAGGCACATCCAGTACGCCACCAACGTTAAAGCCGCTCCTTGACCCAAAATGGCGACGTAGAAACAACGCCAACCAGGCCTCGAACACGCGATCGGTCCTTTTCGAGAACGCGCGCGCTACGACCCAGGAGGCTTCGGAAGTTTCGGCAGCAGGTCCGCGTCCGACGCGGCGTTGCCGGCGGCGGCTTCGTTCGCGGCACGCACCCGTGCGTAGATCTCTTCGCGATGCACGCTCACGTCACGCGGGGCACGAATGCCGAGGCGCACAGTGTCGCCACGGATCTCCAGCACCGTCACCACGATGTCGTGGCCGATGATGAGCGACTCGTTGGTCCGACGAGTGAGGACCAGCATGGCTACGAGGCCAGCGGCGCCTGGACGGGATACTCGTCGCTGTACAACACGACTTGCCGTCCTACGCGCGATTGCATGTTGACGATCACGGGGCCGAGAAGGTTCGCGGTGATGGAGTTCTGCTCGCGGTGCACGGTGAGCATGCACAGCACCATCGCGTCTTCCTCACGGGTGAGGTCGAGCGCCTCTTGATCGTCGTCGGGCACTTCGGGTGCGTAGTCCGGGAAGAACGGCCACGGGATCGCGCACAAGAACGCGAGCGCGGGGTCGTCGGCTGATTGCAGCCAGAAATAGACCTCGCTGTCGGGCACGTTGACGAGCACGAAGCGATGCGCCTCGGGAAAACCGGGCAAGGCGTCGGGGAACGAGAGGACTCGGTCGGCCGACACGTCGAGATCGCCAAATCGCTCCGTCGTGACTAGCACGCGGGTCACTGTACTCAGGCGTTTACCGCAGGAAGTCGACTAGCGACGGCAGCGACAGGCGACCGGCCGCGGCGAGCGCCGCCTGATAGCCGGTCTGGGCGAGCTGCATGTCGAGCGCGGCCTGGGCCACGTCGACATCTTCGAGCGAGGAACGGCTGTCTTTCAGCACGGCAATCTGGTTCTGGCCGGTCGACTTCGCCGCCTCGATGAGGTTGGTGCGAGCGCCGGTTGCGGCCAGGCCACTGGTGATGTTGGTCTCGGCGGCGTCGATGTTGCCGAGGTCCGAGGTCGACAGGGCGGCGATGTTGCCGGAGCGCACATTCGCCGCCGCCGTGGTCAGCGTCGAGAAGACATTGTTGGGACCGCTGAAGCCGAAGATCGACGAGCCGTCGCCGTTCACCTGCACGAGCAGGTCGGGGCTGACCCGGCGCTGGACGGCGTTGGTGTCGCCCGCCCAGGTCCAGTTGCCGCCGACTTTGACGACGGCGTTGGCGGCGAAGCCGGCGAATACTTTCTGGCCCTGGTAGCTCGTGTTGGCGAGCGCGGCGAGCTGGTCCTTGATGCCGTCGAGTTCCTGCGCGATCGCTTCGCGCTCGGTCGGGCTGCTGGTCGACTGCGCGGCAGACAGCGTGAGCTCGCGCGCCCGGCGCAGCAGTGTCGACGCGTCCTGCAACGCAGAGTCCTGCGTGTTGAGCCAGGCCACGCCGTCGTCGGCCGCCTTGGCGTAGCTGGTCCAGTCGCTCTCCTCGGCGCGCAGGCGCAGCGTGGAGGAGGCATCGGCCGGCGCGTCGCTGTAGTTGTTGATGCGCTTGCCGGACGCGAGCTGTTCTTGGCCCGTCTGCACGCGACCGATGGCGGTCTGCAGGCCCTGCAGCGCCGTCTGGTGCATCGTCGTGGGGGTTACTCGCATTCCTTGCTACCTACCTACCGACTACCTGGATGAGGGTGTCGAGACACTGGTCCACGGTCTGAATGACCTTGGCCGACGCCTCGTACGCGTGCTGGAACCGAACAAGGTCGGCGAGTTCTTCATCGGTCGATACCGACGAAGTCTGTGCCCGTTCAGCCGAAATGTTGTCCAAAACTTGCTTGCTCGCCTCGGCCGAACTCTTCGCAGTTGCGGACAAGCTGCCCAATCGACCCGCCAACGACTGCATCGCTTGCTGCAGCGTCTGGGTCCCGACGGCGCTCGTGGTGCGCAGCCCGGCGATGTTCAACGCGTTGCCGGCGTCAACCGCCGCGCCGCTCGCCGAGGCCGCGATCTTGCGCCCGGTCATCAACGGGTTCACGCCGATGTTGGACGCATCGGTGCCGGTGAAGAAGGCGATGCCGGCGGCGCCGTCCTGGTCGAACCCGGCCTGGTGCGCCGTGTTGATCATGTTCTTCATGCCGACGGCGAACGCGTCGAGCTCGGCGCGAATGCCGGGCAACGTGACGTTGGCCAGTTCGGTCTGCGCGCCGAGCTTGCCGCCCGCGGTGATCGCGCGGCCGTCGATGGTCCACTGCGCGCCGGCGGTGCCGGTGCGGGGCTCCATCGTCTCGTAAGACCCTCCACGCACAAGCGCGTGATTGCTGACATACACGTCGACCTGACTGAACTCGCCGTAACGCACAACGCCACCCGTCAGGGCGGTGAGTTGATCGACGACCGTGTCGCGCTGGTCCATCAAGTCGTTGGGCGACTGTCCGCCGGCGATCGATTCCTTGATTCCCTGGTTCAGCTCGGCGGCCTTCTGCGCCAGCTGGTTGATCTCACGAATCGTGTCGGTCACGGCAAGGCCGGTGTCCTGCGTGAGTCGATCGATCTGGCCGGCGGCGGAACGCAGCGACGCCGAGAGCTGGTTGCCGGCATCGAGCACGGCTTGACGGGCGCCCGCGTCGGTGCCGTTGAGCGTCAGGTCGTCCCACGCAGCCCAGAATTTCGACAGGTCCTTGGGCACGCCGCCATCGAGCGGGCCAAGGATGAGTTCGGCACGGCCCAACACGTCGGCCCGGGCATCCGCAGCGGCGGCGTTCCCCGCCTCGTTCCAGTACGCGGTGTCGGTGAGCTGGTTCCGCATGCGGATGACGTCCGCAATCGTGACGCCGGTGCCCATTTGCCCGTCACCGCGCGCGCCCGTGGCGCCGGCGACGGGATGCGACGGCTCGAGCTCCACCCGCTGCCGGGAGAAGCCGGGCGTGTTGACGTTCGAGAGGTTGTGCGCGGCAACCTCCATCTGCTTTTGGGCCGCGCGAAGACCACTGACTCCCGTCCAGAGCGTGGTCTCGAACGACATGACCTAGAGCGCCCGATCCATCGACGACGCGGCGGGCCGCACCCAGTTGTTGGACGACGGGCCGTACAGCTGCGGGTCGGCGTCGTCGTCGTTGGACAACATGTTGAGCACGTCGCTCAGGCCCTGAATGCCGCGCGTCGCCAGACGACGGTTCGTCTGCGAAACCGACTGCACTTCGTTGACGAGGTCGAGGAAGGCGACGCGATGGTCGGCGAAGATCTGCCGGTAGGGCTCGGGTGCGCCTTGGGCGAGTGATGACAACGTGAGGTCGTCCTCGGGCATCTCCATCTCGCGCGCGAGACGGCTGACGAGGGTGTTGCGAATGAGTTCGGCCTCGCGCACACGGGCGACGGCCTCTTCCACCTCGGCGGAAGCCCAGCCCAAGAAACGCGAGTCGTTGGCGGCCAACAGGTGCCGCATCTCGGTGAGCCGGAACAGCAACACGTTGAGGAGCCACCGCTCCCTGCGCAACACGGTTGCGAGTTCGTCCATTACAACCTCCTAGAGGCCTGTCGGACGGAGCGGGGGCGCTATTGAGTGATCAGCCCAAGATTCCGCGCGCAATGCCTTCGCGCACGGCGCCCACTCGACCACGCACACCCAGCTTGGCCAGGATGCGCTCGACGTGGGTCTTGACCGTCAACGGCGAAATGAACAGCGCGTCGGCGATCTCGGCGTTGGTGAGGTCGTCGGCCATGAGCCGAAGGATCTCCATCTCACGGTTCGACAGCGTGCTCGTGAGGTCGGGCTTGGCGACCGTTGGGCTGCGCACTTCGGCCATGAGGAACTTCGTGGCCGTCTGATCGAAGACGAGTTCGCCGTTGGCGATCTTGATCACACTCTCGGTCAGCTCCGTCGGAGCCACCGTCTTGACGACAAAGCCCGACGCACCGGCGGAGATCGCCTTGGCGATGGTCTCCTGGTCGTCGCGACCCGAGAGGAACAGCACTTTGGCATTTGGGTGCTTGGCCCGAATCGCAGCGGTCGCGTCGACGCCGTCCATCACGGGAAGACCGATGTCGGTCACCACCACGTCGGGCAGCATCTCGTCGTAGGCCTCGATGAGCTCCTTGCCGTTGCGGGCCGCGCCGACGACTTCGATGTTCTCGTGACGATTCAGCCGCGCGGTGATCGCGTCGAGGACCAAGTCATGGTCTTCAGCAATCAGGACACGGATCGTCTTATTCATCGTCGTTGCGGCCATGCTGAATTATCGGCCGATCGGCGGAACATGTTTCGCGACGTTTCCTCAAATTACGGACAAGGCTGACCGATGTGGACCCAGTCGCAGAAGGATCTGCGCTGAAGGGAATACCGCCATGGACGGCGTCACTGCCTTTGCCCTTTTGGGCATCGATGAACTCGCAAGCCCCGCGGAAGTCACGCGGGCTTTTCGTCGCGCTGCGAAACGGTGCCATCCCGACCACGGGGGCGACCGTACCGAATTCGAACGCGTTTTCGCCGCTTATGACTTCGTTCGGACCATGCCGCGCACGATTGTGCGTCAGCCCAAGCCGAGCCCCTTCCTCACCTTCGGCGCCGCTCCGGTCGCTCACTTCGACTCCTACGACTCGAAGCCGGTCGCCCGTCGTCGCCGCAGCTTCGCCGAGGAACTCGACTACGCGATGTCAGCCGCGTAGCGACTGGATGTAGCGACGCTCGGCGTCGTTACCCACGGTCGCGAGGGCCTTGTCGTACTCGGCGCGAGCCTCGTCGGCCCGGCCGAGGCGCGTCAGGAAGTCGCCCTTGGCGAGGTGGAATGGGTGGTAGCCGTCGAGGTCGACGGATTCGAGTGCGGCCAGCGCCATGGCCGGGCCGTGCACTTCGGCGACGGCCACCGCCCGGTTGAGCGCGACGACGGCCGTGGGCTGTTGCGCCAAGAGTTGGTCGTAGAGAGCGAGGATCTGGTCCCACTGCGTGTCGGCTGCCGTCGGCGCGTCGTCGTGGACCGCGTTGATCGCCGCGTGCAGTTGGTACGGACCGGGCTGGTTGCGCACGAGTAGCTGACGCACGATCTCGTGGCCCTCGTCGATGTGCACCCGCGACCACCGCGTGCGGTCCTGGTCCTTCAGCAACACGAGGTCACCACCATCGTCGAGACGAGCGGCGCGGCGCGCCTCGATGAGCAGCATCAAGGCCAGCAAGCCGAACACTTCGGGCTCGTCGGGCATGAGCTCGGTCAGCACGCGGGCGAGGCGAATCGCTTCGTCGCACAAGTCGGTCCGCTGCAGTTCACCGGACGACGCGCTGTAGCCCTCGTTGAACACGAGATAGAGGACGTGCAGCACCGCGGCGAGTCGCTCAGGCAGTTCGGCGGGCGCCGGGACGCGATACGGAATGTGCGCGTCACGAATCTTCGCTTTGGCCCGCACGAGGCGCTTCGCCATCGTCTCTTCGGGAACGAAGAACGCACGCGCGATCTCCGGGACCTCGAGGCCGCCGAGCAAGCGCAGCGTCAACGCGATCTGCGTCGCTTGGGCGAGGGCGGGATGGCAGCACGTGAAGATCAGGCGCAGGCGATCGTCGGGGAGCGCAGTGACCTCGTCGTCATCGCGGTCGTCGTTCACCGGAGCCTCGTTCGTGGCGCGCTGTTCCTTGTCGCCACGACTGGACTCGCGCCGCAGCTTGTCGAGGGCTTTGCGGCGGGCCGTCGTGACGATCCAGCCGCCGGGGTTGGGAGGGACACCGTCGTCGGTCCACTTTTGGGTCGCAACCACGAACGCCTCCTGCACCGCCTCCTCGGCGACGTCGATGTCGCCAAAGAGACGGGTCAGGGTGGCGACGGCCGCACCGAACTCGGTACGGAACGTCGCGGCAATGACGTCGTGGGTTGCGGTCAACCTTGGAAGGGCCGGACTTCGACGGGGTTCTTGCAGGCCACCGACGCTTCCTGGGCCAGCGCCATGGCTTCGTCGAGATCGGCGCACTCCACGATCCAGAAACCGCCGAGTTGCTCCTTCGATTCGGCGAAGGGCCCGTCGGTCACGACGAGCTCACCCTTGGTGAAGTCGACGACGGTCGCCGTGTCCTTCTCCTGCAGGCCACCGCCGAAGACCCACTTGCCGCTCTCCATGACCTTGGCGTTGAACTTGTCGACCGCCTGGAACGCTTCTTGCTGCTCCGCCTCGTCCATGTAGGTCTCGTCGTAGGAACCGTCGTGCCAAACCGAAAGCATGTACTGGGTCATTGGAGGATCTCCCTTCGTCGTGACCGGCACCGTACCGGCCTCTACTTCGTCTACGAACGGGTTCACGCCCAGAGGACACGGTTTCGGGAATTTCTTTTCACCCCGTACCCTGCTGTTACTCCAAACAAGGGGCAAGGGGCAGAACATGGGCGCGGCGGACATTTCAGGGGGCGACGTTTCGCGTCGCCGTTTTCTCGCGGCTACGGCTGCGTCGGCGGGATTGTTGTGGCGCCCGCTGCGACAGCTCACGCCGTTCGACGACGACGCGGGCGCGGTGCCGCCCGGCTTTCCGAAGGGCGTGCGGCTCTACCGCACCCAGTACGAGAACTGGGCGGGCGAGATCCGTCTCGACGACGTGTGGTCGGCCGAGGTCCATTCCGCCGACGACATCGTCAACGTCGTCAACTGGGCCGCATCGCGGGGTTGGAAGGTGCGACCGAGCGGCGCCCGTCACGGCTGGTCGCCTTTCACGGTGACGGCGGGGCAACCGGCCGACACCGAACTCGTCATCATCGACACGATCACCGCGCTGCACAAGATCAGCGTCGACAAGAAGAGCAAGACACTGTTCGCCCAAGCCGGCGCGCTGCTCGACGACGTCATGGTCGCCCTCGAAGAACACGACCTCGGCTTCACGTCGATCCCCGCGCCCGGCGCGATCACGATCGCAGGCGCACTGGCGATCAACGGTCACGGCGCCGCCATCCCGGCGAAGGGCGAAAACACGACGGGACGTTCGTACGGCTCGCTGTCGAACCGCATCGTCTCGCTCAAGGCCATCGTGTTCGACGAGGCCACGAAGAAATACGCGATCAAGACCTTCGATCGCAGCAACCCGATCACCAAGGCGATGCTGACGTCGCTCGGTCGCGTGTTCGTGACCTCCGTCGTGTTGCGCGCCGAGAAGAACACGAACCTTCGCTGCATCAGCACCGTCGAGGTTCCGTCGTCGGAGCTGTTCGCCAAGGCCGGCAGCAAGGGCCGCACGTTCGCCTCGTACGTCGACAAGACCGGCCGCGTCGAAGCGATCCTGTTCCCGTTCACGGACCGCCCGTGGCTGAAGTACTGGAGCGTCGAAGACAAGAAACCCTCGACGTCGCGCGCCGTGAGCGGTCCGTACAACTACCCGTTCTCGGACAACGTGCCCGTCGAAGTCGCCCACCTCGGCGCGCGCATCATCGCCGGCAACGGTGAGATCACGCCGTCGTTCGGCAACACGATGCTCGCCGTCACGACGCAGGGCCTCACCGCCACCAACAGTCACGACATCTGGGGATCGGCGCGCAACTCGCAGCACTACATCAAGCCCACGACGCTGCGCGCCGGCGAGCTCGGCCACGCCATCATCACGTCGCGGGCCAACATCCAACGCGCCGTGCACGAGTTCGTGCAGAAGTACCACGACCTCGTCAACCAGTACGAGGCACGCGGCCTGTACCCGGCGAACATGCCCATCGAGATCCGCTGCAACGGCATCGACGATCCGTCGAGCGTGGGCGTGCCCGGCGCCGAAGCTCCCGCTCTCTCGGCGAGCACGCCCGTCCCCGACCATCCCGAGTGGGATGTCGCAATCTTCGTGAACTCGCTCTCGTTGGTGGGTGGCGCGGGTGACTACGTGTTCAAGCGCGACCTCGAGCAATGGATCTTCGACAACTACTCGGGTGATTACGCCACCGTGCGCGTCGAGTGGTCGAAGGGTTGGGGCTACACCGACCACGGCGGCTGGAGCCACCGTCGTGTGCTGGACGAAGCGATCCCGAACAGCTTCCCGCTGTGGGATTGGACGACCGCGCAGTTCAAGAAGCTCGATCCGCGCAACGTGTTCATGACGCCGCTGCTCGAGCGGCTCACGCTCTAACTGAGCGAGAACAGTCCGTCGCTCGAATCGCTGAGCGACGGCGACACGTTCAGCACCGTGATCTTGATCCGGTAGTTCGTGCCCGCAGCCAGTGCGAGCGACGGGTTCCAGTTGATCGCACCCTGGCTCGGCAACACGTTCGTGGCGACGGTGCCGACGGTGGCGAAGCCCTTGATGATGTCGATCTTCAGCCGGGCCGCGGCCGGCATGTTCCCTGCGGTCCACGTGAGGGCATGGCCGATACCGCGGGCCCAGACCTCGCCGCCGTTGGGCGAAAGCACCTTGATCGTCGGGGCCGGCGCCGGAGCCGCCGTGGCGACCTTGTAGCTGACGGTCTTCGTGGTCTGATTGCCGGCGAGGTCGCGGGCCGTCACGGTGAAGGACTTGCTCCCCGCGGTCGCGGTACTGATCGGCGAACCATCGGCGACCGTGCCGACGCAGGTGTCGACGCCGGAGCCCGCGGCGTTGTCGCTGCAACTGAAGCTCGCGTTGAGGTTGCTGTTCAGCGGATACGTCGCGCCCGCCGCCGGCGTCGTGATCGTGATGGTCGGCGCGGTCTTGTCGACGACGGTGTACGTGCGCGTGACCTTGGTGATGTTGCCGGCGCCGTCGCTGGCGAAGACGTTGAACTCCTTGGTGCCGAGGGTCTGAGTCGGCAGCGCCGACCCAGACGGGAACGTGCCGGTGCACGTCGCAAGGCCGGAGCCGCCCGTGTCACTGCAGAAGTAGTTGGCCTTCACGACGGCGTTCTGCGCGTACGAGCCGTTGTTGGCCGGGGCGAAGATCGTGACGCTCGGAGCCGTGGTGTCGGTGACCGCCGGCGGGTCACTCGCGGCTGCCGAGGATGGCAACAGCCCGATGGCGGCGGTGGCAACGGCGGCGAACAGGACAACTCGCTTCGTGCGCATGCGAGAACACTACGAACGCGCGCGGGTTCGTGTCGCTCAGTCGCCCTTCTTGCCGTGACCGTGGCCCTTCGGCCTCTTCACCTCGACCTGCACGCCCTGCGGGATGA
>JBEHXL010000062.1:0-11026 GCA_048498715.1 Actinomycetota bacterium | reverse complement strand
TCGTCGCCCGTGACCTCGAGTCGACCTCGCTCATGCAGACCGCGAACGGAATCGATTCCTCGGAGACCAGCGCGCACGCGACCAACGTGAAGATCGCCGGCGGCGCCATCACCATCGGCCGCATCGGCATCTCGGGTGAGTCGATCACGACGGGCAAGAAGGGTGGCAACAAGACGAATACGCGGCTGACGATCAGCGACATCGCCATCGGCCCCTTGAAGTTCTCGATCGCCGACGACCGTCTGCTGCTCGCCGGCCAGGAACTGCCGCTGGTCGGCAACGCCGCCCAGGGCATCATCGATCAGGCCAACAACCTGCTGATCGGTTCGGGTTGTCGCGTCGACGTCATCACCGAGCCGACCAAGTACCCGCAGGGCTACCTGTTCGCTCGTCCCGCTCCCAAGGTCGGCCTTGCGGAGGACGGTTCGTTCGCCGCCTCGATGCGCGCCGGTCTCATGGTGCTCTGTGACCTGCCCGAGTCGGTCACGCCGGACAACCTCTCGCCCGAGCGCGTGCAGGTCGTGGTGGGCTTCGCCTACACGGCGGCCAGCGCAACCGCTGATCCCGGCGGCTTCGGCCTCGGCAATCTCGGTGGCGACGGCGACAACAACGTCGCCCTGCCTGCGATCGGTTCGCTGACTCCGTCGCTTCCTGATCTCGGCGGTAGCGTCACCGCGCCCGTCACCGACACCGCGACGAAGCCGGACCGCAAACCGGTGATCGCGATCACCAAGCCGGCGCTGCCCATCGCCGTGACACCGCTGTCGGACGCGACCCGCCTCACGTTGCTGCTCCTCTGCGCGGTGGCGTGGGCTGTGCTCACCCATCTCGGCCTCACACGACTGCGACGTTCCGCATGACCGAATTCTTGTCAACACTTCCGGGCGGCCTCGTCACCGGCGCCGTCTACGCGCTGCTCGCGATGGGTCTCGTGCTCATCTACAAGGCGACCCGCATCCCGAACTTTGCGTACGGCGGCATGGCGACGTTCCTCGCCTTCTTCCACTACGACATCGTGCGTGGCCGCACCTACGGCATCCACTTCAACGCTCTGTTCGTGCACCTCAACGCGCACCCGACGGTTCACCTGAGCTTCTGGGCTGCGGTCCCGGTGACGCTCGCGATGGCGGCGTTGCTCGGGTACGCGATCGAACGGTTCATCATCCGACCCTTCGCCCGTATGTCGACGGTCACGCTCACCGTCGTGACGCTCGGCCTCGGCCTGCTGCTGTCGTCGATCACACAGCAACTCTTCGGCGCCAACGACCTGATCGTCAGCAATACCAACGCGATCTTCTCCCGTAACCCGGCTTTTTCGATCGCGGGCGTCAACGTCAGCTACGAGCGCGTCGGCGTCATCGCCATCGTGGCGGTCTTCGCGTTCGCGACGTTCGCTTTCTTCCGCTTCACGTCGACGGGCCTCGCGATCCGTGCTTCGGCGACGGATCCCGACGTCGCAAGCCTGCTCGGCGTGTCGTCGCAGCGTCTCGCCGTCGTGTCGTGGGTCGGCGGTTCGATGGCGGCGGGCATCGCCGGCGTCGCCCTCGCCTCGCTCGTCGTCTCGTCGAACCCGAACCTGCTGACGCTGCTCTCGATCAAAGGTTTCGCGGCCGCGATCGTCGGCGGCATGGTGAGCTTCCCGATCGCCGCCTTTGCCGGCTTCGCCATCGGCGTCGTCGAAGAACTCGCCCGCCACTACCTCCTCGCGGAGAACGCCAAGCTCTTCCAGGGCGCTCCTGAGATCCTCACGCTCGGCGCCGTCATCGTCACGCTCGCTGCTCGACCCAAGTGGATCTTCCGCGGCCTGCGCGACGACGAAGATTCGGGTTTGCTCAGCCGCACTGGCGCGACCGACTCGAAGTTCGCCCGCATGATCGACCCGGTCGAGGCGTACCGCACCTTCCAGGCCGCCGTGGCGACTGACGGCATCATCGGCCGCTTCGGCAAGGTCGTCGGCATCGGCGTGCCCGTCGTGCTCGGCCTGTTCGCGCTCGTGTTCCCGGCGTTGCCGCTCCCGTCGTTCTGGACCCTGCCGGCGAACTTCGCGCTCATCTACCTACTCATCGTGTTGAGCTTCGTCGTGCTGGTCGGCTGGCTCGGCCAGATCTCGGTGGCGCAGGGCGCGTTCCTCGCGGTCGGAGGCGCCGGTGTTGCGATCTGTGCCAACTCGCTGAACCTGCCGTTCCCGCTGCCGCTCATCGGTGGCGTGCTGCTCAGCATCCCGGTGTCGATCCTGGTCGGCCTGCCGGCACTGCGCCTGCGTGGTCTGCACCTCGCGGTCGCCACGTTGGCCTTCGGCCTGGCCGCTGAGCGGGCCATCCTGCCCCGCTTCGCCATCGCCAACCGAGTCACGCTGCCGCACGCGCTCGACTCCGACGCCGCTCGCTACTACCTGATCCTCGGCCTCACGGCGCTCGCGTTCGTCGTGGCCTGGCGCATCTCGGTCAGCCGCGTCGGCCGCAGCTTCTACGCCATCCGCGACAGCGAGACCGTCGCCGCCGCCTACGGCATCCGTCCCGTCCGCGTGAAGCTCACCGGCTTCGTCGTGTCGGGTGCGTTCTCGGCGCTCGCCGGCGGCCTGCTCACCTACCAGCTTGGCGGTGTGAACTCGCAGTACGGCTCGGTGTTCTTCTCCATCACCTGGCTCACCTACGCCGTCGTGGCTGGTATCGGTTCGCTGGGCGGACCCGTCATCGCCGCCCTGCTCTTCGGCCTCTACCCCGAACTCACCAAGGGCGCGGTCAAGGCGTCGTCGATCAGCTTCATCCCGCAGATCATCGCCGGCGCCCTGCTGCTCGTGATCATGATGATCAACCCGGGCGGTCTCGCCTCGATGAACCGCTTCATCCGCTCGCGTGCCACTGCATACGACGGGCAGGGCGACGGCGCGGTGCCGCAACCTGAACTGCAGGAGGTGACGGCGTAATGCATTCCGACATCGCGCTCTCGATCCAGAACGTCGAACTCGCCTTCGGCGGTGTGCGCGCCCTCGACGGCGTCAACTACGACGTGCCGACCGGACAGATCGTCGGCATCATCGGCCCGAACGGCGCCGGAAAGACGACCCTGTTCGACAACATCTCCGGCTTCCGCAAACCCGACAGCGGAGCGATCCTGCTCAACACGGCGAACGGCCCGGTCGATCTCGTGAAGGAACCGCCCTACGCCCGCACTGCGCTCGGCGTCGGTCGCACGTTCCAGAACGCGCGCATGTTCCGCTCGCTGTCGCTGCGCGACATCCTGCGCACGGTGCAGCACGACTCGATGAAACGTTCCGGCTTCGCCCGGTCCGTGCTCGGTCTGCGTGGCGCCCGCGCCGACGAGGCGATGGTTGCCAAGAACGCCGACGAAGCGCTCGACCTCGTCGGCCTGCTCCCCCACGCTGACAAGCCGGCGCAGGAGTTGTCGACCGGCATGCTGCGCCTCTGCGAGCTTGCGGCGGTCATCTCCGTGAAGCCGAAGCTCCTGCTGCTCGACGAGCCCAGCTCGGGCATCGCGCAGGCCGAGACCAAAGCGCTCGCGCCAATGCTCAAGCAGGTCGCCGAACACCTCGGCGCCACGATGCTGCTCATCGAGCACGACATGCCGATGATCATGAAGTTGTCCGACACCATCGTGGCGATGGCGGCCGGCAAGGTCATCACGCACGGCACACCCGACGAGGTGCGCCACCACCCCGAAGTCCTCACCTCCTACCTGGGGCAGTCCGCGTAATGGCCCTTCTCGAAGCAACCAATCTCGACCTGCGCTACGGCAAGGTCCAGGTGCTGTTCGACGTGTCGATCTCCGTGGAGCAGGGCGAGTTCATCGCGCTGCTCGGCACGAACGGTGCCGGCAAATCGACCTTCCTGAAGGCCGTGTCGAACCTGTCGGGTCTCGCCGGCGGGAAGGTCGTCTTCGACGGCGTGGACATCACCGGATGGGCACCCGACAAGATCGCCGCCGAGGGTCTCGCCCACGTCCCCGGTGGCCGCGGTTCGTTGCCCGACCTCTCCGTCGACGAGAACCTCCGCCTCGGTGGTCATCTCCTCAAGGGACGCGGCAAGAAGGCCGAGTTCGAAGAAGGCATGGAGTACGCCTACAGCCTCTTCGGCTGGATGAAGGATCGTCGCAAGCAGCTCTCCGGCACCCTCTCGGGCGGCGAGCAGCAGATGCTCGCCATCGCTCGCGCCCTGGTGCTGCGCCCGAAGATGCTCATGGTCGACGAGCTCTCGCTCGGCCTCGCACCGATCATCGTCAGCCAACTCATGGAGATGCTGAAGGAACTCAACGAGACCGGTCTCACGGTTCTCGTCGTCGAGCAGCACGCAACCCTCGCCATGGAGACCGCCGAGCGCGTGATCTTCATGGAGAAGGGCCAGGTCCGGTTCGAGGGTCGCGGCAAGGAGCTCGCCGGCCGGCGAGACCTCCTGCGGTCGGTGTTCCTGGGGTCGTGAGCAGCCAGCAGTACGTCGAGGAGGGCATCCGTCGCGACGGCGACCAGGAGCTGCCCCTCGGCCCGCGTGCGGCGAAGACGCGCGCGTCGATCCTCGCCGCGGCAACGACCACGTTCGCCGAGAACGGCTACACGAACACGACGATGGCCCACGTCGCAGCGGCGGCGGGCGTCGGTCTCGGCACCGTCTATCAGTACTTCCGCGACCGGGCGGATCTGATCCGCGCACTCGTGCGTGGCCGCGTCGCCGACCGCATGACCGAAGCACAGGTCGGCTGGCGCGCCGCTGACGGCATGGAAGGCCTGGAGCGCATGCTCGGTCGCTTCGTGGGCGCCTACGCCGAAACCGCGGCCTTTGCGGCCGTCTGGGAAGAGGTCGTGCACGTCGAGCCCGAACTGGCCGATCTTCGGCGCCGCTTAGGCCGGCAATTCACCGGTGCGGTTACAAAGGAATTGCGCAGCGCGGCCAAGACCGGACTCATCCGCGACAGCCTCGATCCCGAGATCACCGCTCGAGCGCTCACGGCGATGGTCGACCGCTTCTGCTTCGTGACCTACGTGTTCGATCCGCCGGAGGCCGGCGTCCCGGATCCGGGCGTGGCCGCCAAGGAGCTTGCGCTGCTGTGGGCCGACGCCATCGGCCTGCGTCTCTAGAAGCTCGCCAGCGCAACCTCGGTCACGGTTTTGGCCTGCGGATACTGACCCGTCGCCTCGGAGATTCGCCGTTCGTACACGGGCAACCCATGGGCCGGGTCGAAGAAGACCGTCGACTCGGTATGCCAGGAGGTCGAGTTGCGCCGTGGACTGTCCACGTACAACAGATCGGTCGTTTCCTCGATCAAAAGCGCCCTGACGCTCTGGCCGCCGACGGTGAACGACCGCAGCCCGGTCACGCGGCTCGAGCGGTTGAACTGCACGCTTTGTTGGAAGCTCATCTCACAACGCCCGTCGGTCCTCTACGAGCTGCTCATGCCGAGCCCGGCCGGATAGACGACCATCGGGTTGTCCCACGTGCAGGACAACGACGTCGTGGCGTTCTTCGGTCGCACCATCGCTGTCGCCTGTGTGACGGCCGATCCGTAGCTGTTCGCGGCCGTCACTGAACCGAACGAAGCCGACCACGTCGCCGTTCGTTCGGACGGCGCCGCCCCGTTACCGATCGTCGTCGTGTACGCCGCCGCCCCGCTCCGGCAGCTGAGATACCGGTACACGCCGACGGTCGGCGCCTGTGTGGCCGACACGCCCCCCAGAATCGCCCGCGACGAACAATCCGGCGCCGCGCTGCCCTGCGTCGTCGTCGGCTGCCCGCCACCCGTCGTGGCGGGCTTCACCGGGGCGGTCGTCGATGTCGACGTCGAGGTCGTCGTCGTCCGCCGTACGGTCGTCGGAGCGGGCGATTTATCCGAGTCAGAACACGCCGCCAAAAGCACTGCAGCCGCTGCGACGACGAACAGCCGATGCGAGACCATGCCCGCACGGTACGAGCGGTCCCCGCGCGTCGCCGCCGGGGCCAAAGGAGCCCTTTCGGCTAGGTCAGGAGGCTTGTGGTGTCAGGCTCGCCAGCCGACGCACGGCGGTGATGGTGCCGCCCTGGCCGTCGGGAGCGACGGTCTTCTTGTACAGCTCGATGCCGCGCGTCGGGTCGAAGTAGTCCGTCTCTTTGATCGTGTTGGTCTGGCCCGCGGCAGTTGTCGTAATGGTGCCTTCGACGACCCACGCATTCACCGTGACGTTGCCGACGGTGACCATGACACGACCCGTGATCTTGCCGGTACCCGTCAACTCGATCTTGCCGGCGGGCGGGGCGGTGCACGAGCTCTTACTCGTCCACGTGGCGCCGACGCTCAGCGCCGCCGGATACTGCACGACGTCGGGGTTCCAGTCGCAATGCACCCGGTAAGCGGGAATGTCGAGCACCTCTTGCAGAACGCCCTCGGCGCCATACGCAACGGTCGCCTGACCGGTGAGGTTGCCGAATTTCACGTCGATGGAGCGACGGGTCCTGCCACCGCCCGACTGGCCTTCCCGGACGCCCTGGCTCTCGGCCGCCGAGCCGTCGGAGCACAGCACGTACTTGTAGACGCCCACCGCTGGGGGCTGGATCGGACCCGGATCAGTCGTCGATGCCGGCGGAGCGCCACAGGCGTTGGACTCGCTCGACACGATCGTCGTGGCCGTCGAGCCGGGCTTGGTCGACGAACCGCTCTTGCCCGTGGTGGTGGTTCCACCTACGCCCGCGAGGGCGGTCGTCGTAGTGCCGTCCTCAGCCCCACCGATGGTGTCATCGGTGACGGTCAGCGTCGTCGTTGTCTTGCCGCCGGCGGTCGTCACGTCGTCGCCGCCGTCGTCAGCCGCGCCCGTCGCCACACCGATTCCACCGACCAGCGCCAGCACGGCGGCAACGGCGACGAGCAGGGTCCGCAGACTGGCGGGAATCGGCGTCGAATCCATGCCGCCGATCGTAGTGAGACGCCTTCCGGCTGCTACAACCGCACCCGTGCGCGGCTGGATTGAGTGGTTTACGCAGGGTCTTTGGAAGCGACGGAGGCCGATCCTCCTGTGGACGCTGTTCACGGTCGTTCTCGTGGGCGTCGCGTTCGTCCGGGTCTACGACTTCGCTGGACGACCTGCACGCACGATCAACGACCCGGCCTTCGAGAAAGCGGCTTCGGGTATCTGCACGAAGGAGATCCCGAAGCTGCGGGCGGTAAAGCGGGAAGAAAAGACCGACGATCCGCTCGAGAAGGAGACGGCGAAGAAGATCGACCAGGTCGCCGGCGACCTCGAGAAGATGGTCGGCCGCCTCCGAGACCTGCCGGTGCGCGCCGCCGACAAGGTCGAGGTCAACGGCTGGTTCCGGTCCTACGCCGACTACATCGCCGCGGGCCGTCACTACGCCGAGGCACTGCGGGGCGGCGACGAAACCGTCTACCAGCAGGTCGACGACGAGGGCGTGCAGCCCCTGAAAGAGATCCGGGACTTCGCCCGGGCCAACTATCTCGACGCCTGCATCCCGTAGCCGGAAACGAAAAAGGCGGGCCCCGAAGGGCCCGCCTCAATCATGGTGCCAGTTCCGCTAGGCCTGGCGACGGTAGGCGAGTCGCCGCATGGGCGTCCGCACAATGAGCAGACCGAGGAGCATCATCAGCAACAGCGGAAGCGTTGCACTCATCGGATCGCTGACCTTCGAGACGCTGTCTGCGTCGAGGGTCTGAGTGTTGCTGTTGATGGCGGTATTTCCCACACCATTGGCGTTACCGGTGCCGATCAGAACGTCGCCGTCGGACGAGTTGATCGCGTTGACGTTGTTCGACGCGATGGCATCAGTAGCACCCGAGGCCGTAGAGGTCTGCGGCGCCGTGCTGGTGTTGGTGGAAATATTGCCGAACCCGAAGTTCAAGCCGGTGTTGGCGAAACCGAGACCGAAGTTGAGGTTGGTCAACGTCTGGTCGGCCACCACGAGGTTGCTGTCGTTCGCATCGACGACCTGGACCGTGGTGTTGGTCGCAGAGTTGCCGAGCGCACTCGCGTTGCCCGTCAGGATCGACGCATTGCCGTCTGAAGAGTTGTTCAGATTGGCGTCGTTGACCGCAACGGCGTCGCCGCCACTCGAGGTCGCGTCCGCATCCTGGTCAGCAGTCGAGTCGTTCGTCGAGTTGTTGCCGACACCAAGGTTGAGACCGGTGTTGGCGATGCCAATACCGATGTTCAGGTTGGTGCTGGACTGATCGACGATCACGGGCGCTCCATTGGAGTCGTCCGAGTTCAGGACCTGCTGGGTGTTGTTGGTTGCCTGGTTACCGGTGGCGTTTGCGTTGCCGGTGACGATGTTCGCCGTGCCATCCGAGTGGTTGGTCACGTTGGCGTTGTTGGAGGCAACGGCATCGCCGGTGCCACCAGTCGTCGTCGCATCGGCGTCCTGGGTGGCGTTCGCAGTGTTGGTGGAGTTGTTCCCCACCGCTGCGTTGCCGCCCGTGTTCGCCACGCCAATTCCCACGTTCACGTTGGTCGCGTCCTGGTCGGCGACTGTGATCGCGCCCGCCTGCGAAGCAGACAGCGCAATCCAAGCCCCGGCACCAGCGATCACGAACAACGATGCG
Organism: Actinomycetota bacterium; assembly: GCA_048498715.1. Lineage (GTDB taxonomy): Bacteria > Actinomycetota > Acidimicrobiia > Acidimicrobiales > JACCXE01 > JACCXE01. The sequence goes on along the minus strand of JBEHXL010000062.1, from coordinate 2,491 downwards.
GTGAGCATCTTGCGCACGGGTTTACCGTTCTTCGAAATCAACCGGCCCCTCCTTTGATTGTTCTCCGGCGTTGCAGCCGAACGAAGGACCGCCCTCCGCTCTGGCGACGTTACCCCTGGATGAACTGCATCTGTAGGGCGGACGTCACACATCGCCGAAAAAGTTGATGTGGTTTGCATGCCTTGTATGAGCCCTCAACGTCGCGGATCTTGCAAAAACCGCGAAAAAGTTTCGGAAGGCGGTCGCGGATGACAAGGCAGGGCTGCGGGCGTACAGTCGCAAGACCACAAGGCACACCGCCAAAGGAGACATGCCCATGACGCTGTCCGAGGTGATCGACGACCACTTCCTCGTGAAGTACCGCGGCCTGCTCGATGCAGAAGACGCTGCATTCGACGAGCTGGAGCACGCCTGCGAAGACGGCGACCGAACTCCGTACGAAGCGGCCCTCGCCCAGTGGCAGGACGCAATCGAGAAGAAGCTGGCCTACCTCCAGCGCCTCGGCGTCAACTTCAAAGTCTCCCTCGAGGTCTGACCAACTACGCAGCCTGTGATTTTTGAGTGCGGTCTTTGCCCTCAAAAATCACAGGCTGATGTTGATTAGGGGATCAGGCCGAGGCTGCGGACTTCGTCTCGTTCGGAGACGAGTTCGTCGGTCGTGATCTGGATCTTGGCCTTGGCGAAGTCGTTGAGTTCGAAGCCCTCGACGACCTTCCAGCCGCCCTTTCCGTCAGCCGCGATCGGGAAGCCGAACTGCAGGCCCTCCGGAGTGCCGTACTCGCCGTTCGACGCGACGGCGAGCGAGACGCAGTCGCCGGCCGCGGTCGGGTTCCAGATCGAGGTCACCGAGTCGATTGCCGCATTCGCCGCGGAGGCTGCCGACGACAGGCCGCGGGCCTCGATGATCGCCGCGCCACGCTTCTGCACAGTCTCGATGAAGCCGTTCTGCAGCCACTCGTGGTCGTCGATGACGTCGTAGGCCGGCTTGCCGCCGATCTTGGCGTTGATGGCGTCGGGGTACTGCGTGGCCGAGTGGTTGCCCCAGATCGGCAGGTTGGTGACTTCGCTGACGGGCACGCCGGCCTTTTGCGCCAGCTGGCTCTTGGCGCGGTTGGCGTCGAGGCGGGTCATGGCGAACCAGCGGTCGGCCGGGACCTCGGGGGCGTTCAGGCGGGCGATGAGGCAGTTCGTGTTGCACGGGTTGCCGACCACGACGACGCGCACGTCGTCCGCCGCGTTCGCCGCGATGGCCTGGCCCTGCGGCTTGAAGATGCCGCCGTTGATGTTGAGCAGGTCGCCGCGCTCCATGCCCGCCTTGCGGGGGACGGAACCGACGAGCATCGCCCAGTTGGTGCCGTCGAACGCAGTCTTGAGATCGCTGGTCGGCTCGATGTCGGCGAGCAACGGGAACGCGCAGTCGTCGAGCTCCATCACGACACCCTCGAGCGCCTTCATGGCCGGTTCGATCTCGAGCAGGCGCAGCACGACGGGCTGGTCCGGGCCGAGCAAATGACCCGAGGCAATGCGGAAGAGCAGCGAGTAGCCGATCTGCCCCGCAGCGCCAGTGACGGTTACGTGAATGGGAGCCTTCGCCATATACGGACAGTACCGTCGCGCCCTTATGGAAGGCCAAGCCACGATCCACATCAACGCCAGCCCCGAAGCCGTCTACGCCCTCGTGAGCGACATCACTCGCATGGGCGAATACAGCCCCGAGTGCATCAGCGGTGAGTGGCTCGACGGGGCGACGGGGCCGGCCATCGGGGCCAAGTTCAAGGGCACGAACAAGTTGGGCTTTTACAAGTGGTCGACCTCGCCCACAGTGATCGAAGCCGTGCCCGGCAAGGCTTTCGCCTTCGACGCGGGCGCGACAACTTGGCGCTACTCCTTCACGCCCGACAACGGTGGCACGTCGGTCACCGAATCGTTCGTGGTGACGTCCACGGCGACCAAGGTCTATTCGACCCTCGGTCGCCGCCGAGGCGCCCTCATCAAGGGCATGACCCAGACCCTCGAGCGGATCAAGGTTGCGGCCGAGAAGTAGTTACAGCGAGGCGAGCGCCGCGTTCAGCGTGGTCGACGGGCGCATGATCTTCTCGGCCTTCGCCGGATCGGGCGCGTAGTAGCCACCGAGGTCGACGGGGTGGCCCTGCACCGCCAACAACTCGTTGGCGATCGTGTCCTGCTCGGCCGTCAGCTTCTCGGCGAGGGGCGCGAACTTCGCCGCAAGCTCCGCATCGGCTGACTGCTTGGCCAGTTCCTGGGCCCAGTACAGCGCCAGGTAGAAGTGGCTGCCGCGGTTGTCGATCTGACCGACCTTGCGGGCCGGCGATTTGTTCTCGTTGAGGAACGTGCCAGTTGCCAAGTCGAGGGTGTCGGCGAGGATCTGTGCCCGCTTGTTCGCCGTTGCGTTCGCGAGGTGCTCGAAGCTCGCCGCCAGGGCGAAGAACTCGCCCAGGCTGTCCCAGCGCAGGTAGTTCTCCTTGACGAG
>JBEHXL010000061.1:0-11028 GCA_048498715.1 Actinomycetota bacterium | reverse complement strand
CTCCCTTCTGGGCGGCGGGGGCGTGGCATAGCCACGCCACACACGCACAGAAGTGGTGTTCAGAAGACGTTCTTGGTCAGCAGGCGGTCCGTCATCATCACGTAGTTGGGGGCGAGGGCCTTGACGTAGCGCTCGAAATAGAAGACCTGCTTCGAGACGAGCATCAGCTCAGCCGGCGCCTTCGCACCCATCGACTCTGCGAGTTCGATCTGCTGTTTCATCACATCGGCGAGGTCGACGTCGGCCGCCTGCACCTGGAACATCGGCGTCATCACCATCTCGAGACGGGCACCGACCTCCTCGTCGGATCCGATGTCTTCGGGCAACACACCCAGGTCCTTGTAGTTGCGCACGACGCGGGCCCAGTTGCCGTCGACCTGGATCGTCATGAGCAACTCGGTGATCAGCTTCTTCCAGTCGGCGGGCAGTTCACCCATGAGACCGAAGTCGAGGTAGCAAGCACGTCCGTCGTCGAGCACCCAGATGTTGCCGGCGTGCACGTCGCCGTGGAACGGACCGTGAACGAGCATCGCTTCGAAGGCGACCTTCATGCCCTTGCGCAACAACGCCTCGCCGTCGACGCCGCGCTCGGCGAGTACCTCGAACGAGTCGATCGACACGCCGTACATGCGTTCCATGCAGACAACGCGCGGCCCGCAGTAGTTCCAGTACACCTCGGGGCACGTGACGTCGGGGTTGTCCCCGAACGCGTTGATCTTGTTGCGGTACTGGGTTTGGCGGTGCGCTTCGAGCGCGCAGTTCACCTCTTGGTTCGCGGTGAGGTGCATGTCCTCGATGACCTTGGTCGGCTGCAGCTGGGCGGCGCGCTTCGAACGGCCGACGAGCTTCGCGATCTTGTACAGGTTCTTGAGATCGCTGTTGATGGTCTTGCGCAGACCGGGTCGCTGCACCTTGAGCACGGCCTCGCGCCCGTCGGGCAACACGCACGCATGCACCTGCGCGATCGATGCGCTTGCGAGCGGTACGTCGTCGAAGGACTTGAAGAGCTCGTCGATCGGCGCGCCGAGGTCCTCCTCGATCACCTTGCGCACCTGATCGGCCGGGAAGGGCGGCACTTCGTCCAGACAGCGCTTGCAGGCTTCGGCGAGCGGCTCGGGGAAGACGCCGGGCGACGACGTGATGAGCTGGCCGGCTTTCACGAAGGTAGGCCCGAGTCGTTCGAACGCCTCGACGAGTCCGTCAGCCGCAGCCCGCGCGAACGTGCGGCCGTTGCGCTTGACGACCCACGCGGCGATCGCCTTCGTGACGCACAGGCCGATCGTGAGCTGGATGACGATCATGCGCCGGATGTCCTGGAGGCCGGCCTTCGTGACGTCGGGCGCGTTGATCTCGAGCGCGCTCGGAGGCGCGCCGTCGGCGTAGGGGCCGCGGAAGTCGGTGATCATGCGAAGGGTCCCCTGGCGATTTCGGCCTTACGGAGCTTGAGCGCGAGTGGCCCCGCCTGACGCAGTGGCCCCCGCACGACCGGGTTGGCGGCGCGATGCGCGGCGGCGATGCGGGCAAAGGTCCGCTGGTTCCTGGGCGTCCACGGCATGTGGAATTTCTCGCGCAGATTCGCGCCCATGGTGCCGCGGGCCAAGAACGACATGTACTGGCCCAGCGGCCGACCGGCGATGCTCCACACCGGCGCGGGCAACCACCCGAACGGCGAGCCGCCGGTCGCATGTGACGCAGTGCCCTGCAGCGTGTCGAACACGTCGCTGTAGGCCAGCACGTTGTCGATCATGTCGTTGCGATAGAGCTCGAAGCCGCTCCACGAGTCGGGCAGGTCACCATCACGAATGCCCATCATCGAACCGAGCCGCAACCACTCGTGCCAGAACTCGTCCTTCTGCTTCAGCGTGAACTCACGACCGAAGACATGGTGGCCGCGGATGATTCCTTCGGCGAGCGTTGCGTGGACCCACGCGTATGCGCTCGGCTCGAGCGCGGAGTAGCGCGTGCCATCGGGATCGGTGCCGCGAATCCGCTTGTGCATCTCGCGCAGGTTGGCGCTGGCGCGGGTCGTCTGTTCGGGCGAGCCGTAGAGCAGCAGGGCGACGAAGTCGGCCGTGCCGAAGAAACGACCCCACGGGTTGGTCGCATAGTCGGAGTGCTCGCGTACACCGGCGGCGATGGTCGGATGGCCGACCTGCAGGGCGAGCGCGTAGCCGCCGGCCCCGAGGAGGCGGACGTCGGTGGCGCGTCGCTGCACGATCGTCTTGGTCGGACGGGGTTGTGTCGCGGTCATGGGAGCATCGGCACCAGGTAGGTCTTGGCGAATCGCTTCGCGTCGGCGTTGGTCTTGAGCGGGATCGAGCTCGTCGGGCTGATGACGAAGCTGGCGGAAAGGCGCACCATCACTTCGGCGACGGCGGGCGCGATGCCGAGCCGTGCCGCGACGAACTCCCGGCCGAAGCCGATGATCGTGGCGCCGTGCGTCGCGTGCAGCGTGGCCGCAACTTCGGGCTCTACCTCGACGAGGCGCTTCACGATGGGGTGGTTGCGCACGGCGTTGAGCATCACGGCGAATCCGTCGACGAGCTGGGTGGCCGTGTCGGCGTTGGCGTCGATCGCGGCGTCGACCTTGGCGAACATGCGTTGGCCCTCACGCAGCGCAACGGCGGCGAGCACGTCGTCCTTGTTCGCGAAGCGGCGGTAGATCGTGATGCGGGCGACGCCGGTGCGCTTGGCGATGTCCTCGATGCTGATGCCCTTCAGGCCGAAGTGGAGAAGTTCCTCGTAGGCGGCATCGAGGATGCGGTCGGTCGTCTCGTCCGTCGTCGTTGATGTAACAGTGAGCACTACTTTGTAACATTGACACAGGCGCGTGAACTTCTGCAAGCGCGACTGGCAACATGTCGGCCATGACTTCCCGGTGGCGGATTGGTGCGCTGGTTCTCGCGGTTGCGATGGCAGGCGCCTGCAGCAGCGGCGGCAAGGACGACAAGGTGAACGCGTCGGACTCGAAGGACAAGACGACGACGAGCCTGTCGCTCGCCTCCGACGAGACCACGACCAGCGGCGTGTCGGGCGCGACCGGCTCGACGGTGAAGGGCGCGACAGCGACGACCGTCAAGGGCGGCACCGCGACGACGGCCGCCTCCGGTGGAACACCGGCAACGACCGCAGCATCGGGCGAGGCCGCTCCGGTCGCCGCGGCGAACGGGACCTACACGTACTCGCAGTCCGGGAACACGCCCGACGGTCCGGTGCCGGCGACCGGCACGCTGGTCGTGAGCAATCCGTCGTACTCGCGCTACTACGACCAGTCGAAGGCGCCGCAGCGGCTGACCTACACGTTCCGAAGCGACGGTGCGTTCATCACGGCCGCGACCCTCAGCTTCAACGGCGCGAGTGCAAACTGCACCCTGGGCAACGGGTTGGCGGCACCGCCCTGGCCGGCGACGCCCGGCATCTCCCGCAGCGCCTCGGGCTCGTGTTCCACCCCCATCGGTCCGCTGACGGTCGTCGCCTCGTCCCGCGTGAACTCGCGCAGTGGCGACATCGTCAACCTGTCGATCACGGTGCACGCGTACAACGCGAACAAGAGCATCGACGTCACGCTCAACGACACCGAGGGCTGGTCGATCTCCAAGCGCATTCCGCGCACGAGCCACCAGGTCTTCTCCGGCACCGCCCTCGGCAACCCCGTGAACGGCGACGTCACCTCGACCCTCCAGGGCTAGAGGCGGCCGCCGATTCACTTCTGTGCGGCTCAGGCGTGGCTATTCCACGCCACACCCGCACAGAAGGGTGAGTCAGATGCCGCGGGATCCGTCGGGCTGACGGACCGCAGCGTTGCGGGCCTTGGCGTCGTCAGACGCGTTGGTCTGCAGGAACAGTTCGAGCTCGAGACGGAGCCCGTCGGCCAACGGGAGGCGTAGGCCCTCGACGACGGCGCGCTTGGCCGCGAACACGGCATGCGCAGGCTGGCGGGCGACCTGCCGGCACCAGTCAATGGCGTGACGCGCGAAGTCGTCGGTGGGCAGCACCTCGTTGAGCAGGCCGATGCGCTTGGCCTCGTCGGCCTGGACGATGCGACCAGTGAGGCACAACTCGGCGCCGATGGCCGAGCCCACGAGACGCGGCAACCGCTGCGTGCCGCCCCCGCCCGGGATGATGCCGATCACGACTTCGGGCTGACCGAGGTGGGCTCGCTCCGAGCCGATGCGCATGGTGCAGGCGAGTGCGGTTTCGCAGCCGCCACCCCACGCCTGCCCGTCGATCGCGGCGACCGTCGGCTGCGGCATGTTCTCGAGCAACGCCTGCGCTTGGCCCCACGAGCGCGGGTCTCCGTCGGGCATCTGGCCCTTCGCGATCTTGGCGAGGTCGTCGAGGTCGGCGTGGGCGATGAAAAACCCGTCGACGCCGCCGGTGAGCATGACCACGGTCACCTCGTCGGTCCGTTCGGACAGCTGTTGCAGGTGCCCGACGAGCTCCGTCATCGACACCATGTCCATCAGGTTTCGCGGCGGCCACACAAACGGAACCACGGCGACCTTGTCGACGACGTCGAGTGTCCAGTTCCCCATAGGTCGTCATTCTGTGCGGCTCTGGATGGGCTGTGCCCATCCACACCCGCACAGAAGTGTCGCGAGGGTCAGTGGTGAGGGCGGTCCAACAGGCGGCTGAGCACGATGACGGACTTGGTGCGGTCGACGGAGTTGTGGGCGCGGATGTGTTCGAGGGTGTCCTCGAGTTCCGCGATGTCGGCGGTTCGGATGAGCAGCAGCGCGTCGGCCTCACCGCTCACGGTGTACGCCTCGACCACCTGCGGGAACTGCTCGACGATCGAGCGGATGTCGCCCGGGGCGGTGCGCCCGCCGCAGTACAACTCGACGAAGGTCTCCATCGTCTTGCCGTCGACGGCGCGGTCGACGACCGCCGAGTAGCCGCGCACCGTTCCGTCATCTTCGAGACGATCGACGCGCCGCTTCACCGCTGCGGCCGACAGCCCGACGTGTTCGCCGATGTCGGCGAAGGAGCGACGCGCGTCCGCGACGAGCAGCGACACGATCTGTCGGTCGATCTCGTCGCGGACCATGACGTCGTTAGGCGACGGTCACCGTCACGGTGAACGTGTCCTCGGCCTTGCGACCGGCGCCGGGTCCGACGAAGGACAGCACGACCTTGGTGGTGCCGGCGCTGACGGCTTCGAAGGTCGTCGTGACGGTCTCGGGTGTGCCGGTCATCGGGCCGTCGTCGGAGCCCGTGTCCTTCTTGGCCTGGTCCTGCGAGACGAGCTTGAGCACGGTCGCGTCGGGCTCGGTGGTGACGGGCCACGAGTAGCCGGTACCGCCGTTCACGTCGAGGGCGACCACCAGCTTCTGGCCGACCTTCAGGTTCTGCGTCGAATTGTTGTCAGCCGCCGTGAGCATGACGTCCTCCGTCTTCACCACCGCGATGGTCGTTGTCGTCGCATCGGACGCGTCGTCCGATTTCGTGTCTTTGCTGTCACCGCAGGCGCCGGAGAGCGCCGCGATTGTCAACAGACCGACAAATGCACGTTTCGTTACGGAAATCTGCCCCATGACGCAAGATTATTGCGCGAGAACGCAACGTCATCCCATTGTCGTTGCGAACGGCCGTCCGTACGGTCGAAACATGAGCGTCGCGATGTCCCGGATGCCGACGGCCGAGGCGTACCGGCCCCGGCGCGTGTTGATGTGTCCGCCGGAATTCTTCACGGTCTCCTACGAGATCAACCCGTGGATGAAGCGGACGGTGCCCGTCGACCGGCGACTGGCGATGCGGCAGTGGCGTTCCCTCGTGCGCACCTACGAGTCACTCGGCCACACGGTCGAGCTCGTCGACCCCGTGCTCGGCTTGCCCGACATGGTGTTCGCCGCGAACGCTGGCCTGGTGATCGACGGGCGCGTGTATCCCGCGAAGTTCCGTCACCCCGAACGCCGAGGCGAGGAGTCGCCGTACGCCCGGTGGTTCGAAGCGCATCACGTGGAGTCCACCGGCGACGCCGCGTTCACCAACGAGGGCGAGGGCGATTTCGCGACCGTGGGTGACGAGGTCCTCGCCGGCTTCGGTTTCCGCACCGACATCGCCGCGCACGACGAAGTGCGCGCTCACTTCGGTGTCGACGTCGTCTCGCTGCGGCTGATCGACCCGCGCTACTACCACCTCGATACCGCGTTGGCGGTCCTGTCCGACGACAACATCGCGTACAACCCGAAGGCGTTCGACATCTCGTCGCAGCGATGGATCGCCACGCGATTCCCGCATGCGATCGAGGTCAACGGCACCGACGCAGCCGCGTTTGGTTGCAACTCCTTCTCCGACGGCCATCACGTGATCGTCCCGGCGGGGGCCACGATGTTCGCGACCGACCTCAAGGCGGCGGGCTACGAGCCGGTGCCGGTTGATCTTTCCGAGTTCCGCAAGTCCGGCGGCAGCGTGAAGTGCTGCACGCTCGAGCTGAGAGGAGCACAGGCGTGACCGACCTGTTGTCCACCCCCGTCGATCTCGAGTGGCGCCACGCGGCGCACAACTACAAACCGCTGCCCGTCACGCTCGAGCGCGGCGAGGGCAGCTGGGTGTACGACACCGACGGCCGTCGCTACCTCGACATGTTGTGCGCGTACTCGGCGATGAACTTCGGTCATCGTCACCCGGCGCTCGTCGCCGCCGCGCACGCACAACTCGACAAGCTCACGCTCACGTCGCGCGCCTTCAGCAACGACCAACTCGGCCCGTACTGCGCGGCGTTGACGCAGCTGTGCGGCAAAGAAGCAGCGGTGCTCATGAACACGGGCGCCGAGGCCGTCGAGACCGCGATCAAGGTCGCGCGCAAGTGGGGCTACGAGCACAAGGGCATTCCCCAGAACGCGGGCACCATCATCGTGTTCGAAGGCAACTTCCACGGACGCACGACGACAATCGTCGGCTTCTCGTCCGACCCTGAATCGAAGGATGGGTTCGGTCCGTTCACGCCCGGGTTCCGGCGCGTCGCGTACGGCGATCTCGATGCCGTGCAGCGCGCCATGGACGACACCGTCGCCGCGGTGCTCGTCGAACCGATCCAGGGCGAAGCCGGCGTGCTGATTCCGCCCGACGGGTTCATGGCCGGACTGCGCGATATGTGCAACGCCTACAACGTGTTGCTCGTCGCCGACGAAGTGCAGTCCGGTTTCGGTCGCACCGGGAAGCTGTTCGCGTGCGATCACGACGACGTCGTGCCCGACATGTACGTACTCGGCAAGGCGCTTGGCGGCGGGATCATGCCGCTGTCGGCGGTCGTCGCGAACTGGGACGTGCTCGACGTGCTCACACCGGGCACGCACGGCTCCACGTTCGGCGGCAATCCACTCGCGTGCGCCGTCGGTCTCGCGGTGGTCGCACTCGTGCGCGACGGATCGCTCTTCGCGCGCGCCGCCGCGCTCGAGGCGCCCATGCGCGCTGCGATGGCGCCGTTGGTCGGCAACGGCATCGACGCGATCCGCGCCCGTGGGGCCTGGATGGGCATCGACTTGTCGCCGCTCGTCGGCACTGGGCGCGCGGTTGCGGAAGACTTGATGCGTCGCGGCGTGCTGTCGAAGGACACGCACGGTCACACGCTGCGAATGTCCCCACCGCTGACCGTCAGTGATGAAGACTTGCAGTGGGGCATGGATCGTCTAGTTGAAAGTGTTGTGTCGCTGAAGACATGAAACAGAACGACGCAGCCCTCGCTGCTGAAGCAGTCGAGCTCGCCACTGAACTGCTGAAGGCTGCGTCCAAGATCGAAACGCGCGAGCAACGGAAGCACCGCAAGCAACTCGCCCGCATGCTCGCCGACGACGCGAGTCGGCAGTTCACGCTCGAGCTCGCCGACGAAGTCATCCGCATACGCGATCCCGAGCGCGCCGCGGCCCGGCTGCGTGAGCTCGTTGCTGCGGGGTTGCCGCCGTTCCTGATGCCGCAAGACCGTGCTCTGATGCGCGCCGGTGCGGTGTCCTCACTCGTGCTGCCCCACGTCGTCATGCCGATGGTCGCAAACAAGGTGCGCCAGGAAACCGAGTCGGTGCTCTTGCCCGTCGAGGAGCCGGCGCTGCGCGAGCGCGTCGTTGCCCATCACGCCGAGTTCATCCGCATGAACCTGAACCTGCTCGGCGAAGCGATCCTCGGCGAGGACGAAGCGGTCCGACGCGTCAACGACGTCGTCGAACTGCTGCGGCGACCGCACGTCGACTACGTGTCGGTGAAGATCTCGGCGATCTGCAGCCAGCTCGACGTGCTCGCGTTCGACGAGAGCGTGGAGCGGATTGTCGATCGGCTTCGCATCCTCTACCGCGCGGCGCAGGAAACGTTCCCGCCGAAGTTCGTGAATCTCGACATGGAGGAGTACCGCGATCTTCACCTCACGATCGCCGCGTTCACCGCGACCCTCGACGAAGCGGAGTTCCACACCCTCGACGCCGGCATCGTGCTGCAGGCGTACCTGCCCGACTCGTTCGGCGCGCTGCAACAACTCTGCGAGTGGGCGGTCGGCCGTCGCGCCCGCGGCGGGGGCCGCATCAAGATCCGCATCGTCAAGGGCGCGAATCTCGCGATGGAACACGTCGACGCCGAACTGCACGGCTGGACGTCCGCGCCGTTCGAGACCAAGGCGCAGGTCGATGCCAACTACAAGCGCATGCTCGATCTCGCGCTGAGCGAACCGTACGCCGACGCAGTCCGAGTCGGTGTCGCGTCGCACAACCTCTTCGACGTCGCGTGGGCGCTGGTGTTGCGCAGGCGTCTCAACGCCGAGCACCGCGTGGAGATCGAGATGCTCGAAGGCATGGCGCCGCCGCAGTCGTCGGCCGTCGCGTCGCACAGTGGCGGTTTGTTGCTCTACGGCCCGGCGACATCGAAGGACGGGCTCGAGTCGGCTGTCGCGTACCTCGCCCGCCGACTCGACGAAAACGCCGCGCCGGAGAACTTCCTCCACTCGCTGTTCACCATGAAGCCGGGCGACGCCGAGTTCGAAAAGGAGAAGGCGAAGTTCCTGCGCGCGGTCGACGAGCGCCACCAGCCGCCGTCGCGGCCGCGCCGCACGCTCACGCGCATCGCACCGCGACCCGTCCAGCACGAAGGCTTCTTCAACGAACCCGACACCGACTTCACTCACGCCGTCAACCGCCGCTGGATCCACGACGCGCTCGACCACTGGGAAGCGCCGCCGATGGACTGGCCGGTGCCGACGGTGGAGGACGTCGATCGCGCGGTGGAATCCGCGCGCATCGCGTCGGACAAATGGCGCTCGCTCGGATTCGACGAGCGCCGCGCAATTTTGTGGAAGGTCGCCGACGAGATGGCCCGCGAGCGCGGTAACACCATCGCGGCGATGGCCAACACCACCGGTAAGACGGTGACCGAAGGCGACGTCGAGGTGTCCGAAGCGGTGGACTTCGCTCGGTATTACGCGGAGGCGTCGCGCCAGATCGAGGAGATCCAGGCGGCCGGCGCGCACTTCGAGCCGCACCGCGTGACGGTCGTCGCGTCGCCGTGGAACTTCCCGTATGCGATCCCTGCCGGCGGCGTCCTCGCTGCGCTCGCCGCGGGAAGTTCGGTCATTCTCAAGCCGGCTCCGCAGTCGCGGCTCATCGCGCAACTGGTCGTCGACCACTGCCGGCGTGGTGGTGTGCCCGACGACGTCGTGCAGTTCCTTCCGTGCGACGACGACCACGCCGGCAAGCACCTGATTACGCACGACGACGTGAACGCCGTCGTGCTCACGGGTTCGTGGGACACGGCGAAGATGTTCCGCAGCTGGAAGCCACAACTCGCCTTGCACGCAGAGACCAGCGGCAAGAACGCGCTCGTCATCACCGCGGCAGCGGACCTCGATGCGGCCGTGCGCGACCTCGTGCGGTCGGCGTTCAGCAACGCGGGCCAAAAGTGCTCGGCTGCGTCGCTCGCCATCGTCGAGGCGTCCGTCTACGACGACCCGCGCTTTCGTTTGCGCCTCGCCGACGCCGTGCGCTCGTTGCGCGTCGGCACGGCGTTGTCGGTCGACACGTACATGGGCCCGCTCATCGAGGCGCCGACGGGCAACTTGTTGCGCGCCTTGACGACGCTCGACGACGGCGAGTCGTGGCTCGTCGAGCCTCGTCGTCTGAGCGACGCGCTGTGGACGCCGGGCGTGAAGTGGGGCGTGAAGGCGGGCGCGTGGTTCCACACGGCCGAGTGCTTCGGTCCGGTGCTCGGCGTCATGCGGGCGGATTCGCTCGAGCAGGCGATCGTGTTGCAGAACGCGACGCCGTTCGGCCTCACCGCCGGCCTGCACTCGTTGGACCCCGCCGAGATCACGCGCTGGGTCGACCGGGTGGACGCCGGCAACCTCTACGTGAACCGTCACATCACCGGAGCGATCGTGAACCGCCAGCCGTTCGGTGGGTGGAAGAAGTCGGTGATGGGACCGGCCACCAAAGCGGGCGGTCCGAACTACGTGTTGACGATGGGCACCTGGACCGACGCCGAGGATCGCGACCCGAACGCCGCGACGGACTACGAGCAGGTGTGGGCCGAGCACTTCGCGGTGCCGCACGATCCGTCAGCGCTCAAGTCGGAGGCGAACGACTTCCGCTACATCCCGTACTACCGGCCCGTCGTCATTCGCGTCGGCGAGGGAGCGACGATCGCCGACGTGGAACGCGCCCGTGAGGCGGCGCACCTCGCGGGTGTGACGGTGATCGTCGCCCGCGACAGCGACGACGACTTCATCAAACACGTGCGACGGATCAAGCCGTCGAAGGTGCGTGTGCTGGGCCGCACAAGCAACGCGATCTACAAACGCTGCGACGAGCTCGGCATTGCGGTGGACGACTCGCCGGTCACGTCAATCGGCCGACTCGAGCTGCAGCACTGGGTGCACGAACAGGTCGTGTCGATCACCCGACACCGATACGGGAACGTTCGGGACTACTCCTACGCGCCGGCATCCAGTCATTGACCAAGTTGTTCGAGTGGTCGGTCGTGCCGGCCTGGGCGTAGTGGTACACCATCGCGGCGCGCAGCCCGTCGGACACGTTGTCGGTCGAGCGATGCATG
>JBEHXL010000060.1:0-11053 GCA_048498715.1 Actinomycetota bacterium | reverse complement strand
CCGCTTGTTCGCCGTTGCGTTCGCGAGGTGCTCGAAGCTCGCCGCCAGGGCGAAGAACTCGCCCAGGCTGTCCCAGCGCAGGTAGTTCTCCTTGACGAGCTGCTGGACGTGCTTCGGAGCGGAACCGCCGGCGCCCGTCTCGAACAACCCACCCCCGTTGATCAACGGCACGATCGACAGCATCTTGGCGGACGTGCCGAGCTCGAGAATCGGGAACAGGTCGGTCAGGTAGTCACGCAGCACGTTGCCGGTGCAGCTGATCGTGTCCTGACCCTTCCGGATCCGCTCCAACGAGAACGCGCACGCGTCGACGGGCGCCTTGAACTCGAACTGCAGGCCGTTGGTGTCGTGGTCCTTGAGATAGGTGTGGACCTTGGCCAGCAGGTTGGCGTCGTGCGGACGCGTCTCGTCGAGCCAGAACACGGCGGGCGCGCCGCTGAGGCGGGCGCGGGTGACCGCGAGCTTGACCCAGTCCTGAATCGGCACGTCCTTGGTCTGGCACATACGCCAGATGTCGCCCTTCGCCGCCTCGTGCTCGAGCACGACGTCGCCCGCGTCGTTGATCACGCGCACCGTGCCCGCTTCGGGCAGCTCGAAGGTCTTGTCGTGGCTGCCGTACTCCTCGGCGGCCTGCGCCATGAGACCGACGTTCGGAACCGAGCCCATCGTGGTCGGGTCGTAGGCGCCGTTGGCGCGGCAGTCGTCGATGACGGCTTGGTAGATGCCGGCGTACGAACTGTCCGGGATAACGGCCAGCGTGTCGGCCTCGTTGCCGTCAGGACCCCACATGTGACCTGACGTGCGGATCATCGCGGGCATCGACGCGTCGACGATCACGTCGCTCGGGACGTGGAGGTTGGTGATGCCGCGGTCCGAGTCGACCATCGCGAGCGCAGGGCCTTCGCCGAGGCGCTTCGTGACGGCCGCCTTGATCGCGTCGCCGTTGGGCAGCGACGCAGCCTTCTCGAGAAGCGTGCCGAGGCCGTCGTTGGGCGAGATGCCCGCGGCGGCGAGGTCGTCGCCGTATTCGGTGAAGAGGTCCGGGAAGAAGGCGCGTACGACGTGGCCGAAGATGATCGGGTCCGAGACCTTCATCATCGTGGCCTTCAGGTGAACCGAGAACAGCACGCCCTCGGCGTCGGCGCGGGCCACCTGTGCGTCGAGGAACGCGCGCAGTTCGGCGACGCGCATCACGGAAGCGTCGACGACTTCACCGGCCAGCACCTTTACCGGGGCCCGTAGCTCCGTGGTACCGGAGGCCGACACGAACTCGATGCGCAGCGAGCCGTCGGCGTCCATCACCGTGGACTGTTCGGTCGAGCGGAAGTCGTCGGCGGTCATGTGCGCGACGTTGGTCTTGGAGTCCGGCGACCACGCGCCCATGGAGTGCGGGTGCGTGCGGGCGTACGCCTTCACCGACGCGGGAGCACGACGGTCGGAGTTGCCCTCACGCAGGACGGGGTTGACGGCCGAGCCCTTGACCTTGTCGTAGCGGGCGCGGACGTCCTTGTCCTCGTCGGTCTGTGGGTCGTCCGGATAATCCGGCACCGCGTAGCCCTTGCCCTGCAGCTCGGAAATGGCTTCCTTCAACTGCGGGATGGATGCGCTGATGTTCGGCAACTTGATGATGTTGGCATCAGGCGTCTTGGCGAGTTCGCCGAGTTCGGCCAATGCGTCGCCGATGCGCTGCTCGGGCGTGAGCCGCTCGGGAAACGCCGCCAGGATGCGGCCCGCAACGGAAATGTCGCGGGTCTCCACGTTCACTCCGGCGGCGCCGGCGTAAGCCTGGATGATCGGAAGGAACGAGTAGGTCGCCAGCAGCGGGGCCTCGTCCGTGTGCGTGTAGATGATCGTGGAGTCGGACATCGGGACCAAAGCTACTTATCGGTGCGATGCTTGCCCGCATGCGCTCTCGTCTTGCCGTCACCGCCGCCGTCGGCCTCGCGCTCCTGGGCGCCTGCAGCTCGGACGAGAAGGACTCGTCGGCGTCGACCACGACGACGGCCGCCGACAACGCGACCACGACAACCATCGCAATAAAGGGCTACGTCGACCAGGGCGACTACGTCACCGGTCGACACATCGGTCTGATCACAGCCGTCGACGCCGGCAAGCGCAGCTTCACGATCGACATCGAACAGTTCCTCACCGGGCAGGCTGCGATCAAGGCGTACAAGGAAGACGGCGGCGATCAAGACGCTCCGGAGAACGACTACTACATCCGCAACCAGTCGAAGCAGCTGCGGACCTTCGCGGTGGCCACGTCCCCCGAGATCCATCTGCAGAGCCTGGGCAGCGAGAACGGCGTCAGCCCCAGCGAGCCCGACCAGGGCCGCGCCGTCACGTTCGCTGACTTCTCCTCGTACTTCAAGAGCGACATCGCCGATGCCGCCACTCACACGCTGTTCTGGATCACACTCGAAGACGGAGTCGCCACCCGCATCGAAGAGCAGTTCGTTCCGTAGTGCGCGTCGTCGGCCTTTGGAGGTTCCCGGTGAAGTCGTTCGGCGGCGAGTCGCTCGAACGCATCACCGTCGGTGATCACGGCTTCGATGGCGATCGCCACTGGGGTGTGCGCGATCTCGCTACCGACAAGATCCTGACCGCCCGTCGTGAACCAAAGCTTTTGTTTGCGTCGGCGACGATCGACACGCTTGGCGAGCTCCATCTCCAGTTGCCCGACGGTCACAGTGACGTTGCGGAGTGGCTCGGCTATCCCGTCGAGATCGTGCGCGCGACACCGGGCGTGCGCGGCACCTTCGAGAACCCGCTCGACGCCGAGCGTGAGGCCGACTGGATGGAATGGGAAGGGCCCGACGGCGTCTTTCACGACTCGAAGCGGACCCAGGTGTCCCTCGTGTCCTTGGAGACGCTCGGCCCGTGGAACCCACGCCGTTTCCGCACCAATCTCATCTTCGACGTAGGCAACGAGAACGACTTGGTTGGCCATCGTGTCCGAATCGGTGGTTGCGAACTCGACGTGGTGAAGGCCGTCGATCGCTGCGTGATGGTCACCCGACCACAGCCGGGGCTCGATCGTGATCTCGACGTACTGCGCACCATCAACAGGGAACGGCGCGGCACGCTTGCCGTCGGCGCGCTGGTGACGTCACCGGGCGTCGTGGCCCTGGGCGACGAGGTGGAGCTACTCGACTAGGCCAAGGTTGTCGTAAATCTCGCGAGTCGCCGTCGACTTGTTGAGTGTGTAGAACTGCAAGCCCGGCGCGCCGAGGTCGAGCAGGTCACGGCAGAACTCCGTCGCAATCTCGACGCCCACAGCCCGGACCGCCTCGGCGTCGTCACCTACGGCCCGCACACGATCGACGATCTCCTGCGGCACTGCCGCGCCAGACAACTCCGCCATCCGTTTGATGTTGTTCAGGTTGGTGATCGGCATGACACCCGCAATGATCGGCTTGTTCACGCCGAGTTGCTGCAGCTCGTCGACCATCACCGCGTAGTCCTCCGCGCGGAAGAACAGCTGCGTGATCGCGAAGTCCGCCTTCTCGAGCTTGGCGGCGAGCTTCTCGCGATCGGCGGCACGGTTGGGTGAGCGCGGATGCACTTCTGGGTGGGCCGCCACGCCGATCGAAAACCCACCGACTTCTCTGGCGAGATCGACGAGCTGTTCGGCGTACTGCAACTCGCCGGGCTCGGCGCCTTCGTCGGTGGGCGGATCGCCACCGAGGGCAAGCAGGTTCTCGATACCCGCCGCTTTGAAGTCGTTGAGGATGTCGACGAGTTCCGCCCGAGTGTGCGCGACACAGATCAAGTGCGCCATCGGAGTGAGCGAGGTCTCCCGCGCGAGCTTGGCGACGAGGTTCGTCGTGCGCTCGCGAGAGGAGCGACCGCCGCGGTAGGTGACGGACACGAACGAGGGATGCAGCGGCTCGAGATCGGCGAGCGCCGCTTCGAGCGTCGATTGCTCGGCGTCGGTTTTCGGTGGGAAGAACTCGAAAGAGAAGGTTCGCCCGGCGTCGATCAAGTCGATGACGCGCGCCATCAGTCGCGCCATCCGATGCGGCGCTCGGCCGCTTCGACGCAGTTGCGGAACAGCATCGCGATCGTGGTGGGGCCCACACCGCCGACGCGTGGCGTAATCCAGCCCGCGACTTCTTCGCAGTCCTCGGTCACATCGGGAATGAGCGTCTTGCCCTCGTAGCTGACGCCCGCACCGATCACGACCGATCCAGGCTTCACGTGCTCGGGCTTGATGATCGCGGGCACCCCGGCGGCGGCAATGAGGATGTCGGCCTGCTTCGTGTAGTCGTACATGTTCGGCACGCCGGTGTGCACGGTGGTCACCGCCGCGTTCGTGTGCGGGCGCTTGGCCGACATCAGCAACGACAGCGGGCGACCCAGCGTGAAACCGCGGCCGACGATCACCACGTGGCGACCGGCGACGGGAATCTCGTAGTGCGCGAGCAGCGCCTCGATGCCCGCCGGCGTACACGGCAATGGTCCAGGCATCGAGAGCGCCAGACGACCCATGTTCTCGGGATGCGCCCCGTCGACGTCCTTCATCGGGTTGACGTGAGCGAGAGCCGCCTCATAGTCGAGGTGGCCCGGAATCGGGTGCTGGATGAGGATGCCGTCCACCGCTGGGTCGTCGTTGAACAACTTCACGCCGGCGATGAGTTCGTCCTGCGTCGCGTCGTTCGCCAAATGCAGGTGCGGTGAGGTCATGCCGAGTTCCTCGGCCTTGGCCATCTTCATGCGGATGTAGCCGGCCGACGCGGCGTTGTCGCCAACCAGCATCGTCGCGAGACCAGGCGTATGCCCAGCTTCGATCAGCTTTTCGATACGCGGCTTCAGATCCTCGAAGACCGCATCAGCAACCGGCTTGCCCGGCATCAGGACGGCAGACATTTGTGCCAAGGCTACTTGGCACCCCTGCTAGTGCAGGAAGTGCCTTTCGCCGGTGAAGACCATCGCGACACCCAGTTCGTCGGCCTTGGCGATCGTCTCGTCGTCGCGCATCGAGCCACCGGGTTGGATGATCACCGCCGCGCCGGCCTCGGCCGCCGCCTCGATGCCGTCGGGGAAGGGATAGAACGCGTCCGACGCGCACGCTCCCCCCTTGGCGCGACCCGCGGCCTTCGAGGCAGCAATCATCCCGGACTCGACGCGATTCTGTTGACCGGCACCGATGCCGACCGCCTGACCACCCTTCACGAGCACGATTGCGTTCGACTTGACGTGACCACAGATGCGCCAGGCGAGCTCAGCGTCGGCCATCTCCTCGGCGGTCGGCTGTCGCTTGGTGACGACCTGCCACGTCGAGGCCTCCGAGGCGAAGTGGTGCGCCTGTTGCACGAGGAAGCCACCGTCGATCTGGCGATAGTCACGACTTGCGACGGTCGGTGGCGTGGCCGTCAGGACACGCGTGTTCTTCCGCTTCTTGGCGAGTGCCTCGATGACGCCGTCGGCGTAGCTCGGCGCGATCACCACGTCGGCCTGCGCTGCCGCGACCATCGCCTCGACCGTCTCGAGGTCGATCTCACGGTTGACGGCGACGATGCCCCCGAAGGCGGAACGCGGATCGCAGTCGAACGCCAGCTGGTACGCCTCGGCCAGCGTCGACGCAACGCCGACACCGCACGGATTCGCGTGCTTCACGACGACCGCAACCGGTCCGTCGCCCAAGTCGTACGCGGTCTGCCACGCCGCTTCGGCGTCGTACAGGTTCAGATAGCTGAGGGCCATCCCGCCGTGTTGCTCCGCGGTGTCCCAGTACGACGAACCGCCGATGTTGCGGTAGCGGGCGCCTTCCTGGTGCGGGTTCTCGCCGTAGCGCAGCTCCTGCGCGCGCTCGAGCGCGATGTGAATCGTGGGCGGCAGCACCTCGTCCTTGTCGAACCAGTTCACGATCGCGGCGTCGTAGGCCGCGGTGTGGGCAAACGCGGCGCGCGCGAGACGTACGCGCGTCGCCTGGCTCAGCGAGCCCTCCTTACGCAGCTCCTCGAGCACGACGCCGTAGTCCTCGGGATTCACGACGATGCCGACGTGATCGTGGTTCTTGGCCGACGCGCGCACCATGGTGGGCCCGCCGATGTCGATCATCTCGACCGACGGATCCGAGCGGAACGGATAGAGGTTGCACACGACGAGGTCGATGCCGTTGATGCCGTTGGCTTCGAGATCGGCGAGGTGTTCAGGCTTGGAGCGGTCGGCGAGGATGCCGCCGTGGATCTTGGGGTGAAGCGTCTTGACGCGACCACCGAGCATCTCCGGGGAGCCCGTCACGTCCTCGACCTTTTGGTGCGCGATGCCCTCTTCGGCGAGCGCCTTGGACGTGCCTCCACTCGACACGAGTTCCCAGCCCAGACCTTCGAGGCCCTTCGCCAACGCGATGAGTCCGGTCTTGTCCCATACCGACAGCAGTGCCCTCACGGCAGTGTTCCTTCCATAACGGCCTTGATGGTGGCCGGGTAGATACGACGTTCGACTTCCTTGATGCGTTCGTGCAACGTGGCCTCGTCGTCGCCCTCGAGGATCGCTACTTCCTCCTGGGCGAGGATGGGCCCGCTGTCGACTTCGAGCGTGGCGATGTGCACCGTGCAACCCGTCTTGGTCGCTCCCGCGGCGAGCGCGTCGCGCACCGCATGCCAGCCCTTGAACGCGGGCAACAATGCCGGATGCGTGTTGAGCACTCGGCTGTCGTAGGCGTCATACAACTCCTTCGACGTGATGGTGCCGAACCCCGCCATGACGACGAGCTCGACCTCGTGACGCTTCAACGCGTCGACGAGTTGCGACGTGTAGGCGTCGCGGTCGAAGTCAGCCTTGAAACTCGTGCGCTCCACGAGTTCCGTCGCAATGCCCTTGGCTTTTGACTTCTCCAGCGCCAGACACGGTCGGTCCGAAACGACAACCGACGGGGTAATGCCGGAGTCGATGATCGCATCAAGAACGCTTCCCGTTCCCGAGACCAGGACCCCAACTCTCACGACGCGAAACTAGTTCGCATGGAGTTGACCGTCGCCACGTTCAACATCCGCAACGCACTGGGCTTTGACGGCCGCAACGCCTGGCCGTTTCGGCGACGGGCGTGCGCCGATGCGATCGCGGCTCTGGATGCCGATGTCATCGGACTACAAGAAGTCTTCCGGTGTCCGCTTCGTTATCTCTCGAAGGGCTACCAGGCCTACGGACGCGGGCGCAGCCGCGGACCCTTCGGCGAACACACACCGGTGCTGTCGCGCCTGCCGGTCCGCTCGGACCAAACCCGCTGGTACGAGGTGACCGGCTCGCGCTTCCCTCGCATCGCCACCACCGTCGACCTCGGCGGTTGGCATTTCACCTCGACCCATCTCGACGAGTCGTCCGGCGAGCGTCGCAACGAGTCCGCTCACCAACTACGCGCCTGGCTCGACGAGATGGCTGGCCCGCACGTGCTCGTGGGCGACTTCAACGCGACCGCCGACGCGTCGCTGTTCAGGACACTCGGCCTCACCCGAGTGGACCCGGGCCCGTCGGGAACCACGCACCATTTCACGGGCGCGATCGACGGCCGCCAGATCGACCACATCCTGGTCTCACCCGACATCGAGGTCCTGGACGCGCACGTCGCCCATCCCCGGCCGCACGGCCGCCTGCCGAGCGACCACTGGCCCGTCGTCGCCCGCCTAAGACTCAGCCTGTGATTTTTTGGTGCGGTCTTTGCCCTCAGAAATCACAGGCTGGAGGAAAGGACGGCATCGAGCGTGCGTCGACCGACGGCGTGCATGCGCGGATTGTCGGCCGACGACGCGAGGCAGGCGACGGCGTGACTCAGCGCGCACCCGCGGGCTCGTATCCATGTCGCCTCGTCGGTTTCGCCCGTCTCCTCGATGAAGACGGACCGCGCCGCAGGGTCGTCGAAGCAGAACCAGGCTGCGGCGAGGTCATAAGCGGTGTCGCCGCCGCCAAGGTCGACCCAGTCGATGACCGCGGCGAGCCGGCCGTTGTTGACGACGATGTTCGCGGGATGCAGGTCGCCGTGCAGCCAACGTCGACGCGTGTTCGGGGGCGCCGCCAGCGCCTCCTCCCAGACGGCGAGCACATCGTCGGTCGGTATGGCATCGCCGAGTTGGACGAGCCGCTCGCGGAGGAACGGATCGCGATCCGTCAACGGGCCGCCGCGGTAGGGATTGCGTGGCGAGTCGTCGGGCGCATCGATCCCGAGCGCACCCACGAACCGGCCGAGGGCGCGCGCCGCGTCGAGCTCATCGGCGACGGCGCCGTCAGCCCACGAGGTCCCGTCGAACCACGTCGCCACCGACCACATCCAGGGGTAGCCGAGGCCCGCGTGTCCGACACGAAGCGCCGCGTTGATCGGTAGCGGCAACCGTGGGGCGATCACCGGGAGCCAGCGCAACTCCTCGGGCAGCAGGTCGGCGTTGATCTGTCGACGGGGCAAGCGCACCGCAAGGTCGTCGCCGAGGCGGTAGATGGCGCTGTCCCACCCGTTGTCTTGGAAACGCACCTCTCGGCCGTTCAGGAGATCCGGATGCTGTTCCTTCAACAGGGCGCGCACGAGTTCGACGGAAATGTCGGTCTCGGCCGCTGGCATCGCGTTGGCCATGACGATTGCTTAGTCGGCAGGTGGGAGATAGCGCGGCGGTTGTCCCGGAATGACGACCCACGCCGCGCCCTTACGGCAGCCGTCGTTGTCGACGCCGATCGCGTCCAGCATGTCCGGCACGTTGTCTCCATGTCCGCACAGCACGGTCACTCCGGTTGCGTCGTCGAGCAAGGACAACCCCTCGGCGCCACGGCCTTCGCCGAGCGCCTCTGCCGCTTCGACCTCGAGACCGAGTGACGCCGCGAGCGGCTCTACGGTCTGCATGCACCGCGTGTACGGACTCGAGAAAATGCGCTCGATTCCGTACGCGCCGAGCATCGCGACGAGGCCCTCGGCTTGGCGGATGCCCTTTCCCGTCAACGGCCGCAGCCGGTCGTCGCCCGCCCATTTGTCACGGTCACCTGCGTACGCGTGACGAACGAACAGGACCGTTACTGCAGGGGTGGGTCGGTGCACCCCGACAGTCCACCACCTGGACCGGCGGGCTCGGTGCGAGGGTAGGCCTCGGTGTATCCGGAGCCCGGGTCTGCGGTCGTCAGCCACCGCTGGATCCCGCGCGCAACGGCTTCGCCTTCGACCTTCTGCACGTCGGGCCGGGCGTACAACGCGGCCTCGGGCGGATTCGAGAGGAAGCCCAACTCGGCGAGCACCGCAGTGACGGGCGCCGGCTGCCGGACCATCGCGTAGTAGTCGCCGCCGCTGTTGTTGAGACGGGTCTTCACGCCGGCGTCGGAGTCGGCTTGCCAGGCGACGTCCTTGTACTGGGATAGCGCCGCAACGACCTCTTCGTAGATGAGCCCACCGAGTCGTCGGCTGTCGCCGGACGCGTGCTGGTAGAAGACTTCCGTGCCCGGTCCGTTGCGCGGGCCATCCGAACCACCGTTGTGATGGATGGAGATCGCCGCGCGCGGGGCGGCCGCTTTGATGATGGTGGCGCGCTCACTGAGCGTCACCCGATAGTCGGCCGTACGCGTGAGAAGCACCCGTACTCCGGCCTTCTGCAATGCGTCGACGGTGATCTTCGCGACGGCCAGATTCAGCGTTCGCTCGGCCAGGCCGTTCGATCCGATCGCGCCGGACTCGTCGCCTCCGTGCCCGGGATCGACGACGATGTCGATCGGGCCGATCGCGGAAGCCCCCGTCACTGTCGCCGTGTTCTCGCATGGCGTCCGGATCACCACTGACCCGTCAGCGTTGATACCGAGCACCGGCGACACGACTCCGTTGCGCGTGAACACCAACTTCGTGCCCGGCGCCAGGGGCACGGGCGCCACCGTCGTAGTCGTCGGCGGCAAGGTCGTCGACGTCGTCGTCGAAGACGACGATGTTGTCGTGGACGAAAACGACTCGCCGCGCGCATCGCCCTTGCATGCGCCCGCGACAAGCGTGAGCGCCAAACACAAAACGAACTGGGCACGCCTAGCTGTCATAAAGAACAGATAGGCGTGCCCAGTTCGGAAAGAACAG
Organism: Actinomycetota bacterium; assembly: GCA_048498715.1. GTDB lineage: Bacteria > Actinomycetota > Acidimicrobiia > Acidimicrobiales > JACCXE01 > JACCXE01. Next base: position 1,020 of record JBEHXL010000060.1, on the reverse strand, counting down.
AAACGAGCTAGAGGCTCTTGACGACCTCGGCCATCAGATCACCGGCTTCGGTCGGGTTGAGACCGACTTTCACGCCCGCAGCCTTCAGCGCTTCCATCTTGGCCTGGGCCGTGCCCTTGTTGCCCGAGATGATGGCGCCGGCGTGGCCCATCTTGCGCCCAGGAGGAGCGGTGACACCGGCCACGTAGGCCACGACGGGCTTGGTCATGTTGGCCTTGATGAACTCGGCCGCTTCTTCCTCAGCGGTGCCGCCGATTTCGCCGAACATGATGACGGCTTTGGTCTCCGGGTCCTTCTCGAAGGCCGCGAGGCAGTCGATGAACGACGTGCCGGGGACGGGGTCACCGCCGATGCCGACACAGGTCGACACACCGATGCCCTTCTCGCCGAGCTCCTTCAACGCCTGGTAGGTCAGCGTGCCCGAGCGCGACACGATGCCGACGTTGCCGGGGATCGCGACTTCGGCGGGAATGAAGCCGATGTTGGCTTCGCCGATGGTCACGAGGCCGGGGCAGTTCGGGCCCAGGATGCGCGTGTTCGGATAGTTGCGCTTCACGAAGTTGTAGAAGTTCGCTTCGTCCTGCGCCGGGATGCCCTCGGTCAGCGGGATGATTAGCTCGATGCCACCCTCGGCGGCTTCGAGCACGGCGTCCTTCGCGAACGGTGCCGGCACGAGAATCATCGATGCGGTGGCGCCGGTCGCAGCAACGGCTTCCTTGACCGTCGCGAAGACGGGGATGCCCTCGACGTCCTCGCCGGCCTTCTTGGGCGAAACGCCGCCGACGATCTGGGTGCCGTAGGCGCGGTTACGCAGCGCGTAGAAGCGCCCCTGTCCACCGGTGATGCCCTGGACGATGACCTTGGTGTCTTTGTTGATGAAGATCGACATGTTGCTTAAGCCCCCTTGGCCAGCGAGACGGCCTTCTCCGCGGCGCCCACCATGGTGGCGACGGAGATGAGCTTGTCGGACTCGTATGACTTGAGGATCTCGCGACCCTGCTCGGCGTTCGTGCCGTCGAG
>JBEHXL010000059.1:0-11063 GCA_048498715.1 Actinomycetota bacterium | reverse complement strand
GTGGCCAAGGAGTTCGACCTCTACACAAAGATCACCGGCGGCCAGCGCATCGACCTCTTCGGTGCGCAGGTGCATCAGCTGCCCGCGATCTGGGAGAAGTTGATCGCGGCGGGCATGGAGTCGGGTCACGCGTACGGCAAGGCGCTGCGCACGGTGAAGAGCTGCGTCGGTTCGACGTGGTGTCGCTACGGCGTGCAGGACTCCACCGCGATGGCAATCCGGCTCGAGCTTCGGTACCGGGGCTTGCGCGCTCCTCACAAGCTCAAGTCCGCCGTGTCGGGCTGCACGCGCGAGTGTGCCGAGGCGCAGAGCAAGGACTTCGGCGTCATTGCCACCGAACGCGGCTGGAACCTGTACGTCGGCGGTAACGGCGGCACGCGTCCCCGTCACGCCGACTTGTTCGCCGAGGACCTCGACGACGAGACCCTCGTCAAGTACATCGACCGTTTCTTGATGTTCTACGTGCGCACCGCGGACCGCCTGCAGCGCACCTCGACCTGGGTCGAGAACCTCGAGGGTGGCTTGGAATACCTCAAGAGCGTCGTCATCGACGACGCGCTCGGCATCAACGCGGATCTCGAGGCCGAAATGGAACATCACGTCGCCACCTACGAGTGCGAGTGGACCGCAACCGTCAACGATCCGGCGCGGCGCGAGCTGTTCCGGGAGTTCATCAACGTGGAGGTATCGGCATGACCAATGTGCTCGCAGAAGTCGTCGTGTGGACGGACGTGTGCGCGTTCGACGCGCTCATTCCAGGCCGGGGCCGCGCCGCTCTCATCGGTGGCGAGCAGGTCGCGCTGTTTCGTCTGCCCGACGATTCCCTCTACGCGATCGCGAACCTGTGCCCGTTCTCCGGTGCGCAGGTGATGTCGCGGGGGATCGTGGGCTCGAAGGGTGGCCTTGCGAAGGTCGCGTCGCCGATCTTCAAGCAGAACTTCGACCTCGCCACCGGTGAGTGCCTCGACGACTCGTCCGTGTCGATTCAGGCGTATCCCGCGCGCGTCGTCGCCGGACGGGTGGAGATCGGCACCTCGTGACGTTGCTGTCCGCCGTCACTGCGGCCGACGAGTCCCCGGTTGACCGGTGGCTCGCCGAGCAGGCCGACATGTCAGCCGTCGAGCGCTTTTCACAGCTCCACGACGCCCACGTCGGCCCGGTGCAGGAGCGCTACTACCGCGACCTGATGCCCGCCGTGCCTCCTGCGGAAGGACAGCAGTACGCGTTCGCCGTCGACCTCGACGCCTGCACCGGCTGCAAGGCCTGCGTCGTCGCGTGTCACTCCCTCAACGGTCTCGACGACGGGGAAGCTTTTCGGCGTGTGTCGCACATCAGCGGCACGCGCGAGACAGTTTTGGGCCAAGCGGTGCCGTTCCAACAAACCGTGACGGCGGCCTGCCATCACTGCGTCGACCCGGCCTGCATGAACGGTTGCCCGGTCGACGCGTACGAGAAGGACCCGGTCACCGGCATCGTCAAACACCTCGACGACCAGTGCATCGGGTGCTCGTACTGCACGTTGACGTGCCCGTACGAGGTGCCGGTGATGAACAAGCGGCTCGGCATCGTGCGCAAGTGCGACATGTGCAGCGATCGTCTCGCCGAGGGAGAAGCGCCGGCGTGTGTGCAGGGCTGCCCGAACGAAGCGATCTCGATCACGATCGTTGATGTCCAAGCGATCATCGCCGCGACCCGGGGCGACGCGGTTCTGGTGTCGGGGTCGGCGCCGTCTCGGATCACGGCGCCGGCCACGACATACAAGACGACCAAGGGCGCGTCAGCCGCGGCGACGACGCACGGCGCGCTGGCGCACAGTCATCCGCCGCTCGCGATCATGCTCGTGCTCACGCAGCTCGCCGTCGGCGCGTTCGTGTTGCAGCTCTTGCGTGGAGGCACGAGTCCGGTCGACGCAACGGTGAGTCTCGCGGTCGCATCGCTCGCGCTGGGTGCCTCGGTGCTGCACCTCGGTCGTCCGCTCTACGCGTACCGTGCCGTCATCGGGCTCCGGCACTCGTGGCTATCGCGTGAGATCGTGGCCTTCGGCGTCTTCATGGGCCTCGCCGTTCCCTACGCAGGGACAGTTTGGGCGGGCACTCCGATCAAACCCCTCGGACTCGCCGCGGGAGCGGTCGGCGCGTTCGGCGTGGTGTGTTCGATCTTGATCTATGCGTCGACGCGACGCACCAGTTGGACCTATCCGCGTGTCACGTTGCGTTTCGTCGGCGGCGGCCTCCTCGGTGGCGCCGCCACGCTCGGCTGGGTCGACGCGATCCGATCCGGTTCGTGGCTCCTCATCGCGGCTGCGACGGTGGGACTCGCCGGCTTGGTCACGGCACAGATGTGGGAGCGCCTGCGGTTCTTCACGCTGGCGGGGCCGCCGCGATGAACCCGCTCGACCTTCTGCGCCCGAAGAAGCGAGGCGCGCTCACCGAGCAACTCGATCGTGAACGGGGTGGCTTCGGGCTCGGCCAGGTGCCGGCGCGCCTCAAGCCCGACGCGACGACGTCGATGGTCTGTGGCTTTTGTTCCACGGGTTGCTCCTTGACGGTGCACCTGCGCGACGGCGTGCCCGTCAACCTCACGCCGACGACGGAGTACCCCGTCAACCTCGGCATGGCCTGCCCCAAGGGATGGGAGGCGCTCACGCCGCTCGCCGCCGACGATCGCGGCACGACGCCGCTGTGGCGTGACAATCGCGGCAAGCACCACGCCATCGGATGGGACGAGGCGATCGGCACGTTCGTAGGTCGGTTCAAGGCGATCCTCGACCAGCACGGTCCCGAGTCCGTTGCGTTTCTGTCGACCGGTCAGATTCCGACCGAAGAGATGGCGTTTCTCGGTGCCCTCGCGAAGTTCGGGATGGGCATGGTGCACGGCGACGGCAACACCCGTCAGTGCATGGCGACGTCCGTCGTCGCATACAAGGAGTCGTTCGGGTTCGACGCGCCGCCCTACACGTACAAGGACTTCGAGGAGTCCGACGTGATCGTGTTGCTCGGTTCGAACCTGTGCATCGCGCACCCGATCATGTGGGAGCGCATCTGCCGCAACCCGCACAACCCCGAGATCATCGTGGTCGACCCGCGCGTCACCGAGACGGCTGTCGCCGCGACGCAGCACTACGCCCTCACCCCGAAGTCCGACCTCGCCCTGCTCTACGGGATCGCCCACGTGTTGGTGCGCGAGGGCTGGGTAGACAAGCGCTACATCGACGAGCACACCGATGGCTTCGACGAGTTCGCCGACTTCGTCGCGGACTTCACGCCGACACGGGTCGCCGAGTCGACGGGCTTGCGCGTGGCCGACATCGAGCGGTTCGCCCAGACGATCCACGACGGCAAGCGTGTCTCGTTCTGGTGGACGATGGGCGTCAACCAAGGCCATGAGTCGACGCGCACCGCGCAGGCGATCATCAACCTCGCGTTGATGACGGGAAACATGGGTCGGCCCGGCACCGGTGCGAACTCCATCACCGGACAGTGCAACGCGATGGGTTCTCGGTTGTTCTCGAATACGACGAACCTGCTTGGTGGTCGCGACTTCACCAAGCCCGAGCTACGCCAGGAAGCCGCCAGCATCTTGGGCATTCCGGTAGAGCGCATCCCCGATCGCCCGTCGCTCGCCTACGACCAGATCATCGACGGCGTGCGCGCCGGCAAGATCAAGGGTCTCTGGATCATCGCGACGAACTCGGCGCACTCCTGGATCTACCAGGACATGGTGCGCGATGCGTTCGACAAGCTCGACTTCCTCGTCGTACAGGACATGTACCCGACGACCGAAACCGCCCAACATGCCGATCTCTATCTGCCTGCCGCGGGGTGGGGCGAGAAGGAAGGCACCTTCATCAACTCCGAGCGACGCGTCGGCATCGTCAAGCGCGTGGCGAAGGCACCCGGCCAGGCGCTGTCGGACTTCGCCATCTTCCGCCTCATCGCCGACGCCTGGGATTGCGGCGACATGTTCGCCGAGTGGCAGTCGCCCGAAGCGGTGTTCCGCATCATCCAACGGCTGTCCAAGGGCCGCCCCTGCGACATGACCGGCATCGACGGATACGAAGCGATCGATCGCGACGGGGGAGTGCAGTGGCCCTTTCCGGAGGGTGCCTCGCTCGAGCGCGAGAGGCGCCTGTTCGAAGACGGCCGCTACTACCACCCTGATGGCCTGGCTCGTTTCGTGTTCGAAGAGCCCACGCCTGTCGCCGAGCCGGCGAGCGACAACTACCCGCTTGTCCTGCTGACGGGTCGCGGCAACTCCGCCGCCTGGCACACGAACACGCGCACCGGGAAGTCGCCCGCGCTGCGCGCGCTGATGGACATCGAGGCGTACGTCGAGATGTCACCTCGCGACGCCGAGAGGCGCGGCCTCACCGACGGCGACGTCACCTACGTGTCGTCACCGCGGGGTTCGATGAAAGCCAACGCGCGCATCACGCCGACGATGCGCGACGGGCAGGTTTTCATCCCGATGCACTACGCGACGACGAACCTGCTGACGAACGCGTCGTTCGACAAGTACTCCCGCCAGCCCTCCTACAAGAGCGGCGCCGTCGAGGTGCGTGCCACCCGTAAGCAGCGTTCTGGCAGCCAGAAACCCCCGAAAACCCGGACGGAGCACACCCAGTTGGACAAGCGGATCGACGCGGCGCCCGCCGCCTACGCCGAGGTGTTCGCCATGACCGATCGCGTGCGCCACGCCGAACTGCTCGAGCCGCGACCGGCGTCCACCGAGGTGCGCGTGCTCGCGACGCCTGGTCGCGACAGCACGTGGAATCTCGACATCGCCGCGCTCGACCAGCCCGGTCTGCTCGCGAAGTTCACCGGCGTCCTCGTGCACGAGTCGATCGAAGTGTTGCGCGCCGTGCTCGCAACCTGGGACGACGGTGCCGCGCTGCAGGCCCTCATCGTGAAGTCGCCCCGAGCCCCTGACGTCGAGGCGCTCACCCGTGCCCTCACCTGGTCGCTCGACCAGGGCATAACCGCACCCCCGGTGCACGGCACCACCGTCACGTTCGATCACGACGCGTCGTCGCACTACACGGCGTGCACCGTGACCGGTCCCGATCGGCCCGGCCTCTTGCACGCGATCGCCGTTGCAATCACCAACGCGGGCGGCGACATCCACGCGGCATCGGTCGAAACGCACGACGGGCTCGCAGTGGACCGCTTCGACCTCACCGACGCTTCGCACCGCAAGCTCGAGCCGATCGTGTGCGACGTCATCACGCAGCATCTCGAGACGGGTTTTTCAGGAGTACCGTCGGTGCGTGGCCGACGCTGAAGACGTCGTAAGTCGCCTGGAGCGATCCGTCGAGGCGCAACTACGCGACGCGCGTGAGCGTGGTGAGTTCGAAGACCTGCCCGGCTACGGCAAGCCGTTGCCGAACCTCGACGGAGACCACGACGAGATGTGGTGGATCCGGCAGTGGCTCAAGCGGGAGAACCTCGGCTTCACACCGCCGGCGCTTGCCATCCGCAAGTCCGTGGAGGACATGTACAACGGCCTCGACAAGCTGCTTACCGAGCGAGCAGTGCGGACGATCGTGGAGGAGCTCAACAAGGAGATCCGCCAGATGAACCGGATGCCGCCGATGGACGGTCCGCCCACGTCCTTGTCGCCACTCGACCTCGACGAGGTCCTCGCCCGGTGGGAGAAGGTGCGCCCGGTTCTCGAGCCGACGCCACTGTCGCCGTCGACGCCAGCACCGACGCGCCGTCGCTGGTTCAGCGTGCGGCGCGCAGCGGGACGATGACTTCGCGCACGAGGTCCGCGTAGAGCGTCTCGTTGAAGAGGTCGGTCGCGTGGCCGCCGTTGCGCCACCAGAGCTGCGTGCCGGGCCCCGCAGCCGCCGCGAGGTCCTCGGCCTGCTCAGGCCGGAAATACCGGTCGGCGCGGTCGTGCACGATGGTCAGTGGTGCTCCGAGGTTTCCGGCAACGTCGACGGGATCGACCCATCCCTCGGAGTTCGGCGGCGCGACGTTCACTCGCATGAACACCCGCATTCCCGCGCGCATGACCCGCGAGGCCGCCCATTCGAGGGTGCTGGCAACTCCTTCAGCGGGATTGCCCCGGTCCCACCAACCCGGGCCGGAAATCGAGACGATCGCGTCCGGCTTGCGCTCGGCGAGGCCCGCGTAAACGATCGCGGCGGCAGCCCCCATGCTGATCCCGATCAAGACCACGCGGTCGCCGTCGCGCACCAACTCCATCGCCGCGGCCACGTCTTGGTGCTCGTGCGTGCCGAGGCTGCACTCGCCGCCGGAATGGCCGTGGCCGCGCAGTTCCACGAGCACCACGTTCGCGTGCTTGGCCATCGCATTGGTGAGCTCGACGATCTTCGGGTGCCTGTGCCAATGACCGAATCCGGGCGAGATCACGACCGTGACGCCGCAGTCGGGCGGCCCGTCGACGGTCACCGCGTGCACCCGCGTGCCATCTGCCGAGTGCAGATGGTGATGGGTTGCGTTGCGATGGTGAGGCGCGGCCACGTAGTGGCGAACCCACTTGGTGATCGGCGAGTTCACGGCCTCTCTCCGTTACAGGACAGCCAATTGGACGACGACGGGTCATAATCGACCCCTCCCAACGGGGGTGTAGCTCAGTGGTCAGAGCGTCGGGCTTTTAACCCGAGCGTCGAGGGTTCGATCCCCTCCACCCCTACCAACGAAGTGCGTCGCGCTAACAAAGCGCCCTATTTGTGCCGATACGCTTAGTGATGTGGAAGACGTACGGGACGAGCACGACGAAGCGGCCGAGCAACCGGCCGACTTCGTCGAGGATCTCGATCAGCTCGCCGTCGTCGAAGCCGAGCTCGCCGACGCCGAGGCTGAGCTCGAGGCGCTCGAAGAACACGCGGGAGAGCCTGACTCCGAACCTGCCTCGTAGGGGTACGAAATGCCCAGCATGAGGAAGGTCGACGCGGTTCGTTCTTGGTACGGCAAGTACGTCAATCCGCCGCGCTACAAGAAGCCGGCGGAGACGCTGCAGCTCCACACCACCGATGGCGTGAAGCTGCACGGCGTTCGCCTGCACGGCCCTGAGGGCTGCGGGGCGACGGTCGTGCTGTCGCACGGGTTCGCCAACTGGCACCGCCATCCGAAGATCCACGAGTTCGCGACCAAGCTCGCTCAGCACGTGAACGTCCTGCTGATCGATCTTCGCGGTCACGGCAAGTCCGAAGGCATCTCGACCCTCGGTGCGTACGAGTGGCTCGACGTGTGGGCCGCCGTCGATCAGGTGCCCGACACCGATGCGTTGATCCTGCTCGGTACTTCGATGGGCTCGGGCGCTTCGGTGATCTATGCCGGCATGGCCGGTCGTGGCCAGGCCGGTCGTAAGCCCGACGCTGTCATCGCGGTCAGTGGTCCCGCCTGGTGGGGCGGACGCGACGCCGCACGTGGCGTCGGTCGCGTGCTCGAACTCGCAGCGTCACCGTTCCTGCGCGCCGCACTGAAGTACCTCATGCGGGTCCGCATCGCCGGTCCCGGCCGCGACGGGCGCATCGATCCGGTCAGCGTGGTGGGCGACATCGCACCCTCACCGCTGGTGATCATCCACGACAAGGCCGACTGGTACTTCGGTCCGGACCAGGTCGAAGCAATGGTCAGCGCGGCGGGCTCCAACGCTCAGCTGTGGTGGCGCGAAGGCGGCCACGCGACCGACCTGTTCAACAAGGACCTCTTGGAACAGATTCTGTGGGACGTGATCGCGCCCGTCGTCGCGATGAAGAAGCTAGAGAGCGACGGGGACGTCGGTGCCGTCGAGGTCGTCCCCAAAATGAGTGTCGAAGCGGATCGTGCCGTCGTCGTCGACGACAAGCCAACGACCTTGCACGTTCCCCACGCGCCGGTATTCGGTACCTAGCCAGGAATCGATCGCGCCGATCACGCCACCGTGCGTGACGACGAGCACCACTGATCCGTCGGGCGCGTCGGCAATCGCTTGCAGCCCTGCGGTGACCCGCGGTGTGATGTCGTCCTCGCCGCCGGGCATCGTCTTGAGCTCGCCCGTGCGCCACTTCTCGAGCAGACCGGGCCATTTCGCCTCGATCTCTTCGCGGGTATGACCGCTGATCTCGCCGACGTCGCGCTCGCGTAGGCGAGCCTCGATCAGTGGGGCTTCGAGGCCGAGGAGGTCGGCGACGATCGAGCCCGTTTCGACGGCCCGATCGAGGTCGGACGTGACGATCGCTTCGATCCCGTGATCCTTGATGTACTCGGCCAATTGCGCCGCCTGCGCCCGTCCGGCCTCCGACAACGGCGGGTTCGCCGTGCCCTGCCAACGCCCCTCGGCGTTCCAGATCGACTCGCCGTGGCGGACGAGGAGCAGCCGTTTTGCCATCCCGACTACGTTCGCACACATGGCTCTGGATCCAGCAAAGCTCGGCACCGTCTACGACGCACTGACCGAAGAAATCGACGGCGATCGCGCCAAGGCCTATGCCGCCGCGACCAACGACGACAACCCGGCGTACACCTCCGGCAAGTACGCCCCGCCGGTCTTCGCCGTCGTGCCTGCGTGGGCGGCGATGGGCGTCGCGGTGGGCGACGTCGTGCCGTCTGAGGCGCTCATGATGGTGGTGCACGGCGAGCAGGACATGCACTTCAGCTCCCCGTTGCTGCCGGGCACCAAGCTGTCGACGGCCGCCGAGGCGTACAGCATCCGCGTGGGCTCGAGCGGCACTCGCTTCACCGTTCGCACCCGTAGCACTGATGCGAACACCGGCGATCCGATCGTCGAGCAGTACATCACGCTGTTCCTGCGTGGCCTGTCCGACGGCGAGAGCGCCGGCCCCGACAAGCCCGGTCACGATTTCCCTGAAGCCGCCCGCAGCAATCTGGTGGGCGAGCTGTCGGTCCACGTCGACGACGACCAGACCTTCCGCTATCGCGATGCGTCGGGCGACATGATGCCGATCCACGTCGACGAGAACTTCGCCAAGCAGGTCGGCCTGCCCGGCATCATCGCCCACGGCCTGTGCACGATGGCCATGACCAGCCAGGCTGCGATCAAGCTCGCCGCCGACGGCGATCCGTCCCGCCTCAAGCGTCTTGCCGTTCGTTTCGCCAAGAACGTGTTCCCCGGCAACGACGTCGTCACCACCGTCTACAAAGCGGCCGACGGCATTTACCCATACGAGGCCTACAGCGCCGGCGCCCAGGTCATCTCCAACGGTCTCGCCGAGGTGTCCGCATAAGCGGACTGCCCCGCGGCCGCCTCGGCGCGGCGTGGTCGGTCACAACCTTTGCTGCCGCGTTCGTCGGAACGTGGTGGCTGCTCGGGTGGCTCGTTGCGACGGGCAGCCTCGCGTTGTTTTCCCTCGTGCGTCGCGGCCCGCAACGACCGCTGCTCGCGGTCGTGCTGATCGCGCTCGCCGTTGCGGCGCCCGTCGCGGCGCGGGCGAGTGGCCTCACCGAGGCGATCTCCGTGCTCGGCCTGATCGCCGGCTACGACGCGGCCGAGTACGTCGTGGGCACTGGTGCCCACAATCGCTGGGAGGGACCGGCCGCGGGCATTGCCACGGTGCTCGCTGGCGCGCTCGCCGTTGCGGCCCTGGCCGTCCCGCCCTTCACGCTGACGACCGTCGCGATGCTCGCCGCGATCATCTGCGTTGCCGGGCCCTTGGGGCCGACCGTCGCTCGTCGCATCAGCGAAACGCCGGCGCGCCGACACGGCACCGAAGACGACGAAGCGGGCGCCCCCGAGGAGGCGCCCGCTGTTCGTCGACTTTCTACGTTGTTGGCCTCAGCCCCGGCGCTGCTTGCGCTCCTGGGCTACGTGGCCTTGTCGCACTGAGCGACTAGCTGAAGCAGACCTCGAACCAGCCGTAGAAGAGGACCACGAGGACGAAGCCGGTGGCGATCGCCGTGGTGTGCTTCTCGAGGTACTTCTTGACCGTCGTCTGACCGGTGCCGGCGATGAGGCCGAGACCGTTGAGCTCCATCAGGGCGATGATCAGGATCACCGGGCCCCAGAACAGGCCGCGCTTCGAGCCCGCCGGATCCTGGTTGTACAGAGGGGCGAGGTGGCTCGTGAAGGCCATGAAGAAGATCAGCGGAATGCTGAACACGACGTTCGTGCGGGACGCGAGAGCGGCGCGACGGCCGGCATCGACGGCCTCGGGCAGCGGGGCCTGGCCTTCCATGACGCCCTGCGCCGACTTGATCACGGTCTTCTGGTTGCGCCAGATGACGCCCCAGACGTTGAGCAGCATGATGATGCCGAGTAGCGCGCCCGTCGAGATCGAGATGCCCATCGGCGTCTTCATGTAGTCGCCGTCGGCCTTCTGGAAGCCGAGGATGAAGAAGCCCGAAAGCACGGTGAGCACGGCGGCCCAGCGGAACCACCACAGGGCACGCGGCACGAGCTTCGAGATCGCTTCGGTGCGAGCCGGCGCGTCGAAGGTGGCGAACGCCGGCGTCTGCACGTAGTTGAAGTAGTAGAGCAGTCCCATCCAGGTGACTGCACCCAGATAGTGCGCGTAGCGAGACAACAGAATCCCGCCTTCTCGCGAGATGATTTCCAGCGCGACCATTTGTGTGGTTCCTCCCTAGTGTTCTTTGCTGCTAACTGAAGCTAACACCGGGCTACGGTGAACCACGTGGACGACGAGGTCGATCAGGGAGACCGCTGGCGGGATCTCGGGGAGTTCATTCGCCAACAACGCGGCTCGGCCCGCTTGTCACTGCGACGAATGTCCGAGCTCGCCGGCATCTCGAACCCCTACCTCAGCCAAATCGAGCGCGGGCTGCGCAAGCCTTCGGCGGAGATCTTGCGCCAGATCGCGAAAGCCCTGCGTATCCAGGCCGAGACGCTGTACGTGCGGGCCGGGATCCTCGACGAGCGGGACCCGACCGACGATCTCGCCGATGCGATCCTTCGGGACCCGTACATGAACGAGGAGCAGAAACAGACCCTCGTGCGGATCTATCTGTCCTTCCGGCACGAAAACGAGGACAAGCCGGTTTCGCCGCCGATCGAGGCTCCGGAGGAATTACCAGCGCCCGAGTAGGGTTTTACTTCCCTGTGAGAAGGCTGGCGGTTCTTTCCCTCCACACTTCCCC
>JBEHXL010000058.1:0-11289 GCA_048498715.1 Actinomycetota bacterium | reverse complement strand
GTCCGGTTCGGGCCTCGCGAACGGCTTTGGGTAGGTGTGTTGTCGATCGCAAAGCTCGCTGCTGGGCAGCAGCACTATTACGTGAGCGCCGTGGCCAAGGGCGTCGAGGACTACTACACCGGAAAGGGCGAGGCGCCTGGTGAATGGCTGCCCACTGGCGGCTCGGGCGCGCTCGCATTGAACGGTCGTGTCGCGGATGAGGATCTTCATCTTGTGTTGACGGGCGCTGATCCGCGTGATGGCGCTCAGATCATCCGATCGTCTCGACGAATTCCAGGGTTCGACGCGACGTTCTCTGCTCCGAAGTCGGTGTCTTTGCTTTACGCACTCGGTGACGCCGACACCTCGAAGCACGCGGTTGAGGCTCACGACGCGGCGGTGGCCGCGGCGGTGGGTTACTTGGAGCGAGTCGCTGCGTTTGGACGGCGAGGCGCGGGAGGCGCGGAGCAGATCGCGACTTCGGGTTTGGTGGCTGCGGCGTTTCGTCATCGGACGAGCCGCACGGGTGATCCGCAGCTCCACACCCATGTGTTGATTGCGAACATGGCACGCGGCGTAGACGCGCGATGGTCGTCGCTCGACGGACGACTCCTGTTACTGAACGGGAGGACTGCCGGCTACCTATACCAGGCGCATCTGCGCGCCGAGCTGACGCGTCGGCTGGGCGTTAGCTGGAAGGCCTCGGTCAAAGGCATGGCCGAGCTTGACGGTGTTCCTACTTCTGTGTTGCGTGCGTTCAGTCGACGACGGGTGGAGATTGAGGCGCGGATGGTCGAGATGGGAGTGCGCGGTAGGGAGGGCGCGCAGGTCGCGACACTCGCTACGCGTGGCGAGAAGCGTGCGACAGAGACGACGGGCTCGCTGCGAGAACGCTGGGCTCGTGAGGCGGCCGGTTTGGGTTTCACGCGTCGTGACCTCGCGAAGGCTTTCGGCAGGCGACGTGAGCCGGCACCTACGACGGCGACTCGGCAGCGGTTGGACCAGGTGCTTACGGAGCACGCGTCTTTCTTCGATCGGCGGGATGCGCTTCGCGCGGTAGCCGAGAGCGCGGTCGAGGGACTCGACGTCAACGAAGCTGAACTTCGCGCTGACCGATACCTCTTGTCGGCCGCAGCGGTGCCGCTCTCCCCCGCCGTCACGGGCATGCGCTATTCGACGCCCGAGTTGCTCAGCATGGAAGCTGGGCTTCTCGACAGTGCCGAGCGCCATGCCAACGATGGCGTCGCCATTGCTGACGGTTCACACGTGCGTGACGCAATTACAGCGCGCCCGTCTCTCAACGACGAGCAACGCGAGTTCGTCGAACGCATCACTTCGTCGGGCGCTGCGATCGAACTCGTTGTCGGAGCCGCCGGTGCGGGAAAGACATTCGCGCTCGACGCGGCGCGCGCGGCGTGGCAACAGTCGGGTCATCGCGTGATCGGAGTCGCGCTGGCCGCACGAGCGGCCGCTGAACTGCAAGCCGGCTCGGGCATCCCGTCCTTCACGATCGACGCGTTGCTCTACCACTGCGAGTCCAATCGGAACTCGACGCTGCCCTCCAACTCCGTCGTCGTCGTCGACGAAGCCGGCATGGTGGGCACCAGGAAGATCGACCGGCTGCATCGCCTCACCCGGCGAGCGAACGCGAAGCTCGTGCTCGTTGGCGATCCGCGGCAACTCCCCGAGATCCAAGCCGGCGGAGCGTTCGTCGGACTCTTCCGTCGCATCGGGGGATCGCGCTTGCTCGCCAACATGCGCCAACGCGATCCCATCGAGAGGCTCGCTCTACGAGAGCTACGCGGACGCAAAGTCAGCGCCGCAATCGAACGCCTCACCGAACACGGACGCGTTCACCAGCTCCCGACGGCCGACAACGCGCGGACGGAACTCGTAGCCGAATGGCACAATGCCCGAACGACCGGAGCTCATTCCGTGATGGTTGCGCTGCGACGCGTCGACGTCGCCGACCTCAACGCCCGCGCCCGCTCGATCCTCAAAGCGACCCGCGAAATCGACGCCAAGGGACTCCACACGCCCTCCGGCGAATTCGCGGTCGGCGACGAAGTCCTCGCGACACGGAACCGGCGACGGGCCGGTCTGATCAACGGGACCATCGGCACCGTGACTGCCGTCAACAGGCGCGATCTCACCATTTCCATCCGAACCCGCGATGGCAACGATGTCGTGGTGCCGAACGACTACATCCAAGACGGGCATTTGACCTACGCCTACGCCATCTCCATCCACAAAGCCCAAGGCATGACCTGCGACGCGTCGTTCGTCCTCGGCGACGACCAGCTCTATCTCGAAGCCGGTTACACGGCGCTGTCCCGTGGCCGTGATCGCAACGAGCTTTATACCGTCGCGAGTCACGAACCGGCGCATGACTGCGACGACGCACACGAACCGAACACGCCGGACATCGTCGAGGCTCTGAACCGTTCGAAGGCCCAAGTACTCGGTACGGATATTCGGACGGCGTCGGCCGGAGTCGGTCGATGACCGACAGCAACGAGATCACGGTCGAAACCGTGTACGCAGATCGCCGGACCGGCTCGCCAGCCCTCCGTACAGCCCCGAGCGCGGCGTCGCAGGTTGGCGCCGCGTTGCTGGCGCTTCTGGCTGTCGGGGGTTGGTGGCTCGGGCTTCTCCTCGGCGCGTACGTGTTCGAGGTCTTTGACTTTCGGCTCGGGCGCATCGCAGGCCTTGGCGCGGCGGGCGGAGGAGTCCTCGTTGCTCTGCTCAACGTTCCCTTGACGAAACGGTTGCCGACGGCCGCCAGCGTCGTCATCGCTCTCGCAGGCGGACTGCTCTTCACCAGCATCGCAGTTCCGTTAGTGCCGCCCGGCTACTACGCCATGCGAGCCGAACTGCATCGTCTCGATCCGCCGGAATGGAAGGTGCTGGACGAATCGCGCGGCGGCAACAGCATCTGTTTCGACGTCTGCACGTCGATCACCCGCATGCTTCAACCGGCGGCGAACGAGGTACAGGACGCTGATCAAGTCATGACACGGATACTCAAGCGTCGCGGATACCAACAGGTCGGTCGTAGCTACTCGGGCGCTCGCGTGTTCCGAAAGGGCGATTTGAAGATCACGTCGTACGACGACCAAGGATTTCCGGCCTCACCGGGCTATGCCGGCCGCCCCCCAGGCTGGACGTTGCGAATCGAGGCCGCGTGAGCCAATCGGAGGCTGTCGGGGTCGCTGTTTGCGCGTAACACCGTCGGCGTACCGTTTCGCAGCGTGTTCGAAATGCTCAGACTGATCACGCAACTCTTGCCGAGTCGCAGCGCTCGTCGGGCCGCGGGAGTCGTGTTGTCGCTGGTGTTTGTCGGGGTGCTCGCGTTGTCGCCGATGACCATCGTTGAACCCGCGATGGCGACGGCTCAGCGTCGGGCGCAGTGGATGGTCAAGGCCCTGCTGGACGTGGTGGTCGATGCCGCGAATGTGCCGCCGGAGACGACGCCAACGACGAGCACGACGGCTGCCCCATAGGGTCGTCGCGCTGCTACGCGAGGCTGCGTCGGAAGTAGTAGTGGCGTTCGGTGTCGTGCGCGTTGGCCAGAACGCTCACGAGCGCCCAGCCGGCGGCGCCCATCTGCGCGAGGACGGTGGCCTCGTCGGTGGTCGGTCGCACACCGATGCCGATCCATTCGGGCTGGTGCATTACGCCGACGGGGCGGCGGTGCGTTATCACGGTGAACTCGTAGCGCATGGCGGCACAGTAAGGAAACGGTGTTACAGCCAAGCCACCGATGGGACTCGTTGGAGCCGGTTAGCGGTCGATGCCGAGCGCGAGCTCGCGCTCGGCATCGATGTTCCTGCTGACGCTGAGGCTGCGCTTCGTGGACGCGTTGAGCCCCGAAGCAATCGTTGATCTGCTTTCAGCGATGGAAAGTCCGGACAACGTCGCTGCGGTCTCGAGCGCCGCTTCCACGGCGTGGCGGCCGACAGCACGGGAATCAACGAGCCGACCCATTCGGTAGGCGGCCCGATTGAGCGTGTTGTTTCGGGTGCCTTCCGGAGCCGTTGCGACGGCGTGCGCGGCTCGGTCGAGCGCGCGTTGCGCGTATTCGCGGTCGCACACGATGGGGTCGGGGCGCCGGGTGGACTCGCGGTGGAGCAGACGTTGCTGAAGCCAATCGGGCAGTGTTGCCGGCGCTGCTCCGGGTTCGAGCCATTGGTAGCGGCGTCCGACGGCGTGGACGCTGGGTGGCGCGACGATGTAGCCGCCGTCTCCGCGGATATCGAGGCCGGGTCCGAGGCGGCGGCCGGCGTCGTTTCTGACGTCGACGCCGGGGTGTTCGAAGTAGAGGTGTGCTCCTCGGGTGCCGGTTTCGACACGTAGCGTTTCGGGCAGCGAGCCGTAGCGGCGTTGGAGGCGTTCGAGGCTGTCGAGTCCGCCATGGGCCGGATCAATGTCGACGACGACGAGCCCGCTGGCTGCACCGGTCCTCACCCCGACGTTGGCGCGAGGCCAGCGCGTCCACCAGGCGGTGACCTGGTCGAGATCGTTGCTGGCCGAGTTGAGACCGCCTTTGATTCGGGGGTGTTTGGCGACGGAGCCGCAGCCGGGTTGTCGGCAGGAGCAGCCGGATGTCATTGGATGGTGAAGAGGGAGCACCGGCCAGCCGCGGGCCGCCAGTTCGGCGGCTTCCCGCGACGTGTCGATCATTGAGCACCGTCGCCGAGAGATCGCAGGCGGGCGTCGCGGAACCAGGGCCGGAGGCGGATGTGGGCGGGCAGTTCGGATCCGCACACGAGCACGGCGTGACCGGGCTTGACGCGGCGCAGGAGATCGGGCGGTGCGAGTCGCCGGAACGAGGTGTGTTCGGACACGGACCGGCGTCCACCCTCCAGGTCGTGGCTGTGTTGCTTCTCGTGGTGGCGTTGCTCGCCGATCAGGCGGGACAGGTAGTCGAGGCTGTCTACGTCGGCGATGCCGGAACCGAAGAGTTTCGCTCGGTGGTTGTTGAGCAGGGACTGGGCTTGGCTGCCGTAGAGGTTTTTGAGCTGCGCGAGGTCTTGCCAGATTGATACGAGCGTGATCGCGTGGCTACGCGCCGTTGCGGCGTAGCCGGGGAGGTCGGGTAGTGGTGCGATGTTGGCGGCTTCGTCGAGCATCACTAGCAGCGAGTGCTCGAGTCGTCCCGAGGGCAGACGTGCGGCGCGGTCGTAGGCGGATCGGACGGCTTGTTGCACGAGGACGCTGAGGACGGGTCGGAGTCGTGCTTGTTCGTGGGCGGTGGCGACGACGTAGATCGTGTTGTCCCCCGATAGCCAGGCGTCGAAGTCGAGGCCGTCGTTGGCGGCGGATGCGACGCCGGGATCGGCGTAGGGGGCGAGGATGTTCTCGATGGTGGAGAAGACGGATCCTTTGAGTCGTTCTTCTCTCCCCCACAGTCCTTCGGCGACGGTGAGGGCGGCTTCGGCGCCGGCGGCGACCTCGGGGTCGGGGTCGTAGAGGGCGGCGTCGAGGATGTTGCCGATTTCGCCTTCGGCTTGGGCGTCGATCCAGCGCACGACGTCGCCGATGGTGCGTGCGTGGAGTCCGGCGGCGTAGAGGTAGGGGGCGAGTCCGCGGCGGGCTTGGGTGTACCAGTAGTCCCCGTCGGTTATGGAGTCGCGTCGTGGTTGCGCGGCTTCGGAGAGCCAGGCGCTGGTTCGCAGCGCGCCGGTCCACGTGGTGCACGCAGGGATCGGTGACCACGTGGCAGAGATGCCGAGCCCGGCGGCGCCGGTGGGGTCGTAGACCACGACGTTGCCGCGGCTTCGCCGGTGATCGATTGTTGCGGTGAGCAGGTCGGCTTTGACGGACGTAGCGATGATCGGGCCGTCCCACTCCAATAGGGCGGGTATGGCGAATCCGGCGGTCTTGCCGCAGCCGGTGGGTCCGATGACGGCGAGGCTGTCACCGGGTCGGGTGGCGATGAGGCCATGGCCGACGTTGCCGAGGATCAGTCGACCGGCTTCGGGTCCGGTGGCGCGTAGGTCGACGAGTTCGCCGGGTCGAGCGAGACCAGCGTCGGCGCGCACGCGCAGTGGATGCCCGCGCGCTGAGCGTCGTCGATAGGTGACGACGAGGGTGAGGATCACAGCGACGGCGGCGACAACGACGAGTTGCGCGGCCCAGTAGAGAATCGGTCCAGGCAGTTGGCCGCGGATTGTCGTCGGCCACGCGTCTGCCGGATTCGCTGGCGTTCGTGGCAGTGCAGCCAGGCCTTCGGCGAGTTGTTCCATGCCGACCGGCGCGGGCTTGAGCGATCCGGCGATGCTGGCGAGCTGTAGTCCGAGCCACCCGATGGCTCCGACACTTGAGGCGACGCCGAGGATCGGGAGCATGATCGTGGCGGACACGCCGTCCGGTGTTCTTGTGGTCGTCATCCGCCCATGCGGGCGTCGGTGTCGCACAGCGCGGCCTCGCCCGGTCCGATGACGTGTTGCACGATCGCGGCGTGCGGCCCGTACTTCCACAAAGCGCGACCGCGGGCAAGGCGGGGCAGGACCGCGGCTTCGGTTTCGGTGAGGCCGAGAGCGTCCTGCGCTTCGGAGACCTGGTCGGCGGATTGGCGGAACACGATGCGGGTCTGCGCATCCGCCAGGAAGCCGGCGGTGACTTTCGCCAGGGCGGTGCCGTCGTCGGCTTGGGCGCGCAGGTCGGAGAGCCGGTGGACGATGGCGATGTTGGCGACGCCGTAGGAGCGGCCGAGTTTGAAGCAGGCTTGGAGGTACCGGGCGGCTCGTTCGTTGGCGAGGAGAGCCCAGGCCTCGTCGAGAACTTGGATGCGGGGTCTGCCTTGCAGCGTCATGACCGATTGCAGCCAGGAAGTCGCTGCGATCATCACAAGACCGAGCGCTTCTGGGTCGTGATGCACTGCGGAGAGGTCGATGACGACGCCGGGCCCGTTCGGGTCGAGGTCGATGGTGCTGGGTCCGTCGAACATGCCGCGGAGCGAGCGGTCGAGAAGTTTTCCGAGTCCGTAGGTCATGTCCTCGATCGCCCGCGCCAATTGATCGGAGGGTAAGTGAGAGCGGTCCGCCATTGCTTGGGGTGGTGAGGCCAGTACGGCGGCGAGGTCGGTCAGCGTCGCCTCTGTGCGTGTGCGTGCGAGCGCAGTGATGGCCCACCCGAGCGCGGCGTCCTCGAGCGGGGTCAGATCGCGATGCAGGACCGACGCCAGGAGCGCCGCGACCATGGAGGATTGGCGCACGACGGCGTCGTTTGGTTCGACGCTTGCCGTTCGGTGGAGGGGGTTCAGTCGTTGTTGGCCGCCAGGGTGGAGCTTGATGACTGTGAGCCCGAGCTGGGCGGCGAGATCCGCGTACTCGCCTTTCGGATCGGTGATGGCGATCCACCGACCGAGCAGCCCCGAGGAGCGACTGATCAAGCACTTGAGCAGGGCGGATTTACCGACGCCGGGTTCGCCGACGACCAGCACGTTGGGGTTTGTGACCTTGCCCTGGGCATAGGCGGCAAACGGGTCATACGCGAAGGGATCGCTGCCCGCAGTGACGTTGAGCCCGAGCACGACTCCTTGGCTGGTGGTGGCGGTGTCGACTTGGAACGGGTACGCCGAGCAGGCGTGGGCCGTGGTGGCGCGGTGCCGAGGCAGGCGTAGTTGGCGGCGCGGCGCCCTCACAGGCGTCGCTCCTGGATGGGTCGTCCCAAGGGCAGGGAGGCGGCGAGCGCGAGATCGTGGCGGCCGTCGAGCTGGCGGAGTTCGAGACTTGCGGCGTTGGCGGCTTGGCCGATCTGGGTGGCGGCCGCGTCAAGCTCGTTGTCAGTCACGGCGGTTGCGACGACGAGTCCGACGACGCCGACCTCGGCGTAGCCCGCGACGAGTTCGGCTTCGCGTTCCTCGACCGCGTCGCGGGAGCGGTGGTGGCGGGCGCCGACGCGGAAGCCACGGTTGGCGCGCTGTTCCGCATCGGTGGCCAGGCGCGTGGCGTCTCGCTCGATCCGTCGGCGTGAGGTCGATGGCGCCACGGGTTCGAAGAACAGGACGACGGTTCTGCGGGCTGCTCGTGTCGATAGCAGGGGGTCGAGCCACGCCGCGCCGACGTCGAGCCGCGGCCACTCGGCGATCCACCACGCGCGATGAACCGCGCCGTCGGTGCGCACGTCGGTCCACCGCACGCGTTGCGACAGGGGCCAAGGCGACACGGGTGCGAGTCCGCTCGCGTCTACCAACGAGGGACACGCCGCGAGGGTTCGGGTCGGGTCCATGCGCGTGGCCACCGCAACGGCGACTTCCTGGGGCGTCAAAACCGTCCCCACGACACCGGCCGCGTCCAGACGCTCGACGAGCCGACGCGTCTCAGCCAGCAGCGCAGCATCGAGGTCGCCCTTCGCTCGGCGCCGGTCCACCGTGAGCGTGATCAGCACCTCGTGCGCCGCGGCGCGCTCGCCTACCTCGGCCAAGAGGTCGTCATAGTCACGCCGGACGTGGTGGGTCGCCGCGGCGCCGTGGTCGTGGATCCAGGCACGCGCCTCCGTGAGATCGGCGGGTCCGGCGTGCTCGGACGCGACGAGCCGGCTGACCGCCGATGCCTCGGAGCAGAAGCTCGACAGGACATCACCCCAAGCTGCGAGGGAACGGTCCTGGTCGCCGTGCGACGCCAAAGCGAAGCCGTTGGCGCGAGCACGGACCACCGCGGTCGCGTCGAGGCCGCCTTCGCCTTGGATCACGGCGACGCCGCGCACGGCCTGCCCCGCCCAGTCCGGCCGCGCCACCTCGCGGATTTCGACGCCGGCGAGGTTGGGCGGTGGCGGCGTCTTACGCTCGTCAGCGGGTGAGGTGAACAGCGGAATCGGCGCCAGCCACGGCCGTCCGGGCCGACCCTGCAGGAAGGCGAACCTTGTACCCGCGAGTTCATAGGCCTTGGCGGGGCCGATAGGAACGAACGCGACCGCGACGGCGACCAGAACTGGCGCCGAGGCAAGAAGAAGCGGGATCGGTAGCCGCAGGAGCGTGGCGCTCGCCGTGAGGCCCCCTCCGAGGACGAGGCACTGCGTGCCGGCTAGTCCGAAAATCCACGCCTTGTGATCGAGCGGCGCGAATCGGTACGTCCGTCCATTCATTGCGCATCTCCCGAGTTGGGTGGGCTGGGCTCACGCCGGGCCGGGGGCGGTGACGGCGCGGCGCCGCGAGTTGCGAGATCCACTCCCCCCGATGTGCTGGCCGACGCGGCCGCACCTGTTCCGGTCGTCGCACCGGCCGCTGATTGTCCGGCCGCGCCGGCGCCCGCGCCTCCGGCGAGGCGGCCGACCGCGGACAGCGTCAACACCGTTCCTGCCGCGGTCTGCACGCCACGCATCGGCGCGTGCGAGACGCCCTGACCGATCGTGGCGGACTCGACAACCGGAATGAGTCGCAGCACCAGGAAGGGCGAGTAGGCGGCCATGGCCAAGATGGCGGCACCGATCATGAGCGTG
The DNA here is from genome assembly GCA_048498715.1 of Actinomycetota bacterium. Lineage (GTDB taxonomy): Bacteria > Actinomycetota > Acidimicrobiia > Acidimicrobiales > JACCXE01 > JACCXE01. Next base: position 1,866 of record JBEHXL010000058.1, on the reverse strand, counting down.
CCGATAGCCCCGGCGGTGCCCGTGTTCTCCATGCCGGCGCCACCGAGTGCCGCGGCACCGACCGCGATGGCGATCGAGACGACCAGTTTCGAGACAATCAGGGCGACGAGCACCTCGACGGTGCGTCGAAGAACGCCCCTCGCCGCCGGCCACATCGTGGCCGCCAGGACGAGCGGACTCATCGCGACGACGAGATAGATGAGCGCGGCACGGACGAGTAGCTCCGCCCAGACGAGGGCCGCAGCGAGCACGGCGAGCAGTCCGACGAGCACAACGGCGAAGCCTCCGGTCGTCTTCGCAGCCGTTTCGCCGAAGCCGGACAGGAACTTGACGGCGGGCGCGTTGGCGGGGTCGAGCACTGCGGTGGAGAGTTGGTCCACGAGGTCGAGCAGGATCGCGACGACCGGGATCGAGACCGCCATCGCCAACGCCGTGGCAGGCAGGCCCACCGCGATGCGGGTGAGCATGCCGACCGGGTCGCCGCGCAAGGTGCCGGACACGATCGCGAGGAGCGCGAACCCGAGCGTGAGCAGGATTGCGATGTCGCGAACGGTGGCGTAGGGCGAGCCCTGGCCGGAGAACCAGACGGCTTTGACGTCGACCTTTGTCGAGCGTTGCAGGAAACCGATGACGCCCTCGATGAGGGCGCCCACGGCTTCGAGGATCCATTTCGCGAGACCGTCGGTGACCTTGTCCCACGCCCAACCACCGAAGGCGCCGGCCGCGTTCTTGACGATACCCTCCCCCGGCACGTCGGCCCGCGCCACCGTGGGCGTCGCAACGAGCGCGGCCGATGTTGTCGCGATGACGAGTGCTCGTCGGGTACGGGCCCTCATGACTGGGGTGGCGCGGCGAAGCCGTCAAGCGCCGCCTCGAGCGTCGTGTCGTCGGCCGGTGCTGCGTTGCCGCCGTTGAGCGGCATCGGACCCTCGACGACGGCCTCGTCGGTGACTTTCCACGCACCGCCGGTGTTCTCGAGTTCGACCGACGACGTCGACCAGTGCGCTTGCGGCGGCGCCACGCCGGGTGCAGACAACACGCCGACGTGCCACACCGCCACCATGGCCACGTCGCCAGTCGTGGTGACCCGCACGGCCAGCGGGGCCTGCCGCCACCGGATCGGGCCCGTCGCCGCCGACAGCTCGGCCGTCACACGCACGACGTTGCGCTCGTTTTCGCCCACGAGGCGTTTCCGCGCGGTCGGAGCCACAATAGGAGCGAGGACAGCGTCGACGCCGGCCGGGCCAGCATCGAGCAGCGCCTGACCGTTGAGGACGTAGCGCAGCGCCACCTCCGTGGCGGTCTCTGCGGTGACGGGCGCCTGACCAACCCGAACCTCCCGCGACACACCGTGCTGCGTATGGGCGCGGTCTGGGGTTGGAGTCGAGCGGTCGCCGGTGAGGTGGCTGCCGACGCCGGCGCCCACCAACCCGGCCGCACACGTTGCCAGGACCGTCTTCCGGTTGATCAAGACCGGCACTAGGCACCTGCCGCGCGGAACAACATGTTGACTGCCGTCGGTGCGACGCCAGCCAGGACAGCACCAACTGCGCCGGCCGCCGCGAGTTGCTTGCCGCGGTAGCCGCCCGCGTAATTCCCGCTGTTCTGCGAGATGCCATAGAGCGCGGCGCCCACGAGGATCGACGCGAGCGACCCCCACAGCGCCAACTGGGACAACCAACCGAGGAGCTGCTGCACGAACGCGCCGCCCGGCATGCCAGTCGAGTTCGGACTGACGTCAACTTGCGCCAGCAAATGGGTGACGAAAAACACGGAATTCCTCCCTGCGTTCGCCGAACCGTTCGACGACGCAGACACCCAAAGCCCTCCAGACCCATCGAACCGGACAACTTTCCTGAAGAAATG
>JBEHXL010000057.1:0-12047 GCA_048498715.1 Actinomycetota bacterium | reverse complement strand
AATCCGATCGCCACTGTCTAAGGTCCTCGGCCGTGAGCTACGAAGAGATCGAATACGAAGTCACCGATCACGTCGCGACGATCGCGCTGAACCGTCCCGAGAAGATGAACACGGGCACGACGTTGATGATCAAGGAGTTGCTCGACGCCCTCGACGCGGCCGACAACGACGACGACGTGCGCGCCGTCATCTTCACCGGCCGCGGCCGCGCCTTCTGCGCCGGCGCCGATCTAAGCGGCGGCGGCAAGACCTTCGACTACGCGGCCGGCGATTCCAAGATCGCGCCGCCGACCGGCGCCGACGAGACACAAGGTCAGAAGATCTACCGCGACGGCGCCGGCCTCATCACGCTGCGCATCTTCGAACTGAACAAGCCCGTCATCGCGGCGATCAATGGGGCGGCCGTCGGCATGGGCGCCACCATGACGCTGCCGTGCGACATTCGCATTGCCGCCGAGTCGGCCCGTTTTGGTTTCGTGTTCGCCAAGCGCGGCATCGTGCCCGAGGGCGCGTCGACGTGGTTCCTGCCGCGCGTGGTCGGCGTGCAGCAGGCGGCCGAGTGGCTCTACAGCGGTCGCGTGTTCAACGCGCCCGAGGCGCTCGCCGGCGGGCTCGTGAAGGCCGTCGTCCCGAACGACGAACTGCTCGACACCGCGATGACCCTCGCCCGCGAGTTCGCCGAGTCGGCGCCGATCTCCGTCGCTCTCACCCGCCAGATGCTGTGGCGAGGCATGGTCGCCGACCACCCGATGTACATGCACCGCGTCGACTCGCGCGCCGTCCAGGTCACTGGCGCGTCGGCTGACGCGCGTGAAGGCGTGGCGTCGTTCCTCGAGAAGCGCGGCGCGGTGTTCAGCGGCAGCGTGAGCAACGACCTGCCCGACGTGTTCCCGGACTGGGAGAACCCCAGCTTCAGCTGAAGTTGAACGCGACCCAGTCGGTGTCCTTCACCCGCTGGATCTCTTTGTGCAGCTTCGGTCGTCCGCCCGCGTTCAACAGATAGCGGCGAGGCTTCCCGGGAATGTTCGTGCCGTAGTACTGACCGAGCTCGCCGAACGGTGCCTGCTGCGCGGACTTGTCGACCATCTGCGTCCAGCGTTCTTCGGCGTCGTCCGTCGGCTCGATCACGTCGAAGCCGGCGCGTGACGCGTGCACGATGCAGTCGGTGACGAAGTCGACCTGGTCGCCGTTGTACCGCGGGTTGTTGCCGGCCGCCGCGTGCGGTCCTCCCGGGAAGAAGAAATTCGGGAAGCCCGTCGTCATGACGCCGAGGAACGTCTCGGGTCCGTCGGCCCAGTGGTCGGTCAACTTCACGCCGCCCCGGCCCTCGATGCCCATGCGCGACAGCGCGCCGGTGCCGAAGTCGAAACCGGTTGCCCAGATGATCACGTCGTGCGCCGTGAAGTCGATCGACTCCTGGTTGAGATCGACGAGGTGCACGTTCGGACGATTGAACGCCTCGTAGTAACCGTTCACGAACGGCGGGCGCTTCTGGCCGAAGCGGTGCGTCGGGATCAGCTTGTCGGCCGTCGACGGGTCGTCGACGAGCGAGCGGATCTTCGATTCGAGGAACGCGCACCATTCCGCGTTGGCCTTCTCGTTGTAGAGGACGTCGTAGTAGTTGCTCGTCAGCTTGGTGAAGCCGGGCGACGCCCACAGCTTCTCGAACAGCGCGAGCCGTTCGTCGTCGGAGTCGTCGAACGCGGAGCGCGTGTTGACTTCGTGGAGGAAGCCAGACGGTGACCTGTTGAGCACTTCACGGATGCGTTCGAAGTCGCGGCGCAACTCCGCCTGCTCGTCGGCCGTGATCGGCCGGTTGTTCAGCGGCGTGCACCAGTTCGCGCTGCGTTGGTAGACGGTGAGCTCCGCGACATGGTCGGCGATGACCGGCACGATCTGCACGCCCGACGACCCCGTGCCGACAACGGCGACGCGCTTGCCGGCAAGGTCGACGCCCTCGGACGGCCACAGCCCCGTGTGCACCTGCACGCCGTCGAACGTGTTGCGGCCCGGCACGTCGGGAATGAACGGCACCGACAACACGCCCGTCGCCGCAATGAAGAACGTCGCCTTGTAGATCGCGTCGGCGTCGGTGAGCACGGTCCACAACGCGTTCTTGTCGTCCCACAGCGCCGCGTCGACGCGCGCGCCGAAGCGGATGTGTCCGCGCAGGCCGAACTTGTCCACGACGTGATTGAGGTAGCGCTCGGTTTCGGGTTGCTCGGCGAAGTGTTCGGTCCACTCCCACTCGTCGAACAGCTCTTCGGAGAACAGGTAGCCATACGTGTAGGACTCGCTGTCGAAGCGCGCGCCCGGGTACCGGTTCCAGTACCAGGTGCCGCCCACACCGCCGCCCGCTTCGAGCAACACCGCGGTGAGCCCGGCTTCGAGGCAGCGGTGCAATTGGTAGATGCCGGTAACGCCGGCGCCGACGATCACAACGTCGAGTTCGGGCACGGCCATCGGAAAGAGAATGTAGTTCTCATTCCATGTAAGCGCACTTCTGCACTACGTTTGCGGCCGTGCAAAAGCCGATCGGACCGAACGTGTTCACCGAGGGCGACGCACCGCAACTCATCGGGGGTCAGTGCTCCGATTGTTCCGCGGTGACGTTCCCCAACCAGTCGCGCTGCCCGCGCTGCGGCACGCAGACGATGGAGGAGTTGCTCCTTCCCCGTCGCGGCAAGGTCATCGCATGGACGACCCAGGGCTTCCCGCCCGTCTACCCGTACGCCGGTGATCCGACGGCCAAGAACTTCGAGACGTACGGCATCGCCGTGGTGCAGCTCGACGACGTCGTGCGCGTGGAAGCCCGTCTCACCGAGAACGATCCCGAGAAGCTCGACTTCGGCATGGACGTCGAGCTGCAGCTCGTGCCCTTCTACACCGACGCCGAGGGCGACGAGATCATGACCTTCGCATTCGCGCCTGTCGGCGCCAACTAAGGAGACCCTGTGGACGACGTTGCAATCATCGGCGTAGGCCTGCACCCCTTCGGTCGTTTCGGCGACAAGACCGCGTTCGAAATGGGCGCCGACGCCATCGACCTCGCACTCAAGGACGCTGGCATCAAGTGGTCCGACGTGCAGATCGCGTACGGCGGCTCGTGGGAGCTCGCGCAGACCGATCCCGTCACCCAGCTCGTCGGGCTGACCGGTATCCCGTTCACCAACGTGTTCAACGCGTGTGCGACGGCGACGAGCTCGATCCAGCAGACCGCCGCGGCCATCCGGGCCGGCATGGCCGACATCGCCGTGACGGTCGGCATGGACAAGCACCCGCGCGGTTCGTTCAAGGCCGACCCGACCGGCTGCAACATGCCCGAGTGGTACGGCGAGAACGGCCAGTACGTCACGACCAAGTTCTTCGGAATGAAGGCCAACCGCTACATCCACGACCACAACATCAGCCACATGACGCTGGCGAAAATCGCGGCCAAGAACTATCGCAACGGCTCACTGAACCCGAACGCGTTCCGTCGTAATCCGATCAGCGAGGAAGACATCCTCGCGTCGCCGATGCTCAACTACCCGCTGACGGCGAACATGTTCTGCGCCCCCGACGAAGGCGCCGCCGCGCTCGTCATGTGCCGCGCCGATATCGCGAAGAACTACACCGACAATCCGATCTACGTGAAGGCCACCGCGATCCGCACGCGTAACTACGGCGCGTACGAGGTGAACACGTCGTGGGCCGCGGTCGACGAGGACGTCGCTCCGACGGTCTACGCGTCGAAGGCCGCCTACGAGATGGCGGGGCTTGGTCCGGACGACGTCGACGTCGCGCAGCTGCAAGACACCGACGCCGGCGCCGAACTGATCCACATGGCCGAGAACGGTTTCTGCGCTGACGGCGATCAGGAGAAGCTCATCGCCGACGGCGCGACCGAGATCCAGGGCACGCTGCCGATCAACACCGACGGCGGCCTCATCGCCAACGGCGAGCCGATCGGTGCGTCGGGCCTGCGTCAGGTGCACGAACTCGTGCAACAGCTCCGCGGCAACGCGGGTGACCGTCAGGTCCCCAACAACCCCAAGGTCGGCTACGCCCAGGTGTACGGCGCCCCCGGTGTCGCCGCCGTCACCATCCTCAGCCGCTAACTGCCAGGTTCTTGTGCTGTTTCGGGCGCTCTGGCGCCCCGAAACAGCACAAGAACGCGGCTAGGGCTTTGGCCAGCCGCCGTGGGGGGCGGTCATGATCTCGAGTCGGTGGCCGCTGGGGTCGTCGAAGTAGACACCCCGGCCACCGTCGTTGTGGTTGATCGCATTGGGCTCGCCGCGCATGGGGTCGGACCAGTGGTCGAGGCCGCGGTCGAGAACCCGACCGTAGATGGCGTCGAACTCGGCCTCACTGACGAGGAAGCAGTAGTGCTGCCAGGCGACATCGCCCTCGGCCTGCATGAAGTCGAACGACGCGAGGTTCTCCAACTCGACCACCTTGAAGGGTCCCCAGTCCTTGGCGGCGGGCAACCCGAACATCTCGGTGAAGAACTGGGCGGCGGCGTCGCGATCGGTCGAAAAGACGATCGTGTGGTTGAAGGCGACGGGCATTACGTGAACTCGGGCATCACTTCAGCGGCGAACTTCTCGATCTGATCGCGACCAGCGCCGGGCCAGCCACACACGAGGTAACCCGCGCCCGCTTCGGCCCATCCCGCCGCGTGCTTGCGCGCCTTGTCGAGGTCATCGAGCGAGAGCGAGCCGGCGCGCATGATGTCGGACGGATTGCGCCCGGCCTCGGCCGCGAGTTCGTCGACGCGAGCGTTGGCCTCCGCCATGGAGTTCGGGGTGCCGAAGCCGTGCCATACGTCGGCGTACTTGGCCACGAGCGGCAGCGTGCGCTTCGGACCGTTGCCGCCGATCCAAATAGGCGGATGCGGACGCTGCACCGTCGGCGGATACAGGCGCGCGTTGGCGAGCGACACGACCTTGCCGTCGTACGACACCTCGTCGCCGGTGAAGAGGCGCGTGGCAATCTCGAGCGAGTCTTCGAGTAGGTCGAAACGCTTTCCGGTCGACGGGAAGGGAATGCCGAGCTCGACATGCTCCTTCTCGAACCACGCGGCGCCGAAGCTCAGCTCGAGGCGCCCGGCCGACGCATGGTCGATCGTCATGGCCTGCGCCGCGAACACCGACGGGTGGCGATACGTCATGCCCGTAACAAGCAGGCCGAGACGGACGCGCGACGTCTGTCCCGCGATCGCAGCGAGGGTCGTCATGCCGTCGAAGGTTTCGCCCGCACCTTCGCCGTACATCGGCTGGAAGTGATCGAAGCCCCATACTCCGTCGAAGCCGAGCTCCTCAGCGAACTTGGCGCGGCTGACGACCTCGTCAAAGGTCATGCGTTGTTGAGCGATGTCGAGTCCGAAGCGCATAAGCGCAACCTATGCGATGTGGAGGATCACCTTGCCTATGGCCTTGCCGTCGGCGACGTGTTGGAGCGCAGCGGCCACGTCGACGAGGGCAAATGTCGCGCCGACGTGCGGATACGCCTTGCCCGCGGCCATCAACGCGAGAAGTTCCGCCTCGTCGCGCACCGCGTCCTCGGGTCGGTTCGTGATGAAGCTGAGGAACTCGAAACCCCGAATGTCGACACCCTTGAGCAGCACGAGGTTGAGCGGGATCTTTGGGATCGTGCCGCTGGCGTAACCGATGGTGACGAAGCGACCCCCGTGTCGCAGGGCGCGCAGCGCAGGCTCCGAGAGGTCGCCGCCGACCGGGTCGATCACGACGTCCACACCACCGAGGTCTTTCAGCGCGGCGCGCAGGTCGACGCCGGTGTGCTGGATCAGTGTGGTCGCGCCGAACTGCTGCGCCGCCGCGAGCTTCTGCGGCGTAGACGCGACTGCGATCACCTCGGCCCCGATCTCGCGCGCGAGCTGGACGGCGGCCAGACCAACGCCGCCACCGGCACCAAGCACGATCACGCGCTCGCCCGGCGCCACGTTGGCGACCGAGCGCAGCGAGTGCCACGCCGTTCGATGCGCCACGCCGAGCCCCGCGGCCACACCGAAGTCCACGCCGTCCGGAATCCGCGTCAGCGACGAGGCTCGCACGACAACCTCCTGCGCGAACGCACCCACCAATGTGGAGCCGAAGACCCGGTCGCCCACGGCGACTCCTGTCGTGGCTCCGGGCCCCGTCACCCGGTCGTACGACATAAGTCCGGGGTGGGCCTCGACGACGACGCCCGCGAACTCACTACCCGGCACAAAGGGCGGCGGCACCTTGATCTGGTACTCGCCACGCGTCATCAGCACGTCGGGAAAGTTGACGCTCGCGGCGTGCACGCGCACGCGCACCTCTCCGTCTTCGGGCTCGGCGGTGTCGACGTCTCGGACGGTCACCGGCGCGCCGTACTCGGCGCACCACGCGGCTCTCACCGGTAGTCGCTGGTGCTCGCGAGCTCGGCGGCGTCGCGCATCAGGTCGAGCACGATCGGACCGAAGGCCTGCAACTTCGCGTCGTCCCCGGCGCGTTGGAAGCCCTGCTCCAACACCACGGCGAGCTTCCACTTGGCGAGGATGCAGTAGTAGTCGACGTCGTCGACCTGACGCCCTGACACCTCGGCGTAGTGATCGAGGATTTCGTCGCGTGACGGCATGCCGCGCATGTCGACGTAACCGAAGCTGTCGCCCGGTCGCCACGAGTGCACGACCCAGCCAAGGTCGAGCTTCGGGTCTCCTACTGTGCCCATCTCCCAGTCGACGATCGCGGCGAGTCGACCCGGCGCGCCGTGTTCGAACATCACGTTGGCGAACTGGTAGTCGCCGTGCATCAGGCCGGGCACGAAGTCGATCGGCTTGTGGGCGCGCAACCAGGCGGCGGCCTCGTCGAAGCCCGGCAGCTCGCGACCCTTGATGCGCTCGAGAAACGACGTCCACCGGTCGACCTGTCGCTCGTGGAATCCCTCGGGGCGGCCGAGATCTTGCAGGCCCCTGGCCTGCCAGTCGACGTTGCCCAGCAACGCGATGCCTTCGACCAGTTGGAACGCGAGATCGCGGCGGGCTCCGAGGTCGGCGTCGAACGGCGCCGGCCACAACCGGTTGCCGTCGGCGTCGACGGTGAGGCTCATGGGCGACCACCCGTCGACGAACCCCATGATGTAGAACGCGCGGCCGAGCACCGACGTGTCCTGGCACGCGGCGATCGCCGGCGTGTGCGGGACATCGGATCCGTCGAGCGCCTCGATGATGCGCCACTCGCGCCAGATGCCGTCATCGCGCGACGACGGCGCCGACGGCGGCGGGATACGCAACGCACCGTGGAGGTCACCACGACGGATCTCGTAGATCTCGTTCTGTGAGCCGCCCGCGATGAAGTTCGCTTCGACCGGTCCCGTACCGAGACTCTTTTTGTCGAGCCAGACGGTGAGCGCGTCGAGGTCGATCACAGGTTGCCGATCTCCAACTCGAGCAGATCGCCGTACTGCTCGCGCGCCGCTTCGATGCGACCCGGAATCCACGCGGTGGGCCACATGCCGTCCGTCGCTTTGTAATCGCGCAGCACTTGACGGGCGACGGTGACTTTGTGGACCTCGGTCGGCCCGTCGGCCAAACCCATCACACCGGCGCCGTGGATCATCCCGAAGAACGGCATCTCGTTGGTCGTGCCGAGCGCGCCGTGGACCTGCATCGCGCGCCACGCGATGTCGTGCAGGACCGTCGGCATGACGACCTTGGCGACGGCGATGTCCTTGCGCACCCGCTTGTAGTCGTTGTACTTGTCGATCTCCCACGCCGTGTAGAGCACGAAGAGACGGAACTGCTTGAGCTGCGCGTAGCTGTCGGCGATGTAGCCCTGCACGAACTGCTTCTCGGCGAGCAGACCGCCCGACACCTCGCGGCTCAGCGCGCGCTCACACATCATGTCGATGGCTCGTTGTGACTGACCGATGGTGCGCATGGCGTGATGGATGCGGCCGCCGCCGAGACGGGTCTGCGCGATCGCGAACGCCTGTCCTTCGCCGCCGAGCAGCGCGCTGTTGGGCACGCGCACGTTGTCGTAGTGAATGAGGGCGTGGTGGCCCTCGTTGATCGGCTCGCCCCACAGGCCGACGTTGCGCTCGATCTTCACACCAGGCGTGTCGGTCGGCACCAGGAACATCGACATGCCCTGGTACGCCGAGATCTCGGGGTTTGTCACGACCATGACGATGAGAAACGATGCCGTCGACGCGTTCGACGAGAAGTACTTCCGCCCGTTGATGACCCACTCGTCACCGTCTCGCTCGGCCCGCGTCGTGAACAGCGTGGGGTCCGCGCCGGCGTGGGGTTCGGTCATCGAATACGAGGAGAAGATCTCGCCGTCGAGCAACGGACGCAGGTAGCGGTCCTTCTGCTCGTCGGTGCCGTAGTGGGCGATGATCTCGGCGTTGCCGGTGTCGGGCGCCTGGCAACCGAACACGATCGACGCCCACAGCGACCGCCCGAGGATCTCGTTGAGCAACGCCAGCTTGAGCTGGCCGTGGCCCTGGCCTCCGAGCTCCGGCCCGAGGTGGGTCGCCCACAGACCCTGGGCGCGCACTTCTTCCTTGAGCGGATCGATGATCTTGCGGCGCTCGTCGTTGAGCGGCGTGTACTGCTCACGCGGGAACAGGAAGTCGAGCGGCTCGACCTTCTCACGGACGAACGCGTCCGCCCAGTCGAGCTTCTCCTGGTACTCGGGGTCAGTTTCGAAGTCCCACGCCATCGGATTCCCTCTCGTTCAGAACGACGTTCTGTCTATCCCATCCGCGGCGGGACCGAGCCTTACGTGGTCAAGCAGAACGGGTGGCCGGCCGGATCCAGCAGCACCCGCCACCGGCCGTCCCCAGGCTGGTGATCGGGCTTGGTCGCACCAAGTTCGATGGCGTGTTGTTCCATCGTTTCGATGTCGTCGACGCGAAAATCGAGGTGGAACTGCTGGGGCACCTCCTGCCCCGGCCACTGCGGCGCACGGTATCCGTCGACCTTTTGGAAACCGAGATCGCAACCGGCACCGGATGTGAGGGCGACAAAGTCGTCCGACGCGAAGAGTTCGCTCATGCCGGTGAGACCGCGGTAGAACGCGCCGAGCACCTCCGGGTCTGCACAATCCAACGTCACGCCTCGCAGCTCAGCTGTCGCCATGCGCTTCGTCTAGCCCAGCGCTCCGATGTCGGCGAGCGATTTGAGTGTGCTGTTGAGGTGCGTGCAGGTCGACGTGCCGCTGTAGTCGACGCGCACTTTCTCGACGACCTCGTCGACGCTCAGACCCACGACACCTTGCGCGCTCGCGATCGCGTTCGGGCACTCCTGCCACGGCAGGACGCGCGGCATCACCGTGATCGAGCCGATGCGGTCGTCGGCCAGCGACACGTCGAAGGAGTACTCGTGCATGACCATCTCATGGTCGTCGGCGGCGTAGGAATCGCGGAAGTGGCCGCGGGCATTGCCCGGCCATACGTCGATCACGCGACGCCGGCGGATCGTGCCGCGCTCGAGCGGCGGCAACGCGTGCCAGCCGTAGCGGTCGCTCTTCTCGAGCACCGGCGCGACCGGCCCGTACGGCGTCGGACTCACGCCCTGGTCGCGCATGATCTGGAACACCGGCCCCCGAACGTCCCAGCCGGCGCACACATCGGCTTGGCCTTCACGCGCTGCGACCGCCTCTTCGTTGAAGCGTGGGATCAGCCCGTCGCGCAGGAGTGCGTAACCGGAAACGAGGTACGCACCGGGCACGTCGTCGAGAACGGAGTAACGCAGGGTTCGAGCCGCAGCCTCGGACGGCATCACTTCGGCGAGTACCCGCCGGAATCCCGAGCGCAGGTTCGCACCGAGGACCTCGCCGACCTCGCACTCGCGCACAACCCCGGTGACGAGGTCGACGCGCAACGTGATCGCCAGCTCGTCCCGCACCCCATTGCCGTCGATGTCGCGCCCGCACACCTCGATCGTGGCGGTCTTCGCATCGAAGTCGGGAAAGCGCACGTCGATCGACGTTGTACGCCGCGCCGCGTCGTGCGGGCGCGGCGGCGTGACGATCAACGGGTCATTCGGACCCGGCGCGGGCTGGACGTAGAGCTGGCTAATGCTTCGTTTTTAGTTGAACGAGCACGTACTCGGGATCGGACTCGTCTCGCATCGAGAACTTCCACTTGCAGCACACGTCGCCGTCCTCGACGCGAGGCGGGATCGCGAGGATGTCCACCTTCATGTTGGGGTTGTACATCTTCGTCGTCACGATCATCGACTTCGGGCAGGTCGAGTGGCAGTTCTTCTCGAGGATGTCGGGCCGGCCCATCGTCTCCCACTGGTTGACGGCGACGCAGCGGTTGAACGTCATGATGCCGACCTCTTCCTCGGGCATCTCGAAGGTGAGGTCGAATGCCTTGCCCGGCAACGCGGTCGCGTCGATCTGCAGGTCCTTCATCCAGTCGGCGACGGTGTTGCCGGTGATGCCGAAGTACTGCTCCTTCAGCTTCTTGGCGCCCGGCAGGACCGTGTCGCCCCACAGCGTGTACTGAATGTCGAACATCTCGTCGAGACCGTTGCGCACCACTATCTGCGCCGCCCAGCCTTCGATGCATTGCAGCAGGTACTCGTGCGAGCCGAGCCACCACTGCACGAGCTGCGCCTTCGAGAGCGACTCGAGCCCGTCGGTCGGCGAGAACAAGCCCGTGTACACGACGCGTGTCGACGGACGATCGGCCTCCGCAACAAGCAGGTTCACATCGGAGGTTTCGGCGCCGGCGGGTAGGAACTCGCTCGCCATCCGCGCCCGCTCGGGCGCGATCTGATCGAGCCACGCCGCCCACTCGATCTCCGCCGCCACTTCGACGCCGAGCCGCTTGCTGACTTCGGCAAACCATCCGTCGACGCAGAGCTGCATGTACGCCTCGCCGTAGGGAACGAAGCGCGTCGCCAGCGCTTCGACCGAGAAGTCGGTGAAGCGCATGTCGTGCAGGTAATCGCCGCTGTAATCCGGCAAGTCGCGGCCAGAGTCGACGTCGAGTTCCTGGCGGATGTCGAGCTGCGCAACCGGGAACGTCACACCGGGTTCCACAGCTTTGGGGAACTTCGGGTAGTTGACGAGGTCGACACCGAGCATCAAGACGAAGTCGTCGGCGACCACGTTCTCCTCGAGGTGGTTGCCCGGCTTGCGGAGCTCGAGAAAGCTATCGATCTGCTCATCGCTCATAACAGGCAGGCTAGACGATCGTCTAGCCTGCGTCGATGGCCTACAGCGCGGCGCAGCAGAAGACGATTGCGGCCGCGCTCGAGCTCTTCGCGAAGCACGGTGTCGGCGGCACGTCGCTGCAGATGATCGCCGACGAGTGCGGCGTCACGAAGGCCGCGATCTACCACCAGTTCAAGACTCGTGAGGCGATCGTCGCTGCGGTAGTGAAGACGGAGATCGCGGGACTGGCAGAAGCCGTGGACGCCGCGGACAACTCTCCGGCCAGCCGCGATCGCCTTCTTGTGACGCTCGTCGATACGGTCGTCGAACGCCGCCACGGCATCGGCACGGTGATGAACGACCCGCTGATCGAGCAGTACTACGCCGAAGATCCGACGAGCCGTCGCATGTGGGCACGCCTGTACGAACTCCTACTCGACGGTCCGCTCACGAAGAAGAACCGCGCTCGCGCCGCGATCTTGTCCTCGGCAATCGCGTCGGCCGGCAGCTCGTTCGTTGCCGACGTCGACAACAAGACGGTGCGGGAGAACCTGTTGTCGTTCGGACGCGAATACCTTCGTCTGGATGGCTCCTGACTATCGCCAGCTCCACGACGACGAGAACGCCGACTTCTCCGCCTATCTCCACACCCTCGATGCCGCCGACTTCGAAAAGCTTTCGTTGTGTGACGGCTGGCGCGTGCGTGACGTGGTTGGCCACATCCTCTACGGCAACGAACTGAACCTCGCGACGCTGCCGTTCAAGCTTGCGAAATACGGCTTTAGTTCTGACAAGTCCGGCAAGGCGTATTCGATCGCTCGCGCCGAGGGGCAACCGGTCGACAAGCTCGTCGCCGACTTCGACAACCGCAATGCCTGGGCCGGTACCTGCAAGGTCTTTCCGCCGAAA
>JBEHXL010000056.1:0-12589 GCA_048498715.1 Actinomycetota bacterium | reverse complement strand
GCATGGCTGAGATGATCTATCGCCGGCTGGGGCGATCTGGTTTGCAGGTGTCGGTGTTGTCGTTCGGCTCGTGGGTGAGCTTCGGCCCGCAGATCGACGTCGGTAAGGCGGTCGATTGCCTCGCCGCGACGCGTGAGGCGGGCTGCAACTTCTACGACAACGCCGAGGCGTACGCCGGTGGTGAGTCCGAGCGCATCATGGGCCAGGCGTTCGAGAAGCTCGGCTGGGAGCGCGAGTCCTTCGTGGTTTCCTCGAAGTTCTTCTGGGGCCTGGCCGACGGACCGAATCGTCGCAACACGCTCAACCGCAAGTACCTCATGCAGGCGATCGACGGGTCGCTCGCTCGATTCGGTCTCGACTACCTCGACCTGATCTTCTGCCACCGCCCGGACCCGAACACGCCGATCGAGGAGACGGTGTGGGCGATGAGCGACATCATCAGCTCGGGCAAGGCCCTCTACTGGGGCACGTCGGAGTGGTCGGCCGACGAGATCCGTGCGGCGTGGGAGATCGCGGACAAGCGCAACCTGCACAAGCCCGTCATGGAGCAGCCGCAGTACAACCTCTTCGAGCGCCGCAAGGTCGAGCGCGAGTACGCCCGTCTCTACGACGACATCGGCCTCGGTCTCACCATCTGGTCGCCGCTCGCAAGCGGCCTGTTGACGGGCAAGTACATCGACGGGGAGGTGCCGTCCGACTCGCGTGGGGCCCTGCCGGGCTACGAGTGGCTGGCCGCGCGCCTCAAGGATCCGCGTGCGAACGAGCAGGTCAAGCAGCTCAAGGACATCGCCGACGACATGGGTTGCTCGCTCGCCCAGCTGTCGCTCGCGTGGTGCGCCTACAACGAAAACGTGTCGACCGTGATCACCGGGGCGAGCAAGCCCGAGCAGGTCGTCGACAACTTCGGGGCCATGGACGTGCTGGCGAAGTTGACCCCTGAAATCGTCGAGCAAATGAACGCGATTACCCGTCGGTAACCCCGACTTGACCGGTCGGTCAAGTTTTGGAAAGGTTTTGCAATATGAGCATCGCTGAAGCCGAAGACACACGGTCCCAGACCGAAATCCTGGACGAGCTGCAGGCGTGGCTCGAAGAGAACTGGAACCCCGATCTCACCGTCGGTGAGTGGTGGGAGAAGCTCGGCACCGCTGGCTACTCAGCACCGACGCTGCCCAAGAACGCATACGGCCGCGGCGTATCGCGTGCCGACGCGGTGGCCATCGCCAATGCGATCGCCGAGTTCGGCGCGTTGGGTGCCCCGTCGGGCCTCGGCCTGCTGCTCGCAGCGCCGACCATCGCAACCCACGGCTCGCAGGAGCAGATCGACACGCTGGTGCGCGACATCGTTACCGGCAAGCAGGCGTGGTGCCAGCTCTTCTCCGAGCCCGGCGCCGGTTCCGATCTCGCCGGTCTGACCACGAAGGCCGTCAAGGATGGCGACGAGTGGATCATCAACGGCCAGAAGGTGTGGACGTCGATGGGTCAGACCGCTGACATGGGCATGCTGCTCGCCCGCACCAACCCTGACGCTCCGAAGCACCAGGGCATCAGCTGGATGGCCATCGACATGCACCAGGCCGGCTGCGACGTGCGCCCGCTGTACGAGATGACCGGCCACGCGATGTTCAACGAGGTCTTCATCTCCGACGCCGTCGTCCCCGACAAGTGGGTCATCGGCGACCTCAACAACGGTTGGGCCGCGGCGAACACGACCCTCGCCAACGAGCGCGCTGGCCTCGGCGCCGGTGGTGGCGGTGCGGCCGGTGGCGCCCAGCCCGGCACGATCAGCAACCAGCTCGGCATGCGGGCCGGCGACTTCGTCGCTGCCCGTCAGGAGCGCTCGGCCGCTCGCCCCAAGGGTGAGAAGGCCCGTGCGTCTGCTGCGCAGCTGCTCATCGGTATGGCCAAGGGCAACGGCAAGGACAAGGACGCCTCCATCCGTCAGGGCCTCGCCAAGCTGCACACGCTCGGCGAGATCGGTCGCCTCAACAACGAGCGCCTCAAGGGCGTTCGTGCCCGCGGCGGCGACATCCCCGGCATGGCGAACATCTCCAAGCTCAGCCAGTCCGAAGTGGTGCGCACGCAGCGCGACCTCGGTCTCGCCATCGTCGGCCCGCAGGGCATGCTCCACGCTTACAAGGACGAGCAGCGCAAGGTCAACGACGAGGCGACGGGTAACCCGTTCCTCGGCATGATCACGATGAGCGCCCTGTATGCGCAGGCCCCGCCCATCTACGGCGGCACCGACCAGATTCAGAAGAACATCATCGGCGAGCGCGCCCTGGGACTCCCCAAGGAGCCGGGCATCGACCCCGCCACCCCGTTCTCGCAACTGCCGAAGAACGCCTAACGCATCTCCTGACTTTTCCCGGGTTTCCGTCACCTATCGACGGAAACCCGGGAAAAGTCGCGTCTGGACCCCTCATTCCGGACTGTCCGGTTCCGATGAGTAGGCGTGCTTTCGGTTTCTTCTCCCGCGCTCCAAAAACAACAGCGAGACGTCCTCGCCATCATCACCGGGCTGTTGCTGTTCGTCGGCATCTTCGGTGTCGTCATGCACGGCATGCCGTCGGGCAGGGTTCTGCACGCCCAGCCGACCGTCGACCTGAACGTCGGAACGGTTCCGCCGGCAACCACGCCCCCGACGGTTGCGGTCACCGTTCCGCCGACGACGGTGCCGGCGCCTGCGAAGTACTCCACCTCCGTGTTCCGGGCCGCGTTCCCCGTCACCCCCGTCCGGGAGACCCACGACCTGGCGATCGACGGCATCAAGATGCAGATCGTGATGTACATGACTGATCAGGCCGACCGCGTGTTTGGCGTCTCCTATATGGACGTGCCGTCCAGCGCAGGCGTGAACCTCGACGCGGCCGTCAAGGGCACGGCGGCGGGCAGCAACGGCACGCTGAAGTCGACGATCCCGACAAGCTTCCATGGCATGCGCGCCGTCGAGGCGACGATCACGCTGCCGGGTGGCACGCTGCACGAACTCGTGGTGCAGGCCCCGAGCCGCGTGTTCTTCATCCAGGGTGGCGGTAACGGTGACCCGGCGAAGGAGTACTACGACTTCCGGGACTCGGTCGAGATTCTCTAGGCCGCCGGACGATTGAGGTCCGCGTCGGCCTCTTCCCACGGTTCGAGCGGATGGATCAACAGGTCCATCGCCATCCATGTCGTACGGCTGAGCTTGAAAAACAGGATCGGCGGCACGATCGCAAGGACGACAGCGACCAGCAGCCACGGCCGGATCGAGCCATCGGGATGGTTGATGATGTAGGTCGCGAACACCAACAGGTGCAGGGCGAGCAGGCCTTCGCCGATCACGACGTTCATCGTGTAGCCGCCGAGCCAGAAGCCCTCGTCGCGAGCAATCTTGTAGCCGCACGTCGGGCAGCGCTCTCGCATCTTGAACCAGCTCGACCACAGCCCGCGATGGCCGCATCGGGGACACGCGCCGAACGCGCCGCGCAGCACCATCTTGACGGGAGCTGCGGGGTGGTTCTTCTTGGTCATCGAGCGATTGCTTCCCATGCCGCAGGGTCCTCGGCGAACTTCGTTACTACCCGCGGCAACTTGCCGTTAGCGATGTCGGCCAACGTCACGTGGTCGAGCACCGAGCGCAGGCTGGCGCGCGCCGCAACCCAGACCTCCTGCAGGTGTTCCGCGGGGCCGGTGTAGGCCGCCGCCTCCGGACGGATGCCGCGCACTTCGGCCAGCGGTCCGTCAATCATGCGCAGCACGTCGCCCGCAGTGATCTCGTTAGCCGGACGGGCGAGGCGATAACCGCCTTCGGCGCCGCGCTGGCTGCGCACGAGTCCCGAACGACGGAGGTCCACGAGAATGTTCTCGAGGAACTTCACGGGCAGCGACTGGGCCTCGGCGAGCCGGTCAGCGGTCACCGGCTTGGCGTCGGGTTGGGCGGCCAGCGTCAACAACGCTCGCATCGCATATTCCGCCTTGGCCGTGATGTGCACGGGGTGATTCTTGCCGACGGTTTGCGTGCCCGACGTGGTTGGCTCTACCTTCTCCTCAATCCCGACAAGTTAAGTAGGAATTATGGAGAAGAAGCGAACACTTATCGGCTTGGCTGTTGCTGTGGCGTTGGTGACCGCGGCGTGCGGTGGCGGTGACAAGAAGTCCGACGCGTCGACCGAGACGACCGAGGCCGGCAAGGCGTTGCCCGCAGCCGAGTTGTCGCTCGTCGCGTACTCGACGCCGCAGGAGGCCTACGAGAAGATCATCACGGCCTTCCAGAAGACCGCCGAGGGCAAGAACATCACGTTCACGCAGAGCTACGGCGCTTCGGGCGACCAGAGCCGCGCGGTAGTTGCCGGTCTGCCGGCGGACGTCGTCGCCTTCTCGCTCGCGCCTGACATGGACCGCCTCGTCAAGGCCAACCTCGTCGCTTCGACCTGGAACACCGACGAGCACAAAGGCAACATCACCGACTCCGTCGTCGTCATTGGCACCCGCAAGGGCAACCCCAAGAAGCTCGACGACTGGCCGGACCTGCTCGGGGACGGCGTTGAGGTGATCACACCGAACCCGTTCACTTCGGGCGGAGCTCGATGGAACGTCATGGCGGCCTACGGCGCTCTCAGCGCGAAGGGCACGAAGGACCAGGACGGTCTCGACTACCTCAACAAGCTGTTCGGCAAGCACGTCCCCGTCCAGGACGACAGCGCCCGCAAGTCGCTCGCGACCTTCGTCGGCGGCAAGGGCGACGCGATCCTCGCCTACGAGAACGAGGCGATCTTCGCCAAGCAGAAGGGTCAGCCCATCGACTACACGGTTCCGGCCGACACGATCCTCATCGAGAACCCGGTGGCCGTGACCTCCAACTCGAAGCACCCGGAGCAGGCCGCTGCGTTCGTGAAGTTCCTGCACTCCAAGGTGGCGCAGCGCATCTTCGCCGACAACGGCTATCGACCCGTCGTCAGTGGCGTCGCCAAGGCCGGCGAGTTCAAGACGCCCAAGGGCCTGTTCACCATCGCCGACCTCGGTGGTTGGACCGACGTGACCAAGCGTTTCTTCGACCCGACCTCGGGTGTTCTCGTCGACATCGAGAACCAGCTCGGGGTGCCGACCCAGAAATGACGCACTAACCAGCCGTGCCGCGGAGACGTCGTCCCTCCGCTGGTCTCGGCCTCGGGCTCGCCACGATCTACCTCAGCGTGATCGTGCTGATTCCCCTTGCTGCGATCGTGCTCAAGTCCCAGGACGCTGGATGGTCAGCGTTCTGGGACTCGATCCGCGCGCCGCAAGCCTGGGCCGCGCTCAAGCTCACCATCGCGACCTCGGTGGTGGTGACGGTGCTCAACGTCGTGATGGGCACGCTGCTCGCGTGGGTGCTCGTGCGCGACAACTTTCCCGGCAAGCGCATCTTCGACACGCTGATCGACCTGCCGTTCGCGCTGCCGACGATCGTCGCCGGCCTCGTCCTGTTGTCGCTCTACGGCACGACGAGCCCGGTGCACATCAACATCGCCTACACCCGGCTGGCCGTCGCGGTCGCGCTCGCGTTCGTGACGCTGCCCTTCGTCGTGCGGACCGTGCAGCCGGTGCTGCTCGAACTCGACACCGACATGGAGGAAGCCGCGGCGTCGCTTGGCGCGAGCAAGGTCGTGATCTTCCGTCGCATCGTGCTGCCGAATCTGCTGCCCGCCATCGCGGCCGGCGCTGCGCTCTCGTTCGCGCGGGCGATCAGCGAGTTCGGATCGACGGTGCTGATTTCCGGCAACTTGCCGCTCAAGACACAGGTCGCCGCCGTGCACATCTTCGGCCAGATCGAGAGCGACAACGTTGTTGGCGCGGCCGCGGTGTCGACGGCCTTGCTCGTCGTCTCGCTCGTCGTGCTCGTGGGACTCGACGTCGCGCAACGCTGGGCGGTGAAGCGTGGCTAAGTGGATCCGGCGCATCGTCGCGTTGACATACCTGTCGTTCCTGCTGATTTTGCCGGTCGGGCTCGTGTTCTGGCGCACGTTCGAACACGGCATCGGTCCGGTTTGGGACGCTCTCTCCTCGACACAAGCGACGCACGCGTTGATTCTCACGGTCAAGGTCGCGGTGCTGGCCGTCATTGCCAACACCATCTTCGGTGTCGGCGCGTCGTTGTTGTTGGTGCGAGGTCGTTTCCCAGGACGACGGGTGTTGAGCGCACTGATCGACCTGCCGATCGCGGTCTCGCCCGTCGTCGTCGGCCTCGCGCTGATCCTCGTGTACGGCCGCAACACCACGGTTGGTTCGTGGTTCGGCGACCAAGGCCTCGACATCATCTTCGCGACGCCAGGCATGGTGCTGGCCACCGTGTTTGTCTCCCTGCCCCTCGTCGTGCGCGAAGTGCAGCCCGTCCTCGAAGAGATCGGCGACGAGCAGGAGCAGGCCGCGTACACCCTCGGTGCCACGGGCCGACAGACGTTCCTGCGCATCACGCTGCCCGCTATCCGCTGGGCCGTGCTCTACGGCGTGGTGCTCACGCTGGCCCGTTGCCTCGGCGAGTACGGCGCCGTCGCTGTCGTGTCGGGTCGGCTCGTGGGCAAAACACAGACCGCAACGCTCTTCGTCGAAGAGCGGTTCCAGAACTTCGATCAGCCCGCTGCGTACGCAATGGCCTTCGTGCTTGCCGCGCTCGCGATCATTGTGCTGATCTCGATCAACATCTTCCGTCCGGACCGGGAGAGGTAAGAGGCCATGGGTATCTCGGTTCACAACGTGACGAAGCGCTTCGGTGGTTCGTTCCTCGCGCTCGACAACGTGAGTGTCGAGATCCCGAGCGGGTCGCTGACGGCGCTGCTCGGTCCGTCGGGTGGGGGCAAGTCGACGCTGCTGCGCGTCATCGCCGGCCTCGAACACCCCGACGAAGGCCGCATCGAGATCGAGGGCAACGACTCCACGTCGCTTCCGCCGCAGCGGCGCAACGTTGGCTTCGTGTTCCAGCACTACGCCGCGTTCAAGCACATGACCGTCGCGAAGAACGTCGGGTTCGGCTTGAGCATTCGCAAGAAGCCGAAGGACGAGATCGACGCGCGTGTACGCGAGTTGCTCGAACTCGTGCACCTCGAGAACTTCGCCGACCGCTACCCGTCGCAACTGTCGGGTGGCCAACGCCAGCGCATGGCGTTGGCTCGCGCCCTCGCGGTATCGCCGTCGGTCTTGTTGCTCGACGAACCGTTCGGTGCGCTCGACGCGCAGGTACGCAAAGAGCTGCGGGCGTGGCTGCGTCGCCTGCACGACGAGGTGCACGTCACGACTGTGTTCGTCACCCACGACCAGGAAGAAGCGATGGAGGTTTCCGACGAGATCGTCGTGATCAACAACGGTCGCGTCGAGCAGACCGGAAGCCCGAGTGATCTCTACGACCGCCCGGCCAACGAGTTCGTCATGGGCTTCCTCGGTCCGGTGACCCGCCTCAACGGACAACTCGTGCGGCCCCACGACATCGAGGTGTTCACGGCGCCGGAGTCCAACACGACCGAAGCGAAAATCGAGCGCATGCTCAGCCTCGGCTTCGAGGTGCGCGTCGACGCCATCGCGAACGGCGAGCCCGTGTGGTTGCAGCTCACGCGCGGCGAGGCCGAGAAGCTCAACGTGCAACCCGGCGACACCGTCTATCTGACCTCGAGCCGCTGATCGGCGTCGAGCCATCCTCGCAGGTGGGAGCGCGAGCGCAGGATCAGGCGGCGCAGTAGCCCGCGTGCTCCATCCAGCCTTGGCCGGTGCCGCTTCCGCTGACTTGCGTTGCTCCCGTCCAGTACGCGGGCCACTCCGGCCAGAGCGCAAACATCGCCGGTGAGCGCAACGACCGCAGTTCGCTGTTCACCACAGAAGGCCGGATGTGGAATCGTTCGTCCAGCACTCGTAAGTCCCACTCGATCGGGTACCTGCACGTCGCGTCGCGCCTCCAGGACCGTGTGGCGGTCATGGTGAAGTCGCCGCGATGCAGTTGCGTCACGTGTCCGTGCTCGTCGGTCACCGAACCGAGAACGAACGTCGCGTCGTTCCGCTCGCTGCGGCCGGCGCGCAAGCGCACCGCATACACGTCGCGACCATCGGCGAGGGAGAAAGTGAAGTGGTCATAGCGCGCGATTTCGAAGCCGGGCGCGAAGCCCCAGTTATGGACGAAATGGCTGCTGCCGTGTACCGGCAGCAGCCGTCCGGCATCTCGTAGCCAGCCCACCGTACGCATCCGCGAACGTGAATAGTTGTAAAGGCTGTTGCAGTAGAGCGTCGTGTGTCCGTCGCCGAGCTCGACCACCGCTGGCCGTGTCGCGTCGAGCGTGAGTTCGACGTCGTAGCCGTCGATCTCGAAGCGCAGGTTGTCATGGCCGTCCGCCGCGCTCGCGATTGCGTGGCCTGCCCGAAGACTGACGCCGGGGTTCATCGACATCGGATTACCAACGATGAGAGGTTGACGGTCGTAATGAAACGTGCCGGTCGACAAATCAGTCAGCGTGATGTCGGTGTACGAGGTTTTTGCCCACGGCTTGGATCCGAAGAAGACCATGTATGCGAAGGTCCGCCCGTCCGGGACACTGAAGTTGCCGTACCACCACCACCACTCGATATAGGTGTCGTGCGGTCCGTCGTCCTTGGGAAGGGCAACGGCTGCCAGGGGGGCCGAGTCGCACGCACCGGTACCGGGCACGACGCCGTTGCCGTCGCCGTTTTCACTTGTCGTGCCGAGTACCTCATGCGGTGTCACGTGCGCAGGCACGGGCACGCCAAGTGGTGCTGCATGCGCGGCCGTCGGCGCAATCACCGAGCCGATGAGTCCAAGGACAGCGAGGAGACCAGCAATCGCAGGGAGGCGCGTCATGCCGCCATCGTCCGATGATGTGTTCGCAGAAGCATCAGGCTGCGCTTTGAACTGCTCTCAGGGTCTGCCCTGATTCTTTGATTCGCGCACGGCAATTGCGTGCGCCGCCTGACAATCCGGCGTATGTATTCGACATGGACAGCGTCAGCGGTTTCGACCGGTTCTTCGGCGGCTTGTACGCGCGCCGACGTCGCCGTTACATAGCGGTCCTGTTGGCCTTGAACACGGCGTGGGTTCTCCTCGTCGCAGTCCCGGTGCACGTCGCTGGTGCGGTGCTGTGTGCTGGCCTCGGCCTCGACGAGTTCGGCGAGTTCACGCTCGTCACCGAAGGTCTCGTCATCCTCGCCACGCCAGGGTTGATCTATCTGTTGTGGCGGCGGCTGGCTCCGGCCGCCCGCCTCCTGAACGACGATCCAGGCGTGAACCCCGCTGCGGCGTGGGCGGCGGTCGTGATTGGGTTGCCGCGCACCGTCATGGTGGGCTGTTTGTGGGTGTACCCGTGGGTGCTGCCCTTGTTCGTCTACATGGGGTCGCGACTTGATCGCTCCGCTGGTGTCGTTCTCGGATGGGCCACGGGCACGATTTTGTGGATGGCCGGCGCCGGGTTGTTCGACTATCTCCTCTTCGAGCGTGCGCTCATGCCGGTGGCGCGTGAGGCGCGCGCGGCGCTGCCAGACGAATTCGAACCACCACTGGGCGCACCGTCCCTGAGGGGGAAGATGCTGACAACGCTCCTCCTCCTCAGCCTTTTTGGGTCGACGTTTGTCGCAGGCGTCACGATCAACTCGACGAATGGGCTTTCTCTCGAGATGCAATTCGTGGCGGTGTTCGTCAGCGCCGGCCTGTTCATGGCGTGCTTCGCGTTGCCGCTGAGTCGCTTGCTGCGCGACTCGATCTTCACGCGTCTCGAGGCGTTGCGGGTCGCGATGACGTCGGTTGACCGTGGAGAACTGGCGGTGCAGGTCGTGCCTCTTGGCGGCGACGAACTCGACGAACTCGGCCGCAGTTTCAACGAAATGGTCGGGCGGGTGCGGCGTCACGACGAAGAACTGCGTGAGTCACGAGCGCGCATCGTCACCGCTAGTGACGCGGCGCGTCGCCGTGTCGAGCGAGACCTGCACGACGGAGCGCAGCAGCATCTCGTTGCCCTGCGCATGAGGCTGGGCATGGCCCGACGAGCGGCTGAGGGTGATACGAGCGTGTCCATTTTGCTGGACGAGACGATCGCGGATGTGGACCGCGCCCTGCAGGAATTGCGAGACCTTGCGCACGGCATATTTCCTGCGGCATTGGTCAGCGACGGACTCGTCGTTGCCCTCGAAGCAGTCGTCGAGCGGTGCCCGCTGCCGGTCACCGTCGAGTGCATCGGTGACGTGACACGACTCGCACCCGAGGTGGAGGCGGCGGCGTACTTCTGCTGTGTCGAGGCGATGCAGAACGCATCGAAGCACGCAGGGCGGTCGGCGCGCCTCGTCACTCGCCTCGAGTTCGGAGGAGAGGGGCTGCGCTTCGAGGTGCGTGATGACGGCGTCGGTTACGACGCTGCGTCGGTTGCGGCACACGGTGGGCTGCAAAACATGACCGACCGCATCAGCGCTGCTGGTGGCACGCTGCAAATCGAGTCGTCGCCGGGCATAGGTACGCGGGTCGTGGGAGAGGTGCCTCAGTTGGCGCGGAGGTAGCGCAGCACGGCCATGACACGTCGGTCGTCGTCGACATCAGGGCCCAGTCCGAGTTTCGCGAAGACGTTCCGTATGTGCGTCTCGACGGTCTTGGGGCTCAGGAAGAGCTGTTCGCAAATCGAGCGGTTCGATCGGCCCTCAGCCATGAGCCGCAATACTTCGCGCTCGCGGTCGGTGAGTGACGCGAGCGTGGAACTCGAGTCGTCGCGTGCGAGAAGTCGTCGCACGATGTCGGGATCGACGAATGATCCACCCCTTCCCACGGTGCGAACTGCGTCGAGCAACGTTTCGACGTCGCCAACGTGGTCCTTCAGCAAATAGCCCCGGCCGCGCGTGCGCCTTTCGAGGAGGCGCAATACGAACGTCGACTCGACGTATTGCGACAGCACCAGAGCGCCGACATCCGGATGGTGTTGCGCGAGATGTTCGGCCGCACGGATGCCTTCGTCGGTGTGGGTCGGCGGCATCCGGACATCGATCACCGCCACGTCGAGCGCATTCTGTTCGGCGGCTGCGAGGAGTTCGTCCGCTGAGCCGACTTGGGCGACCACGTCGAAACCGTGCGCGCTGAGCAGGCTCGCCACGCCCTCGCGCAGCAGAACCGAGTCATCGGCGACGACTACCCGCATCACTTGAGGGGTGGGTCCCATTCGCCGTCGGTCTGACGACGAACGATCTTGCCGGGAGTCCCTGCGATCACCGAGTGGTCCGGGTAGTCACCCTTCGTGACAACTGTTCCGCCGGCGACGACGCAGTTCCGGCCCAAGTTCGCGCCCGGAAGGATCACCGCGTTCACGCCGATCCAGCTGCCGTCGCCGATCTTGACGGGTGCTTCGGTCATCCACTGCTGTTTGATCGGCAGATCGGGGTTGTCGTAGCGGTGGTTGTGGTCGGTGACGTAGACGTTGGGCGCCATCGTCACGTCGTTGCCGATCTCGATGCCGACTCGCGATACGAAGTACGAGAAGCGTCCGATGTTCGAGTTGTCACCGAACTTCAACGACCAGCCGTTTGGTGCTTTCACGTCCTCGCCGGGTAGGCCCGCGCTCATGGTCACGTGCGAGCCGATCAGCGTGTTCTCGCCGATCTCGATGAAGGCCTCTCCGAAGACAACGCCGCGCGGAAACACGATCGCACTGCCATGACCGAAGGCGCGGAACCGCTTGGCGTAGCGGTTCCGCGGTCCGATGGTTCCTGCGCGCTCGGCCCAACGCTCGAGCCGCAGAAGAAGATCGGCGACGAAGGGCAAGACCTACGACGTGGCTTCGTACGCGTGGTTGGCCAGCGCGACGAACTCGTCGAGCTCGCTGTCGCTGAGGACGGACAGCGCCTTGGCCATGCCGGCGTTGGTTTCGTCCTCCGCCTTGTTCCAGTCCGCCGCAATATCGGCCGAACTGCCGATCGGGTCGCCCCAGCCGAACAGCGCGTACATGTGCGGCTGGCGGTGCGCCACCGCGTCCTGGGGCTCGATGCCCTGCGCGAGGACGGCCTTGCCGTGCAGCGCGAAGCGGAGTTCGCGCAAGGCGTTCATGTGGAACACCGCGGCCGCCTTCGGTGAGTTCGGCGGCGTGAGATGACGCCAACCTTCGAAGATCGGCGCGTCGAACCCGTCGGCGTTGGCCGCGACCTTGTGCGCCAGGTCACCGAGGCGTCGCGCGTCGAGATCTTCGGGCAGGTGATCCTCACCCCATTTCGAGCAGCAGTTCATGAACTCGAGCGCGGCCTGCGCGCGCGGCATGACATCGGCGCCGCCGGCCCAGTTCGTTTTGATGTTGTCGGGGTGGAAGAAGACGAACGCTTCGGTCACCACTTCGGCGTCGACATCACCGAGCACGGCGCCCCGGCCCGACGTGTAGAACGACATCCCCTCGAAGCCGAGGCTGCCGCCGTGGATGTAGGTCGCGGCGTCGAGCATGAAGCGGCTCGTGAGGTGGCTGACGGCGTCAGCACTGGCGACTGCGGCTTCTTCTGGAGTCATGAAATCACCCTACTTATGAGTACGGTTCAGCGTTCTTTTCGATCACCAACAGGGGGACAACACCATGTCAATCATCGTTTCGGGCGTTCTGAAGATGGATCCCGCGAAGCACGA
>JBEHXL010000055.1:0-13481 GCA_048498715.1 Actinomycetota bacterium | reverse complement strand
GGACCCCGAGCCCGTGTTGCCCGCAGCAGGGCCGACGCCGTGGACCGAGCCGGCCGACTCGATCGAACCCCCGATCGAGCAGCACCTCATCAACGAGACGCTGATCGTCCGTTTCGAGATGCCCGGCATCGAAAGCTCCGACGCCATCGACGTCGAGGTCACCGCCGGCCACCTGCGCGTGAAGGCGCGCCGTCGTCACGAGCGTGACGGGTTCGGCGCCCGGCAGGAAGCGTCGGAGTTTCGCTACGGCACCTACAGCCGCGATGTCGAACTCCCGGCCGGAGCGGTAGAGCGCAGCGTCGACGCGAGCTACCGCAACGGCATCCTCACCGTGCGGGTCACGATCGATCCGTCGCTTGTCACCTCCCATCGGGTGACTGTGCGACGCAGCGACGCCTAGACGCACAACAATGCGTCGATGGCAGTACTCGTAACCGGCGGCGCGGGCTACATCGGATCGATCACCGCGGAGCAACTGCTTCGTCGCGGTGACGACGTGGTGATCCTCGACTCCCTCGAGCTCGGCTACCGCGCCGCGGTGCCCGACGGCATCCCGCTCGTGGTCGCCAACATCGCCGATCACGACGCGGTGACGCGCACCATCGACGAATACAAGATCGACGCGGTGGTGCACTTCGCCGCGTACAAGGCCGCCGGCGAGTCCTTCACCAACCCCGGCAAGTACTTCGCCAACAACACCGCCGGGTCCGCGGCGCTGATCGACGCAGTCACCCGCGCCGGGGTGCGCAAGGTCGTGTTCTCTTCCACGGCCGCCGTGTACGGCACCCCCGAATCGGTGCCCGTCGACGAGTCCGCGGCCCTGCACCCCGAAAGCCCGTATGGCGAATCGAAGCTGCTCGTCGAGCGCATCCTCGCCTCCTACGACACCACCCACGACCTCAAGTCGGTCTGCCTGCGCTACTTCAACGCGGCGGGCGCCACGCTCGACGGCGACCGCGGCGAGGACTGGTCGCAAGCCGCCAACCTCGTGCCCGTTGCGATTCGCGCCGCGATGGGCGCGTCCGGTCCGCTCAAGGTGTTCGGCACCGACTACCCCACGCCCGACGGCACCGCGATCCGTGACTACATCCACGTGCTCGACCTCGCCGATGCCCACCTGCGCGCCCTCGACTACCTCGAAGGTGGCTCCGGCGGAGCCTTCAACCTGGGGACGGGACGGGGATCCTCCGTGCTCGAAGTGGTCGACGCGATTCGCAAGGCCAGCGGCGGTGACGTGCCTGCCGAGTTCGCACCTCGACGTGCCGGCGATCCCGTCGCCGTCTACGCCGACAACACCCGCGCCCGCGACATGCTCGGCTGGAATCCGCAGTACGACCTCGACGCGATCGTCAGCTCCGCGTGGCGGTGGCATCAGCGCCACCCGACCGGTTACGCCCCGGCGTAGGAGTTAACGGCGGGACTTCTGCCGGTTGGAGTGCTTGGCGCCGTTGGTGTTGGCGTCGAGCTTGTACTCCTTGCCGTACCCGTAGCCATAGCCGTATCCGTACCCGTAACCCTCGCTGCCCTGGGGCACGCCGTTGAGCACGGCGCCGAGGACGTTGGCATTCGCCTGGGTCAACAACTCCCACGCCCGGTGCAGCGCACGGCGTGACGTCTTGCGCGCCGTCGCCACCATCACGACGCCGTCGGCCCAGCGCGACAGGATCGACGCGTCGGTGACGGGCAACAGGGGCGGCGAGTCGATCAACACGATGGCGGCACGCGACCGCAACGACCGGAACAAGTCACTGGTGCGCGGGTGGGCCAACAGTTCCGACGGGTTGGGCGGCGGCGGGCCCGACGCGAGGATCCGCAACCGCGGCACGTTGCGGACCGGTTGTAGCGCTTCGTCGAGCGGTGTCTCGCCGAGCAGTACCGAGGTGAAGCCAATCCCGTTCTTGACGCCGAAGAACTCGTGCACGCGCGGCCGACGCAGGTCGCAGCACACGACGATGACTTCGTGACCCGCATTCGCCATTGCGACGGCGAGGTTGGCGAGCGTGGTGGTCTTGCCTTCGCTGGCCGAGGCGCTGGTCAACTGCAGCAGCTTGAGCGAGCCGTCGATGCCGGCGAAGTTCACCGACGTACGCAGGGAACGGTACGCCTCGGCGGCGGAGCCCGACGGCTCCGTGAGCGACACGATCGACGCGTCGCCCCGTTCCTTCCACTCGCCGCCGACCAACGGAATCGTGGCCAGCACTGGCATGCCGCCGGTTGCTTCTTCGAGGTCGGCGATCGAGCGGATCGAGTCGTCGAGTTGTTCGCGCAGGAACGCGAGGCCGACGCCGAGCATGAGGCCGAGGAACAACCCGAGCACGGTGTTGCGCAGCGGCTTGGGCGACGACGGCGCGGTGGGAGTTTCCGCCGCGGTGGCAATTCGGGCTCCGGCCACGTCGAGGCGGGACTGCACCTGTAGCTCCTCGAGCTGTTGACGGAACGAGCCGATCTGCTGGATCAGCGAGTCGCGCTCGGTCTTGAGATCGGTTGCGTTGGGGTTGGTGCGCAGCTTGTCGTCGAGGTCGTCGGCCTGCGCCTGCAGCTTGGTGATCTGCTTGTTGATCTCGGTCGCAGCGTCGAGCAGCGTCTGCACCGACGTCGAGCGCTTGTACTCGATGTATTTGTTCGCGTAGGCGTTCGCGACCTTGGCGGCCATCGCCGGTCGTGGATCGGACACGCGGATACTGATCACGTCAGTGTTCCCAACTGCCAATGCGGAAGCGCGCGGAACTGCGCTACCAATTGTCGTCGCGACTAGATCCCGAACGGGCTTGCCCTCGATGATTTGGATCTCGGTCTCAACCAAACGCTCGGGATCGTTTCGTTGACCCGTCTGCGCGTTGAACAAGGTCGACGCCTGGCTCTGCTGGAGCACGACCCGTGCGTCGCCGGTGTACTGCTTGGTCTGCACGATTGAAGCCGCGAGCGCTGCGCCGGCGACGAGCAACACCGCCGCAGCGATCGTGAACCGCCGACGGTTCAGGATGTGCAGGTAATGCCGGATGTCGATCTGTTGATCCGGCGCCGCCGGCGCAGTGGGAAGCACGGGCGAAGCGTACCTAGCATCGCTCACTGGTTGAAGTTAGCGGTGCTGGTTAGGCGGACAGCAGAGCGCCGTCGATCGCCTTCGCATCGGTCAGATCGAGCGTCGATGCGAAGCCGTGCTGCAGTTCGAAGCGCACCGGCGGCAGGAAGCGACGCGGCACGTCGGCAAACGAAACCGCCGGGCGGACGTGCAGCATGAATAGCAGCGTGCGCATGAGGATCCACAGGTCGAAGCCCAGCGACGGATGCTTGATGTAGGCCATGTCGTAGATCGGCGCTTCCCAGATCATGAGGTGCTGGTGCTCGCTGACCTGCCACAGCCCGGCACAGCCGGGACGGACGCTGGTGCGCATCTCGGCGAACTCGGGGTCGCCCGTTTCGTGCAGATACGGCATTTCCGGACGGGGACCGACCAGGCTCATCTTGCCGGTCAGCACCAGCAGCAACTGCGGCAACTCGTCGAGGTGCTTGCTGCGCATGACCCGAGCGATCAGCGGGAGCTTGATCTCCTGGATCGTGTACTTGTCGGCGTAGGCCGGGGCCTTGGCCGGCAGCGTGCGCAGCTTGATGAAGCCGAACACCTCGCCGTTCTTACCGACCCGCTCCTGCGTGAAGAACGGCCACGCCCGATACGTGATGCCGAGCACGACCGCCATGATCACGATGAACGGCAGCAGTGCCACCAGCAGCGTGGCGCTCGCCACGACGTCGAAGGCCCGCTTCGCGGCCGCCGTGCGTCGTCTCGTCAGTTGTGCGCGTGAAAGTTCGCCTAAAGAAATCGACATGCTCCGCCGACCCCGCCTTTGCCCCTGGAAACGTGTTGCGCTAGTTGTTCAACGCAGCCACACGAATGTCCTACAAGAATAGGCCATCCGGCGTAGTCCAGGCGGGGGTGTAACGCGGAAAACACATTCCGTCGGTACGCCGACCATGTCGCTAGATCCTTGTGAGGTCGTCCAGACCGACGCAGCGCGGCGTTAGTCGACGAGCGTGGTAGTGACTTTGGGTGTCCGCCCAGGCGGCAGCGGCGTTCCCGGTAGCGACGGGTCAGGGTGCCTGCCGAGGGTCGATGCTGTCATGCTTCGTGAATGCGGCAGCGCCACGGGCTGAGCGAATGGGGCAGTCAGGCATGAGTGCGCATACGCCCAATCGCGAGATCGAGGTGCTGCGGTACATGATGGCCGGAGTTCCCCTCGACGCAGTAACTACCGATGACCTGACTGCGGTGGTCGAACGGCTCGTTCTAACTGGACCAACAAGCCCAGCGGTCGTGGCCAACCAAAACTTGCACGGCTTATATTTTGCTCGTAAGTCGCCGCCCTACGACCAGCTCACAAGGGAAGCTGCGATCGTCCACGTTGACGGGATGGGCGTCGTCCTTTTGGCTCGACTTTTAGGCCTTCCCATTGCGCGAGAACACCGAACGACCTATGCGGATTGGGTGTGGGACCTCATGAAGGTTGCGGAGCGGAACAGTTGGAGAGTGTTCTTTCTCGGTGGCACCGAGAGCGTAAACGGCTTGGCGATTGGACGACTTACGTCAACCTTCCCGAGCGTGGCGATTGAGGGCCACCATGGGTATTTGACACCCTCGTCGGAGGCTTTTGTTCTCGGAAAGATCGCTGCTTTCAAACCACAACTGCTGTTTGTATGCATGGGAATGCCACGCCAGGAGGAATGGGTACTTCGCAACAAATCGAACTTGGAAGCTGGCGTCGTCTTAATGGCAGGCGCTTGTGTTGACTTCGTCGCGGGTACTACGTCCACCCCTCCGCGGTGGATGGGCAGGGTCGGACTTGAGTGGCTGTACCGCTTCGCAGGTGACCCCCGCCGCCTCGCAGTCCGGTACTTGATCGAGCCTTGGTCCGTGCTACTTAGCACATTTCGCGAACGTCGGAAGACCGAAGTGACACCGGTAGTGCGGCGAATCTAATTAGTCTGCTCGTTCATCGGTGTAGTGATGCCGGGGCCGACTCGAGAGTGCATCGCCGTGAGTAGATCATCCCGCTTCCGTGTGATCCCGAACAGGCTCACGTGACCAGCAGCGAGGAGGACGCAAGACACGGCTGTGGGCACCCAGACGCCGTGGCGCACCAGCATCAGACTGAGCACCAAGTTGGTGGCCGCTAGCACTGGGAACCATCGAGCGAGAAAGCGAGTGCCAGCGGCCCCGCTGAGCGAGGCGAGTACTGGCACCTGCCACGCGAAGACGGTATCCAGGACGGCGACTGCGACAAAAAGCATCCGCGGCGGATCCACTGCTCCATCCGTGAGTAACCGGACGATAACGGGTGCCGAGATAACGAAAAGTACAGAAAGAGCCCCAGTCGTTGCCGCAAGAGTTGCGCTCATACGCAGTTGAGCGGAACGCAGGTCACTAGCAGTCGCAGCACGCCGCTCGGCCCCGAACTGACGCACAAAAACTGGTTGCAACGCCACTGGCACGACGGTCAATACCGACGCGATTCGCATCACAATCGAATACTCCGAAACTGCGCGATCGCCGAGCCGCCAGCTGATTGTAAAGGGATCCAGCCCGTTCTGTATCTGCTGGATCGCAGTGGTTTTTGCAAGCCGCCAGGTCAGCGCCGACCCGATCTTTACGTCCTGATGAGCCAACGATTGGTACCGATGGTGTCGTTGCGGATTTCTCACCGGCCTGAAATGGGGAACGGTGGTCAACCAGGCGGGCCCAAAAACAGCGATTGCGCTGCACAGCGCAAACACCCACAACCATGCGTGGTTCGCCGCTGCAACGAGCGTTGTCAGGAGCGAGGCAAGTGTTGCGAGGCTGATTGCGACGTTCACTGTGGCGGTTCGGCCCTCCGCCTCAAGAAGACCCAGCCTCAGAAATCCTCGAGTTGCCGTCGCCATTGCGATTGCGCATGCCGAGATTGCGAGCACAAAATCTGCGCTACCTCCCTCGGTCAAAATCGGCCGGCTACCGAGCACGGCTCCTAAAGTGCCGACAAAAAATCCAGCTCGGCCGACGAGCACAGTCGGCCTTAATGCACCCTCCCACAGGGCAAAGATGTGGTCTGAAGCGTCATCAGCATGCTCAGCGGCAAGTACCCGCGCAGCCGCCTGGGTGCTTCCTCCAGGGAGGCAAAACCATTGCAGCGCCGCAACAACCAAAGACAGCTGCGCGAACCCCGTTACACCTAGCGAGTGAATGAGTACCGGGATTCGAATTACCGCTGCGGCGAATCCAATACCCTGACTGGCGCCGAACGAGATAATCGTGCGCACAACAAGGTTGTTGCGAACCTGGATAGTTCGCATAGAAACTAGCTTTCACCTGGCGCCACATGTGTGCCGTCTCGGCTTTGCGCAGCACTCAGAATTCGACAAGTTCTTGCGGAATGCGCACGTAACCCGCGCCAACCCTTGAATAACAAGGATCTGGGCGGTGTTTGTTGGCTCGTATCAGTCACGTCGAGGTTCGTAAGTCTTATTTGCCAGTCGTCGTCTACGCCTCGGAACTGAGACCTTTCGGCTCCGTATTCGAAGCTCGTCAGATCCCGCTCATAAATCCTGGTGAGGTCGTTCCAAGTTGTGTCCGGCAACAACGAACCGGGGAAAGCAAGAGACCTTGCGTTGCGACGACCCACTTCGGCAAACGCACCTTGAACGTCGAGTCCTGTTCGATCTCGCCATTCGCCGACAAGCGGTTCAAGATTCTCGGTACGCCCGATGACGTCGTAGGGGAAGGTTCCAAAACTGAGGACAGCAGCCTGAGGCGCCCAGTGACGATCCGAGCCCAGGAGCCCCGGCGATGAGCGCAGGGCTCGTATGAATGCACCGAAGCGATCGACTGCCTCCTCACAGTGGCGCACTTTCTGAGGAAACCAGGGCTCTCCTGAGTACACCGCTACGTACTCCGGGTGATGGCAGAGCAGCTTGTCCACCCAGGCTGACCAGGCGCGCGTGAATGGGTGGCGAACGGTTGTGAAACGGAAAAAACGATCACCTAGCAACACTTCTCGCAGCTGAGTAGCCGATAGATCACCCAGGGTTGGAGTTCGTATCCAATTCTCTGCGCGCTGTGCTTGATCTTTCCCGCGACGTTTAGCGAGTGGCTCATTCTCCAAATGTGCTGCAACCGTCCGCAGCGTCGTACCAGCGGTCTTGCTGTTCACTACAAGTACGTAGTGATGTTTGAGACTAACCACCGTCGCAGAGGCGTACCCCTGGGGTAAAAGAGCATGCTTCACGTTTGGCTCCTAAATGACGCGGGATTCGTGATGAGCTGCTTTGTAAGCTCCGCAATCAGACGTATTTCCGCTTTCTTGCCTGGTCGCCCAGCGGTGCGTGCGAGCCTCCACGCGTCGAGCGCAGCCCGAGCGTCCCCGGACTGGGCGAGCGTCACCGCAACGTCGCAAGCGATTAGATCCCCGAGCTCTCGACGCCTCCGTCCTCCGAGCAGCTCAATTGCCCAAACCACGCTCTCGTCAATTCGAATGTCGGTTCGAGCGGTCAGAGAGCCACTACTGCGAGTCGAGATGGCAACGAGGGGCTCGGGTAAATGATGCCAGCGCGCACCCTGCATAGTCTGACGCGTCAGCCACTGCCAGTCTTCGAACCGTGTCAGATTTGCATTCCACGGAGATTCTCGGGCGATATCGCCTCGTACGAGTAACGAGCTAGTGACAATTCGGCGACGAAGCCGAATTCGGTCTCGCTTAAACAGGTAGCCGACGATGTCGTCACCCGCTTTCGGATGTTCGATCCGTTGTTCGACCGCTACACCCGACCGCATGATTGACTGCCAGCCGTCCGCCCAGTCGCCCACTGAAGCGGCGACGGTCACCTCGTACGGGACCTCAAAGAAGCCGGATGAAGCGAGGTCAGCGTCGCCCGCACTCTCTTCGAGCCGCGCGAAGCGATCGGGCGCGTATGCATCGTCATCATCGAGAAAGCTCACCCAATCGCCGGTTGACCTCTGTGCACCAGTCCATCGAGCGGCACCAGGTTTGAGTTGTGTTTCAGATACGACGTACTCCAACGATGCCCTGGCATCTAGCCACTTGCGAGCTGCGTGTTCGCCGGACGCGTCTACGACGATTACCTCCACGTTCTCGTGCTGCGCCAACGCCGACGAGATCGCGGCCCGAAGCGACGGGCGGCCACACGTAGGAATGATGACGGTGAGTTTCGGACGCGTGCTCATCAAGCCGCTGGGCTGACGGCGACGCCAACTATTAAAGCGACAACAAGAGCTGCTGCGGAGCCCTCGTAGAACAACAACTGGTCTCCCAGAAGGAAGAACGGCAGCATCGCAACACCCAGAATGCGGCCGCGGTGGCGAAAACGGCCCGGCCAACAGGCAATAGCAACAAATGCAATTGAGAGCAGCCCGCCTGCGAACCCGCCACGTACCCAGCCATCGATCACGAAGTTGTGGGTACTCGTGGCCCATCCGAGGCCAATTTGACGAAGAGCTTCGTCGAACGTTCCGAACTCTCGGATGCCGGACAGCCCAGTCCACGGCGAGGAGGCAATGACGTGTGCGCCTGAGTGCACCAGCGCGAGTCGATTGTTGTCGGCAGCAAAACCACCAAGTTCCGACACTCGCTCCGACGACCCGATTCCCTGCAAGACTATTGCGGCAAGTCCGCCGATTACGCCTACGCGCCGAAACCTAGAACCAACGTTGTCAGCGCGAGCGAGGAACACCAAGGCGATCAGGGCGACACCAAGCATGCCTTGACGAGACGTACTAAGTACGATCGCAACTGCAGAGAAGCCAATGATCTGGAGCCGGAGCCAATTCGGCAATACGGCGCTCGTCAAAGCCACCGCGCCAACCATCACTGCCGTTAGCGCCCACGTGTTGTACCAAGGAAATAGGTAACTGCCACCGGCGATCACCGTCAGCGTTGATACGAAAGAGAGCCCTATGAGCGGCGAGAGGCAAACCAGCCTCTCTTTCTCCGTTAACGCCGAGATCGCAGCCGGGAAGATCACTAACAGCATCACCCCGACGACAACGGGGATGAAGCGTTGCCAACTAATACTAAATGACCCCAGCAACTCGTTTACGACCAGTACACCGCCCAGAGCACCCGAAATCGCCTTGTACGCGAACGACGTTGTCGGGCGGTCGATGGGCCTGGCAATGATCCCCGCCGTAAGAGCGAGCAGCGTTGAGGCCCAGAGCACTTCTTTCCGAAGCAGCGTCGAAGGGCCGGGAGCATCGACGCCCGACGCAATTCGCGCAAACGCCCCAAGGGCGAATGAAACGGCCAGGAGTGCGACCGCACCGAAGACCACAGCTGCGACCATTGACTGCAACCTGAGCCCGCGCTTCGGTTGCGTCCGTAGAGCTACTGCTGTCACGCTTCGTTCGTTTTATTGAGTCGCTGCGCTACTTCGGAGGCGCAGGCCTCCTTCAGGGCTCTTTGAGTGCGGCTCTTGCGACCAACAGCAACGTCTTTAGGCGTCATGACTTGCGCTACTCGAGCTAAGCGTCGGAAGACAGTTAGCTCTCCGCCCGAAGCCCAGGTGTGATCGTACAGATGGATACCGTACGCCGGCATGCCGCTCAGGTCGCGGCGCGGAAAGCGGAACGGATTATCGGGGAAGAATGTCCACGCCGGGAGGACGGCAGGCCGGTCGGGGACTCTGAGAAGCCGGAGGACGCGGTGAAGCTCTGTCACCAAAGGTGGACCTGTCACGTAGTTGTCGATTTCACCGAAACGATCCAGCTCGCTTTTCATTACTGCGAGGGCGGCCTGCCCGTACATTGATCCAGCTACGAGACCAATGGCTGAGGCGGTGATAGACCATCTCGACTCACGAACAACGAAGCCATTGGCGTCGTCTAACAAAGCGGTTATCGGGCGACACGCTTCCATGTCGCAATCCAGGTAGATGCCTCCATGTCTGACCAGGATGAGGAACCGTGCGATATCGCTGAATGCAGCTGCGTTGGGAACTGCATCGAGTAGCGCGACTACGTCGGCGTCATCTTTGGCGAGTTCCCGCACAGCTTCTTCGTCCCAGAGAAGAACCAGCGTTTGCGGGTTAATTGACGACCAGGTCGAAAGCCGGCTCCGTAGTTTCGGAGTCGGTGGTGAGCCGACCCAAACGAAATGAAGCAGCGGGGGTAAACCTGTGATGTCATCGCTTGACGCCGCTACAGCGGCGGAACGAGCCACGACTTCTGGGCCCTCGAAGACGTTGGGACCCGCGAATCTGGGCGACGTGACTCCGTCCGAGCCTGCTGGCAGAACCATGCCGACGATGTTGGCAGCGCTGGCGGCGCAGCGCCAGAACTAAGCGGCGACCGGCGAAACGGTGCGGCGACGCTTGGCGACGGCCACGAGGCCGGCACCCACGACGACCGCCGAAGCGCCACCGATGGCCATCGGCACGGTGTTGCTGTTGGCACCCGTGCGGGCGTAGGCGGTGGTGCCGCCCGAGTTGTTGCTGACCGCCGAGCTGGCGGGCTTGACGGTGAAGGTCGGCGAGGACAGCGTCGTGGTCTGCCCGTTGACCTTGCCGGTGGCCTCGACGTGGTGCGAGCCCGAGAAGTTGGCCGGCACCTTGAAGTTGAAGGTGGCGTAGCCCTGGGCGTTGCTCATTGCGGTGCCGAGGTTGATCGGCTCCGAGCGCAGCACGGCGCTCACGAGCGTGTTGGGATCGAACGGGCCAAGCGTCACCGTGGCGTTCGCGCCTGCGGTGGTGCCGTCCGACACGTCGTCGTAGCTGGTCTGGGCATGCGCCGCGACCGGAATGAACAGTGCAAGCGCCCCAGCCAGAAGCGCGAACGTCAGCTTTCGCATTAGAGGAATCCCCTGTGGTTAATCGACCGCCCCTCGGTCTTACGAGGCGAAACCGTACCATCGCAGGGAAGAATTCGTCCCCGTAGGCCGTGTTACAAGCTGCTGAAGTTCGCTCTGACCTGCGGAAACGCGAATCGAATCCTGGTTGACAAGCGTCTGCGGCCGATAGGCCAACGTGTAGGAATCGGCGGGTCCGTTCCATTTGCCCGTTAGCTCCAGCTCGACCGTCGTCGTAGCGCCCGGCGCGAGATTGAGTTGCACCGAATAGACGTTGAGGCCCTGATCCCGGCTGGTGAGCAGCGGCGCGTTCGGCAACGCGATCTCGCCCTTCTCGAACTGCCACGGCGTGTAGATCGACAGCACCGTTCGGTTCAACCCGACGTTTTCGTTCTGGGTCTTGAAGCCGGCGACGTAGAGCGGCTCGCCCGAGGTGGGCGCGTCGTTGCGCAGGGTCACCTCGACCTTGGCGGTGATGGTGTCGCCCTCGATGCGGGTGTCGTAGGTGACGTTGCGGTGCAGGAACCAGTCGATCTTGTTGCCGCTCATGTTGCGCGTAACGACGGCGAGGATGTCGGTGCCGGTGTCGTGCGGGAACTCACCGGCGATGCCGCTGCGGGTGAAGAGTTGTTGTTCTTCGGCATGGGTCGAGTGCAATTGGATGTGACCACCGGCGACTGCGTCGGAGAGCGCGTCGAGTTGGTCAAGTTGCAGCGACGCCGTGGTCGCGTGTTTCCAGATGGCGCCCGTCGCTTCCGCCATGAACAGCTCGCGCAGCGGGGCGTTGTCGGCGAAGCGCACGTACTGGTCGTGTTCGAGCACCGGGACGACGTTGTTCGCCGTCAACGGCACCGGCCAGTGCGCAGTGGCGACTGGTCCGGCGATCTTGAGCAACGCGGCGAGCGCGGCGGGATCCACGCTGATGACACCGTCGATGGGTCGCACGATCGGCGCGTACTCGGCCTCGATGACCTTGGCGACGGTGGGGAAGTCCGGCGACGCGGTGAAGTTCTGCCAGTAGCGGTTGGGTTGGAGTTCGAGTTCGCGTTCGAAGCCGGTGATGTTGGGACGCGGCCGGTCGCCCGACAGCGCGTTGAGGTCGTTGTCGCGGCCGACGCGGGTCAACTCGAGTCGGCCGTTGGTGACGGTGATTTCGGCGAAGGCGCCGAGGATGCCGCCCGACGCGCGCGCTTCGGACGGGTTCTGCACGAGCAGGAAGTACCGGCGGGTGCCATTGACGCCGAACAGGTTCGCAGCGTTCGAGGCGAAGCTGTGCACGAGGCTCGCGGAGCGCTCGCTGTTGGTCGCCTGCTTGGTGGCCTCTTGGGTGAGGCGACGAAGCTGCGGAACGAGCGGCTCCTTCGCGACTCTGGCGGCCACGGTTTTCGCGTTCGCGGCGGCGATCTCGAGTTGCTTCGCCGGGGCGGCCAGCGCGGCGATGCGTTCGACCGGGACGCGCCCGTCTTCGACGTGCAGGTCGTGCAGGTTGACGTCGGCCACGGTGGCCTTCGCCGTGGTGACGACATCGAGGACGGCCCCCAATAGTTCATTCGCCGATCGCACCTGCTGGCTGACGAATGGAACCAACTTGGCCGGCGCAGTGAAGGGTCCACTCAGCCGGTCGTGAATCGTGGCGAGATCGCGTTCGGTGCGTTCGAGGTTGGCGGTTGCCTGCGACGGGTCGTCGGCGGTGATGTCGTCGCGCAACGAGCTCAGTCGCTGTTTGGCCTGGTTCGCCTCGCCACGCGACGTGAGCGCGACGAACGCTGCCGGCAAACACAAAACGACTCCGGCAAGCACGACCAGCGCAGCAATCCGTCGCGCGCGAAGGTCGCTCGCGATTGCGACGACGACACCCATTCCCGCGGCCGCGGCGAGGAACACCGGCAACATGCCAGCGCCCGTGATGAACGCGGCGCCGAGCACCGCCGCGCCCGCCGCGGCCTGCCACACGCGCGACCGTTGGCGAACGGCGAAGGCAACCAGCGCGGCGACGCCAAGCCATTCGACGACATCAAGCGCAAGTATCCCGGTAAGCCCCCGCATCAGCGCCTAAGCGTGGCAGCTAGGCGCCTCGCGTGGCGATCTCGCTACGCCGAGAAGACGTAATCGTCGGCGTTGGCCAACGCCGACGTCGGCGGCGCGACGTGCCGTTGGGGCGGCAGGTACCGCTCCGGCACGTCGGCCAGCGTCACTGCAGGCTTGAGGTGCAGCATGAACAACATCGTGCGCGCCAGGATCCACAGGTCGAAGCCGATCGACGGGTGGCTGATGTACGCAGTGTCGTAGACGGGCGCTTCCCAGATGAGGCCGCCCTGGTGTTCGCTGACCTGCCACAGGCCGGCGCAGCCCGGACGCACCTGCGTGCGCAGCTGCGCGAACGTGGGATCGCCCAGCTCGTGCAGGATCGGCATTTCGGGTCGCGGGCCGACCAGGCTCATCTTGCCGGTGAGCACGAGCAAGAGCTGGGGCAGCTCGTCGAGGTGCTTGCTGCGCATGATCCGCGCGATGCGCGGCAACTCGATGTCGCGGATCGTGTACTTGTCGGCGTTCGTCGGCGCCTGGGGCGGCAACGTCCGCAGCTTGATGAAGCTGAAGTGCTCACCGTTCTTGCCGACCCGCGTGTGGCTGAAGAACGGCCACGCCCGGAACGTG
>JBEHXL010000054.1:0-13574 GCA_048498715.1 Actinomycetota bacterium | reverse complement strand
TGCCATCGGCCGACGAAGCACCCCTGCGCGATGTGGGCGAGGCGCCATGCGATGGTCGTGACGGGCGGCGTCGCCTCCCCCCGACTGCCCGGCGGCCATTCGTAATACAGCCCGTCGTCTTCGCGACGAAGACAGAACGCGTCGGGCGTGGGCTTCCAGAAGAACTCGTCGTCGGTGAGGCCCTGCCAGCGCATGGTGAACGCGCCGAACCACCAGATGTCGAGTTGGCCGACGACGGCCCGCAGGACGTCGCCGGGCACTTAGAACAGCGCCGAGGTGAGCTTCTTGCGCCAGTCGGCGGTGCGCGGATCGTCGGGACCCATCATTTCGAGGAGATCGACGAACTGCTGGCGAGCCGCGTCGTCGGTCTTGACGCTCGGCAGCAGCTCGGCCAGCTTCACGTCGACTTCGGCCGTGGCGGTCGAGGCCGCGGCGGGGCCGGTGCGCGCCCGCGCGGCGACGTGACGCGTCTCCTGACTCTCGGGAATGCGAGCCAGGAGCGCAAGCGCCTCCTCGTTGTCGCCCCGATCGACGAGCAGGTTCGCCAGCGCGAGCACCCCGTCCACGTGACCGGGCTCGATGGCTAGTGCCGCGCGCAAAGAATCCTCGGAGCCCTCCTCGACGAGCAGGTCGGCCTCCGATGGCGGCGGCGACAGCGAGTCGACGAACTGTCGCACGCTCGCCTCGGGGACGGCACCCACGAAGCTGCCGACGACCTTGCGGTCCTTCAGCGCGAACACCGCCGGGATCGACTGCACCTGAAACGTGGCGCTCACCCGCGGGTTCGCGTCGACGTCGACCTTGGCCAACACCACGCGGCCGTCGGTCTCGTCGATCACCTTCTCCAGGATCGGGCCGAGGGTCTTACACGGGCCGCACCACTCAGCCCACAGGTCGACCACGACCGGGACCTGCGTCGAGCGCTCGAGGACCTCGAGTTCGAATGTCTCGTCAGTGACATCAACCATGGGCCAAAACTAACGCTTGGAGACCGCCTCACATTCCGGTGGTTCGCTAGTTTCGTCAGATGGCTGACCCAGTGGGGATTGATGTTGCCGGTGTCACCGGTTGGTTTGGGGAACATGTTCCGAGTGCAGTCGCGCCACTGCACTTCGATCTGGTCGCGGGCGGCCGCTCGAATCTGACGTTTGTCGTCACGGACGCGAACGGCAAGAAGTGGGTGCTGCGCCGCCCGCCGACGAGCCACGTGCTCGCGTCCGCGCACGACATGGGCCGGGAATACCGCCTGATCCACGCCCTGCAGGACACCGACGTTCCGGTTCCAGTGTCGACGGGAATTTGCACTGATGAGTCCGTCAACGGGGCGGACTTCTACGTCATGGAGTTCGTGGAGGGCGTCATCGTGCGTGACGCACCGACGGCGGAGAAGTACTTCACCGTCGAGCAGCGCCGCCGCGCCGGTGAGTCCATCGTCGACACGCTGGCCGCAATCCACGCCGTCGACCTCAAACAGGTCGGCCTCGACGACCTGGCCCGCCACGACGGCTACATCGAGCGCCAGCTCAAGCGGTGGCACTCTCAGTTCACGGCGTCAGCGGCGCAGAACGAGCGCACCGTCCCCGTCATCGACGAGATGCACGACTTCCTTTCCGCCCGCATCCCGGAACAGGGCCCGGCCGCGATCGTGCACGGCGACTACCGGCTCGACAACTGCATGATCGGTTACGACGGCAACGTCGCGGCCGTTCTCGACTGGGAGCTGTGCACCCTCGGCGATCCGCTCGCCGACATGGGTCTGCTCATGGTCTATTGGAACGACAAGGACGACACCGAGTCCGCACTGATGACGGCCCCGACGGCCGTGGACGGCTTTCCGTCACGCGCGGAGCTCAAGCAGCGCTACGCGGAGCGAACCGGGCGTGATGTCGCCGAACTCGACTTCTACGTGGCTTTCGGTTACTGGAAGCTTGCCTGCATCCTCGAGGGCGTGTTCGCCCGCTACTCGCACGGGGCGATGGGTAACGACGGCGCCGCGTTCGAAGGCTTCGGCCAGCAAGTGATCAACCTCGGCAACCTCGCCAAGAAGTCGGCGGAGAACCTCTAACCACCATGACCCTGTTCATCCGCGAGGAGCAGTACGAGCTCGAACGTCCGGTGTTCGTGCTTGCGCTCGACGGCTGGGTCGACGCGGGATCCGGCACCGCGCAGGCGCGCAGCGCGCTGCTCGATCAGATCGACACCCATCGCATTGGCTCCTTCGATGCCGATGCCCTCATCGACTACCGCGCCCGCCGTCCCACCATGGTGTTGAGCGACGGTGTGATCCAGTCGATGCAGTGGCCCACGATCGAGGTCCGCTACGGCGTCGATCGCGGCGGCAACGACGTCGTGTTCATCGTGGGACCGGAACCCGACACCGGCTGGCAGTCGTTCTGTGCCGAGGTCGTCGCCCTGGCGCAAGGACACGACGCGCGCATGGTCGTCGGGCTGGGCGCATTCCCGGCGCCGGTCCCGCATACGCGTCCGACGCGCCTCGCCTCGACGGCGGCCACGCAGGATCTCGCGAACGTGATCGGCTTCGTGCCCGGCTCGATGGAAGTGCCGTGCGGGATTCACGCGGCGATCGAGGCCGGTTGCCAACGCGTCGGCGTGCCGGCGATCGGGGTGTGGGCGCGCGTGCCGCATTACCTCGCGGCGTCGTCGTATCCGGCCGCGGCCGCTGCGCTCGTGGACGGACTCGCCAAGGTGGCCGATCTCACGCTGAGTTCGACCGAACTGCACTCCGAGGCCGCGGGCGCCAAGCTGCGGATCGACGCGTTGGTCGAGGAGTCAGAGGAGCATCGACTGCTCGTGCGCACGCTGGAGGCGCAGTACGACGCTGAAGTGCGGGACGAGCCGACGCCCTCGCTCGGCGCGACCGATCCGGACGCGCTCGAGCAAGGCCTCAGCGATATCGAAGCGTTTCTTCGCGACCAGCAGGACGGCTAGCCCGGCCAGGCTTCGACCGGATACGCCGAGGTCGGCACGACCACGCTTGTCGCGATCTTGTCGTGCCACGTCTGCTTGTTGTCGTCCCACAGCATCCAGAAGAAGCCGAGGAAACACGGGATCGCAGAGAGAATCCGAGAGAAGTAACGGATGACGGCGCGTCCGTAACCAATGGGCCCGCCACTGTCGGCGTCGACGATACGGATGTTCATCGCCCGCTTCCCCACCGTCTGTCCAGAGGGGCTGCCTTCGAGATAGATCACGTACGCGAGACCCAGCAGCTGCCCCAAGCCGCGCCCGGGCGTCTTGAGGGTGGCGATCAGAAGTGCGTTCACGACACCGATGATCACGACGTCGATCAACCACGCGGCGAGACGCACACCGAAGCTTGCGCGG
The DNA here is from genome assembly GCA_048498715.1 of Actinomycetota bacterium. GTDB lineage: Bacteria > Actinomycetota > Acidimicrobiia > Acidimicrobiales > JACCXE01 > JACCXE01. The sequence goes on along the minus strand of JBEHXL010000054.1, from coordinate 10,229 downwards.
GGACCGGTGGTCGGGGTTGCCATTGCGTCGGCCATGTACTGCTCCTTGGCTAGATGACGTTGAACCGGAAGAGTTCCCACACCCACATGGACACGAGCGCCCCCGGAAGGACCCATCGTGGCAGGTCGACGGACGCGATGCGTGGACGCACCACGAGCGCCAACGCGACAACAACCGCGATCACACCCATCGGGTTTGCCGCGAGCGCCGCGCCGAGATGACCCGTCGCGGCGGCGCTGACGCTCGTGGTCATGCCACACAGCGGACACGGAATGCCGGTGACGGCGCGGAGCGGACAGGGAAGGCCCACCGTCGAGTGCAGCGCACCGCGCACGACACCAGCGCCGAGCATCAAGGCGCCGGCCATCCGCAGATCGCGTAGGTCGATGCGCTGTGTTGCGGTCACCGGGTCCGCGCGTTCTTCGCAGCGAGCAATTGTTCGAGGAACCGTTCCGGAGCGATTTCCTCGGGCGGACCTACCACTGCCGGGAACAGTCGGCGCGCGAGGTCCTTGGCGATCCGCTCGCGCGCGGCGCGCTCGAGGCCGTTGCGCCGTTCGAGGAACTGTCGCACCGCAGCAACATCGGTCGCGCTGACTCGCGACACATCCCATGTATCGAGATCCTCGTTGTAGAACACGTCGGCTTTGAAGGGCACCGTGTCGGCCTGGCCTTTGACCTCGCGCATGACGACCGTGCCGGCGGCGAGATCACCCAGGCGCTGGTTTCGCTTCGAGACAAACACACAGATGACGCCCACCAGATACGCGCCGGGCAGAGCGTCGATGAGCCGAAGGAGATTGCGAATTGCACTCGACCGAAAATCGACCGGTCGCCCGTCGACCTTCACGACCCGAAGGCCGGTGAGACGCTTACCAACGGTTCGGCCACTCGCCCGCGTCTCGAAGGCGACGTCGTAGCCGAAGAACCACACGAACATGAGCACGAATCCGAATGCCGCCACGACGCCGTTGTCGAACATCGCCACGGCGATGAGCATCGCGAACACGACCGCGAACTGCAGAGCGGTGTCGATGATCGCCGCCGCGAACCGCGATCCGATACCAGCCAAGGTCATCTCGATCACAAGACCTTCAGGGGTCTGCGTCGAGATGGCATCCTCGTAGCGCATGCCTACGAACGTAGATCGGTTCGTCGCCGAGCGAGAGCAATCTTGGGCCGAGCTCGAAACCCTGCTCGCCGCGGCCAAACGGCGACCGGAGAAGATCGGCGCCGAGCGCGTGCTGCGTATGGGTGAGCTGTACCGCTCCGCCGTAGGCGACCTCGGCTTGGCCCGTCGCGGCCTGCGGGGTGAACCCGTCGTCGCCAGGCTGGAGTCGCTCGTCGCCCGCGCCCGCACCGTGGTCTACGACACCGAGGTCCGACGCGAATCCATTTGGTATTTCTTTTCGACGGGTTACTGGCAGCGAGTGCGATCGAGCCGCGGCGCGCTCTTGGTTGCGGCCGCCTTGCTGTTCATCCCCGGTGTTCTCGCCTTCGTGTGGGCCGGGCACGACCCCGCCGCCGCACTCGGCGTCGTCCCGGAGATGTTTCGAGGGATCGAGGACGGGTCACGCACCACGAAGTCCGCCGGGCTCTCGGGCTCGCAGGCCTCGCAGTTCGCCAGCCAGATCATGACGAACAACATCAGGGTCACGTTCCTCGCGTTCGCCGGAGGATTGACCTTCGGTGTCGGGACGATCGCGTCGCTGATCTACAACGGCGTGCTGCTCGGCGCCGTGGGCGGCCTGTCGACCCATGCTGGCAACGGCAACGCGTTTGTCACCCTCGTGATCGCGCACGGCGTGCTCGAACTGTCCTGCATCGTCGTGGCCGGCGCGGCAGGGCTGCGGGTGGGACGGGCGTTGGTCTCCCCGGGCCGCAAGTCCCGACCCGCGTCCGTCGTGGCCGAAGCTCGGATGTCGGTCGAGCTGATTCTCGGGACGGCACCGTGGCTGGTGGTCGCCGGTCTCATCGAAGGATTCATCACCCCGTCGGGCTTCGGCCTCGGTGTCAACGCGCCGATCGGCATTCTGGTCGGCGGGACCTTCTGGTTCCTCGTCGTTTGGCGCGGGCGCCCTACAGCCGAGCCTTTGCCTTCAGACTGAGGTACGCCTCGACGCACACGGCCGGCAGCACATCAGGAGCCGCCTCGATGACCGACGCGCCTGCCGCGCGCAGCTTCAGAACTGCGCGCGTCTGCGCGGCGAGCACCGAGGCGCCGACGGACGCCTCATAGGCGTCGACAGCCGATTCGGGCTCGCGCCGCATGATGTGGTGCAGGGCGGGATCACGCACCGAGGCGACGACGACCGCGTGGCGACGGGTCAGCGTGGGGATCCCGCTGAGTAACGACGCAGCGGCGCTCTCGTCGAGCAAGTCGGTGACGATCACGACCATGCCTCGTTTCACGTTCGCCACCAATTGGAACGCGCGGTCGTAGTCACTGTCGACGGATCGCGCGTCGAGATCGAAACACGCCCGCACCGCGACCTCACCACCGTTACGCCGAGGTGGGAGATGACGATGTATGTCGCTATCGAAGGCAACGACGCCGAATCGGTCGCCGAGCTCGTCGGCGACAAGGCCGAGCGCGGTCATAGTGTCGAGCGCCACATCGATACGCGAGCGATCCCCCACCGGCGCGGTCATCAATCGGCCCGCATCGATCAGACAATGCAGGTCGCGATCCTGCTCGACCCGGTACTGATTGCTCATCGGCCGACCGACGCGTGCGGTGGCGCGCCAGTTGACCTGACGGATGTCGTCGTCCGGCGCGTATTCGCGAATCAGCTCGAACTCGGTACCCAGGCCAAGTGGGCCTCGCGCCTGCCGGCCGGCGCTGCCGAAGCGACCTTTGCGCACGCGCAGCACGAGTCGACGTGCGTTAACGAGGTCGGGGAACACCGCCAGGTCAGCTTCCTCCAGCGCCACCCGGCGGTCCCAGCGGCCCAGACCCAGCGGGCCGGTCCGGCGCACGACCGGCGCTGGTATTGCATACCGCCCGCGCCGAAGTGGCGTGAGCGTCGCTTCGAGTTGTTCGTGCTGCGTATCGGGCTCGAGGCGCATGCCGACCGGAATCGGCTGGCGTATCTCGATCCGACCGAGCACGTCGGCGTCCGGCGCAATCGCGAGAGGCGACGAGATGCCCCGCGACACGATGGGCGAGAGCGTCCGCGTCACCGTCACGGGCCCACGCACAGAGAGCGCATCCACCACAATGGTCGCGGCGAGCGCGACCAACACGAGAACGGCGAGGGGTACCGGAAGCAAGATCGCCGCCAGGGCGACCGCCGCCACGATCAGCGCCGCGCGCCGCGTCGGACTCACGGACGCGCAGTCATCGGGGAACGGGCACCGCGGCAATCGCGGCGCGCACCGCGTCGTCGGGGCTGTATTGCTCGAGCGCCGCTTCCGGATGCAGCAACAGCCGATGGCGCAGAACGGGCAACGCGATCGTGACGACGTCGTCCGGCGTGACGAAGTCGCGGTCGTTCAGACGAGCCATCGCGCGACTCGCGGCGAGCAGATGTACCGCGGCGCGCGGACTCGCGCCGAGTTGGACCGAGGGCAACGCGCGCGTCTGGCGAATGAGCGCGAGCACATAGTCGAGCACTTCGTCGGCGACCTCCGTCTCGTCGACAAGGTCGCGCAACCCTGCGAGCTGCGCCGGCATCACGACACGACCGACTTCATCCAAGCTGGAAGGGGCGACGCCGCGATGCTCGAGTTCGAGCATGGCCCGCTCCGCCGCCGCGTCGGGATAGCCGACATCGACCTTCACGAGGAAGCGGTCGAGCTGCGCCTCGGGCAGCGGATACGTGCCCTCGTACTCGATCGGGTTCTGCGTTGCGATGACGATGAAGGGTTCATCGATCGGTCGGCGCTCACCGTCGACGGTCACTTGGCGTTCCTGCATCGCCTCGAGCAGCGCCGCCTGGGTCTTCGGCGGTGTGCGGTTGATCTCGTCGGCCAGAAGGACGTTCGTGAAAACGGGACCCGGACGGAACACGAGTTGGTTGCCGCGCAAGGTCATCGTGCCGGTGACGTCGGAAGGCAGCATGTCGGGGGTGAACTGAATGCGCGCGGTTTCGACGCCCAGGGCGCGGGACACCGCGTTGGCCATCAGCGTCTTCGCGGTGCCGGGCACGCCTTCGAGCAAGACGTGACCACCGACAGCCAGCGCAACGAGAATGGCGTCGAGCGCCTCGTCCTGACCGACGACGACTTTGCCGACCTCGGCTCCAACGGCGGCGCGCAACTCGGCGAGCGACGCGGCAGATCGACTGCGGGGTTGACGGGGTGGCATTCAGCGCTCCTCGAGACGGGAAACAGTGCGGCCGAGCGCAACGAGCTCGGCATCGGTCGAAATCGGTTCGGTAAGTGATCGGACTTCGTCGGCGTTGAGTCCGGCGAGCCGGGCGGCGTCGGCGAGATCGTCAGGCGTCACTACTCGGCCGGCGCGGCGCAGCACCGCGGCCGTTCCCCGCGCGCGCAACGGGGCGGCGGCGGCGTCGATGTCCCGAGTGCGGGCGAGGGTCGAGGCCACCGCTCCGACATAGGCGCTGCGTTCGGGGGCGGGCGCCTCCGGCTCGACGTCGACGGGGCCGAAACGTTTGCCGGCCGCGAGCGCCCCGACGAGCCCTGCGAATGCGGCAAACCACAGCGCCGTTTTCCACCGGGACGGAATCGCTCCCAGCCCGGCGTCTAAGCCATAACCGTGGCCGTTCTCGGCGAACTGCACCGGGTGCGCCGTCGGCCCGACTGTCACCAGCGCAAGACCTGCATTGTCGGCCTCTCCCAGCAACGCGTTGGTCAGCGGCGACGGGTCGGCGAGGGCGACGACGGTTCCGCGCCCGACCGGGAGCACGAACCCTGCGTCCCGACTTCGCCCTTCGAAGAGCGGAACACCGGGAGGATCGGCCCAGACCCCAAAGCCCGCGGCTGTGACCGTCGCGAGCCCCGGCACGGCCGGGTTGGCCACGGGACGCAACCTCTCGAAGCCCTCGGCGCGCCAGCGCACCCCTTCGTCGATCGAACGCAGGAAGGGTTCCGCTTCGGGGCCACCGGTGAGCAGTCGACCCCCGCGCTCGACAAAGGCCCGCATAGCCCGGCGCTCAGTGCGGGACAGAACCTGGCCGAGCGCGACGACCGTGGCATCGCTCGGCAACTCCGCCTCATCGAGGCCAACGCGGACCTGGGTGGTCGGGTACCCGTTGCGTTCCAGTAGCGAATCGAGCGCCGCCAGACCTTCGGGCGCCGTGGCGTACGACGACAGTGACGGACCGCCCGGACGGCCACCGATGCTGTTCAGCCCGTTCAACACCACGAAGATCCCGACGACGACCGCCACGCCGATCCACGTGCGCTGCGCTCGAGAAGAGAGCTTGTTCCAGCGCTCGATCACGGCCGTCGACCAACCTCTTCGAGGACACGACCCCAGCCGTGTTTCGCTTCCGCGGCGTCGTCCGCCGAGGCATCACGGTGGCCATAGGCCACTGCATCGAAGGTACGCCCGATCCGATCGAACTCGTCGATACGCAACTGGCGCCCGATGGCGCGAGTGGGAGTCGACCGGCCTCGACGAACCTTGCCGTCGCGCTGCAGTCGCACGACGCCGGCCTGGAACCGCAGACGAACCGCATCCGCGTAGCGGCCGGCTCGCTCGGCTTCGTCGGCCGCGCGTTCGAGCGTGCCGGGATCTTCCTCCGCCGTCTTCGATCCCCGTCCCCCGCCGCCCAGTGACACTGCCGTTCGGCGTCGGATCACCAGCCAGGCGAGCAACGCTGCACTGCCCACCACCAGAACGATCAGCACCACCCGAGCGAGCGGCTCAGCCCACCAGTCACCGATCAACCGGAAGATCCGTCCCAGAAAGCGTCCGATCGGACCGAGCAGCGGGTCGAGCCAGTCACCCAGGCGGCGAAACAATCCAGCGAAGGGACCGGGTGTGCGTCGCTCGTGAAAGCGCGCGCCCTTCAGGATTTCGCGCGCTTGATCCTGGAGCTGGTCGGCGTCGGTCACCGTTCTTGCGAACGCGGCTTCCAGCCCGGCGGCGGTGGCCAGAACGGCGGCTGCTCGCCGTCGTCACCGTCGACGGCCGGCGGCTCGCTCACAAACGCCGGTGCGGGCAAACCGGTCGGATCCACGCCGACGGTTTCCGCAAGCAACTCGAGGTCGAACCCTTCCTTGCGCACCCGCAGGTCGATGTAGAGCACGGTGATGATCGCGGCGAGGATCGGAACGGTCAGTGCCGCGCCGATCGTGCCGCCGATGACGCCGGCAATGTCACCGGCGACTTCGTTGTTCGTGAAGAAGACGCCGGCTGCGATGCCGCCGATCGCGCTGCTGATGATCTGGGTGAGGATCGAGCCGAGCAACAACACGCCTGCGACGGGACGCCACCGGCCCTTGACGAGCTCCTTGGACCGGCGCAGCGCTTTGCGGCCCTTCTGGCCTTCGAGCATGAGCGTTGGCGTCGCGACGCCGTACGCGGCGTAGAAGTAGATGCCGGGAATGACACAAGCAATGAACCCGCAGAAGATCACGAAGTTCTTCGCAATCGTCAACCACACGATCGACTTCAAGCGCTTCAACGCGTAGCGCAGGCTCGTCTTCCAATCCTGCGTCTCGCCGAGGTATGCCGCGCCGACGGCGCGGAAGGTCGCGCCGTTGGCGAGTTCACTCGTCAGCAATGTGATCACCCACACCGCGAAGAAGCCCACCAGCGTGGCCGCGAGTTTTCCGCCGTCGACGTCCTGGTACGTACCGGTGGCCGGGTCGACCGTGAATGCGTTGGTCGTATTCACGTTCGTGCGAATGGAGGCTTGGATCAGACCAAGGAGGATCTGCGCCGGCGCCGACACGACGAGCACGATCCGCACCAGCGTTCCGAAATGCGCGCGATAGAGCTTGATCGCGACATCGATGGTTTCGCCGACGCGGAGCGGTCGCAACTGGACTGGTTCCACCCGCGCAGCGTATCCAGCCCTCGTTAGTGTCGGGTCCATGAAAGTTGACGGTGGACTCGGATTCAGTGGTTCGACAGACGGCGTGGGCGCCCTCGCCAAGGCGCAAGAGGACGCGGGCTATGCCGGCGTCTGGACGGCGGAGACGTCGCACGACCCTTTCCTGCCGATCCTGCTCGGCGCCGAACACACCGAAACGATTGAGCTCGGTACAGGCATCGCGGTCGCGTTCGGCCGCACGCCCATGACCGTCGCCCTCACTGCCAACGACTTGCAGCTCGCGTCGAAAGGCCGGTTCCTCCTCGGCCTGGGCTCCCAGATCAAGCCCCACATCGAGAAGCGCTTCTCGATGCCGTGGTCGCATCCGGCCGCTCGTATGCGGGAGTACGTGCTCGCCATGCGCGCCATCTGGGACAACTGGAACGGCGTCACGGACAAGCTCGACTTTCGCGGCGAGTTCTACACGCACACGCTGATGACGCCGTTCTTCAACCCGGGCCCGAACCCGTACGGTCCGCCCAAGGTGTTCCTCGCCGCGGTCGGCGAGAAGATGACCGAGGTTTGCGGCGAAGTGTGCGACGGCATGCTCGTCCACGGCTTCAGCACCGAGAAATACATCCGCGAGGTCACGATGCCGGCGCTCGAGCGCGGCTTCAAGGCCGGCAACCGCACGCGCGAGGGCTTCCAGCTTTCGATTCCCGCGTTCGTCGTCACCGGCTCGAACGACGAAGAGATGGAGAAGGCCGCGGTTGGCGTGCGACGCCAGATCGCGTTCTACGGGTCAACGCCCGCATACAAGGGCGTCTTCGAACTCCACGGTTGGGACGACCTGCACCCGCTGCTCAACACGCTGTCGAAGCAGGGCAAGTGGGAAGAGATGGGCACCGCGATCAACGACGAAGTGCTCGACGCCTTCGCCGTCGTTGCCACTCCCGACAAAGTCGCCGGTGAACTGCTCAAGCGCTTCAGCGATCTGCTCGACCGCCTGTCGTTCTATGCGCCGTACGGCGGCGATCGCGACGTGTTCTCTCAGATCGTCGCCGACCTAAAGGCTGGATAGCTCCTCGGACTCGTAACGGGTCCGGCACAGGCTGCGCTGGAGCTTGCCGCTGCTGGTCTTCGGTAGCGATCCGGGCAGCACCAACACGACGTCATCGGTAGGAAGGCCGACGGACTCGCGCACGCGCTTCGCCACATCGGAGCGGACGGGCGCGGGGTCGTCGGCCTTCGTTTCGGCCACCACGACGAGCCGCTCTTTGCCGCGCGCGTCATTGATCGAGAAGGCGATGACGTTGCCGGGGCGAACGCCGTCGGCCCGCTCGGCCGCGCGCTCGACGTCTTCGGGGAAGACATTGCGCCCACCGACGATGATCACGTCCTTGATGCGGCCGCACAGCACGAGCTCGCCGTCGACCATGTAACCAAGGTCCCCCGTCCGAAACCACTCCCCGCGGAAGGTGGCCGCGGTGTCGTCGGGACGCTTGTAGTAGCCGGGCGTCACGGACGTGCCACGGATCTCGAGCTCGCCTACCTCGCGTTGCGCCATCGGCGAGCCCGTGGTCGTATCGGTGATGCGGATCTCGAGGCCCGGAATCGGCTTGCCGAGGAACGCGAACCCCTTTGCGCCTTCGGCGTTCTCGTCGAGGACCGGACGCGCAAACCGTGATTGCTCGATCATGCGGGCATCGACGGCGTCGACGCGCAGCCCCGAGCCGGGTTCGGGGAAGGTGCCAGCGATCGCCAACTCGGCCATGCCGAACGCCGGAAACGCCGCGCCTTCCTGAAGCCCGAACGGCTTACCGGCTTCGGTGAAGTCGCGCACGGTCGTCGGGTTGACGGGCTCGGCCCCGTTGAGGGCGACGCGCCAACGGGACAGATCCAGGTCGGTTGCCCGTCGCAACGCACGCGCCGCGAGGGCGTAGGAGAAGTTCGGGCCGGCTGTGCACGTACCACCGAAACGTGAGATCCATTCGACCCAGCGCGCCGGCGACGCCATGAAGTCCTGAGGCGACGCGAGCACGAGATCAAGGCCCTGAATCAGCGGCAGCGTGAACAGACCGATCAGGCCCATGTCGTGGTACAGCGGCAGCCAGGAGACAGCGACGTCGTCGGTCGTGAGCGAAAGGGCCGAGGCCGCGCCGTCGAGGTTCGCCAGCACCGTGCGATGCGGGAGCATGACGCCCTTGGGGTCCGACGTGGAGCCGGAGGTGAATTGCAGCACGGCCAGCGAGTCGGGATCGATGGCCGGCACCGTGAACGCGTCCGGCTTACGGATCGACGCGTCGTCGAACAGTTCCTTCATCAGGATGTACGGCGGGTCACCTGCCGCCGGCTCGTAGAACACAGCGAGGTCGTCGTCGATCACGAGCAGCTTGGTGTCCGCCGCGAGGATCCGGGCCCGCGTCTGGCTCAGGAACTCCTCGACCGAACCGAGCCGCATTGGCAGCGGCAGCACCATCACGGTCGCACCGCACAGCCACGTCGCCTGCATGGTCGTCGTGAGTTGCCTGCTCGTCGTCGCCAGCAGGGCGACGTGATCGCCCGGGCCGACGCCCTTCGAGGCGAGGGAGCCCGCCAGCCGCAAGGCGTCGTCGAGCAGTTCGGCCCAGCGGACGCTCTGTGCCTCATCGCCTTTGATGAAGTGCACCGAGCCACCGCGCTGAGCGGCCTCAAACATGCGTGCGGGCAGGTTGGTCAAAGCAGCATCCGCCATACGGGGTCTGACCTCGAGCGGTCCGAGGCGGTTACACCTGCGGAATAGGGTTGCGTAGATGTTGGTGGCGGAGGGGCTGGTTCGGCGCTTTGGTGACGTCGTCGCGCTCGACGGCCTGTCGCTGAGAGTTGGCGCCGGAGAAGTTCTCGGCTTTCTCGGCCCGAACGGGTCGGGCAAGACGACCGCGCTGCGCAGCATTCTCGGCATCTCTGAGCCCGACGCAGGAACGGTCACGTGGAACGGCAGGCCGATCGACGCCGACGCCCGGCGGCGGTTCGGCTACCTCCCCGAGGAACGCGGCCTCTATCCCGGCATGAAGCTGGCCGAGCAGCTCGCCTACTTCGGCACGTTGTACGGCATGGTTCCCGCCGAGGCCCGATCCGCCGCCGAGGCCTTGTTGACCCGGCTCGGCTTGGGCGAGCGGCTCGATGACAAGGTCGACGAGTTGTCGCTCGGTAACCAGCAGCGCGTGCAGCTCGCCGCCGCGCTGATCCACCGACCCGAATTGCTGGTGCTCGACGAGCCGTTCAGCGGCCTCGATCCGATCTC
>JBEHXL010000053.1:0-15251 GCA_048498715.1 Actinomycetota bacterium | reverse complement strand
CATGAGAGGCGTTGAGTAGTCGTATGGGGAACGACATGTCTTGGGGCGGGGCGGTCCGCACGGCCGCGATCACGAGTTCGGTCGTGTCCATCGGGCGCGGGCTGGTGCACTTCGACCGAGAGTCGATCGCGGTCGGTGTTGCGTTTGCGATCGCAACCGGGCTGACGTTCGCCGGCAAGCCGGCGCTTCGCAGACTCGGCTGGATCGCCGAAGCGGTCTTGTTCGTAAACCAGGGCTTTTGGATGGTCGGGGCAACGGTTGGCCTGACGAGCGCAGCACCGTCGATCATCGGCGCGGCGGTGCCGGCGGTGCTGGCGGTTGCCGCCGTGTTCGGACTGATCGCGTCGATTGCCCGCGTCCGAGCCTTGGCGCCGCGCACGGTTGCGCCCGCCGGCATCGGGGCGGTGGTCCTGGCCGTAGCGCTCACCATGGCCGTGCCGGCGGCGGGCGCGAACGCGGTCGGAGCGCGGCCGGGCGACCTGCTGGTGAGCACGAGCGACCTTGCGTTCCATCCCGAACGTCTTGTCGCGAAGGCGGGCGACGTCGGCGTGGTCGTGCACAACAAGGACCTGTTCTGGCACACGTTCACCGTCAACGAAACGAACCAGAGCGTGAACATCCCAACCGCAGGCACCAAGCGCCTCGTCCTCGAGGATCTGGTTCCCGGCACCTACACGTTCGTGTGCGCAATCCCCGGCCACGAGAGCGCCGGCATGAAGGGCGTCCTCGTCGTCCGCTGACTCGACTCGACTGGACGGCAGACTGACGGGCATGCGCGCTGTTACCGCCTACGCAACCCCCGGCCCGAGCGAGCCGTTCGTCAAGACGACGACGGATCGCCGGGACCCGATGCCCCATGACGTCGTCGTCAAGATCGATTTCGCAGGCATCTGCCACTCCGACATCCACACGGGCCGGGGCGAGTGGGGCGAGACGCACTACCCGCTCGTGCCGGGACACGAAATCACGGGCACCGTCGAAGCGATCGGGTCCGACGTCACGAAGTTCGCCGTCGGCGACCGGGTCGGCGTCGGCGTGATCGTGGACTCGTGCCGCACGTGTGAGGCGTGCGCGGACGACGAAGAGCAGTACTGCCACAACGGCGCCACGGAGACCTACGGCGCCGAGGACCGCTACGGCCAGATCACCGCGGGCGGCTACTCGACCCACATCGTCACGGATGAACACTTCGTTCTGCGCATCCCCGATGACCTCGCGCTCGACGTGGCCGCTCCCCTGTTGTGCGCCGGCATCACGCTGTACTCACCGCTGCGGCACTGGAACGCGGGCCCGGGCAAGAAGGTCGCGATCGTCGGCCTGGGCGGTCTCGGGCACCTCGGCGTGAAGATCGCGGTTGCGATGGGCGCAGACGTGACGGTTCTGTCGCAGTCACTCGACAAGGAGGCCGACGGCAAGCGCATGGGCGCCAGCGCGTATTACGCGACGAGCGACCCGTCGACGTTCGAGACGCTGGCCAACACGTTCGACCTCATCATCAACACCGTGTCGGTGCCGCTCGACATCGACGAGTACCTGAAACTGCTGCGCCGCAACGGTTCACTCGTGATGGTCGGCTTGCCGCCCGAGGCACTCGAGGTGCACGCCAACAAGCTGCTCGACAACCGCCGCAGCTTTGCCGGCTCCGGTATCGGCGGCATGAAGGAAACCCAGGAAATGCTGGACTTCTGCGCCAAGCACGGCATCGGCGCGGAGATCGAAGTGATCAACGGCGACCGGATCGACGAGGCCTGGGACCGCGTCGTCGCGAGTGACGTCCGCTACCGCTTCGTCATCGACGTCGCGAGCTTTTAGATGCGCGGGATGACGAGCTCGTAGGCCACGTCGGCCGCCGGGCGCGTCAGCACGCGGGCGCCCGACGTCTTGGCCAAGCGATGCGCCGCAGCGATGTCGGCCGCGTCCTTGATCTCGGCGGGCTCGCAGATCTGGATGCGCGCGACGCCGCCATCGGGCACGACCTTGATGAGCACGTCGCCGTTGCCCACGCCTTCGAGCAGGAGGTCGACGATCCGGCGCAGCACAGCACGTGACGCACGCACGGTGACCGACTGTCCTTCCACGACCACGCGGCCGGGAGCGGCACCCTCGAGCGCTTCGTGGTGGGACGCCGCTTCGTACGCGAGCGAGTAGAGGTCCACCTCGGACTCTCGCAGTGGTCCGGTCTGGGCCAGCGACATCAGCTCGTCGACGATGGCCGCCAAATCGTCGACATGGGAGACAGCCGCCTTCACGCCCTGAGATGCATCGGTGACATCGAGCACTGCGTGGGCCAGGTCATCGAGTTCGAAGCGCAGACGGGCCAGCGGTGTACGCAGTTCGTGCGAAGCACCGGCGGCCAATTCGGCGCGGCGATGCTCACTCACGCGCAGCGCGATGGTGTCGGCGACGGCCTCGGCAAGGTCGTGCATGATCTCGAGGTCGTTCTGCGACCACGTACGCGGCTTGGAGTCGATGGCGCAGAGCGCGCCGAGTGGCTCTCCTCCCGGAGCTCGCAACGGAACGCCGAGATATGCGTGGACATCGAGTTCGTCGATTGCCACATTGTCTTTGACCCGTTCGTCGACATCGGCGTGCGGCACGACGAGGTCAGCGTCGGTTTTTACGACGTGCTGGCAGAACGACATGGCCAGCGGCGTTTGCGCCCTCGAGTTCCACGGCTCGCCGACACCTACCGACGCCGGGAAGAACTGACGGTCGTCGGTGACGAAGGAGACGAGCGCGGTCGGCGCGTCAAGCAGCTTGGCCACGAGGCGGGTGTATACGGCGAAGGCTTCGTCTGGCACGCCGGGAAACGTGTCGACCTCTGCGAGCGCTTTGAGTCGCTCCGGTGAATCGAGCTCCCAGGTCGCCATGGTTACGCCGCCTGCAGACGACGGCGTAGGCGCCGATTACGAATCGGCTCGCCGATCAGGTCGTACAGGGCCATGCCGGCGATGACGAGAGCAGGGACACCGATGAGGACCATGCGGACATGGGGGCTGGCCAGGAAGATGAGCGCGTAGCCCACCACCGGCACGGAGAACTTCATCACGTTCTGCGTCGGATTGACGAGCGAGAATGTCCAGGGGTCCTTGCCGGGATTGGCGTCACCCTTGGTGCGGAAGGTGATCGTCCCGTCCTCGTTGACGGTGCGATCGCTCAGGCGGTGGGTGACGAGGTGGTTGACGCCAGTGGCCGCCGGCGGGCGGTAGGTGATCACGTCGCCTACCTCGAGGGTGCTGACCGGCTTGGCCTTGGAGAAGACAACCGCGCCACGGTCGAAGGTGCCGTGCATCGAGCCGCTGACGATGACGTAGCGGTCGTAGCCGAGCAGCGTCGGCACGAGGAGAGCGGCGATCGCAGCGACCGTCACGCCCCACCCGATCCACATCGCGGCTTGGCCGACGATGCGCACTCCCCGGAAGCGGTTGTTCTTCATAGGAGGCACCCTACGGAGACCCCCTCCAGCGCAGTCCTACGCCACATCCACGAAACATCCACAATTTGGTAACAGTCGCCGGTCACAGCTCCGGCCCGGATGTCACACCCCTTCCTCGTCAGACCACCGGCGTTCGCGGCATAACCGACAAGAAACCGGCAATAACGAGCGGTCTTTGGTCGATCGTGGCCCTACACGGTGCCGCCACTGACCAAGGAACGACGGCCTCCCGCTCGTTGGTCAATCGTGGCCTGTGGCGCATACGTGCCGATCCTGAGGAAAGACCCGGCTCCCGAGAAAGCCCTAGACCAACGGGAAGCTCAGTTCGAAGCAGGTCGGGTCGAGGGATTGGACGACCAGGCGGCCACCCGTGGTGTCCACGATGGTGCGGGCCAGGGCGAGGCCGATACCCGAGCCGGCGCTGGTGGCCGAACGGTAGGAGCGGTCGAAGATTCGATCGACAACGGCACCGTCGACGGATCCCTCGTCGCCGACGAGCACCACTCCACGACCGTTGACCGCCTCGACCTTGACGCTGGTCTTGCCCTGGCCGTGATTGATGGCGTTCTCGAGCAGCACGTCGATGACCTGCAGCATCGGCCGCGGCGCCGTGGTGACGAGGACGGAATCGGGCGGGGCCGAGAAGGTCAATTCGCGATTGTTCTCGGCGAAGATGCGTCGCCACCGGCCCACGGCACTGGCCGCGGCGTCGGCCAGGTCGACCGCACTCGTGTTGGCCGGCTTGCCGTCGCGCGCTAGCGACAGCAAGTCCTCGACCGTGCCCGTCAGCCGATCGACCTCACTCATGCACTCGATGAGCTCAGCCTGCACTTCCTTGGTCGTTTCCGGCCAGAGGGTCAGATCGTCGAGCCGGAAGCGCAGGGCTGCCAATGGCGTCTTGAGCTGGTGCGACGCGTTGGAGGAGAACTCCCGTTCGGCCTCGATCTGGTTGTTCAGCGTGCGGGACAGCCAGGGAGCGAGAAGAAACGCGAGCCCGAGCGCCAGAACCGACATCGTCGGTACACCGACGTACCAGGGCACCAATGACCCGAACGCCAGCATGACAAGGCCGCCACCGATGAGCGCGCCGGCGAGCCGGACGACCATTACGAGGTGAGTTCGAGCCGGAATCCCACGCCGCGCACCGCGACAACTTCAATCGCAGCGCCGCTCTCGGTCAGCTTGGCCCGAAGCCGACCGAGGGTTACGTCGAGCGTCTTGGTGGACCCGAACCAGTGCTCGTCCCACACTTCTTCCATGATGCGTTCGCGGGTGATCACCCGGCCGACCTCGCGCACCAGCAGGGCGAGCAGGTCGTATTCCTTGGCCGAGAACTGGATCTCAGTGTCGTCGACCCAGACGCGGCGGGCGCCTTCGTCGATGCGGAGGTTTCCCGTGGTGGTGGTCTCGCCGGACGCGGGTGCGACTGCGGCTGGCGCCGCCGTCTCGGCCGGCGCAGTCGCGCCCGCTCGACGCAGCAGCGCGCGCACGCGGGCGAGCAATTCGGCGAGGGCGACCGGCTTGGACATGTAGTCGTCGGCCCCGCTGTCGAGGCCCACGACGCGGTCGAGTTCGTCGCCCCGCGCCGTCAGGATCAGGATGGCCCCGTTGAAGCCGCCGTTGCGGGCTTGCTTGCACACGTCGAGGCCGTCGATATCGGGCAGACCAAGGTCGAGCACCACCAAGTGCGGGGCGTTGTCGGCGATGTGGGCAAGGGCATCCGTACCGTTGGCGACCCGCGTCACGTCGTAGCCCTCACGGCCCAGCGCTCGTTCGAGCGGTGCCGCGATGCCGTCGTCGTCTTCAACTAACAGCAGCCCCGTAGACATTGGGTTCTTAGGGTACGTGCCCTGAATCTAGAAGTCGCGGTCAAGCGTGCCGAGTTCGGTCGTTACGGCGGCCGAGCTGGCGACGCCGGCGAGGCTCTTCGCGGTCGCCGAGGGCGACCACAACATGCTGACCGGCGTCGACGCCGCGGTCCGCAGGTTGTTCGCACCGCTGGCGACGGTGCCGAGCGTGATCGTGATCTGCGTCGCGCTGACGCCGTTGACCGTGACCGTGCTGGCGACCATCGTGCCGTTGAACAACGTGACCTTGTTGCCTCGGATGAAGTTGCCCTTCAAGTCAACGGAGCCAAGATTCACTGGCGTGTTGAGGTTGGTCGAGGTGAACACGTCGAGGGTGTCGTCGATGTTGGTGAGGCCGAGCTTGGCGCCGTCCTGGGCCCGCAGCACGACCGCCGTCGACGTTCCCGTCCACCCGGACAGGATCGTGGTGAGGTTCATCGTCGTCGAGTAGGTCAGGGTCAAGACGTCCGTGGCGGCGAGCTTGCCCACGGTGGCGTTGTTGACCGCCTGGACGTCGTAGCCCCGGGTCGTGGTGTTGTCGACCTGGTTGGGACCCACCGTTGCCGACGTCGTCGTGAGGCCGAGGTTGTCGGTGAGGATCGCCCGGAACTGGTACTGGCCGTCGGCCACCGATGTGGTCACAAACGGGCAGCTGTAGGGCGATGTCGTGTCGGTGCACAGGTCGGTCCAGGTGCTCGAACCGTACGGCGCCCGCTGGATCTTGACGCTCTGGACGCCCGTGGCGGCGTTCGCGTTGGCGGTGATGGTGACGGTGCCCCGGATGTAGGCGCCCGGGTCGTCGACCGAGACCGAGGAGTTGATGTTGCTGATGGCCCGGTTGGCCACGGTCGTAGAGATCTTGGAGTTACCCGCGTAGTCGGTGGCGATCGCCCGGAAGTCGTAGAGGCCGTCGCTTACGGTCGTGGTGTCGAAGCGGCAGGTGTACGGCGACACGGTGGCGGTGCACAGCGTCGTCCACGAGTTGAGGCCGGCCAGCGAGCGCTGGATGATGACATTCGCCACACCCGAGCCGGCGTCGGTGGCCGTCGCGGTGATGTTCACGACGCCGGCCATCGGGCTCGCAATGGTGTTGAGCGACACCGTCGGAGTCGCATTGTCGACTGTGATGCCCTCGATGATGTCGGTCGCCGTGTAGTTCGAGTTGTCCGTCGCGACGGCGCGCAGGTCGATGTCCTGATCGGCGATCCCGGTCGTGACGAAGTTGCAGGTGTAGGGCGACGAACTGTCGGTGCAGATGTTCGTCCAGGTCGTCGTACCGGTCGGGGCCCAGGAGAGCACGACGTTGTTGATGCCGGTTTCGGCGTCGGAGGCATCGATCGTGATGGTTACGGTGCCGCGGATCGCGTCGCCCGGGTCGATGATGTCGACCATCGGCGCGGTCCAGTCGACGGCCGAGCCGACCGAAGCGGAGTTCTGCGAGCTGTTCGTGAACATCGCGGCCGAAAAGCTGACCGGGCCGAATCGGATCACGAGTCCGAGAACGACAAGAGCCAGCACCCACATCCGGGACCGAACGTTGCGTTCAGGCTGGGAGTGGGTGCTGGTCATTGCAGGTCTTTTCTGAAGTCGGTGGTCAGGTGACTTTAAAGGGGGCTAGCTCGGACGAGGCCCCGGGGCTCCTACCGGGGCCCCGTCCGAACTGGTTGGGGGGATCTCGGTGGTGGCTACTGCGCCGGGGTCGCCGTGCCGGTGGCGGCCGACGGGCCCTGGTCGAGGGTCACGTTGGAGGTCTGCGCACCGTTCCAGGTGTAGGTGGCCGAAGCGGTCTTGCCCTGGTCGACATTGGTCGCCGCCTGGTTGAAGGTGACCGTGAACTTGTAGGTCTTGGCCTGGCCGGCGGTGAAGGTGCCGAGCGCAACCGTGCTCATGGAGCCGAAGGCACCGCTGTAGATCGTGTTCGAGCCCTCAGTGACAACCAGGTTGAGGGTCGGGGTGGCCGGCGAGCCGCTCGTGGCGGAGAAGGTCGAGGCGAAGGCGCTCTCGGTGACCGACATGACGGCGGGAAGCGTGCCGGTGTTGGTGATGGTCACCTGGCCGCCGACGGTGTCGCCCGGCTTGATGTTGGAGATGTTGAACACGGCGGCGCCGGTCTTGCTGTTGGTCTGGGTCAGCGTGCCCGAGGCGACGATGCTGTTCGGGTTGGCGCTGTTCGAGGTGAAGTTTGCGCCCGACCCGATGGCCAGCGCGCCGGCGGCGGCCAGCGTGGTCAGCGGGACCAGCGCCTTGCGCCACTTGGCGCTGCGGCTCACAACCGGAGCTGCGATTTCGAGAACTTCGGTGGCGGAGGCGGTGCGATTGAACATTGGTTTTTCTCCCGATCTGTTTGGTCTGAGCAGGCCGCTCGACCTGATGGGGAGCAAGTTACGAAGGCGCCCTCCACCGCCTCCCCACGTCAATCACCCACGAGATCCACCGTTTGGTAACAACAAAGGCCCCTCATCCACAACGAGTGAATGAGGGGCCCCGACTGGCCGATATGGCGGGTTTGTCTTAGCTGTAGATCTCGAACAGGCCGGCGGCGCCCTGGCCACCGCCGATGCACATCGTCACGACGCCCCACTTGGCGCCGCGGCGCTTGCCCTCCTGCAGCAGGTGGCCGGCGCAGCGGGCGCCCGTCATGCCGAAGGGGTGACCGATCGAGATCGAGCCGCCGTTGACGTTGTACTTCTCCGGGTCGATGCCGAGCTTGTCGCGGCTGTAGAGGCACTGTGAGGCGAAGGCTTCGTTGAGCTCCCACAGGTCGATGTCGTCGACCTTCAGGCCGTGACGCGCGAGCAGCTTCGGTACCGCGTAGATCGGACCGATGCCCATCTCGTCGGGCTCGCAGCCGGCGACGGCCCAGCCCTTGAACGCACCGAGGGGTTCGATATTGCGACGCGAGGCCTCTTCGTCGCTCATGATCACGACCGCCGCACCGCCATCGGAGAGCTGCGACGCGTTACCGGCGGTGATGAACTTGCCCTCGCCCTTGACCGGCTGCAGCTTGGCCAGGCTCTCGAGGGTGGTCTCGGGACGGTTGCACTCGTCGCGGTCGACCACGTAGTCCACGAAGGATTCTTCCTTGGTCTCCTTGTTGACGATCTTCTGCACGGTCTGCATCGGGACGATCTCGTCCTCGAACTTGCCGGCGGCTTGCGCCGCGGCCGTGCGCTGCTGCGACATGAGGGAGTACTCGTCCTGGTACTCGCGCGAGACGTTGTACCGCTCGGCCACGATGTCGGCCGTGTCGATCATCGCCATGAAGATCGCCGGGTAGTCCTCGACGAGCTTCTTGTCGACGCCACCGATGCCGCCACCGGGCTGCGAAATGGCTTCGACGCCGGCGCCCACGACGATGTCGGCACCGTCCTGCTTCACATAGTTCGCGGCGAGCGCAATCGCGTTGAGGCCCGACGAGCAGTGACGCTGGATGGTGGAGCCGCCGGTCGTGACCGGCAGGCCGGCGAGCAGACCCGCGAGGCGACCGAGGTTGCCACCGCCGTGGGCACCGTTGCCGAGGTACACGTCCTCGACGTCGGCCGGGTCGACGCCGGACTTGGCCACCGCGTGCTTGATCGCGTGAGCCGCCATCGACATGGCGGGCGTGTTGTTGAAGCCGCCGCGGTGCGACTTGGCCAGGCCCGTACGGGCGTAAGAAACGATGACTGCTTCGCGCATTTTGATCCCCTCTGGATTTGCTACGGGGAAAATAGCCGTCCGGCGATCCTCAGCTTCTCCCGAGGCGGACCGAAGGGTCATATGTGGGTCTTCCGCACATCACATGATCCTCGCGTCCATCGAAACGACGACGAAGTGGTTGAGCTACGGCAACACCGCGGTATTCGTCCTGCTCACGCTCGTCTGCCTGCGCGAATATCGACGCGCGGGCCTGCGGAACCTGAAATGGGCGGCGCTCGCCTTCGGGACCCTCGGCGCACTGGGTGTCCTCGGGATCGTCATGAAGGAGCCCAAGGTCGTCGGCGGCCTCTTCATGTGGTTCGTCAAGGCGGTCTTGGTCGCACTGGTCGCGTTCCCGTACTGCCTGTTTCGCTTTGCGGACGCGTACGCACGCACCAAGAAGTGGCTGGCGGCAGGCTCGCTCGGGTCGACGGTGCTCGTCGCCGGCTGGAGCGTCGCCATCCCCTACTTCCCACTTCCGGGGATGCCCGAGCCGTGGTGGTGGTCCAGTTACCGGATTGCCGTGCTAACGCAGTGGACCGTTCTTTTCATGATCATCGGCCTTCGCCTGTGGGGTGACAGCCGCAACCAGGGTGCGGTGACGCGGGCGCGGATGCGAACGGTGGCGTACGGCGCCGGCGGCATGATGAGCGCAATCCTGCTCAGCGGCGTGGCCCATGGGCCGCCGTCGCCGACGCTGGCCTTCGCCACGCAGTCCATGTTCTTCGTCTCTTCCCTGCTGTTCCTCGCCGGCTTCGCGCCTCCGGGGTGGCTCACCTATCTCTGGCGACGCAGCGAGCAGGCGCAGTGGGAACGGACCATGCGTGACCTGTTCCAAGCCGACACGCAGGCAGCCGTCGCCGCGGTCGTGCTCCCACGAACCGCGAGCATCGTCGGCGCGCTTGGCGCGGTGTACATCGATCGCGACGGCAACGTCATCGCGGAGTACGGCGTCGTGGGCGACTTCGACGGCCGCAACATGCACACGGTCCAGTTGGCGGCCGGGACCATGTTGATGTGGACGAGCCCCTACACACCGCTGTTCGGCAAGGAAGAGCTCGCCACGATGCGCAGCCTCGGCGTGTTTGCAGACATCGTCATGCAACGCGTCGCTTTGGGCGAACAGCTGACGGTCGCCCTCGAGCAGGCGCAAGAGGCGTCACGCATGAAGTCGGCGTTCCTCGCGAACCTGAGCCACGAGATCCGCACCCCGATGAACGGCGTGATGGGCATGATCGGGCTGCTGCTCGATACCCAACTCGATCGCGAGCAGCGCGACTTCGCCGAGGTGATGGCGGGTTCGGTCGAAGCGCTGGGCGGAATCATCGACGACGTCTTGGACTTCTCGAAGATCGAGGCAGGCAAGCTCGCCCTCGAGGATCAGGAGTTCGACCTGCGCGACACGGTCGACAGCGTCATCGCGTCATTCGCCGGCCGGGCGCAGGACAAGGGCCTTGACGTGATTACCGCTTTTGGCCCGACAGTGGCCGACACCGTTGTCGGCGACCGGCTTCGACTCCGGCAGGTGCTGGGCAATCTCGTCAACAACGCAATCAAGTTCACCGACACCGGTGAAGTGGTGGTGCAGGTTCGACCGGCGGGAACGGGATGGGTCGCCTTCGAGATCGCCGACACGGGCATCGGGGTGACGGCCGCGCAGCAAGACCTGTTGTTCGAACCGTTCACGCAGGCCGATTCGTCGACCACCCGACGCTACGGCGGTACCGGCCTCGGCCTCGCGATCTGCCGACAGCTCGTCGAATTGATGGGCGGCCAAATCGGCATGGACTCCAAGCCCGGTTTCGGCTCCACCTTCTGGTTCACCGTGCCGCTGTCGCCGGCGACGGGAACCGCAACCGAACCGCATGCGACGCTCGCGGGCCGGCGCGCGCTGGTCGTCGCCGAACATCCCGTCGTGCGTGACGGACTCGTCGCGATGCTGGATCGCTGGTCGGTGGCAACCGAAGCCGCCTCCACCGCCGCCGCCGGGCTTCGGGCGCTACGCCGTCAAGCCGCCGACGAACCCTTCGACGTCGCCATCGTCGACTCACGGCTCGCGGACATGGGCCAGCTCGAACTGCTGCGCGCGATTCGCAGCGAACCGGCACTCGAGTCCGTGCGGCTGGTGGCGATGGCGTCCAACGAGCGCGCCAAACGCGAGGGCGTCGGCGCCGACGCGTGGGTCGTCAAGCCGGTCCGTCACGCTGCGATGCGAGACGGTCTCGTCGCGACGATCAACTCGGCTGCTCCCGCACGACCCGCCGCTCCGCCGCCGGCCGCCAAGCCTTCGGGCCTCGGGCGGGTGTTGGTGGTCGAGGACAACGCCGTCAATCGGAAGGTTGCCGTCGCGCTGCTCGACAACCTCGGCTACATCACCGACACTGCCAACGACGGCGTCGAGGCCGTCGAAGCACTCACCCGCAGCGACTACGACGTCGTACTGATGGACTGTCAGATGCCGCGCATGGACGGCTACGAAGCGACCGCTCGCATTCGGGCCAACGAACACGGCAAGCACACGCCGATCGTCGCGATGACCGCCTCGGCCATGGCGTCGGATCGGGAGCGTTGCCTCGCCGAGGGTATGGACGACTACTTGGCCAAGCCCATCGACCGCACGGCGCTGTCGCGCACGCTGCGGCGTTGCATCGCGTCGTAGAACGCCGCGGCCTCGTCGACCGCCTTGCGGTCATTCGTCGCCACCAAGTCGAGCAACAGACCGCGCACCACGGCGAGACCCAGGCGAACCTCCGGAGTGCCGTCGGCCCAGCGGTCCACGGCGAAGGGATGCATCCTCGTGAACGGTTCCTCGCCCTGCGCACCGCGGGCGTAACACTCGAAGAACAGCCGCTCGAAGGGCCGCCACTTCGGCGCCCGTACGTACGCCCACATCGCGGCGAAGTCGGCGTCGCGTTGATACTGACCAAACGTCTGCGACTCCACTTCGTCGACGATCGCCAGCAACAGCTCGTCCCGAGACCCGAAGTGGTGGATCAGCATGCGGTGGCTGGTTCCGACCGCGTCGGCCAGTTCCCGCAAGCTTCGATTGCCGATCCCGTGGTGGGCGCAGTCTTCGATGACGGCGGCGAGCAGCTCAGCCCTGCGCGACACGCTCGGCAAGCTTCTTGAGACCCTCGCCCTCCATCTCCAGGTAGCGCACGGTCATCTTCTTCATCGCTCGCCCGATCACGGCGCCGCCGATGCCGGTCTGCTCGATGGCCTGACGCACGCGGGTCTTGCCGTTTCCGAGATCGGTGACCTCGTGGATACCGGTGGTGGTGTTGCCGGGGCCCGAGTACGTCCAGCGCCACGACGAGCCTGGCGTCAGTTCGGTCACCTTCCAGACCGCCTTCGGGATCTTCGGCTGCTTGATCTCATAGGCGCGACCCATGGCCAACTCCGCGCCGTCGAGCGCGCGCAGCGACGTGACCGACTCGGTCATCGTCGGCCAGTTCTCCACGTCGGTAAAGACTCGCCACACCACGTCGGCCGGCGCATCGATGTCGATCGAACTCTCAGTGATCATGTACCAAACGGTACATGATCGACCACAGGAACTTCCCAACTCGGGCGCATCCGCTCTGAAGGCTGCGGGTCGATCCTCTTCTCATGCCCACCGGGGGCATCCACACCAAGGAGAGATTCCATGAACCCCATCATTCGCAAGGCGCTCGTCGGCACCGCTCTCGTCGGGGCGACGCTCACCGGTGGCGCCATCGGCGCCGCCATGCTCAGCGGCTCGGCATCGGCGCAGACCACGACGACCGCCCCGAGCGACACGTCGGGCGCGAGCGGTTCGACCGCTCCGGCCAACCGTCCCGACGACGGCAACTGCCCGCACGACGGTACGGGCGCCCCGGCGCCGTCGACGAGCAACTCGTCGAGCTCGAGCACGCCGGCGACCTAGCAACCGGTTTGGTCAGGCCCGCCGTCGGGTAACCGAATTGCTCGGTCCTGACGGTGGGCCTGATCTCCTATGCAGCTCGACGACGTAACCCCGACGCCTCCTGTTCACCGCCGCCTCTTCCAGGGCTTCTTCCGGCTGGTCCTGATCCTGTACGCCGTCGTGATCCTCGGGTTCATCTACCTGACCAAGGATCTGACCTTCACCTCGCTGGCGCGAGACCCGATCTTCGCCGGCTACTCGATTGCCGTCGTCTTTTACGTTTTCGGGCGATTCGTGCTGTCGATCTTCTATCGGTCGATGCCGGACAAGGGCTACCGCCCGACCGTGTCGATCATCGTCCCCGCGTTCAACGAGGAGGACGGCATCATCGGCACGATCGAGTCGTGCCTCGACGTCGATTACCCGAGTGAACTCGTCGAAGTCATCGCGATCAACGACGGTTCGACCGACGGCACGTGGGAGCGGATGCTCGAAGCCAAGGCGATGTACCCCCAGATCTATCTCGTCGACCTCGGCCGGAACTACGGCAAGCGGGCGGCAATGGCCGAGGGCACTCGCCGATCGACGGGAGAAGTGTTGTGCTTCGTCGACTCGGACTCGTATCTCGCACGTGACGCACTGACCGCGATCGTCCAACCGTTCGCCAATCCCAAGATCGGTGCGGTGGTCGGCCATGCCGACGTGCGCAACTCGTCGGTCAACTGGATGACCAAGATGCAGCAGGTCCGCTATTTCTCGGCGTTCCGGGTCATCAAGGGAACCGAGTCTGTGCTCGGTGGCGCGGTCACGTGCGCGTCGGGCTGTTGCGCTGCGTATCGCGCCGACATCGTGCGGGAGTTGTTGCCCGAATGGGAGTTTCAGACGTTTCTCGGGCGGCCTGCGACGTTCGGCGACGACAGGGCACTGACCAACCGCGTCCTCAAGACGCATCGCGTCGTCTACCAGCGCAGCGCCGTCGCCGAGACGATCGTGCCCGAGACGCCACGACGCTTCTTCCGCCAGCAGTTGCGCTGGAAGAAGTCGTGGCTGCGCGAGTCCATCCAAGTCGTGAAGATGTTCTGGAAGAAGAACCCGGTCGCAGCGCTCTTCACCTACGCCTCTATTGCGTTCCCGTTCATCGCGCCGTGGGTGGTGTTCCACGCCGTCACCCGCGTCGGTCAGGACGGCAGCAGCGGCGGACTCTGGTTCTATCTGATCGGTAGCTACGCGATGGCGTTGCTGTACTCGCTCTATTACGCGTGGAGTCGCAACGACGGGCTGTGGTTCCACGGCATGACGTTCGTCGCGTTGTACATGTCGGTGCTCGTCTTCCAGACGTACTGGGGCATCGTCACGATGCGCGACACGCGCTGGGGCACGCGCGATTCGACCGTCGAACACAATCCCGTCGACCAGCAACTCGTCACGGCGATGGTGCCCGCATGAGCGGCCCGCGCAACATCCGACAGATCGTCATCGGCATCGCGCTCCTGCCGCTGTCGGTCCTCCCGTTCCTCGCGTATCTGACCTGGACACCGGAGGGTCGTCTGGTGCGCGACAAGGCGCTGGTTGCGATCAACCCGCCGGTGTTACCAGCGGCGACCGACGCGCAGATCGCGCACGGTGAAGTGCCCGCCTACCAGGGCGCGGTGATGGTGCTGGCGTACCACGGCCTGGGCTCGACCTCCGACGCCGAAGGCGGTTATGTGTTGTCGCCCGAGCGCTTCGGCGAACACCTCGTCGCGCTCCGCAACGCGGGCATGACCACCGTCACTGCCTCCCAGGTTGCGAACGCCTTCAAGGGCGGCGCGCCGTTACCCGAGCGCGCCGTGATGGTCACCTTCGACGACGGACGCGCCGACGCCATGATGTTCGCCGACCCGCTCCTCGAGCAGGCCGGCATGAAGGCGACGATGTTCGTGATCACCGGCGCCGCCGAAAATCCCGGGCTGTACTACTCCGGATGGGACCGCCTCGAGAAGGCGGCGGAATCGGGGCGCTGGGACTTGCAGTCGCACACCGATGCGTTGCACGACGAGCAGAAAATCGGCGGTCGCAGCTTGCCGCTCATGACGAGCCTCAAGAAGGGCGAGTCTCTCAGTGGATTCCGCGCCCGTATCGGTCGGGACCTCACGCGGGCTGACCGCGCGCTGTTGAAGCACGCCGACCAGAAGCCCGTCGCCCTCGCCTATCCGTTCGGCGCATATGGCGCTGATCGCCGAAACAACCCTGGGGTCCGCGATGCATTGAGTCGCGTAGTGGCCGAACACCAACAGCTCGCATTTCAGCAGGACGACCAGAAGCACATGACCCTGGTGACGCCGTATGACGACCGAACGGCGTTGCGTCGACTCGAGGTCGGCGACTGGACCGCAGCGCAGCTCATGCGTCGCATCGCCAGTGC
>JBEHXL010000052.1:0-15301 GCA_048498715.1 Actinomycetota bacterium | reverse complement strand
GTCGTCGTACGTCGCACCGTTGCGAACGTCCTGGGTGAGGTCGACGACATCGAAGTCGTCACCGCATCCGACGGTCGCATCGGCCTGCGCCGCATCGCCGAGATTCAACCTGACGTGGTCACCCTCGACGTCGAGATGCCGGGCCTGACCGGCATCGAGACACTGGCCGAAATCCGCAAGGACTTCCCGACCGTCCCGGTGATCATGTACTCCACGCTGACCGAGCGGGGCGCCGAGTCGACACTCGACGCTCTCGCTCTCGGCGCCGTCGACTACGCGACCAAGCCGTCGATGGCGAAAGATCGGGACGAGGCGGCAGCCATGGTTCGGGCAAACCTGCTGCCGCTCGTCCAGCTCTGGGGCAAGCGACGGGCCAGCACGCGGGTCGGGCCCCTGCGTGCGAAGCCCGTCGACACGGATGCACCGGCGCCGGCAACCGCTCCGTCGGCGCCGGTGCGTCCCGTGGTCAAGAAAACCGGACCGCTGCAGCTCGTCGTTGTCGGCGTGTCGACAGGTGGCCCCGCCGCCCTCGCACAGATGATGCCGTCGCTCCCCGAAACGCTTCGAGTGCCCGTGGTGATCGTGCAGCACATGCCGCCCGTCTTCACCGCAATGCTCAGCGAGCGGCTCAACGGGCTGTCCAAAGTCACCGTTTCAGAAGCCGTCGACGGCGAGCGCGCCCTGCCCGGGCACGCGTACATCGCTCCGGGCGGCATGCATTTGGCAGTAAAGCGCGACGGAGGCGGTTTCCAGTTCGCGCTCAACGAGGACCCGCCGGAGAACTCTTGCCGTCCCGCCGTCGACGTGCTGTTTCGCACGGCCGCCGCGGCGACCGACGGGCACCTGCTCGGCGTGATCTTGACCGGGATGGGATCTGACGGACTGATCGGCTCACGGGCCATCCAAGAAGCTGGAGGTGAAGTGATAGCGCAAGACGAAGCGAGCTCCGTTGTCTGGGGCATGCCGGGCTACGTGGTGCGCGAGGGCATCGCGCAAGCGAGGCCACTCGAGGACATGGCCCTTGCGATCGCATCAAGGGTGGCGAGGACATGAGTGTCACCGCCGAAGATTTCACGTTCGTTGCGGACCTGATCCGCAAGGACTCGGCGATCTCGATCTCCGAAGGCAAGGAGTATCTCGTCGAGTCACGACTCGCACCCGTAGCCCGCGCCGCGGGGATGGCCGACGTCACGGAGCTCATCGCACAACTCCGTAAGCCGTTGGCCGACCCCGCGGTGCGCGCTCGGGTCGTGGAAGCAATGACGACGAATGAGACGTCGTTCTTCCGGGACCGTCATCCCTTCGACGCCTTGCAGACCGACGTGATCCCCGAGATCGTCGCCCGCAAGGGAACGGACCACCGCCTCAACATCTGGAGCGCGGCGAGTTCGACGGGCCAGGAGCTGTATTCGATCGCGATGCTGCTCGACACCTGGTTCCCGGAGTTGGCGACCTGGGACATTCGCCTCGTCGGCACCGACATCTCGAACGACGTGTTGAACAAGGCACGCTCCGGTCGCTTCTCGACCCTCGAGGTGAACCGCGGCCTGCCGGCGCCGATGATGGCGCGGTACATGCAACGTGACGGCGCCGAGTACGTCATCGACGAACGCATCCGGCACCGCTGCTCGTTCGAGAAGATCAACCTCGCCGAGCCGTGGCCGTTGATGCCGACCTTCGACATCGTGTTCTGCCGCAATGTCCTCATCTATTTCGAGCTCGATGTGCGACGCGGCATCCTCGATCGCATTCGGAACGGGCTGCCCAAGGGCGGCTACCTCTTCCTCGGAACGTCAGAAACCACTGTCGGCCTGGCCGACGGTTACGTCGCCACCAAGTGCGGCAACGCGGTCGCGTACCGCACGGAGGCCTGAATGAAAGCGCTACTTCTCGACGACTCCAAGACGATGCGTTCGATGTTGCGACGCATCATGGTGGACGCCGGCTTCGAGACCTGTGAGGCCGGTGACGGCCAGGAAGCCCTCGACGTGATTGCTGCGTCCGACGAGCTGCCCGACGTCGCGCTGGTCGACTGGAACATGCCCGTGATGGACGGACTGCAGTTCGTCACCGCGGTGCGCAACAACCCGGAACTCCGTCGCATCACCCTCGTGATGGTGACGACGGAAAGCGAGCAATCGCAGATCGTGCGGGCCCTGGCGGCGGGTGCCCACGAATACATGATCAAGCCGTTCACCGCCGACGCGCTGGTGGACAAGCTCACCTTCCTTGGCTTGCTGAGCGAGCCCCAACAAGAAGCAGAGGTGGTCTGGTGACCCTCGTGCATTCCGGGCCTGAGCCCGACGTCATCGAACAAATCGTGCAGGACCTGTTCTCCGGTCTGCTCGGTGAAATGGAAGCGCTCCCCTACGCCTGCCCGCACGACGGGTCCCCGCTGGGCGTGACTGCGTCGGTGTCGGTCACCGGCGGTTGGTCGGGACACGTCGTGTTCTCGTGTGGCGAAGAGGTCGGTCGTCACATCGCCGCAGGACTGCTCATGTCCGAGCCGAGCGACATCAACGACGACGACCTGTCCGACGCGATGGGCGAAGTGGCAAACGTGATCGGCGGCAACGTGAAGTCGGTCATGCCCGGCCCGTCCAAGCTTTCGCTCCCGGCGACCGTCATCGGCACCGCCAACGACCGTCGCCCGGGAGCGGTCGAAACAACCCGGGTTGAACTCGCATGGCACGACGGCCCCCTCGTCGTGAGCGTGTGGTCAGCCGCCGACAATCACTCAGGAGAGGAATAACAAACCCGTGAAGATTCTCATCACCGACGACAGCCGCGTGATGCGCCAAATCGTGGTGCGCACCCTGCGGCAAGCGGGCTACGGCGACGCCGATGTCGTCGAAGCCGGCAGCGGCGCCGAAGGCGTCACCATGGTTTCGTCCGAGCAGCCCGACATCGTGCTCTCGGATTGGAACATGCCCGAGATGAGCGGCCTCGACTTCCTGAAGAACCTGCGGGCTTCGGGAGACAACCGCCCCTTCGGCTTCGTCACCTCGGAAGGTTCACCGCAGATGCGGGAACTCGCCGAGGAGAACGGCGCCGCGTTCCTCATCGCGAAGCCTTTTACGCCTGAGGCGTTCAAGGCCGTGCTGCAACCCGTCATCGGTTAAGGAGACGTCGTCATGGCCCTTTCGACACTTCCCCCCGTCAAAGATGTTCGCGACCTGTTGTGTGATCTGCTCGGTCGCGACGTCGAGGTGAAGGACGGTCCTGCGTGGGTGCCCCCGCCCGGCGAGAAGATTCTCGTGGCCGAGTTTCTCGACGACGAGGGCAACCTCGCCACGCTCGGGCTCGTCGACATCTCCGCCGGGGCCTTCATCGGCGCCGCCATGGGACTGCTCCCACCGGGTGGCGCGCAGGACATGGTGAAGGAGGGATCGCTCAGCGCGACCGTCAACGAGAACCTCTACGAGACCCTCAACATCGCGTGCTCGTTGTTCAACACGCCGGGCCAGCCCCACGTGCGGATCTCCACGATGCACCAGCCCAGCGCCGCACTACCGGACAACGTGAACGAGGTGGTCCAACGCCCGACCGGTCGCCTTGATCTCGCGATCAAGGTCTCCGGGTACGGCGAGGGACGGTTCAGCCTGTTGGTCGCGAACTAGCGCGCGGTCTTCTTGGCCGGTGCCTTCTTCGCGGCGGCCTTCTTGACCGCAGTGGACTTGGACACCGCCTTCTTGGTCGCCGGGGCTTTCTTGGCGGCGGCAGTCTTCTTGGCGGCCACAGTTTTCTTGGCAACGGCCTTCTTGGCCGGTGCCCTCTTCGCGGCGCCGGTCGCCGGCGGGACATCCAGTACGGGTTCTGGATCGACCGCCGGCGTCGGCGCCGTTTTCGCATTCGGATCGAGGTCGAACGCGTCGTGCGCGTAGGCCTCTTCCATGGCCCGGTGTCCCTCGTCGCCCTCGACTTGGATGTTCGGCAGGATCTTGTCCAGCCAACCCGGTAGCCACCAGTTGCGGTCGCCAAGAAGCTGCATCGTCGCCGGGACGAGCACCATGCGGACGATGGTGGCGTCGAGCAGGATCGCCACCGAGAGGCCGGTGCCCATCAACTTGAAGGTGCGGTCCTGCTCGAAAAGGAACGCACCGAAGACGACGACCATGATCGCGGCCGCCGCGGTGATCACCTTGGCGGTGGCGGCGAGGCCGTCGGCGACGGAGTTCGACGTGTCCTTCGTGTGCAGCCACTCCTCACGCATGCGTGACAGCAGGAACACCTCGTAGTCCATCGACAGACCGAAGACGATGGCGAACAGCATCATCGGCGCCCACGGCTCGATCGGGCCGGGGGTGAGGCCGGTGATCTTGCCGCCCCAGCCCCAGCCGAATAGTGCCACGACCACGCCGTAGGACGCGCCGATCGTGAGCATGTTCATGACGACGGCCTTGAGCGGCACGAGCAGCGAGCGGAACACGGCCATCAGGAACACGAAGGACAGACCCAGCACGGCGAGGAAGAAGTACGGCAGGTGCTCACCGAGGACGTGGGAGAAGTCTTGGTTGCCGGCGGTGAAGCCGGTGACCGCGACGTCGACGCCCGTCGCCTTCTCGACGGGTGGCAGCACCTTGTCGCGCAGGCGATGCACGAGCGAGCCGGTGGCCGCGTCCTGCGGGCCGGTCGTCGGCGCGACCGTCCAGAGCGCCGCGGTGGCGGGTCCGACGAAGTTGTTGGGAATGGCCGGCGTGACGAAAGCAACACCCGGGTCCTTCGCGATCGCTTCCTGAATCGGCGTCAACGCGTCGAGCGAGGTGCCCGCAGGCACGTCGGTCACGAGGATGAGCGTGCCGTTGTAGCCCTTGCCGAAGCCCTCGACGAGAAGGTTGTACGCCTTCTTGGTCGTCGACTCCTTGGGGAAGTTCGACTCGTCGGAGAAGCCGAGACGCAGGCTCGTGACCGGGATCGCAAGACCGATCAGGACGACGGCGGCGAGAAGGAACGCAGTCCACGGGCGTTTCTGGATGCCGTGGCTCCACTTGTAC
Organism: Actinomycetota bacterium; assembly: GCA_048498715.1. Classification (GTDB taxonomy): domain Bacteria; phylum Actinomycetota; class Acidimicrobiia; order Acidimicrobiales; family JACCXE01; genus JACCXE01. The sequence continues at coordinate 10,307 of JBEHXL010000052.1, read as the reverse complement.
GCGAGGGTCTCGCGGCGGGGCTTCTCGGGACGGTTCTTCACTTCCGCCTTGAGGAAACTGACGAAGAAACCGCCGACCAGCGTGAGGATGCCGAGCACGGCCGGGACGAGAATCAGAACGGGCGCGGCCTTGAAGCCGGCGAAGAACAGCGCGAGGGCGATGAGGCCCGCGGCGATGAGGCCGGCGCGGCGGGTCTTCTCGATGTTGTTCTGGGCGAAACCGATCAGCGCCGGCAGCAGCGTCATCGAGGCAAGGACGGTCGCGGCGACGGTGGCCGACGCGCTGACCGAGAGCCCCTGCACGAAGGTGACGCCCATGAGCAGCATGCCCATCAGCGAGATGACGACAGTCGCGCCAGCAAAGATGACCGAACGACCCGCAGTGTCGAGCGCGATGGCGATCGACTCCTCAGGCGTGTGGCCCGCGTGCACCTGTTCTCGGTATCTCGTGACGATCAGCAGCGCGTAGTCGATGCCGACGCCGAGGCCGATCATGCCGCCGAGGAACGGAGCGAAGTCCGGGACCTTCAGGAACTGACTGAACAGAATGACCATCGCGCCACCGGCACCGATCCCGAACAGGGCGACTGCCACCGGCAGGCCCATGGCCAGCACCGAGCCGAAGGCGAAGATCAGGATGATGATGGCGAACGCCAGGCCGACCGTTTCGGTCGTCGGCTGCTCGAACGCCGCGAACACGCGCCCGCCGAGCTCGACCTCGAGGCCTGGGATCTTGGGCGTTTCCTCGAGGATCTTGTCCTTGATGTCGGACGCCGCGCCGAAGTCCGCGTCTTGCGGGAAGTCGACCTGCGCGTAGGCGATCTTGCCGTTCTTCGAGATGAACCGGCTGCCAGCCGCGTCGTACGGGCTTTCCACCCGTGTGATGCCGTCCATCTTGGCGGTCTTGGCGAACAGGTCTTCCATGCCGGCCTTGACCGCGGGGTCGTCGACGCCCTGGTCGGCCTTGAAGACGATCGTGCCGGTCAGCGCACCGCCAACGCCCTTGAACTTGGCGTTGATGATGTCGAGGCCGCGGCCCGCGTCGGTCCCGGGCAGGTTGAAGTCCTGCCCGTAGTTCGCACCGACGGCCTTGCCGACGATGTTGAGGGACAGGAGTCCCACGATCCAGAAGACGAGAACCAAACGACGCTTGTTGAAGCACCACTTGGCGAGGCGTGCAAACACGAGAAATTCCTCCAAACGGAGTGAGCTGGCGCCTCAAAAGGTACTTGCAGGGTGTTACGCCCATAACAATCAAACGTTCCAAGTTCTCCGACCGTTCACGTTTGCTGACCCCCGCGTTAGAAAGCGTCATATGGTCGCGATCCGACCCCGTTTGACTCTGGCGGCGACCCTGCGGTGCTTTCAAACGCTCGAAATGGGACGCCGGCGGGCTTGCTCGACCAGGCGGGCGAGCCGTGCGGCGCTCGCTTTGGGGTGGTGACGGATTTCGGACCACGTGAACCGGCCACAAAGCCATCCCGTCGTCGCCGCAATGTCAGTCTCACGGCTGGCGTCGTAGACGGGCTGGTCCTTGTGACCTTCACCGTCGAGTTCGATGAAGATGCCGAGCGCAGGCCAGACGAAGTCAATCCGAGCAACAAACCGCTCGCCGTCGAGCAGCACGTACTGACGGACGGGCGGCCCGAGCCCCGGCACGAGGCGAGCCGCCTGCATGAACAGCGTCTCGAGCAGGCTCTCAGTGGGGGACGTACCGAGCGGGCGCGCCGCGAGAATCCGTCGCATGCGCCCGACGCCGTGATGCCGCATTTTCGACAGCGACGGCAGAAGCGCCTCTAATTCGCCGAGGTCGACCTGACCTTTGAACAGCGCCGACTCCAGCGACTGCTCCCACACGTCGTCGTCGACGAGATAGGCGAGGTCGATCAAGGTCTGTAGTGGGCCGGTGGCTGCGTAGCCGGCAACGACCTGGATCGTCGGATCGATTGCGCGGCGCTGGAGTCTCTCGGTGTGGACCGTGTGGACCTCGATGCCGTCGAATCGATGGAGTTCGCCGGCGATGAGACCCCACGCTGGTTTGCCGGTCACCATCATGTGAGCGATTGACACTTCGAACGGCGTTGGCTCGTCGCCTCCCTCGGCGTACACGTTGCGGATGACACGTACACAGCGTCCGGATTTGAGCAGCCATCGCAGCTGCGATCGGGTGTGATTCTCCGCGTAGTACTGGGCCGCGGTGAACAGTCGACGGCGTTCCATGCCGCCCTCCCTGCGTTAGTCAGCTCGGGAGGGTCGCGATCTGGGCGAGGCTCAGTCAGATCACGACCACCGCGTGCTGAGTAAGTCGTCGAGGGGAAGCGGCGGCGTGAGAGCGACGTTACGCGGAGGGTGTAACGAGCGCGGCGAGCTTCTTCGGGGCGAGGACGCAGTAGCTGTCGGCGAGCAGCTCTGCGGTCTCGCCCCAATCGGTGTCGGCGTCGATCACCATGCCGACGACGTTGTGACCCCACCCGGGCGCGACGAACGGATGCCCGGAGTTGCGTAACGCCACGAGCTCGGGGCCCATCGACCTGAACGTCATCACGACAACATCGTCGATGCGCCCCGAAGCGCGCGCGAACGCGGGCGACGAGTTGTTTTCCACCGCGATGACGTGCGCGAACGTGCGTTTACGAATCATCCAACGGTGACCGGACCACGCCCGCTCCTCGTAGGTCTCCGGTAGCGCCGCGCAGATCTTCCGGAGCCGTGCGACCACCGCCGACGGAACCTCCGGATACTCCATCGCTACTTGAAGATCAGCGTGCCGTCTTCGAGGTCGGCACCGGCGAGGATGTCCTTCTCGTTGGTGTAGTCGTGGCGCAGCCGCCACGGGTCCTCGCCGGTCTGACGCGGCATGAGGTGCATGGAGCGACGGAGGTAGCCCGGGTTGAAGTTGTCGGCTTCGACCCAGTCCAGCAACGGCGCGTCGCGCAACTCCTCGGGCAACTCGGGCACGACGCTCTTCGAGCCGTGTTCGTCCATGTACGTGAGCATCCGGCACACGAGTTCGCTGATGAGGTCCGCACGCAGCGTCCAACTCGAACGGAAGTATCCGAACACGTAGGCCAGGTTCGGCACGCCGGTGAACATGATCCCGCGCCACGTGACGGTGTCCGCGAAATCAACGCGCTTCCCGTCGACAGCGAAGGGGATGTTGCCCATCACGCTGAGGTCGAAGCCCGTCGCCGTGATCACGACGTCCGCCTCGATCTTCGAACCGTCGCCCACGACGATGCCGTCGGCCTCGAAGTGGTCGATCGAGTCGGTGACGACCGATGCCTTGCCGTCGCTCACCGCCTTGAACAAGTCGCCGTCAGGCACGAGCGCAATGCGCTGCTGCCACGGGCGGTACGACGGGTTGAAATGCTTGTCGACGTCGAAGCCTTCGGGCAGGACCGCCTTGACGCCTTCGATCAGGACTTGGCGAACCATGTCGGGATACTCGACCGACGCCTTCGCGATCCCGTCGTGCTGCTCGACGATCGCGGCGCGCACCTGCTCGTGGATCTCCTCGTCGGACAGGCCCTTGGCCCGCAGTTCGTCGGCCAGCTCGTTGCGGTTGGCGCCGACGAAGAAGAACGTGGGCGAACGCTGCAGCATCGTGACGTGCTCGCAGTCGTACGCGATGTTCGGGATCAGCGTGGCGGCGGTCGCGCCCGAGCCGATGACGACGACCTTCTTGCCGGACAAATCGAAGCCCTCGGGCCACTTCTGGGGATGGATGACCGTGCCCTGGAAGTCGGCGAAGCCCGGCCAGTCCGGCGTGTAGCCCTTGGAGTGGTCGTAATAGCCCTGGCACATGTAGACGAAGTTCGCGCTGACCTGGATGGTCTCGCCGGTCGCGACCAATTCGAGGTCGACGGTCCACTGCGACTGGTCCGACGACCACGACGCGCCCACGACCTTATGGCCGTAGCGAATGTGGGACTCGAGGTCGTTCTCTTCGATGGTCTCTTTCATGTAGTGAAGGATTTCTTCGCCCGACGCGATCGGTGCCTTGCGCCACGGCTTGAACTTGTAGCCGAACGTGAACAGGTCGGAGTCGGACCGCACGCCCGGGTACTTGTGGGTCCACCACGTACCGCCGAAGTGGTCGAGAGCGTCGACGATGAGGAACGTCTTGTCCGGGTGGGTTCGCTTGAGGTGGCAGGCCCCACCGATGCCCGAGATGCCGGCACCAACAATTAAGACGTCGACGTGCTCCATCTCTCCACCGTACCGTTCAGTATGTGAAGGACCGCACTGGAACACCGTGGGCGCCGCGTGTCGCCACGTTCCTGTTGGCGGAGACGATCAGCGCCATCGGTTCGTTCGGCACGATGATCGCCATCTGGGCGTACGCGGCCTACAAGTACGACGCCTCCCCCGCCCAGATCTCGCTGTACGGCATCGCGTTCTCGCTGCCGGGAGTGATCTTCGGACCGGTCAGCGGGCTCATCATCGACCGGCTCGGCGCCAAGACGGTTCTGTTCTGGTCCAAGGTGCTCGGCGTCGCCGCATCCATCGCGCTGTTGTTCGCCAACAACTTCACAGCGCTCACCTTGCTCAGCGCTCTGCACGGCGTGGGCGGGGCCTTCGCCCGGCCGGCGATGACCTCGATGCCTCCACGGCTGGTCGACGATGCCCACCTCGCCCGCACCAACGCGCTGGTCGGGCTCACCGAACAACTCTCGCTCGTACTCGGCCCTGTGGTCGCCGGCGTGTCGATAGGCCTCGTCGGCTTCAAGGGCGCGTTCATCGTCGACGGCATCACCTACGCCCTCGGCATCTTCGTGCTGCCGATCGTGCGGCTGCGGCCGCTGCGCCCGTCGGACGAACACGACCATCACGAGGCCACGTCGCCGATTCGCGACGCACTGGCGGGCTGGAAGGTCATTCTCCAGCGGCCGATCGCGAAGCGGATCATCGCCACGTCGTTCGTGATCCACCTGCTCTACGGAACGTCGTTGCTCGCCGAGCCGCTGTACGTCCGCGACGTCCTGCACCGGTCGACCACCACGTTCGCATCGCTGCAGACGGTGTTCGGCATCCTCCTCGCCCTCGGCGGCATCCTCGCCGCGCGCGTGGGTGACCGCATTGCAACCTTTGGCTTCGTCGTCGTCGGCCTGATTGGCTCCGGCCTCGCGGCGGTCGTCTATCTCGGCACGACGAGCCTCACGATCGCGTTCGTCGGCGTCGCCATCTGGGGTGTCTTCACCGCGATGATCTGGGGTCCGGCCCACACCGTGCTGCAGCGCGCAACGCCGGAGACCACGCACGGCCGGGTCATGGCCGCCGATCAGTTGGCCCAGAACTTCGCGATGTTCCTCGGCCTCGCCGGTGCCGGTGCGGCCATCGAGGCGACGGGCGTGCGCCCCACCATCCTTGCGTTGTCGGTGGTCGTCGTGACGTCCGGCGTCTTTTTATGGCTCAGCCGAAGCAGGGCCGAACGGCCCCACACGGAGACGACCCTGCGCCCTATCGACGAGGACGTCGCTCCCGACACCATGGGAGTGTGACCAGTCTCGTTCCCGGCGTCATCGCGCTCACTGTCTATGGAAGCGTTTGGTTCGTCGTGCGACGAGTGCAGTCTGCGAAGCATCGCCACGCCGACCGTTTGACCATCCTCGAAGAGTTCGAGCGAGAGATCAACCGGCAGCGATAGCCACCAAACCTGCGAGGGCAAGAACGATCCCTATCGACTGCACGCGGCTGAACTGTTCGTGTAGGAGCCGCCAGGCGAGAACGACGGTGAATCCCGGAGCAAGCGCAACGACCGCGGCGACCAGCACCGCGAGATCGCTGCGAAGACCGAGCACCAGCGCGACCGTTCCACCCACGTCGAACACGCCTGCGGCGAGCGCCGTCTTCACCTTGTCGACGGGTATCGGCTGGCGAGCCTCGGCACTCATCAGCATCGCCGAGCCGGCGAGCACCAGTGCGACGCATCGTGCGATGGCGACGGGCCACAGGCCTGACGCGTCGCCCGTGTGTGCGTAACAAATGAAGCCGAGGCCGAGCACGAGCCCGGACGTGAGACCCATCGCCGCGCCAGACGGACCGTCGGTCGACTCGTCACGCTCACGACCGATGAGTCCGGCTGCCGCGACGGCGATGCCGATGCCGATGGTCGCGACCGCGCTCGGGCGCTCACCGGTGACGAAGCCCCACACGATGGGCACACCGGCACCCACCACCGCGGTGAGCGGAGCAACCACGCCGGCTCGTCCCACCGAGAGAGCCCGGTAGAGCAGCCCGAGGCCCAACGCCGCCGACACACCGGCCGCAGCACCCCAGGCAAGGTCGCGCGGCTCGCGGGTTCCGTGGATGGCGAAGGCCGCGACGACGACAACGAGGCATGCCGAAACCTGTGACACCGCCAGGACCCGGCGGACGTCGACACCAACCGCGGCGCGCCCACCCAAGTAGTCGCCGCTGCCGTAAAGGAGCGCGGCCAGTAGTCCGAGCGCGACTCCCATAGCGGCGCTGAGATTACGTTGCCTTGATGGGAGCTATTCGGACCCGGGCGTACCGTGACGGTCGCATCGAAGCGGAAGACTTTCCGCTCGAGCAGGTCTCAGACCACCTCGAGCGAGACGGAACTGTTCTGTGGGTCGACCTGTTGCGGCCCGACGAGGCCCAGCTGTGTGAACTGGCCGAGGAGCTCGGACTCCACGAGCTCGCAGTCGAGGACGCCTTGTCGGACCACCAACGACCGAAGCTCGACCGCTATGAAGACCACTTCTTCATTTCGTGCCATGCCGTCTCTGCCGAAGTGGCGAGCCCGGATCTGGACGAGACCGAGATCGACGCGTTCATCAACCCGCGCTGGTTCATCACGGTGCGCAAGAACGAGCGCTTCGATATCGAAGAAGTGATGGCGCGGTGGGACCGCTCCCCCAACCTTGCGAAACAGGGCGTGAGCTTTCTGGTCTACGGACTGCTCGATGTCGTCGTCGACGGCTACTTCACGACGATCCAGGCGTTCGACGAGTACTACGACGAGATCAGCAGTGGCCTGTTCGACGACAAGCCGCTCGATCCGAGCAAGCAGAAGGAGTGGTTCGACGTCCGGCGGGCCACCGTACGGTTCCACCGCCTCGTCGTTCCGCTGCGTGAGGTGATCTCAAGCCTGATGCGTCGCGAGAACGCAGCCGTCGCCGACGATCTGTATCCGTACTTCCAGGACGTCTACGACCACATCCTGCGGATCAGCGAGTCGTCGGATTCCTTGCGTGATCTCGTGGCGACCATCGTCGAAACCAACTTGAGCCTGCGCGATTACCGGCAGAACCAGACGATGAAGAAGGTGTCGAGTTGGGCGGCCATCGCGCTGGCGCCAACGCTCATCACCGGCTTCTACGGCATGAACGTTCCGTACCCGGGCGACGGCCAGCACGTTGGCTTCCTCTGGTCGCTCGCGCTGATGGTCGGCAGCGGCGTGGTGCTGTACGCCCTCTTCAAGAAGCGTGATTGGCTGTAGCCATGAAGCGGGTTTTCATCGCAGTTGCCGTCGCCACTGCCCTGCTGGGCGCATGCGGCGACAAGCAGGACAGCGACGGGTCATCGCCGACCACCACGGTTGCGGCGACGTCGACGACCGATGATCCGGGCGACACCGGGATCGCTATGTGGCCGTCGCCCGACAAGACCTTCACGACACCGAAGCAGGCCGCCGAAGATTTCGTCTCACGTGTCTTCGACGTTCCGCCGGAACTCGGCGAATTCGGCGACGGCACCATCGACGTCCTGTCCAACGGGCACGTGCGCGCCACGCTCGCGCTGCGACAACTCGGGGCGAGCAAGGGTTGGTTCGTCGTCTCCGCCGGAAGCAAGGGCGTGTCGATCACGAATCTCTCCACGAGCGATCAGGTGCCCGCCACCAAGCTCGCCGTCCAGGGGGAAGCGCGGGGCTTCGAGGGCAACGTGGTGGCGCGCGCCTACGAAGTGGGCGACGACGTCGAACTCAGCAAGTCGGTGTTCCAGGCCGGCTCGATGGGTGACCTCGAGCAGTACCGCACGACCATCGATCTCAGTGGCGCCGAGCCCGGCTCCACCATCTTCATCGTCGTGCGCGGCGGCACCGGACTGGAGACGGACACGGGTGAGTTCGCCGCCATCCCTCTCGTCGTGAAATAGCGAAGTCTCACTTTTCGGTCCTTTCGACCGATAGGAGCCGGTGCGGTTTCGAAGGCTCAAGCGCGCCCTGACGCTGTTGGTTGCCTGCGGCCTCTATGTCTGGGCGGCCGGCTGGCTGTACATGGCTCCGCTCGGCGTGCACAACGTCGTTCTGGCAACCGGCTTCCTCGCCGTCTCGATTCTCACGTTCCGTTTCGGCCGTCAGTTTCGGCCGGATTCTGCCCGCCGCCGCGTACCGAGTGGTTTGCTTCTCGGCGTCGCGTTGCTCATCGGCGGCGGCACGCTCTTCTACGCGAACCATCCGGTGCGAAGTGACTTCACGTCCGAGGTTTGCGGATCAGCGGCGGCGCCTCGCCGCTTCGGCAACAACGAGCTGACATTCGCTCGCTACATGTGCGAGGAAGACGTCACCGACCTCCAAGGCCAAGTTCTCGCTCTGGGACTTGTTGCGATGACGCTGCTGGCGTTGTGGGCGCGTCGGCCCCACGACTTCAACCATCCCCGGCTCATGGCCATGCCGGTCACGTTGGGGCTTCTCGGCGTTGGCGCGCTTCCAGCCTTGACGACCCGCCATGAAGTCGCCGCAGTCTCCGTCCCGCCGTTGCGCGCCGCGCAACCTGCGCTCGTGACGATCTGCAACGCCGTCAGCAACTGGGGCATCGAGATTGGCGAGTCCTTGCGACCGATCGCCGGTCACAAGCCGGCCACCCTGGAGGAGCGACGGGAGTACACGACACGCATAGTCGGAACGACAGCTACTGCGACCCGTCACGTGGTCGACGCGCTCAAGAGGGCGAAGGCGCAGTACGGCGACGTCGCGGGGCTTCCCGCGTTCACCGACATCATGTTGCGCGCGTACGAACCGATGGTCGCTCCGCTGGAACAGCTCACCGCTGACGCGCAAGCCCTTCCGCTCACATCCAAGGCCGCGTACGACAAGAAGTTGAAGGGCATCAGTGCGCAGTTCAAACGGTTGTCGGCGCACATGGAAACCAGCGCAGCGCGGATGATCCCCAATGACCGCGACGCGGCTCGCGTAGCGGCGACGATGGACGTCACGCCCGAGTGCGCCTTCGTTCGGTAGCTACTTGCCGACTCGTACCGCCAGGCGCATGCCCGCTCGGTAGTGGCCGGGCTCGTGGCAACCAATCAGGATCCCTTGGTCGCCCCCTGCGAAGGTGCGACGGAGAACGCCGGATGCGCCGGCTTTGACAGTGACGGCGCGGGCGCCGCTCATGCCGTGGTGATGCATTGCATCGTCCTCGGCCATCGACTTCTCGTGGGCCCGCTGTTCCTTCTCGGTACCGATGAACGCGTCATGCGTCACGTTGTCGCGGTTGTGAAACCGGAACTCGACCAACTCACCCGCCCGGACGTCGAGGGACGTCGGTGAGAAGGCAGTATTCGCCATGTCGATCTCGATGACGCGATCCGGCGTTGCGGACTTCGAGCCGCCGCAGGCCGACAGGCCCGCCAGCGTCAGCATCGCGACAGCGAGGAGCCGTCTCACGACTTCACCAGGCGGGCGATCGCAGCCGTGGCTTCGGCCACCTTGGCGTCGGCCTCTTCGCCGCCAGCGGCGACGGCATGGGCCACGCAATGGGAGAGGTGTTCGTCGAGCAATTGCAGGGCGACGGCCTGCAGCGCCTTGGTCGCTGCGGACACCTGGTCGAGGATTTCGATGCAGTACTTGTCCTCGTCGACCATCCGTCCGATCCCGCGCACTTGGCCTTCGACGCGGCGCAAGCGCTTCTGGATCGCCTCTTTCTTTTCGGTGTATCCGACCATTGCGTCACGATACCCCAGGGGGGTATCATGTGTCCATGGCCACAACCACTTACACCGTGAAGGGCATGACCTGCGGGCATTGTGTCGCCGCCGTCACCGAGGAGATCTCCAGCATTGACGGCGTCGCCTCCGTCGACGTTGCACTCGAGTCCGGCGCAGTCACCGTCACCTCGGATCGCGACCTCAGCCTCGACGAGGTGCGTGCCGCAGTCGACGAGGCTGGATACGAGCTGGTCGCATGAGTACGGCGACCCGCGACGTCGAACTGAACATCTCGGGCATGACGTGTGCGTCGTGTGCGGCGCGGGTCGAGAAGAAGCTCAACAAGCTCGACGGCGTCAGCGCCACGGTGAACTTTGCGACCGAACACGCCAAGGTCACGATCCCCGACGACCTCGA
>JBEHXL010000051.1:0-15485 GCA_048498715.1 Actinomycetota bacterium | reverse complement strand
GCCGCGCGGTCGAGGCAGGCCGCCGCTCGGCCTGGCGGCGAAGACTGTCGAGTCGGTCCGTCTCGATCCCGATCTGCGCCAGGAGGCGATGCAGCGCGCTGCTGATGAGGGGATCAGCTTGTCGGAAGTGATCCGCCGTGCTCTTCGCGAGTACCTGGCGAGCGCCTGAGCATCTTCCGAAGGGAAGAGTTGCACCGCTCTAAAGATTCCTGCGAGCGACTCTAAGGATGCTTGCTATTCCCAGCGAAAGAGGCGGGCGGCGAGTACCGGGCTGACGAGCGCCCAGAGGCCGAGCACGACCCAGGCTCGGGTGCCCGCGGAGGCGCCCGACGCCGCGGCGTGGAGGATGTGCGCGAGGGCTTCACTTGGCAGCGCTTCGCTGACGGTCTGCATCGGCCCGGGCAACTTCGAAACGGGAATGACCATCCCGCTGACGAGCATCAGCAGGATGAAACCTGCGTTCGCCACGGCCAGCGTGATCTCGGCTCGCAGCGTGCCTGCCATGAGCAGCCCAAGCGACGCGAACGCGGTGGTCGCGAGCACGAGGGCGGGCAGGGCGACGAGGACGTCGAAGTTCGGCGACCACCCGAGGGCGAGTGAGCCCAGCACGATCACCAGCGCCTGCAGCGCGATCACCACGAGGACGCCGACGACCTTCGCCGCGATGAGTCGGGGCCGCCCGAGCGGCGTGGTGCCGAGCCGCTTCAACACCAGGTAGCTGCGCTCGAAGCCGGTCGCGATGGCGAGGCCGGTGAACGCCGTCGACAACACCGCCATCGCGAGCACACCGGGCGCGAGGAACGTCACCGGATCCTTCGTGCCGGTCGGCAGGACGTCGACGAGCGAGAAGAACACGAGCAGACCGACGGGAATGCCGATGGTGAGCAGCAGCGATTCGCCACGGGTGAGCGTCATCGTCACCTCAGCCCGGAGTTGCGCGAGGAAGGGCTTCACTGGTCGCCTCCGGTCTGGCGCAGGAACACGTCTTCCAGGCGGGTGCCGCTGCCGAGTTCGGAGATCGGCAGGTTGCGTTCGGCGAGCCACGCCGTGAGCGCGGCAACCCGCGCGGGCGTCGACCCGAGAGCGATCGAATATCGACCCGGCGACGTCTCCGACGCCCAGCCGTCCATGGCCTTGGTGAGCGCGTCGACGTCGAGGCCGGGAGTGCTCACGAAGGTCATCGAGTCGTCCGACGCGGTGAGGGCCGCGAGCGTGCCGGACGCGACGACCTGGCCCTTGTCGACGATCACGATGTGGTCGGCGAGGCGTTCGACTTCGTCGAGTTCGTGCGTCGTGAGCACTACGCACGCGCCGCTTGCGCGCAGGTCTTCGATGACACCACGAACCAGTTGGCGGGCGTGCGGATCGACGCCGGCGGTCGGCTCGTCGAGGAAGACGACGTCGGGCTTGCCGATCAGCGCGAGCGCGAGCGACGCGCGTTGTTGCTCGCCGCCCGACAGGCGACGCCAGGGCGTCTTGGTGACTCGCCCTTCGAGCCCCACGCGCTCGAGGAGTTCCGCGGGTGACGCCGGTGACTCGTAGTAGTTCGCGAAGAGATCGAGCGCAGCGGCGATGCCCATCGAGGGGTAGATGCCTCCTCGCTGCAACATCACACCGACGCGGGGCAACAGTTGCTTGGCATCGGCGATCGGGTCGAGGTCGTGCACGCGGACAGTGCCGCCGTCGGGCTTGCGGTAACCCTCGATCGTCTCGACCGTGGTGGTCTTGCCCGCGCCGTTGGGGCCGAGCAAGGCGGTCACCGCGCCGGCCGCCGCAGTGAACGAGAGTCCGTCGACGGCAGTCACCTCGCCGTAGCGAACCGTGAGGTGGTCGACCGAGACTGCATCCATCGCCAGGGACGTTACGCGTAACCTTTGCCATCTTCGGTATCAGGGTGAAGGTCCTCGCCGCGCTGATTGTTGGCGCCTCGTTGCCAGCGACTGCTGCTCGCGCGCAGCCAGAACCAAGTCTTCGGGTCGCGACGCTGAAGGGATCGCTCGTGCACACCGTGCAGCGCTCGCTTCCCTTCGCCGCGCGGAATGTCGCGCTGTACTGGCAAGGCCATCCCAACGCCCGTGTCACCGTCGCGTTCAGTCGCGACGGGGATCACTTCGGTCGGCCTGTCGACGTCGGCCGTGACGAAATGGGCGCGCAGCGCCGGGACGGACGCACCTACGGAGGAATGCTCACGACCTTCGACGCCGTCGCCCTCCGCATCCGTAGCAGCGAGCCGATTTCGACGCTGTTCGTGCTCGGCATCCGCGATCGCATCCGAAACCTCGTCGCCCCGCTGCTGTCGCCGACCCCGGTCGGTGGTGGCGGCTCGGTCGCGCGTCCGCCGATCGTGTCGCGGGTGGATTGGGGTGCCGACGAGTCGATCCGCAAGGGCCAGCCCGCGTTCGCGCCGATCACGAAGCTGATCGTGCATCACACGGACACACCGAACGGCGACCGCAACCCTGCCGCGACAATCCGCGCGATCTACCAGTACCACGTCGTTGCGCAGGGTTGGGACGACATTGGCTACAACTTTCTGATCGACGAGGCGGGCCGTATCTACAAGGGTCGCAACTCCCACGCGCCGGGCAGCAGCACCGACACCATCAACGGCCAAGACGCGCAGGGTCGCGGCGTCATCGGCGCGCATGCGCTCGGTCACAACAAGGGAACCGTCGGCGTCGCCCTGCTCGGCACCCTCACGAGCAACGACGCAACTCCCGCAGCGAAGCGGGCGCTCGAATCGCTGCTCGCCTGGGAAGCCGATGCGCACCACATCGACCCGCACGGGTCGTCGCCGTACGCCGCGTCGTCCGGAGCACACGAGACGTTCCCCAACATCGCCGGCCATCGCGACACCGGTCGCAGCACGCAGTGTCCGGGCGATGCGTTCGAAAAGACGTTGCCCGAGGTTCGTAACGACGTGGCCGTGCGCATAGCCGCCGCGTAACCTCGGGCGATGCTCGATATTCGGCGTCTCCGTAACGACCTCGACGCGGTGAAGGCCGCGCTGGCGACGAAGAACGTCGACCTCTCCGAGGTCGACGCCGCCGTCGAGCTCGACGCGAAAGTACGGGAGCTGCAAGGCCGGCGCGACGACATGCGTGCGCAGGTCAAGACGCTGTCGGGCGAGGTCGGCAAGGCCCGCAAGGCGGGCGACGCTGCGCAGGCTGACGAACTGCAGGCGAAGAGCCGCGCGCTCGGTGAGGACGAATCCAAGCTCGCCAACGAAGTCACCGCGCTGGAAGCGGAGCTGCGCGACCGCATGCTGCGCATCCCGAACACGCCCGATCCCGCCGCGCTGGTCGGCGAGAGCGAGGACGACAACAAAGTCGTTCGGGGCGGCGAGATTCCGGAGTACGGCGACCACCAACGTGTGCCGCACTGGGAGATCGGCGTGGAGCTCGGGATCATCGACAACGAGCGCGCCGTGAAGGTGTCGGGTTCGATGTTCACCGCGTTGCGCGGTATGGGCGCCACGATGGCCCGCGCACTGTGCCAACTCGCGCTTGACCGCAACGCCGACCTGTACGAAGAGATGCGGCCACCGACGATGGTGCTCACCGAGACGCTCGTCGGCACCGGCCAGCTCCCGAAATTCGCCGATGACGCGTACCACCTCGAGCGCGACGACCTCTGGGCGATCCCAACGGCAGAAGTACCGCTCACGAGTTGGTATCGCGACGAGATCCTCGCCGAGTCCGAGCTGCCCAAGCGGCTCATGGCGTATTCGCCGTGTTACCGACGCGAAGCCGGTTCGGCCGGAAAGGACACACGAGGTCTGCTGCGCGGACACGAGTTCGACAAGGTCGAGATCCTCGCCCTCGCCACACCCGAGCAGGCGCAGGCGTTGCACGAGGAGATCACCAATCGCGCCATCGGGACCCTCGAGGCGCTCGGCCTCCCGACCCGCGTGCTCGAGATCTGCACCGGCGACCTCGGCCAGAGCCACGCCCGCCAGTACGACGTCGAGATCTTCGCCCCGGGTGCCGACCGGTGGCTCGAAGCAAGCTCATGCAGCTGGTTCACCGACTACCAGGCCCGGCGGGCGAACATCCGCTACAAGTCGGAAAACGGCAACGCTTTCGTGCACACGTTGAACGGTTCTGCGCTCGCCGTGCCCCGCGTCCTGGCTGCCCTGCTCGAGCAGTACCGCAACCCCGACGGTTCAGTCTCCGTTCCCGAAGCGCTCCGTCCGTATTGCCGTGGGGTAACGAAGATCGAGCCCAGGTGAACATCGTTTAGGGCTGTTCACCTCTCGTTCACCTGAGGGCAGGAATCAGTTTCCTTTCGATCCTTACGGTGACGCACATGAAGACAACCCGAATCGCTCGACTGAGCGCGCTGGTAGTCGCAGGCGCGCTTCTGACCGCCGCCTGCAGCTCCAAGGACCCGGAAACGCCGGGCTCCACCACCAAGACCACCAAGGGCGACGATGCGGCCGGCCTGTCCATCGATTACGCCAGCCTGAGCGCCACGCTCAACGGCTCGGGCTCCACGTTCCAGGCTGCCCTCCAGGAAGCCGCCAAGGCGGGCTTCCTCGAAGTCGCTCCGAAGGTCACCGTCAATTACGGCGGCGGCGGCTCGGGCAAGGGCAAGACCGATCTTGCTGGCCAGGTCGTCGACTTCGCCGGTTCCGACAGCCTCATCAAGGACGCCGACAAGCCCACGTTCAAGGGTGGCGACGTTCTGTACTTCCCGGTCGCAGCCGCGCCGATCACCGTCGCGTACCAACTCGAAGGCGTCAGCAAGCTGCAGCTCAGCGCAGACACGATCGCCAAGATCTTCCAGACCGAGATCACCAGCTGGGACGACGCCGCCATCAAGGCCGACAACCCCGGCGTGAAGCTCCCGGCGACAAACATCGTTGTCGTCCACCGCGCCGAAGGATCCGGCACGACGTCCAACTTCACTGGCTTCCTTGCGAAGGCGGCGCAGACCACGTGGACCCTCGGCAAGGGCGACACGGTGAGCTGGGATCCGAACACGCAGGCCGGCGCCGGAAACCAAGGCGTCGCCCAACTCATCGGCAACGGCTCGGGCACGCTCAAGGGCGTCAACGGCGCCATCGGCTACGTCGATTTCGCTGACGCCAAAGCCACCAACCTGAAGGTCGCCAGCATCAAGAACGCGGCCGGCAAGTTCGTCGCTCCGACCCTCGCCGGGGTGTCGGCCGCCCTCGACGAAACCACGCCGAACGCCGACCTCACCTTCGATCCGTTGAACGCGGCGGGCGCCACCGCCTATCCGATCGCCACGCCGACCTGGGTGCTCGTCTACAAGAACCAGCCGGACCGTGCGAAGGGCGAGGCCGTGAAGGGTTTCCTCAACTTCCTGCTGACCGACGGGCAGGCGCTCAACGAGTCGGTCAACTTCGCCAAGCTTCCGTCGAGCTACACCGAGCTGGCGCTCGCCCAGCTGAAGACGCTCGTCGTCGCCAGCTAGGGGTTCAGTCATCTCCGTAGTACCTGTCGACCGGCCGGCGCTCGACGCGACCCGCTCGCGCGGGCGCCTGGCCGACGACGCCTTTCGTCACCTGACCCTCGCGGCGGGACTGACGATCCTCGTCATCCTCGTCCTCATCGCGGTCACCACCGTCAACAACGCTTGGCCGGCCTTTCGCGAGGCCGGCCTGAGCTTTGTCACTTCGAAGGAGTGGGCGCCGAGCCAAGGCAAGTTCGGGGCGCTCGCATTCATCTTCGGCACCGCCGTCGTCTCCACGATTGCGGTGACAATCGCGGTGCCGATCTCGGTCGGCATCGCCTTGTTCGTGACCGAGGTCGCGCCGAAGCGATTGCGCACCGTCGTGGTGTCGGTAATGGACCTGCTCGCGGGCATCCCGTCGGTCGTGTTCGGCCTGTGGGGGATCCTCGTGCTCGCGCCCAACATCGCCGGTCTCTACAACTCGTTCTCGAATGCAGTGAACCCGATACCCGTCGTGTCGATGCTGTTCAACGGCACGCAAACCGGCCGGTCGTTTTTCACTGCCGGACTGATCCTGGCGGTGATGATCACGCCGATCATCACGTCCGTGACGCGTGAGGTGTTCACGACGGTTCCGCGCAACGACAAGGACGGCGCACTGGCGCTCGGCGCGACGCGTTGGGAGATGATCAAGGGCGTCGTGTTGCCGCACTCCGTGGCGGGCATGGTCGGCGCGTCGATGCTCGGTTTGGGACGCGCGATGGGCGAGACGATCGCCGTTGCGCTCGTGGTGGGTGCCACGCCGCAGGTCACGGCAAATTTGTTCTCGACGGGCGACACGATGCCCTCGGTCATCGCCTTCCAGTTCGGCGAAGCGGCTGGCACGCACCGCGCGGCACTCATTGCACTCGGCGTCGGGCTGTTTGCAATGACGATCGTCGTGAACGTCACTGCGCGCATGATCGTGCGACGCGTCGAGCAGCGCATGCGAGGTGGCGCGTGACGACGGCTTCGTTCACCACGACCAGGACGTCACGGAGTCGTCGCATCCGAGACCGTATTGCGACCGGCTTCATGTGGGCCGCGTTCGGTGCGGCCGCCTTGCCGCTCGCCTTCATCGCCTTCTACGTGATCAAGGCCGGGATGAGGTTGTTCTCCTACGACTTCCTCATCACCAACATCCCCATCATCTCGTCGCAGCCTGGTCCCGGTATGGCTCCCGCCGTCGTAGGCACGTTGGTGATCACCGGCGCCGCGACGGCGATAGCGGTGCCGTTGGGTGTGCTCGGCGCGATCTACCTCAACGAGTACGGCAAGCAGAGCGCGCTGGCCCGCTTCGTGCGCCTCATGACCGATGTCATGAGCGGCGTCCCGTCCGTCGTGATGGGTCTGTTCATCTACACGATCTGGGTGCTGCGCTACGGCCTGTCCGGTCTCGCCGGCGCCTTCGCCCTCGCCTGCCTCATGCTGCCGATCGTCGTGCGCACGAGCGAGGAAATGTTGCGCCTCGTCCCCGCGAATTTGCGCGAAGCGAGCGCGGCGCTCGGCTGTCGCACGTGGCGCACGACGTTGCGCGTCGTGTTGCCCGCGGCGCTGCCCGGCATCGTGAGCGGCGCTATGCTCGCGGTAGCTCGTGCCGCGGGCGAGACGGCGCCCTTGCTGTTCACGATCGGTGTCGTGTCGAAGCCCAACACCAAGTTGTTTGGGGCGAACACTGCGTTGTCGGCCCAGATCTTCAAGAACGCGCAGGTGCCGTTTGCCGCTGGGCAGGATCGGGCTTGGGCGGCTGCGCTCACGCTGATCCTTCTCGTATTCATCCTCACCCTGGCGGCGCGCGTCGTAACCGCGCGCTTCGCCCGGAACTAGCGTCGCGAGCAGGCCAATGAGTAATTCTCAGCCCACCAACTTGGCTCCCAAGCCGATCGTCGCGCCGGACGTGTCACCCGCTCCGTCCGTCGACGAAACCCCGCCGCACACCGTCTTCGAAGCGAGCAACGTCAAGGTCTTCTACGGCCCCGCGCTCGCAGTCGACGACGTGAGCATGCAGATCAACGGCGGTGAGATCACCGCGTTGATCGGCCCGTCCGGCTGCGGCAAGTCGACGTTGCTGCGCTGCTTCAACCGGATGAACGACCTGATCCCGAACGCGAGGGTCGAAGGCACGATCACGTACGAGGGCGTCGACCTGTACGGCGATGGGATCGATCCGATCGAAGTCCGCCGCCGCATCGGCATGGTGTTCCAGAAGCCGAACCCGTTTCCGAAGTCGATCTACGACAACGTGGCGTACGGACCCCGCGTCCTCAAGACCAAGGTCGCCGACATGGACGACCTCGTCGAACAGGCCCTGCGTCGTGCCGCGCTGTGGGACGAAGTGTCGGGCAAGCTGAAGAAGAGCGCCCTCGCGCTGTCCGGTGGTCAGCAGCAGCGCCTGTGCATCGCGCGCGCCATTGCGGTGCAGCCCGAGGTGATTCTCATGGACGAGCCGTGTTCGGCGCTCGACCCGATCGCGACCGCACGTATCGAAGACCTCATGCTCGAGCTGAAGCAGGAGTACACGATCGTGATCGTGACGCACAACATGCAGCAGGCGGCTCGCGTGTCGGACCGCACCGCATTCCTCACTGCCACCGTGAACGAAGCGACTGGCGAGCGCCACGGCGAACTCGTCGAGTTCACGGCGACGAAGCAAATCTTCACGGCGCCGACCGATTCCCGCACCGAGGCGTACATCACGGGGCGTTTCGGATGAGCAAGCGCTCGGAGCTGCAGGCGCTGCGCGTTGAGCTGGACCGAGCGTTGCAGGATCGAGAGGCCTTCGAGGCCGAGGCGAAGGCGGCCCGTCAAGACGCAACCCAGTTGCGCGCCGCACTCGACGCGCTACCCATCGGTGTTGTCGTCGTCGACGATGCCGGCAACGAAACACTGCGCAACGAAGAGGCGACGCGGATGCGCGACTCGCGCCACAGCGACGTTCTCGCCGCCAAAGCGCTGACCGACGTGCTCGAGGAAGCAGTCGACGGGCCCGCCGAACAAGTCATCGATCTTCACGGGCCGCCGCCGCGAACCTGGTCCGTAGCCGCCGTACCGCTCCGCTCGACCGAAGGACGCGTCGCGATCGTCCAGGACGTGACCGACCGGTACCGCATCGATGCTGTGCGGCGCGACTTCGTCGCCAACGTCTCGCACGAACTGCGTACGCCGATCGGTGCGATTGTTGCGCTCGCCGACACGCTCACCGTCGAAGACGACTCGACCGATCCCGAAGTACTCCGCCGGCTCGCCGCCCGCGTCGCCCACGAAGCCGAGCGGGCCGGTCATCTCATCGACGACCTGCTCGATCTTTCACGCATCGAAGGGGGCGAGATCGAGCGCGAGGAGATCAACGTTCGGCAACTCGTCGCTCGTGCCGTCGATCGCGTCGTGTCCACTGCAGGCGAGCGCGCTGATGACGTCTCGGTCGGCGATGTCGTCGACATGATGCTGCTCGTCGACACAACGCAGATGGAGACGGCCCTCGTGAACCTCATCGAGAACGCGGTGAAGTACTCCGCCACCGGACAAGGTGTCGTCGTCAGCGCCCGTGTGTCCGACTCGATCGTGGAGCTCATCGTGCGCGACCACGGCATCGGCATTCCGCCGACGGACCGCGACCGGATCTTCGAACGGTTCTACCGCGTCGATCGTGCCCGGAGTCGTGCGACGGGTGGAACCGGCCTCGGCCTTTCCATCGTCCGGCACGTGGCTCGCAACCACGGTGGCGACGTGACCGTCGACTCTCGCGAGGGCGAAGGTTCGACCTTCGTCATCCAACTGCCCACCGCCTTTAACGACCAGACTGCGAAGTGAGTAACCGATGACTGAAACCCGACGCGTCTTCCATGAAGAGCTCGATGCCATACGGGCTGACGTGATCCGTCTGGGCGCGATGGCGGGCGAAGCCATCGAAGCGGCGACCAACGCGTTTCTCGCGGCCGACCTCGCGGCGGTGGAGAAGGTGGTGGCGGACGACCACGTACTCGACGACCTCACCCACGATCTCGAGCAGCGCATCTGCCTGCTCCTCGCGCAGCAGCAACCCATGGCGGCCGACCTGCGCATGTTGGTCACGGTGCTGCGGGTCATTCACGAACTCGAGCGCATTGGCGACCTGATGGCGAAGGTGGCCAAGGCAGCCCGCCGCGTGTACCCCCGCGAGCTCGACCCACGCATTCGCGGTCTGATCGATCGGATGCGAGAGCAGGCCGGCGCCCAGCTTCGGCTCGCCATCGAATCGTTTGCGGATCGCGACATTGCTCGTGCCGCGGCGCTGGTGGACATGGACGACGTGATGGACGAGCTGCAGAAGGAGCTGTTCCAGGCGATCTTCTCGTTCCGCGAACCGGACGACAAGACGCTGCAGCTCGCCGTGCAGATGGCGTTGGTTGGTCGCTTCTACGAGCGCGCGGGCGACCACGCCGCAAATGTCGCTGATCGCGTGCAGTTCATGGTGACGGGGCACTTCACCTTTGAGACTGCTAGTCAGTAGGCCGTGAAGGAACGGCGGGCCGAGGCGCTTCTCGTCCTGCTCGCCGCCATCTGGGGCGCCAGCTTCCTTTTCATCAAGGTCGCCCTCGAAGGTCTCTCACCCACGCAGATCGTGGCGGGCCGGATGGTCGCCGGTGCGTTGGCGTTGGCGATGGCCGCCGCGTTTGGTGTGGCTCGTTACCCCCGCGGCTGGGGGGAGTGGCGCGTCGTCGCCGGCCTCGCAGTGGTGGCCAATGTTTTGCCCTTCGCGTTGTTCGCCTGGGGCGAGGAGCGCGTGACGTCGAGTCTCGCCAGCGTGTTGAACGCGACGACTCCGCTGTTCACCGCGCTGCTCGCGGCGGCGGCGATGTTGCCCGGTGAACGGCTGAACCCACGTCGCATCTGCGGTCTGCTGCTTGGCCTCGGGGGTGTGATCGTCATCGTCGAGCCATGGAATTCCGGCGGCGGAGAAGTGTGGGGTGAGCTCGCCTGTCTCGCCGCCGCCGCTCTCTACGGCGTCGCGTTCGTCTATACGGCCCGTACGATCACCGGTCGCATTCCACCGTTGACCGCAGCAATCGGCCAGATCACGGCCGGCGCAGTAATGGCCGTCGTGGTTGCCCTGGTGGCCACGGCGTCGAGCAACACGACTGCACACGTCGACCTTCGCATCGCGGCCGCAGTTGTCACCCTTGGCGCGGTCGGGACCGGCCTCGCCTATCTCGTGTTCTTCCACCTGATCGAACTCGGCGGGCCGACGGCCGCGTCCACCGTGACCTTCGCGATGCCCTTTGTTGGCGTGCTCCTGGGCGTGGTGGTGCTCGACGAGCGCGTCGGTTGGAATGTCGCGATCGGTGGCGCCATCGTGATCGCGGGGATCATCACGACCCGAAAACGGGCCGTCGTGGTCGAACCGCTCGAGGTCGGCTCTTAAGAAGCCTGTGCGCCGTTCGAAACGGCGACGAAACAACTCGCGTCGACCCTGGTTGGGTGACATCGGCGGCGCTCGACGGATTTGTGGTGGGAGTCACCGCTGACCGACGCGCCGACGAGCAGATCGAACTGCTGCGTCGGCACGGCGCTCGCTCGTTGCACGGTCCGACCATGCGCACGTTGCCGATCGTCGCCGACGGCGAATTGCGGTCCGTCACCGACGCGTTGATCGCCCGTCCACCCGACGTCGTGCTGGCGAACACCGGCATCGGAATGCGGGGCTGGTTGTCGGCGGCCGATAGCTGGGGCCTCGGCGAAGACCTCGCCGAGGCGTTGCGTGGCGCGGAGATCGTCGCTCGCGGCCCCAAGGCGGCTGGGTCGCTGGTGACGATCGGCTGCGACGTGCGCTGGCGAGGAAAGACCGGTCGGCTCGCGGAAGTCGTCGACCATCTACTGGAACGCGACCTGACTGGCGTCCGCATCGCGTGCCAACGGGATGGCTCGACGGCGGACCCGGCGGTTGCCGTGCTGCGGGAGGCGGGGGCCGCCGTCGTCGAGGTTGCGACCTACAAGTGGCTGCGCCCAGAGGACGAAACCGCGGCGACGCGACTGCTCGACGCCTGTTGCGACCGCTCGCTCGACGCCGTGACCTTCACCAGTCCACCGGCGATCGAGAACCTGTTCGCACTCGCCGACGAACGAGGCCAATCCGACGCGCTCCGCGCGGCGTGCGCGAAGACCGTCGTACCCGTCTGCGTTGGCCCCGTCACGCTCGAATGGGCGAACTCCTACGGTCTCCTCAACGCGGTCGCCCCGAAACGGTGGGTCCTCGGCGCGATGGTCAACACGCTCGTGGATGCGCTCACCGATCGACGCATACGAGTGAGAACCGGGTCTTTGGACCTCGAACTCGCAGGCACGGTCGCGAACATCAACGGCGAACGCGTCGAACTGACAGCCACCGAAGCCGCCGTCCTGGCTGCGCTCGCCACCAAGCCCGGCGCCGTCATCGGGAAGACCGTGCTCCTCAAAGCCGTGTGGGGTGACGGCGTCGAGCCGCACGCGTTGGAGATGGCCGTCAGCCGCTTGCGCAAGCAGCTCGGTTCGCACGGCGACCAGCTCAAGACCGTCGTCCGCCGCGGTTACATGCTCGGTGGTTAAGGCCGTGTTACAGCCGACTAACACCGACCCCGGAACCGAGTTTGGGGGTTGCGCGCATTCGTTTACGCCAAGGCAACGGCTGCAACACAGGCGTCTCGTTCAATGCTGGTCATGACCACCGACCTGCTTGCCCGCCGCGGCCACTGGATTGACCACTGGGATCCCGAGAACGAAACCTTCTGGGAAACCGTGGGTAAGAAGGTCGCGCGCAAGAACCTGCTGTTCTCGATGTTCGCTGAGCACGTCGGCTTCTGCATCTGGGTGCTGTGGACGATCGTCGTGCTCAACCTCGGCAACGCCGGCATCACGATGTCGCTGTCGGAGCTGTTCACCCTCACGCTCGTGCCGAACCTCATCGGCTCGCTGCTGCGCCTCCCGTACACCCTGGCCGTACCGAAATTCGGGGGCCGGTCGTGGACCGTGATCTCCGCGGCGTTGCTGTTCATTCCGACACTGCTGCTCGCCATCGTCGTGCCCAGCGGCTGGCTTCTGCAGCAGACCCACAGCGCGCAGTTCCTCGTGTTGCTGGCGTGTGCCGCGACCGCCGGCCTCGGGGGCGGCAACTTCTCGTCGTCGATGGCCAACATCTCGTTCTTCTATCCCGAGAAGAAGAAGGGGTTCGCGCTCGGCCTCAACGCGGCCGGTGGCAACCTCGGCGTGTCCGTCGCCCAGCTCGTCGTGCCGCTCGCCGTCATCATCGGCGTGCCCGCCGCCGCCGTGAAGGTCGCCCCGCACAAGGTTCACCTCGCCCACGCCGGTCTCATCTGGCTTCCGTTCATCACCCTCGCCGTCATCGGTGCCTTCTTCTTCATGGACAGCCTCACGCAGGCGAAGTCCGACACCGGCCCGCTCAAGGCGTCGATGAAGCACACCCACACCTGGATCATGTCGGTCCTCTACATCGGAACCTTCGGGTCGTTCATCGGCTTCTCGTTCGCCATGCCGCTCGTGATCAAGAACACCTTCCCCGAGTTCCTCGGCTCGCATCCGTTCATTGCGACGTACCTCGCCGGGCTCGGCTTCACCGGGGCGCTTGTCGGTTCGATCTCCCGTCCGTTCGGCGGCTGGCTCGCCGACCGCTTCGGTGGCGCCCGCGTCACGCTCGCCGTCTTTGCCGGCATGGTCGGCGCCACGCTGATCGCGATCAGCGGTGTGAAGAACCACTCGTTCGCCGTCTTCTTCGGCGCCTTCCAGGTGCTGTTCTTCTTCAGCGGCATGGGCAACGGCTCGACCTACAAGATGATCCCGTCGATCTTCGGCGCCCTCGGTCGTCGTGCCGGTGGCAGCAGCGAGACCGCCCTCGACTTCAAGCGCCAGGCCGCAGCGGTGATCGGCGTCATCGGTGCGATTGGCGCCTTTGGCGGCGTGCTCATCCAAATCGTGCTGCGCCAGTCCAGCCTCACGGTGTCAGCGGCGGTCACGGCCGCAGCCACGCCGGCCGACAAGTTGGCCGCCGCGGCGCAGCACGCCGACTGGTCGGTCCCGGCGCTCGTCACCTTCCTCGTCTCGTACCTCGTGCTCGGAGGGATCACGTGGGCCGTGTACCTCCGTGGTGAGTTCGCTTCGGAGATCGCAGTCAAGCCGCAACTACAGGCGGTCCCGGCGTAATGACCGACGAACGCCTCAAGGTCGTCGTCGCCGGCAACGGCATGGTCGGCCACAAGCTCGTGGAGACACTGCTGGATCGTGATGGCGGCGCGGGCGTCGCCATCACGGTCTTCGCGGAGGAAGAGCGCGTCGCGTATGACCGCGTCGCGCTCAGCTCGTACATGAGCGGGGCGACGACCGAAGACCTCACGCTGGTCCGCGTCGGTGACTACGACGCAATCAATCTGCACCTGGCCGATCCGGTCGCGTCGATCGACCGCGAGGCCAAGACCGTCACATCCCTGTCGGGTCGCACGGTTCCCTACGACGTGCTCGTTCTCGCGACGGGCTCGTCTGCATTCGTGCCGCCGATCCCTGGCAACGATCTGCCCGGTTGCTTCGTGTACCGCACGCTCGACGACCTCGACGCGATCCGTGACGCGGCGCGTGACAAGAAGGTCGGCGCCGTCATCGGTGGCGGCCTGCTCGGTCTCGAAGCGGCGAACGCGTTGAAGCTGCTCGACCTCGAAACCCACGTTGTCGAGTTCGCGCCACGCCTCATGCCGTTGCAGGTCGACGACGGCGGCGGCGCGACGCTGCGTTCGCACATCGAGGCGCTCGGCATCACCGTGCGCACGGGAGCGTCGACGCAGGAGATCGCCGCAGGTGCCGACGGGCGCGTCGCGCAGATGCGCTTCGCAGACGACACGTTCCTCGACGTCGACGTGCTCGTGTTCTCCGCCGGCATTCGTCCCCGGGACCAACTCGCGCGTGACTGCGGCCTCGATGTCGGTGAGCGCGGCGGCATCGTCGTCGACGGCGCGTGCCGCACGTCGGATCCGTCGATTTACGCGATCGGCGAATGCGCACTCGCTGAGGGTCGCATCTGGGGCCTCGTCGCTCCCGGCTACGACATGGCCCGCGCCGCCGCCGATCAGATTCTCGGAGGCGACCAGACCTTCGGCGGCGCCGACCTCTCGACGAAGTTGAAGCTCATGGGCGTCGACGTCGCGTCGTTCGGCGATGCGTTCGCAACGGCCGATGGCGCCCGTGCGATCACGTTCGACGACCCGATCAACAAGATCTACAAGCGCCTCGTCGTCAATGAGGACGGCACTCAGGTGCTCGGTGGTGTGTTCGTCGGCGACGCTTCCTCCTACCAAATGCTGCTGCAGATGGCGCGGGGCGACATGCCCACGCCCGAGCATCCCGAGCAACTGATCTTCCCGGCCGTCGAAGGCGGTACGGCCACGGTTGGTGTCGGTGCTCTCGCCGATACGGCGACGGTCTGCTCGTGCAACAACGTCACGAAGGGCGCGATCTGCGGGGCGGTGGCCGACAACGGCATCACCGAGCTCGCGGAATTGAAGGCGTGCACCAAGGCCGGCACGACGTGTGGCGGTTGCGTGCCGATGGTCACGGACCTGTTGAAAGACGAGCTGCGTAAAGCCGGCGTCGAGGTCAACAACAACCTGTGCGAGCACTTCGCGTACAGCCGCCAAGAACTGTTCGACATCGTGCGTATCCACCGCATCGTGTCGTTCTCTGAACTGATCACGTCGTACGGCAACGGCGCCGGCTGCGAGATCTGCAAGCCCGCGGTCGCGTCGATGCTCGCATCGCGCGGGGGCGGTTACATCCTCGAGGGCGAGCAGGCCACTCTGCAGGACACCAACGACCACTTCCTCGCCAACATCCAAAAGGACGGCACCTACTCGGTCGTCCCGCGCGTTCCCGGCGGCGAGATCACCCCGGATCAGCTCATCGCGATCGGCGAGGTGGCCAAGGAGTTCGACCTCTACACAAAGATCACCGGCGGCCAGCGCATCGACCTCTTCGGTGCGCAGGTGCATCAGCTGCCCGCGATCTGGGAGAAG
>JBEHXL010000050.1:0-15538 GCA_048498715.1 Actinomycetota bacterium | reverse complement strand
TGTGCGAAGTCCTTGCGCTGGAACGCGTACACACCGATCAGCGTCGTCATCGGAAACTCCAGCTCGACCCACTCCAGTTCGCGAGCGTTCTCGAGCGCTTCGAGACCGAGGTCCCACGCCCGCACGAGGTCACTGCGCTGACTCGCGATTTGCGAGAGATGCGAGAGGCACAAGGCGACGGCGTGCTTGTCTCCGAGCTCGCGCGCGGCCGACAACGCCCGGCCGTAGAGCTCGTCGGCGCCTTCGAGGTCACCTTCTCGGGCAGCGATCTCCCCGAGGTCGCCCAGCACGATCTGTGCCGCCGCGGGCCCTTCGACGTCGGCGGCGACGGTGGCCGCCTGTTCGAAGTAGTCACGGGCTACGGCGGTCTTGCCTTGGCCGAGGGCCAGCTGCGCCGTGTTCCCGAGCGCGTTCCATCGACGCTTGTTCACGAGATGCGTCGTGTCGGCCAGAACCTTCTCGCTCACGGCGCGGCCCTCGCCGAAGCGACCCTTGCGCCACCAGAACGGCTGCAGTTCCACCAGCGCGCGTAGTTCGAGGTCGGGATCGTGGCCGGCGCCCCAGTGGAGCGCGGCGAGGAGGTCCTCGTTGATCGTGTCGATCCAGTCGGCGTCGGGCTCGTCCGGCAGGCCGTCGACGAACCAACGTGCGTGACGCTCGGCCATCGCGTCCATCTCGCCGTTGTCGACGAGCTGCTGGCGGGCATAGGCCCGAATCGACTCGAGCAGCTTCAGCCGGGTCGAAGGCGCCTCGGTGACGAGCGACTTTCGCATGAGCGTGCCGAGTTCATCGTCGAACACGTTCACGTCCGCTCCGCACACGGCATCGGCGACGCCGAAGTCGAACTCGGCCGGGAATACGCCCAGGCGACGGAACACGACACGTTGGTCGTCGGTGAGCAGGCTGTAGCTCCAGTCGATCGCTCCCCACAGCGTCTTCTGTCGATCCAGGGCGGTACGGCTGCCGCGCGTCAGGAGTCCGAAGCGATCGTCGAGCTGCTGTGCGATTTCGCTGAGCGTCAACGTCGCCGCACTCGCGGCCGCCAACTCGAGGGCGAGCGGTAGACCGTCGAGGCGCCGCGCGATGGCGACGCACTGGTCGACGTCTTCTCCAGCCAGTTCGAAGTCGGGCTGGACGCGTTGCACACGGTCAGCCAACAGCAGCACGGCTTCGCTGTTCGCCGGGTTGTCCTCGTCGAGACCGAGAGGAGCGAGTGGCCACATACGCTCACCGCTGATCTCGAGCGGCTCGCGACTGGTCGCCAGTACGCGCACCCGAGGCCCGTGCCGCAGCAATGATTCGATGATGCGCGCCGCGTCATCGATGACGTGTTCGCAGTTGTCGAAAACGAGGAGCACATCCAGGTCTCGCACGTAGTCGATCACCGACTCGAGCAGGCTCCGGTCCTTCTGCTCCCGCACGTCGAGCGCATCAGCGATTGCGGCGGCCACAGTCGCTTCGTTCGTCGCCGGGTCGAGTTCGACGAACCACACGCCGTCGCCGTGGCGGTGCAGGCGCTCGGTTGCGAGTTGCAACGCCACACGCGTTTTGCCCGTGCCGCCCGGGCCGAGAACGGTCACCAAACGTTCGGTGTCGAGCATCGGGTGCAGTCGAGCGAGCACGTCGGTGCGGCCGACGAAGCTCGACGTCGGGCTCGGCACGTTGTTCTTCGCAACTTCGAGCCCCCGCACCGGTGGGAAGTCGCGCAACAGACCTTCGGCTACGACTTGGTAGATCTGCAGCGCAGAAGGCAGATCCTTGAGGCGATGCGGACCGAGGTCGATCAGGCTCACGCCGTCGGGCAGCCCGCCCGAAGCGTCGAGCGTCGCCTGCGTGATCAGCACCTGCCCGCCGGCGGCGGCCGACTCGACGCGCGACGCGGCGTGAACGGTCAGGCCGGCGTAGTCGTTGTCGTGGGCGCGGAAGCGAGCAAGTCCGGTGTGCAGACCCATGCGCACACGCACTTCGGGCAGGGGCGTCCAGTCATGCGCGGCGATCGCGTGTTGCATTGCGACGGTGCACTCGATGGCGCGGTACGCGTCGTCGAACACGACGAAGAACGAGTCACCCGCGGTGCTGACCTCGACGCCACCAAAGCTGGCGAACACCGGACGCAGCACCGCATGGTGCCGTTCGAGAATGGGGAACCAGTCATCGGCGAGCTCCGCCGCCTTACGCGTCGAGCCCTCGATGTCGGTGAATAGGAACGTGAGCGGCCCAGAGGTGGGAAACGCGCTCACGCGTGAAGCTTACGAAGCGGTCTGGGTGAGCTTCAGGCCGCTGAGGTTCGGGAGCTTGACCGGATCGCAGCTGGTGAAGCCCAGGATGATGTCGGTCTGCGCGTTGTTGACGAGCGGATCGAACACGTCACCGCCGACATTGAGACGGGCGCCGTAGATGTAGATGACCTGTTGGTAGCTCTGGCCGCCGGCGTCGTTGTAGATGTACTCGCCGTCGACGAACTGCTCGTTCAAGTGCAGCGTGCCGACCCCCGGGATCGGGATCTCGGTGTTCGGAGCGGGCTCGTAGGTCTGGCCGTTCGCATTCGTGATCGTCACGCTGCCCGTCGGATCCTGGCCGTTGGTCCAGTTGCACTTGGTGTTGATGGCGCGGATGTCGGTGCCCTTGATGTTGACGCCGGTGAGGAGGCTCTCGCCGTTGGCGAAGGGCTGGCCATTGCGCTTGCCGGTGATCGTGACGAAGCCGGCCTTGGCACTGGCCAGGTTCGACACCTTGCGATCGGCGATGGACAGCTTCTTGGTGCCGCCGTTCTTGCCGAGGATCACGACGTCGTACGCCTTGCCGGCGGTCACGGTGTCGTTGCCCTTCAGCCCGGGCAGGTCACGCAGGCGGTAGTCCTGCGCGTGCACCTTGACGTACAGAGCGGCGACGCCGCCGCCCACGTCGTAGTCGACGACCTCATCGGCCCGGGCTGTCTGCAGCCCCGTGAACAACATTGCCGCCGCGCTGGCGGCAACCATCAATCGTCGAATTCGCATTTTTCAGACGCCCCTTTGTGTCCCCACAGTTTTCGTCAGTGTGGCAGTGAAGTCCTGCCCGTCACAATGTGACTTTCGCCACATCGCGGTGGTTCGTCCTCAGCGATACCCCGCGGCCTGAATGCCGTACAGCTCCGCGTACGTGCCTCGCTTGGCCATCAACGTTTCGTGGTCGCCGAACTCGACGACGCGCGATCCGTCGAGCACCACGATCAGGTCGGCCATGCGCACCGTCGAGAACCGGTGCGACACCAACACGGTGATGCGTCCGTCGTCAGCCGCCGCCCGAGACGCCTGCGCGAACTTCTCGAACAGCTGGTGTTCCGTTTCGGCGTCGAGTGCGGCGGTGGGCTCGTCGAGGACGCACAGCAGTGGTCGATCGCGCATGAAGCCGCGAGCGACGGCCAGCTTCTGCCACTGGCCGAAGCTGAGGTCCCGACCGTTGTGCCACGAGGGACCGAGTTGCGTGTCGAAGCCCTCCGGCAATTTGTCGATGACGTCGGTCGCGCCGCCACGCTCGACCGCGGTTTGCACCGCGGGCATCTCTTCGTGCCGATCCAGATCGCCAAGTCCGACCGTGTTCTTCGCGAAGAACTCGAACCGGAAGAAATCCTGGAACGCACCGGCGAGCCGCGAGCGCCACGAGCCGGGATCGATCGATCGCAGCGGCGTGTCGTCGACGAGAATCTGGCCCTCGGTCGGGTCGTACATGCGCGCGAGCAGCTTGGTCAGCGTTGACTTCCCGGCCCCGTTCTCGCCGACCACCGCGACCACTGCGCCCGCCGGCAGCGTGAGGGTGACATCGTCGAGCACAACGGCGTCGGTACCGGGGTAGCGGAACGTGACGTGGTCGAACGTGATGCCGTTGAGGATCCGCGTGGGTGCTTCGAGCTCGTTCTTACCGCCGCGCGACTCCACGTATCGCTCGAGCCACAACAAGCGCTGCGCCGCCTCGATGTTCCACCGGAGGAACTCCGTCTGGCCGACGGTCTGCCCCAAGAAGCGCGACAGCGCGGCACCGGCGGCCAACGTGAGCACGACGTCGCCCGCATCGGGATTGCTGCGATGCGCGACTAGCGCCACCGCGCCGAAATACGCCCCGCCGAACACCAACCACGCGAGCGCGTTCTGCAACGCACCGACCCACTGCTGGTGAGCAACCACGGCGTAGCCCTCGGAGAACGCAGCCTTGCGCCGCTCGACCAGCGTTTGCTCGGCTGACGACACCCGGATCTCTTTCGCCGAGCCCGGCGTCGTGCCGAGTTCGAAGAAGTGCCGAGCAAGGCGAACCTGTGGCGCGGTCTTCTCCTCGGCCGACCGCAACGCCGACGCCCGACGCTGCGAGACGGTGACGGTCGGAATCGCGAACAACACCAGCAGGCCGAGCACCGGGCTGATCGACATGAGCAACACAACCGTGATCACCAGTCGCGCCGCGGAACCGACGTACTGCATCAACGACGGATAGACGTGGTTCAGCAGGAACGAGTGGTCGTGCAGAATCTGCAGCCGGTTGAGGTAGTCGGGACGTTCGTGGTGCTCGATCGTCGACACCGTCGCTTGCAGGCGCGCCACGTGGGTCTCGACGGCGAGCGCGATGCGGTCGCTGAAGATCGCAACGACGCGGCTACCGATGGTGCGGAACAGCCAACCGGTGCCGCCGGTGAGCGCGAGGCCGATCGCCGCGCGCAGGGTCTCGCCGTCGTTACCGGCCTGGATGCCGTGCAGCAGCACGCGCAACCACAGCGCCGACAGCGCCTCGGGGATGAGGCCGCCCAGCGTGAGGACGAACGACACGACGAGCAGCCAGGGCTGCGCGTTGAACGCGAACTTCAACGAGTGCAGGAGACCGGCCCGCATCGACGGAATGTCGTCGTAGTCCTCGTAGGACGGAATGCCCATGCTCATGCCGACGCACCCTCCTCCTCGGCGTCGGTCGCTTCGTCGCCGGTGAAGCCGGCTTCCTCGAAGCGAGCGGCCTGCAGGTCGAACATCGTGCGGTAGCGGCCACCAAGCTGCATCAACTCGTCGTGGGTGCCGAGTTCGATGACCTTCCCGTGCTCGAGTACGCAGATCAGATCGGCGTGGCGCACTGTCGCAAACCGGTGCGAGATCAGGATCGTCGTGCGCCCCTTGGTGGCCTGCAGGATGCGGTCGAAGATCTCGGCTTCACCGCGCACGTCGAGTTGCGCCGTCGGCTCGTCGAGCAGCACGACGCCCGCACCGGACTGGACCGCGTAGAGCGCGCGTGCGAGCGCGACGCGCTGCCACTGACCACCCGAAAGATCGGTGCCGCCGGCGTAGGCCCGCGACAAGACCGTGTCGAGCGATGCGAGGTGGTCGGCCGCCGCGTCTCTGAGCGCCTGTTCGATTACGGCGCGGTCGCCGCCGTTGGGCGCAACGTTGTCGGCGAGGGAAAGTTCGTACTTGATGTAGTCCTGGAAGACGGCGGCGAGCCGCGTGCGCCATTCGGCGAGGTTCAGTTCGGTCAGCGCCGTGCCATCGATCTTGATGGCGCCCTCGGTGGGGTCGTAGAGCCGGCACAGCAACTTGGCGAGCGTCGTCTTGCCGGCGCCGTTCTGCCCGACGACGGCGATCGACGTGCCCGCGGGAATCCGCAGGCTCAGCCCGTCGAACACCTTGCGGCCGTCGCGGTAAGCGAAAGAGACGTTGTCGAACACGATCGCGTCGCGCGGCGCCTCACCGACTGACGTCGTTCCTGTGGCCGGCACGGTCGACTGCGACTTCATGTCCTCGACGAGGTCGAGCACGACCGGAACCGCTTGGGCGCCCTGACGGAACCACCAGTCGACCTCACCGAAGGCCAACGCGCTCGCGCCGAGCGCCGCCTGCGCGAAGACCGTGACCGCACCGAGGGAGATCGTGTGGTCCGACGCCGCCTGGGCGAGTGCCCAGAACACGGCGACGTTGCCGCCGGCGATCGCAATGAACGCGATGGTGATCGGCGTCTTCTTCAGTGACCGCGCCTTGATGATCAACTCGACCATACGGGCCCGGCGCGTGAAGTAGCGGTCGACGGTCCACTCCGCGAGGCCGAACATCCGGATCTCTTTGGCGGCCGGGGCGCGGACGGCGAGGTCGTACGCGTAGTTGACATGGCGCATCTCGTCGACGACCGACGGGTCCTGCCACGCCTGCCACACGCTCGACTTCGCCAACAAGCTGTGGCTCCACAGCCACCCGAACCCGGCGAGGAACGGCGCCCACCAACGGAAGCCGAAGAGCAGACACACGAGCGCGACGCCGCCGCCAATTTCGACGAACCCGTCGGCCACCCGGGGCAGCGACGCGCGCAGAGGCGGGCCGGTGATGCCCAGGTCGAAATCGCGGGCCTGCGTGAGCAGATCCATGATCTCGGGCCGTTCGAGGTGGGCGATGCCCGCGGGGGTGAGCGACGCCTCCAGCAGCAGATCGTGGAGGTACGTGATCATCTTCTGCGCGAGGTTCGCCGACAGCGCCGAGTGGACGGGCGGCAGCGTCTGCATGGCGATGAACAGCACGCCGACGAGTGCGAGGGGCCCGTCGACCGCCTCGTGGTGTTGGACCGACGTGATCAGATCGCCCATCGCCAACGCGAACGCAGCTGGCAGGATCGACCGCACGACGAGCAGCGCCCACCACGCCGTGCCGAGCGTCTTGTCGACCTTTGTGTAGAGGCGCAGATACCGGTACTCGCCCGAGTTCCGAATGCGCGCCAAACGAGAGTTGTCCCCCACGCTGCAGAACGGTACGCCAGGGGTGTAACAAGTGCGGATGGCCGCCGAATATCCGCCCCTGCCGGACATGCTCGAGGTTCTCGCCCGGACCAAGACGATCAACGAGCGCCCCGGGCTCCGTGAGTTCGCGCAGTTGTGGTTGGCGTGGGCGCCCGGCGCGCGAGCCAACGTGGCGGCCGAGGCGGAAGCCCTCGCGCGACCCTCGCTACGGCCGTCGTCGATCGGCGCCGTCGGTCGCACCGGTGCGCGCGCGGCCAAGGCGGCGGCGCCCGGCATCGCAGCTGATCTCAAGCGGCGGGTCAAGGACGGGCCGCTCGAGAAGGGCGCGGCCATCAAGCACGTGCAAGAGGTCGTCAAGGCCGGCGGCTCGACCTACATCAAGCTCGGCCAGTTCGTCGCGACCGCGCAGGGTCTGTTGCCCGACGAGTGGGTCGAAGCGTTCGGCTGGTGTCGCGACACCGTCACGCCGATGCCGATGGGCCAGGCCGAGGAACGCTTCGAGGAGACCTTCGAGGTCGACCTCGACAAGGTGCTGCTCGACTTCGATCCCGAGCCACTCGGCACCGCTTCGATCGGCCAGGTGCACACCGCCAAGCTGCTCGACGGCACCGACGTGGTCGTGAAGGTCCGCCGTCCGGGATTGCGCGAGCAGTTCAGTTCGGACCTGCGTGCGATGGCGCTCGCCGCCGCCGCCGGTGAGCGGGCGACGAAGGCGGCGCGCACTGCGAACCTGTCCGGCTTCGTCGAGTTGTTCGCGCAGCTCGTGCTCGAGGAGATCGACTTCCGCTTCGAGGCTGTCAACCAGATCGAACTTGCGCTCGCGTCGGAGGACGCAGGCCACGCGTTCGCCAGTTACCCGCGACCCGTTCCGCACCTGGTGCGTGAAGACGTGTTCGTCATGACCCGCGTGCCCGGCGTCGCCTACGACAAGGCGCTCGAGACGTATCCCGACAAGGTCGACGGCGAGGCGCTCCTGCGTCTGGCGATGACCGGTGTGCTCGAGCACACGATCGCGTACGGCGTCTTCCACGGCGACCTGCACGCCGGCAACGTGCTCATCAACGAGACGGGCGGCTTCTCGCTCATCGACTTCGGCATCGCCGGTCGCGTCAACGCCGAGCAGCGCGCCGCCGTCGTGAAGTTCCTCTTCGGGTTCGCACAGAACAACACGATCATGCAGCTGTCCGGTCTTCAGTCCTTCGGCGCCATTCCCGCCGGTGCGGACCTCAAGGTCCTGGCCAAGCAGATGGAGGACGGCCTCAACGCGATCGATCCGTCCCTTCTTGCTCGCGACCGCGATCTCGGCGTCGACCAGCTCGGCCAGGCACTCGGCGCCATCATCAAGACGCTCGTGTCGAACGGGTTCGTCCTTCCGAAGGAACTGGTGCTGTTCTTCAAGAACCTGCTGTACCTGAACGGTTTCGCGTCGACGCTGGCACCTGACACCAATCTCTTCGCCGAGATCGAACCGCTCTTCACCTACTTCGTGAGTCGGTACCCGAACGAGCTGAGCCAGATCATGGCGGGGCTCAACGACTAGAGCAGTCGAAGCGCTTCGCGCGGCGCCACGGCGTCGCCGAAGATCAGTGCGAGGTCGTCGACGAGGTCGTCGGGATGGGCCGCTTCGATGCGGACGCGTCGGCTGGGCGACGCGGAGAGGTCCTCAGTAGGAACGTGCCAGCGCCCGGTGGTGTCGTCTCCCGCGATCGAGAGTTCGCAACCCACGTAGCGACGTCCGTCGTGCGCCAGGCCCGTCATGTCGATGCGGGCAGCGAGCAGCGCGCTGACGAAGGCGTCCACGGACGTCGGCGACGCGCCCTCCGCGAGCAACGCGGCTGCAGCACGCGGGCGATCGCCGGCGCGCAACAACTCCACGGTGCGGCGGTATGCGCCGAGCGTGACGTCGATCGGGGCGATCGGCGTGTGTCGCCCACCATCGAAGCCGGTGCGCTGCAACAACAAGGCGGGCGCATTGACCGCGTCGCGGGCGTAGAGGTGATGCGCGTGACCTTGGATGACGTGCTCGGCAACCCACTCGCCACGGGTAGCGATGAAGAACGTGATGCCGCGGCTGCGATGCGAGACCACTGCGATCGCTTCGGGCTCGGCGAGCACCTGCAGCGCGGTCAGCTGCTCGTCGTTCAACGCAGCGACGTTGCCCGCCGCCTCGGGTGCGGTGTCCACGCGCAGGCCGACGGGTGGCCGCAGGCCGAGGGTCGAACAAAGTGTGTCGATGGTGACAGCGTCGAGTGCGGTGGTCATTCGGTGTCCCCGCGCGGCAGGCGTGACATCAGGTCGTGCTCGGTGCCGGCGAGTCCACCGAGCGCGTCCGCAGCTGCGCCCTTCTGGCCGAACGATTCGACGGCGAGCGCGTCGTCGTCGAGTTGCGCCGCCACGCGGTGCAGGATGCGCATGGCTTCGTCCACCATCGCAGTGACGCGGGCGGCGTCGGTGGGGCTGACGATCGACGCGAGGTGGTCGACACGATGGCGCGCCTCGGTGGCGATGCCGGCCACGTCGTAGGACGTGTTCCGCACGAGCACGCTGAGCGCGCTCAGCTCGACCGGATCGATGGAGATGCGGCTCACGATGCGACCCGCAGGGCGTGCGCGGCGTCACGTAACGCGTCGGCGCCGGCCCGGAGTTCGTTGCGTCGTTCGATCATGAGACCGCGATAGCGGTCGGCGGCCGGCCCGCTCCAGGTCGCCGTCGCAAAACGAGCGGCGAGCACATCGGCGGCGGCGTCGACGCGCGCGGCCCGGTCTTCGAGGAGCGCGGCGATCGCTGCGGTCTCGGCGTTCACGAGCCTGCCGCCTCGAGTGCGGCTCGTCGGCGGGCGACCTCGACGGCGGCTTCGTCGAGCGACGCGGCGAGACGGCGCAGCGCCGGTTCGTGTTCCTCGCGCCACTGAGAGCGGAAGCGGTCGGCGGCCCGACCCTCCCACTGTGTGGCGTCGATCTGCGCCGAGAGCACTGTGCGGAGTTGGTCGAGAGCGGCGAGCTGCTGGGCGACTGTCGCCTCGAGACGAGTGAGGGACGCGATTTCCGCGCCGACGATGGCCATTCGGGCACCTTACGGAAGCGGGCCCAGGAGCGGACATGGCGCGTTCGCGCCTTGTCCTTTGGTGCGAACGCGCCACACTCGACGCCGATGGGGGACCGGCTGATCTTCGTCCTGGCGGACGATGCGGGGGATGACGATGTCGCGGCGGCTCGCGCTGCGGGCGCGGCCGAGGTGATCCGACGGTCACAACTCGAAGCGTTCACAAGCGCGCAAGGGGCCGACGGCAAACCCTTCATGGACTCGCTTACGCCGACGGAGCATCGGGTAGTCACAGAACTTGCGCACAGTCCTGATACCCGCAGCCGGCTCGCGATGCGCCTCGGAACGAGCACTTCCACGCTCGATAACCACCTCGCATCGATCAAGCGCAAGCTGCTGGAGCACCTCGAAAGTGCTGGTCAGGGGCCACATGACGGCTATTTGTCGATGGAAGCGGTGATCGGATGGGCCACCCGCTACGTCAGCAAGCAAGAAAGTTGATGCAAACGATGTCAACTTTGCTATAGTCGTATCCGGAAGTTTTGTCTCAGGAGGACCCCCACATGCCCAAGGCCGTCGGAATCGACCTCGGAACCACCAACAGCGTTGTCAGCGTTCTCGAAGCTGGCGAACCCACCGTCATCCCCAACGCCGAGGGCGCCCGTACGACCCCGTCGGTCGTCGGCTTCTCCAAGTCCGGCGAAGTGCTCGTCGGCGAGGTGGCCAAGCGCCAGGCCATCACCAACCCGGACCGCACCATCCGGTCGGTCAAGCGCCACATGGGCACCGGTTGGACCGTCGACATCGACGGCAAGGCGTATACGTCGCAAGAGATCAGCGCCCGCATCCTGCAGAAGCTCAAGCGCGATGCCGAGGCGTACCTGGGCGACACGGTCACCCAGGCCGTGATCACCGTCCCCGCGTACTTCGACGACGCCCAGCGCACGGCTACCAAGGAAGCCGGGCAGATCGCGGGCCTCGAAGTGCTGCGCATCATCAACGAGCCGACTGCGGCGGCGCTCGCCTACGGCCTCGACAAGGAAGGCACGGAGGACCACACGGTTCTCGTGTTCGACCTCGGCGGCGGCACGTTCGACGTCTCGGTCCTCGAGATCGGCGAAGGCGTCTTCGAAGTGAAGTCGACCCACGGCGACACCAACCTCGGTGGTGACGACTGGGACCAGCGCGTCATCGACTGGCTGGTCGCCGAGTTCAAGAACACCGAAGGCGTCGACCTGTCCATCGACAAGATGGCCGTGCAGCGTCTCAAGGAAGCCGGCGAGAAGGCCAAGATCGAACTGAGCTCCGTGCAGGAGACCACGATCAACCTGCCGTTCATCACGGCGACCAGCGACGGCCCCAAGCACCTCGATCTCAAGCTCACCCGCTCGAAGTTCCAGGAGCTCACCGCCGACCTCGTCGAGAAGTGCCGCTCGCCGTTCGAGCAGGCCATCAAGGACGCTGGTCTCACCCTCGGTGAGATCGACCACGTCGTCATGGTGGGTGGCTCCACTCGTATGCCCGCCGTCCAGGATCTCGTGCAGAGCCTGACGGGCAAGGAGCCACACAAGGGCGTCAACCCGGACGAGGTCGTCGCCATCGGCGCCGCCGTCCAGGCCGGCGTACTCAAGGGCGACGTCAAGGACGTGCTGCTGCTCGACGTCACGCCGCTCAGCCTTGGTATCGAGACCAAGGGCGGCATCATGACCAAGCTCATCGAGCGCAACACCACGATCCCGACCCGTCGCACCGAGGTGTTCACCACTGCGGAGGACATGCAGCCGTCGGTGGAGATCCACGTGCTGCAGGGCGAGCGCGAGATGGCCAGCTACAACAAGACGCTCGGCAAGTTCCAGCTCGTCGACCTGCCGCCCGCGCCCCGTGGCGTGCCGCAGATCGAGGTCACCTTCGACATCGACGCCAACGGCATCGTGCACGTGTCCGCCAAGGACCGCGCCACGAACAAGGAACAGTCGATGACCATCACCGGTCAGTCGTCGCTGAACAAGGACGACATCGCGCAGATGGTCAAGGACGCCGAGGCGCACGCCGACGAAGACCGTCGCCGTCGCGACGAGGCCGAGGTGCGTAACAACGCCGACTCGCTCGTGTACCAGACCGAGAAGATGCTCAAGGAGAACGGCGACAAGGTCTCCGGGACCGAGAAGGAGACCATCGAGGCCAACCTGGCGTCGCTCAAGGAAGCCATCGCCGGCAACGACCTCGAGCAGATCAAGACGGCGACCGACGCGCTGATCCAGTCGAGCCAGTCGTTCGCGCAGAAGCTGTACGAGCAGTCGGCCGCGCAGAACGCGGACGGTGCGGCGGCCGACGCGGCCAACGAGGCGGCGAACGACGACGACGTGATCGACGCCGAAATCGTCGATGAGTAACCCGATCGAAGATCCTCAAGAGGAACAGCCGCAACCTGTTCCTCTTGAGGACACGGTCGCTCCCGAAGTCGTCGCCGAAGGCGAAGCCATCAGCGAGGAATTCGACGAGCTGGTCTCGTTGATGAACGAGCGCGACGAGTATCTCGACGCGCTCCGTCGCACGCAGGCCGACTTCGAGAACTACCGCAAGCGCATGCAGCGCGAAGCGCTCGAAGCGCGTGACGCGGGTGCTGCGTCGCTGGCGGCGAAGTTGGTCGACGTGCTCGACACGGTCGACCTCGCGTTGGCGCACGACCCGTCGGACTCCGTGGCGCAGATCTCAGCGGCATTGAACGACGCGCTCGGAAAGGAAGGACTCACGCGGATCGACGCGCTCAACGCGCCGTTCGATCCGGAAGTGCACGAAGCCGTCCTCCACGAAGAGGGCGACGGTCCTGCGGAGGTCATCGAAGTGCTCCGCAGCGGTTGGCGTTGGCGCGAGAAGGTGCTGCGCGCCGCGATGGTCAAGGTGAAAGGCAACTAGCCGACAAGGCGCACATGGCTCCCCGGCAGGAATGGCTCGAGAAGGACTTCTACAAGGTCCTGGGTGTCTCGGACTCGGCGTCCGAGAAGGACATCACGCGCGCCTACCGCAAGCTCGCCAAGGAGAACCATCCCGACGCCAAGCCCGGTGACACCGCGGCCGAAACTCGCTTCAAGGAAATCTCGGCCGCGTACGACGTGCTCGGCGACACCGAGAAGCGCAAGGAGTACGACGAGTTCCGCAAGCTCGGCCCGATGGGCGGAATGTTCGGCGGCGGAGGCGGCGGCTTCGGCGGTGGCGGCGGCCAGGGGTTCAACGCCAACTTCCGTGTCGACGACCTGGGCGACCTCCTCGGCGGGTTGTTCAACCGGGGCGGCCGCGGTGGTCGGGGCGGCGCGCATGGTGCCGGCCCGCAGCGTGGGGGCGACCTTGCCGCCGAGCTGCATCTGTCCTTCGTCGACGCGGTGCAGGGCTTGACCACGCAGGTGCACGTCACGAGCGACGCGCCGTGTTCGGTGTGCCACGGTTCGGGTGCCGCGCCCGGCACGTCGCCCGTCATCTGCCCGACGTGTGGCGGCCGCGGCGTCGTGTCCGACAACCAGGGCATGTTCAGCTTCAGCCAGGCCTGCCAGACCTGCGGCGGCCAAGGCATGAAGATCGAGACTCCCTGTTCGAATTGCCGGGGCAGCGGGGTCGAGCATCGTCCCCGGCAGGTCAAGGTCCGCATCCCCGCTGGTGTGAACGACGGGCAGCGCATCCGGCTGAAGGGCCGTGGCGCGGCCGGTCGCAACGGGGGTCCGTCGGGCGATCTCTACGTGACGGTGCGGGTCGGTTCGCACGCCTTGTTCGGGCGGAACGAAAAAAACCTGACTCTTTCGCTTCCGGTTACCTATCCAGAGGCATTGTTGGGTACGACGGTCAAAGTGCCGACGCTCACGGATCCCGTCACCGTGCGCATCCCCCCGGGAACGCAGAACGGTGCTGTTCTGCGCGTCAAGGGCCGCGGGGTGCCGGCGGAGCGGAACCCCGGCGATCTGCTGGTCACCGTGCAGGTCACGGTGCCGAAGAATGTGTCCGAGGAAGTACGGGCGGTGGTCGAATCCATGGCCGCCGCCGAGCCCGACGCGGGCGCCGCTCTGCGGTCCCACTTGGGCGTGTAAGGAGGCAGTGTTGTTGGGAGACCAGGAAAAGACGACCCGGGCGGTCTACGTCATCTCGGTGGCCGCCGAGTTGGCGGGCGTGCACCCGCAGACGCTGCGCATCTACGAGCGGCGTGGTCTGGTCGGCCCGGCGCGCACCGGCGGCGGCTCCCGTCGCTACAGCGATCAGGACATCGCCCTGCTTCGTCGCATCCAGGAACTGACCAGCGACGGGCACAACCTCGAAGGCGTTCGCCGCATCCTCGAGCTTGAGGCCGAGAACGCGCAGCTGCGCGAAGAGCTGGGCCGTCTCCAACAGCAGTACCGCCGCGACCTCGTCCCCCTCCGCGACGCCACCCCGCCCTGGCAACAACGGCGCAGCTGACGAACTTTCCCGCCTCCGAACCGGTGGCAGGAACGTTGGAGGGGAGTGGCGACGGGCGGGGTCGAGTTATGCGGAGGGTGTGACAGCGGGTACGCCTTGGCGTGTCCATGGACGTTGAGACTCCATTGCTCGATGAGAGATACGAGTTGGGTGAGGTCGTCGGCAAGGGCGGCATGGGTGAGGTTCGCCGCGCCCGCGATACGCGACTGGGTCGTGACGTCGCCATCAAGTTCCTCCGGCCCGACCTGGCGGCGAACCCGCAGATCCGGCAGCGGTTCGAGGACGAGGCGCGCAACGCCGGGCAGCTGACCCATCCGAACGTGGTCACCGTCTACGACTCGGGCGAGCACGACGGCCAGCCCTACATCGTGATGGAGTGCCTGCCCGGCCGGTCGCTGCGCGACGAGGTGGCGAAGGGCCCGATCGACGAGGACTTCGCGCGAGTCGTGGCCGACGACGCGCTGGCGGGCCTCGAGGCGGCGCACCGCGCCGGCATCGTCCACCGCGACGTCGCGCCGTCGAACATCCTGCTGACCGACGACGGGCGCGCCAAGGTC
The DNA here is from genome assembly GCA_048498715.1 of Actinomycetota bacterium. Lineage (GTDB taxonomy): Bacteria > Actinomycetota > Acidimicrobiia > Acidimicrobiales > JACCXE01 > JACCXE01. The sequence goes on along the minus strand of JBEHXL010000050.1, from coordinate 763 downwards.
GCCGACTTCGGCATCGCCAAGGCAACCGAGGGCCTGTCGAACACGACGACGGCCGGCCAGGTGCTCGGCACACCGGCGTACCTGTCGCCGGCCCGGCTCGAAGGCGCCCCGGCCTTGCCCGGCGACGACATCTATGCGCTCGGCGTCGTGCTCTACGAAGCGGTGACCGGCGAACGGGTCTACACCGGCTCGACGCCGATCGCGGTTGCGCAGTCGGTGCTCGCCGGCCCGCCGCCGCCGCTACGTGACGCGCGCCCCGATCTGTCGCCGGCGTTCGTCGCCGCGGTCGACGGGGCGATGGCTCGCGAGTCCGGCGCCCGCCTCACGACCGCGTCGGCGATGCGTGACGTGTTGCACGGGAAGGGCTTCGACGAGACAGCCGTCATCGGCGCCGTACCGGTCGAACAGACCATGGCGATGCCGGTCGAAACCGTCATCGCGCCGGCGGCGCGCCCGACGGGAGTCGTGGCGATGCCGTGGTGGCAACGAACGCCGCGGGAGGTGTGGATCGCGGTCGCCGCGATTGTCCTCATCGGACTGCTGTTGCTGGCGCTCGCGGGCAACGACTCTCCGAAGCAGGGAGTCACCACGACCAACGAATCGGTGCCGACGACGGTCGCACCGATCCCGACGACGGTGCTGCCTCCACCGACCACGGAAGTTGTCATCCCGCAGGGCGTGCAGGTCGAGGTGAAGAGGCCGAAGGGCCACGGTCACGGCAAGAAGGGCGACTGAGCGACACGAACCCGCGCGCGTTCGTAGT
>JBEHXL010000049.1:0-15816 GCA_048498715.1 Actinomycetota bacterium | reverse complement strand
CACGCGCGACGCGAACTCGTAGCCCGTCGTGCCGACGACGGGCCAGTCGCGCGGGAGCGTCTCGCGGCCCTCGACGATCTTCTCGACGACGAGCCAGGCGTCGGGAGCGGCCTCACGCAGGCGCGCGAGGTAACCGGTCGGATCGCGCAATCCGTCGATGTGGTCGATGCGGACACCGTCGACGACTTCGCGGGCCGCGAGGGCCACCAGCAACGCGTGGGTCTCGTCGAAGACGCGCGGGTCTTCTTGACGCATCGCGACCAGGTCGTCGATCTCGAAGAACCGCCGGTGCCGGCCCGTCACCTCGTCGATGTCGAACATCCACCGACGTTCGGGATCCCGCCACCATCGGTTGTGATCGTTGGCGGCCATGTGGTTGGGCACCCAGTCGAGCACCAGCTTGAGATCGTTGGCGGCGGCCGCTTCGCACAACGCATCGAATCCTTCGGAACCGCCGATTTCGTCGCGCACGCGCGTCGGATCGGTGACGTCGTAGCCGTGGGTCGAACCGGGTGTCGCCTGCCAGATCGGCGACAGGTACGCGTGCGTGACGCCGAGCGCGCGGAGGTACGGCAGCACGGCGGCGGCATCGGTAAAGCCGAACGACGGCGTCAGTTGGAGTCGGTACGTCGATGCCCCACCTGGGACGTCAGCCACCGGTGCGAAGCAAGAGACGAAGAGAGCGGTCAGGCACGGTGACGGTCGTACCCGCCTTTTGCTCGGCACTGTTGTGCACGTTCACATCGGGGTCAGCTGTGTCGATCAACGTCCGCCACGCGTCGGCGTAGGACCCGTCGGGCAGCACGAAGTCGAGCGGCCCGTCGTGCGCGTTGAGGAGGAGAAGCAGGCTGTCGCCGATGATGCGGTCGCCGCGATCGTCGGGCTCGGTGATCTGTGCGCCGTTGAGGAACACCGCTACGGCCCGCGCGTACCCCTGCGACCAGTCGTCCTCCGACATCACGTTGCCGTCGGGGCGGAACCACGCGATGTCGGTGACCGATTCGCCGTGGATTTGCCGGCCCTGGAACCAGCGACGGCGACGCAGCACCGGTTGTTCGCGGCGGATCGTGATGAGGCGGTGCACGAAGTCGCGCAGATCACGGTTGTCGTCGAGCAACGACCAGTCGATCCAGGACACCTCGTTGTCCTGTGCGTACGCGTTGTTGTTGCCCCCCTGCGTGCGGCCGAACTCGTCGCCTCCGACGATCATCGGCACGCCTGCGGAGAAGAACAACGTCGCGAGCAAGTTGCGTTGCTGCTTTCGACGGGCGGCGTTGATCGACGGGTCGTCGCTGGGCCCTTCGACGCCGAAGTTGAACGAGCGGTTGTGGCTCTCGCCGTCGTTGTTGTCCTCGCCGTTCGCCTCGTTGTGCTTCTCGTTGTACGCGACCAGGTCGGCAAGGGTGAACCCGTCGTGCGCGGTGACGAAGTTGATCGACGCGTTCGGGCGACGACCACCCCAGTCGTAGAGGTCGCTCGATCCGGTGAGCCGGTAGCCGAGTTCGCCGAGTTTCTGTTCCTCGCCGCGCCAGTAGTCACGCACCGAGTCGCGGTACTTCCCGTTCCACTCCGACCACATGGGTGGGAAGTTGCCGACCTGGTAGCCCCCTTCGCCAACGTCCCACGGCTCGGCGATGAGCTTGACCCGACTCACGATCGGGTCCTGTTGAATGAGATCGAAGAACACCGCGAGGCGATCGACGTCATGCAGTTCACGAGCCAACGTCGACGCGAGGTCGAAGCGGAACCCGTCGACATGCATCTCGTCGACCCAGTACCGGAGACTGTCCATGATCAGCTGCAACACGTGCGGGTTGCGCATGTTCATGCTGTTGCCGGTGCCCGTGTAGTCCATGTAGTGGCGTTTGTCGTCGGCGACGAGTCGGTAATAGGCCTCGTTGTCGTAGCCCTTGAAGCTGAGCACGGGTCCGAGATGGTTGCCTTCGGCCGTGTGGTTGTAGACGACGTCGAGGATCACCTCGATTCCCGCCGCGTGCAGCTGCTTCACCATGAGCTTGAACTCCTGCACCTGCTCGCCCCGCTGACCGCTCGCCGAGTAGGCGTTGTGCGGTGCGAAGTAGCCGATCGAGTTGTACCCCCAGTAGTTCGTGAGGCCGCGCTCGATGGTGCCGTGTTCGGGCACGAACTGGTGCACGGGCAGGAGTTCGATCGCCGTGACGCCGAGCTCCTTGAGGTACTGGATCACGGCAGGCGTCGCCAGCCCCGCATAGGTGCCGCGTAATTCGTCGGGCACGCCCGGATGCAGCATCGTGAGCCCCTTCACATGGGCCTCGTAGATGACGGTTTCGTGCAGCGGTGTCCGCGGATGGCGGTCGTTGTCCCAGCTGAAGAACGGGTTGACGACGATCGAGCGCGGTACGTATCTCGCACTGTCGGCGCGGTTGACCCGTCGCCCGGTGACGTCGTAGCCGAACACGGCGCGGTTCCAGTTGACCTGCCCTTCGACGGCGCGGGCGTAGGGATCGAGCAGCAGTTTCGCCGGATTGCAGCGGTGTCCTTCCGCAGGAATGTTCGGGCCGTGCACGCGGAATCCGTAGCGCTGACCAGGCGCGACGCCGTAGAGGTAGCCGTGCCAGCAGTAGGCGTCGACCTCGGGCAGGTCGACGCGCGTTTCACGGTTGTGCTCGTCGAACAAGCACAACTCGACTCGCTCCGCGACGCGGGAGAAGACGGAGAAGTTGGTTCCCGCCCCGTCGTAGGTCGCGCCGATCGGGTACGGGAGCCCAGGAGCGATCCGCATGGGCATGTGCCATACCCACTGCGCAGCGCGGTGCAGACTGCCTGACGATGACTGCTGCTGCATGGCCGGGAGCGGCCGACACCCCCAAAGACTCCAAACGCTGGATCGCGCTGTTCGTTCTGTCGATGTCGTTGTTCATCATCGTGTTGGACAACACCATCGTGAACGTCGCCGTACCGACGATCATCCGCGAGCTTCACACCGACGTGAACGCGTTGCAGTGGGTGATCTCGGGCTATGCGTTGATCTTCGCTTCGCTGCTGATCTCGTTCGGACGGATGGCCGACATCGTTGGCCGGCGCAAGATGTTCTTCATCGGGGCGTCGTTGTTCGCCGTCGGTTCCTTTGTGGCGTCGTCGGCGAACTCGGCCACCCAACTCTTCATCGGCGAGTCCATCCTCGAAGGCATCGGCGCCGCGATGATGCTGCCGTCGACGCTGGCGATCATCTCGGCGACGTTCGTCGGCCGCGAACGCGGCTCGGCGTTTGCGGTGTGGGGCGCCGTGGCTGGCGGTGCCGGCGCGCTCGGCCCGTACGTCGGCGGCATCCTCACGAGCGACTACTCGTGGCGCTGGGCGTTCCGCGTCAACGTCGTCATCGCTCCGCTCGCGATCATCGCTGCCTACTTCGTCGTGAAGGAGTCGAAGGACGAGCGCAACCGGGGATTCGACATCCCGGGCGTCGTGCTCGTCACCGGTGGCCTGCTCGGTGTCGTCTTCGGCATCATCGAGGGCAGCCGTTACGGATGGTTCTCGCCGATCAGCGACACGAAGCTGCTGGGTCTGTCGCCGGTGCCATGGTCACTCGCCGCCGGCGCCGCGTTCCTCGCCGCGTTCGTGTTCGTCGAGATGGCCCGGGCCCAGCAGGTGAAGGCCGTCATCTTCGACTTCCGCGACCTCGTGCATCGTGGCTTTCGCTACGGACTCATCAACACGCTCGTGCTCGCCATGGGCGAGTTCGGCGCCTTCTTCGTCCTGCCGATCTTCATGCAGGCGGGTCTGCACCTCTCCGCCATTCGCGCCGGCACGTGGCTGTTGCCGGCGGGTGGCACCGCCTTCTTCGGCGGCTGGCTCGGCGGCGCGCTCTCCCGTCGCTTCGGACCCAAGTATGTGATCACGGTCGGGCTGTCGCTCGAGGCCGCGGGCATCTTCGGCTACGTGCTCGCGTTCAGCGATCACACGACGTTTCTGTCGCTGTTACCGGCGCTGGTCCTCCACGGCATCGGCATCGGCTTTGCCACGTCGCAGCTGACCAACGTCGTGCTCAGCGACATCCCTCCGCAGAAGGCGGGTTCGGCGTCGGGCGCGGCGGGCATGGTGCGCCAGGTCGGCACCGCACTTGGCATCGCGTTCATCGGTGCGATCCTGCTCGGCCAGGCGCGCAGCGAGATCAGCGACCGCTTCGACAAAGCGCCCCAGATTCCCGCCGCGGCGAAGGCCGCCGTGCTCGAACACATCAACGACGTCGGCGGTGGCGCCGAGTCTCGCGGCGACAACCCGCAGATCGCGTCGATCATCGCGGGCGGCATCGCCGACGCCGCGAAGCCGGCGACAGCATTCGCCGGCATCGTTGTCGTCCTCGGCGCCCTGCTCTCGACCCTGGTCCCGAACATCCCGCCCGACGCCCACCCCGGCCAGGGCACCTCCGGCGGCGCACCACCCGCCGGCCACTAAAGGCCGCGTTCTTGTGCTGTTTTGGGGCGCTATAGCGCCCAAAACAGCACAAGAACCTCTAAGACGAGACGGCCAGGCCGTCGCCGTTGGGGTCGACGGTGACGCGGACGACGTCGCCGTCGGTGATGTTGCCCTCGAGCAGCGCCATCGCCAGCTTGTCGCCGATCTCACGTTGAATGAGCCGCTTGAGCGGCCGGGCGCCGAAGACTTCGTCGTAGCCGTTGGCGCTGAGCCACTCGGTCGCCTCGTCGGAAACGTCGAGGCCGAGGCGGCGCTGGTCGAGGCGGTCCTGCAACAGACCGAGTTGAATCCGCACGATGCCGGCCATGTCGTCACGCTGCAGCGAACGGAAGCGGATGATCTCGTCGATGCGGTTGACGAACTCGGGCTTGAAGTAGTCCGTCGGATCACCGGGAAGGTTCGAGGTCATGATCAACACGGCGTTGCTGAAGTCGACGGTGCGACCCTGGCCGTCGGTCAGACGACCGTCGTCGAGGATCTGCAGCAACACGTCGAACACATCGCTGTGCGCCTTCTCGATCTCGTCGAGCAGCACGACTGCGTACGGCCGGCGACGGACGGCTTCGGTCAGCTGGCCACCCTCGTCGTAACCGACGTAGCCGGGAGGCGCACCGATCAGGCGCGAGACCGCATGCCGCTCCATGTACTCCGACATGTCGATGCGCACCATCGCCCGCTCGTCGTCGAACAAGAAGTCCGCGAGCGACCGGGCGAGTTCGGTCTTGCCGACACCGGTGGGCCCGAGGAACAGGAACGAACCGATCGGCCGGTTGGGATCGGACAGGCCGGCGCGCGACCGACGGATTGCATTCGACACGGCGACGACCGCAGTCTCCTGGCCGACAACCCGCTTGTGCAGCTCGTCTTCCATGCGGACCAACTTCGCCATTTCGCCTTCGAGCAGGCGGGACACGGGGATGCCCGTCTGCTTGGCGACGACTTCGGCGACGTCCTGGTCGTCGACCTCTTCCTTCAGCATCGGCGCGTCACCCTGGAGCTCCGCGAGCCGTTCCGTCGCCGAATTCACTTCGGCTTCGAGCGACGGGATGAGCCCGTAACGAATCTCGGCGGCCTTCTCCAGGTCGGCTTCGCGCTCGACCGCGAGGCGGGCGTTCTCGAGCGCCTCTTTCTTGACGCGGATGACCTCGATCTGTTCCTTCTCCGACTGCCAGCGCGCCTTCATCGCCTGCGACTCCTCTTGCAGGTTGGCGAGTTCTTCGTCGAGCTTTTCGAGACGCTCGATCGACGCGGCGTCGGTTTCCTTGGCCAAGGCAACACGCTCGATTTCGAGCTGGCGGATGCGGCGCTCGACAACGTCGATCTCGGTCGGCAACGAGTCGATCTCGATCCGCAGTCGTGAAGCGGCTTCGTCGATCAGGTCGATCGCCTTGTCGGGTAGGAACCGCGACGTGACGTAGCGCTGCGACAACACGACTGCAGCCACCAGCGCGCTGTCCTGAATGCGCACACCGTGGTGCACCTCGTAGCGCTCCTTCAGACCGCGCAGGATGGCGATCGCGTCGGCCGTCGCCGGCTCACCGACGTAGACCTGCTGGAACCGGCGCTCCAACGCAGGGTCCTTCTCGATGTACTTGCGGTACTCGTCGAGCGTGGTCGCGCCGACCATGCGCAACTCACCGCGAGCGAGCATCGGCTTGATCATGTTGCCCGCGTCCATCGAACCTTCGGCCGCGCCCGCCCCGACGATCGTGTGCAACTCGTCGACGAAGGTGATCACTTCACCGTTGGAGTCGGTGATCTCCTTCAGCACCGCCTTGAGCCGCTCTTCGAATTCGCCGCGGTACTTCGACCCGGCAACGAGCGCACCGAGGTCCAGCGCCACCAGCCGCTTGTTCTTCAGCGTCTCGGGCACGTCGCCTTCGACGATGCGGTTGGCGAGACCTTCGACGATGGCCGTCTTGCCGACGCCGGGCTCACCGATGAGCACGGGGTTGTTCTTGGTGCGACGGGACAGCACCTGGATCACCCGACGAATCTCCTCGTCGCGACCGACGACGGGATCGAGCTTGCCCTGACGCGCCGCCTCGGTGAGATCGCGGCCGTACTTCTCGAGCGCCTGGAAGGTGGACTCCGGATCCTGCGAGGTGATCCGGTGCGAACCACGCACTTCCTTCAGTGCCTCGAGCAGTTGGTTCTTGTCGATCTTGAGCCGGTCACACAGCACCAAGAGGAGGTGCTCGGTCGAGAGGAACTCGTCGCCGAGGTTCTTCTGCTCCTCGACGGCCTGGTCGATGGCGGCCGCAAGGCCTTTCGACAGAGTCGGGTCGTTGCCGCCGTACTGCTTCGGCAGCTTGGCCAGCTGGTCCTCGACGAGATTGCGGGCCTGGAGCGGCGTGAGCCCGACGCGCTGGATGACGGGCAACACCACGGTGTCGGCCTGGCTCAGCAACGCCGCCAGCAGGTGATCGGGCGTGACCTCGGCGTTGTTGGCCGCCTTGGCACGGTTGATCGCCTCTTGGATGGCTTCTTGGGTTTTGAGCGTCCAGCGGTTCGGATCGAGAGCCACTTTGATTACCTCGTAAGTAGAAAACTTGAGTGTTGCACGCTCAACTGTAGCAGATGGCGAAGGGCTGGGAAACGGGTACTTCCCGGCGTGGACGTACCCGGGATCGAGGCTTCGACAATCGACGATCTATTCGGCGAAGCGTCGCAGTTGTTCGTCGGCGTTGCTAGTGGCGAACGGCCCCATGTGACCCCCGAGCTGGTGGCCGTCGGTGACGGGCGTCTCTGGTGCCTGACGGCGGCCGTCACCCGCAAGGCCGCAGTACTCGCCACCGACAACCGTGTCGGCTTCATGGCCTCGACCGAACGCGGCCACGCCGTCGGAATCGGTCGGGCGACCGTCGTGGACCCCGCGAGCGCCGGATCGCTGTCCGACCCGATCGAGGTAGCCCGCGCCGCCATCGGCACGGCCCGGTTCGCGGTGCGTAACGCAGCCGAGCTTGCGGGCGCAGCGGTCGACCTGCTGACCGGCAAGCTCGGTCGTCCACTACCACCCCACCGGGTGGTCGTGTCCATCGAACCTGTCGCTCTGGCGGTGTTGCGAGACAACCAGATCGACGTGTGGGGCAACTGGGCGACGGGTGCCGTGCTGTCTCACGACGCTCAGCCGCCGATCAGCGACGTCGACGACGAGGCCGCGCCGCCGGAACTCCGTGAACTGCTCGAGGACGGCCCATCGGCGCTGGGTTGGTTCGCAATCGACGGACATCCGTTGGTCCTGCCCGCCACGTGGCACCGCGTTCGCTCGACGGCGGTGGTGCCGGCCCAGCTCTTCGTGCAATGCGGCTCGGCGGAACGGTCTCCTGCAGCCGTGACGCGCGACAAGTGGACCACGTTCGGTCCGACGGGCAAGCAGGGCGTCATGCTGCGCGGCGCCGCGACAGCTGTCGCCGGAACCGAGGGCGTCGATGTCGTCGTCGACGTCGACCGCGTCACGTACTGGGACGGCATCGAAACTCACACGACGACGACGGCATAGCCGCGCCGTCTCGTGTAAACGTGGGCCCATGAGCGGCGACGACGAGTGCATCCACCTCAACGATCCTGCGCTCTGCACGATCTGTAACGGCAAAGACGCCCTCGGCAAGCGCTCGCCCCGTGCCACAGTTGCGAAGGCGCCGGTCGCCAAGCGCGCGCCGGCAACGAAGGCGCCCAAACCGGCGACCACGACCCGCCGGTTGACGACAACGGTCGCATCGACGACATCGGCCGACACGATGGAGTCGGTAGAGCAGTACCGCGACCGCTTCGCCGAGGACCGTCAGGACACGTTCGACAACTACGTGCTGGTGTTCTTCAACACCGACGCCCGCACGTTCGCCGGTGGCTTTCTCAACTTCACGCGCTGCGCCAACGCCGAGCCCGAGCGCAAGGCAACGTCGCCCGCGCTCGTCAGCCGGGCCGAACGGTACATGCGCGATGCCGGCTACGAAGCCGACGACAGCGGCCGTCCCCAGAAGTCACGCCGCTGGTTCATGGACGACTGACCCCTACAGTTCTCGGCTCATGGGGCAAGAACTGATCGTTCGACGGATCGCGCGCGACCGGATTTCGGATGCGTTCATGGCGGCGATGCTCGCTGGGTTCGGGGTGTACATCCTCGGCATCGTCGGCGCGTCGATCGGCAAGACAAGCACGGTGAGTCGCGGGCCCGGCCTGGTTGCCGGTCTGGCCATGCTGCTGTTTGCCATTCCGTTCGCGGCGCGCATCCGTACGCGTCTCGAAGCGACCAGCGCCGGCCTGACCTTCGTGAACTCGTACCGCACCCGCACGATTCCGTGGAGTGAGATCAAGAGCTTCCGGCGTGGGCGCCCGGGCGGGTTCAGCGCTCCGTACATGCGCTTCGGCGACGGTCTCTACGCGCAGCTGACGGATGGCACCGAAATTCTGTTGGCGATCACGATGGCTCGACAGCCGTACCGAGACCAGAAGGATCTCGACGAAAGACTCACTGCGCTGCAGAGCTGGGTTACGCAACGCTGAACATTTGGCGTTCGACTACAGGACGCCGATAGGTCAGCGGTGAAACTTCAAGGCATGGACCGACGTACCTTCCTGCGCAACGCCGCCCTCGGTTCGGGCGCGCTGGCGCTCGGCCCCGGATTTTGGAAACAGGCCTATGCCGCGCCCGCCGTTCCCGGCACCGTCTACGGCGCACTGCGCCCGGCCGACGGCAACGGTGTTCGTCTGCCCGCCGGCTTCTCGAGCCGCATCGTCGCAACGTCGCTGGAGCCGGTCGGGACGACGGGCTACGTGTGGCACCTCGCGCCCGACGGCGCCGCCTGTTTCACGACCGACGACGGTGGCTGGATCTACGCGTCCAACAGTGAAGTGCCGTTCCCCGCGGGCGGTGTCGGCGCGTTGCGCTTCGACCAGCACGGCGAGATCGTCGGCGCGCATCGCGTCATCGCGGGCACGAATCTGAACTGCGCGGGTGGACCCACGCCGTGGGGCACGTGGCTCACGTGCGAGGAATACGACGCCGGTTCGGTCTACGAATGCGAGCCCGGCTCGATCAACACGATCGCTCGCTCGCTGCGTCCGGGGCTCGGCACCTTCAGCCACGAAGCGGCCGCCGTCGACCCCGTGCGCCAGCACGTGTACCTGACCGAGGACGAGACCGACGGCCGCTTCTACCGCTTCACCGCGACCACCTGGCCCGACCTGCGCACCGGCGTGCTCGAAGCCGCCGAGCTGAAGAAGGCTGCGAACTTCGACGAGCGCGATCCACGCTGGAACGTCGTGTGGCATCGCATCCCGAACCCGAACATCGTCCCGGGCACGACCTTCACGCGAAAGCAGGTGCCGCAGACGACTGCGTTTCGCGGCGGCGAGGGGTGCTGGTACGACAGCGACCACGTGTACTTCACGACGAAGCACGATCAGCGGGTGTGGGCGCTCAACGCGGCGACCAACACGATGGAGTTGATCTACGACGAGAAGCTCGGCGGCCCCAACCAGCCGCTGCACGGGGTCGACAACGTGATCGTCAACCGCGCCGGAGAGATCTTCGTGGCGGAAGACGGGGGCGACATGCAGATCTGCGTGATCAGCGCCGACCGCAAGATCGAGCCGCTGCTGCAGATCGTCGGCCACGAAGGATCCGAGATCACCGGCCTCGCGTTCTCGCCGAAGGGTGACCGTCTCTACTTCTCTTCCCAGCGCGGCAAGACGTCGCTCGCGTCATCGACGGGCGCGACCGGTATCGGCATCACGTTCGAGGTGACTGGTCCCTTCCGGGCTGGCTATCAGAACGCTCGTGCGCATCGCCGTCTGCTCAGCAACGTGGTGCACAACCGCCTCGAGCCGGCGGCCGAGCCGAAGGGCCTGCTGTCCCAGTTGCTGCACGAAGCCGACCAGGTGCTCGGCCGCCGCGGGCTGTAACTACTCGCCGCAGCGCACGGGCGCCGCGTTCGGGCCGCAGAACGACGTCGCGTGCGCGCCGCCGATGTCGCTCACGACCACGACGTCCTCTTCACGCGAATAGACGAATGCGATCTGCACACCTTCCGCGGTGATCGTGCCCGTCGCGTTGTTGCCGACGTAGTGGTCGAAGCGACCGTTGCGATCAGCAGCGTCACCCTGGCTCAGAACGAAGGAACCGTCCGCGCGCACAGTCAGCAACCCGAGTGCGGACTCCCACAGCCCTTCGAACACACCGACCATTTTCGACGTGCCCAGCGAATGCGCCGTCGGCGAAGCCGCGACCGACTCCTTCGTGTCACCGTTGCCCCAGGAGCTCGCAATGAACGCGAGAGCCGCGAAAGCCACAACCAGCCAGCCCAACCGCTGTCGTAGCGCCGCCCCCTCGGTTGTCATTTCCCTGGATTGTGTCCGATGGCAAGCCGATGAGTCGATGTGGGTCTGCCAAGGATGGCGAGCTTCGCGATATGGATGTCGGCCGCTCTCGCGGCCGTCTCAGTCGCGGCCAGCCTGACGCAGCCCGACGAGAACGCGACCGGTGTCGCCATTGCCGCAGCTCCGTCGCCCGAGACAACGGTGCCGCCGGCGCCCGAACCGCCGCCGACGACGGCCGCCCCACCACCACCACCGACGACCACGTCGCTCGTTCTCGCGCCACCCACGACGGGCGCGCCGCGAGTGGTCGCACCGCCGGTACCCACCACGGCGCGCGTGGTCGCGTCGACGGGCACCCGTGAAAGCTGCGGATGGTCCTGGGACGCGACGCACCTCGACGATGGAAGCGTGAACGAAGTCACGCTCAACCTCGACGCTCCTCGTCGTCCGAACGCGCTCGTCACGATCACGGCGAAGCCCGGTGCATCGTTGCCCAAGGTGATCGCAACCTCGACCGACGTGAACGGTCAGGCGTCCGCGCTCGTCGCTTTGAGCAACGACAAGCGCGACTGGACGTTGACCATCGGCGCCGCGTTCCTCGGTTCGTCGTGCGACACGCGCACGTTCACGATCTCGTACTGAGTTACGAAGGCAACAGCGACAACGCGTCGATGTCCTCGATCGCCGCGACCGAGCGGTCGACCATGCCTTTCACCAACTCGACCATGCGCGGGGCGGTCACTTCGATCTGACCGCACGCGGCGATGGGATAGATGAAGCAGTACGCAACGGTTCGCGCGTACGCGTCGTCGAGCTTGGTGCGATCGAGCTCGATGCCGGCCGCGGTGATGTCGCGGGCGTAACGATCGATGAGATCGCCCTCGACCTTGCGCCGGGTTTCCGTCGCCAGGCTTTGGCTGATGAAGTAGCCCAGGTCGTAGCCCGGGTTGCCGCGGAAACAGATCTGCCAGTCGAGCGCGGTGACCGGTGCGTGCGAATCGTTCGTCGCGAAGAACAGGTTGTCGAGACGGAAATCACCGTGACACAACGTGAGCGGCGGCTGACTCGCCTCGGCGAGGAACCAGTCGACAAGTGACGGGAACCGGTCGCCGAACTCCTTGATCGCGGGCGGCAACTGGTCACCCACGACTTCTAGAGCGACCGGCCACGACTGCGCGAAGGTGCCGGCGATGATCTGCGGGTAGGGCGGGGCGACGTAGGACTTGATCCAGGGAAGCTCGGCGAAGTCGGAGTTCCACCAGCGCGCGTGCACCTTCGCCAGTGCGTCGATTGCGATCTGGGCTGACTCGATCGAACACCCGACGGTCTGGTCTTCGCAGCGTCGGTCGGCGATGTCCTCGAGCACCAACACGAAGTCACCCGTCGGCTCGTCGAACTGCGCCGTGTAGATGCGCGGTGTGCCGACGGGCGTGAGCGCGGCGCCGTCGTTGTAGAAGCTGACCTCGTTCGAATAGAAGCCGAGCGGGGCCGCAACGTTGTCGCGTGCGCCCTGGTCGAGCGTCGGGAACTTCGCCACGACCGTCGTCGGGACGCCCGCACCCGTCAACGCGATGCGGTACAGCCGACCGAGCAATCCGACGCCGACACCAATCTGCTCGAGCGAGAACGAGTCGACCGAGCCACCGAGAATCGCCGACAGCCAGTCGGCCGTGATGTCCTCAGGCTGGTGCGGAAACTGCGTCATGGGATCCCCCTTGCGTTGCGGGCACCCTACGCGTCTTGGCCAAGCGCAGCATGGGGGACTCGACCAACCAGTACGACGCTTCGGCCAGCGCGTAGGCGATGCTCCAGGCGACGATTGTTCGCAGCCACAGCGGCTTGTCGATTCCCATCGCGGCCCAGACGTAGATCTCGACGGGCAGGTGCCAGAGGTACATGCCGTAGGACACCTTGCCGAGACGACGCACGGGAGCGAGGTTTAACACCGACACGTGCAACCCACGCTCCTGTCCGATGACGGCCCAGATCGCAAGACCGCCCGCCGCCGCGTGCAGCAACGGCGCAATGAACTCGTCGTACTTCCACGGCTGCTGGAACACCGTGATCGCTGCGAGCAACAACAGGCTCGCCGGTCCGACGAGCTCTTTGAGTCGACTCGGGCCGAACAGCGTCGGGAACAACCCGCTGGCGAACGCGACGCCGAGGATGCAACCGAGCACGAGTCCGTCGGCGTGGGTGTCGAGGCCGAAGCGAATGCGGAACTTGTCCGCGTCGCTCACGACGAGCACGCCGCGCCACACCACTCCAATCACGCCAATCGCGACGAGCAACGAGACGATGCGCGGACGGGTGAAGCGCGGCAGCGTGAACGCCAATGCGATCGGCGCCAGGAAATAGAACTGCTCTTCGACCGACAGGCTCCACAGATGCACGAGCGGCGCGAACGCGAACGTCCCGAAGGCTTGCGCCCAGTTGGCGACGTAGATGACGGCCCATCCCGCTTGCTTGAACAGGCCCGTGGGCGTGGGGTGATGGTCGAGTTTGGCGCGCAGCGTCGCGTATGCGAGAACGACGACGAGCATGACGAGCACTGCGGGGATCAGGCGGAACGCGCGCCGTACGTAGAACCGCTTGAGATCGAGTCCGCCGTCACGATCGAACTCGTTGACGAGCAGCGCCGAGATGAGGAACCCGCTGATAACGAAGAAGACGTCGACGCCGCCACGGCCGCCGTCGAACACGTGGGGACGGATCGCGAGGTGATGCAGCATCACCATGAAGATCGCGACGGCTCGTAGGCCTTCAATACCGCCGACGAACCCAAGCTTGCGTACTTCCCCATTCCCCATTGCTGGGGAACGCCCGGTGGGCGCTGGTCTTACGCGTAGTTGGCCTGGCGCACGACCGGCTGATCCGCAGTAGCGGCAATGCGGTCACGCCACGCCGAGCGTGAAGCGATGGCGGCGGCGTAGGAGGCCTTGCGGCGAGCGACGCGGCCCTTGCACTCGGCCTCGTTCGCCGAGGCATCGGCGAACTGAGCGTCGATGCCGTCACGCAGCATTTCGAGCGCTTCGGTGCGCAGCTGCGAAACCCGCGAGACCGAGATGCCGAGCTCGTCGGCCACTTCCTGCGCCGAGCGACCGTCGAGGAACGTGCCCTGCACGACGACGGAGTGCTTGTGCGGAAGCGCGGCGACCGCGTCACGCAGGTAGCCGTGCATCTCGTGCATCTCGACGGACTCGGACGGGTCGAGCAACGACGAGTCGGTCAGCGTCTCGGCCATGCCGAAGTCGTCGCTGCCGAAGTCGCCCATCGGCTCGTCGAGCGAGAGGACGACGGCACGCGAGGCACGCGCCTCGATCTCGTGGAGTTCGGTGGTGGAAAGACCGAGCGAGCCGGCGATGTCGTCACGAGTCGGCGACGCGCCCATCGAGCAGGCGAGAGAGTTGCGAGCGGTCTCGACCTTGCGGGCACCCTCACGCACGCTGCGCGGGGCCCAGTCCATCTTGCGGACGAAGTCGAGGATCGCTCCACGAATGCGATGACCGGCGAAGTGCTTGAACGGCACGCCGCGATCGGCTTCGTAGCGATAAGCCGCCTCGACGAGTCCCATCGTGCCTGCGGAGGCCAACTCGCTGAGATCGACGTGGCGGGGGAACTGCACCGAGACCTGGGTGACCACGTGCGACACGAGGGGCAGGAACTCTTCGATCAGTCGGTCTGCTTCCGCTTTCGCCGCCATCGCCTTAGCCCTCCCGGACTCCCGTGCAACCCGGTCGTGGTTGCTCTTGGCACCCATCGGGAGAACGGCGTCGGGGGTGATCGGGCGTTCGGCCTATTCCCTACGCGAGGCGGCCTACGCCATTCGGCGTACGACTACTCCTCGTCTTCCGGCAAAGGGGACGGACCGTCCGTTACCGGCGCGGGAACGGCGTGATGCGCGTTCGCCGGGAACGTGAACATGAGCACGACGGGCACGACGAAGTGCTCGAGCAGCCAGAGGATCGCGACCAACGTCAGCGCGCGTTGCGCGGCCGCGGGGATCGTGAGCATGCCCGTCATAAGTCCCTTGCCGATCGGGACCAGGCAGAGAAGTCCGACGGAGGCGAGAAAGCGGCGCACGTTCATCGCGGCAGGAGCGCGCGCACGGCGAGCGCCAACTCGGTGGGCGTGGCCACGACCTCGTTGCCGTCGATGTAGAGGATGCCCGGCGGGATGCCAGCGACACCGGCCCGCAGCATCGCGATGGCGGCTTTGCGACCCTGGCCGAGGGTGCACAGCAACTCATTGCTCTTCGCGGTCGGCGGCGTCTTGGCGATGATCGCGGCTTCGAGCGCCGCCATCCATTCGAGATCGGTGATCGCGCAGGCGTTGGCGACGGCGTCGCAGATGACCTTCGGCACGCCCATCGCGAACAGCGCCTCCTCGCTCCACGCCGGCTCGCCGCCGCCCATGCGGGCGCGACGCACCCGGGCGTCGGCGTCGGGCGCCACCAGCGCGGTCGGGTCGGTCTTCGGGGCGACGGGCTCGTCGACGAAGGCTGCGGCGATCGAGCTCGGCGTGGTGGCAGTAACGGTGCGGGCGTCGGCGGCAACCGCATTCGGCTTCTCACCGGGAGCGGCGAAGTGGCGGCCGACCAGCGGGGCGGCCGACGCGTCTTCGTCGAGGAACGAGTCGAGCGAGCTGGTCCAGTGCGTGTTGGTCGCGGGCGCCTGGGGCATCTCGGTCTCCTCGATCTCCGCGAGGAGCTGGTCGAAGGCCTGGTCGAGCGACCGCGGCTTCGACTTTGCACGCATTGGGACAGACCCCTCTGTGCTGTTGCGTGCAAAGTCCGGTTCGGCGACCTCGCCCTCGAACGCGTCGATCTCGAAACGTTCCTGGGTGAAGAAGCCGCCTACGCCGCCCTTGCGGACTTTGCGCGCTTCGGCGACCTGCACGTTGGGGCCAAGGACCTTGGCCGCGGCTGCCAGGGCCGCCTCGATGGTGTCTCCGTCAAACTGCAGCGTCGGCTTGGACAAGGTTCACAACTCCAATGGGGTCGATGGTCAGGTTGCGGGAGAGCTCCGCGTAGGACAGGAC
>JBEHXL010000048.1:0-17084 GCA_048498715.1 Actinomycetota bacterium | reverse complement strand
GTCGATGTGCTTTTGTTGCCCCCCCCCCTACCCCCCCACGACATGGAGCGGGTGACCAGGGTCGAACTGGCAACCTCAACCTTGGAAGGGTCGCGCTCTAGCCAATTGAGCTACACCCGCACGTGCGAAGCCCCCACGATAGGCGGTTCGACGTCGGTGACAGTTTGCACAACGAACGTCGCACTTCGCCATCTCGGCGAGAATGGCGTTCCAGTTCTTGCCGCGCATCGCTCGTCCGACGTCGAACTCCTTGTCGCGACGGTGGTCGAACTCGAGAACGACAGGATCCGTTTCGCCGCAATCGACACAAGGGTGCGACTCGAAATAGTGGAGCAGCCACTCGGTCCGCTGTCGCACCAGGCTGGCTGTGTACGCGGTGGCGTTTTTCTTGTACCTCGCTTTGTTCGCTGCGTAGTGAGCCTGTTTGTAAGCGGCACGGCACGATCGGCAATAGCTGTCTCGCGAGTTCTCGGCCTTTCTATGCCACATGAAATCGTCGACAGGCTTCATCGCCTTGCACATTGCGCAACGCTTCACTGCTGACGACTCAGGACGTAGCGCAAGTAACCAGCGCGTCGCGCGGTTCGGCGTCGGTGACAGTTCGCGCACACGACCTCGCATTTTTCGATCTCAGCGAGCACGTCGTCCCATCGTCTGACGATGAGTTGGTTCCCTATGCAGAATTCCTTGTCCCGCAAGTGATCGAAGTCCAGAACGAGCGGATCCGTCTCGCCGCAGTCCACGCACGGATGCGATGAGAAGTACTCCAGCAGGAAACCAAATCTCTCCGCCTGGAGTTGCGCCTTCTTCCGACGATTCCGCGCCAGGTAGTCCGACTTGTTGGCCTCGTAGTGGTCCTTGCTGTTCGCTCGGACACACGGCCGGCAATAACTCATACGTCGCGTTTTCGCGCGGTCCTTCCATCCGAAATCAGCCGCTGGTTTCAGCTGTCGGCAGCGCGCGCATCGCTTCATCAGGTGAAGGTACGAAAAGGGTGTAACAACTAGGTATGCCGATCACCACTGGCTTCAATCACGTTGCGACGCTCACCACCGACATGAATCTCACAGTCGGGTTTTACGAGAAGGCCTTCGGCGGTGTGGTCACCTTCGAGGTCGAGAAGTCGGAGCACCATCCGTGGATGAAGATCGTCGACCTTGGCGGCGGGTCCGCGTTGAACATCTTCGAGGTGCCCGTCGAGGACATCATCGGCGAACGCCGCAAGCAGGGCCACCGGGGCGCGGTCGATCACTTCGGGTTGATGGTCGACAACAAGACCACGCTCGAAGAAGTCAAGCGCCGCTTGATCGATGCGGGCGCACAAGAAGTCGGCGAGATCCAGCAACTCGGTAACGAGTGGTCGCTGTTCTTCCGCGACCCCGACGGGATGGAACTCGAGGTGTGCTGCCCGGCTGACTAGCCGTCGATCTCGGCGAGCACTTCGCCGATGATCTTCGTTGCCTGGTGGGCGGGGAGCGGGTCGCCGCCCTCGGCGCTGGCGATCTCTTTCGCGAAGTCCTCGACAGCGTGAACGCCGCCCACCAGCACGTGGCGCAGGGCCTCGGCGCCCGCGTCGGGGTCGGTGAGGTCGAGCACCGCAGCGGTTACGTCGTGGTTGTCGGACTCCGCCACGAGATGGATCACGTGCATTGCCTGCGCACGACCCGACGCCGTCGACACGGCTTCCTCGCGGTCCGGGTTCTGTTCCTTGTCCCACTCGGCGAGGGCTTCGTCGTAGCCGCCTTCACCGGGTCGAAGAACGCGAGTCGTGGGGCCCGTGGGCACGTCCTCGTCGTCTCGGGCGCGCGGCTGTTCCACGGGCACAACCAGCGTTCCGTCGTCGTTTCGCACGATGGTCATGCGAATGCCGGTACCCCGCACCTCGCGTTGTTAAGCGCCTAGGGTCCCGCGGCGTGACGATCACGACGGAACAAGGGCGACGATTTCGGCCGGTCTGGATCGTTCCGATCCTCGTCCTCGGACTGCTCGCAGCCTTCGTCGTGACGAAGGCCAATGGCTCGCCCGACGAGCCAACCCGACGCAAGGTTGCTCTTCGTGAAGCGACGTCGACGACGTCGACCACAACCACCACCTCGTTGCCGTCGACTACGACCGTCGCGGCCGCACGAGCGACGCCCGTGACCACACCGCGGACGACGTCGCCGCCCGCGACACAACCCTCGTCTGCATCGTGCAATTCCGGTGCCGGAGGCACTGCAGCCAATCGAGTGGCCGGTCTCTATTGCGCCCGCCGCTCCTCCGCCGGGCTGGCGCTGGTCCGGCGAACGTCCGCGCTCGATCGAGTCGCGCAGGGCTGGGCGGACCAACTCGCGCAGATGCACGACACGTCGCTGCCGCACAATCCGAACTACCGCACGCAGGCCCTCGCCGCGTGCTCGTCGTGCACGGGCTGGGCGGAAAACGTCGGGTACTGGGAAGGTGATGATCCCGACGCAGTGTGGAGCCTGTGGCTCAACTCACCGCCGCACCGCGCCAACATCGACAACGCGAGCAGCGGTGAGTTCGGCATCGGCGTGGCGTACTCCGACGACGGCTGGCTCTGGATCGTGCACGACTTCGGCCGCTACTGATCGAATGTGAATTGGTCGGGACGGCGAGATTTGAACTCGCGACCCCCTGCTCCCAAAGCAGGTGCGCTACCGAGCTGCGCCACGTCCCGTTGTCGGTGCAGCGTACTGGCATGCTGACGGAATGGGCGCGGCCGCAGGAGACCTCGTTGATCTGATCGTGACCGAAGCGCGGGCGCGCAACGCGCGCGTCGTCGGCATCACCGGCTGTGTGGCCGTCGGGAAATCGACGGTGGCGGCGCCCGTGAGCACGGCGCTGGCCATGCCGGTCGTGTCGACCGACGGGTTCATCTTCCCGGCCGAGGTTCTCACCGCTCGCGACCTCATGGGACGCAAAGGCTTCCCCGAGAGCTACGACGTCGGCGCGCTCGTCGCCTTCATCGGCGATATCCGCGAGAAAGGCCGAGCGTCGGCGCCGATCTACTCGCACCTCTATTACGACGTCATCGGAACGGATCAATTCGCGACCCGGGCGATCATCGTCGACGGCCTGCATCTCGGGCATCCGACGATGCGGCTCCGTGGCTGCATCGACCTGCTCATCAACCTCGATGCCGACGACGAAAGTCTGAAGACGTGGTACCTCGAGCGCTTCAACCAGCTCCGCGCCCTCGCCGCTGACGACCCGCGCGCGTATCTCCATCCGTACAAGGACATGAGCGTCGAATCCATGAACGAGATGGCGCTCGGGGTGTGGGCCGCGGTCAATCAAGTGGTCATCGATCAGGAGATCCGCCCACACGCGGACAAAGCCGACCTGCAGGTCCGTTTCGCGCCGGACCATTCGGTCGCGGAGGTCATTCGGGGTACGGCATAGGTCATGAAGACGAAGATCCTTCGCGAACCCACCGCGACCGATCCGCAGGATTGGCAGGAGGCGTCGGCCGCGGTGTCCCGGGACTACGTACCTTCGCCCGAGTCGAACGGACCGAAGCGGTATACGACCTGGCTGGCAACCACGAACCCCGACGGATCGCCCCACGTCACGCCGGTGGGCGCGGTGTGGCTCGACGGCACGTTCTACTTCCAGACGGGTGACGTCACTCGCAAGGCGAAGAACATCGCGTTCAATCCGCAGTGCGCGGTGGGTCTCTCGGTCGACGATCGCGACTTCGTGCTCGAGGGAACGGCAACGCGTCTGCACGATCGCAGCGAGGTCGCGCGGATCGTCGCCGAGTGGAACAAGGGCGGATGGCCGTGCGAACTCGACGGCGACGAGGCGGGGATCACCGCGCCCTTCAATGCGCCGGCCGTCGGGCCGCCGCATTGGTTCGTGTACCGAGTGACGCCGCGGGCGGCGACGTCAGTCATGACGACAGGCGAGGACGCCGCGGCGACACGCTGGGAGTTCTGATCAGCCGCCGCTGACGAGCATCTCCGCGCCTTCGGGCACGGCGTCGTCGTCGGCCGTTTCGATCCAGCGGTACGGCAGGGCGACGGGGCGCGGGCCGTTGGTGTGGCCGCGCTTGGCGCGGCGGGCGGCGTCAGGCAACGCGAGGGTCGGGTCGAGCTCATCGAGACGCGCGTCGAGTTCGTCGAGCGAGGACACGAGCGCCATTACGCGGCGGACCTCGCCGCCGACCGGATAGCCGGTCAGGTACCAGCCGACGTGCTTGCGGAAGTCCCGGATGCCGTTGGACTCCTCGTCGAATTCGGCGCACAGCAAACGAGCGTGCAGCTTCATGGCCTCGATGACTTCGCCGAGGCGCGGCGGATCGGGGACGGGCTCACCGTTGAAGGCGCAGTCGAGATCACGGAACAACCACGGCCGGCCCAGGCAGCCGCGACCGACCACCACCCCGTCGCATCCGGTCTGGGCAACCATCTCGAGTGCGTCGGACGCTTCCCAGATGTCGCCGTTGCCGAGGACGGGCACGCCCGAACCTTCGAGTGCTGCGACAAGCTCGGCAATACGCGACCAGTCCGCCGTGCCGGAGTACAGCTGCTGCGCAGTTCGGGCGTGCAACGCCACCGCCGACACGCCCGCGTCGACCGCAGACTGCGCGGCGCGAAGAAACGTGACGTGTTCATCGGACACGCCCACGCGCATCTTCACCGTCAGCGGCACGTCCCCGGCGGCGCGCACGGCGCCGCGAACGATCGCCGCGAAAAGATTGTGGTGGATCGGCAGCGCGGCCCCACCGCCCATCTTCGTGACCTTCGGGACGGGGCATCCGAAGTTCAAATCGACGTGGTCGACGCCGACGTCGTCGACGAGTCGACGCACGGCCGCTTCCATGGTCACCGGGTCGACGCCGTAGAGCTGCACCGAGTGAATCGGCTCGCCCTCGGCGCGGGCCACCATCCGCTCGGTCTTGCGATTGCGTTCGACGAGTGCCCGGGCCGTGACCATTTCGCTCACGTACAACGCGCCGCCGTAGGACCGGCAGAGACGACGGAACGCTGTGTTCGTCACGCCCGCCATCGGGGCGAGCACGACGGGGGGCGCCAGCTCGTAGCGGCCGATTGTCAGTCCCACAGGTCCATCACCGTCAGGCCGAGCTCACCGAGCAGTGAACGAAACAGGGGGAGTGACAAACCGATGACCGCGCCCGGGTCGCCGTCGACGCCTTCGATGAAGGGCGCGCTGATCCCGTCCAGCGTGAAGGCACCGGCAACACCGAGCGGCTCGCCGGTCGCGACGTACGCGGCGATCTCGGCGTCGGAGGGGGACCCGAACCGCACCGTCGTCTCCGCCACGCCGGTGACCGAACGCGGCCCGTCGATCACGCAGTGGCCGGTGGTGAGCACGCCGGCGCGACCTCGCATCGACTTCCAGCGGGCGATGGCGTCCTCCGTAGAGGCCGGCTTGCCCAGCGACTCACCATCGAGGGCCAACATCGAGTCGCAACCGACGACCACGGCGTGGCCCGAGGTCACCGCGACGGCCGCCGCCTTGCGCTCGGCGAGCACGGAAACCGCCTCGGTCGTCGGTAGATCGAACACGTCGTCTTCGTCGACGCCGGAAACGACCACTTCGGGCGAAAAGCCCGCCATGGTTAACTGCCGCAAGCGCGCGGGGGACGCAGACGCAAGGACGAGATGGCGCTTGGGCATATGCGCCATCGTCGCAGATGAATTGAGTGCTGGACCCCGCCGGTACACTGCGTTCCTCTTATGAAGGCAGTCGCAGAGCCCATCGAGGGCAACAAGGTCAAGCTGTCCGTCGAGGTCGACGCAGCCGAATTCGACAAGGCCGTTGACGCCGCTTTCCGCCGCCTGGCGCGCGAAGTGCGTATCGACGGGTTCCGCCCCGGCAAGGCACCCCGTCGGGTGCTCGAAGCCAAGCTCGGTTCGGGCGTCGCTCGGGAGGAGGCGGTACGCGAAGCGCTTCCCGGCTATTACGAGAACGCGCTGCGGGAGACCGACACCGACGCGATCGCCCAACCCGAGATCGACATCACGCCCGGCGACGACGGTCCGTTGCAGTTCACGGCCCTCGTCGAGGTGCGCCCGATCATCACGGTGCCGGGCTACAACTCGCTGAAGGTCACCGTTCCGACGCCAGGCGCGTCGGAGGACGACATCAACCAGCAGCTCGATCGCCTTCGCAACCAGGGCGCCGAACTGACCGACGTCGAGCGTGCCGCCAAGACCGGCGACGCCGTCGTCATCGACATCCACGGTCAGCAGAACGACGAGGACGTACCGGGCCTCGATGCCACGGACCTCACCTACGAAGTCGGCTCGGGCACCCTCGTCGAAGGCATCGACGACGTGATCACCGGCGCCAAGGCGGGCGACGCGCTCACCTTCACCACCGAGATGCCCGGCGTCGAGGGCGAGGTGAACTTCAAGGTCCTGCTCAAGGGCGTGAAGGAAAAGAAGCTGCCGGAGGTCACCGACGAATGGGCGAGCGAGGTGTCGGAGTTCGACACCGTCGACGAGCTCAAGGCGGATCTGACCAAGCGCATCAGCGGCATCAAGAAGGCGAATGCGCAGATGACGCTGCGCTCCGGGACGGCCGAAGCCCTGTCGGCGCTCGTCGTCGACGACGTACCCGACGCACTGATCGACGGTGAAGTCCAGCGTCGCGTCGAAGATCTTGCGCACCGCTTGTCGCATCAGGGCGCGACGCTGCAGCAGTGGCTCGAGGCCACCGGTCAGTCGCCCGAGGACTTCCTCGCCGCCCACCGCGAAGACGCGATGACCGCGGTCAAGGTCGACCTCGCCCTGCGGGCCGTCGTGGTCGCCGAGAACATCGAAATCTCCGACGAGGAACTCGACGAGGAGATCGAGAAGGTCGCCGAGAACGCCGGCGAACAGCCCAAGAAGCTGCGCAAGCAGCTCGAGACCAACGGCGTCATCGCCATGGTCAAGCACGACCTGGCCAAGGCGAAAGCCCTGCAGTGGCTGATCGACAATGCTGAAGTTGTCGACGAAGACGGGAATGCGGTGGACGTAGCGTTGTTGACCGCTGCTCCGGAAGACGACGAAGACCTCGAAGGGGAAGACGCCTAATGGAACCGACGTACAACTATCTGGTCCCGACCGTTGTCGAGAGTTCGAGCCGCGGTGAGCGCGCCTACGACCTCTACAGCCGCATGCTCAAGGAGCACGTGATCTTCCTCGGCACGCCGATCGACGACACGATCGCCAACTTGATCTGTGCCCAAATGCTGTTCTTGGAGTCCGAGAACGCCGATAAGCCCATCAGCATCTACATCAACAGCCCCGGCGGTGAGATCACCGCGCTGCTCGCGATCTACGACACCATGCGCTACGTCGGCAACGAAATCCACACCTTCTGCTACGGCCAAGCCGCTTCCGCGGCGGCCGTGCTGCTCGCGGGCGGCACCAAGGGTCATCGCTACGCGCTGCCTCATGCCCGTATCCTCATGCATCAGCCGTACGGCGGTGCCGGTGGTCAGGCCACCGACATCGAGATCCAGGCGAGGGAAATTCTCCGCATGAAGGACCTGCTCAACGAAATGCTGTCGAACGACACCGGTCAGCCGATCGAGCGCGTTGCGAAGGACACCGAGCGAGATTTCATCCTGGGTGCGGAAGAAGCCAAGAACTACGGCGTTATCGACGAAGTGATCACCTCCCGAGTCCCGATCCCCACGGATCAGGCGCTCGGCGCGGCGTAAGGCAAGAGGGGGACAGAAACGGTGGCTCGTCTCGGAGACGGCAGCGATCTCGTGAAGTGCAGCTTCTGCGGCAAGACGCAGAAGCAAGTGAAGAAGCTGATCGCGGGTCCAGGTGTGTACATCTGTGACGAGTGCATCGAGCTGTGCAACGACATCATCGAGGAAGACCTCGCGGAGGCGAGCGAACTCAAGTTCGAAGAGCTCCCCAAGCCTCGTGAGATCTTCACGTTCCTGAACGACTACGTCGTGGGACAGGACCACGCCAAGAAGATCCTCTCGGTCGCGGTCTACAACCACTACAAGCGCGTGCAGGCCGGCGCCCACGACTCCGAGGTCGACCTCGGCAAGTCCAACATCCTGCTGATCGGGCCCACGGGCTGCGGCAAGACGTATCTGGCCCAGACTCTGGCGCGCATGCTCAACGTGCCGTTCGCCATCGCCGACGCCACCGCGTTGACCGAAGCGGGTTACGTCGGTGAGGACGTCGAGAACATCCTCCTCAAGCTGATCCAGGCCGCGGACTACGACGTCAAGAAGGCCGAGACCGGCATCATCTACATCGACGAGATCGACAAGATCGCCCGCAAGAGCGAGAACCCGTCGATCACGCGTGACGTGTCGGGTGAAGGCGTGCAGCAGGCGCTGTTGAAGATCCTCGAAGGCACCACTGCTTCGGTGCCGCCCCAGGGTGGCCGCAAGCACCCGCATCAAGAGTTCATTCAGATCGACACCGGCAACATCCTGTTCATCTGTGGCGGCGCCTTCGCCGGCATGGAGAAGATCATCGAGAGTCGTCTCGGCAAGACCGGCATGGGCTTCGGCGCCGAGATCCGTCGGGCCCAGCAGGACGTCGGCGAGACCTTCGTGCAGGTGCAGCCGGAAGATCTCCTGAAGTTCGGTCTGATCCCCGAGTTCGTCGGCCGTTTGCCTGTCATCGGCGCCGTGTCGAACCTCGACAAGGCTGCGCTCGTGCAGATCCTCATCGAGCCGAAGAACGCCGTGGTCAAGCAGTACCAGCGCATGTTCGAACTCGACGGCGTCGAGCTCGAGATGACCCAGGACGCGCTCGAGGCCGTCGCCGAGCAGGCGCTCATCCGTGGCACCGGTGCTCGTGGCCTGCGGGCGATCCTCGAAGAGGTACTTCTCGACGTCATGTACGACGTGCCGAGCCGCACCGACATCGGGAAGTGCGTCGTCGATCGTTCGGTCGTGCTCGACAAGGTTGCGCCCACGCTCATGCCGCGGGCCGACGAGCCGCCGTCCGACAAGCCGCGTCGCGCTGCCAGCTAGTCGTTTTCTGATCGCTCCGGTCTCGCTGGCCGGAGAACCTGACGACGCTGTCGTCGCCGTTGCGCGGGCTGCGTCAGAACGACGCGGCGCCGACGACGAACTCGTCGTCGGCATGCTCGAGGGTGACCTCGCCAGCCAGTACGCCGTCGAAAGTGCGCTCGCGCGTGAGGGTCTGGATCGGTCGATGCTCGAGCGCGACGAGTTCATCGAGCGCGTGCGCACCCTCGAAGCGGCCAACCGCACCGCGCTGATCGCTCGCCTGGCGGACGAGGGGATCGACGTCGACGGCGAGGCCGGACGCACGGTGAGCGAGGACGCGCTGCGAATGGCACGTATTGCGTTCGTTCGTCTCTTCGAAGCCGGGCTGTTGGATCGGGCCGAGCGCGTTGTCGAGGTGTGTCCCCGTTGTGCGACTGTCGTCGAACCGATCGACGCGGCACCGGTGCCGACCGACGTCGTGCGTTATCGGCTGTCGCTCGGCGGCGTCGACGTGGAGACCGTCGAGTTGGAGTTGCTTCCGGGCGTCGCCGCAATTGCCGTTCCGTCGGACCATCCGGCGGTCGGCACGATGGTGCGGGTGCCGCTGGCGCGGGAGGTGCCCGTCATCGCCGACGAGGCCGAACTGCCGTGGTTGGTGGTGCCCGCGCACGACGTCGGTTCGTTGGACTTCGCCCGTCGACACAACCTGCACGCGCTGTCTGTGCTCGATCGGTCCGGTGTCGTGATGACCGAAGGTCCGCTGGCGGGGCTTGCTCGTTTTGCGGCCCGGGCTGCCGCTTCCGACGCCGTCGTCGCGGAGGGCGTCGTCGTCGAACAAGTCGAAACATCGGTGGACGACTTGCGCTGTGCGCGCTGTGCAACGTCGCTGGTTCCGGTACTCGGTTCGCACTGGTTCCTCCGGATTGCGGAACTCGAAATCGCCGCGGCCGACGCCTTACGAGAAGGCGCGTTCACGATCGAGGATCCCGAGGCGCGCGACCGCTTCGTCGACCGGGCCGAGCGCGCCGACTCGTGGTGCCTGTCGCATCAGGTGCTGGCCGGAGAAGCGGTTCCGGCGGCGCGCTGTCTCGACTGCGGCCAACTTGCAGTGACCGCCGAGCCGTCGTCGTCGTGTGGCAAGTGCATGGGCGAGCTGCGCTCGACCGAGGACGTCCTCGACGCGCGGTTCATCGCCGCGGTGTGGCCGCTCGCCACGAGCAGCGACGCGCCCACGACCGTTTTCGCCACCGCGGCCGACGTCACCAGCTTCGCCCTGCCCACCGCAGCGCTCGGCCTTCGGCTCAATGGCTCGGTGCCCTTCGTCGAGTTGGTGGTCGTATGAATCTCGACGAGTCGCTGGCCTACCTCGACGAGCACATCAACCTCGAGAAAATGTTGGCGGGGGAGCGGGCGACCGCGCCCACCCTCGATCGCATCCGCGATCTGCTGGGGTTGCTGGGTGATCCGCAGCACGGCTATCCGATCGTCCATGTCACCGGAACGAACGGCAAGACGTCGACGAGCCGTGCGATCACGAATCTGTTGGTCGCGCACGATTTGAGCGTCGGGACCTACACGAGCCCGCATTTGCATTCGGTAACCGAACGGATTCTCTGGAACGGGGAGCCGATTCGCCCGGAATCCTTCGCCACGTTGATCACCCAACTCGCGCGTCTCGAGCCGATGATGCGCGAGCGGCCCACGTGGTTCGAACTCGTCACCGCGGCCGGCTTCGCGTACTTCGCCGATGTTGCTGTTGACGTAGCGGTGATCGAGGTGGGCCTCGGCGGCACGTGGGACGCAACCAACGTCGCCGACGGGGCCGTCGCCGTCATCACCTCGATCGGGCTGGACCATACGGAGTTTCTCGGCGACACCCACGAGTCGGTTGCGACGGAGAAGTCGGGAATCATCAAAGAGGGCGCGACGGTCGTCGTCGGCTACGTCGACGAGGGCCCGCGCTATGTGATCGATACGGCCGCCGCGCAAGCGGGCGCCGAACGGGTGCTGCACGCCGGCGACGACTACCGGGTGGTCAGCGACCGAGTCGCGCTGGGCGGCCGACTCGTGTCGGTGCGCACGCCCCACGCCGTGTACGACGAGATCTTCCTGCCGCTGCATGGTGCCCACCAGTCGGAGAACTTTGCCTGTGCGCTGGCGGCGGCCGAAGCGTTCTTCGACCGGGCGCTTCCCGACGAACTCGTCCTGTCGGCCGCGGCCAGTCTCACGTCGCCGGGTCGGCTCGAAGTTGTCGGTCGCAGCCCACTTGTCATCGTCGACGGTATGAAGAACGAGGAGGGCGCCGCCGCTGCGCGCGCCGCCCTCGACGAGGAGTGGGCGACGGTCGCACCCCGCGTGCTTGTCGTCGGCATGCTGCAGGGCAAAGGCAAGGACCCGGTCCGCATCCTCGAGGCGCTTGGCGCCAAGTCCGCCGCGCTGGTGGTCGCGTGCCCCGCTCCGTCGCCCCGCACGATGCCGGCCGAGGAGATCGTTGCGGCCGCGCAGAGCCTCGGCGTCAACGCCGATCTCGCCTCCGACGTCAACACCGCCCTCGACATCGCCAAAGAAGCGGCCGGCCCCGACGGCCTCGTGCTCGTCGCCGGCTCGCTGTACGTCGCCGGCGCCGTCAAACCCTGAGTTCTTGTGCTGTTTTGGGCGCTATAGCGCCCCAAAACAGCACAAGAACTTGTCGGTTCGGGGAAATGTGGGGTCGGCCGGTATCTTCTGCGGCCGTTATGGCAGATCGCACGTTCGTTATTTGTAAGCCCGACGCGGTTGAGCGGGGCCTGGCCGGCGAGATCATTCGCCGCTTCGAGGCCAAGGGGCTCAAGCTGGTCGCAGCGGAACTCCGCACGATCGACGCCGAGACCGCCGGCAAGCATTACGCCGAGCACGCGGACAAGCCGTTCTTCGGCGAACTCGTCGAGTTCATCGGCCGCAGCCCGGCGATGCTGCTCGTCCTCGAGGGTCCTGAGGACACGTGGAAGGTCGTCCGGACGATGATGGGCGTCACAAACCCCCGCGAGTCCGCTCCGGGCACGATTCGTGGCGATTTCGGCCTGCTGGTGGGCGAAAATCTCGTGCACGGCTCCGACGGGCCCGAATCGGCCGAGCGCGAAATCGGCATCTTTTTTCCCGGCCTCGCCTAATAGCAGCCCGAAGGGCTAGCCTGACGGACCCCGATTCCCCGCGGGAGCCCGTTACCAGTGTCAGAGAGCATTTTCTCCAATCTCCTGGGTCGCGACATGGCCGTCGACCTAGGCACCGCCAACACGCTGGTCTACGTACGCGGCCGTGGCATCGTCCTCAACGAGCCCTCCGTCGTCGCGGTCAACGTGAAGGACGGGCGCCCTTTGGCGGTCGGTACCGAAGCCAAGCGGATGATCGGCCGCACGCCGAACCACATCCGGGCTATCCGTCCCCTCAAGGACGGGGTCATCGCGGACTTCGACATCTGCGAGAAGATGCTGCGCTACTTCATCCAGAAGGTGCACCAGCGGCGCTTTTCGCATCCCCGCATGGTGATCTGCGTGCCGTCGGGCATTACTGGCGTGGAACAGCGCGCCGTGGCCGAAGCGGCCGAGTTCGCCGGTGCCCGCAAGCCCGTCTACATCATCGAAGAGCCCATGGCGGCTGCGATCGGTGCCGGTCTTCCGGTGCACGAGCCGGCCGGCAACATGGTCGTCGACATCGGCGGCGGTACCACCGAGGTCGCGGTCATCTCGCTCGGCGGCATCGTCACGGCCGTGTCGATCCGCATCGGTGGCGACGAGCTCGATGACGCGATCATCAACTTCATCAAGAAGGAATACAGCGTCGCGCTCGGCGAGCGGACCGCCGAAGAGATCAAGTGCTACTACGGCTCGGCCTGGCCGCTCGAAGAGGAGCTGTACTTCGAGATCCGAGGACGCGACCTGATCACCGGACTGCCGAAGCCGATCATGACGGGCACCGCCGAGATTCGTGAGGCGATCGAGGAGCCGGTGGCGGCCATCGTCGACGCCGTCAAGGTCACCCTCGACAAGACCCCGCCGGAACTGGCCGCGGACATCATGCAGCGCGGCATCGTCATCACCGGCGGCGGCGCGCTGCTGCACGGCCTGAATCACCGCCTCGAACATGAGACCGGCATGCCGATCGTGATCGCGCCGAACCCGCTGCACGCGGTGGCGATCGGCTCGGGCCAGTGCCTCGAGGAGTTCGAAGTCCTCAAGGGCGTCTTCATCAACTCGAACCCGCCCCACTAGCGTGAGCGGCGCATGGTCGCGCCCCGGCGAACAAGTCGCCCGCGTTTCACGCTTGGACTGATTGTCCTCACCGCCATCACGCTGATCACCCTCGACTACCGCGCTGCGGGTGGGGGAGTGACCGGTGCGGTGCGCGACGGTGCGCGCACGGTCCTCTCGCCGGTCGGCGACGGCGTGAAGTTCGTGCTGACCCCCGTGGGCAACGTGGTCGGCGGCGTCTTGGACTTCGGTCGGCTGCGTCGGGAGAACTCGCGTCTGCGAGACGAACTGACCCGCCAACGCAGCGACGTCATCGAAGCGCAGGACGCCAAGCGCCAACTCAAAACGGCACTCGACGAACTGAACCTCGACGTCGCTGGTGACATCCCGTCGGTCGCCGCCCGCGTCATCGGCGGCACCGCGTCGATCCTCCAGTACACCCTCGAGATCGACAAGGGCTCGGGCGACGGCATCGCCAAGGGCATGCCCGTCATCTCCGGCGGCGCGCTCGTCGGCCGCATCGTGCGGGTCACCTCGACCAAGGCCACGATCAGGCTGCTGTCCGACCCCGGCCTCAGCGTCGGTGTGCGGCTCAGTCGCACGGGCGACGTCGGGGTAGCGACGGGAGCCGGTGGCGATCTCGACCTCGGCCTCGTCGAACCGACCACCGAAGTGAAGGTCGGCGACGACATCGTCACCAGCGGTCTCCAGCAGAGCCAGTACCCGCCGGGCATTCCGGTGGGCAAGGTGCGCGAGGCGAAGAAGGACGACAGCGGCCTCGCGCAGTCCGTCCGCGCCCGCACACTCGTGAACCTCCGACGCCTGTCGTTCGTGCGCGTCTTGCAATGGAGCGGCGACTAGTGCGCGCCCTGCGCGTCGCGGTCGTTCTCGTCTTCCTGCTCGAGATCCAGCTGCACGTCGTCGACGGCATCCAACTCTGGGGCCGTCATCCGCTGATCCTGCTGCTGGTGCCCGTGGCCGCGGCGATCGAGGGTGACGGGACACGTGCCGCGATCGCGGGTTTCATTGCGGGTCTGGTGCTGGACCTGTACCTCGAATCGCCCCTCGGACTTTCCGCTCTCGTTTTCGCAATCGTCGGCTACGGCGTCGCGTCGTTCGAACGCGGCGTGATCCGAGCTGACCGCTGGCTCCAACCCGCCGTCGCCGGCGTCGCAAGTGGCGCCGGCGTGCTCGGCATCGGTATCGCGACGGCGATCTTCGGTCATCCCGAATATTTCCGGGTGAGTCTGATCGGCTCGATCCTCGTAGTCGGGTTGGCCAACGTGATTTTCGCCGTGCCCGTCGTGCGATTGGTGCGCTGGGCTTTGGGTCCGGTCGCGATCCACGGAAGTGTCAATGGCTGATCAGCAGGGTTCCGCCCATCTGCGACTGACCATCGTCGGGGTCGTGGTGCTGTCGCTGTTCGCCGCGCTCATGAGCCGCGCGATCTATCTGCAGGCCATGGACTCGGGCGCGTTCCAGGTGCAGGCGCGGGAGAACCGTGTGCGGGTCGTCTACACGCCGGCCCCGCGGGGTCGGATCCTCGATCGCGCCGATCAAGTCATCGTTGACAACCGCGTCTCCAACGTCATCACGCTGAGCCGTGACGCGGCGAGCAAGAAGGTCGTCGGCACGCAGGTCATCAACCGTCTCGCCGCGCTCCTGCGGCTCGACGCCGACACGATTCGCAAGCGCGCCACCGATCCACGCTTCTCGCCGTACACCCCGATCCCGATCATCGACGAAGCACCCGAGGACGCCATCATCTACGTGCGCGAACACCAGGAGGACTTCCCGGGAGTCGAGGCAACCCGTCTCGCCGAGCGCGCCTATCCGCACGGCACGCTTGCCGCGCATCTGCTCGGCTACGTCGGCAAGGCGAACCAGCAGGAGCTCGACGACCGGCGCAAGAGCGGCCTGAACTACCAACCGGGCGACGAGATCGGAAAGTCAGGGGTCGAGCTCGCGTACGAACCGTGGCTCCGGGGCACGCCGGGCGAAACTCGCCTGGAGGTCGACTCCGCGAACCGGGTCGTCCGTACGTTGTTCCATCGCGATCCGATTCCGGGTCACGACGTCCGCCTGACGCTCGACCTCAACGTGCAGGTCGCGGCAGAGAACTCGCTGAACGTCGCGCTCGACGCGGCGCGCCGCAGCTACGACCCGGACACCAAGAAGGACTTCGTGGCGCCGGCCGGTTCGGTTGTCGTGATCGACCCGCGGGACGGGTCCGTCCGAGCAATGGCGTCGGCGCCGACGTTCGACCCCGCCAGCTTCGTCGGCGGCATCTCACAGGCGCAGTACGCCGAGCTGACCAAACCCGATGCGCATTTCCCGCTGACGAACCGCACGATCGCCGGACAGTACGC
Source organism: Actinomycetota bacterium (assembly GCA_048498715.1). Lineage (GTDB taxonomy): Bacteria > Actinomycetota > Acidimicrobiia > Acidimicrobiales > JACCXE01 > JACCXE01. The sequence continues at coordinate 1,539 of JBEHXL010000048.1, read as the reverse complement.
GCCTGGCTCCACGTTCAAACTCGCAACGGCAGCTGCGGCCGTCAAGACGGGCTTGCTCGATCCGCGGACGACGGTGGTGGACACCGGCCGCTACGTCGTCAAGCCGTGCACCGATCGTTGTGTGTTCAAGAACGCCAACGAGGAAGCACACGGGCCGGTCAACCTCGCCAAGGCGCTCACGGTCTCCTCCGACGTGTTCTTCTACGGCCTCGGCCACCAGTTCTGGGTGCAGCGCAACACGTACCAGGACGCGATTCAGATCGAGGCCCGACTCCTCGGCCTGGGCCAGAAGACCGGCATCAACATGATCGGCGAACTCGGCGGACGCGTGCCCGACCCCGCGTCGCGTCGTGAGCTGCACAACGCGAACCCGAAAGCGTTCCCGAACGGCAACTGGTTTGCGGGCGACAACATCAACCTCGCCATCGGGCAGGGCGAGCTCATCGCGACGCCGATCCAGCTGGCCCAGATGTACGGCGCCTTCGCGATGCACGGGAAGCGCTTCGTACCCCGCGTGGCCAGCGAGGCGCTGACCAATACGTCCAAGGGCAAGGAGATCGCGGCGGTATTCACGCCCCGCGAGGTCAACACTGCCGGCGGTGAACTCGACGACAACGTCGTCGGCCCGATCCTGGCCGGCCTGCGCGGTGTGATCAGTGACAACGAAGGCACGGCGTACAACGCGTTCGCCGGCTTCCCGTCGGCCTCGTTCCCGATCGCGGGCAAGACCGGTACAGCGCAGGTGAACAAGAAGCAGGACACGGCTTTGTTCGCCGCGGTCGGGCCGACGTTCGATCCGCAGTGGGCCGTGTCGGTAGTCCTCGAGGAAGCCGGCTTCGGCGGTTCGATCGCAGCGCCTGTCGCCCGTCACATTTTCGACGCCATCATCGGCAACGGTGACCAGTCGGCGCTGCAGGTCGTACAGGGGAAGCAGGACTAGTGCTCTCCGCCCGTCCCAACGAGCGCGTGTCGTTCCTACGCAACTGGCGGCACGCCGACCACGCACTGATCATCGCGGTGGCCACCACGGCCACGCTGGGTTGCTTCGCCGTGTACTCGGCGACGCGTCAACGCTTCGCGAACCTCGGCCTCCCCGAGACGACGTCGTTGAATCGGCAGCTGCTTTTCATCGTGGTCGGTCTCGCCGTGATGGTGATCATGACCTTCGTCGACTACCGAAACCTCAGACCACTGTCGCCCTACGTCTACGCCGGCACGATTGCCCTGCTCCTCGGGGTCAAGACCCCGCTCGGTTCGACGGTTCGCGGCACCCAGGCGTGGTACCAACTCGGGACTTTCCAGTTCCAGCCGTCGGAGTGGGCGAAGATCGCCGTGGTCGTCTGCTCGGCGGCGTTCTGTGCCTCGTTCCGGGGACAGTTGCGCGGCGGCCACATCATGGGTGTGCTGCTGCTGGCGGCTGTACCGATCGGCCTGATCTATCTGCAGCCCGACCTCGGCACGGCACTCGTCTTCATCGCCGTGCTGCTCGGCGTGCTGGCCGTCGGGGGTGCCAACCCGCGCCACTTGGCGTTCCTCGCC
>JBEHXL010000047.1:0-17201 GCA_048498715.1 Actinomycetota bacterium | reverse complement strand
GCCTCTTCCGCGAGGTGCTGGGGCGGGAAGTTGACAACCGCGTAGGCCGGTTGGCTCGAGGCTTTCTTGACGAGTTGGTTGGGGTTGTTGTTTGCCTCGACGACGTTGAACAGCTCGATGCGCAAACGAAGCATGTCCTCGCGCCGGGCCAGATTGAACACCAGCGTCCGCGTTGGACGCTGCGTCCCGACGAAGGGATTGGCCTGGACGCGTTCTGCTACGTGGTGGATGTCGGTGAGAACGCGATTACGAAACCGCGAAAGGCGCTGCGTGAGCACTCCAGCGTCGGCGAGGTCCGCGTGCCACAGATAGCCACCGATCCCCGAGCCACCGAGCACCGTGATGAACCGACGCCGCGTGAAGAGACGCTGGGGCAGAGCGGGTAAATAACGCGGAGGTTCGATCGGTGGCTCCGCCGGAGCCGCCGGAATGTCGTTATCCATGCCGCCGTCCTCCCCCTCAGCGGCCGCCGCCCGGTCGCTACCGGCAACCTACAGCGACGACTTACGCGAGGTATGTGACGTTTGGCACGCCCAAACCGGTCACCCGCGGACGGCGCGACTCCCAACGGTCAGCGATACCGAAATGCGCTTATCGGCTCGATAGAAGACAACCTCGACCTTGTCGCCCGGTTGCTTGCCCTGCACGCGATTGACGAGTTCCGACGCACCGCGGACGTCCTTGCCGTCGAACTTCACGATGACGTCGCCGACTTGGATACCGGCGTCCGCGGCGGGAGTACCGGGTGAAATTTCACGCACCACGGCACCGCTGTCGACGGGCACCTTCAGCTCACTCTTGAGTTGCGCGTTGAGATCGGTCGTGCTCACGCCAAGGAAAGCGACACCCGGCGCGGGCTGACCGGAACGCAACCGTTCGATGAGCGGCTTGATCGAATCGATCGCGATCGCGAAACCAATCGACTCGGCCGGCGCGCCGTTGCCTGCGCCGCGAATCACGATCGTGTTCATCCCGATCACGTCACCCGCCGCGTCGACCAGCGGGCCGCCGGAGTTTCCCGAGTTGATCGCGGCGTCGGTCTGGATGAGGTGCTGCAGGTTTTCGCCGGGATCGTTGATCGACCGCTCGAGCGCCGAGACGATGCCTCGGGTGACGGTGTTGCCGCCGGACAGCGCCAACGCGTTGCCGATGGCCAGCACGTCGTCACCCACCGCAAGGTTCGACGACTTCCCGAGCGTGACCGTCTTGAGGTTGCGCACGTCGCGCACGCGAATGATCGCCACGTCACGGTTCGGGTCGGTCCCGACGAGGTCGGCCGGGCGGGGATCGCGCTCGCCCTCGAAGGTGACGGTGATGCGCTGCGCACCTTCGATCACGTGGTTGTTGGTGAGCACATCGCCGTCGCTACTGAGCACCATGCCGGTGCCAGCACCCTTGACCTGCAGCGTGGTCGGCCCGAAGAACCCGTCCTGCTCGATCAGCGCGTCGGTTTGCACGGAAACGACGGCTGGAATGGTCTTGGCGAGGATGCCCTGCACGTTCAGAGCGTTCTCCCGGACCGACAAGTTCTTGCCGAAATTGATCGTCGTGCCGCTGCGATCGCGGTTGATCAGCGAGACGAGACCACCACCGATCAGCGCGCCCACCAGCGCCGCTACCAGGACAATTGTGGTGACGGGTTGTCCGCTTCGTGGCGGTTTCGGCAATTCGTCGGGCTCGGAATGGGTATCCAGGTGCGGTGCCGAACCTATGTCCAGAATCTCCGTGGGATCGTCGGTCATCTGCGAACTCCGGATGTTTCGTAGGAAATCAGGGAACTAGTCGGCACCCGACAGCGTCTAAGTCGTCAGCCGACAAGGAGAGGTCGCCGTGATGGACACAGAGTGGATGCGAGCGGGGAAGTGCCGAGAGGTGCATCCTGCCGTGTTTTTCCCGAGTGATGGTGTCGGGGTCGAGGTCGCTCGCAAGCTGTGCGCGGAGTGCCCCGTCAAGGAGCCCTGCCTCGAGTACGCGATCACCAACCGCATCGACCACGGTGTGTGGGGCGGAGCGTCAGAGCGCGAACGGCGCCGGATCATGCGACAGCGCCGCCTCGATGCGGCGGCGCTGCGTGCTGCAGTCTCGAATTAACGAGCGAAGGCGGCGGCCGCAGCCGCCCGCCCACTACTTCTTGTCGTCGTCGGCGTCGTCGCCTTTGTGGCCCTCTTCGACGCCCTGCTTGAACTCTTTCTGGGCCTGACCCAGCGAGCGCGCGAGCTTCGGAAGACGGGACGACCCGAAGACGAGCATCACGATGACCAGGATGATGATGAGTTCGGTGGCTCCGAGGTTCATTTGACGTTCTCGATTCGTAAGTACGGCGGGATTCCCGCAGGGTACTCACCCTACGGATGCGCGAGCCTTCATGGATGCTCGCCGCAGTAATAAACGTCAGCGAAGGACGCGATCTTGAGTGCATTGCGTCAATTGCGGCGAGTGCGGGAAACCACTGCCTCGACGTGCACACCGACGCCGATCATCACCGCAGCGTCTTCTGGCTCGCCGGGCCCGACGTGTTCGAAGCCGCGCAGGCGCTGACCCGTGCGGCCGTCGAAGGACTTGATCTCACCGACCATGCCGGCGTCCACCCGCGTATCGGCGTGGTCGACGTCGTGCCGTTCGTACCGGTGAGCGCGGCGTCGTCGATCGGCGACGCGATCGCTCGACGGGACGCGTTCGCGGCATGGGCCGCCGCCGACCTGTCGCTGCCCTGTTTCCTCTACGGCGTCAAGCGGACGTTGCCCGACGTGCGCAAACACGCCTTCGTCGACCTCTTGCCGGACGTAGGGCCGCTCGTCCCGCATCCGACCGCCGGTGGCTGCGCCGTGGGCGCCCGGCATCCACTCGTCGCGTACAACCTGTGGCTCGACGGGCACGACCTGGCCACGGCGAGAGCAATCGCGTCAACCGTGCGCAGCCCCAATGTGCGCGCGCTCGGCCTGCAGGTGGGTGATGCCGTCCAGGTGAGCTGCAACCTGATCAACCCCACGGAGTTCGGCCCGGCCGACATCTACGACGCCGTGTTGCCGCATGCTGCAGTCGCTCGTGCGGAACTGGTCGGGCTGATCGGACGAGATGTCCTGGCCCGTGTTCCCCAGGAACGCTGGGCCGAGTTGGATCTCGGCGAAGACAGAACGCTCGAGGCCCAGCTCGAAACGGCGGGCCTCGGGGGAAGCAGCGCTCAGAAGTAGCGAGGAGCTACCGAAAAGCTTTTACGAAGCAGATTGTGCAGCTCGACGGGCCAGCGCACGGGAACGACGCACGCGGCGACGCTCACGCTCACTCATGCCGCCCCAGATGCCGAACTTCTCGCCGTTCGCCAAGGCGAACTCGAGGCAATCCTCACGAACGACGCAGCCCTTGCAGACCTCTTTGGCCTCACGAGTCGACGCGCCACGCTCAGGAAAGAACAGATCGGGATCGACGCCCATGCAGTTGGCATATTCCTGCCAACTCCGGTCGTCGCCTTCCAAGACACTTACGAGATTCATCGGTAGCCTCCCTCCCCGGCAATTGCACCGATGGAATTACACGCATGTGATACTCCACATTTCACGAGCGCGCAAGTGCGCGTTTGCAGAAAACGCCCGTAACGACGGGCGTAACGTGCGCAGATGGACATCCCGCGTGACCGATTCGTCCGCTTCCGTGAGCTCACCGAGGTGCTCGAAGGGCTCGCTGCGACCCGACCGGACCTGCTGTCGTTGTCCGAGATCGGACGCTCGCACGAGGACCGGCCGATCATGCTGGCGACGATCACCAACAATGCGACAGGTCCCCATGACGAGAAGCCTGCGATGTGGATCGACGCCAACATCCACGCCACGGAGCACACCGGCTGCACCGCTGCCCTCAATCTGATCCACAAGCTGATCACGGATTACGGCAGCGATCCCGACGTCACCAAGGTCGTCGACACCCGCTGCTTCTACATCGTTCCCCGCATGAATCCCGACGGCGCCGAGCTCGCCCTCGGTGAGCGACCCCGCTTCGTGCGTTCGTCGGCTCGCGACTACCCGCGCACCGATCAGCAGGACGGATTGATCCAGGAGGACATCGACGGCGACGGGCGCATCCTCACGATGCGCATTCCCGATCCCAACGGCACGTGGAAGCCGTACTTCGACGACCCCCGTCTGCTCGTCCCTCGCGATCCCACCGAAGACGGTCCGGGTCCCTACTACCGCCTCATCAGCGAGGGTCAGATCCAGAACTACGACGGCACGACCATCCGTCCCGCCCCAGCGCTCGCCGGCCTCGACATGAACCGGAACTACCCCTTCGAGTGGCGCACCGAAGCCGAGCAGCACGGCGCCGGCCCCTACCCCACCTCCGAACCCGAAATCCGCGCCGTGGTGCAAGCGATCGTCGACCGGCCCAACATCACTGCTTTCGTGCAGTACCACACGTTCTCGGGCGTCCACCTGCGTCCCTACGGCACGAAGAACGACGAGGCGCTGCCGACCTTCGACCTGCGGGTGTTCAAGGAGATCGGCAAGAAGGGCACCGAGCTGACGGGCTATCCGAACATCAGCGTGTACCACGACTTCCGCTACGACCCGAAGGACAACATCACCGGCGTCGCCGACGACTGGGCTTACGACCACCTCGGCGTGTTCTCGTGGACGACGGAATTCTGGTCACCCCAGCGCGCCGCGGGCATCGAGGAGTACAAGTTCATCGAGTGGTGGGCCGACCACCCGCTCGAGGACGACCTGAAGATGCTCGCCTGGGCCGACGAGGTCGCGCCGGGCGAGGGCTACGTCGACTGGTATGCCTACGACCACCCGCAACTCGGGCCCGTCGAGCTCGGTGGCTGGAACAACCAACTGATCATTCGCAATCCTCCGCCGCACCTGTTGGCGGCCGAGGTCGCGCCGCACGCCGACTGGGCGATTTGGTCGCTGCTCATCTCGCCGTTGCTTCGTTTCCGCGAAACCGAAGTGGAAGCGCTCGGTGACGGAACGTGGCGCGTGCGCGCCGTCGTGGAGAACACCGGATGGTTGCCCACCTACGTCACCGAACAAGCCCTGGCCCGCAAAGCGGCGCGGCCACTCGAAGCGCGCCTCACGGCCGGTGAGGATGTCACCGTCGTGGGCGAAGCGAAGTTCGAGATCGGGCAGCTGACCGGGCGCGTCGGCCACACCTCGATGCTCGGGGGCTTCGGTGCGTCGAGCGACGCGACCTCGGATCGCGCGAAGGCGGAGTGGATCGTCCGCGGCCCCGCAGGCGCGTCCGTCGACCTCGAAATCTGGTCCCCGCGTGCGGGAGTCGTGCGAACGTCAGTAGAACTCGACGCTTCATGAGTGATCTCGACGTCGCGCTGCCCCTCGGTGGGCGACTCGTCGTCGCAGCGAACCTGTTGCTCGGCCGCACCGAGACACCGGCGTCCGAGGCGGCGACCGCCGAACTCGTCGACATGCTCGACGGCTGGGACGGACGTGGCCTGTTCGTGATCGCGGGCGGGCTCACCGACCCGAGCGACGGACGCAACACCCGCAAGGCTGCCCTCGTCGCGCACCCGCGACTCGCCAACGCTCTCGATGCGTTCCAACGCGGCGAAGGCCGCCAGGTCATCGTGCTGCCTGATGACGCGGATGCCATCGACGTGACCGTCGAAACCGGCGCAGGTGAGCGGCGGGTGCGGATCCAGCCCGTGTGCGACGACGCGAGCCTGGCGCTCGCCGGCGGCGTCACCGGGGTGATCAGCGGGGGCTGCGAGCCGGCGTTCGAGAACCGAGGCACCGCATTCGTCGCGTCAGCCGGACGCGTCGGCGAAGTCGTCGAACGACGCGACGCCCACCTCGGACTGCCCGACGTGCAGGCACCGACGCGCGTCGCGTCGTGGGTGGAGGTCGAGGCCGGCGCCGACCTGCACGCCCGCCTGTGGTTCGCACGAGTCGACCTGCCGGGCGCCAGCGTGTGGGCGCGGGTGGCCGGCCGACACGCCGAGCGCCCGGACCGACCGACCCGCGTCGCGACATTCCCCGGCGGCGACTCGTGGCCCGAGGCCGAAGCGCGTATGGAGTTGCCGACGCGAGTGCGGCGACGGGCCGCGTTCCTCATTGCACTGGCCGGTGCGCTCGACGTGCTCTCCGCCATCACTCCCCCGCTCGAACAGCGGCTGAAGGGACTGCTCGACCTTGTTCCGCTCGCCGTGCCGCAGACGGCGACCGCATTGGTCACCGTCGCCGGTCTCGGCCTGCTGGCCCTGGGGCGCGGCGTACGACGCGGGCAGTTGCGCGCCTATCGCGTGGCGTTGACGCTGCTCATCGGGTCGGTCGTGTTGCACCTCGTCAAAGGCATCGACCTGGAAGAGGCGTCAACGGCGGCGATCGTCGCGGCGTATCTGTTCGCCCATCGCCGCGCCTTCCGCACCAAGAACCGGCCCCGCGCCATCCGTCACGGCGTCATCGCCGGACTCGGCGCGCTCGGTGTCGTCATTGTGGGCGTCACTGCGTCGATCGAAGTGGTGACCGCGGCGCAGCACCACCGTGTCACGCTCCCGGACGCACTCATCGCGACGGTCGAGCGCATGGTGGGTCAGCATTCGGTGAATCTCCCCGACCGCCTCGACGACTTCGCGTCGCCGATGCTCATCGCCGTCGGCCTCGTCTTCGTTGCGTACATGTTGTGGCAGGCGATCCGTCCGGCGGCGGCCCTGCGCGGCACGCGCGACGAACTGCGTCACGCCCGCACGATCGTGGCCCGTTACGGCGGCGGCACGCTCGACTACTTCGCGTTGCGCAACGACAAGCAGTTCTTCTTTCACGGCGAAACGTTGGTCGCCTACGCCGTACACCAGAGCGTGTGCCTTGTCTCACCGGACCCGATCGGGCCGGTGTGGGAACGCGAAGCCGCGTGGGACGCGTTCCGTTCGTTCGCCGACGATCAGGGCTGGAGCGTGGGCGGCCTCGGCGCCGGCGAGGACTGGCTGCCGATCTATCGGCGTTCGGGCATGCACGACCTGTACGTGGGCGACGAAGCGGTCGTCGACGTCACCCGCTTCAGTCTCGAAGGCGGCCGCAACAAAGGTCTGCGGCAGGCTCGCAATCGCATCGCCAACCACGGCTACACGATGAGCTTTCATGACCCACTTGCGCTCGACGCCGTCACGCGCACGAGCGTCGAGGCGGTGATGGGGTTGAGTCGTCGCGGCGACGTCGAGCGCGGTTTCTCGATGACGCTCGGGCGCATCTTCGACGGGGACGACAAGGACCTGCTGCTCGCCGTGTGTCACGACCCGGAAGGAACCCCCGTCGCCTTCTGCCAGTACGTGCCTGCGCCCGGCATTCAGGGCTACTCGCTCGACCTCATGCGTCGCGACCAGGGCGAGCATCCGAACGGCCTACTCGAGTTCGTGCTCGTCGAGACGATCCTGCATCTCGCCGCAAACGGCTATCGCAAGCTCGGTCTCAACTTCGCCACCATGCGGGCGATCCTCGCCGGCGAAACCGGTGCGGGCATCACTGCTCGGGTCGAACGCTGGGCGCTGCTGCGCATGGGCGACTCGATGCAGATCGAATCGCTATGGCGGTTCAACGCGAAGTTCGATCCGGATTGGCAGCCGCGCTACGCCCTTTACGACACCGTCGGCAACATCGTGCCGATCGCCTTCGCCATCGCGCGCGCCGAGTCGTGGTGGGAACTGCCATTGATCGGTCGCTTCCTCGTGCCGCCCGCCCCCACCGAGGTGGCCAGTCGTCCGTAGCCTGCGGGGATGGCGCTCTGGCACAAACATCCCGCGGTCCGCTCCGGCGACGACCTCACCGTCGGCGAGCGAGCGGCCGACAAGCTCCGTAACAGCATGGGGTCGTGGGGCTTCGTCTTCGCGGCCCTCACGTTCCTCGCCGGATGGATGATCGGCAACCGCGACGTGGGGTTCGACCCGTACCCGTTCATCCTGTTGAACCTGATCTTGTCGTGCCTGGCCGCGTTGCAAGGAGCGATCCTGCTCATTGCGGCGAAACGCGCGGACCAGATCAGTTCAGAACTCGCGATGCACGACTACGAGACCAACGTCGAGGCCGACAAGATCGTCAAAGCCATCCACGAACTGACCTGCGAAATCCACGAAAAGATCGTCAAGAACGCCTGACCCCCGCGTTCTTGTCGGGGTTGGCTCGCTATAGCGAGCCAACCCCGACAAGAAGCTGGCTTTTATCGAGACGTGTGGGCGCGACGGTCGCCGGTCAAGGAACGCTTGTGCTCGATGAAGTCGACGAGGACGTAGTCACCCAGTGTCTCCGGCGTGGTGAAGAACGCGCGGCCTTGATTGAGCTTGGTGAGCTTCTCGATGAACGACTTCAGGTACGACGTGGCGTCGAGCATGAAGGTGTTGATCTTGATGCCGTCGCGCGTGAGGCGCAGCACTTCCTTGAAGGTCGCGTCGATCGTCTCCTGGACCGGCGGGTAGTTGAAGAAGACCTCGCCGTTGTCCTCGATATGAGCGGTCGGCTCGCCGTCGGTGATCATGATGATCTGCTTCGTTCCGGTCTGCTTCGACAGCAACTGACGCGCCAGCAGGAAGCCGTGCTGCATGTTGGTGCCGTAGACGAAGTCCCACGAGACCTCGGGCAGGTCGCGGGGCTTGAGAATGCGGGCGACCTCGCTGAAACCGACGATGCCGAGGTAGTCGCGCGGGAACTTGGAGCTGATCAGCGAGTGCAACGCCATCGCGACCTTCTTGGCCGCGAGGAAGTTGTCGCGCATCGGCATCGAGAGCGACAGGTCGACCATCAACACGGTCGCGCTGCGCGTCATCGTCTCGGTGCGTTCGATCTCGAAGTCTTCGGGCGTGAGCCGCACGGGCGAGCCCGCACCGTTGCGCCGGATTGCGTTGGCGACGGTCGCCTCGATGTTGAGGTTGAAGTTGTCGCCGAACTCGTACTGCTTGGTCTGGAAGCTGCGCTCGTGTCCGGCGCCGAAAGGGTTGATCTCGTGCGTGCCCATGCGGTCGCGGGCCAGCTTCGAGAACAGGTCGTTGAGCGCGTTGCCACCGATGCGGCGCATGCCCTTGGGCGTGAGTTCGAGGCGGCCTTCTTTCTGTTCGATGAGGCCGGCCTGTTCGAGCTGCTTGGCCATTTCGGCGAGTCGCTCGAGGGATTTGGCCGAGTCCTGCCCGAGGAGTTGGGCCGCACGGTCGAGGTCGACGTCGGCCAATGCGCCCGGCGAGCTGGCCTGGCGCAACAGGTTCTCCAGCGAGTCGAGGTCGCCGAGCTCGTTGAGGAGCGACGACGCCTCGCCGAAGCTGAGCGGGTCCTGGCCCTGGAAGTTGTAGCGACGGTCCCAGCCCGCACCGGGGAAGGCCTGTTGCAGGTTGGCGCTGAGACGGTCGACCTGCCACTTCAGGTCCATGTCCTCCATCAGCGCCTCGGACAGACCCTGGAGCTGGGCCCGCTGCTCGGGCGTCATCGAGTTGAGCATCGCCTGCATCGCAGCCATCTGCTGGGCCATGTTCTCGAGCAACTCGTCGAGCGTCTGCGGGTTGTCGGGGAAGTAGTCCCCGTACTGCTGCATGAACTCTTCGAAGGTCGGATCGATCGGCTCGCCCGCTTCGCGCTGCTCGAGCATGCGGTTGAGGGCATTGAACATGTCCTTCATGCCCTGCATCTGCTCGGGCGTGACGTTGCCCATCGAGCCCATCATCTGGTTGAACTGCGTGTTGAGCAGCTCCTGCTTGAGCTCCTCCATCAGTTCTTCGAAGCGCTCCCGCGCCTCGTTCGACTCGAAGTCGTAGTTCTGCAACTCGCGAACCTGGCCGGCGAGGTCCGGCGGCATCATGCTGAGCTGCAGGTCCTTCTCCGCCGTTGACTGATTCGTCAGATCTTGGCGACGCTGGTCGCCCGATTGCTGCGCCTGTTGACGGGCCTGCTCGAGGCCCTCGCGTTCCATGTCGACGACTTCGCGCAGCCGCTCGGCGATGTCCTCGTAAACGCCGCCGAGGTCGTGACGCTCGAGTTCGTCCCGCCGGCGACGGCGCAGCTTCTCGAGCATCTCGCGGATGCCCTGGATGCGCTCGCCGTTGGCGTCGCGCATGCCCGACTGCATGAGGCGACGCAGCGCCGCGTTGAGGTCACCGTGGTACAGCAGGTCGTCAGTGACCTGGTCGAGGATGTCGTCGGCTTCGAGTTCGAAACCGACCTGCGTCCCGTCCCAGCGGCTGTACCGGAACCGACTCATCTAGCGAGCCCGGTAGGCGGCCTTGCCGCCGGACTGGTCCTTGTTGAGTCGCTTCGAAAGATGCAGGCCTTCGAGGATGAACTCGATCGCCGACGCAATCGCGCCCGGGTCCTCCGAGCCGGCCAGTTCGCGTGCCGGACCGGCGAGGGCCGGCACCTGCTTCACGACATCGGCGTAACTCGACGCCGGCACGTCGTCACCGGCGTGCACGACCGTGCCGCCTTCGAACGCGGCGGGAACGTCGCGGAACTGTTCGATCGGGCAACGCTCCTTGAACACCGTGAGCACCGCCGACTTCACGAGCTTCTCGACAACGTGCTCGTCGCGGCCGTCGTCCATCGACTCGACTTCGATCTTGCCGCCGGTCGACGACGCGATCGCGTCGAGGTCCGAGACTCGTGGAACGGCGACGGGCTCGCCGAGGATCAACGCGCGACGCAGTGCGTTGGCGACGATCGTCTCGGCGTTGGCCACGGTGAGACGCACCGACACGCCGGAACGCTGATTGATCTGCGAGCTCGCACGAGCGAGATGGGTGAGCGTCGCGACGATGTCGTGCATGAAGTCGGGCACTTCGATCTTCACGCCAACCTCGGGGACCTCGGCCTCCTGCTTGAGGACTGTCACTTCGGTCTCGACGTCGAGCGGGTAGTGCGTGCGGACCTGGGCGCCGAAGCGGTCCTTCAACGGCGTGATGATGCGGCCGCGATTCGTGTAGTCGTCCGGGTTCGCGGTGGCGACGAGCATGACGTCGAGCGGCAGACGGATCTTGTAGCCGCGCACCTGGACGTCGCGCTCTTCGAGCACGTTGAGCAGACCGACCTGGATGCGCTCGGAAAGATCGGGCAGCTCGTTGATGGCGAAGATGCCGCGGTTGGTGCGCGGGATCAGGCCGTAGTGGATCGTGAGCTCGTCGGAGAGGTAGCGGCCCTCGGCGACCTTGATGGGGTCGACTTCACCGATGAGGTCCGCGACCGAGGTGTCCGGCGTCGCCAGCTTTTCGCCGTAACGGAAGCTGCGGTGTACCCACTCGATCGGCGTTGCGTCGCCGAGTTCCTCGATGAGGTTCCGGGCGTGCATCGAGACCGGGTTGTACGGATCGTCGTTGATCTCCGAGCCAGCCACGATCGGCATGTACTCGTCGAGCAGTTCGATCAGTGAGCGGATGAGGCGGGTCTTGGCCTGGCCACGCTCACCGAGCAGGACCATGTCGTGCCCGGCCAGGATCGCATTGATCACCTGCGGCATGACGGTGTCCTCGTAGCCGAGGACACCCTCGACCAGCGGCTCGTTGGCCCGGAGTTTGGCGACGGCGTTGCGCCGCACCTCCTCCTTCACGGAAACCGACTCCCAGCCTGATTCCCGGAGTTCCTTCAGCGTCTGCGGACGACTCATGAAGCGACAATACGCCGCGGTACGGAGACGTGTTTCCGCCCCCATCCCCGAACTGGGTCGGGCTCGCCCCCGGAGACGGCCGGATCTCGACCCAGTTCGCAAGATCCTCCGAACTGGGTCGGCCAGAGGCCCCCAGCGGGACTGAGCCCGACCCAGTTCGAATAGCGTGCCCCGCTCGTGGAGATCGATAGCGGTTGGCGGGCGGCGATTGCCGACGAAGAACTCCGCCGCCGCTACCCCGAGCCGGACTTCGACGACTCGGGCTGGGAATCGATCGCGTCGAGCTCACAGTGGCGGTCGACGGCCGCGTTCGCCGAGACCGACGGGCCCCTGCTGTACCGCGTGAACTTCGAGGCGGTCGGCGGACGGGAGCGGTCGTGGCTCGAGCTCGACGGCATCTTCTACACGTCCGACGTCTGGCTCGACGGCAACTACGTCGGCGACACGGAGGGCTACTTCGTCCCCCATGCCTTCGACGTGAGCGCGCTTCTCGCCGCCGGAAACGAGCACACCCTCGCGATCGAGGTCGCCTGCAGCCCGCAGGGCGACAAGACAAACAAGCGCAACATCACGGGCGTCTTCCAGCACTGGGACTGCCTCGACCCCGACGACAATCCGGGCGGGATCTGGCGCCCCGTCCGCATCGCTCACACCGGACCCGTCCGGATCAAGACCCTCCGCACGCTGTGCCCGCGCGCCGAGACCAACCGGGCGACGCTCGAACTCGGCGCCGACCTCGACACCACCGACGCCGGCGCGGTCGTCGTTCGCACGGTCGTCACGCAGGACGGCGTCGCCACCGAACACGAGGCGGAGCATCAGCTCGCCGAGGGCGACAACTCGATCACGTGGCGCGTCGAGGTTGAGAACCCGAGGTTGTGGTGGCCCCACGCGCTCGGCGACCCGAACCTCGCCCACGTCCGCGTCGAGGTCTTCGGCGTCGACCGCGAGACGCCTAGCGACACGCGTGAAGTCACCACCGGATTGCGCGCCGTGTCGATGCGCGACTTCCGGTGGACCATCAACGGCGAGCGCCTCTTCATCAAGGGGGTCAACCACGGCCCGGCCAGCCAACGCTTGGCCGATGCCTCCGCCGACGATGTTGCCCGCGACATCGAACTCGCAAAGGACGCGAACCTCGATCTCGTCCGCGTGCACGCCCATGTCGCCCGTCCCGAGCTCTACGACGCGGCCGACCGACTCGGTGTGTTGCTGTGGCAGGACATGCCGCTGCAGTGGGGTTACGCGCGCGGGCTGCGCAAGCAAGCAACGCGCCAGGCCCGGGCGATGGTCGATCTTCTCGGCCACCACCCGTCGATCGCGCTGTGGTGCGGTCACAACGAACCTTTCGCCATCGACACCACGAATCTCGACGAGTCCTCACGTGCCAAGGCCGTGCGCGCCTTCGTCGTCGGCCAGCAGTTGCCGACGTGGAACAAGACGATCCTGGACACCGCAATCAAGCGCACGATCGAGAAGGCCGACAGCAGCCGTCCCGCGATCGCCCACTCCGGAGTGCTGCCCCACCTCGGGAATGCAGGCACCGACACCCACGTGTACTTCGGCTGGTATCACGGCGACGAGCGCGATTTTCCGGCGTGGCTGCGCCGCGTGCCGCGCCTCGCCCAGTTCGTCAGCGAGTTCGGCTCCCAAGCGATCCCCGACACCGACGACTTCATGCAGGCCGAGAAATGGCCGAACCTCGACTGGGACCGCCTGGCCCACACGCATTGCCTCCAGCGCGAGCCGTTCGACAAGTTCGTGCCGCCCGACGAGTACGAGCGCTACGACGACTGGCGCGCCGCAACGCAGCGGTACCAAGCGACGATCCTGAAGCACCACATCGAGACGCTGCGGCGCCTCAAGTACCGCCCGACCGGTGGCTTCGCCGCCTTCTATTGGGCCGATGCCCACCCGTCGGTCACGTGGTCTGTGCTCGACCACGCCCGCACGCCGAAGCTCGGTTACTACGCGCTGATCGACGCGTGCGCTCCCGTCATCGTCGTGGCCGAACGGCCCGCGGAGACCTACCGGCCGGGCGAAGAGATCCATCTCGACGTGCACGTCGTGTCCGACTTGCGCGAGGCGTTGCCATCGATGCGAACGATCGCCACTGTCACCTTTGCCGATGGTTCCGTGCACCGTCAGGGTTGGGAAGGTGACGTGCCCGCAGACGGTTGTATCCGGGTAGGCGCGATCACCGCGCCGGTTCCTTCAGTAGGAGGACCGGTGAGCATCGAACTGCACGCAACGAATGGGACCCGGGAGGTCACCAATCAGTACGTTGCACAAGTTCTCGTTTAAGGGGGTCTAGGCGCGAGGATGAATACGTGACTGAAGCGACTATCGCACCGACGGCCAAGCCGCTGGTGCTGCGAACGTCGATCGGCAAGAAAGTTGCGATGGCGGCGTCAGGAGTAATCCTCGTCGGCTTCGTGATTGCCCACATGGTCGGCAACCTGAAGTTCTTCACCGGCGAGCACCACTTCGACGAGTACGCGGCGTTCCTGCGGACCGTCGGCGCGCCCGCCGTGCCGCACTACTTCATCTTGTGGGGCCTGCGCGCCGTGCTCTTGGGCGCCGTCAGCATCCACATCTGGGCCGCATGGTCGACGACTCGTCAGAGCCACGCCGCCCGTCCGGTCAAGTACGCGCACAGCGATTCGATCCAGGCCACCTACGCATCGCGCACGATGCGCTGGGGCGGCGTGATCCTGCTGCTGTTCATCGTCTTCCACATCCTCGATCTCACCGTCGGCGCCGCGCACACGGGCGCGTTCGAGGAGACCACCGCCGAGCACGGCCACGCGTATGCGAACGCGATCTCCGGTTTCCAGCACCCCGCGGTGACGATCGTCTACACGTTGGCGATGGGCGCCCTGTGCCTGCACCTGTTCCACGGCATCTGGTCGATGTTCCAGACGTTCGGCAAGAACAACAAGAACATCACCGTGAAGCTGCGCGCGGTGGCCGCAGCCATCTCCGTCGCCGTGTGCCTCGGCTTCCTTGCCATGCCCTGGACGATCATGCTGGGAGGCCGCCCGTAATGTCGATGGTCGACACTCGTTGGCAGGTCGGCGCGCCGATCACCGACAACAAGATCCCGACGGGCCCGATCGAAGACGCGTGGGACACCCGCCGCTTCGAACTCAAGCTCGTCAACCCGGCCAACCGCCGGAAGCACACCGTCATCATCGTCGGCACCGGCCTCGCCGGTGGTGCGGCGGCGGCCTCGATGGGCGAGATGGGTTACAACGTCAAGGCGTTCTGCTACCAGGACAGCCCGCGGCGTGCACACTCCATCGCAGCCCAGGGCGGCATCAATGCGGCGAAGAACTACCGCAACGACGGCGACTCGGTCTATCGCCTCTTCTACGACACCGTGAAGGGCGGCGACTTCCGCGCCCGCGAGCGCAACGTGTACCGCCTCGCCCAGCTCTCGGTCGACATCATCGACCAGTGCGTCGCACAGGGCGTGCCCTTCGCCCGCGAATACGGCGGTCTGCTCGACAACCGTTCCTTCGGTGGCGCGCAGGTGTCCCGCACGTTCTACGCCCGCGGCCAGACGGGTCAGCAGCTGCTGATCGGTGCGTACCAGGCGCTGGAGCGTCAGGTGAACGCCGGCACCGTCGAGATGCACACCCGCCACGAGATGCTCGACCTCATCGTGGTCGACGGGCGGGCGCGGGGCATCGTGACCCGCGACATGGTCACCGGTGCGATCGACGTCCACATGGCCGACGCGGTGGTGCTGTGCACCGGCGGCTACGGCAACGTGTTCTTCCTCTCGACCAACGCCATGGGTTGCAACACCACGGCGATCTGGCGCTCGCATCGCAAGGGCGCCCTGTTCGGCAACCCCTGCTACACGCAGATCCACCCGACCTGCATCCCCGTCTCCGGCGAGCACCAGTCCAAGCTCACCCTGATGTCGGAGTCGCTGCGCAACGACGGACGCGTGTGGGTGCCGCTCAAGCGCGACGACCAGCGTCCGCCGAGCCAGATTCCCGAGTCCGAGCGCGACTACTACCTCGAACGCCGCTACCCGTCCTTCGGCAACCTCGTGCCGCGTGACGTTGCGTCGCGCGCCGCCAAGCAGGTCTGCGACGAGGGTCGCGGCGTCGGCCCCGGCGGCCTCGGCGTCTATCTCGACTTCGCCGACTCGATCAACCGTCTCGGCCGGGACAAGATCAACGAGCGCTACGACAACCTCTTCGAGATGTACGAGCGCATCACCGACGAGGACCCGTTCGAGGTCCCGATGCGCATCTACCCGGCCGTCCACTACACGATGGGTGGCCTCTGGGTCGACTACAACCTCATGTCGTCGATCCCGGGTCTGTTCGTCGGTGGCGAAGCGAACTTCTCGGACCATGGCGCCAACCGCCTCGGTGCTTCGGCGCTGATGCAGGGCCTGGCCGATGGCTACTTCGTGTTGCCCTCGACGGTCAGCGACTACCTCGCCCAGACGCCGGCCAACACGGCCGACGCCTCGCATCCCGCCGCCCAAGAAGCGCTGTCGAGCGTGAAGGACCGCATCGGCAAGCTGCTGCGCCCGAACGGCACCCGCACCGTCGACTCGTTCCACCGTGAGCTCGGCAAGATCATGTGGGACTACTGCGGCATGGGCCGCAACGAGGAAGGCCTGCGCAAGGCGCTGGACCGCATTCCCGAACTGCGCGAGGAGTTCTGGCAGTCGGTCAAGGTCCTCGGCACGAACGAGTCGCTCAATCAGAGCCTCGAAAAGGCTGGCCGCGTGGCCGACTTCTTCGAGCTCGGCGAACTCATGTGCATCGACGCCCTGCACCGTCAGGAGAGCTGCGGCGGCCACTTCCGTGAGGAGTACCAAACCGAAGAAGGCGAAGCCGCCCGCAACGACGAGGACTTCAGCTACGTCGCCGGTTGGGAATTCACCGGCGTCGGCAGCCAGCCCGTGCTGCACAAAGAAGAACTCACCTTCGACTACGTCCACCCCGCACAACGGAGCTACAAGTAATGAAACTCACGCTGCATGTGTGGCGTCAGCCCGACGCGAACGCCCCGGGTGCGATGAAGACGTACCAGGCCAACAACGTCGACGAGGACATGTCGTTCCTCGAGATGCTCGACGTCGTGAACGAAGAGCTGCAGGAGGCCGGCGAAGACCCGATCGCCTTCGACCACGACTGCCGCGAAGGCATCTGCGGCATGTGTGGACTCGTCATCAACGGCATCGCCCACGGACCTGAGCGCGCCACCACCACCTGCCAGCTGCACATGCGCCACTTCAAGGACGGTCAAGAAGTCTGGATCGAACCCTGGCGTGCGCGTGCGTTCCCGGTACTGAAAGACCTCGTCGTGGACCGAGGTGCGTTCGATCGCATCATCCAGGCGGGCGGTTACATCAGCGTCAACACCGGCGCGGCACCGGAAGCGCACTCCGTGCCGGTGCCCAAGGTCGACGCCGACGCCTCCTTCGAGTCCGCTGCGTGCATCGGCTGCGGCGCCTGCGTGGCGGCCTGCCCGAACGCGTCGGCCATGCTGTTCACCGCCGCGAAGATCACCCACCTCGGACTGCTGCCCCAGGGCCAGCCCGAGCGCAAGAGCCGCGTGCTCGCCATGGTCGATGCCATGGAGGCCGAGGG
>JBEHXL010000046.1:0-17273 GCA_048498715.1 Actinomycetota bacterium | reverse complement strand
CGACGAGCAGGCGCAGCACATCGCCTACCTGATCAAGGAGACGATCGATCGCGGCGCGACCACGATCGAGCCGTCGGCCGAGGGCCAGCAGGCGTGGTGTGATCTCATTGCGAACTTCGGTGCGATGACCGCCGCGCTCGGCTTTTTCGAGAGCTGCACGCCCGGCTACTACAACAACGAAGGCCAGGGTCAGGGCGGCTTGAGCTCGGGGGTGTACGCCGCGGGCATCAACGCGTTCAACCAGGTGCTGGTCGACTGGCGCGAGAAGGGCGACCTCGAGGGCATGGAGTTGGACCGTCAGATCTAACAAGCGCGACGAGGTCCTGCTCGCAGCGCGCAACGTCTTCGCGGCGCGGGGTTACTCCGGCGCGTCCATGCGCCTTATCGCGGCCGAGGCCGGCGTGACGGCAATGGCGCTGTACAACTACGCGCCGAACAAGGCGGGTCTGTTCGAGTTAGTGTGGAAGGAAAGCGTCGACTCGCTCTATGCCGGCTTCGCCGAGGCGATCATCGGCAAGGACTCGTTACTCGACGAGATCAACGCGATCTTCGACTACGCCTACGACGCATTTACGGAGGATCCGGAAGGGCTGTTGTTCACGTCGCGATTGCTGGTCGAACGCGAGCACCCCGACCTGGCGCACATCGACCTCCACACCGAGCCCTTCGCCGAGTTCTTCTCGACGGTGACCAGCCGGGCAGTGGCGCGACGAGAACTGGCCCGCGCCGATCTGGGGACGTTCGTCGTCTTCGTCACCACGCTGCTGTGGGGCTTTTCGCCCATAGCCACTCTCGACAGGGACTCGCTGCCGTTGTCCGTCGCCGCGGCGAAGGCCGCGGTCGCCCGATTCCTCCACGAGTAATTACGCCAGTTGACTTATTACGCCGCGTGGCGTAATTTGGCGGCGTGAGGGGCGACGCCGCGCGCAGTGCACTCGTAGAGGCGGCCGAGCGGATGTTCGCGGAGTCGGGCATCGAAGGCGTTTCCCTGCGCGACGTGTCCGCCGCCGCAGGGCAGAAAAACCACAATGCGGCGCAGTACCACTTCGGCGATCGGCTCGGTCTCGTGACTGCGGTCTACGAGAACCGCATGAAGGTCGTGGAGGAGCGTCGCCGACCGCTCCTCGACGCGGCCGCCGACGACGACGTGCGCGCCCTCGTTGCTGTCGTCGTCGTTCCCCTCGTCGACGTCGTGGCCGAGAGCGGAGGCTGGTACGCCCGCTTCCAAGCTCGTCTGCGCTGGGAGCCGACCTCGTGGAAGGCGCTCGAGCAGGTGACCGCCGGCGGCGCGTTCGCCGCCGCCATGCGCAAGCTCAACCGGGCGCTGGGCGACGTGCCCCGCGCCATCCGCCACAGCCGACTCGATCAACTCATGACGTTGGTGATCGGCACCATCGCGGGATGGGAAGGTGCCCGCGAACGTGGGGAAGCTCGCCTGTCCGTCGAAGCCCTCGAAGCAGATCTCATTTCCACCGGCGTTGCCGTGCTGACGGCACCTGTTCTCACTGGAGTTTCTCGATGACCGTCACCGCTGATCTCAACGGCCTGCTGTCGGATTACCACCCCGGCCCGCGCGTCTACTCCCGCACCCCGGACGGTTGGGCCGACGAGCCCTACACGCGTTTTGAGGTCCAGCCGCTCACGCCGACGATCGGTGCCGTGATCAAGGGCGTCTCGCTGGCCGAGACCGTCGACCCGGAGTTGTTCACGCAACTCAACCGGGCGCTGCTGGAATGGAAGGTGCTGTTCTTCCGCAACCAGGACATCACCGGTGAGCAGCACACCGCCTTCGCCGCGAACTGGGGCGCGCTCGAGTCGCACCCCTTCATCAAGCTCACGACGGATCAGTCGCATGGCAAGGCCGAAGTCGTCCGCTTCGAGAAGGGCGCCAACCTCGGCGGTTACGAGAACGTGTGGCACTCCGACGTCACGTGGCGAGAGGTGCCGTCGCTCGGTTCGATTCTTCGTGCCATCGAAGTCCCCGACGTCGGTGGCGACACGATGTGGTCCGACATGGCCGCCGCGTACGACGGCTTGTCGCCCCAGACGAAGGAACGCATCGACGGCCTCGTCGCCGAACACGACTGGGTGAACAGTTTCGGCCTCACGATGAAGCCCGACGAACGCGAGGAACTGCGCAAGGACTTCCCGGCCGCGCACCACCCCGTCGTGCGCACCCACCCCGAGACGGGCCGCAAGATGCTGTACGTGAACCGCGGCTTCACGCAGTTCATCGTCGGCATGGACCCCGCTGAGAGCCGGGAGCTACTCGAGCAACTCTGGATTCAGGCCAGCTTCGGCGAGTACCAGTGCCGCTGGAAGTGGCAGCCGGGCGACGTCGCCTTCTGGGACAACCGCTCGACCCAGCACTACGCGATCAGCGACTACTTCCCGAACCGCCGGGTCATGGAACGCATCACGATTATCGGGGACAGACCCTTCTAGATGCCCGTAGCCTGACCGCATGGCTCTCATGCGTTGGCTGCGGGAACAGGTCAGTCGATCTCGCTCGATCAGCACCACGATTCAGGCCGGGCAGGCTGACGGACTGTCGACGAGCGAGGTGACGAAGCGCGCGCTCGACAAGCACTCGCCGGAACTCGACGAAGCCGAGAAAGCCCGCATCGCCGAGACCGCCGAACGACTGGACAACCGGCTCGGTCAGCACTGACAGAGTTCGTGAGGAACGTCGGCCAACGAGTTCTGGTGACCGGGTTGGCGGGTGCGGGCAAGAGCACGTTCTCTCGGGCGATGGCGGAGCGCACCGGCCTCCCGCTGATCCTTCTCGACCTCCAGTACTGGCGGCCGGGCTGGCAGCAGCCTTCGGATGACGAGTGGATCGCGCAGCAGCGTGACCTCACTGCAAAGGATCAGTGGATCCTCGACGGCAACTACCGCGAGACGCTCGAGTTGCGACTGGAGCGCGCCGACACCGCCATTTACCTGCACACCCCGTGGTGGCTTTGCTCGTGGCGCGCCTTCCGCCGAGGACTCCGGCGCCCTGTAGGAACGAAGATGCCCGACGGGTGTGAGGACTCGACATGGCGTCGCGTTCGCGACGAGTGGTGGCTTGTCTTTCGCATCTGGCGCGTGCGGCGTTCGGAGCCGGCGCACGAACTCGACGTGCTGCACCGCCACGCTGACCGCGTCGCGGTGCACGTGCTGCGCTCCAAACGCGAGGTCAGACAGTTCCTTCAGGGGCTCGATGTAACACCCCTTCGGTAAAATTCGAGACGTTGCAACGTCTCGCGGCCGACGTTACGGACGCCTTTCACTTCCACGAGTAGTCGGGGTTTGAGGGTGTCTTCGTCGGTGTCTGTGGTCGGTCAGGAGTTGATCGACGGGCGTGCGTTTTTGGATGCGCGTGAAGCGCAGTGGTTGGTGACGTTGGTCGAGTTCCACGATGCGGCCGCGTGCGAGTTGGATGGTCATCCGACCACGGTGACGTGGTTGGTTGATCGGTGCGGCATGGGCCGGTCCACCGCGAAGGAGAAGGTACGGATCGGTCGCGAACTCCGGGATCGGCCGGTGGTGCGCGACGCGTTTCTCGACGGTCGCCTCACTTACTCCAAGGCGCGGGCGCTGACTCGGCTCAAGGGTTTGCACGACGAGCGCGACGCCGAGTTCATCGCGCAATACGCCGAGGAGTCCGCGGACGCCCTCGAACGACTCGTCCGGTGGTGGAACCTGCGCAACGGTGACGACGCGCCACCCGAACCGGAAGCCAAGCCGAGGGTGAACTTCCAACCCGGCTTCAGTGGAGCCAACGGTCGCATCATCATCGAAGGCGCCAACGAAGACCTCGCCCGCATCGTGAACCTGCTCGACGCGTACGGCGCGTTCCTGTTCTTCAACTCCGACACGGCTTCCGTGAAGCCACCGGAGGCTTCCGACCCAGAGGCTTCCGTGAAGCCACTGGAGGCTTCCGACCCGGAGGCTTCCGTGAAGCCGCCGGTGCTGCGGGCCGACAACACTGAGGAGCCCGCGTGCAACACGGCCGATGCACTCGGCGCGCCGTATAACCACACGTGGGAACCCGAAGCCCTCGATGAGGCTTCCGTGGAGCCACCTCTGTCGCTGGCGCAACGCCGATTCGAATGGCTCGTCGATCTCATCGAGGAAGTAGCCCTGGTACACGACGACGAACTCGATCCCGACCGCGCGTCGGTCGCCGTGACCGTTTCCTACGAATCGCTCATCGGCGTCGCGCGCACCAGCAGCATTGGCGTCCTCGACGCAGGACCAATCCTCACCGGCCAACGACTGCGTCGCCTGTGCTGCGACGCCGGCATCAGCCGCATGGTCGTCAAAGGCGCATCAGAAATTCTCGACACCGGCCGCAAAACGAGGACCTGGAACAAAGCCCAACGACGCGCCATCCGCGCCCGCCACGGCCACAAATGCGCCGTGCGCGGCTGTGACCGCCGCATCACCGAGATCCACCACCTCGTCTTTTGGGAAAACGGCGGACGCACCTGCATCGAGAACGGCGTCCCGCTCTGCTCACGCCACCACCACATGGTCCACGACCTCGGCTGGGTCATCACCTGGGACCCCTCCACCGGCATCACCACCTTCACCGGGCCCCAACAACAGACCCTGTGTTCCGAAGTCGACCCGTTCCTCGTCCGTCCTCCCGCCTTCGCTGCCTAGCCAACCCACCAAAGCGCGAAATAACCGGCAATAACGAGCGGTCTTTGGTCGATCGTGGCCCTACACGGTGCCGCCACTGACCAAGGACCGAGGGCCTCCCGCTCGTTGGTCAATCGTGGCCTGTAGCGCATTAGTGCCGCTATGGGCGGCGAAGTTCAGCGATCTCCGCGAGGGCGACTGCCGGATCAGCCTCCGGATTCAAGCGTGTGATGAGGTCGGCATCGATCGGGAGTCCGTCGAACACAAGGCTGACGTCAGCGATGTCCACCTCGGTCTCGTAGTAGTCGGCAACGAAGCGCACGTAGGTCTCGGGGTTTCCGTCGAGGTCTTCGAACAGCCACGAGGCTCCGCCGTCATCGTCGGCGACGGGCGGGTCTGTCGGGCTTCCGTGGGACCAACGGTCGTCGTCGTTGCGGCGCCACAGGCACACGGTGATCGCCGGCACGTCGTGAAGCGAGAATGCTGGTTCGAGTACCTGTGGGGCGAAAACTTCCGGCAGCCCATCGACGACTCCGGGAGCGACGCCGGGAGGGCTCTGCATCGACGGGCTCAACGACGACTCATGGTCGAAGCCGCGCACGAACGCACCGTCTTCCGTGAAGACGATCGCATACTCGTCGCCGGAGCCGTTTCGCATCGACGCCATTTGCTCTGATTCGCTCCAACGCGGATCAAACGAGAAGTACCGGTACTCCCAGTCGGGGCTCATGATCACGTCGAGTGTGGCGATGGCGCGTGACCACTGTTTGAGGACGTCGATCGACGGCAGTCGCGCGGCGAGCTCGGCGACGGACACGGCTAGTGGTAGTACCGGGCGGCCCAGATGCCCTTGGGGTCTTCGCCGGCGAGCGGCATGCGCCACGTGGTCGCGGTTGACGGGTCGAGGTCGAAGGCGAGCAGCGCGCGCGGCTCGTCGTGGGTGTTCGTGAGATACGCGTCGGCCCAGGGCTCGGGGGTGTACCGCGTCGCGATGCGGCGGTAACGGTCGCGCCAGGCGTCGTCGTCGCCGGGTCGGTGAACGATCTCGACAGCACCGCGCGCGATCACTTTTCGCCACGGTGGTTGCTCTTCGTCGACGACGAGCGCGACGCGTTGGTCGCCCTGCACGTCGGGCCACCACGCCGATCGTTCACGCGGTGTCATCCAGATGCGGTTGTCTTCGAACACGAACCAGATGGGCACGACGCGCGGCGCGCCGTCGGCATCGACGGTCGCGAGGCGGACGAGGTGTCCGGGTTCGGTCAGGAAGGCGACGACTTCATCCGCAGTGAGCTTCGGCACGCCTCGGACGGTAGCGGCGTGACAACTACGGTCGACGGTGTGAATTGGTCTGCGGCGATGATCTCGCCGATCGACGACTTTGGCGGGGCGCCAATCCTTCGAACGACGCTGCACCTCGACGACGGACACGGTGACGTGAAGGACGCGCGTTGGCACATCTCCGCGCTCGGCGTGTTCGAGGCGTTCATTAACGACGACCCTGTCGCCGACGAAGTCTTGAGCCCAGGCTGGAGCGCGTACGAGTGGCGTATCCGGTACCGCAGCTACAACGTGACGGCCCGCGTGCGTGAAGGCATCACGCTCGAGTGCCGCCTTGGCAACGGTTGGTATCGCGGCCGACTCGGATGGGCCGAAGGTCGCGAGATCTACGGCGATCGGCTCGGTCTCATCGCCCAACTTGAGATCACCTTCGCCGACGGCCACACGCAAACGGTCGTGACCGACGATTCGTGGACGGCACATCCGTCGCACACCACCGTCAACGACCTCTACGACGGCCAGACCATCGACGCGCGCCGCGACACCACCGCGACATCGGCGGTCGACGTGATCGACTTCGACACCTCGCGCCTCACGCCGTACGTCGGCCCCGCCGTCGTTCGTCGCGAACGCTTGCAGCCGACGCGCATCTGGCGGTCGCCGACGGGCAAGACGCTGGTCGACTTCGGCCAGAACCTCGTCGGCTGGATCCGTCTGCGGGCGACGGGCGAGGCGGGCACGACGATCACGGTCCGTCACGCCGAGGTGCTCGAGAACGGCGAGTTGTGCACGTTCCCACTGCGCACCGCCAAGGCGACCGACACGTTCATCCTCAGCGGAGGGAACGACGAGTTCGAACCGACGCTGACGTTCCACGGCTTCCGGTACGCCGAGGTCGAGGGTTACCCGCGCGAACTGCGGCCGGACGATCTCGAGGCCGTCGTCGTGCACTCCGACATGCGCCGCACGGGCTACTTCGAGTGCTCCGACGACATGGTCAACCAGTTGCACCGCAACGTCGTGTGGGGTCTCCGCGGCAACTTCCTCGACGTGCCGACGGATTGCCCGCAGCGTGACGAGCGCCTCGGCTGGACCGGCGACCTCGCGGTGTTCGCCCCGACGGCCGCGTACCTGTACGACGTCGACGGGTTCCTACGCGACTGGCTGCTCGACCTCGCCGCCGAACAGAAGGACCAGGGCCGCGTGCCGGTCGTCATCCCCGACATCTTGAAGTTCGACAAGCAACGCGCCGCAGGTCTCGGCGCCATCATCGACACCACCGCGATTTGGGCCGACGCGTCGATCTGGGTGCCGTGGGCGTTGTGGATGGCGTACGGCGACGTGTCGGTGCTCGACACGCAGTTCGAGTCGATGGCTGCGCACATGCGTCGTGTCGAGTCGATGCTGTCGCCCAACGGGTTGTGGGATCAGGGCTTCCAGTTCGGCGACTGGCTCGATCCTGACGCGCCCGTCGATCAGCCGTGGCACGCGAAGGTCAAGCCGCAGGTTGTGGCGACGGCGTGCGTGTACCGCAGCGCGCGCATGCTGGCCGAGGCGGCTCGGCTCACGTATCGCGTTGACGAAGGCGCAGAGTTCGACGCCCTCGCGACGCGCACCCGCGCCGCGTTCAACGAACACTTCGTCGAGCCGAACGGTCGGATCCTCAGCGACGCCGCGACGGGCTATGCGCTCGCCATCGTCTTCGGCCTGCTCGACGACGACGTTGCGCAGCTCGCCGGAGATCGGTTGGCCGAGCTCGTCGAAGAACGCGGCTTTCGCATCTCGACCGGCTTCGCCGGCACGCCGTACATGACCGACGCGCTCACCATGACGGGTCACCTCGATCACGCGTACCGATTGCTGCTCGAGCGTGAGTGCCCGTCGTGGATGTACGCCGTCACGCAGGGGGCCACCACCATCTGGGAACGCTGGGACTCGACGCTGCCCGACGGCTCGATCAACGACGGCGGCATGACGAGCTTTAACCACTACGCGCTCGGTGCCGTGGCCGACTGGATGCATCGCACGATCGGTGGCATCACGCCACTGTCGCCCGGTTACACGAAGGTCCTCGTCGACCCGAAGCCGGGTGGCGGCATCACGTGGGCGAAGGCGTCGCTCGACACGCGCCACGGAACGATCAAGGTCGACTGGCGCCTCGAGGGCGGTCGACTCGTCGTCGACGTCGAAGCGCCCGATGCCATCGAAGTGGTGCGTGGCTGATGCTGCCGATCACCTGGACGACGATTCGTCTCTTCATTCACGTGCTCGCCGCGACGATCTGGGTCGGTGGCCAGTTCACGCTCGCCGGTCTGGTGCCCACGCTGCGCGGCATCGGCAACGACGCGCCGCGCATCGTGGCCCGTCGCTTCAATCGCATCGCATGGCCGGCATTCGGCGTGCTGATCGTGACCGGCATTTGGAACGTCGTGGTCGTCGATCCCGACATCGACAGTGCCTACATGCGCACGCTGATGATCAAGATCGTCGTGGTGGCGTTGTCGGGCCTGAGCGCGTTTGCGCACACGCAGGCCACGTCGAAGAAGGCGCTCGCCATCGGTGGCGCCATTGCCGGACTGAGCGCGCTCGTCGCACTCTTCCTCGGCGTCTCCCTTCGCTAGCGCCTAGACATTGCGCTCATGCGCATAGGGATCTTCACGGGTGACGTCACGGGCAACGCGAGCATCGACGGCATCGTCGCCGAGGCGAAACGGGTGGCCGAGCAGGGCTTCCCGTCGTTGTGGCTTCCGCAGATCTTCGGGGCGGACGCGATCACCGTCGCCGCTGTGATCGGCCGTGAAGTACCGGGCATCGAGCTCGGCACCGCGGTCGTGCCGACCTACCCGCGCCACCCGATGATGCTGGCCCAGCAAGCGCTCACGGCCAACGCCATCACCGGCGGACGCTTCACGCTCGGCATCGGTCTGTCGCATCAAATCGTCATCGAGCAGATGTTCAAGCAGTCCTTCGACAAGCCCCTGCGTCACATGCGCGAGTACCTGTCGGTCTTGCGGCCGCTCATCCACGATCGTGCGGTGAGCTTCGAAGGCGAGACGCTCGGTGCGCAGTCCGCCATCGACATCCCGGGGGCGACGCCGACGCCCATCCTGATCGCCGCACTCGGCCCGAAGATGCTCGAGCTCGCCGGCCAGATGGCCGAAGGCACGATCACGTGGATGACCGGTCCCAAGACGCTCGCCAACCACACCATCCCGACGATCTCGAACTCGGCGGATGCCGCCGGTCGTGACAAGCCGCGCATCGTGGTCGGTGTGCCGGTCTGCGTTACCGACGACGTCGACGGGACGCGCGCTCGTGCCGCGCAGGCGTTGGTGGCCTACGGCTTTCTTCCCTCGTACCGCGCCATGCTCGACCGCGAGGGTCTCGAAGGCCCGGCCGACTTCGCCGTCATCGGCGACGAAGCCACCGTCCGCGCCGGGCTCGAGGCGTACGGCGCGGTCGGCGTCGACGATCTGCTGGCGGCGGAGATCGCGGCGACCGACGACGAGCGTCAGCGCACGCGCGACCTTCTGCGGTCGCTTCTCTAGCGGAGGCCGTTCGGCAGGAGGCTGTCGAGGCCGGCGTAGATCGCGCCCGACAGCAACTCGATCAATCGGTCCTTCGGAACGGCGCGGTTGGACTGCCACGACTCGACGGCGCCGAGGATCATGCCGAACGCTGCATCGACGACGACCTCGACGTCGGCCGGCTCGACGTCGGCGGAGAAGAACCGTAAAAAGAACACCGAGCGTTCGTGGATCACGCGCACGAGCGCGTTGTCGAGAAAGCCGCGGTCGTTTGCGCGCAGGCTGCGAATGATGAACTTGTAGACGTCAGGCTCGTCGTCGATCAGGTCGATTAGCACCCGCACCATCTCGGTGATGGCCCGTCGAGGATTCACGGCCCCGTCGGTCAGTGCGGTCTCGAGGTTCAGGTCGCCGACGACCCGCGTGACGATGTCAGCCTCGACTCGCGTCACCAGCGCTACGGCGATCGCGTCGGCCACGCCCTGCTTGTCGCCGAACTCGGAGTAGAGGACGGGCTTGCTCACACCGGCAGCCTTCGCCATGTCGACGAGGCTCACGTCAGCACCGTTGAGCCGGATCGCGGCCATGACACCTTCGAGCAGTCGGGCGCGCTGCTCGGCGCGCTGCGTATCGGAGCGCTTCGGACGCCCGCGCGCC
The DNA here is from genome assembly GCA_048498715.1 of Actinomycetota bacterium. GTDB lineage: Bacteria > Actinomycetota > Acidimicrobiia > Acidimicrobiales > JACCXE01 > JACCXE01. The sequence goes on along the minus strand of JBEHXL010000046.1, from coordinate 7,176 downwards.
GATGAGGAAGAAGTCATTGACGAATTAATCTACCCAGAGTAAACATAAATGCATGGTCGCTGTCGCTCAACCGAAGTTGAAGGTCCGCCGCCCCAAGATCGCATACGACGAGACGCCGAAGTACTGGATCATCGGCGATCCCCAGTCGACCCACGCGCTCAACATCTTGAACTTCGGGATCCCGGCGGGGGAGCGGTTCTTCATCGACAGCGTGAAGCTCGCCGTGCCCTACATCACCGATCCGACACTGCGGGCCGACGTGAAGTCCTTCATCGGGCAGGAGAGCATTCACGCCCGCCTGCACGAGAAGGCGGCCGCCCATCTCGGGCTGTTCGACAGCCCGACGATCACGCGGCCCGTCGAGCGCGCCGACAAGTGGCGTGAGTCGCTTTACGCGCGGGTCGATGCGATGCCCGAGCCCCGCCGCAAGCGGGCCGTGTTGATCTGGCTGAGCACCACGATGATCGTGGAACACGTCACCGCGTTGCTCGCCGACCAGATCCTCGACGAGAAGCGGTTCGACCCCGAGGCCGTCGATCCGGCGATGCGGGAGCTGCTGTTCTGGCACGCGTCCGAAGAGCTCGAGCATCGCTCGTTGCCCTTCGACGTTTATCAGCATCTCGGCGGCGGCTACCTCGGGCGGGTGTGGCCGGCGGCGATCGTCATTCCTGGCTTCCTGCCCGCGATCGCGTTCGTGACGCAGGTGTCGATGATGGTCGACCGCGACTTGCGACGAGTCGTGAGCCTGCGCCGTTACGTCAAGGCCGTACGCCGGCGACGCGTGCCCGACCTGTTCCGCATGTGGGCCGGACTGCCGGCGTACCTCCGGCCGGGACACCATCCCGATCACACAGGCACCCACGACGAGAAGGCGCAGACGTATCTCCGCGAGAACGTGATGCCGATCGCTTCGTAGCGGGCAAGACTCTGCCCATGGAGTGGGTGGAGCCGATGAAGGCGACGTTGACCGACAAGCGGTTCGACGACGCCGACTGGATCTTCGAGCGCAAGCTCGACGGGTTCCGGTTCCTCGCGTTCGTGAAGGACGGCGAAGCTGCCCTGTACACGCGCAACCAGAACCGTCACCGTTTTCCCCTGATCGAGGCGACGCTGCTCGCCCAGGGCCTCGACGACTTCATCGTCGACGGTGAGGTCGTGTGGGGTGACCGACGGACGGGGGCGCCGCGCGCCGCCGGCGACGAAGCATCCGAATATGCGGTGTTCGACATCCTGCGCCTCGAAGGCCACGACGTGACCGGCCTGCCGTTGATGGAACGCAAGAAGCTGCTCGAAGAACACTTCGGTTGGGTCGAGCCGCTCACCCTCGTCGAACCGCTGCCGGAGTCCGGCGTTGCGGCCTACGAGCGCGCTTGTCGCGAGGGCTGGGAAGGCGTCATGGCCAAGAAACGCGACTCGGTCTACGAGCACAAGCGGTCGCGCAACTGGCTGAAGATGAAGTGCGACGCGTCGCAGGAACTCGTCGTCGGCGGGTTCACCGAACCGAGCGGACAACGTGCCGGCTTCGGGGCATTGCTCGTCGGCTACTACGACGGCGACGACTTCGTCTACGCCGGACGGCTCGGTACCGGCTTCTCCAACAAGCTGCTCGACGAGATGTACGCGCAGATGAAGGCAATCGAGATCGATGCGCCGCCGTTCACGGCTGGTTCCGACATTCCCCGCAAGGCGGCGCACTGGGTGCGCCCCGAGATCATCGTGGAGGCGGTGTTCATGGAGTGGACGAGCGACGGGAAAATGCGCCACCCGCGCTTCGTACGCGTCCGCGACGACAAGTCGCCGCGCGAGGTCGTGCGGGAGAAGAAGTCGTGAGCCTCCGCCTCGGTATCGCCGACCACTATGCGTACGCCAACATCGTCGTCGCCGACGCGAACCACGATGTCGTCCACCGCGCTCGCATTGAACTGATCGAGCCGGGCGTCGCGGCGGCGCCCATTCACGTCGAAGGAAACGGTTACGACGACATCGCTTGTCAGGCGCTACTCGACGAGACGCGCACATCGATCTGGCGCTGCATCAACGCAGCCTTCGACGACCTGGGTCGCGTCAGCTCGATCCATGTGCGGTCGTGGCCCCTCGACTTCCCGCAGGACCTGGTGACGCAACGAAAGCTGCCCTACGAGAACTGGGCCGACTCGATCATGTACCGACGGGTGATCGCCGACGCCGCGAACGCTCGTGGCTGGACGGTCCACCTCTACGACCCGAAGTCGGTCGAAGCCGAAGCGCGCGTGCTGCTCGGTGCTCGCGCCAACGACGTCATCGACGGCCCGCGTCAACGACTCGGTGCCCCCTGGGCCAAAGACCACCGCATGGCGTTGTCCGCCACGATCGTCGGCTAACTGCGCTGCATCGGGAACCAGGTTTGGCGGGACGCCGCCAGAACCTGGCCGTCGGCCGACGTGAGCGCGGAGCCGGCGAAGAGCTTGCGGCCGTCGGTCTCGATCTGCCACGCCATGACGATGTGGTCGGTCTCGGCCCGCACTGGCGCGAACTGCTCGACGATCATGCGGCCCAGGAGCCCGGCGCCCTGTTCGTAGGCGATGAAGGCGAACGCCCCCGGACAGTCGATCGCGGCCACGACGATCTGCGGGTCGACGACGCCGTCCGCATCGGCGTGCTCGGCTCGGGGCTTCCACGTCGAGGCGACCATGTCGACGCCATCGACCGTCAGTGGACCGACGCCGATGCCGAGCCCGAGGTCGTCGTCGCGAAACTGCGCGCAACCGAAGCACGTCGGGTGCACGCCACGCTGATTCCACCGCGACGGGGAGTGCTCCTCGGCGGCGCGGGCTGCGTCGAGCGACGGGGCGTTCGGCACCACGAGATCGAGTTTCGCGGCAGTGGCGTCGGCGATCACCTCGTCGCCGCGCCGTAACTCCCAGCCGTCTTCGGTGAGAACGACGTCGAGCGGCGTGTCGAGAGGTGCGGGCTTGCGCAGTGTCACCTGCGCGGCGCCGCTGATGTTCTTGCTCAACAGTCCGACGACGTAGCCGCCGTGACCGATCCCGGGGGGTCCGCCGTGCGTCTTCGGAATCTCGATTCTCACAGGGCACCTTCTATTGCATCGGGCAGGGGGTCTGCATGAAGAACTACGAGGCGGGTGGTCGCTCGCGTCAATGCAACGTACAAATCACCCGTCGGAAACTGCGACGGCTCCACGATGAGAACGCTGTCGAACTCCAGGCCACGAACCTGCTCGACGCCGATCTCGACGATCTGTTGATCGAGCGCCTCGGGTCCGACGGTTGGCGCGATGTCGCTCGGGACGATGATCGCGACGGTGCCGTCGTGCGTCGCGGCGATCTCGGCGGCACGTTCGCGCGCGGCGGCGAGCGGGGCATCGGTCGCAATGGCGACGGGCTTCTCGCCGACCGCGCGCACCGATCGCGGCGGGTCGACCACTTCACCCGTCGCCGCGAGCAGCGCGTTGGCGACCACCATGATCTCCTCGGGTGTGCGGTAGTTGACGTCGAGCTTGAGCACCTGCGCGTCCCGGTCCGGATCGATGGCGCGACCGACCGCGTTCCACCCGCCGACCGCGCTCGCGCCGCCCGCCTGGTTGAGGTCACCGACGATCGTGAACGACCGCGTCGGGCAGCGACGGGTCAGCATGCGCCACTGCATGTGGGTGAGTTCTTGAGCTTCGTCGACGAGCACGTGACCCCACGTCGTGCGCTCCTCGGCGATCTCCGCTTCGGCGTAGGTCTCCGTCACATGGGCGACGATCTCGTTGATCTGCTGGATCTGCAGCGGCACCAATACCTGCTCCGAGTTCCAGAACCGGCGCGGATCGCAATTGGTGCACTCCCAATCGAAGCCCTTGGGAGACAGCTCGGATCCGCACACCTTGCAGTTCGGCAGGAGATCCATGTCGGCCAGCTGGCGTTCGAGGATCGCGTCGAAGCGCGGCTTGCGCTTGGCCTTGTCCTTCTTCGTGGGCGCGTCGCCGATGAGCCACCGGGCTTCGTCGAGGAGGGCGACGTCGTGCACGGTGCGAGCGTTGCGATCGGCGGTGAAGCCGAGTTCGCTGAGCACCTCGTCGACGAGCGTGTCGGGCTTTAATGCCGGCCACAGCCGCGACGTGAGCGCGCGCACCGCGTCGTCGTCCGCGAGCCGACGCCGGATCGCCTTTTCCTCGAAGAAGTGGCGCGACAACTGGCCGGCCTCGACCGAGATCGCGGCTTTGTGTTCGACCTTCTCCACGAGCACGCCGAGCAGGGCGCGGTACGCGAGCACGCGGCCTTCGGCGTAGGGCTTGTCGGCCGACACCGCTTCATCGATGACCCGCTGCGAATCCTCGGGCGTGACCTCGAGTTGCCAACGGTCGAAGCCGATCGCGGCCGGTACGTCGAGCGCGCCCACGTGTCCGTACAACGTCGCACGCATCGTGTCGACCATCGCCGCAGCGCCCTTGACGCGACCGTCGGCGGCCGAATCGATGGCGCCGACGACGACGCCCTCGACGAGGTCGCCGGGCGTGGCCAGGCGCACGCCCGTCTCGCCGAGCCCGGGCAAGACGTTCTCGACGTAGCGCGCGAAGATCGCGTTCGGCCCGACCACCAACACGCCCTGGACCGACAGTTCGAGCTCGTGCGCGTAGAGCAGGTACGCGGCGCGGTGGAGCGCGACCGCCGTCTTGCCGGTGCCCGGTCCGCCCTGCACGATCAGGATCCCGCGTAACGGCGCGCGGATCGCCTCGTCCTGCTGGCCCTGGATCGTGGCGACGATGTCGCCCATCTGGCCGGTGCGTGGCGCGGCGAGCGCGGCGAGCAGCGCGCCTTCACCCACCAGGTCGTGCTCGACGTCGGCGAGCGCTTCGGAGTCGAGCGCCTCGTCGTCGATGCCGACCACGGTGCGCGCGTTCATCCGGATGTGGCGCCGACGCGAGAGGCCGCGGGCGTCGCGCGCCGTCGCCCGGTAGAAACTCTCCGCGATCGGCGCACGCCAGTCGACGAGCATCGGATCGCCCTCGATGTCGCTGACGCCGAGGCGCCCGATGTAAAAGACCTCGTGGTCCTGTGTGTCGATCCGGCCGAAGCAGATCGGCTGGTTGCCGACGACGAACCGGCTCCGACGCACGCCGTGCGCGGCGAGAGCCGCTTCACGGTCGGCGAGGTTGGCCGGCACGTTGTCGCTGAAGATCGCCGCCTCACTGGCACGGCTGACGGCTTGTTCTCTGAGCTGATCGATCCGCTCGTACGTGCGATCGATGTGCGCCTGTTCGGCGTTTACTTGCTCATTGACGCCCAAATTCGTCCCCTCTTCGAAATTGGCAGGGGAGCGACTCTACTAGGGAATGAGGACGACTTTTCCGGCGTCTCCCTCGCGGGCGAGCCGCTCGAAGCGAGCTGGTAGCTCGTCGAGGCCGATGGTTTCGGTCACCAAGCCTTCTGGGCGCAGGGCTCCGGACTCGAACGCGTCGATGGTGTCGGTGAAGTCCTCACGGCCGTAATAGATGCAGAACCGGACGTCGAGCTCCTTCTGCAGGCCCCACCACGGGAAGATCGTGTCGTTGGCGATGCACATGCCGATGACGGTCACGCGCCCGTCGACGGCGGCGAGCTGCATGGCCTGATCGATCAGGCCGCCGCGACCCGAGCACTCGATGACGTTCACTGCGCTGCGACCGCGGATCTCGTCGGGATGCACGGCCTCATCCGCCCCCAGGGCGAGGGCCAGGGACCGCCGCTGTTCGAGCGGGTCGCTCACGATGATGCGTCCCGCGCCGAGGGCCCGGGCCCAGTGCGTGACCGCGAGACCAATCGGGCCGGCGCCCGTCACGATGACGTCCTCGCCGGCGACCAGTCCGGCGCGTCGCAAACCACGACGGGCGACCGCGAACGGCTCGACCAACGGCTGATCGCCGACGTGCACCTTCGACGGCAGCGCCCACAACTCGTCGGCCCGCGCCGCCACGCGCTCGGCGAAACCACCGGGGCGCTGCATGCCGATGAGTTCGAAGGCCGCGCAGTGGTCGGCGCGCCCGGCTCGGCAGAACGAGCACGTGCCGCAACCAGAAAACGGCCGCACCGCGACGGCGTCACCGACCTGCACGTTGCCGACGCCCGCACCGATCTCGTCGACCACGCCGGCGATCTCGTGGCCGAGCACGGTTCCCGGTCCACTCATCTTCGACGCGGTGTGGAGGTCGCTGCCGCAGATGCCACACGCCGTCACGCGCACGACGACCTCGCCGTCGCGCGCCACCGGATCCGCTACCTCGTCGATTGCGAGTTGCGGTGGCGTCGTGATGACCGCGGCGCGCATCAGTGGGTGTGGCCTTCGGCCTCTTCGGTCCAGTGACGGTGCATCCGGTAGTGCGCCGCATGCACCGCCAAGACGCCGCCGACCGTTCCGTCACCCCACGGTGCGCCCGGGATCTTCGAGGCCAACTGCTCGTCGGTGAGCTCCGAGAGCAGCTGCAACGTGTCGGCTCGGACGGCGAGGCCGATCTTCACGAGCTCGTCGAGCGGCTTGCCGTGCTGCTCGACTTTCCAGCCCTCGGTGAAGCGGTGCACATATGCCATGACGTCCTCGAGCTTCTTGAAGCGCTCGCCGTTGGCGTCGACCATGTTCGGGTCCATGCCCTGCTCGCCGTTGATGTGGCGGCGGACCATCGCGTTGAAGTTCTTCTCGATGAGCGTGGTGTGCACGAAGTGATCCGCTGCGTTCCACCACGAGTCGGGGTTGTCCTCGCTCTGTGTGCGGTCCTTCGTCAGATCCTCGTCGCTGAACGACGTGATCCACTCCAACTGATCGGCGCGACCGCGGTGCAGCTCGATCTCGATTTCGACCCGGTTCATGGGTCGTTGTCTACCAAGAACGCGCATCCACATGAATCTTGATTTAGCCTAAATCTAGACAGAGTCCAGATATTGGAGTACGGTCGCGGCCGTGCCTGCGGATACCCCTGTCGAACTGCTTCGCAACCACGGCCTGCACGTCACCGCGCAACGGCTGGCGGTCATCGAAGCCGTCGGGGCGAAACCGCACGGCACGGCTGACGACGTTTACGAGGCGGTGCGGCGCGACATCGGCGCCGTTTCCCGACAGGCTGTGTACGACGCGCTGAGCGTCCTCACGGAGAAGCGCGTGCTGCGCAAGATCCAGCCCGCCGGTTCGCCCGCCCGCTACGAGAATCGCGTCGGCGACAAC
>JBEHXL010000045.1:0-17839 GCA_048498715.1 Actinomycetota bacterium | reverse complement strand
TCGTGCCGACACACTCGACGAACTGATCGACATGAGCCAGTTCACGCAGGCCGAGGGACTCAAGCTCGCGTGCGAACATTTCCGCCGGCGTTGGCCCTCGTGCGGCGGCACGCTCATCTGGCAGCTCAACGATCCGTGGCCGGCACCGACGTGGAGCCTCATCGACCACGCCAATCGCGGGAAGGGTGCGCTCGCGTACGCGACGCGCTTCTTCGCTCCCGTGCTCACGTCCTTCGTTCGTGACGGTGATGGGCGCGTCTCGCTGTGGGTGGTCAATGACACCGCCAATCCGGTGCGTGACACGGCGACGGTTCGTTTGCATCTGCTCGACGGCCCCGACGAGTGGTCACGTGAAGTGAGCTTCGACGTTGCGCCGTTCTCCTCGACGTGTGTCGCAACCTTCGAGGGCGATGGTGCCGATCGCGTCCTGATCGTCACGTCGAACGTCGCGCCGACCAACCGCTTCTTCTTCGTGGCCCCGAAGGACCTCGCACGCGGCGCCGCCAAAGTGACCTCCACGATGCAGGCGACCGACGACGGCCGCGTCGCCGTCACGTTGACCAGCGACGGCTACGCGCTGTTCGCCCACGTGCTCTCCGACGATCCGTCGGTCGGATTCGACGACAACTACTTCGACCTCGAAGCCGGCCAGACGCGCACGATCACGTCGCGCGGCCCCGCCTCGATCGACCAACTCGCAGTGAGGTGGCTATGACCGCAATCCAAGCCAACGGAATCACCCTCGAATACGAGACGCTCGGCTCGCCCGAGAACGAACCGCTGCTGATGGTGATGGGCCACGGTGCGCAGCTCGTCTACTGGCCGCAAGAGTTTCTCGAAGGCCTCGCCGCCGCGGGCTACTTCGTGATCGCCTACGACAACCGCGATGTCGGGATGTCGACGCATTTCCCGCTCGGCACGCAGTATTCGATCGCCGACATGGCGGCCGATGGGATGGCGCTGCTCGACCACCTCGGCATCGACTCCGCCCACGTCGTCGGCGCGTCGATGGGCGGCGGCATCGTCCAGCAGATGGTCATCGACTACCCCGACCGTGTGCGCAGCCTCTGCTCGATCATGTCGACCACGAGTGGTCCCGGCTTGCCGCCGCCGCCGGCCGAGGTCATCGAATGGGCGAGCCGGCCGCCGCTGACCGACCGTGACGAGGTCATCGAGGACGCCGTGAAGACCGCCGGAGTCATCGGCTCGACCGGGTTCACCGTCGACCACCACAAGGTGCGGGCCCGCGCCGCGCTGAGCTTCGATCGCGGCCACTATCCGGAGGGTCGCATGAACCAGTCCCTCGCGATCGCGGCTGCGCCCGACCGGACCGAAGCGCTCGGCCAGGTCACGGTGCCGACCGTCGTCATCCACGGCACGGTCGACAAGCTCGTACATCCGATGGGCGGGGAACTCACGGCCAAGGCGATCCCCGGTGCCGAGCTGCTGATGATCGACGGGATGGGCCACGACTTGCCCGACGGCGTGCACGGCATGGTCATCGAGGCGATCCTCGCCAACGTTCAGAAAGCGGTCCGTTGAGGCGCCCGCTGGTCGGCCTGGCCGTCGTCGCGATAGTGGCGGCGTTCAGCGTCGGCGTGAGCCCCACGCGCGCGACCGCCGATGACACGACGTTCGTCTACGGATCTGGCTCCGCGAGCGCGAGCGTCGCCCACGCCAAGTTGTTCTATGGCGGTCTGTCGCTGCCGGTAGGCGTCGGCACGACCTCGGCCTCGTATCAAAACCACCAGTCGCGGGCGCTCGGTATCGCGCTCGATGCCGGTTCGATCGCGGGCCTCGCCGGCGACGTGCCCAAGCAATTGCAGCCGTCGATCGTCGACTCGAACAACGGCGACAAAGAAGCGCACGGCAACCTCGAAGCCGGCGAGGCCGTCGCTCGCGTGAACCTCAAAGCGACCAGCGTTCCGGCGTCGTCATCCGAGGTACGCATGGCCGACATCAACCTGCCCGCCCTCGTGCGCGTCGAGGGCGCGCACACGTTGTCGAGTGTGGAGGTGAAGGGCGAGCGGCAGCGCGTCGCGACTGCGACGTCCACCGTCGCGCGCATGACGATCGCAAACCTCGTCGCGCTCGAGAACCTCGAGTGGAAGGCCAGCGAGGTCACGGGGTTCGAGCCGGTCACGACGGCCACGTTCAGCGTCGGTCGCGTGCTGATCGCCGGTGTCCCGACCGTCCTGCCGGGTGGTGACCTCAACGGTGGACTGGCCGGGATCAACACTGCACTGAAGCCGATCGGTCTGCGTATCGAGGCGCCGAAGGTCAACAAGACCAGAGAAGGCATCTCGATCGGTCCCGTGCGCGTCGCGCTCGCGAACTCGCCGATCGGCAAGCAGTATCTCGGCCCGATCATTTCCAGTGCTCGTCCGCTGCTGGCTCCCGCGCTCGACGCGTTGACCAACGCGAACAAGTCGCTCGGTCTTGTCGGCCTCGTCGCCGACATCGTGCTCGGCGTCGCCGACGGTTCGGGCGGTGTCGAAGTCGGTATCGGCGGCGCCAGTGCGTCGACGAGCGAGGTCGGCTTCGTACCGCCGAAGACGGCGCCACCGTCGGTCGAGTCCGTGGCGTTGCCGAACACGAACCTGAGTGCGGCCGCGCCGCTGGCCGGGCTGGGCAACACGCTCGACCCGATCAAGAACGAAGTGCTCGACACGCCGCAAGCGGCGTCGAGTTCGTCATCGCGTTGCGTGCTCGAAGCGGCGCCGCGACGCAACGGTGATTGCCGCAGTGGAAACGTGGCGGCGGCGCTGCTGATCAGTGGTGTCGCCGTTGCCGCGCTCGCAGCGGCGGAGTTCGGCGTGCGTCGGCGACGTCGTGGCTCGGAAGAGGTGGTCGTATGAGTGGACTGGCTCCCGCCCCCAAGCGCGCCCTGCGCGGCTACGCACCGCTCGTCGCGTTGATCATCGTGCTCGCGGCGTTCACGACCCTCGTGCCTACGACGGGCAACGAGGTGCTCGCCACGAGCACGAAGTCCGGCGCCAACGGCGTCGGCGGCGCGAACGCGCTCGGCGCAACGGAGAGCCCGACCGTCGCCGGCCCGGGGGTTGCGTCCGGTGGCGTGCCGACGGGCAAGGCCGGTGCGGTCGCACCGGCAGTCGGCTGCCCCGATCGCAAGGTGCAGATTCCCGGGTTCGAGTACTCGCCTCCGTGCGTCGCCTTCAGCGGCAACAACGGCGGGGCGACGTTCAAAGGCGTCACCGCCGACACGATCAAGGTCACCTGGCGCATCCCCGCCGACGACGGCACGGGCGCCGCGGTCCAGTCCGCCGCCGGTGACGACATCGACATCAGCGATTCGCGCGACGACATCGTCCGCACCATCCAAGGCATCACCGAGTTCATCAACTCGCACTTCCAGTTGTACGGCCGCAAGATCCAGATGGACGTGTTCGACGGACGCGGCGTCGGTGGCGACGAAGTGCAGGGCGCCGGCCAGGACGGCGCCAACGCAGACGCCGTCACGGTGTCGGACCAGAAGGGCGCCTTCATGGAGGCGAACGCCGGCACGGCTCCGTACACCGACGCCCTCGCACGTCGCGGCGTGCTGAGCATCGGCGTCAACTACCTCTCCGAGGAGTGGTACCAGGCGCGTCACCCGTACGTGTGGACCGGCGTGAGCTGCACGCAGACCGTCAAGATGCTCGCCGAGTACGCGAACAAGCGACTCTTCTGGGGCACCGCCGATCACGCGGGCGACGGGCTGCGCGGCAAGCCGCGCAAGATCGCGGTGATCGCGCCGGAGAACTCCTACTACCAGGACTGCGTCAAGACGCTCATCGCGGATCTCGCGAAGGCGGGCAACAAGCTCGACGACAACCTCAGCTACGCGCTCGACATCAACACGATCTCGCAGGACTCGTCGTCGATCATCGCCCGGCTCTCGGCGGACAACATCACGTCGGTGATGCTCGTGACGGACCCGGTCTCGCCGTTGTTCTATTCGTCGAAGGCGACCCAGCAGCGCTACAACCCGGAGTGGATCCTGGCCGGCACCGCAGCGACCGACACCGACGTCGTCGCCCAGCAATACGACCAGGGCCAGTGGGCGCACTGCTTCGGCTTCCGCACCTTCTTCGCCACGAAATCGCGTGAGCAGTCCGACGCCTATGCCGCGTTCAAGAGCGCGCGTCCAAACCAGGAGCCCGCCGGTCTCGCGCTGTACGGGATCTACCAGCGCCTGTTGCAGATGGCGATCGGCATCCAGATGGCTGGTCCCAACCTGACGCCGGCGACATTCGGCGCAGGCACGCAGGCCTACGACGGTGGCACCGGCTTCTTCGGCTCGATGCGCGGTCGACCGGGACTGCACACGCTGCAGACCGACGCCGAGGAGGTCTACTACGACCCCAACGCGACGTCGTCGTTCAACGAGGCGAAGGGGTCGTACATCTCGACCTCGCCCCACTACGAGTTGGGTCAGTGGCCCGTCGGAAAGCCGCAGGTGAAGAATTGAGTGGCCTGCTGCCTCCGGGCATCGTCGTCCAGGGCGCCATCTTCGGCGCCACCGCAGGGCTGCTCGCCGTCGGCCTCGTCCTCACGTATCAGGCGACCAAGGTCGTCAACTTCGCGCACGGCTCGGTCGGCGCGGTTGGCGGCGCGCTCGGCGTATCGCTGTACTTCGGTCCGCACTGGCCGTGGATGGTCTGCGTGCTGGTTGCGCTCGCTATCGGTGGTGGGCTCGGCGCGCTCGTCGATCGACTGGTTGTGCGCCGCTTCGCCAACGCGCCTCGCCTCACGCTGACGGTCGCGACGATCGGCCTCGCGCAGCTGCTCGGTGGCATCTCGCTGCTGATCCCCGGGTGGTTCGGCGTGCCGCCGCTCATCGGCGCGTTCGACACCGGCCTGTCGAAGATGAACTTCCGTCTGCACCCGGTGTTGTTCACCGGCAACGACGTGTTGATGGCGGCCATCGTGCCGATCGTGTTGTTCGGCCTCGGCTGGTTCCTGCAACGCACCGACGCCGGCATCGCCGTGCGGGCCTCGTCGGAACAGCGTGACCGCGCCCGTCTGCTCGCGGTGCCGGTCCGCCAACTCTCCACGCTCGTCTGGGCGACGGCAGGCGCGCTCGCGGCGGCCACCGTCATCCTCACGTCGCCCGGCCAGGGTCTGTCGAACAACCTGGGTGCCGCGCCGCTCGTGCTGCTGCCCGCCCTGGCCGCGGCAGTGGTGGCGGGTATGCGATCGATCCCGATCGCGTTCGGTGCCGCGGTCGCGTTGGGCGTTGTCGACGGCCTCGTGCGCTGGCACATCGACACGAAGTCGGTGACGACGGTTGTGTTCCTGTTGGTCATCGTCGGCGCGCTCCTGCTGCGTCGGAACTCGCTGGGCCGCGATGAAGTCGGCGAGTCGTCGCTGACGGCCGCCGGTCCCGCGGCCGCGACCACCTGGGCGCAGGTGCGTAACAACCCTCGCGTGCGCGTCATCAAGTGGGCCGTGTTCGGGCTCGGGGCGGTCGCCGTCCTCGGTGCGCCGCTCGTGTTGTCGACGACGGACGTGTTCGTCTTCTCGGCGGGTGTGATCTACGCGATGGTCGTCGTCTCGATCGTCGCGTTGACGGGTTGGGGCGGCCAGATCAGCCTCGGTCAGTTCGCGCTGGCCGGCGTCGGTGGCGTCGTCGCGTCGAACCTCGTGCTTCGCTACAACCTCGACTTGTTCTGGGCGCTCGGCGCGGCGGCGATCGCGGGCGGGATCATCGCCACCGCGATCGGGCTGCCCGCGCTGCGCATTCGTGGTCCGTTCCTCGCCGTGACGACGCTGGCGTTCGCGGTGGCCGCCGACTCGTGGGCGTTCAACCCGACCGTCTTCCCGAAGTGGCTGCCCTTCTCTGTCGACCGCCCGGTCCTCCTGCGGCAGTTCGACCTCGGCTCGGAAACGACGTACGCGTATCTGCTGCTCGGCTTCCTCGCCGTCACAATGCTCGTGCTCGCCGGCCTCCGTCGCGGACGTCCGGGCCGCAGCATCATCGCGGTGCGCGACAACCCGAAGGCTGCGTCCGCGCTCGCCGTTCCGTCGACGCGCACGACACTGCTCACCTTCGTCGTGGCCGGCGTGGTGGCCGGCATCGCCGGCGGTCTGCACGTGCATCTCATCGGCGGGCTCTCGAACCACACGTGTCCGCCCGCGACCAGCCTCGTGCTGTTCTCGATGGCCGTCATCGGTGGCATTGAGTCGATGCCGGGTGCCGTGTCGGGCGTCGTGGTGATCCAAATTCTCGGCCGCCTCTTCCCGAAGTATCAGCTGCTGCTGACCGGTGTCGGCATGCTCGTCCTGCTCATGCTCGTCCCCGGCGGCCTCGGCCAGCTCGGCCGCATGCTCCGCGACAAGGCCCTGTCACCCTTCGCCCCCAAGTCCGAACCCGACGAGGCAGAACCGGACTTTGCACGCAACACGACAGACCCCTCTGTCCCAATGCGTGCAAAGTCGGAAGGGTTGCTGGTCGCGGACGGGGTCGAGGCGTCGTACGGCTCGTTGCAGGTGTTGTTCGGGGTGGACCTCGGGGTGGCCGAGGGCGAAGTCGTGGCGCTGCTCGGTACGAACGGGGCCGGCAAGTCGAGCGTGTTGCGGGCCATCACCGGGCTGTTGCCGGCGCACGGCGGCGAGGTCTTCTTCGACGGACAGCCGATCAGCGGCCGTTCCGTCGAGGAGATCGCGCGCTCGGGCATCGCGATGGTGCCCGGCGGCCGCGGGGTGTTCCCCGGCCTGACGGTTCAGGAGAACCTCCGCGTCGCGTCGTGGGCGTTCCGCAAGGACGCCAACGTCGTGCACGAACGCCGTGAGGAAGTCCTCAATCAGTTCCCCGTGTTGCGTGACCGTCTCGGTCAGGTCGCGGGCAGTCTCTCGGGCGGCGAGCAGCAGATGCTGGCGCTCGCGCAGGCGTTCATGGGTCGTCCGCGCGTCCTGCTCATCGACGAGTTGTCGCTCGGTCTCGCGCCGACCGTCGTCGGTGGCCTGCTCGAAGCCGTACGCAACCAGGTCGCGAGCGGCGTGACGGTCGTGCTCGTCGAGCAGTCGGTCAACGTCGCGCTGACCGTCGCCGAGCGTGCCGTGTTCCTCGAGAAGGGGGAGGTCCGCTTCTCCGGCCCGACCGCCGATCTCCTCGACCGACCTGACGTGTTGCACGCGGTCTTCCTGCCCGGCGCGTCCGCGGTGCCCAAGGCGCGCGCTGCGAAGGTCACCGGTGAAGGCCTGCCGCCGGCGCTCGAAGTGCGGGGCCTGACGAAGCGCTTCGGCGGGATCACCGCGGTCGACGCCGTCGACCTCACCGTCGCGCCCCAGGAGATTGTCGGTCTCATCGGGCACAACGGCGCCGGCAAGACGACGCTGTTCGACCTGATGTCGGGCTTCACGATTCCCGACAGCGGCGCAGTGCTGCTCGGCGGCGAAGACATCTCGCACATCGCGCCCGCCGAGCGCGCCACGCGGGGCCTGTCGCGTTCGTTCCAGGAGGCGCGGCTGTTCCCGTCGCTCGAGGTCCGCGAAACGCTCGCGGTCGCGCTCGATCGTCACCTGCACGGCCGGGGTGACGGCTTCGTTGCCGCTTCACTGCGTCTTCCCGCCGCGACCACGAACGAGCGCATCGTGCATGCGCGCGTGGACGAGCTCATCGAGCAACTCGGTCTCGGTCGGTACGCATTCACGCAGACCGGTCACCTGTCGACGGGCACGCGCCGGATCGTGGAGCTTGCGTGCATGCTCGCCGCGGATCCGAAGGTGCTGTTACTCGACGAGCCGTCGGCGGGTGTGGCGCAGGCCGAGACCGAACACCTCGGTCCGCTCCTGCGTCAGGTCCAGGCCGAGACGGGCTGCTCCATCGTCATCATTGAGCACGACATGCCGTTGCTCAGTGGTTTGTGCGACGAGCTCGTCGCGCTCGAACGTGGCTCCGTCATCACCCGTGGTCGTCCCAAGGACGTGCTCGAGCATCCGCAGGTCATCGAGTCGTACCTTGGCACCGACGACGCGGCGGTCAACCGCTCCGGTCGTTCCAAGAAGAAGGTGGTGGCGTAGTGCCGACGTCGTTCATCGAGAAGCTGCAGGCCAACGCGGCGGCGAATCCCGACCGCGTCGCGGTGACGTGTGAGCAGTCGTCGCTGACGCGGGCCGAGTTGGTCACCCAGGCTGGTCGTCTCGCCGCCCGCCTGGCTGAGCTCGGCGTCAAGGGAGGCGACATGGTCACGATCGGGTTGCCGAACTCGATCGAAGCTGTGCTCGCCACCTTCGCAACGTGGTGGCTCGGGGCAACTCCGCAGCCGGTCTCGCACAAGCTGCCGGCCGTGGAGCGACAGGCGATCGTGGAACTCGCCGCGCCTTCGTTGGTCGTCGGTCTTCCCGCCGAAGACGCGAACGGTGTGGCCTCACTCGATGTCGACGAGTTGCACGCCGCGATTGCCAACGACGCGCTCGTTCCGCCGGCCGACGAGATGGCTCCTGTGTGGAAGGCCGTCACGAGTGGCGGCAGCACCGGTCGTCCGAAGGTGATCCTCGCGACGGCCCCGGCCGCGTTCGAGTCCGTCGCCGGACTGGGCGCGCTCCTCAGCTTCCCGACCGACGGCGCCGTGCTCGTCACCGGCCCGCTGTCGCACAACGCGCCGTTCATGGTCGCGTCCGTCGGACTGTTGTTCGGCAATCACGTGGTCGTGATGCCGCGCTTCGACGCGCTCGAGTCGCTGCAGCTGGTCGACCGGCACAAGGTGAACTGGATGTACCTGGTGCCGACGATGATGTCGCGCATCTGGCGTCTGCCCGAGGACGTCCGGCTCGGTTTCGACGTGTCGTCGATCGACGTCGCGTTCCACATGGCGGCGCCGTGTCCCGAGTGGCTCAAGCATGCGTGGATCGAATGGCTCGGCGCCGACACGGTGCTCGAGCTATACGGCGGCACCGAGCTGCAGGCGATGACCATCGTGACCGGTGCCGAGTACCTCGCGCACCCGGGCTCGGTCGGTCGGGTCGTGATCGGTGAAATCGAAGTTCGTGACGAGGACGGCAACCCGTTGCCCGCGGGCGAAGCGGGCGAGATCTGGATGCGCCGCGGCGCCGACCAGCCCTCGCCGTACGCCTACGTCGGCGCGACGGCGAAAACTGCGGCCGACGGATGGGAGTCGCTCGGTGACCTCGGCTACTTCGACGCCGACGGGTTCCTCTTCCTCAACGACCGCCTCACGGACATGATCGTCGTCGGCGGGTCGAACGTGTATCCGGCCGAGGTCGAGGCGGCGCTCGACGAGCACCCGGCGGTTCGCTCCAGCTGCGTCATCGGTCTGCCCGACGAGGACCTCGGCAACAAGGTGCACGCGCTCGTCGATGTCACGGGCGAGGTCACCGACGACGAGCTGCGCGCGTTCGTGCGCGACCGCCTCGCGCCCTACAAGGTGCCCAAGACGTTCGAGCGAGTCGACGAACCGCTGCGCGACGACGCCGGGAAAGTCCGTCGCTCCCAGCTCCGCGCCGACCGCCTCTCCCACTAGAGCGGTTACGTTCGCTCCGGTGAGCGTGTTCGAACAGCTGCGGGGTCACGAGGAGGTTGTGTTCTTCAACGATCCGTCCGCCGGACTGCGGGCGATCGTCGCGATCTATTCGACGGCGCTCGGCCCGGCGGCCGGAGGCACGCGGTTTCGCCCGTATGCGACTGAGGATGAAGCGCTCGACGACGTGCTCAACCTCAGCGAGGCGATGGCCTACAAGTGCGCGGCGGCAGGACTCGACCTTGGCGGCGGCAAGGCGGTCATCATCGGCGATCCGTCGCGCGACAAAACCCCAGAACTGCTCCACGCCTACGGGCGCGCCCTACAATCGCTCAACGGTCGCTACTACACGGCGTGCGACGTCGGCACGTACGTCGAAGACATGGACACGATCGCCGAAGTATGCGATTTCGTGACGGGGGGGTCCCCGTCCAAAGGCGGCGCGGGCGACTCGTCGATCCTCACTGCCGTCGGCGTATTCCAAGCGATGCGCGCGGCCGCGCAGCACGTCTGGGGCGAGCCCACGCTCAGGGGCAAGCGCGTTGCGGTTCAAGGCGCCGGCAAAGTCGGAGCGCGGCTCGCTGCGCATCTGCTCGACGACGGTGCGAGCGTCGTCATCGCCGACGTGAATCACGATGCGGTCGCCAAGGTGAGAGCGGCGCATCCCGACGTCGACGTCGTTTCTCCCGATGCGATCACGACACAAGACGTCGACGTCTTCTCGCCCTGTGCGCTCGGTGGCACCGTCACAGAAGACGTGTCCGCTCCCATCATCTGCGGTGGTGCCAACAATCAGTTGCAGCAACTGGCCGACGGAGTCGTGTACGTGCCTGACTTCGTTGCGAACGCCGGCGGCATCATCCAGGTTGGCGCCGAAGTCCGCGGCTACACGGAGGCGGAGTCCGAACGCCTCACGATGGCGATCTTCGACACCACGCTTGCGGTGCTCGACGAAGCGAAGCGCTCCAACGAGTCGACTGTCCTCGTCGCCGAACGACGCGCCGAGGCGCGCATGGCTACGCCGCGCGCTGAGTAAGGCGCCGGACGAGATCCTCAGGGTCGGCCACCGTGACGGTCGCACCCGGGTGACGGATGATGCCACGGGGTTCGATCCCCGGCACCGGCTCGCGGAAGCGGATGCACACGCCCCGGTCGGCTGCGGTCGCGAACGTGATACCGCGATCCTTCAACGAAAGGTGCGGCGGACCGATCACCTTCCACCACTGAAACGGCCCCGTGACCGACGCGCTCTCGATGTTCGTGAGCGGCGTCTTCAGGCGCCACGGACCGAACCTGATCTCGAGTTCGTCCGCATCGACCCGAACGAACTCCGATTCCTTGGTGACGCCGAACGCACGGCTGACCGTGGCGAACGGTTCATCACGGCGAAACGACGTCTGATACGTCGGCGGGGGAGTGGCCGTCTTTTTCGGGCGAGCCCGTGGCTTGGGCGGAGGACCTTGCGGCTTGTCCTGCTCGACTTCAGGGTGATGACCGGGAAGGTTGTCTTCGGGAGTGTTCGCGAAGGGTTTCGGTTCAGCCATGCTTCGCGGCTACCCGCCACCGGCGGTGATCATTCGCCGAGGTGTCCCACCGCTCGACGCGGTCGATGGTGATGGTGATGGGCAGCGGCAGGTCGACGAGCGAGCACAACTGACGGCGACGCGGCTCGGTCAACGATCCGTACAACAGGCTCAGGTGTGCACCCGGCGGCAGCCGAGGATCGGGTGCGGCGGTCAGCGTGATGCACCGGTATTTCACGGCTTCGTGTGCGACACCGATAAGTGTCACGTCGAACGGCGTGGCGACGTCATCGCGCAGCGTGATGTGCGGCGTGACCGCTGCGAGGCCGGCTACGGCGGCGAGCCGACCGCTCATTGCCGCAAACGGCGACGGGTCACGCGGCAGGGCCCAGAGCGAGGAACGTAGGGTCACGACCCATGAGTTTGCCGCTGGAGGGAGTGCGCGTTCTCGAGATCCCGGGTGGCGTCGCGTCCGGGTTCGCGACGAAACAGCTCGCCGGGTACGGCGCCGATGTCGTCATCTTCGAAGGGTGGAGTGATCTGCCGCCGATGACCGACGACGAGACCACGTATCTGACCGCGGGCAAGCGACGGGCCGACGCGAACGCCGTCGATGTGGACGCGCTCGTGCGAGTCGCCGACATCGTCGTGGAAGAAGGATCTCCCGGCCGTCTCGACGTCGCGACGATGCGGCGGATCAATCCACGCGCCGTCATCACGTCCATCTCGCCCTTCGGACAGAGCGGCCCAAACGCGGACCGCCCGTCGACCAACGCAGTGAGCTTCGCTGCGGGCGGGATCATGTCGCTCACCGGTGACTACTTCCGGGAGCCACTGGTGACCGGCGGCAGCCAGGCCCAGTACTTCGGCGGTCTGCACGCGTTCGCGGCGACCAGCACTGCGTACCTCGGCGCCCAACTGCAAGGCGAGGGCGATTGGATCGACATCTCGCTCCAGGAATGCGCAGCGGGCACGCTCGAGCTCTACGGGCCCATGACGAGCTACATCGGCGGCGACGGCTATCCCCGGATGGGGAATCAGACCCGCGCCGAGTGGGGCATCTACCCGTGCCTCGACGGCTACGCCGGTGTGTTTTCGTTGCAGCGACAGATCCCCGCGCTGTTCAACGCAATGGAGGATGCCGAGCTCACCGGCGACTGGCTCGATCCGGTCTACCGCGCGGCGCACGCGGAGGAACTCGTCGCGAAGATGTACGTGTTCACCACCGGCAAGACCATGGACGAGCTCATGGCGATCGGTCGCGAGCAGCACGTGCCGATCGGTGTGGCGCTCACGCCCGCCGATCTACTCGAGGTGGCGAGCCTGGCCGAGCGCAACTTCTGGGACGACGTCGACGGCGTGCGTATGCCCGGCCGTTCGATCGACGGACTCGGCTGGCGATCACCGGACCGACTGCACGCGCCAGGTGAAGACACCGACGCGGTCGTGAAGGAGTGGATCGGATGAAGACGCGTCCGCTCGAAGGCGTGCGCGTCGCCGACCTCTCGATGATGTGGGCGGGTCCGTACGCGACGAAGTTGATGGCCGAGATGGGCGCCGAGATCATCAAGATCGAGTCGCCGACTGCGTGGGACAACATCCGCACGCTGATCCCCGAGCCCGGTGCGCCCGAACCGTGGAACAGTGCGTTCTACTTCCAGGAGTACAACCGCGAGAAGAAGTCCGTCGTGCTCGACCTGGCGCACGAGCGGGGTAAGGCCGCATTCCTCGAACTCGTCGCGCACTGCGACGTGCTCATCGAGAACTACCGCGCCGACGTCATGGACAAGCTCGGCCTCAGCTACGAGGACGTGCGCGCCGTCAACGAGGACATCGTTTACGTGTCGATGGCGGCGTTCGGCAAGACGGGCTCGGATCGCGACCTGGTCGGCTTCGGTCCCGTCATCGAGTTGATGAGCGGGCTCGCGTCGCTGACCGGTTATGTGGACGACGACGAGCCGTTCAAGACCGGCATCTCCTACGGCGACCCCGTCGCCGGCGTGCACGCGGTCGGCGCGATCTCGCTCGCGTTGGTGCAGCGACTCAAGACGGGTGAGGGCTGCTTCATCGACCTCGCGCAACGGCAGGGTGCAGCTGCGCTCGCGGGGGAAGCATTCGTGACCGCACAACGCACGCAGCAACCGCCCGTGCACCGCGGCAACCGGGACGACCGGTGGGCTCCGCAAGGCGCGTACCAGTGCACCGGCCCGCAGCAGTGGGTCGTCGTGTCCTGCGTGACAGACGCGCAGTGGCAAGCCCTCGCACACGTCATCGGTCGCGATGATTTGCTCGACCTCACGCTCGACGAGCGACGCGCCCGTCACGACGAACTCGACGTTGCCATCAGTGCCTGGACCGCGACACAGCACCCCGACGAAGTCATCGAGTTGCTCGTGCCCTTCGGAGTTCCGGTCAGTCGTGTCCTCGATACGAACACGATCCACGACGATCCGCATCTCAACGCACGCGGGTTTTGGATCGAAGTCGAGAACGCCAAGATGCGCGCGTACAAGCAGGCTGGCATCGCCTGGCACCTCGCCGAGTGCGAAACCACGGTCACGAAGCACGCGCCGTTCTTCGGCGAGCACACACGTGAGGTCCTCACTTCGGTCGCGGGTCTCAGTAACGATGAGGTCGACGCGTTGTACGCGGCCGGCGTCACCGCCGACGCACCAGTGAATCCAGGAGTTGGGTAAGTGGAAGGAATCGAGCCGGAGGCTCTCCGGAAGTGGATCGTCGCCAACGTCGACGGTGTGACTGACGAACCGATGGAGCTCGAGCTCATCAGCGGCGGCCACTCCAACGTGACGGTCGGTGTGCGCATCGGCGATCGTGAGATGGTCGTGCGCCGCCCGCCGGTCACGGCATTTCTGCCGACAGCCAATGATGTCCGTCGCGAGTTCCGCTTCTACGACGCGCTACGCGACACGCCGGTGCCGACACCGAAGGCGTACGCGTTCTGCGACGACGACTCGGTGATCGGCGCGCCCTTCTACGTGATGGAGCGGCTCCACGGCGTCGTGCCGCACGAGACCGAAACGCTCGACGGGATCACGGCCGATGACGCGGCCGCGTTGTGCGAACGCTTCGTCGACGTGCTCGCCGCGATCCACGGCGTCGATTACAACGCCGTCGGCCTTGGTGACATCGGCAAGCCCACCGGCTATCTCGAGCGACAGGTCCGCCGCTGGACGGATCAGTGGCACCGCGCCAAGGCGTTCGACGATCCCGTCATCGACGAACTCGCCGTCATCCTGGGCGACAACATCCCGGACTCGCCGCCGTCGACGATCGTGCACGGTGACTACCGCCTCGGCAACGTCATGCTCGACAGCGCGACGCGTCGTGATGTCATCGGCGTCTTCGACTGGGAGATGGCCACGATCGGCGATCCGCTCGCGGATGTCGGCTACACGATGCTCTATTGGGGCACGACCGATCGGCCGCCGATTCACCCGTCGCAAGGCTGTGCGGACAAGCCCGGCATGCTCAGCGCCGACGATCTCGCCAAGCGCTACGGCGAAGTGTCGGGTCGCACCGTCGACCACGTCACGTTCTACGTGGTGCTCGCCGCGTTCAAGCTGTCGATCATCGGCGCCGGGAACATGGCCCGCGCCCGGCGCGCCGGCGCGGAAGCGCCCACCCGGCCAACGTCAATCCCGTTGGCCGAGTGGGCGCTTGATTACTGGAAGCGCTAGGCGGGGGTCGCTACCAGGATCGTCTGCGGCTTGGGCGCTTCGCCTTCCTTCGCCGAGCCACCCGAGAAGGCGACGACAGCACGCTGACCGCTCACGACGATGCGCAGCGGCACACCGACGTTCTTGTCGGCGAGCTGTTCGGCCGGGTGGTTCTCCCATGTCACGCCATCACGGCTGAACGCCAGGATCGTCGGCGGCACCGCGTTGTCGGTCTCGGGCATCAAGGCCACGACGATGCCGAGGCCACCAACGCCCGCCGAGAGCGCGTGCACCGGCTTGCCGTTGGACTCGACCACCGACGACAGCGGCGTCACCACCCAGCCACCGTTGCCATTCGAGCGGGCGAGGACGGCGCCAGTGGAGCTGTCACCGATGACGGTGCGGGTGCCGTCGACGGTGCCCGCCGCGCTGATCCAGCTGAGATCGGATGGACCGGCCACCGAGGTCCAGTTCCTGCCGTCGACGGAGTGCAGGTCGGTCGAGCTGGCCGGCGAGCTGCCGTAGGTGATGCCACTGGCGAAGACGTTGAAGCCGGCATCGTCCGCGTCGAGGAACACGCTGTCGGTGCGGGCGTTGCCGAGGTCGACCCGTTCGAACTCCGTCGAACCAGCGGGTGCGAAGAAGCCGAAGACGTGCTTGCTGGCCGCGGCCTCCGTGTCGCCGCTCACGCCGAGGTCCGACCACGTGAGGGAGCGGACGACGCCGCGCATCTCCTGCGGGCTGACGCTCTGGCCGCCGCTGTCGGGGTTGTCCTTGTCGAAGCACCAACCGGGCTCGACTTCGCGCTGCTTGGGCAGATCCGCGTTGCGGTCGGTGATCAAGCCGGCACGCTTGGCGTTGTTGGCGCCTTCGAGCTCCGCCTTGTCGTTGGTGGTCCCGGGCGGGCAGTAGTCGCTGCCCTGCTTCTCGGGACCGAGGATGTCGACGCCGGTGGCCGTCGTGGCCCAACCATCCGGCGCCGTGACGCCGCTGGGAAGGAGGTGGGGCACGTCGAGCGCGGCCTGCACGTTGGCAACGACAACCGTGCCCTTGCCAGTCGATGCGACCTGCGTGTCGAGCAGGCTCACCGACGTCGAAACCGATTCCATCGCGGCCCAGTCGATCGGCAGCGCCTTCTTGGTGAAGGTCTTGCCGCCGTCATCGGACCAGCCGGCCACGAGGTCGCCGCGGCGCTTCGTGCCCGCTTGCGCCGGCGCAGTACCCACGGCGTAGACGCGGCCGTCGTTGGGGGAGAGATCGGAGAGGTAGAGGTCGTTGCCGAGCGTCGACGCGGCAGTCCACTCGATGCCGTCGTCGGAACGCCACACGACGCGGCTCGGGCGAGCCTTGTTGACGTCCGCGGTGCCCGCGGCTGTCGACAGCGCGTAGTACGGGCCACTGCCGTTGACGCCGGGTCCCGACATGCCGAGGCCGTCAGCCGTCGACTGCACTTCCCAGTGCAGGCCGGCGTCGCCCTGGCTGAGGGCGGGCTGCGTGTTGACCGGCGTGTTGCCGCCGTCGCGCAGGCTCATCATCGTGGCGGCGCCCGCAACGAGGGCGAGGGCGGTGACGCCGCTCATCACGCGCGTCTTGCGCGCCCGGCGAGCGCGTCCGCGGGCGATGACCATTTCGAGGTCGCCGTGGTCGAGGTGCATGCGGTCGGCCGCCGATGCGAGGTCGTGTTCGAGATCAGTCATTGAAAGACTCCGGAGAAAGGTGATCGAGGGAAGTACGGAGATGGGCAAGCGCGCGATGGAGGCGGCTCTTCACCGTGCCGGGCCGCACGTGCAATGCATGAGCGGTCTCCGCTTCGGAGAGGCCGAGGTAGAACCGGCAGATGACGACGGCGCGCTGATTGACGGGCAACGCGGCGAGCGCGGCCACGACCGTCGGCTCACTCACGTGGCCGAGTTCGGCGTGTCCGTCGAACACGGGCTTCGGAGCGCGGTTGCGGCGCCGCAACACCGACGTCGCCCAATTCAGGCCGACGCGGTAGACCCACGCTCCGGGATCGTCATAGCCGGCGACGCGTGTCCATCGTTGATACGCACGCGTCATGGCTTCGTCGGCCGCTTCGGCGCCGAGGTGCGCGTCGCCCAGAGTGAGGGCCAGAGCACGGGCGACCCGATCGCGGCGCGACCTGTAGAAGTCGTCGAAGTCGGGCGTCATCGGGATCTCGATCGCGTCGTGCGAACGAGACAGACCGACGGCCGGCTCCTGTACCAGGGAATCCACGGCAGGTACACGCCCGGGACGTCCATCAGGTTCCGCTTTTTTCGAGTTGCTCGAGGACTCTCCGGGCCGGTTCGTTGTGCGGATCGCGTGTGAGGGCCCGTTCCGCGGCTTTGCGGGCGGCCGTCGTGCGACCCGCCTTGGCGTAGGCGACCGCGAGGTTGCTGCTCGCACTCGCGCTCTTGGGGGCCAGGTACTCGGCGCGTCGCCAGGCGGCGATGGCACCGGCTTGGTCGCCGGCGAGGTCGTGGGCGACGCCGAGGCGGAGCAACGTTTCGGCATCGCGGGGGTCGTCCCGCAGGAGGTCGGCGAGATACCCGCGGGCCCGGCCGATGGAGCCGCCGCGGCGGGCGAGCTCGAGCAGCAGCCGACCTTTTTCACGTTGGGCGATGGGATCGCGCGGGGACGTTCTGAGCGCGCGATTCGCGTCGGTGAGCGCTCGTCGGAGACCAAGCGTGGATCCGTTCGACTCGTGGACCCGCAGGTCGACGAGTCGGTAGCGAACTTGGTCGGGGCGGAGGCTCGCCGCGTTCGCCGGCGCGATGTTGTCGTCACCGATGAGTGCGAGGTGGTGCTTGGCTCGTCGATCACTCACCACGTCGAGCACCCCGGCTACGAGCGCAACCGCCGCGACGGCTGCCGCGACTCCGGCCGCCGCAAGCTTTCTGTGCGGGTGTGGCGGGGCTATGCCCCGCCACACCCGCACAGAAAGCATGCCGGCGAGCAGCCAGACGATCGGCTCGAGTTCGGCGATGGGGAAGAGGAAGAGGGATTGCGCGAAATACGCAATGACGCCGACAGCGATTCCGGCCATGAGTGGTGTGCCGCGCAGCGATCGGATGGCGCCGGCGAGGGCGACGGCCACCGCCGCGAGGTACATCGCGAGCCCGGGCACGCCCGTCGTTGCGGCGACGTCGAGCAGCGC
>JBEHXL010000044.1:0-17860 GCA_048498715.1 Actinomycetota bacterium | reverse complement strand
TCCCCCCCCCCTTCCCCCCCTCCCCCCCCCCCCCCCCCCCCCCCCCCACACCCGCACAGAAGCCTCGAACGTCGGTCAGATGCGTCCGGCGGCGACGAACACGCCACCGGTGAACCCGCCGTAGGCGTCGGTGGCGAACTTCGTCTCGTTGCCGTGGATGTCCTTCTCGATGATCGTTGCGCCGCGCACCTCGTTGCCCCCGACCACCTCGGAGGCGGCATCAGCATCGAGGTTGCCCATCGCCAGGGTCACGCCAGTCGACGGATAGCTCCCGTACTGGAAGAACGTCTGCCCGAGTTGTGTTCCCGACGCGTCGTACGTGCGGGCATACGCGTTCGAACCGGCCTCCTGGAACGTCGAGCCGGGGCTCGTGAGGATGCGGGCCGCGCCTGATCCGTCACGACCGGCGGCGACGTACATCCCGGCCCGGAAGCCGGGGTCTTCCGGGAAGATGTTCAGCAACGCGGTCGGCGCTCCACCTGCGTTCAGCTTCAGTACGCGAATGTGCGGCCCCCCGCCTTGGCCCGCAGCAGTCAGCACTTCGGCTGCGCCGTCACCGTCGATGTCGGCGGCGGCGACGCGAACCCCACCGCGAAACGCGGGGTCGTAGGCATAGAAGTTTGCAACCAATGACGGCACCGCGTTGCGCAGGTCGAACACCTCGACTTGGGGTCCACCGCCGGCGTCAGCGCCGGTGACGACCTCGGCGCGTCCGTCGCCGTTCACGTCTGCGGCGGCCACGAACACGCCGCCGGTGAACGCGGGCGCGTACGCGAAGAACGACTTGATGAGCGATCCCGTGCGGCCGCTGAAGACCTTGACATGCGGCCCACCCGTCGGGCCGGGCGCGGTGACGATGTCGCCGGTTCCGTCTCCGTCGACGTCACCGACGGCCACCCGCACGCCGCCGCGGAACCCACCGTCGTAGGCGAAGAACTGTCGGTCGAGCAGCCCCTCCTGCACGTTGAAGACTTTGACGTGGGGGCCACCGCCATACCCGGTGCCCGTGACGATCACGGGCACACCGCCGGCGGTGGACGTGGTCGCCGCTTGGGCGGGTGCCGCCGTCATCGTGCCGACGATGCCGAGCGTTGCTGCGGCCAGGAATACAAGACCTCTGCGCATGCCGCGCACTGTATGCAGACGCGAGAAGGCCCGCCCGAAAAACGGGCGGGCCTTCTCTTGCGTACTTGGTGGAACTAGATGTCGCCGAGAGCGACGTTGATGCCGCCGGCGAATCCGGCGTACACGTTCGTCGACTGCGTGCCCTGCTCCGTGGCCGGCAGGTCGAAGACCCGCAGGCTCGGAGCGCCGCTCGCATTGCCCACCACGAACTCGTCGGCGCCGTCGGCGTCGGCGTTACCAAGCGCCACCGTCGCACCGACAGTGGTGGCCTGCGGGATCACACCAGCGATCTCGGTGCCATTCGTGTTCCAGACACGGACGTGCTGACCGCCGCCCGGACCGGCACCGGTGATGATGCGAGGCGTTCCGCCCTGTTCGTGCGCACCGACGTAGATACCGCCGGTGAACGTGTCGCCGTAGGCGAACCACTCGTTGACGACGGTGCGGGTGCCGAGCGAGGCGCCCGGCTTGAAGATGGCAACGTGGGGACCGCCGCCGGGACCAGCGCCGGTGATGACTTCGGCCTTGCCGTCGCCGTCGGCGTCGACACCAGCAACACGCACACCGCCGGTGAAGGCCGGGTTCGTGCTGTAGGCGTAGAACGAAGCGAGCAGGCCGGAGTCGGCACCCGTGTAGCCCTCACCGATGACGGCGTTGCCGCTGAACACCTTGACGTGCGGGCCACCCTGCTGCATGACACCGGTGATGACGTCGTCCTTGCCGTCGTTGTTCACGTCGGCCGCGGCGACGTAGACGCCGCCGTTGTAGCCAACCGGGTACGCGAAGAACGAGCCGATGACGCTGCCGTTCTTGCCGCTGAACACCTTGACGTGCGAACCGCCGCCGGGGCCGGCACCGGTGACGATGTCAGTCCAGCCGTCGTTGTTGATGTCGCCGAGAGCGACGTTGACGCCACCCTTGAAGCCGAGGTCGTAGGCAAAGAACTCACGCTGGAGCTCACGCGTGCTGGCCTTCCACACCTTGACGTGCGGGCCGCCCGGGGCCATGGCGCCCGTGACGAGCGCGCCCTGGATGTGGGGCAGGTTCTGCGACGGAGCCGTCGTGGTCGTGGTGGGCGCGACCGTGGTGGTCGTCGTGGCCGGCGGAGCCGTCGGCTTGATGCCGGTCACTTCGTCCGTCGACGGCTCACCGTCGGGAATCGTGGCTTCGACCGCCAGCTTGCAGCCAGTGGCATTGGGAGCGACGTCGGTCCACTTGATGTTGAACGTCTTCGCGCCGTGGTCACCGGCCACGAAGGTGTACGGCGTGCTCGACGGCTGGTCGTTCACGGTGAAGCGGCTGCCACACGTAGAGCTGTCCCAGTTGATTTGACCGGTGTAACCCGTGTCGATGTCGTCGAACTGATTGCGCAGCGCGACGGTCACGAGGTCAGTCTCGCCTACCACCGGGGTCTTGTTGACCGCGCCAGGACCCGACGAGTCGAAGCTGACGTGGCTGGCCGTCGGCGCCGCGATGTCAACAGTCTCCTGAGCCGTGACCGTGTCGGGAAGCTCGTTCTCATCAGCACCGTCAGGTACTTCCGCAGAAACCTTCAGAGTCCTATCGCTGCCCGGGGCGGCCCAGACGATGGTGAAATGACCTATGCCTTTATCGTTCTCCGCGCTGTAGGTGTACTCGCGCTCGTGGCCTGTCCCGTTGTTGGGCGAGATGGTGAAGCAGTTGTCACAGGCGGGGTCGGCGCCCGTAGCTGTGAACGTCACGGTGCCCGTGTAGTTCGTGGCCACCGGAATCCCGTCGTGAACCTCAACTGTGAAGGCGTCAGGCACGCCCACTGTTGAGGTCGTGTCCACGGTGCTATTTGGCTGATTAAAGCCCGTACCGAAGTTGACCGAGTCGGCCACGAGATCCGCCTGGGCGGGCGACTGCGAAGACACGAGTCCTGCGGTCGCCATTGCAAAGACCGCAATGCCGATCTTTACTCGTCGTGTTTTGAACAAATGCAAAGCTAAACCTCCGGGAAAATGATTCGGGTACAACGTAGTCCGCTGGACAATCCGTCCCGGACCACGTGAAGGGGACGAGAACCGCGGCCACTACGGTTACCCCGCTATGCGTAGGGCTCTGAAGATCGCGATTCGGCTCGGCCTGCTCGCCGTCGTCGTGCTGGCCATCAAGAAGATCCTGGACTCGCGGAACGAGCCGCCGGCCCCTGCTACGCCACCGCGACCCGTGCCACCCCGACCGGTACCGGCGCCCGCGCCGGACCCGCAACCCGAGCCCGAGGCCGAGGCCGTCGAAGATTGGGTGCCCGAGGACGAGCCCGACACCGAGCCTGTGATGCTCAGTCAAGAAGACCTCGACCCAGAATCACAAGCCCCGGACCCGCAACCCGACCCCGAACCTGCGCCAGAGGTCATCCAAGACTGGGTGCCCGAGGACGAGCCCGACACCGAGCCTGTGATGCCCAGTCAAGAAGACCTCGACCCAGAATCACAGGCTCCAGAGCCGGAGTCGGCGGTCGAGCCCGAGCCCAAGCCGGTCAAAAAGGCTGCGAAGAAGCGCGCGCCGCGCACGCGCAAGGCGCCCGAGTCGGTGCCGCCCGAAACACCTGTCGGCGCCCTCATGTCATGGGTGGAGCCCGTGGGCGACACATGCCCTCCGTCGCATCCGATCAAGGCGAAACTCGGTAGCCGCGTGTTCCGTCGCCCCGGTGGCCCCGGTTACGACACGAGCCATCCGGACCGTTGCTACGCCTCAGAAGGCGCAGCAAGCCGCGCCGGCTTCAAAGAAGCCCAGCGCTAGAAGTCGCGGAGAATCTCCGCCCAGCGCACCAGGAAGCGGGCCTCGTCCAGCTTCTTGCGGCGCAACCAGCCTGTGACTTCGTCGTTGCACTTGCTCGCATTGCACGACCGGCACGCCGGCACGACGTTGTCCAACGTGTACCGGCCGCCGCGCGAGATCGCGAGCACGCAGTCCTTCTGCATCGACAGTGAGTCTTCGCCGCAGTAGGCGCACCCGCCCCACGCCGTGCGCAACAACACCCACTGCTCGTCGGTCAGGTCGTTGTCGACGCGCGCGACCCGCTTCGCTCGCCGCTTCGCGTAGCGCTGCTTGCGGGTGGGACTGGCCATCGGACCAGCGTAAGAACGAGTCGCGTACTAGGCGGTGATGCTGCGGGCGTCGAGGATGCCGCCCTCGGCGAGCAGCGCGTCGACGACGGGCGCCGGCACGGGCGCATCCGTCGACAACACCATCAGGGCGGCGGAGCCGTCGCTCGAACGCCCGAGATGCATGTCCGACACGTTGATGTTTGCGTCGCGCATCGCGGTGGTGACCAGCGCCAGCATTCCGACGCGGTCGTCGTTGCGCACGACGAAGAGGTACTTCGACGGCGGGACTTCGCAGCTGATGCCGTCGATCGCCGTGATACGCGCCTCGCGTCGCAGGCCGGTGATGGAACCGGCGACGGAACGATCGGCGCAGCGCAGGATGAGGACGCTGGACTGCTCCGTTGCGCCGAGCTTGAGTTCCTTCACGTCGAGACCCCGCTGCTCGGCAACCTTCGGCGCGTTGACGAAGGACACCGGCTCATCGGTCATCGCATCGAGCACGCCCAACATCGCCGACAACGTGGCGAGGCTGACGTCGTTGTCCGCCACCGGGCCGCGGTACTCGACCTCGAGCAGCGACGGGGCCGTCTCGCCCAACAACCCTGCGAGCAGTCCCCCAAGGCGCTCGGCCAGCGCCACGAACGGACGCACCGTTTCGGACGCGGCGTGCGCATTGACGTTCATCGCGTTCGGCACGAATTCGCCCGCCAAAGCGAGCACGACCTGTTCGGCCACCTGCACGCCGGCCTTGTCCTGCGCCTCGGCCGTCGAGGCGCCCAGGTGCGGCGTCACGACGACGTTGGGCAGCCCCAGCAGCGGCGATTCCTTCAGGGGTTCGTTCTCGAACACGTCGAGCGCGGCGCCGGCGACGCGGCCGTTCTTGAGCGCGTCGGCCAGGGCCGCCTCGTCGATGATGCCGCCGCGGGCGTCGTTGATGATCCGCACGGTCGGCTTCATCTTGGCGATGAGGTCGGCGTTGATGAGGCCCGTCGATTCCTTGGTCTTGAGCAGATGGATCGAGATGAAGTCGGCGACGGCGACGAGTTCGTCCATCTCGAGCAGTTCGACGCCCATCTGACGAGCGCGCTCGGGCGACGTCCACGGGTCGTACGCCACGACGCGCATGCCGAAGGCGTTGGCACGTTGGGCGACGAGGGAGCCGATGCGTCCGAGACCGAGCAGGCCGAGCACCTTCGAGTGGAGTTCCACGCCCTCCCACTTCGACTTCTCCCAGCGCCCGTCGACCAGGGCCATGTGCGCCTGCGGGATGTTGCGCGCCTGCGACAGCAGCAGCGCCATCGCATGCTCGGCGGTGGACACGCCGATCGAGAACGGCGCGTTGGCGACCATCACGCCCTTCTCGGTGGCGGCCGCCAGGTCGATGTTGTCGATGCCGACGCCGGCCCGACCCACCACGATCAACTCGTCAGCGGCCGCGAGCACCTCGGCGGTGACTTTGGTCGCCGAGCGCACGATCAAAGCCTGGAAGCCCTTGACGGCCTCGAGCAGTTCCTCGGGCGACAGGCCCACCCGCTCGACGACTTCGTGTCCGGCGGCGCTGAGAGCAGCGTTGGCGGACGGGGCGAGCGGTTCGGTGATCAGGACTCGGGCCACGCTCCATTGTCGCGGGTGAGCACGACGGCCCAAAAACGAAAACTACGGTCGCTGCGTGACTCCCACCCGCACGCAGTGGATTGCCCTTGTCGCCGCCGTCGCCGTGTTCGCGTTCGGTGCCGGAATGCTCGTCGGCGTGAAGCGAGCCGATCCCGCCGCGCCGAGCGCGACCTCCGTCGACGTGGGCTTTCTGCAGGACATGGCGAGCCACCACGAACAGGCGATCCAGATGTCGCTGCTCGAGATTCGTTTCGGGACCGACGAGACGGCTCGGAGCTTTGCCACCGAGATCCACTACCAACAGGCCTACGAAATCGGCGCCATGGAGAAGCAGCTCGACGAGTGGGGCTACAGCCGTCAGGGCCGTCTTCCCAAAGCGATGGCGTGGATGGGTCACGAGGCGATGGCACCGAACGCCATGCCCGGCATGGCGACCAAACCCGAGTTCGACGCCCTCGGCCGGGCCCGCGGCAACGACGCCGACGCCCTGTTCATCCGGCTCATGCAGGACCACCATCGTGGCGGCGTGGCGATGGCCGACTACGCGGCCAAGCACGCCGAGGACCAGTGGGTGCGCGACATCGCGGCCCGCATGGCCCGGATCCAGCGCCTCGAGATCAACGAGATGGATCAGGCCATCACGCGGAACCACCTGAACCCGAGCCCCGCGGGCTGGACGCCCGACTCATTCGACGCCGAGCACTCCGCGGCGACGAACGAGATGGACCACATGGATCACTGAGAGGATCACGCCGACCGCGATCAGCATGATCCCGGCGATGATCGACGAGAACAGAACGAGCCACGCGACCTCGTAGTCGAGCGCGGCGCCGACATTCGCAACGCCGACGAGCGCACCGCCAGCGAGGAGCGGACGCCACCAATAGTGATGAAGGTGCTCAGCGGGCTCGGTGTAGGCGCGATTCGCCTGCCAGTAGACGAGAGCTGCGGCGACCGCCGCGCCCGCCAATACGAGGGTGATCAGAAACGCAGCCATGTTTTCGACGCCGCGAAGGGCAGCGACGACGAGTACAAGGGCGGCCGCCGTGGCGAAGGTAAGGGGAACGATGTTGGATCGCTTGGACATGAGTGACTCCAGACGTTGAACGGTGATTGACGTAAAGCCGTCGATCAGCACGCGCCACCACAGCGCAGGAACCGATCGATCGCGTTGCATGTCTTCGAACACGGCAACCATGTCGTCGCCGTAGGCACGACGGAAGGACGACGGATAGAGCAGGAGCAGCGTGCGATACACACGCGTGCTCATGCGAGACCGGGCCTGAAAGCCTGGACTCGCTGCACGAGCCGCTTCAGTCGGGCGAGTTCCGTCGACGCCACGCGCTCACCCTCGGCGGTGAGCTTGTAGAAGCGTCGGCGGTCGTCTTGCCGTGTTTCGACGATGAGCCCGTCGTCGACGAGACGGTTGAGCGTCCCGTACAGCGTGCCGGGGCCCATCTTCACCGAGCCGTCGCTCAGTTCTTCCACGTCCTGCATCAACGCGTACCCGTGCTTCTCGCCGCCGAGGAGGGCAAGAATCACGTGCAGCGATGCTGCGGGAAGTGGCTTGGCCATATATCGAAGTTTGATATATCAACCTTCGATAGTCAAGCCCCGGGAAACCGTCGCTTCGCTTCGCGCCGATGGGGATCCAAGCCGTCGAGAACGGCCTCGTCGAATCGCGCGAGCTGGCTGGCGTCGTCGCCCAGCAACGACGCGATTGCCTTTCGCACAAGCGCTACGTCGAGTGCGCCGGCCTCGACCATGTGCGCAATGTCGACGAAGTCCTTGCCGCGCGCAAAGAACGCTTTGAACACCGCAAGCGCGTCGCATGGCAGCACTGGGATCTGGATCGCGTCGACCCCAAACGGCACCTGGCGAATACGGGAAGCAATCTCGTCGTGGAACGGATGGTTCGACAGAAAGAGACCAACAGGCGTGTCGCCCCAATGCAGGCGGGCTTGCGCGTCACGCTCGAGCAGGCGCTCGTCATCGTCGGCCCAGGCGACCTCGGGCGGCAGCGCCGCGAGCACGGACCGCGCCGACGATGAAGGGACGAAAACGTTGAGGTCTAAATCAGAAGTACCACGGGGATCGATCACGCAGTAGCCCAAGGCGACTGCCCCACCAAATGCGTACGGCAGACCGGAACGCCGCAGGGCGTCGTTTACGACAACGAGCTTGTCGACGATGAGCGGCTCAAGTTCGTTCACGAGACCGCTTGATGGTGTGGGCCAACGTCATCACGTCGGAAAGGATTCGGCCGGCCTGCTCCGGCGATGGCCGCCGACTCTTGAGCACGACCTCGAGGCCCGCCGCTTGGACGAGCCTGCCGAGCACTCGCCACCCTGGATCGCGGCGACCCGATTCGTAGGCGCTGATCGTGGACTGGGCGACCCCGGAGCGCGCTGCGAGTTCCAGTTGCGTCAGACCCGACTTCTCTCGCACCTCGCGCACGACATTCACGGATAGATTATAACGTTTCCGTACTAGTACGGAAACATACTTAGGCGAACAGTTTCTGGAGACGCGTGATGCCTTCGACGATCGCCTCGTCGCTGGTTGCGTACGAGAAGCGAGCGAAACCGGGTGAGCCGAACGCCTCGCCGGGCACGAAGGCCACCTTCGCCTCGTCGAGCGCCAGGTCGGCGAGCTCCAGCGTGTTCGACGCGCTACGACCGTTGAACTCCTTGTTCAACAGACCCTTGAGCGACGGATACACGTAGAACGCACCGTCCGGCGTCGGGCAGACAACGCCGGGGATTTCGTTGAGCATCGACACCATCAGCTTGCGGCGACGGTCGAAGTTCTCCCGCATCATCGCGACGGCCGACAGGTCACCGCTCACCGCCGCGATCGCGGCGCGCTGCGCGACGTTCGACACGTTGGAGGTGGAGTGCGACTGGAGGTTCGCGGCGGCGTCGATGACGTCCTTCGGCCCGATCATCCAGCCGACGCGCCAGCCCGTCATCGCGTACGT
The DNA here is from genome assembly GCA_048498715.1 of Actinomycetota bacterium. GTDB lineage: Bacteria > Actinomycetota > Acidimicrobiia > Acidimicrobiales > JACCXE01 > JACCXE01. The sequence goes on along the minus strand of JBEHXL010000044.1, from coordinate 9,070 downwards.
CTTCGCGACGCCGTTGAGGATCACGCACTTGTCGGCGAGGCCGGGCACCTGGACCGGAATCGACGAGAACTTGGCGTCGCCGTAGACGAGGTGTTCGTAGATCTCGTCGGTGACGACCCACAGGTCGTTCGCCAGCGCCCACTCGCCGATCGCCTTCACTTCTTCGGGCGTGTGCACGGCACCCGTCGGGTTCGACGGCGAGACGAACAGCAACACCTTGGTCTTGTCGGTGCGAGCGGCCTCGAGCTGTTCGACGGTGTGGCGAAAACCCTGGGTCTCGTCGGCCAGCACAGGCACGGGCACGCCACCGGCGAGCTGAATCGCCTCGGGGTACGTCACCCAGTACGGCGCCGGCACGATCACTTCGTCGCCCGGATCGAGCAGCGTCGCGAACGTGTTGTAGACGGCCTGCTTGCCGCCGTTGGTGACGAGAATCTGCGCGGCGGTGACGTCGTAGTTCGAGTCGCGCTTGGTCTTGACGGCGAGCGCCTCACGCAGCTCGGGGAGGCCGGCGACGGGCGTATAGCGGTGGTTCTTCGGGTCGCGGGCCGCCTCGACCGCCGCTTCGACGATGGCGTCGGGCGTCGGGAAATCGGGCTCACCGGCCGGGAAACCGATGACGTCATCGCCGGCCGCGGCCATCGCTTTGGCCTTCGCGTCGATGGCGAGGGTGGGCGAGGCGGCGACTGCGGCAATTCGTCGGGAAAGGCGATTCACGGCTGTAATGCTTGCAGAGATGAGCGAGAACCCCCGCACCGATATCGAAGTTCCGAAGAACCTGCTCCCGGTGGACGGGCGGTTCTGCTCAGGGCCTTCGAAGGTCCGCCAAGAGCAGGCTGACGCCGTCGCTCGTGCGGGCAAGACCCTGCTCGGGACCAGCCACCGGCAGGCGCCGGTAAAGAACCTGGTCGGACGGGTTCGCGAAGGCCTTTCGACGCTGTTCAGTCTGCCCGAGGGCTACGAAATCCTGCTCGGCAACGGCGGCACCACGCTGTTTTGGGACGCGGCCACGTTCTCGCTCATCGAGAAGAAGTCCCAGCACCTCAGCTTCGGCGAGTTCTCCTCCAAGTTCGCGAGCGCAGCCAAGGCCGCTCCCTTCCTCGACGACCCGCAGGTCATCGAGGCGCCCGTCGGCACGCGCGCCTACGCCGTGGGCACCCCGGGTATCGACCTGTACGGCCTCACGCACAACGAGACCTCCACGGGCGTCGTCGCCGAGATCGTGCGCCCGGACGGTGCCGATGAGGGCGCGATCGTCGCCGTCGACGCCACCTCGATCGCGGGCGGCATCGTCTTCGATCCGACGCAGGTCGACTGCTACTACTTCGCCCCGCAGAAGTGCTTCGCCGCTGACGGCGGCCTGTGGCTCGCCGCCTGCTCCCCCGCCGCGATCGAGCGCATCGAGCGCATCGCCGCCTCGGGCCGCTGGATCCCCGCGATCCTCGATCTCAAAACGTGCGTCGACAACTCGCGCTCGAACCAGACGCTCAACACGCCCGCGCTTTCGACGCTGATCCTGCTGGCCGAGCAGGTCGACTGGATGCTGGCGAACGGCGGCCTGTCCTGGGCGGCCGGCCGGAGCGAGAAGTCCTCGTCGATTCTCTACAGCTGGGCCGAGAACGCATCGTTTGCCGCGCCCTTCGTCGCCAACCCGGAGGAGCGCTCCCCCGTTGTCGGCACGATCGACATCGACGGCTTCGACGCCAACGAGCTGTGCCAGATCCTGCGAGCCAATGGCGTGTTCGACACCGACAGCTATCGCAAGCTCGGCCGCAACCAGATCCGCATCGGCATGTTCCCGGCCGTCGAGCCCGACGACGTGGCCGCCCTCACCGCGACGATCGACTACATCGCCGAGCAACTGCTCAGTTAGTTCTGGCGGTCCTTCTGCGTGACGTCGTGAAAGCGGCCGCGCATCGAGTGGTCCGGCTGGTAGTGCTTCGTCAGCTTCGGATTGCGACGACGCTTCTCGTGCCGCTTTACCGTGGCGTTGGGATTCACCCGACGCCGACGGCGTCGAGCTGACCTTCGCTTCGCCAGGACACGGGCGCGCAGGCCCGTCACGATCGCACCCAACGTCGCCAGCATTCCCAACATCACACTCAAAAGTGGGGTGCCTCCGCCAGTTGACGCCGCGGGCAACGCAACGAGCTTCGTGTCGCCCTTCGTACGGACCTTGGGCTGGGTCGTCGCATCGTTGGCGGTCTTGGGCAATGTCGCGTCCGATCGCGAGGCCCGTTCGATGCTCGGAATGCCCTGCCCGGCCAGCTTGATCTCGCCGGGAATGGCCGGCAGTCGGTCGCCGGTCGCCGGCAGCGGGGCGAGGAACGCCGCGTCGAGCAAGGCCTTGGCCCAGCCGTAGGTGTCGGCCACGTTCATGATGACGGCAAGCTCGGTGCGCCCGTTACGCGTCGCCGCCGCGATGAGCGTGCGACCGGCCTTCTTCGTGAAGCCCGTCTTCACGCCAACCGTTCCGTAGTACTGGAACAGCATCTTGTTGTGGTTGGTCAACTTGTGCGGGACGCCCTGGGGATCGGTGAAGCGGGCGACGGGCGTCTTCACGATCGGCGCCAGTCGCGGGTTGGCCAGCAACGCACGAGTCGCGATCGCGAGATCACGCGCCGAGACGAGGTTGCCGCCCTTGATCGACGAATAGTCGTCGAGACCGGCCGGGTCCTGCAGCACCGGGGCGTCGGCCATCTTCAGCTGCGAGGCCATCGACTCGAGCGACGTATGAAAGTTCTCCATGGACCCGCTCACTCGTTCGGCGAGCGCGGCCGCGGCGTCGTTGGCCGAGGAGAGCAGCAGCGCAGTCAGTGTGTCCTGCAGCGGCCACGGGGTGCCCGCCTTCATGTTGAGCTTGTGGGCCGGCATCGCCGCGGCGCGATCGCTCACCGGCACCGTCGCGCGCGGCGGCAGCGCGCTGACCGCGGCGAGCGCGGTGAAGACCTTGCTGAGGCTCGCCGGCGGCAGTGGCTGACGGTCATTCGACGCCGCCATGACCTTGCCCGTGGCCTGGTCCACCACGATGTAGGCCTTGGGCGGCGGGCCGGCCGGAACGCCGACCTGGGGCTCCGGAGCCGTCGGGATCGTCGGGTCGACGGCGAGCGCAGGCGTTGCGAAGCCCACCACTGCCGCGACAACCGCGACAAAGACAACTTTGGGCCCCGACAACATGGGCCAAAAGGTTACGGACTAGTCGCCGGAAAGTTGCGTCAATCTCGGAGAAAACGAAAAGAGCCCGGCCGCCGAAGCGACCGGGCTCTTTCAGGAGTTGGTTCGGTTAGCCGAAGGAGCCGACCGAGACCTCAACGGAGCCGCCCCAGTTTTGATAGGCGAAGAAGCCGTTGCCGAACGGCGTGCCGCCGTTCTGGTCGAACACTCGGATGTGCGGACCGCCGCCGCCGCCGGGACCAGTGACGATCTCGGCCGACGGGGTGGTGTCGAGGTTGCCCGTCGCCACGTTGACGCCGCCCGTGAAGGACGTGTCGTAGGCGAACCAGCCGGCGATGTTGTCACCGTCGGCGTTGAACACCTTGACGTGCGGACCGCCGCCGGCGCCCGGGCCGGTGATGATGCGGCCGGCCGACGCGGCGACCGAGACGCCACCGTTGAAGCCCGGGTAGGCGAAGAATTCGCGCGCCACCGAGTACGAGTTGTTGCCGTTCAGCGTCCAGACCCGCACGTGCGAGCCGGCGCCCGGACCAGGAGCGGTGACGATCTCGTCACGCGAGTCGCCCACGAGGTTGCCGCCGGCGACACGGATGCCGTTGGTCACCTGCGGGGCGTAGGCAAAGAAACCGCCGTTGGAGATGTCGATGACCTGCGCGTTCGAACCGCCGCTGTTGACGTGGAACACGCGGATGTGCGGGCCGCCGCCGGCGCCGGTGCCGGTGACGATCTCGTCGCCGTTCTGCGTGTTGCCGTCGAAGTTGCCGGCCGCCACGTACACGCCGCCGCCGAAGCTCGAGTCGTAGGCGAGGAACGTCGCAAGCAACGTGCCCGAGACGTTGAAGACCGAGACGGTCGGCGTCGAGCGAAGGGTGTTCGACGGGATCCGGCCGGTACCGACGATCAGCTCGTCGATGCCGTCAGCACCCGGCTGGCCCTGTGCGTTGAAGATGTCACCACGAGCAACGTGGACACCACCGGTGTTGTTGGCTCCGAAGGCGAAGAAGCTGCCGAGCTCGGCGCCCGAAGCACCGAACGTCTTGACGTGGGGGCCACCGCCCGGGCCGACGCCGGTCGTGATCTGACCGAGGTCGTCGTTCTGGATGGTCGCAGTTGCGTCCTGCTGGCCGAGCGTCGCGTTGTTCGGGTTGGACAGGTGGATCGTGAAGGTCTCGTCCTGCTCCTGGGCGCGGTCACCGACGATCGGGATGTCGACCGTCTTCTGGCCCGAGGTCGGGATCGTGACGGTGGTCTTGACGAGCGGCGTGTAGTCGCCCTGCGCCTGCTGGGTGGAGGCGACCGCAGTGCCGTCGACGGTTTCGACATCGACGGTGACGGGCTGGCCGCCGGTGTTGGTCGCCTTCAGCGTGACGGTCAGGTTGCTCGTGCCCGAGTCACCTTCCGGCTTGGGAGCGATCGGGTCGACCGTGATGACCGGCGGATCACCGTCGTCGTTCTGGATGGTGAAGGTCTGGTTCGGGTTGCCGTTGAAGGCCGCGTTCTTGTTGACCGCGAAGATCAGCTGGAACTGCTCGTTCGGCTCGCCGAAGTTGTCCTGCGTGACCGGGATGGTGATCTGCTTGGCCGCCGGCGGATTGGAGCCGCCCGGCCACGTGAGGGTGGCGCTCGTCGTACCCGTGAAGTCGCTGCCCGCCTTCGCGGTGCCGTCGACCGTCTTGTAGTTGACCGAGACCGGCTCGCTGTACACCTTGTCGAGCGTGACGTTCACGACCCGGTTGTTCGGGTTGTTGGCGTCGGTGCCCTCGGCGAAGCTCGTGCTGCCGGCGGGCGTCACCGTGATCTTCGGCGTCGTGCCCTGGCCCGAGTCGTCGTCGGTGATGGTGCCGGTGCCCGTCGTGCCGGCGCTCGCGCCGCTGCCGGAAGGAGCGGACTTGAACGTCACCGCGAACTGCTCGGAGGGCTCAGGGATCGAGTCCTGGAGCAGCGGCACGGTGAAGGACTTGGTGCCGCCCTCGGTCGCACCCCAGCTCAGGGTTTCCTCGTGGTACGTGTAGTCCTTGGCCTGCTCGGCGGTGATGTCCGCCGTCATGAGCGTGACGGTGACGGCGCCGCCCACGCGGTTGCCGAGCGACACGGTGAAGGTCAGGCTCCCGCTCTCGTTGTTCGAGGTCGCGGAGCCGATGTTGACCTGGTTGACGGCGAATCCGGTTTGTGCCGACGCCGGCGAAGCCGACGGCACGATCGCGAGAAACGCCCCAGCGACTGCGACGGAGACCGCCGCAGTAAATAAGCGAAGGGAAGTGCGCATAGGTGGGCGACACTACCCAACCATTTGCGCCAAAAACCAGGCGCCGACCACTTTGTGTGGTCGGCGCCTTAGTTACATCTATGTGGTTTTAGCGGTTATTAACCACCGCTGACGTCTTGCGGACGGGCGTTGCCCGCCGAGACGAACGGCATGAGCTTGCGCAGCTCTTCGCCGACCTGCTCGATCGGGTGCGCCTGGCCTGCCTTGCGCATCTCGTTGAAGCGTGGCGAACCGTTGCGGTGCTCGGCGATCCACTCCTCCGCGAACTGACCGCTCTGGATCTCGTCGAGGATCTTGCGCATTTCCTTCTTGGTCTCGGCGTTCACGACGCGCGGGCCGCGGCTGTAGTCGCCGTATTCGGCCGTCGTCGAGATCGAGTAGCGCATGCCGGAGATGCCGTTCGCGTACATGAGATCGACGATGAGCTTGAGCTCGTGGAGGCACTCGAAGTACGCCGACTCGGGCGCATAGCCTGCCTCGACGAGGGTCTCGTAGCCCGCCTGCACCAGCGCCGAAACGCCACCGCAGAGGACGGCCTGCTCGCCGAACAGGTCAGTCTCGGTCTCCTCGCGGAAGGTGGTCTCGAGGATGCCGGCGCGACCCCCGCCTACGCCCCAAGCGTAGGAAAGGGCCAGGTCACGAGCCTTGCCCGTCGCATCCTGGGCCACTGCGATGAGGCACGGGACGCCGCCGCCCTCGGTGTAGGTGCGGCGCACGAGGTGGCCGGGACCCTTCGGCGCGCACATGGCGACGTCGACACCGGCGGGCGGATCGATGAGACCGAAGTGAATGTTGAAGCCGTGGGCGAAGAACAGCGCGTCGCCCTCGTTGAGATTGTCCTTGATCTCCTTCTCGAACACTTCCTGCTGCTCGGTGTCGGGGAGGAGCACCATGATCACGTCGGCTTCGGCGACGGCTTCGGCGGTCGGAAGCACCTTGAGACCCGCAGCCTCGGCCTTGGCCTTGGACGACGAACCTTCGCGAAGACCGACGCGCACGTCGACGCCTGACTCCTTGAGGTTCAGCGCGTGGGCGTGGCCCTGGCTGCCGTAGCCGAGGATCGCGACCTTGCGTCCCTTGATGATGCTCGGGTCGGTGTCCTTGTCGTACAGAACGGTGGCCATCGGGTCAGCCTGCTTTCTTGGTTTCGAGAATTGCGGCGTCCGGCGCCTGCTTGTCCAGTCTTGCCAATGCGACTCGTCCGGTGCGAGCCAGCTCCGTGATGCCGTAGGGCCGGAGGAGCTCCTCGAACCCGTCGAGGGTCTCGGGGCTCGAGGTGAGCATCACGGTGACGGCGTCGTGGCCGACGTCGACGATGCGGCCGTTGAAGACCTGCACCAGCTCCATGATCTCGGAGCGGCTGCCCTTGCCGGTGGTGCTGACCGTCGCGAGGAGCAGTTCGCGCTCGATGGCGTCGGCCGGGGCGAGCTCGTTGATCTGGACGACGTCGATGAGCTTGTTGAGCTGATTGCTGATCTGCTCGAGCGGCGTGTCGGCCACGTCGACGACGATCGTGATGCGGGAGAACCGCTCGTCGTCGGTGGGAGCGACGGCCAACGAGAAGATGTTGTACGCCCGTCGGGCGAACAGACCGCTCACGCGTGCGAGCACGCCGGCCTGGTTGCGCACGAGGACGCTGAGGACGTGGTACTTCGGCGCGCCCATTACTGCACGATCCCTTCGATCGGGCCGGTGAGGATGTCGGAGTTCGACGCACCGGCGGGGACCATCGGGAAGACCTTCTCGCTCGAGTCGGTGCGGAAGTCGATGACGACGGGACGGTCGTCGATCGAGTTGGCCTTGTCGATGGCGGGCTGGATCTCTTCGGGCGAGTCGACGCGGATGCCGACGCAACCCATCGCTTCGGCCCACTTCACGTAGTTGGGCAGGTCCGGCGAGAGATAGACCTCGGAGTAGCGCTCCTCGTAGAACATCTCCTGCCACTGACGGACCATGCCGAGGTACGCGTTGTTGAGGATCGCCACCTTGACCGGGATGCGCTCGGCGCTGGCGGTGACCAGTTCCTGCGCGGTCATCTGGAAGCAACCGTCGCCGTCGACCGCCCAGACCATCTTGTCGGGGCGACCGACCTTGGCGCCGATGGCGGCGGGGACGCTGAAGCCCATCGTGCCGAGGCCACCGGAGTTGACCCACGTGTAGGGGTGGTTGAACTTCCAGTACTGGCTGGTCCACATCTGGTGCTGACCGACGCCACTCGCCACGATGCAGTCGTCCGGAGCGGAGTCGCGCAGGTGCTCGAGGACCATCTGCGGCTTGAGCGGTCCACCCTCTTCGGGCTGCTCGTAGGTGAGCGGGAACTTCTCCTGCCAACCGCTGATGGTGGACTTCCACGCGCTGCGGTCGGCCTGTTCGAGGCCGAGTTGCTTCGTGGCCTTGATCATGTCCTCGATGACGAGGCGGACGTCGCCGACGAGCGGCACGTCGGGACGGCGCACCTTGCCCATCTCGGCCGGGTCGATGTCGGCGTGGATGATCTTGGCGTTCGGAGCGAAGGCGCCGACGCGGCCCGTCACGCGGTCGTCGAAGCGGGAGCCGAGCGCGACCAGGAGGTCGGCTTCCTGCATCGCGGTGACTGCGGTGTAGTTGCCGTGCATGCCCGGCATGCCGAGGCACAGCTGGTGGTCGTCCGGGAACGCGCCGCGGGCCATCAGCGTGGTGACGACGGGGATGCCCGTCATCTCGGCAAACTCGCGCAGCGCTTCGGCCGCACGCGACTTGAGGATGCCGCCGCCGACGTAGAGGACGGGCTGACGGGCCTCGGCGATCATGCGCACTGCATCTGCGATGAGTTCGGGCGCGCTGTGCGTCGCCACGCTGTAGCCGGGCAGGCCGTCGGTGAGCTCCGAATCCGACGGCCAGTACCAGTCGAGAGCGGAGTTCGGGTTCTTGGGGTCGACGATGTCTTTCGGGATGTCGAGCAGGACGGGGCCAGGCCGTCCGCTCTGCGCGATGTAGAACGCCTCGCGCACGGCGCGGGGAATGTCAGCCGCGCTCGTAACGAGCTCGTTGTGCTTGGTGACCGAACGCGTGATGCCGACGGTGTCGCACTCCTGGAACGCGTCGGTGCCGATCGCGGTCGTGGGCACCTGTCCGGTAATCACGACCATCGGGATCGAGTCCATGTACGCGTCACACAGGGGGGTGACGATGTTGGTGGCGGCGGGGCCGCTGGTCACCATCGCAACGCCGGGGCGACCCGTCACGTGCGCGTAGCCCTCGGCCATGTGGCCGGCGCCCTGCTCGTGACGCACGAGGATGTGACGGATCGGGCTGTCGATGATCGGGTCGTAGACGGGCAGGATGCAGCCGCCGGGCAATCCGAAGATCGTCTCGACGCCTTCCATCTCCAGTGCTCGGATGAGGGCCTGGCCGCCGTTCATCTGTTCGGGTTTCATTCGTTTTCCTTACTTGGCCTGAGAAACAAAAAACGCTCCCCCGGTTGGGAGAGCGTGTAGCGAAGCGCGCGTTATGCAGTCGGCGTCCGCTACGTACCTACTACAAGAATTCGGGTGAGCTGCGACATGCGGCCATCACCTTACCGCATGTCCCGCAGAATGTGAACCTCCGTGCCGCGTTCTTGTCGGGGTTGGCTCGCTATGGTGAGCCAAC
>JBEHXL010000043.1:0-18223 GCA_048498715.1 Actinomycetota bacterium | reverse complement strand
ACGGGCGATTTCTGCACCGAGGCAACATCGATGGGCGGGCCCCACGTCTCGTCCGCCAGGATCTCGTCGCCGCGCTGGACACACAGCGAGGCGGACGAGTGGGTACCGGCGAACTCCGTAATCGTTTCTATGCCGCAACTATGGCCGAAAGTCCCGATTGCCTGTGACGCTCAGCGGTGGCCGAGACGTCGTCGCGATCGGCACACTCCTCTCATGATCGACCTGAGCCGCTTCGAGGTAGACCGAAACGGGCTCGAAATCCTCACGCGCGACGAATGCCTTCGACTGCTCGCAACCAAAAGCATCGGCCGCATCGGGTTGACCGTTGGCGCCCTGCCGACGGTCCTCCCCGTGAACTACCGCCTGATCGGCGATCGGATCTACTTCCGCACGGGCAACACCCAACGACTCCGGGCGGCCACGACCTGTGCGGTTGTCGCGTTCGAGGTCGACTACGTGGACGAGGAGCATCACAACGGCTGGACGGTCGTGGTCACCGGTGTGACTGAGCCGATCGAGCATCGCGACATCGCCGAACGCCTCGAGTCGATCGGCGTACCCCAGTGGGCGCCAATCCCCCAGACCCGCCTGGTGTCACTGTCGACCGAGGTGATCTCGGGCCGTCGGCTCGCCCTCAGCTGACGTCGTCGAGCGGAACGCGCCAGAAGACCGTCGACGCGAGCGTCTCGTCGCTCTCGTTCACGCCGCAGTCACCACCGAGCAGCAACGCCCGATTCGTCATGCTCACCACGGCTGCGTCGTCATCCGAGGGCGCACCGCGTCCCTCCACCTTCACGGCCAGCCCGAGCGACGGACCCGGCACGATGTCGATCGAGACGTCGACGGCCGTAACCGCCTCCGGATTGAGCGAGGCAAGCAGTTCGGTGAGGCCGGACGTGAGATGCGCCGCGGTCATGACGGGCACGGCGCCGTCGAGCGGTCCGTCAAGACGCACGTGAGGCAGGAACCCGAGAATGGTCGCAGCCTTGCTGACGATGTCGAGGATCTCCGAGCGGAGGCTCTTACGGCCGCGAGGTGCGGAGAGGGCGAAGATCGTCGTACGAATCTGGCGGATCGTCTCGTCGAGGTCGTTCACGGCGCGTTCGAGCCGGTCGGCGTGCTCGGGCGGCAAATGCCGCAGGAGGCCTTCGAGCATGAGCCCCGTCGCAAAGATGCGTTGGATGACCGTGTCGTGAAGATCAGCGGCGATGCGCTCACGGTCCTCGTCGAGAATCAACCGGCGCGTGTGTTCGTGCAGACGGGCGTTCTCGATGGCGAGCGCAGCCGCCTGGGCCAGCGCAACGGCGAGCTCCTCGTCGTCGGCCGAGAACTCGTCGGCTGACTTCTTCTCGGTCAGATACAGGTTGCCGAACACGCGCTCGCCGATGCGTATCGGCACGCCCAGAAACGAATTCATCGGCGGGTGGTTCGGGGGGAAGCCGTAACTGTCGGCGTGCTTGCTGAGATCCTTCAGGCGAATGGGTCGCGGCTCGACGATCAGGAGCCCCAGGATGCCGTGGCCCTGCGGCAACGGTCCGATCGCCTGAGACTGGTCCGGCGTCAATCCGACGTTGACGAATTCACTCAACGCATGGCGATCCTCGTCGAGCACGCCGAGTGCGCCGTAGCGAGCGTCGACCAAGCGAACCGCAGCATCCACGATGCGGCGCAGCACGTCGGGCAACGACAGATCGGTACCGACCGACAGCACCGCCTCGACGAGGTCGCCGAGCCGATCGGCGTCGTTGATGCCGTGCCAGGCCACGGCGGCTATTCGCTCTGCTTGTGACGCTCGGAGAGCCGCGCCGCATACGCGGCCGCTTCGGTGCGACGGGCCATGCCGAGCTTGCCGAGCATGTTCGACACGTAGTTCTTGACGGTTTTCTCGGCGAGGAACATCGCCTCGCCGATCTGGCGGTTCGTCATGCCCTCGGCCACAAAGTCGAGGATCTTGCGCTCCTGCGGGCTCAGGACCGCCAGCGGATCGTCCGCCGCAGGCGCCGGGTTCCGCAGCCTCTCGAGTACTCGACTCGTGACGGCTGGATCCAGCAGGCTCTCACCGCGTCCGACACGACGAATGGCGTCGATGAGGTCGGCGCCGCGGATTTGCTTGAGGACGTATCCGGCCGCTCCCGCCATGATCGATGCGAACAAGGCCTCGTCGTCGTCAAAGCTCGTGAGCATGACGCAGGCAACGTCGGGGTGGTTCGACTTGATGTCGCGACAGACCTCGATGCCAGAGCGGTCGTCGACGGCATCGCCGAGGCGCACGTCGAGCACGGCCACATCGGGCTTGGTCTGGGCGATCAGTTCGAGGGCTTCCTCGGCGGTCGTTGCTTCGCCGACGACGGTGACGTCTTCTTCGCCCCAGAGGAGGTCACGAATACCACGGCGGACCAGCTCATGGTCGTCGAGGAGAAATACGCGGACAGGCATTAGGGGCATTTTGGCACTTCAGAGGTCGTGACTTATGTCCCTACGGCGAGGGACACCCGACGGGTGTTCGTAAGACGTCAAAACACCGATCCTGAAACCATGACAGCAGTTACCGGTCCCGAACGCGAGTACTCCCCTTCCGAACAACGCCGCGACGCGTGGCTCGTATTGACGTTCAGCGTCGCGTGCCTCGCCGTGATTGCGGCCGTGGTCTCCATCGGCTTCAGTGCACGCGTGCACGACGACGCCAAGAACGCCGTCAACACCAGTGCGACCGGTGGGACCAGCGCCCCCGCAAGCGTCATGGTCGACCTGTCGGAGTTCAAGATCGATCCGGCCGAGGTCACCGTCGCCGAGGGTGGCAGCGTTCAGGTCATGAATCAGGGCACGACCGCTCACAACCTGGCGATAAAGGACAGCGAGCTGAAGACCTCCGACATCGCCGCCGGCGGCGAAGAGTCACTCAAACTGAGTGGCCTCAAGACCGGTGACTACACGATGTTCTGCGCCATCCCCGGCCACGAAGCCGCCGGCATGACCGGCACCATCCATGTCGTGGCCGCCGGCAGCGGCTCCAGCAGCGGCGGATCGTCTGGCGGAACGGCGACCAAGACGATGTCGAACGACGAGATGGACGCCATGATGAGCGCCTCGCTCAAAGCCTTCCCCGCCAAGACCGAGGGTCTGGGTGGTCAGGTGCTGGCGCCCAAGGTGCTCAGCGACGGCACGAAGGAATTCGACCTCGTCGCCAAGACCGTCAAGTGGGAAGTCGAGCCGGGCAAGTTCGTCGAAGCCCAGACCTACAACGGCGTAGTGCCGGGGCCGACGCTGAAGGTGAACCCGGGTGACAAAGTCCGGGTCGTCATCAAGAACGAGATGAAAGAGTCGACCGCGATCCACTTCCACGGTCTCATGACTCCCAACTCGATGGATGGCGTCCCGGGTGTCACCCAGGATCCGATCAAGCCCGGTGACACCTTCACCTACCGCTGGACGGCGCAATCCACTCCCGCCGTCGGCATGTACCACTCGCACCAGTTCGCCGTTCATCAAGTCCCGAACGGCATGGCCGGAGCGTTCCTGATCGGCGACCTGCCGTTGCCCGACGGCGTCACCGTCAGCCAGCAGCTCCCGATGATGCTCAACGATTCGGGCACGATCGGCTTCGCCATCAACGGCAAGAGCTTCCCGGCCACCGCACCGATCATCGCCAAGCAGGGCGACTGGATCGAGATCAACTACCTGAACGAGGGCGGCGCGATCCACCCGATGCACCTCCACGGCATGCCGCAGCTGGTGATCGCGAAGGATGGCTTCCCCGTCACCCCGTACGAGGCCGACACGATTGCGGTCGCTCCCGGCGAGCGCTACACGGTCCTCGTGCACGCCACCGAGCCCGGCGTCTGGGTCTGGCACTGCCACATCCTCAGCCACGCTGAGAACGACACCGCAATGTTCGGCATGGTGACGGCGCTTATCGTGAAGTAATGGATCTCGGACTTGCGGGACGCGCCGCAGTCGTAACCGCCGCTTCCAAAGGCTTGGGCCGGGGCACTGCCCTGGCCCTTGCCGCGGACGGGTGCAACCTCGTCGTCAACGCTCGTGGCGCTGAGGCGCTGGCCGCCACTGCGGCCGAATGCCGGGCGATGGGGGTCGACGTAATCGAGGTGCCGGGCGACGCGAAGGATCCCGATCTGCCCCAGGCGCTCGTGCGGACCTGCCACGAACACTTCGGCCGTGTCGACATCGCGATCGCGAACGCAGGTGGTCCGCCGCCCGGGCAAGCGCTCGACGTGACCGACGAGCAGATTCGTGACGCGGTCGAGACCAACCTGATCGCGTCGGCTCGGCTGGCGCGGGTCTCGGTGCCGCACATGAAGGCGAACAGCTTCGGCCGCATCGTGTGCATCACGTCGGTGTCGATCAAGCAGCCGATCAGCGGCCTGGCTCTGTCGAACACGGCTCGTACCGGTTTGTACGCGTGGTGCAAGACCGCCGCCACCGATCTCGCCGCGGATCCGTCGACCGTCGGCATCACGATCAATCTGGCCTGCCCGGGGTTGCACGAGACCGACCGCGTCAAGCAGCTCTACGGCGACGGGGCAACCACGCCTCGGTTGGGTGACCCCGAAGACTTCGGCCGCGCCGTCGCCTTCCTGTGTTCGACCTCGGCGGCGTTCATCACCGGCCAGGCGCTGCTGATCGATGGCGGCAGCTACGCCGGTCTCTAGCTGATCGAGGCGACGAGGCCGTCGAGGATGTCGGCCTCGCTCACCAGCATCTCGTCGAAGCCGAAGACGCGCATCACGCACACCAGCACGATGGCGCCGCCGACGATCACGTCGGCCCGCTCGCGTTCGAGGCCCGGGTTGTGGATGCGGTCGGCGAGTGCTTCGGTGGCCAGGGTGCGGAAGACGTCCTCCGCCGCGGCCTTCGTGAGCGTGAAGTGGTGGATCTTGTCTCGGTCGTAATCCTTGAGACCCTGCTCGATCGCCGCGACGGCGCTCACCGTGCCCGCGAGGCCGATCAGCTTGCGACCGAAGTTCAAGGCTGGCAGCTGCAACCGCAGTTCCTCGATGTCGTCGCGGACGGAGCCGACCGCATTGGACAGTTCCTCGGGAGCCGGCGGGTCCGACGCGAGGAATTGCTCGGTGAGCCGCACGCAACCGATGTTGAGCGATCGGGCCGCTTCGGGCTCGGCCGAACCGACGATGAACTCGGTCGATCCGCCTCCGATATCCACCACCAGGAACGGGCCGTCGTGCGGGTCGAGTTCGGCGGTCGCGCCGGCGAAGCTGAGGTGCGCTTCCTGGTCACCGCTGAGTAGTTCGAGCGCGGTACCGATGATCTGTTCCGCCGGAACGAAGAAGTCGTCACGGTTGGAGGCATCGCGCGCGGCCGACGTCGCCGTGATCCGCACTCGCTGTACTCCGTGTTCGTCCATCGCGGCGCGGTAGTCGCGCAGGACCGTGAGCACGCGTTCGATCGCTGCGGGGTCGAGGCGGCCCGTCTTGTCGACGCCCTGGCCGAGGCGGGTGATCACCATGCGACGGTCCAGCGTCTTACCGTTCTCGCTGATCAAAAGGCGCGTCGAATTGGTACCGCAGTCGATTGCTGCCACAACGGTCACTGGAGTTCCTTCAGCTTCTCGTCGACCCACGCGCCGACCGGATCGTCGCCGCCGGCAAGAAAGTAGGCGTAGTGAGCGTGCAGGCACTTCACGCCGATGCGTGTGCCACCAATCCCGCCGCCCGGTTTCGGCCCAACGTGGTCGGCCGGAATCGCGGCCTCGCGCTCGGCGGCGTAGCGAGCGTGCGCGTCGGCCAGCGCGACGGGATCGACCTCGGCCTCGGCCGTATTCACTCCGCCACTGCTCTCGAGTTGTCCGACCCGGCGATGGATCTCCGAGCTCAGCAACCAGTAGCGGGTGGGCATCGGAGTGCCGTCGAACAGGAACGGTGCGTTGCGGATGACGACGGGGACGCCCGCCTCGTCACGCACGACGACCTCGAACTCCCCCGACGGCTTGCGACCGAGGAGTTGAGTGACGGCGTCGAGGTCCGTTACTCCCACTCGACGATGCAGGCGCGTTGCGGTGCGTCGATGCCCTTGAGCGCGACCTGTTGTTCGGGCTCGAAGCTGAACTCACCGGTCGACGACACGAGGTCGCGCACGACCGACGAGACGAGCACCTCGCCGCCTTCGGCCGCGTCAGTCAATCGAGCCGCGATGTTGACCGCGGTGCCGAGGAAGTCGTTGCCTTCGGACACGGCTTCGCCGGAGTTGATGCCGACGCGAATGCGGAACGGCGCCTCAGGGTGCTTCTCGGCAAAGACACGCATCTCCTGCTGCAGCGCGATCGCGCAACGCACGCCCTTGGACGCCGACGTGAACGCCAGCATGAAGCCGTCGCCCCGGAACTTCACCTCGTAGCCGCCATGGGCGGCCACCTGGGCGCGAATGAGCTCGTTGTGCTCCTTGACGAGCAGGGTCGCGTCGCTGTCACCCAGGCGCGAGATCCACTGGGTGGAGTCTTCGATGTCGGTGAACATGATCGTCACCGTGCCTTCGGGACGACCGTTGCGTTGCAGGCGCTTGCGCACTGCGGTTGCGTCGTCGTCGCTCGTCGCCCAGCGGTCGCTGCGTGACGGACGCGGCCGCGGCACCGCAGCGAGGTTGTCCTCGACGTGTTCGAGAATCTGCTCGTGCAGTGTCCGGCGGATCTCGCGCCGGAGTTCACGAGTTCCACCGATCGACGGAGGCACCGGGGGCACGGGCAGGTCGCGACGGCGACGCTGGTCGCGACGCTCGCGGTCGGCGAGGCGCTTGGCCTCGCGCGCCGCATTCAACTCGTGCTGCGACTTACGAGATCGGACGCCGATCCCACCCATCAGCGCGAAGCCCGTCACGTGAATCCGCGGCGCACCTTGGAGGAGCGGCACGTTGGCAAGCTTCATGTCCTTGCCACCCATGATGGCGAAGGCGTCCATGTCGACCTCGATACCTTCGGGCACGACGATGTCGATGCCGCCCATGAGCGCGAACACGCGCAGGTGCAGTTCGGGCGCGTCGAATTCCGCCTCGCGGAGGTCGATCTCCACACCACCCATCACGGCGATGGAGGTCACGGAGTCGCCCACTCGCCAGCGGCCCTTGGTGCTGGCGCCGCTCATGATGGCGATGACGCGGCGACGAATCTTGCGGCGGCTGGCGTCGCCCACCATCGGCGTGTGCTGCGGCGCCGGAGTCGTGGCCCGCGGGGCGGGCAGATCGGCGACGATCGCGTCGAGTTCCATCGACGTGGCCGCCGCCCAGACCATGCCGGCGCGATCGGCGAACTCGTCGAGGGTGAGAACTCCTTCGCCCGCCGCCTTCTGCAGCACACCGATCACGCGCTCGCGATCGACGTCGGGAATCTTGGCCGGCTTGGACGGGCGTCGCTGAGCCGGAAGGTTGTCGTCCGGTTCGGTCAAATCGCCCATTCGCTAGACGTTACGCCCAGAACAGCAAGCCGTTAGGCCCAAAACGACAGTCGATCCCGGAGTCGTTCCCAGAAGTTGCGATCGTGCTGCTTCACTGCGGGCGCCAACGGTGTCACGACGCGTGGTTTGGCGTCATCCGCCGGCGGCAGGACGGCATACGCCGTCTCCCCCGGCTTGACGAGGTTGAGCTGTTCACGGGCGAGGCGCTCCACGGCCGAGTCCGTCGCCAACTCGTCGACCCGCCTCTGCAACGCCGCATTGGCCTGGTCGAGAACGGCCACGCGGTGCTCGGCGGATGCGATGTCCTTCTTCTGGTCCATCCAGATACGCGTCGGGAACACGGTGACCGCCAAGACGGC
Organism: Actinomycetota bacterium; assembly: GCA_048498715.1. Lineage (GTDB taxonomy): Bacteria > Actinomycetota > Acidimicrobiia > Acidimicrobiales > JACCXE01 > JACCXE01. The sequence continues at coordinate 10,446 of JBEHXL010000043.1, read as the reverse complement.
AATCACCGCGACGCTTCCGAAGAAGGCGACGAACAGACGGGCGCGATTCAACGCGACGCCGACCCCCGGAATGCCTTGCCCCCGAGGTACTGCGCCGCGTCACCCAGGTCGTCCTCGATGCGCAGCAACTGGTTGTACTTGGCGACGCGATCCGAACGAGCGGGCGCGCCAGTCTTGATCTGACCGCAGTTCGTGGCGACGGCGAGATCGGCGATCGTCGTGTCCTCGGTCTCGCCCGAGCGATGGCTCATGACCGACGTGTATCCGTGCTTGGTGGCGAGGCCGACGGTATCGAGCGTCTCGGTGAGTGAGCCGATCTGGTTGACCTTGATCAGGATCGAGTTCGCGACCTGCTCGTCGAGGCCACGCTGCAGACGACGCGGGTTGGTGACGAACAAGTCGTCGCCCACGAGCTGCACACGGTCGCCGAGCGCCTTGGTGAGCGAGGCCCAGCCCGCCCAGTCGTCTTCGGCCATGCCGTCCTCGATGGAAATGATCGGGTACTTGTCGCACAGGCCGGTGAAGTACGCGGCGAGGTCGTCACTCGTCAGCGTGCGGTTTTCCGACGCAAACGTGTACGTGCCGTCCTTGTAGAGCTCGGTGGTCGCGGGATCGAGCGTGATCGCGATCTCGTCGCCCGGCGTGCGGCCGGCGCGTTCGATGGCTTCGACCAGCAGCTTGAGCGCATCCTCGTTCGACGCGAGGTCAGGGGCGAAGCCGCCCTCGTCGCCGACGGCGGTCGACATCCCACGTTCGTCGAGCATCTTGCGCAGCGCGTGGTACGTCTCGGAACCCCACTGCAGGGCTTCACGGAAGCTGGCGGCACCGACGGGAGCGATCATGAACTCCTGCAGGTCGACGCTGTTGTTTGCGTGCGCACCGCCGTTGAGCACGTTCATCATCGGAACGGGCAGGACGCAGGCGTTGGTGCCGCCCACGTAGCGGTACAGCGGCAACTGCACTTCGACGGCTGCGGCCTTGGCGACGGCGAGCGACACGCCGAGCACCGCGTTCGCACCGAGGCGACCGAGGTTGTCGGTTCCGTCGAGGTCGAGCATGACGCGGTCCACGCCACGCTGGTCGAGCGCCTCGACGCCCTCGAGCGCTTCGTCGATCTCGTTCTTCACTGCGTCGACCGCACCCAGCACACCCTTGCCGTGGTAGCGGTCGCCGCCATCACGGCGTTCGACGGCCTCGTGGGCGCCAGTCGACGCGCCCGAAGGCACGATGGCGCGACCGTTCGCGCCCGACTCGAGGAAGACCTCGACCTCGACCGTGGGATTGCCGCGGGAGTCCAGAACTTCCCGCCCGTTGACGTGCTCAATCGCGCTCATGAGGTACGTCAGGTTACTGACGTCAGGTCAGTCTTTTGGCTTCATTCCACAGGGATTCGGACACTTCGGTCCCGCGCTCTTCCGCAAGCTTGCGCATGACGTCGTAGCGACGCAGGAACTTGGCCGACGCGGCGCGCAAGGCCGACTCGGGATCGGGCACGCCGGCGTGACGGGCAACATGCACGGCGCAGAACAGCAGGTCGCCGATTTCGTCGACGACCTGTGGCGAACCCGGCCCGGAGTCACGCAGAGCCACGGCCACTTCCTCGATCTCCTCGGCGAGCTTGGCCATCGGACCCGACACGTCGTCCCAGTCGAAGTTCAGCTGCACCGCCCGTCGACCGATCTGCGCCGCGTGCGAGAGCGCCGGCTGCGCGCCGTCGATAGACGCGAACGGGCCCTCACCCCGGTCGCCCTTTTCCTCGGCCTTCACCGCGGCCCACATCGCCTCGACCTCTTCGGGCGTTTCGGCGATGTAGTCGCCGAACACGTGGCGGTGGCGACGGGTGAGCTTCTCCCGAATGCCCCTGGCGACGTCGGACAATGTGAACTCGCCCGCCTCGTCCGCGATCGTTGCGTGCAGCACGACTTGGAACAGGACGTCGCCGAGTTCGCCTTCGATGTCGTTCACGTCGCCCGACAGGATCGCTTCGACGGCCTCGTACGCCTCCTCGACCATGAAGCGCGTGAGCGACTCGTGCGTCTGTTCAGCGTCCCAGGGGCAGCGTTCCCGCAATACCCGCACGAGGTCGGCGAACTGCGTCATCTCGCTCGGCGGCAGCACCATCCACAGCGACGTGAGGTGATCGGGCTCGAAGGACCGATCCAGGTCAGCCCAGGCCACGGTGAAGACGGACTCGTCGGGCAGTCCGAGCCGCTGTAACACGACGACGTCGGGGCCTTCATCCACCGAGAGCTTGATGTCGCTCAGGACGTCGCGCGAGAAGGCCTGGCCGACCAGAACGTTGCCGCCGTCGCCGGGGTCGAAGGCGTGCCCGTCGACGAGACGCACGCCGTCGGCGAACGGGTCGATGCCGAGGCGGTCCCAACACAGGTCGAGAAACGACAGCGATGGATGCACGACGACCTCGACGTCGTCACGCGCCCGCAGCATCTCCACTGTCCGTTCGGCGATCAGTGGCGATCCGGGCACGATGTAGACCACGCGCTCGCCGGCCGACACCACCCGTTCGACCACCGCGGCATACACGTCGTCGAACGTCGCGCCCGACTCATACAAGTCGTCGCACGTCACGACGCCGGCGGGGAGCGCTGCGAAGGCCGGATGCACTGCGGTCCGCACGATCGTGTTGGTGACGCCGACCGCGTCGATGGCCTCGAGCAGGCCCGCCGGCATCAGCGCCGCGTCAGCCGGACCCATCCCCCACACATCGATGCGGGGCTCCATGAAGAACTACTTGGAGTTCGACGGCGCCTTGGGCGGCACCACCTGCGCGAGGTCGCCGCTCGACTCGTACGTGCCGTAGCGGGGGTTCACCTCGACCTTGGCTTTGGCCGACGCGCTCTTCAGGAACTCCGTGAAGGGCACCGAGGAATCCTGGGTGAGCGCGTTGCGCACCTCCTCCTTCACCTCGGCAAAGGGCTTGGCCTCGTCGCGCTTGTCCACGCGGATGATGTGGTAGCCGTACTGCGTCTGCACGGGGTCACCGATCACGCCGACCTTTTGCGTCAGCGTCGCCTGCTTGAACTCCTCGACGTAGCCCGAAGGCGCCGCGCAACCGAGGTCGCCGCCATTCGCGCCCGAGCCGGTGTCCTTCGACTTGGTCTTGGCCAGCTCGGCGAACGTGGCGGCCTTGTCCTTGGCGGCCTTCAGCTGCTTCTCGATCGAGTCGGCCTCGGCCTTGGTCGCCACGAGGATGTGCGCGGCGCACACGCTGACGAAGTCGGCCTTGTGCGCCTCGTAGTACTTCTCAAGGTTCTTGTCGCTGGTGTCCGCGAGCGCGTTCTGCAGGACATAGACCTCGGCGTTGGTGCGCTCGAGTTCGTCGACGTAGTCCTTGGGGAACTTGTCGAGGGTCTTCTCGTCGCCGATCGAGCTGACGACCTGCTGCTTCGCCGCCGACTTGGCCTCCGCCGTCAGCTTGAGGCGGCGCTTGAGCACCTCTTGGTGGACCAGTTCGAACAGGATCCGGCGAGAGAGCACGCGGGCGACGAACGTGGCGTCGAGCGTGTCGTTGCCGGTGCCGTTGACATTGGTCCCGGCCTGCTCGATGAGCTTGGCGTAGTCCTTGTTGTCCCGGATCGCATTGAGCTCGCGATCGAGATCGGCCTTGGTCAGCGTGACGCCGTTGACCTTGGCGGCGTACGGCTCGGCGGACTTGCAGGCGCCGAGTGTGAACAGAGACAGGGCCACGAAGGAGGCAAGAAAGAGGCGTTTCATCGCGCTCAGGAGCCTAACGGGGCGTCCTCCGAAACGGGAACCAGCTCGTGGAGCAGCTCGATGAGGAACTGCGACGAATCGGTCTTGGGCGGCACAGGCACCACGAGCTGTCGGAGGTCCTGCTTCCAGACCGACTTCGGATACAGCCGTTGCAGCCGCACCTGCTTGCTCGTGAGCAGCTCGATCGGGCTGATGCGGGCCACGTTCTTGGCGACGGTGATCTCGCGTACCCCGCGTAGCGCGCACTCGCCGCGCAGACGGGCGATGGCGAGCAACGCCTCGGCCGGCGCGGGTGGCGGCCCGTAGCGGTCGGCCCACTCGGTGGCGATGTCATCGACGTCGCTGGGCTGCGTGATCGTCGCCAACCGCTTGTACGCCTCGAGGCGCAGGTCTTCACGCGAGACGTAGTCACGGGGCAGGTGCGCGTTGGTGTCGATGTCGAGTTTGATCTCGGCCGGCTCGCGCACCTCCTCGCCCTTCAACTCGGCGACCGTTTCGGTCACCATCTGCATGTAGAGGTCGTAGCCGACCGCAGCGATGTGGCCGGACTGGTTCTCCCCGAGCAAGTTGCCGACGCCACGGATCTCGAGGTCGCGCATGGCGATCTTGAAGCCCGAGCCCAACTCGGTGTGCTCGCCGATGGTGCGGAGGCGCTCGTAGGCGGTTTCGCTCAGCGCGCGGTCGGGCGGGAAGAACAGGTACGCATACGCGCGCACGCCCGAGCGGCCGACGCGCCCACGAATCTGGTGCAGCTGGCCGAGGCCGAGCATGTCGGCGCGGTCGACGACGAGCGTGTTCACCGCCGGCATGTCGATGCCCGACTCGATGATCGTCGTGCAGACCAACACGTCGTACTCGCCGTTGACGAAGTCGATGACGACCTTTTCGAGCGAGCCCTCGTCCATCTGGCCGTGTGCGATGCCGACGCGAGCTTCGGGGACCAGCTCGCGCAAGTCCCGCGCCTTCGCCTCGATGTCGGCTACGCGGTTGTGGACGTAGAAGACCTGACCTTCACGCAGCAGCTCGCGACGGATCGCCTCGGACACCGCGCGCTCGTCGTACTCGCCGACGTAGGTGAGGATCGGCTGCCGCTCGGCGGGCGGCGTCAGCAGAATCGACAGGTCGCGGATGCCGGTCAGGCTCATCTCGAGCGTGCGCGGGATGGGCGTCGCGGAGAGCGTGAGGATGTCGACGTCGACCTTGAGCTTCTTGATCGACTCCTTGTGTTGCACGCCGAAGCGCTGCTCCTCGTCGACGATCAGCAGGCCGAGCTTGGGAAACGAGATGTCCTGGCTCAGCAGGCGGTGCGTGCCCACGATGATGTCGACGGAGCCGTCCTTCACGCCTTCGACGACCTTCTTGGCCTGGCCGGGCGTGAGGAAGCGCGACAACACCTCGACCCGCACGGGGTAGCCCGCGAGGCGCTGACTGAAGGTCTGGAAGTGCTGCTGCGCGAGCAGCGTGGTCGGCACGAGCACGGCCACCTGCTTGCCGTCTTGTACCGCCTTGAACGCAGCGCGCAGCGCGACTTCGGTCTTGCCGAATCCGACGTCGCCACAGAGCAACCGGTCCATCGGCTTGTCCGACTCCATGTCGGCCTTCACGGCCTCGATGGCCGTGAGCTGGTCCGGTGTCTCGGTGAACTCGAAGCCCTGCTCGAACTCGGACTGCCAGGCGGAGTCTTCGGGGAACGAGTGGCCGGACGACGTGACGCGCCGCTGATACAGCACGACGAGTTCCTGCGCGATCTCGCGGACCGCGGCTTTGACCCGCGCTTTCGCCTTGGCGAAGTCGGAGCCACCCATGCGCGACAGCGTCGGCGTCTCACCGCCCGAATACGGACGCAGCGTGTCGATCTGATCCGACGGGATGAGCAACTTGTCGTCGCCGCGGTATTCGAGCAGCAGGTAGTCGCGCTCGATGCCGCCGATCGTGCGGGTGACCATGCCGGCGTAGCGGGCGACACCGTGGTGATGGTGCACGACATAGCTGCCCGGTGCCATGTCGTCGAAGAAGCCGGCGGTGGCGCGTGCACGCGGCTTGGCGGCCCTATGCGAACGACGCCGACCCGTGATGTCGGCCTCGGCCAGCAGCGCGAGCTTCGAACTCGGCAGGATGACGCCGCGCTCGAGTGGTGCGATGACGACCTCAGGCGCCACGAAGCCTTCGTCGCGCAGGTGGTTCGTGATGCGCGCCGCGGAGCCTTCGCCGTCAGCAGCGACGACGATGCGATAGTCGTTCTTCGACAGCGACTTGAGACGTTCGACGAGACGCGTCGGGTCGCCGGCCAGCGGGTCCCACGCGTTGGCTTCGACGGTCGGTGTGTCGGGGCCTTCACCCGTCGCCGTGACCGACCACACCGGCGCTTTCGTGTGCGCGAGTAGCCGGTCGAAGGGAAGGTGCAGCGGCGGGAACTCGTCGCCTTCGGGAACCGACCACGTCTTGGCGAGCGAGCCGGCAAGGCTCGCCTCTTCGGCGAGCAAATCGGCGGCGCGGTCGCGCATGCGGCGCGGGTCGAGCACGAGGACCAGCGCGTCCGGCGGCAAGAGGTCGGCGATGACATGTTCGGCTTCGGTGAGCCACGGCAACCACGACTCCATGCCGTCGAACGTGTGCCCTTCGGCGAGGCGCTCCCACTGGTCACGCGCCCAGGGAGCGCTGTCCATCAGCTCGGCGGCGCGGGCGCGGACCTCCTCGGTCAGCAGCACTTCGCGGCAACCGAAGATTTCGACATCGTCGATGTCGTCGGTCGAGCGCTGGTCGGCGACGGCGAAGGTGGTGAGCCGGTCGACCTCGTCGCCCCACAAGTCGATGCGAACCGGCCCGTCCATGGTCGACGGGTACACGTCGACGATCGAGCCCCGGACCGCGACCTCGCCGCGATGCTCGACCTGGTACTCCCGCCGGTAACCCAGCGAGACCAGCCGATCGACGAGATCGTCGCGATCGAAGGTGTCGCCCTTCTTGAGACAGACCGGGTCGACGTCTTCGACGTGCGGACCGAGACGCTGTACCAGCGCTCGTACCGGCGCGACGACGACGCGCGGCGAACGCTGGGCGTCGCGCAACCGCCACATCGTCCGGAGCCGGCGGCCCATCGTCTCGACGTTCGGACTGACGCGCTCGAATGGCAGCGTCTCCCAGGCCGGGAATTGATCGATTGCGTCGGCGCCGAGAAAGACGCGTAGGTCGTTGGTGATGTGTTGCGCGTCGGTTTGGGTCGGTGTCGCAATCAGCAGCGGGTGACGCTCGCTCAGCGACGCAATGCCCGCGATGAACAGCGCTCGGGCCGCCTCGGGCACCGCGACGTGCGCGGCGGAGTTGCCGAGCAGCGCGGTGAGGGCGGGTTCCGATCGGAGCAGTTTCGGAAGAGCTTCGAGGGGCGCGGGCGTCATGCGCGCGCGTTCACGGAGTTCATCGCTGCTGCCATACCCGAGCCGATGATCAGCTCTACCGCGTCGGCTGCTTCCTGAATCACGATGTCGAGCTCTGCTTGCTCGGCCTTGCTCGGCTTCTTCAGCACGTGGTCGGCGCCGTGGGCTTTGCCCGGCGGCTTGCCGATGCCAATGCGCACGCGAAGAAACTCGTCGGTCTTCAGGTGCGCCTTCACGGACTTGAGTCCGTTGTTGCCGGCCAGACCGCCGCCCTCTTTCAGTTTGAGGCGCCCGACCTCGAGGTCGAGTTCGTCATGCACGATCACGATGCGTGTGACGTCGTCGATGTCGTGCCACTTGGCGAGCGCACTCACGGCGATGCCCGAGTCGTTCATGTAGGTCTGCGGGAACGCCAAGACGACACGCGCACCATTGATGGTCGCAACGGCGCTGATCGAGCGGTGCTTGTCCTTGGCCAACTTCACGCCATGGCGCGACGCGAGAAGCTCGACGGCATCCGCGCCAGCGTTGTGACGCGTGTGGGCGTACTCCTTGCCGGGATTGCCGAGACCGACAACGAGCCAGTCGGCAGGCAGGACTACTCCGCGTCGGCGGGTGCTTCGTCGGCGGCAGCCCCGGCGTCGCCGCCCTCAGCCTCGCCGCCGTCGCCCTCGGCGCCTTCTTCGGCCTCGTCGCCCTCAGCTTCCGCGGAAGCCTGGCCACCGCCGCCCGACTTACGGGGAGCAAGACCGGTCACGACGACGGTCTCGCCGTCGATCTCGCAGGTGACGCCGTTGGGAAGCGTGATCTCGCCCAGGCGGATGACGCCTCCGAGTTCGAGGTTCGTGACATCGACTTCGATGCTGGGCGGGATGGTGGCCGGGGTCGCCGACACGGTCAGCGTGGTCATGTCCTGCACCACTCGGCCGCCCGAACCGAGCACCTTCTCGGCCTCACCGGTCAGCTCGATCGGAACGTCGATGCTGATGGCCTGGTCCATGCGCACGATCTGGAAGTCGACGTGCTGCACGGTGCCGCGGGTGGGGTGACGCTGCAGTTCACGGGCGAGTGCCGTGTGCTTCGTGCCGTCGACCTCGAGGTCGAGCAGGGCGTTGAGGCCCTTGGCGCCCGACAGGGCGGCCCGCAGCTCACGGGCGTCGACCGACACCGCGGTGCCTGCTTCGCCGCCGCCGTAGACAACGCCGGGAATGCGGCCAGTCAGGCGCATGCGGCCAGCCTTGCCCGAGCCAATCTCGGTGCGGGTTGCTACTGCCAGTCGAACATCAGCCATGGGACGCGTTCCTTCAGGACCTAAAAAACGAACCTGAAGAGACTACTTGATCTAGCTCTGATTCTCCCCACCGAAGATCTCCGAGACCGATTGATCCTCGAAAATCGCATTGATCACTTCCGCTATCAGGGGCGCCACCGAGAGCTGCTCGATGATCGGGAGTTGGCGTTCGGGCGGCAGCGGGATCGTGTTGGTGCCGATCACCCGGGCGATCGACGAGTTCTTCAGTCGCTCCGTGGCCGGATCGCTGAGGATGAGGTGCGTCGCCGCAACCCAGACCTCGGTGGCGCCCCGCTTCTTGAGCAGGTCGGCCGCCGCGACGATCGTGCCGGCCGTGTCGATCATGTCGTCGATGAGCACACAGTGGCGGCCCTCGACCTCACCGACCATGTCGATGGCTTCGACTTCGCCGTTGCCCTTCGTGTCGCGCCGCTTCTGCACGAAGGCGAGATCGGTCTGCAGGTGACGAGCGTAGCGGTCGGCCTGCTTCACGCCGCCGGCGTCGGGGGCGACGATGACGGTGTCCTTCGGCGCGTTGTCGCGCAGGTAGTCGATCAGGACGGGCATCGCGACGAGATGATCGAACGGCCCGTCGAAGAAGCCCTGGATCTGGTTGGAATGCAGGTCGATGGTCAGGATGCGGTCGGCGCCCGCGACGGTGAGCATGTCGGCGAGCAGGCGGGCCGTGATCGGCTCACGCCCCGCGGCCTTGCGGTCCTGACGGGCGTAGCCGTAGTAGGGCAGCACGGCCGTGATGCGCTTGGCCGACGCTCGCTTGGCGGCGTCCAACATGATCAGGTTTTCCATGATCGAGTCGTTGACGTCGCCGCAATGACTCTGGATCAGGAAGACATCCGACCCGCGGATGTTGTCGGTGAACTGACACTTGATCTCGCCGTTCGGGAACGTCTTGAGCTTGGCGTCGCCCAGCGGGACCCCGAGGCAGTCGGCGACTTCGTTCGCGAGCGCCTCGTGGGACCGACCGGAGAAGATCTTCAGCCGCTTCTTCGGAGTCAGTTCCATCGGTTATTGACTATCGCGCGTGGGTGCCACGCGCGCGTGGCTTAAACGCCGGTAAACGCCTAAGAAACGGCCGAAACCGGCAACACACGCGTCAGATCGGGCGCCGAGCGGGTACCGACGACGATTTGGTTGTCTCCGGCCGCCACGCTGAGCCCCGTCGTCTGGGACGGGTCGAAGGCGAAGACGCCACCGCTGAGGGCGTCGCCGCCGGCGTTGAACAGGCGAACGTGCGGACCGCCGAAGCCGCGCGGCACCGTGACGATGCGGTCGATGCCGCCGGTGTCGATCGCAGCTACTTGAACGCCACCGGTGAAGCCGGGGGCATAGGCGTAGAAGCCCGGACCGAGTTGCGTGCCATCGCCGCGGAACAGCTTCACGTGCGGGCCGGCGCCCGGGCCGGCCGCCACGGCGATGTCCTTGCCCGGCGACGCGTCGAAGTCGCCGACCGCCACCGTCACGCCGCCCTGGAACCCGGCGTCGAAGGCGTACCACTCGCCGAGGACCTGACCCGTCGCCGTGAACACACGGATGTGGGGACCGCCGCGGGAGAAGACGCCGGTGATGATCTCGTCGCCCGGGGAATCCGGGCGGACGTCGCCCACGGCCACGCTCACACCACCGCTGAAGCCACCGCCGTAGGCGAAGAAGCCACTGCCCGCCGCACCCGGAGCCGGATTGCCCTCCGCCGTGAAGACCCGCACGTGCGGTCCACCTCCGGGTCCGGCGGCGACGACGATCTCGTTGTCTCCGACGTCGGGCAGCACGTCGCCGACCGCGAGTTCGACTCCACCGTGGAAGCTGGTCGGGAAGGCGTAAAAGCCGCCACCGATCGGGTTCAGGTTCGTGGAGAACATGCGCACGTGTGGGCCCCCACCGGCGCCCGCAGCCGTGAGGATCTCCTGGCCGCCGTAGTCGCCGTTGAGTTCGCCCACCGCGACCGAGTTACCGCCGCCGAAGCCGGTGCCGTAGGGCGACGTCTGTTCGGTCGCCTGCCCGATGTTGAGACGACGGATCACGCCGCCC
>JBEHXL010000042.1:0-18396 GCA_048498715.1 Actinomycetota bacterium | reverse complement strand
GATCTGGTCGAACTCGACGTCGTGCAGCATGACGCCGAGATCGAAGTTGAGCGCGAGCAGCGTCGCGATGATCGGGTTGGCGAGATACACCGGGTTCCACGGCTGGTCCTCGCTCATGCGCAGGACGCCGTAACCGATGTCGCGGTCCTTGCCCTGGATGTTCGTGAACGTGTGGTGCAGGTAGTTGTGCGAGTGGCGCCACTGGTCGCCCGGCGCGGCGGTGTCCCAGTCGAAGGACTTCGCCGCGAGCGACGGATCCCGTGTCCAGTCGTACTGACCGTGCATCACGTTGTGGCCGATTTCCATGTTGTCGAGGATCTTGGAGATCCCGAGCATGGCGGTGCCGGCGATCCAGGCGGGCGGCAGGAAGCCGGCAAACAACAGGCCACGGCCGCCGAACTCGAGGCCGCGCTGGATCTTCAGCATGCGGCGGATGTAGTCGACGTCTTCCTGGCCGAGGTCGTCGACGATGGACTGACGGATGGCGTCCATCTCCTTCCCGAATGCATCGAGCTGGTCGGCGCTGAGGCCGTACTTCTGAGCGGTGGTAGTCATGGCAAGCGTTCCTTAGAGGTCGATGGTGACGTCGCCGACCGGCACGCTCACGCAGAGGCGCACGCCGGTACCGGCCTCGGTGAGCTCGCCGTCGACGACGTTGCGGACACAGCCGGAGTCGAGGGAGCGGGTGCAGGTGTGGCAGATGCCCATGCGGCATCCGTACTCAGGTGTGAGACCGGCGGCTTCGGCCTGCTCGAGCAGCGTGCGGCCGTCGTCGAGGAACGACGTCGAGCCCAACGTGACCGTGCCGCCCGTGGACTCGCCGACCATGACGTCGAGGGTGAAGGCCTCGTCGTGGTGACGGTGAGCGAGACCGGCGTCCGCGTAGTGCGAGCGCACACTGTTCATGAGCGGGGCGGGACCGCAGACGAAGACTTCCGCGTCGGCCCAGTTCGGCTCGATGGTGGCGAGCTGGTCGGCGGTGAAGAAGCCGTCGGCGTCGCCGGTGCCGGGCGCGTCGGTGTAGATCGTGACGACGCGGACGTTCGCGTGCTTGGCGGCGATCGCGACAACTTCGTCGCGGTAGATGTGGTCGTCGCTCGTGAGCGCGTAATGCACCCACGCGATGGCGCCGGTATGACCCTCGGCCGTCAGTGTGCGGAGCATCGACATGACCGGCGTGACGCCCGATCCGCCGCTGATCAGCAGTGTGCGCATCGGACGTGTTTCGGGCAGGACGAATGAGCCCTGCGCCGGTGTGAGCCCGACGAGCATGCCCGCCTCGGCGTTGCGCACGAGGAAGTTGGAGACAATGCCGTTCGGATGCGCCTTGACGGTCAGTTCGATGCGGTCGGTCTCGAGCGCCGAGTTGGCCATCGAGTAGCAGCGGGTGTGGCGCACGCCGTCGATCTCGACGGAAAGCTGGACGTGCTGGCCGGCCTCGAAGCCCGTCCACTGGAAGTTGGGCTTGATCGTGAGGGTGACGGAGGAGGGCGTCGTACGGGCGACGGAAGTCACGCGGCCCCGCACCTCGGTCGTGGACCAGGTCGGAACCGCGACTTCGACGGCGCGATCGATGCCGCTCATCTGCAGCAGTTTGGTGAACACATGTGCACCGTAACTATTTGGTGCACAACTGTCAACCGTATCGGCATGTGACATGCGCCACACCGGGGGAAGTACCCTTATTTGCGTGGTGCACGCCCGTACACACCGTTCACGCACCAGTAGCTCGTCGTCGTCGAGTTCGACCCGCCGGGAAAGTAAGGAACTCACCCGTCAGGCGCTTGTACGAGCCGCGCTCAAGCTGCTGTCCAAGAACAGCTTCGACAGCATCAGCCTGCGCGAGATCACCCGCGAGGCGGGCATCACTCCCACCGCCTTCTACCGCCACTTCGACGACACCGAGGAACTCGGACTCGTGTTGGTCGAGGAGTCGTTCAGCTCACTGCGCGACATGTTGCGCAACGCCCGCAGCGATCCGTCGATGTTCAACGACGCGATCCACCGGTCGATCGAAGTGCTCCAGCAGCACGTGCGCGACTACGAGGGCCACATGCGCTTCATCGCCCGTGAACGCCACGGCGGCGTGCGTCGTTTGCGACGTCAGATCCGTCGCGAACTCGAGTTGTTCGGTGACGAACTCGCGATCGATCTCGCGCAGTTCCCTGTCGTGAACGAGTGGTCCGTCGACGACCGTCGCATGTTCTCCGCGCTCATCGTCGAGACGATGGTGGCGATGGCCGGCGAGCTGATCGACGCATCACCCGGCGAGGAAGCCGAGATCACGCACCGCACCGAACAGCAGATGCGCCTGATCTTCGTCGGCGTCCCCGGCTGGCGCTCCCGCCCTTAGGTTCTTGTGCTGTTTTGGGCGCTCTAGCGCCACAAAACAGCACAAGAACGCGGGTTAGGCGTCCTCGGCCTGTGCCTTGGCCCAGCGGTAGTCGGCCTTGCCCGATGGCGAGCGCTGCACGTGCTCGACGAACTTGAACGCCTTGGGCAGCTTGTAGCGGGCGATGTGCTTTTCGGCCTCGGCCAAGAGTGACTTGGTCGTGACGTCGTCAGCCGCGACGCCTTCGCGCAGCTGCACGATGGCGACGACCTCGGCGCCCCACTTCTCCGACGGGCGACCGGCGACGGTGCAGTCGTACACGTCGGGGTGATGGCCGAGCGCCTGCTCGACTTCCTCGGCGAAGATCTTCTCGCCGCCCGAGTTGATGGTGACCGAGTCACGGCCGTAGAGCTCGATGATGTTGTCGGCGGTGAGACGGGCGCGGTCGCCGGGCACCGAGTAGCGGATGCCGTCGATGACGGGGAACGTCTTGGCCGTCTTCTCCGCGTCGCCGAGATAACCGAGCGGCACGCGGCCCATTTGCGCGAGCCAGCCGACTTCTTCGTGGCCCGCATCCAATACGCGCGTCATCTCCGGATCGACGATCACGCAGCCCGCGCCGGGCGTGAACGTGCCCGTCGTCGCGCCGCCACCGGCGGACACATGGCTCATCTGCGTGCCCGTCTCCGAAGAGCCCACCGCATCGATGATCATCTTGCCGGGCAGCGCGGCGAGCAGCCGATCCTTGATCGTGGAGTTCAGCGGCGCGCCGCCGGAGATGATGGCGAACAGCGAGGACAGGTCGTAGTCCGGGTTCTTCTCGATCTGGTCGGCGAGCGGACGGCCGAAGGCGTCGCCGACGATCAGCATCATCGAGACCTTTTCTCGCGCCGCAGTGTCCCACATGTCGTGGGCGTCGAGGCCCACCACGTCGTCCTGAATGACGACCGTGTTGCCACCGGTGAACGCGCTCAGCGCGACCCAGTGGCCTGCGCCGTGCATGAACGGCGCGCCCGGCAGCACCTTGGAGCCACCGTTCTTCGCCGTCTCGACGATGGCGTCGATCGACTCCCACTCGTTGGCACCGTTCCGGCCACCGAGCGACGCCACGAAGATGTCGCCCGAGCGCCACAGCACGCCCTTGGGCATGCCGGTCGTGCCGCCGGTGTAGAGGATGTAGAGGTCGTCAGGGCTGTACTCGAGCGACGGCATCTCGGCCGATGCCGCGGCGAGCGCCTCCTCGTACCACTGCGCGCCGTCGAGCAACGGGGCGCCCGAATCGTCGTCGACCTGCAGCAGCACCACGAGGTCCGGCAGAGCGTCGCGCACCTCGGCGACGCTGGCGGCGAACGACGAGTGGAAGACGAGCGCCTTCGCCTTGGCGTCGTTCAGCAGGTAGCGCAGCTCCTCGGCGACGTAGCGGTAGTTGACGTTGAACGGCGCCATGCGCGCCTTGAACGCACCGAGCATCGACTCGAGATATTCGTTGCCGTTGTGGAGGTAGATCGCCAGGTGGTCGTTGTGCGACTCGTGACCCTGCAGGTTGTCGCGTGAGCTGTGCGCGCCGAGGCCCGCGGCGACGAGCACATTCGCGAGGCGGTTGGTGCGCTCGTTGAGCTGGCCGTACGTGACCCGTCGGTCGCGCCAGACAATCGCTTCGCGATCGGGAACGGCGTCGGCAATGGCAGCGTGAACTTGGGCGATGTTGAACTCCACGCACGGCACCGTACTCCGGGGTACGGTTCGCCGCATATGCGTGCCGTGGTGCTGAAGGGTGAACGAGAAGTTGCCGTCGAAGACGTGCCCGATGCCGGTGTTCCGGGGCCGGACGGGTTGCTGCTGCGGGTCGAGAAGACCGGCATCTGCGGCTCCGACCTGCACCCGTATCACGGCGTCATGGCCTTCCCCGGGACGCGGCTCGGCCATGAGTTCGTCGGCACCGTCGAAGACATCGGCGCCGACGTGCGCACGGTCAAGAAGGGCGACCGCGTGCTCGTGTCGGGTGTGATCGGCTGCGGCGTGTGCGGCCCGTGCCGCGCCGGCGACATCGTCGTCTGCCAGAACAGCGGGACTCAGGTGTTCGGCGTCGGCCCGATGCTCCACGGCGGCCAGGCCGAAGCCGTCGCCGTGCCCGCGGCCGACGGAGCCGTGCACGTCATCCCGGAAGGCATCTCCGTCGAGCAGGCGGTGCTGCTCACCGACATCCTCCCGACCGGGTACCTCGGCGCGCTCCGGGCCGACATCACGCCGGGCGACACCGTCGTCGTCTTCGGCCTCGGTCCCGTCGGCGTCTTCGCGTTGCAGTGCGCGCAACTGTTCGGGCCCAACCGCATCCTGGCCGTCGACCGCGTCGGTCACCGGCTGGCGCGGGCCGCCGAACTCGGCGCCGAACCGATCGACGCGTCCGACGGCAACGCCGTGGCCAAGATCTACGAGGCGACGGGCGGCCGCGGCGCCGATGCCGTCATCGAGGCGATCGGTCTCGAGTCCACGATCAACGACGCGGTGATGTGCGCGGCGCCCGGGGCGACGGTGTCGGTCGTCGGCGTGAACATGAACTTCCAGATGCCGCTCCCCTTCCCCGTCGTGTTGATGAAGCGACTCACGTTCCGCGCCACGCTCGCGTCGATCCCGACGACATGGTCCGCGCTGTTCCCGCTCGTGCAGTCGGGGCGCCTCAAGCCGGAAGAAGTGTTCACGCACAAACTCGGACTGAGTGAGGCGGCCGACGCCTACCGCATCTTCGACCAACGCGAAGACGGCTGCCTCAAGGTGTTGCTCGACCCAACTCGTTAGATAGTGCGTACTATCTGAACTGATGGGCGCGGTGATCATGGTCGGCACCCTGGTCGTGCTGATCGCCGTCATCTACTTCGTGGTGCTGAAGTACGACCCGGAGTCGCGCAAATGAGTCCCCTCCTGACAGCGGGCGTTGCGTTCGCGTACGTCGGGGGGTGCGCGTTCACCGCGGCTGGCGTGGTGCTGAGCGTGCGCCGCAAGCGAATCCATCCGCTGCTGCTCGTCTGCATCTCAGCCATCTCGATCTCCTGGATCGAGGCGCCCTACGACTGGGCGATGTACGCACAGTTCCCGCGCGCGATCCCGCGCATGCCGTCGTGGTGGCCGATGAACAAGACGTGGGGCGGACTGCCGGCGTCTGTGCCGCCCGGCTACATCTCGTACTTCGTGCTGCCGGCCGTGATCGGCGCCGCGGTCGGCGTGTGGCTCGTGCGTCGTCGCGGCTGGCGTCGTCCGCAGACGCTGCTCACGTCAGGCCTCGTCGTCGGCTTCACGTGGGCGATGTTCTTCAACGCGTTCGTCGGGGCGCGGCTCGGGCTCTTCGCGTACGGGCGGGTCATCCCGCACCTCGCGATTTTCGAGGGCACCACGCACCAGTACCCGATCTATGACGCGGTCGCGATGGGCATCCAGGTGTCGGTGTTCGCCTACCTGCTCGGCCGTACCGACTCGCTCGGGCGGACCGTGATCGACGCGTGGGCCGACTCGCGCACGAAGAGCAGGCTGCAGTCGTCGCTCCTGTCGATCGTCGCGGTCGTGCTGCTCGGCCACGTTCTTTACGGCGCCGTGTTCGCGCCGCACCTCGTCACGAAACTTCGCGGCGACGTGACCGCCGGCCCGACGGAACAGATCTTCACCGGCACCCCGAACCAACCCCTCCACGGCTAACCCCGGATGGCTAGCCGCTGCGGCTGATCTGCTCGGCGAGGCCGACGACGATGCCGTCGGGCCGCGGAAGTAACACAACAGGAAGACGTCCTCGAAGTTCTCGATGCCGCCGACGAGCTGGCCACCGAGAGCCTCGAGTCGCTGCACCGTGTCCCGGATGTCGTCGACCGCAAACATCACGCGGTGGAAGCCGACAGTGTTCGGAACATTGGGTCCGGTTGGGACGAGCGCCGGCGAGTGATACGTCGCGAGTTCGATCGCGCCGTGGCCGTCGGGCATGCGCATCATCGCTATCTCGGAGTGCATGTTGTCGAGACCGACGACGCGGCCGGCCCACTCACCTTGGATGTCGGACCGTCCGTCGAGTTCCAGCCCAATCGCTGCGAAGAACGCGATCCCCGCGTCGAGGTCGGTCACGACGATGCTCACGTTGTCCATGCGTAGCGCTGTCATCAGAGACCGAGTCTCGCGCTGACCTCCATGACCTCGTCGATGATCGATGTCGGAACGGAGAAAGGCTCGGCCGCCGTGACCTCAGCCAGGTGGACGGCGATGTCTTCGGCCGAGGTGGCTCCAATGGAGCCCTCGGCGAGGCCCATGAACACACGGGCGATACGGCCGGCACAAGCCGAGAAGTTGTGATGCGTGACCGCGCAATCGCGCGAAGCGAGATACGTGACGATCGGCACGACCAACTCGGGCTCGATCGCGTGCAAGAAGCCCGGCTGAGGCTCGAGAGCTTCACGCGGGCCGACGAGATCCCACACCATGCGCGAGTAGCCGAAGGGCAAGACGCAGTTCGCCCGGATGCCGTGTGGCTCGCCTTCGATGGCGACGACGTTGGCGAGCCCGATCACCCCGGACTTCGCGGCGGCATAGTGCGCCGAGTCCGGCTGACCGAACGCGCCCGCCGACGACGCGACGAAGACGAAGCGGCCGTAGCCCTGCGCCTTCATCAGTCCGAAGGCCGGTTGACTGAGGTGAAAGGCACCATCGAGGTGCACGGAGCGCATGGCGTTCCACTGATCGACGCTGAGCTCGTCGAACGGGGTCGTGTTGAAGATGCCGGCGTTGCTGATCACCGCGTCGACGCGACCGAATGCCTTCCACGCCGTATCCACGATCGCGGCGCCGCCCTCGGGCGTCGCGACCGAGTCGTACGACGCGACGACGTTTCGGCCGATCTCAGCCGCGACAAGATCGGCGGCCTCCGCGTCGACGTCGTTCACCACGACCGACGCACCCCGTCGGGCAAAGTCGAGCGCATAGACACGGCCCAACCCTCGGCCCGCGCCGGTCACGATCGCGACCTGGCTTGTGAAGTCGATCACGGTTCGCCGAAGCGATCCACCGTGCGCGCGGTCACCCGGTCAGCATCGAGTTCGCGAGCCACGAGATAGCCCGGCCCCATCCAGCCTCGATGGCCGTAGCGCCCAAACGAGATGCGCGTACCCGGCGCGCCCGAGGCAGCTGGAAACATCTTCACCCGCTCGAGGGCGTCGCGTACGCCGGCCGGCGACAGCGGGCGCGCATCGGCGAAGGCGTGCAGGCACACCACGGCAAGGTCGCGGTTCACCACAGGCACGCACCACTCCGGACGCCGGCCGAAGCGCTTCGCGTACTGGTCGAGAAAGTCCTGGCCCACCTGGTTCTCTGCGTCGTACTGGTCGATGCCCGTCCACCCGACCATCGAGTCCCACACGATGTCGTTGAGCCACGCGTTCTGGAACGCCGTGCCCATGAAACGGGGCGGATCCCAGCCGAGCGCCTGCATGCCGAGCGCGACGGTGATGACGCCGAAGCCGAAGCCGCAGTGCACGACGGCACCCGGATTCGTGTCGTGCATTCGCTTGACCTGCGCGCTCACGTCCTGGGCCGTCTGCGGAATCTCCTCCTCCGCAACGATCCGGATGCCGCGTCGCCGACAGGCCCGCCGGAACTGCTGCAGATACGACTCGCCGACGAGTGACTGCTCGACGAAGACGCCGACATCGTTGAGCCCGCGCTTGGCGATGAGGTCGGTCCAGAAGATCGGCTCGTCGCTCATCGAGCCCATCGACAACGAGAAGGTCCACTCGCCGAGCCATTGCTCCGAGCCGGTGACGCTGATCGCCGGCACCTTGAAACGTTCTTCGATCGCGACCTTGCACGGCTCGACGTTGTCCGTGATCGAAGGGCCGAAGACGAGCAGGCAGCCCTCGTCGACCAGCTCGCCGTAGGCATCGATGACGGCCTTGACCGATCCCTTCGGAAGGCCTTCGACCTCGCGATAGATGACCTCGATCGGCCGGTCGATCACTCCCTGCTCGAGGCCCTGTTCGAACACGAAGGTGAACGGGTCGGTCAGGTCGGCGCGCCGCACATCAGGGAATCCGTCCGGCAGCCGGAAGTCCATGATGTAGCCCATCTTGATGGGCTCGGCGTCGCTCTCGTATGCCATTCCCGCTCCTTGTGAAGTGGTCAGTCGCGATGAAGGAACCCGTGCAGGGTTGCTTCGGTGAGTTCCTGCACGATGGTGTCGCGTGACGGCTTGCGGCCCTTGAACAAGGTGCTGCCGAACGCGGCCATGCCGGCGATCATCGCGACGGTCGACTGACCGGCGAGATCGTGACGTTTCGTCTGCACGCCCGACGCCATCAAGCGGTCGGCGCCCATGCGGCCCAGTGACGCGACCGCTCGACTGATGTCGACCAGACCCGCCTCGGCCTGCTCCTCGTCGCTCAAGCTGTCGGCCGCCCACAAGGTCATGACGAGGCCGCGGTTGGCGGCGAACAGGTCGTACACCGCGCCGATGAACTGGCTACCCAGCTCTTCGGCGCGCGACATGTCGAATTCGACGATGTTGGTCGCAGCGGTGAACGTCTCCACGACTTCGACGAACGGTTCGACCAGCGCCTCGCGAAACAGCGCGGCCTTCGAACCGAAGTTGCGGAACAGCAGGTGCTCCGCGACGCCGGCCTGCTCGGCGATCTCCTTGGTCGTGGTGCTGCGGTAGTCCTGGGTCGCAAAGCGATCGCGCGCCGCGGCGAGAAGGAGTCGACGAGGCTCGCCCCGAGGGCGACGGGTGGCAGTCACCTAACAGAGATAGCCGGTGTCGGTGGGCGCCATGCGCACCCACTTGCCGTTGTGCACGATCAGCCCAGCGAAGCAGCCCTTCGACAGGTCCTTGCCGAGGTCGATCGGCGCGAACATTCCGTCGGCGTCGAAGTTGCCGAACGTCTCAAGCTGCTTGATGAGCGCCTCACGCGTGATCGGCCCCGGCAGTTGCTCGAGGGCGTCGAACATCGCGCCGGCCGACACATAGGAGTCGATCGAGAACAGGTCTTTCGCGACGCCGCCACCGGCCACGCGGTCCATCCAGTCGACGTAGTCCTTCATCGCTTTGTTCGACGACGCTTCTTCGACGGGCACCGAACGAATCCACGTCGATACGCCTTCCGCCGCGTCACCCGCGGCTGCGACGAAGCTCGTCCCGTAGGCCGTGTAGGTGTGCTCCCGGAACTTCCACTTGTAGCCGGTGTCGCGCACCGACCGCGCCATCTCGGACTGGCCGCCCTCGGTCGAGATGAACCAGAGGTAGTCGGCGCCGCTGTTCGCCGCAGTGCGAGCGGCGGAGTCATAGCTGAGTGTCGACAGCGGCAACTCTTGGATCTGCACGATCTTCATGCCAGCCGCTTCCATCAGTCGCCGCTGGATACCGGCCTCGAGTCGTGACTGATCGACGGCGATGTAGACCATCGCAACGGTGTGCGCGCCGTGCTCGTAGAGCCACTTGTACTTCCCGATCAGCATGTCGGGCCGCGGGAAATTCGGGTTGATGTCGAAAACGTTGCGAGCCCGACCGCTCGTGCCCGTCGGCGAGTTGATGACCGGGATCTTGAGTTGCGTGACCAGGTCGTCGGAGCCGACGTCGCCGACCGCGAACCCACCGGCGATGCCGAGCACGTGCGGCTCGAGGTTGCGCAACGCAACTTGGTACTGGCTTTGATCGGTGCCGTCGTCCGCCTGTTTGAGCACGATCTTGCGACCGCACACACCGCCGTGCGCGTTGCGTCGTTCGACTTGGGCCCGTACGGCAACAGCCGACGAGGTACCGAGTCCCGGCGCCGGGCCGGACTCGGACGAGATCTCCGCGACGGTGATTGTGTCGTCGGTGACACCCTTCTCGGTGGAACGCGCCGCACACGGCAGCGAGGCCGACGACGTCGCACCACCACGGGCGATTGCGGTCTGGCCGGGCGTGGTTACGTTCGAGGACGCTTCGACGGACTCTCCGAGCACCGTGCTCTGGGTGGCGGACGCCGTCGACTCGTTCGCAGCCTGTTGTTGCGCCGCGACGTCACCGCGTGAGCGCGCCGCGATCGCGGCTTTCTGCTCGTCGCTCCAACGCGAACCGCACGCTGTGAGCGAGAGGCAAAGGAAGATCACTCCAGCCAGACGCTTCATAAGCTTTAGATAGCGTACACTATCTTCATGACCGAACGGGATGAGTCGTACGGAGCGGGTCTGGCGGAGCTGATGAGCCCAGAGCTCGCCCGCCATCCGCAGGCGATGTACCAAATGCTGCAGGCCGTTCCGGTCATGCGGGTCGACGGTGTCGGCGTGATCGTGACGTCGCGCGAACGCGTCGACGAAGTCCTGCGCAGCCCCGACGTGTACTCGTCCGGTACCACCGCGCACGACATGAAGACGCGTCGTCCGCTCATCCCGCTGCAGATCGATCCGCCGGACCACAAGAAGTACCGCAAGCTCCTCGATCCCCTTTTCGCCCCACAGCGCATGAAGCTGCTCGAAGAGTCGGTGACCACGCTCGTCAACGAACTCATCGACTCGTTCGAGCACGCAACCGAGATCGACTTCGCGCAGCGCTTCTCGGGCCCTTTCCCGTCGCAGGTGTTCCTCACGATGTTCGGCCTGCCGATGGAACAGCTCGACCAGTTCCTCGCGATGAAGGACGGCGTCATCCGCCCCGACCACGTGACCGGCAAGCCCTTCGGCGATCCCGAGACCGAGGCCCACCAGCAGGCGACGTCAGACTCGATCTACGAGTACTTCGAGCGCGTCATCGCCGAGCGGCGCAACGATCTGCGCGACGACATGCTCAGCCACTTCCTCACCGTCGAGGTCGACGGCGACCGGCTGAGCGACGAAGAGATTGTCGATATTTGCTTCCTGTTCTTGATCGCAGGTCTGGACACGGTTACCGCGTCCCTCGACTGTTTCTTCGGGTACCTCGCCGAGAACCCTGACGCGCGGCACCGACTGGTCGAGCAGCCCGATGCCGTTCCGGCCATGGTCGAGGAGATGCTGCGGTGGGAGACACCGGTCATGGGAGGCGCCCGCGTCGCGACCTGCCCAGTGCGACTTGGCGACGTCGACGTCGAAGAGGGCGAGCAGGTGATGGTGCTCCTCGGTGCGGCCAACGTCGACGAGAAGGAGTTCGAGCGCGGCGGCGAGGTCGTCTGGGATCGCGACGTCAACCGGCACCTCGCGTTCGGCGGTGGCGTACATCGTTGCCTCGGATCACACCTGGCCCGCCTGGAGCTGCGCGTCGCGTTGCGCGAGTGGCACAGGCGAATCCCGAACTACGCGATCAAGCCCGGCGCCGAGCTCAATTACACGGCCGGCATCCGCACGCTCGCCAGCTTCCCGATGCTGCTCGGCTGAGATGACGGCCCCGGATCTCACCCTGCTCGCTTCGGCGATCGCAGGCCGATCCGTGCGCGTCGCGACGAGCGACGAAACCTGGACCGACGGCACGGTCATCTACGTCACGCCCGACGACGAAGTGCGCAAGGTCTCGGTACAGGCGAGCCTGATCGCGGCGGGCAGCCTCACGAAGGACCGGTTACGACCGCTGGGCCGCAGCCGGTCGCGCGCGCGTCACTACCTGGCCCACGAGGGCTATCGGGCGTTGGCCGTCAACGAAGCGGTACTGCCGCCGACAGCTCGACGCCTGCTGACCGACGAGCCCGGCGACGAACCACCTGACGTCTTCGGCCTGATCCGCCCGGGCGACGTCGACGAGGACGCGATCGATCTGAGTGGCGTCCTGAGCGCATTGTCCGTCGGGCGCGGCGGCCCGATCGGCCGGCTGCTCTCCCGCCTTCTCAAGTCGGGCCGCGGCGAGCGCACCAGCGGTGCGATCGCGGACGCACCGACGCAGCACACGTGGTCGTCGCAAATAGACGAGGCGCCGCTGCACGTGAGCACACGCCCGACGCGCGACAGCGCACTGGGTCCGAAGCCCACCGGCGTCGAGTACCCCGAGTGGGACGCCGCCCGCAACGCCTACCGGCCGAACTGGTGCACGGTGATCGAAGCCGATGCGGAAAAGACCGCCGACGCGTCCGTAGCGACACACCGTCATTCGCTGACGAAGGCGCTCACGCGCCTCGAGGTGGGACTCGCCCCAGTGCGTCGACGCGCCCAGGGCGACGATATCGACATCGACGCAGCGGTGGAAGCCTTCGTGGACCAACGCGCGGGAATTGCTCACGAACTCGACGCGTACGTCGAGACACTGCGGCGTCGCCGCGACCTGTCCGTTCTCGTGCTCCTCGACATCTCCGGGTCGGCGAACGAACCCGCGAGTGACGGCGAGCGCGTGCACGACCATCAAAGCCGCCTCGCGGCGGAATTGGTCACGACGCTGCACGCACTCGGCGACCGGGTTGCGCTCTACGCGTTCAACTCCCGTGGTCGTCAGGCCGTCCAGATGACGCGCGTGAAGTCGTTCGACGCGCCCCTCGACACGGGAGTCCACGAACGCATCTCCGGGCTCTCCCCGGCCGCGTACACGCGCCTCGGCGCGGCCATTCGTCATGCGACGCTCGTCGTGCGGGAACAGGCGGGCACGCCTCGTCGGCTGCTCGTCGTCATCTCCGACGGGTTCGCGTACGACCACGGCTACGAAGGCAGCTACGGCGAGGCGGACGCGCGTCGCGCCCTCGCCGAGGCGCACAACGTCGGCGTCGGTTGCGTGTGTCTCAGTGTGGGCGCCGACAACGACGTCGACGCGCTCCAGCGGGTGTTCGGCTCGGCGGCCCACGCACAGGTGCGCGATGTCGACGAAGCCAGCGAAGTGATCGGCCCATTGTTCCGGGCCGCTATGCGGAGGATCCGATGAGCACGCGTCCGTTCTACGTATCGGTGGGCGAAGAGGAAGACATCTTCCGCGCCGCCTACCACCAGCAGCTCGCCATTCTGTTGAAGGGGCCCACCGGCGTCGGCAAGACGCGCTTCGTCGAGGCAATGGCCCACGACCTCGGGCGACCGTTGATCACGGTGTCGTGTCACGACGACCTCACGACCGCGGATCTCGTCGGGCGTTTCCACCTCGAAGGAGGCGAGACACGTTGGGTCGACGGACCGCTCACGCGCGCGGTTCGCGAGGGCGCGATCTGTTACCTCGACGAGGTGGTCGAAGCGCGCCAAGACACGACGGTCGTCATCCACCCGCTGGCCGACCATCGACGACAGCTACCGATCGATCGCATCGGTGAAACGCTCGACGCCGCACCCGGTTTCTGCCTCGTCGTGTCGTACAACCCCGGCTACCAGAGTGTGCTGAAGGACCTGAAGGACTCGACGCGCCAACGCATGGTGGCCATCGACTTCGACTTCCCTCCGGCCGACGTCGAGGAAAAGGTGATCGCCCACGAAGCGAATGTCGACCCGGCCGTCGCGGCACGACTCGTGCAACTCGCCAACGCGATCCGTCGCCTCGAACGCGCCGGGCTGCGCGAGGTCGCGTCGACCCGTGTGTTGATCGCCGCGGCCCGTCTGCACGCGCAAGGCGTCTCGCTTGCGGCGGCCGGACGGGCCGCGATCGCACAACCTCTCTCGGACGACCCGTCCGTTTCCGCCGGTCTGCAAGACATGGTCACCACCTACCTCACCGAGGAGTCCTAGATGGCAACGGCAACACTGAACACGCCGAGCGTCACCCGAGCGCGTGACGACGGCCGCGGGATCGTCCTCGCCATCGCCGCGGCGTTTGCCGCCGCGTTCGCCGCCGGGGTGATCTTCGTCGGACGGAGCGGACCCGTCGCCGACCGGATCACCAACCCGGCCGTCGACGGCCACCCGCGTCCCGTCGAACCGCTCTGGGGTTTCGATCACTGGATCACGCTGCACCAGATCGGTCTGATCCTGATGATGGTGACGCTCGTGAGCGTGTTCGTGATCGGGTGGCGACGCAAGCCCGGCAACCCGATCCTGTTGATGATGCTGGTGACGACGCTGCTCATCTGGCAGGACCCGATCATGAACTGGGCGCCCTTCGCCGTTTACAACCCGCAGATCTTCCATTGGCCCGAGACGTGGGGCCTCGCCTCGTTGTCGCCGTCGATCGAGCCGTTCATCGTGATCGGTTACGCGACGTTCCAGATGGGGCCGTACTTCCCGGCCGTCTGGATCCTGCGCAAGCTGCAGGCGAAGCGGCCGACCACGTCGTTCGTGTGGGTGCACCCGCTGCTCACGCTGACGGCGTTGATCATTGGCATCGGCTTCGTGTTCGACGCCGCGCTCGAGAACTTCCTGGTGCGGACGCAGCTGTACATCTATTCGCAAGTGATCCCGTGGGGCTCGATCGGCGCGGGCAAGTGGTACCAGTTCCCGCTGATCTGGGAGTCGTTGATGGTGACGTTCGTGATGATCCCGGCGGGCGTGCTGCTCTATCGCGACGACACCGGGAAGACGCAGGCCGAGAAACTCGCACAACGCGTGCGCAGCTTCGCGCGTCGACCGGTGCTCGGCGCCTTCGCGGTGATGTTCGTCATCATCAACCTCTCGTACTTCTGTTACGGGTTCGGCTTCGGCCTCATCCGTGAGACACACGCGGCGACGTCGGTTGCGTGCCCGTGGCCCTTCCCCGAAGTAAAGGTGTACGACCCGCAGGGCTTCTACGCGAAAGCCGGTGTGCCCGGCCCGCACTACCCCGGCATCTGGGCGGGGAATCCGAACGTGTCGACCAACCCGAACGGGCGATGCGCTCCGTAGTGGTCACGGGGGCGTCGCGCGGGCTCGGCCTCGCGACCGCGGCGCATCTCTACCGCGAGGGTTGGACCGTCGTCGCGGCCATGCGCTCACCCGAACGCGGGATGGACGCGTTGCGCGCCGCAACGAGCGCGCGTGAGGACGACCCGCGCCTGATCGGCGTGCGCCTCGACGTGGACGACGCGGAGTCCGTCGTCGCCGCCGCGAAGGAGATCCTCGAGCGAGTCGGCGCGCCCGACGGACTCGTCCACAACGCGGGCGTCACCTCCGTCGGCACGATCGAGGAGATGCCCGTCGCCGAGTGGGAACGCATCGTGTCGACCAATTACCTCGGCGCCGTGCGTCTCACCGCCGAACTGTTGCCCGCGATGCGCGAGGCAAAACGTGGACGCCTCGTGTTCGTGTCGAGTGAAAGTGCCGTGCTCGGTATGCCCGGCGTCGGCGCCTACGGAGCGTCGAAGGCCGCGCTGGAACGCTGGGCTGAGACGCTCTCGCAGGAAGTCGCCCCGTTCGGCCTCGGCGTGACGGTCTTGGTCACGGGCACCTTCAAGACCGACATCCTCGAGGAAACGCACAACTTTGGCGATCGCTACGGCGACGGGCCCTACGCGGCGATGCACGACGCGCTCGAAACACGCGGCCGGGCGTTCACCAGGATCGCCGCCGACCCACGCCGTTTCGCGCCTGCCGTCCAACGTGCGCTCGACGACAAGGCAGCATTCCGCCGACGCGGCGTGGGCATCGACGCCAAGTTGCTGCTACTCGGCCACCGGATGCTGCCCGTCCGTGTCTTGCAACGGATCGTGGCGGTCGCCCTCGGCTTGCCACGTTAGACGTTCGCCTCGTCGGGCGGAACGTCGGCGGGAAGCGATGCGGCGTCGTGCGCTTCCTGCGGCGTCGTCGACGCCTTGTCACCCACCGCGTAGGACGTCATCGACAGCGAACCCATCGAGCAGCCGCTCAAGAAGGCGGCGGGCTTCTCGCCCGACGCCGCCGCGACGCCGGCGAGGTAGAGCAGCGGGATGAAGTGATCCGGAGTGGGCGCGGCGTTCGCGTAGTCCGGATGGTCCATGAGCGACGCCGCGCGACCGGGGTCTTCGGCGAGCACGGCACGGGCTGCGTCGTCGAAGCGCTGGGCCCAGTCGAAGCCGCCGGTCGGTCGGCCCCAGTCGATGCGGCGCAGGTTGTGCACGACGTTGCCGCTGCCCACGATCAGCACGCCCTGCTCGCGTAGCGGCGCAAGCCGAGCGCCGAGTTCGACGTGATAGTCGAACGGCTTCATCGCGTTGATCGCGAGCTGGATGACGGGCACGTCGGCCGCGGGGAACATGTGCACGAGGACCGACCAGGTGCCGTGGTCGATGCCCCAGCTGTCGGCGTCGAGCCCCACCCACGTCGGCTTCGCCACTTCGACGATCTCTTGCGCGATGTCGGGCGCCCCCGACGCGGGGTACTGCACGGCGAAGAGTTCGTCGGGGAACCCGTAGAAGTCGTGAATCGTCCGCGGCGTGGCCATCGCCGTGACCGCTGACGCGTTGATGTACCAGTGCGCGGAGACGCACAGGATCGCGCGCGGCCGCGGCAACGACGCGCCGAACGCTTGCCACGACGCGGTGAAGTCGTTGGTCTCGAGCGCGTTCATCGGGCTGCCGTGTCCGATGAAGGCGGCGGGCATCGTCATGCCCACCGTCTTACCCGACCGGCGTGAACTTCACCGGCAGTCGCTTGACGCCGGTGACGAGCGGCAGACCGGCCGCGTCGAGCAGAACAGGATCGCTCGTAGCCTCGATGTCGGGCAGCCGCTCGAACAGGCGACGGAACATCACGTTGAGCTCACGACGCGCGAGGTGGGCGCCGAGGCAGAAGTGCGGGCCGGGACCGCCGAAGCCGAGGTGCGGGTTCGGGTTACGCGTGACGTCGAACACGTCGGGATTCTCGAAGACCTCTTCGTCACGCGACGCCGAGCCGTAGAACATCGCGACCTTCTCACCCTTCTTGAGTTCCTTGCCCGACAGCACGTAGTCCTCGGTGAGCGTGCGGCGCATGTACACGACGGGACCGGCGTAGCGAACGATCTCCTCGACGGCAGTCGGTGTGACCCCTTCGAGATCGGCCTGCCACGTCTTGCGCTGATCCGGATTGATCGTCAGGTAGTGCATGCCGTGGCTCAGCGCGGTGCGGGTGGTGTCGTTGCCGGCGACCGCGAGAAGGATGAAGAACGAGCCGAGCTCGACGGGGGTGAGCACGTCGTCTTCGAGTTCGGCTTTGATGAGTGCGGTGGTGAGGTCGTCACCGGGATTGGTGCGCTTGTACTCGGCGACTTCGTTCATCAACTGCACCAGCGTCATGCCGGCGCCGAGCACCTGGCCGAACATCTCCTCATCCGCCGCGCCCTGGAAGAACTCGGGATCGCCGGCGCCGAGGATCTTGTTGGTCGCGTCGAGCACCGTCGCGTACTCGCTACGCGGAATACCCATCATGTCCATGATGATGAGCAGCGGGAAGGGCGCCGAGATGGCTTGCACGAAGTCGGTCTCGCCCTCGCCCTGCATCTTGTCGATCACTTCGTCGGCCACGGTCGCGACGTTGTCCATCACCTTGGCGAGCTGCTTGGGCGTGAAACGACGGCTGACGATGCCGCGCAGTCGCGCGTGGCGCGGGTCGTCCATCACGATGAAGGACCCGAAGAACTCGCTCGCTTCGGGCGGCAGGTCCGTCACCGAGGTCGAGCCGAGGCCGGAGCAGAAAATCTGGGGCTGCTTCGACACCTCGAGCACGTCGGCGTGCTTGGTCAACGCGTAGAAACCGGGGCCGAGCGGCATGCCGCCGAACTCCGGCTCGGGGTAATACGCGATCGGACGGTCCTTGCGCAGGGCGGCGAACCCGGCCTGGCGCTGATCGAGCGGGAGGGTCCAAAACGCGTTGCTGGTCAGATCGATGTCGTCGACGGAGATGCTCACATCCCCTGTCTACAACCTCTCGGCGCCCGCCTTCAGCGTCCGCAGGACCGCCTTCTCGTGGCCCAGCGGTTCCCCCTGGTTCGTGGCCCGTCCGAGCGCCAGCCCGAGCATCGCTTCGCGCGCCATGAGGTAGTAGTCACGCCGTTTGGCGTTGCTCAGCACATGCGGTGCGAAGTGTTCGCCACTCACGCGTGTGGCGAAGGCGGCGACGACGGGACCGATGTCGGCGGCGAGGTCGGCGTCGTTCGCCATCGCGAGCCACGCCTCGAGGACGGCCTTGAACGGAACCGCCGTGATCGTCGCCCACGTGACCTCGATGAGAGCCACCAAATCCGTCGGCGGCGCGCCTGTCCGCAGGGGCGCTTCGTCGTAGAGCGACTGCAAGGCCGCCGCGATGAGATCGGGCATCGAGTCGAA
>JBEHXL010000041.1:0-18604 GCA_048498715.1 Actinomycetota bacterium | reverse complement strand
ACGACGACGATCCCGACCACCATCAACGGAACGGCCATCTCCGCCATGCGGGTGTTGCGGGTGTTCGTTGGGTTCATGCGGATTGCGTCCTAAGTCGTTGAGGATGCAGGGGTGCGAGCTTTGGCGCCTTGTTCCGTTTTGTACGGAAGACGAGGGCCAGAACCTCAGCCACAGCACGGTAAAAATTCGCGGGGATCACGTCGCCCACTTCGACGGCCTTGAACAGCGCCCGGGCCAGCGGCTTGTTCTCGATGATCGGAACGCCGTGCTTGGTTGCCTCTTCGCGGATCCTCTTGGCGATGAGGTCGGCGCCCTTGGCGACCACGATCGGGGCGGGTGAGCCCTTGTCGTACTGGAGGGCGACGGCGAAGTGCGTCGGGTTGGTGAGGATGACGTCGGCCTTGGCGACGGCGGCGATCATGCGGGAGCGGCTCAGCTTCTTGGCGCGGGCGCGGATCTCGCCCTTGGCCTGCGGGGAGCCTTCGGACTGCTTGTACTCGTCCTTCACTTCCTGCTTGGTCATCTTCGTGACCTTCATGTGGCGGCGCTTGTTGACCACGGCGTCGGAGAGCGCGATCAGCACCGACAGGGCGACGATGCGCCACAGCATCGTGCGAATGACCTTGCTCGTCGCCGTGACGGTCGCGTCGAGCGTGCGCGGCGTGCGAAGGAGGTCGGCGATGCCGGCCTGCCACACGCCGTAGAGGAGAGCGCCGAGGATCCCGACCTTGCCGAGTGTCTTGAGCAGCTCCCAGACGACCTGCTTGGAGACCATCCGCTTGACGCCGTTCTTCGGATTGACGCGCTCGAACTTGGGCTTGATCAGCATCATGTTCGGGCGGGGGCCCGACATGATCAGCTGCGAGCCGACCGACGCGAACGCCAGCGTGAAGATGAGCGGGGCGAGGGCGCTGGCCGCGTGCATGAGCGACTTGCCGAAAATGGCCCCGGCCTGGAACGGCGTGTTGCCGGCGGCCTGGTTGAGGGTGTTGTGCCAGTCGGTCGTGAAGACCGTCACAAGGTGCCGGATCGTGCTCGGAAGCAGGGAGACGACGATGGCAAGGACGACAGCCTGAGGCAGCTCAGCCGAGCGCGCGACCTGACCCTTGCGACGGTTTTCACGTCGACGCTTGGGTGTCGCTTTTTCTGTGCGCTCTTCGCTCACTACGCCAGGGGTACGCCTTCCTTGCCCGAGCCATCCCCAGTCCGTGGGATGCACGTTCATGTTCCGGTAGGCACGTCCCTGCGCCTTGTGCCGCTCCTGTCGGTCAGTTACCCACCGGAGTTGAGCGTTTCGCCGGTTCTTCCGTCACCCGACCTACGCCGCCGCACTTTCCCAGCACGCCAGGGTCGTTACAGCGGCTCGGCGGCGCCCGATCACGACCCTCCGGCGCTTTCAATCCGTCAGCCACGAGAACGGCGAGCGCCAAGGACACAAGCCGGACTCGAAGCGTTCGCGGACCTACTTGAACATGTGGTTGGCGAGGCCGACGCCTTGGTCGACGAGGCCGGGCAGGTAGCCGGGCAGCAGGATCAGCGCGGTGCCGACGGACAGGATCGAGATGACGACCTTCAGCGGCAGACCGACCGAGAAGATGTTGGCCTGGGGTGCGAACCGAGCGGCCATGGCCAACGCGACTTCCGTCAGGAAGAGTGCGCCGAGGACGGGCGCTGCGATCTGCAACGCGGCGACGAACAGCTGGCTGACCGCCGCGCCCACCGCCGTCGGCCCGCCGATGCCGAACATCGGGAACTTGTCGGCCGGGATCGCCGAGAACGACCGCACGAAGCCGCCGATGAGCGTCAGGTGGGCGTTCGTCACGAACAACAGCACCATGAACAGCATGTTGTAGAAGCGGGAGTACACCGTCGACTGAGCGCCGCTGACCGGGTCGAACATCGCACCGATCGAGAAACCGGACTGGGCGTCGACGAGGGCACCGGCCACACCGAACGCCTGCACGAACAGGCCCGACACCCACCCGATCCCGAGGCCGACGAGCACCTGCCCCAACGCGATGCCGAAGAACGGCAGGACATCTGAGGGCACCTTCGACGCGTCGACCAGCGGCGCGAGGAACAGCGACATCGAAATCGCCAACGCCAACTTGGCGAGCGACGGGAACGACTTGCCCGACATGAACGGCGCGGTCATGACCCACGCCGACGTGCGCGCCAAACACAGCAGGAACGCTGTGACGATGGCGGCGTCGAGGGTCACGGAGAGCTAGCCCCCGTTGACGAGGCGCGGAATCATCTCGAAGAGGTCCTTCGAGTACTGCGTGAGCTGCTGCATCATCCAACCGCCGCTGACGACGATGACGACCGCGATGCCGGCGAGCTTCGGCACGAACGACAGCGTCATTTCCTGCACCGACGTGACCGCCTGCACGAGGCTGATCGCCACGCCGATCACGAGGCTCACCACCAGGATGGGTGCGGCGAGCTTGAACGTGATGAGGATCGCCTGCTGGGCGATGTGCATGACTTCGACTTCAGACATTCAAAAGAGACCTATCTCACGAACGATTTGACGAGGGACTGGACAACCAGCAGCCAGCCGTCCATCACGACGAACAGCAGCAGCTTGAACGGCAACGAAATGAGAACGGGCGGCAGCATCACCATGCCCATGGACATGAGCGAGGCCGATACGACCATGTCGATGACCAGGAACGGGATGAAGATCACGAAACCGATGATGAAGGCGGCCCGCAGCTCGGAGATCACGAACGCCGGGATCAACGTGGTGTTCGACAGATCCTTCGGCTTGGCCGGACGCTTCTCGCCGCTCAGCTTCACGAACATCGCGATGTCCTTCTGGCGCGTCTGCTTGAGCATGAACTCGCGCATGGGCTGCATGCCCTTGTCGAAGGCGACGGACTGGGTGATCTCGCCCTTCATGTAGGGCTGGATCGCGTCGGCGTTCACCTTCGAGAACACCGGGCCCATCACGAACAACGTGAGGAACAGGGCGAGTCCGATCAGCACCTGGTTCGGCGGCACGCCGTTGAGGTTGAGCGCGTTGCGGGTGAGGCCGAGCACGATGACGATGCGGGTGAAGCTCGTCATGAGAATCAGCAGCGCCGGCACGATCGAGACCAGCGTGAGCAGCAGGACGATCGTCAGGGGTTGGCTCGCTGCGGAGCCCCCGCCCTTGTTGTCGAGGTTCAGCGAGATGCCGTTGGTGTCGGAGTTCTGCGCCGGGTTGGTCGGCGTCTCGACGGTGGGCGTGGTCACGACGGGGGCCGTCGGCACGTCGACCTGCGCCGCGGACGGACCCGCGCCGAGGAAGAAGAGCGCGGCCGTGGCCGCGACAACGAGCAGCAGACGCCGCAACTTCACTGGGAGACCGCGTAGCGGTGAGCGGGACCGTCAGCGCCTGACGGTGCGCTCACGCATGCTTTCGAGCAGATCTCTCCATGACGGAACAGAAACCGGCGCCTGCGTCCGTGCAGGAATCGCCGCCTGTGACAGGGGTGCGGACGCGACCGAAGCCAGCGCCGCCGGAGCAATCTCGATCACTTCTCGAGAGGTGCCCATGTCTTCGGGGTCGAGCTCGGCGACCATCGACACGTTGTGCTCGGTGACACCGAGGACCAGCGTGCGTTCGCCGAGGGTGACGACGGTGACGTCCGCGTTGCGACCGATCGACTGACGACCGATCACCTGGATGACGGCGCCTTCATGGCGACCGCCTCCGCTGAGCTTGGACCCACCGGTGTGGAGCTTGCCGACGACTCGGAGCGTGACGAAGAGAAGGCCGAAAACAAAGCCCACCTTGATCAACATGCCCAGAGCGCCCAACGCGTTCTAACCCTTCGAAACGATTTCGCTGACGCGCACACCGACTTCGCCGTCGACCACGACGATCTCGCCGCGGGCAACGACTCGTCCGTTGACGAGCACGTCGACTCCCCCATCGGCAGGTCGATCGAGTTCGATAACCGAACCGGGGACGAGGCTGAGCAGTTTGCGCATCGCCATGCGAGACCGGCCGAGTTCGACCGACAGCTCGACGTTGATGTCCGCCAGCAGCTTGAGATCTCGGGCGGGCGCGGCGGCAATTTCCTCGCCGGCCGGCTCGAGCTCGTCGTAGCTGAGGGGGTGTGCTTCCTGACTCACAGGTTCTGTATCGGTCGCGAACCCCTCACTCATTGAGCAATCTCGGCAATTTTCATGGCCAATCTGCGGCCGTTCCGTCCGATGAACCCGGTGAAGAGGTGCTTGTTGTCCAACATGCCGATCAGCGGCGCGTGTTCGGGCTGGTCGAGACGGATCACGTCACCGGGCTCGAGCCCGTCGAGCTCCTCGGCGCTCATCTCCACCGCCGCGTAGCGAATGGCGACTGAAACCGGCACCTCGCTCAACGCCTCGGCCAGTGCCGAGCTCGTCTCGACGACGGGTGCCGCGCTGCGCACGACGTGATGCGCAGCCGGTAGCACGAGGGTGACTGGCACCCCGACACCACCGATCGTGACGTCAAAAGTCGCTCTGACCTGGTGCGACTCGAGGTTGAGCTCGGCCGGCTCGACCGGTGCGATCTGCTGGCTGTCGATGCCAAACGCGCCCAGAACCTCGACCATGCCCACGAGAACGGAGCCGAGGCGCCGTACGACGATCTGCCACTCGAGCGGGGCGGGCGAGCGTTCGGGCCCACGCCCGTCGCCGCCCATGAACAGCTCGGCGAGCCGGGACACGCCCGCCAGCGACACGACCAACGCGCCCGACCGGCCCATCGGGTCGCCGACGCGGAACCACGCCACTTCGCTTTCGAACTCGGTGCCCGACGACGCTTCGACCTCGCCGATCTTGAGATTCGCCTCGCGGCCGACCACGCTCGTCACCGCGAGGCCGCACTTGGGCGCGAGCAGTTCGAGCTGCGCTTTCACGCCCGCGACGACGTGGTCGGGGACGTTCGCCGTAGGGGCTTGGAGATCGAGCAGCGACATGGGCGGCGGGCCTACTGCATGACGAAGGACGTGAAGATCACGCGAGCGACCTTGCCGTCTTCGTAGGCCTCACGAACCTTCTCGGACAGTTCCTTCTTGATCTCGATCTTGGCGCCCGGCGCCTGCAGCTCCTCGAACGTCTTGCCCGACAGCGTGTCGACGGCGACGTCGCTGGCGATCGGGAGCTCTTCCTCCATCGCCTTGGCGTCGGTGCCCTTCTCGAGGATCAGCGCGATGCCGACACGCAGGTAATGCGTCTGGGTGCCCGCGAGGTTCAGCGTCAGGTCGGGCAACGGCACGACCGCGCCCTCTTCGATCTTGGCGGCCGCGCCGGTCGCACCAGCGGCGACGTCTTCCTTCGGCTTCGGCTTGGGGGCGAGCATGAACTTGTACCCGAGGGCGGCGACAACCACGACCGCGATGATCTGGTTGCGCTTGCTCTTCTTGGGCTCTTCGCCGTCTTTGGCCTTCTTCTTTGCCATCTCTCGCTCCTACTCGGACGGCACGACGATGATGTCGACGCGCCGGTTCAATGCACGGTGCTGCGGTGTGTCGTTCGCGAATCGCGGGTGCGTGTCCGCGTATCCAGCAGCAGAAAATCTGACTTCGGGCAGTCCCCGAACCTCGGTGATCCATCGCAGTACCTGCGTGGCCCGGGCCGTCGAGAGCTCCCAGTTCGACGGGAACAACCCGCCCCGACGTATTGGGATGTTGTCCGTGTGCCCTTCGATCATCACGCGGTTGTCGATTTTCGACAGCGCAACGGCGACCTGATCCAGCACGGGCAGGCCTTCGGGCTCGAGAAACGCCGAGCCGCTCTTGAACAGCTCACGGGCGGTGACTTCGACGACCAAACCGCGCGGGTCGGTCGTGACCTGCACGTTTTCTTGCGTGGCGCCGGCCTCGGCGAGCTTCTGCTGCACCGACGATGCGAGCGCTTGGAGGCTGTCGCGGTTGAGGTCGCCCGACGCCGCCGACGAGTCCGTGGCGCCGTCGTGGTTGCCCGAGCCGATGGCGGGGGCGGCCGCATTGGCCACGCCGTTGCCACCGAGCAACAGGCCCTGGCCACCATCGGTGACGGGGCTCTTGCCGAGTTGCTTCGCGACACCGGCTTTGAAGTCCTCGAACTTCTTGAGGTCGAGGATCGACAGGCCGTACATCATCACGAAGAAGGCCATGAGCAGGGTGATCATGTCCGCGTAGGTGATCAGCCAGCGCTCGTGGTTCTCGTGCTCCTCGTGATCGGCGTGCTTCTTGCGGGACGACATCGCGACCCTTTACGCCGACTGCTTCTCGTCGCCGATCTCGTCGCGCTCTGACGGCGGCAGATACGACTTGAGCTTCTCGGTGACGGTGCGGGGGTTGGCGCCGGCCTGGATGGCGAGGACACCTTCGAGCACGAGTTCCTTGTGGTGCACTTCCTCGGCCGAGGCGATCTTGAGCTTGTTGCTCATCGGCAGGTAGATCAGGTTCGCCGTCATGACGCCCCACAGGGTGGCGACGAAGGCGGCGGCGATGAGCGGGCCCATCGACGACGGGTCCTCGAGGTTCTCGAGCATGTGCACGAGACCGAGAACGGTGCCGATGATGCCGAGGGTCGGGGCGAAGGCGCCCATGTCGGCGAAGAACTTGGCACCGACCTTGTGTCGCTCCTTGAGCGCCGCGATCTCCGTCTCCAGAACATCACGGACGATCTCGGGGTCGGTGCCGTCGATAGCGAGTTGCAGGCCCTTGCGGAGGAACGGATCCTCGACGTCCTTGGCCTCTTCTTCGAGCGCGAGCAGGCCGTCACGACGGGCCTTGTCAGCGAAGTGGACGATGGTTTCGATCGACTCGGTGGCCTCGATCGGGGGCCCGGGCATGAACGCCTTCATGGCGACCTTGGCGATGCCGGTCACGTCTTTCAACGTGTAGCCCGCCATGGTGGCGCCGATGGTGCCGAACAACACGAGGATGATCGGCGCCGGGTGGCTGACGAGCGCGGCCGGGTTGCCGCCCTCCATCACCATGGAGATCAGAACGGCCGCGAACGCGAGACCGATGCCAGCAGCAGACGCGATATCCACGGGTTACTGCCCTTCGCGGCCTTGAGGGAACACGTACAGCTCCGCCGCCTCGCTGAACTTCGGGTCGTCGACCCGGCGCAGGATCCCGGCGCGGAACTGGCGGATGCGCTCGACGACCTCCTCGGTCGTCTGACCCACCACGTACTTCTTGCCATCGACGAGCGTGATGACGGTGTCAGGCGTCGCCTCCACCGTCTCGATCAAGTCGGCGTTGACGACGATCTCGCTTCCATTGAGCCGTGTAACGGAGATCACGACTACTCATCGGATCTCCGCTACACGACTTTTATGGAATCGCTAGGACTACCTCTTGAGGTTGACCAGATCCTGCAGCATCTCGTCCGAAGCCGAGATGATGCGGGAGTTCGCCTGGAAACCGCGCTGGGCGATGATCAGGTCGGTGAACTCCTGGGCGAGGTCGACGTTGGACATTTCCAACGTGCCGGCCGCAAGCGAGCCACGACCCGCCGAACCGGCCGTACCGGCGAGGGGCGAACCGGACGCAGCGGACGAACGGAACAACGAGCCACCGGCCTTGATGAGACCGGAAGGGTTGTTGAACGCCGCGAGCGCCAGCTTGCCGAGCACCTGGCTTCGACCGTTGGAGAACACGCCCGACACCGAACCGTCATCGGAGATGGCGAAGGACCGGAGGTAACCGGTCAGGGTGCCGTTCTGGTCCATCGCGGTGGCCGTGGAGGAACCACCGAGCTGGGTGAGAGCCGTCGGTGTGTCCTGGCCGAAGTTGACCTCGAAGGTCATGGCCGCGGCACCGCCGGGAGGCGTGAAGGTGAACGAGGGCGGCGAGCCGGGGGCCGGCGTGGTGAGCGCACCGGTGGCCGGATCGAACGCGAGCGAGACGGGCGAACCGATCTGCACCGCGTTCGGGTCGTAGGCCGTCATCGTCCAGCTGTTCGGACCCGTCTTGGCGAAGTCGAGCGTGACGCGCTGCTTCGTACCGAGGGAGTCGACCACTTCGATCGCCGTGCTGATCGGCTGATCCGTCACGAGCGCGCCCGTCGACAGGTTGCCGCCGACAGTGATCTGCGTGGTGGCAACCGGGTTGATGACCTGGCCGACCGGCAGCTTCACGTCGGTGATCGGAGCGTTCGTGAACACCTGACCGTTCTGGTTGGCGAGCCAACCCTGCACGATGGCGCCCGACGGATCCGTCAGGAAGCCTCGTTCGTCGAAGGTGAACGAACCCGCCCGGGTGTAGAGGGTTTCTTCCGCCGTACGGACGATGAAGAAACCGTCACCCTGGATGGCGACGTCGGTGGCACGACCGGTCAGCTGCGACGCACCCTGCGTGAGGATGATGTCGATGCCGCCGACCTTCACACCGAGGCCGACCTGCTCAGGGTTGACGCCTGCGTCGTTCGCTCCACCACCTGCGGATGCACCGCGGAGGAGCTGCGACAGCGTGTCCTGAAAAATCACGGTCGATGCCTTGAAGCCGACCGTGTTGACGTTGGCGATGTTGTTGCCAACGACGTCCATCATTGTCTGATGAACCCGGAGTCCGGAGACGCCGGAGAACATTGACCGCATCATTTTGAGTAACTCCTTGGTTAGCGATGCGGCCTTCCATGGCCAATATGTTTTTCCTTAGGTACTGCTACTTGTTCTGAATGTTCTGCTCGGTCATGAACGTGACCGCGCCGATCGGCAGGAGCTTGTCTCCCACCAGGAGTTGCGGGACCCCCTTGTCGAACACGACAGAGCTGACGTGTCCGGTTATTGCATCCTCGGCCCCTTCGGGGGTGCCGGAGACCTGCTTGCCCACCATCGAAGCGGCGAGCAGCACCTGCTGATACGCAATCGCTTCGTTCTGGGACTTGGAGATGTTGTCGAGACGCTCGACGGTCGCGAACTGCGCGGCCTGGGCCAGGTACTCCTGGCCGTCCTTCGGCGCCATCGGGTTCTGATAGCGAAGCTGGGCGACGAGCAGCTGCATGAAGGCGTCCTTGTCGAGGTTGCCGAAGCTGCTGGCGGCCTTCGTCTGAGACGTGGCCTGGGTCTGCGTTGCGGAAGTGACGTCGTTGATCACGGTCGATCTCCTTAGAGGCGCAGGGCGCCGTCGTCGACAACGGGCTCTTCGAAAGTCGGGGCCGGTGTCTGGGCCCGGCGACGGTTGGACTGTTCGGACGAGTTGTGACGCTCGTCGTTGGTCTCGACGTCGAAGCCGTCGAGATTGAAGCCTTCGTTGCGAAGAATCGTCTTCACATCGTCGTGACGCTGCTGCAGGACCTGTCGCGCCTCGGGCGAGTCGCTGTGCAGCGTGATCTTGACGTTCTCGCCCTGGGTCACGACCCGCACGCGGACCATGCCGAGTTCGGGCGGATCGAGCCGGACCGTGATTTCGAAGTGATCGTCGCGACGCTCGGCCGAACGGTCACGCAGCGCGGCTCGCAGCGGGGCCGCGAGACCGTTCGCCTCGTGCACGCGCTCGCTGCGCTCGGGACGCGCGGCGTGAACCTGTTGGGTGGCAACGTTCGCTGCAGCCTGCGGAGGTGCGTCGTCGTTGTGCGGAGCCACGATCGTGTCCGACGTGTCGTCCTTATCGGTCGGGTCGTCGGACTTGCTGATGGTTGGCGGCGCGATTGCGTTCAATCGATCGAGTTCGGTCGGCGCTTCGGTGTCCAGCTTGGGCAGAACGACCGGAGCATCCTCCGCCGGCTTCTCGGCGATGGGTTGGCCGCTCACCGGCGCGTCCGGAATCGCGATGTCGTTGACGGGCTCGGTCGTCGTTTCAACCTGCGTCGGTACAGCGACGGGCGTGTCGGTCGACATCGTGATCGGCGTCGGCTCGAGGTCGACCGGCGCATCGGCGATATCCGCGATTGGCGCCACCGAAACCCCCTCGGAATCGCCATGCACCCGATTCCCGGGGGACCAGGACGGCGCGAAACGGGTCGGCTGGGGCAGCGTGGCGTGCGCCTGCTCCGGAAGCGTGGGCATGACGCCGGTGCGGCCGACGGCGACGGCCTGCTCAGGCAGCGCGGGGTGCTCGTGGTCGACCGGCGTGCTGGACACGACAGGTTGCGTTGCAGCCGGCAGGCCGAGGCCGATGCGAATCGCGGCGATGAGCGCGTCGGCCGGGCCGGGCGTGTCGTCGCTCTGCGGCGCAGGGGCCTCGGTGTCGACGGTGTCGGGTGCCGGTGCCGCATCGACGGAAGCATCGGGCGTCGTCGTCGGCACCAGCGTCGGCATCGGCGTCACCGTCGTCAGCGCCACGAACATCGGAATGGCCATCGCAGTCGGCTTCGCGAGATCGGCGACGGCATCGGTCTGCTCCTGCACGTTTGGCGCCACGGCAACCCCCTCGCAATCGGCCATTTCGGGATTCGCAGGGGTGTTCGACGGCGCAAAACCGGTGAACAATGCCGGCAGGCCGGGCAGGGTCGGGCTCGGCGGCAACGCGGTGGGCATCGTCGTCGGGGTCAGGAGGGCGGCGATCTGAGCGAGGACGGCGTCGAAGCCGGTTGCGCCGTCACCTTCGACGGGCGCGCCGGGCGCGGCCCCCGCAGCACCCGTCGTCGAAGTGGGAGCTGTGAGGAATTGCGAGAGATCGATCACGAGAGTGCCTCCGCACGAGAGAGAACCTTCTGCACAAAGCCCTGCGTTTCGGCGTAGGGCGGGATGCCGCCGGCCTTGCGGACCGCGGTGGGTCCAGCGTTGTAGGCGGCGAGAGCAAGGTCGGCACGACCACCGAAACGGTCGAGCTGCACCTTCAGGTAACGAGCGCCACCTTCGAGGTTTTGCTCGGGGTCATACGGATCGACGCCCATACCCTGCGCGGTCGCCGGCATGAGTTGGGTCATACCGATGGCGCCGGCGCCCGACAGCGCTTCGGGACGGAAGTTCGACTCGGACCACGCCAGTGCGGCGAGCAGGTTCGGGTCGATGCCGGCCTTGTTGGCCGCCCGCTGGATCATCGCGGCGTACTGCTTGGCGTTCGCCGGAAGACCCGCAACGTTGAGCGTTCCGTTGCCGCCGGTGGAACCGACCGCATTGCCCGTCACCCGACGAGCGGCGGTCACGCGGGAGAAGTCGACGTCCTGCAGCTTCACTACGTCACCGGTGTGCGGCGCCACGACCATCTTTCCGTTGCCGGCGTAGATGCCGACGTGGTCGACGGGCGTGCCGAAGAACACGAGGTCGCCCTTCTGCAGATCGGCGAGCGCAACGGGAACGCCCGCCTTCGCCTGATCCGAAGAGTGGCGGGGCAGGTCGACGCCGAGCTTGCCGTAGACGTACTTCACCAGCCCGGAGCAGTCGAAGCCCTTCGGGCTCTCGCCACCCCACACGTAGGGCGTGCCCATGAAGGTGCTCGCAAGATCGACCGCATCCTCACCGACCTCGCCCGACGACG
Source organism: Actinomycetota bacterium (assembly GCA_048498715.1). Lineage (GTDB taxonomy): Bacteria > Actinomycetota > Acidimicrobiia > Acidimicrobiales > JACCXE01 > JACCXE01. The sequence goes on along the minus strand of JBEHXL010000041.1, from coordinate 7,211 downwards.
ACACCGACTGCGACTTCATGACGCCGTTGAGTTCGGTGGCGAAGCTCTTCGTCGGCGCGACCGGCTGCGGCGCGAAACCTCGCGTCGTCGCCTGGATCATCGCGATCCGCTGCTGTACTTCCATCACAGTCATCGCGGTGTGACCTTCCGGGCGCGGACGAGGTCGTCGAGGGTGCGCTGCGCGGCGAGTGCGGCATGCACGGCGTAGGCAACCTTGTGACGCTCTTCGAGATCTTCGAGCGTGTGCGTCTTGCGGGCGCGCAGCATCAGGTCTTCCCGAGCGAGCTCGAGCCGGCGCGATGCGTCCACCGTCTCCGCCTGCGCGATGTGCAGCGCCTCCGCCTTGAGATGCGCCGCCTGGGTCACCTGCTGGAACATGGCTGCGGACTGCGGCCCGTTGTCGGTCGAGTGCGCCGCATACGCATCGGCCCGAGCCGCTTCTGCGTCCGCCGCCGCCTGCTGCTCGCGCGCGGCCGCGGCGGTTGCCCGCTGCTGCGCTTCCTCCTCGAGCTTGGCGACCTTCAGCACCGTCGCGAGACGGAACTTCCGAGAGATCTTTTTCAACCCACCACCGCCGCGAGGTTCGCCCACGACTCCTGTGGATTGGCGACCTCGTGCACGTCCTGGCACAAGAATGACTCGATGTAATCGCGGCGCGACAGGTACTCGTCGACGTCGCGGTTGGTACCCGGAACGTACGCGCCGATCTCGACGAGATCGCGCGCCTCCTCCCAGGCGATCATCATCTGCCGCAACCGGCGGCCGTAAGTGAGGTTCTCGCGGTCGACAAGCTTGCCCGAGAGACGGGAGACGCTTTCGAGCACGTCGATCGTCGGGTAGTGACCGGCCGCCGCGAGCTTGCGGGACAACACGATGTGGCCGTCGAGAATCGAACGAGCGTGATCGGTGACGGGCTCATTGAGGTCGTCGCCTTCGACCAGCACCGTGTACAGCGCCGTGATCGTGCCGACCTCACCGGGTCCGGCACGCTCGAGCAGCTTCGGCAGCATCGTGAACACCGACGGCGGATAGCCACGCGTCGCCGGCGGTTCGCCCGCCGCGAGGCCGACCTCGCGCTGGGCCATCGCGAACCGCGTGAGCGAGTCGACGAGCAGCAACACGTTGAGGCCCTGATCGCGGAACCACTCCGCGATGCGGGTCGCCGTGAAGGCGGCCCGAAGACGGACCAGCGGCGGCGCGTCGGAAGTCGCGACAACAGTCACCGCCCGGGACTGCCCTTCGGGACCGAGATCGTCCTCCAGGAATTCGCGCACTTCACGACCGCGCTCGCCGACCAGTCCGACCACCACGACATCGGCCTGCGTGCCCCGCGCCATCATCCCGAGCAACGTGGATTTGCCCACGCCCGAGCCGGCGAAGATGCCCATGCGCTGACCCGTGCCACACGTCAGCAACGTGTCGACGCACCGCACGCCGAGGGGAAGCTGCTGCGCAATCCGCTGACGACGCATCGGGTGCGGCACCTCGTTGTCGAGGTCGACGACTTCACCCTCGATCGGACCGAGCCCGTCGATCGGGTAGCCGAGCGCGTCGACAACGCGACCGACCATGTCGAAACCGACCCGCAGCTGAAACCGCGAACCCGCGGCGCGCACCGGCGCGCCCGGGCTGATGCCGGTCAGTTCGCCGTAGGGCATGAGCAGGAGACGGTCGTCGTGCACGGCGACGACTTCGGCCGGCACGCGCTCCCGACCCGAGCCGATCCACATCTGATCGCCGATGGCGCCCCGTACACCACGCGCCTCGGCCTCGAGACCGACGATGCGCACGAGCTCACCCGACACGCTCATCTTCTGCACCGGCGCGAGCCGCGCCCGGATTGTCTCGCGGTCCAACAGTGCTTCAGGCATCGAAGGATCCGTCGACTGCATCGAGAGCTTCACGCGCCCGCTCGAGCGCGTCGGCCCAGCGCAGGTCGGCCTTGGAGACGCCGGCCACAACGCGCAGCTCGCCGCGCAACAACGTCGGATCGGACTGCACCGACGCGTGCCGGTCGGGATGCCACGACTCGCTGATGACCTCGACCATCTCGGGCGCGACGTACACCGTCACTTCGCTTTCGCTGACCACGTTGTCGACGGCCTCGTCGATCTGCGCCAGTGCCAGCATCGGGTCGTGCTCGAGCTCGCGACCGAGCATCCACTGCGCCAGCTCGGCGGCAAGACCCACGATGGTGCGACGGTCGTCGGCGGTCTGCGCGAGCCAGCCGTGCCGCAGGTCGCGCACGGCGTCGTCGAGCCCGGCCACCAGCTGCGGAACCGCGCTCAGCGAGCCGGCCTTGCCCTCCATCACGCCACGCGCGTACGCATCTTCCAGCGCAGCCTCCTGCGCCGCGGCGGTCGCCGAAGTCTGCAGACCGAAGGAGAAGTCGTCGGTGAAGACGATGTCGCGGGCTTTGAGGACGCGGCTAGACAAGGTCTTCGCCTCCCCCGCGCTGGATGACGATCGTGCCGTCTTCCTCGAGCGTGCGCACCTGCTTGACGATCTTGGAGCGCGCCTCGTGAATGTCGGTGGCGCGGATGTTCTTGAGGAACTCGATCTCTTCCTGCAGGTTCGTGCGAGCCCGCTCGGACAGGTTCCGCATGATCGTCTCGGTGACTTCGACGCCGGCGTTCTTGAGGGCCACGGCGAGGTCCTTGGAGTCGACGCCCTTGAGCACCTGCTGAATCGCACGGTCGTCGAGGCGAGCAACGTCGTCGAAGACGAACAGCGCTTCACGGATGCGAGCGGCGAGTTCGGGATCGGTCGCTTCGATGCCCTGGAGCAGTTCACGCTCGGTGTCGCGCGACGCGAGGTTCAACATGTCGACGAGCTTCTGGAGCCCGGGGATTTCTTCCGTCGTCTGATCGAGCAGCGGCGCGAGGCGCTCCTCGAAGTCGGCGTTCACTTCGGCGATGACGTCGGGGTGCGCGAACTCGAGCGACGCCAACCGGCGGGCCATCTCGGCCGCCACGGGCGGCGACATCTTGCCGATGATCTTGGCCGCGGTCTCCGACGGCAGGAATGCGAGTGCGAGCGCAGCCGAGGCCGGCGCCTCGCCGGTCAACGCGCGAGCAACCAGATCCGGCGCGGCGGTGGCGAGGTAATGGAACGGCTGACCCGCCCGCTCCCCCTCGATGATCTCCATGAGGCGCGCGGCGCGCTCGTCACCGAGCGCCCGGGACAGCAGATCGTGGGCGTAGCGCACACCACCCGCGGCCGCCATGCGGCGCGAGACAACTTCTTCGGCGACCTCTTGCAGGATGCGGGCGACTTCTTCCTTCGGAAGCGTGCCGATCTGAGCGACCTCGGAAGCGAGCTGACGCATCTCGTCTTCGTCGAAGGTCTTCATCAGCGACGCCGCCCGCTCGGGTCCCACGGCAACGAGCAACGTGGCCGCCTTACGCCGCTGATCGTGATTCATCGCCACGAGGCTCATCCGCGATCACCCAGCCAGCTGCGCAGGAGAACTGCGACTTCGTCAGGCTGCTGGTCGACGAGCGTGAGCACCTGCTGCTGCGTGCTGTTCGCTCCGACGGCCACCAGCTCCCGGCCTTCCATGTCGGTCGATCCGGCGCCGAGCGCCATCGCGTCGTACGAGCCGCTACCACCGTTGGCGCCGCCCATGCCGGCGGCGAGCATCGGCCGCATGCCGTTGGGCAGGTCGACGATCTCGACCTTGGTCTTGCGCATGCCCCGGAGGAGTACGAACAACACGATGCCGAGGATCAGGACACCGATGCCGGTGCGGGCGTAGTCGAGCATCGGCGACGCCGCGGCGCCTCCGGCTGCCGACGAGGACGAAGCCGCCGCCGCGTCCTTCGAGAACGACATGGTGTCGACGACGATCTGGTCGCCGCGGGCGCCGTCGATGCCGAGCGCGGCACCCACGAGGTCCTTGACCTGCTGGGCGTCAGGCGCCGGCTTGGCCGCCTTGTCGAGCATGACCGCAACGCTGAGGCGCTCGACCTTGCCGGGAGCGACCTTTGCGTTCTCGGTCACCTTGTTGACGCCGAAGTCCTTGGAGGACTCGGCCTTCTGATAGTCGGTGGAGTTCGAGCCGGTGCCAGTGGTGCTGCCCGAGGTCGTGCCGAGCGTCCCGGACGCAGCCGTCGTGCTGTTCGAACCGTCGGTGCCCTTGAACGTCTCCTGCGAGGTCTGCTCGCTGAGCGCAACCTGCGACGCCGGGTCGTAGGTCTCGGTCTGGGTTTCCTTCGTGTCGTAGTTCATGCGAGCCGACACCCGCACCACGGCGTGGCCGGCGCCGTAGACCTGCTGCAGCATCGCGTTCGCATTGGCGGCGAGGGAGTTCTCGTACTGCTGGGTCTGGCGGAGTTCCTTCGTCGAGCCGGTGCCGCTCGTGCCGCTGCCGTTGGAGAGCACGGTGCCGTTGGTGTCGGCGACGGTCACGTTCTCCGGCGTCATGCCGGGAACCGAGGAGGCGACAAGGTGCACGATCGAATCGACGGCGTCGTCGCCGAGCGTGCCCGAGGTCTTGAGCAGCACCGCCGCGCTGGGCTTGGTGGTGTTGTCGGTGAACAGTTCGTCACGCGGGATGGCGAGGTGGATCGAGGCGGACTCGATGCCCTTCATCGCCGACAGCGTGCGGGTCAGCTCACCTTCGACGGCCCGCTGGTAGTTGACCTGCTGCGAGAACTCCGACGTCGTGAGGCCCTGGTTGTTCAGGATCTCGTAGCCGACGACGGAGCCCTTGGGCAGACCGTCGGCCGACAGAGACAGGCGCAGGTCGTACACCTTCGAGCTCGGCACCATGATCGCGGTGCCGTCGCTGACGAGCTTGTACGAGACGCCGTCACTCTTGAGCTTCTCGACGACGGACTGTGCGTCCTTCGCCTCGAGGCCCGAGAACAGCACGGCCATGGAGGGCGTCGAGGCCCACTTCATGAACGTCATGCCGCCGACGAGCAGCGCCGCGGTGAGCAGTCCCATCACCGCGAGCTGGGATGGCGAGAACGACTTGAACGCGGCAGTGGCGCGGTTCTTCAGCGCGGCTGGGTCCATTAGACGGACATCCTCATGATCTCTTGATATGCATCGATGGCGCGGTTGCGAACGGCGACCGCGAGGTCAACGGCGAGCTCGGCCTTGGCAGCAGTCGAGGTGAACGCCTGGATGTTGGGAAGTTGTCCGGTCGCAACTTGCGACGCGAGGTTGTCGGCTTGCACGCCGAGGTTCGACGCCTGATCGAGCGCCTTGGCAAAGCTGGTGCCGTCGGCCGCCTTGGTGGCCGAGGTTGCTCCGGTCGACGCGGCCGGCGAGATCGAGCTGATGCTCGCGGCGGCGCCGATTGCTCCGATGGCCATCAGCGCTTACCGATCTCGAGCGCCTTGAGGTACGCGTCGCGCACCCGGTCCATCACGTTGAGGTTCGCCTGATACGAACGCGAGGCAATCATCATGTTGGTCATCTCTTCGCTCATGTCGACGACAGGGCGCTTCACGTTTCCGTCCGCGTCGGCCAGCGGGTTCTCGGGGTCGAAGATCACGTCGGGGTCGCCCTGCTTCTGCAGCACCTTGCTGACGCGCACGCCGGCGCCAATGCCGTCGCCGCGGTTGACGGACTGCACCTCGAGCATCGAGGCACGGAACGGCTCTTCGTCGCCCGAGCGGATCGTGTTGAGGTTCGAGATGTTGCCGGCGATGGCATCCATCCACGTCCCACTGACGTTGACGCCGGTGACCGCAGTGTCGAGCGCTCCGAACATTCCCATGACGACTAACGACCTTGGATCGCAGTGCGGAGGGTGGAGAACTTGTAGTTGAGCGCGGCGACGAGGGCGTCGAACTGCAGGCCCGACTTCACCAGGATCGCCTGTTCGTCGGCCATGTCGACCGTGTTGCCGTCGGGATTCTCGGGCGTGTCGGCGAGGTGCACCGAGCTACGGGCCCGTGACGGATCGCCGTGCGCCATGGCCTTGGACAGGTTGGATTCGAACTCGACGCGTGCGGCCTTGAAGCCGGGCGTGTTCATGTTGGCGATGTTGTTGGCGGTGACCTGCTGGCGCAGCGAGACCGCGTCGAGAGCGTTCTCGATCCCTGCTGTCACTCTGTCGGTAAAGAGGGCCACATCGCCTCCGGGAACAAAAAAAGGAAGAACAGGCTCTCGCCCGTTCTTCCGTGAACGTGAATCTTCCTTGTTGTGGCCCTCCTGTCGGTGGCTGACCACCGCGAGTTGAGCGTTAGAACATCAACACAAGATCAAAAATGACCTTCGGCCCTAGTGCTGTTGACGGGCGCGCAGCTTTTGGAGCTGGGCGAGCGCTTGCACTTCGAGGGCGCGGCTGCGGTCCAGCAGGGCCGTGGCGCGCAGCACCGCGCGGGGTGACATCTCGTCCTGGCCGCCTTCGAGGGGAAGGTCGGGCGGGATCGGGCCCTGCATCGCGATCGCGGCCTCTTGGGCGCGCAGGCGTTCTTCGAACGCGTCGAGGACGTCGTCCCAACTCATGGTGATCAAGCGACGCCGAGGGTCGCGACCTGCTTTTGCACCGGGCCTTCGAGGCAGCCGGTGCGCCAGGCATCGCGCAGCCCGTCGAGGATGCGATGGCACTCGTCGACCCCACGGTCGTCCTTGCCCATCGCCGTCTTCACGAGCTTGAGGAACACGTACTCGTAGATCGCGTCGAGGTTGCCCGACATCGCATCGATGGCGGGATCGCCGGTGCCCGTCAGCAGCGAACAACGCAGCTCGGTCACCGCATCCTGCGCCTTGTGCAGATGTCGGGTCACCTCCATGCGGGTTCCGTCGACGAGCTCCTTCTTGGCCGCCTCGAGCGAGCGAACGGCGACGTCGAAGATCATTCCGATCAACTGCGCCGGCGTCGCCGTCATCACACGGTCGACGAGGTAGCGGTTGGCAACAGGCGTCATTCGTTAGTTCCCCGGGAGTCCTGCGATCTGGGAAGCGAGCCAGGTGCTCTGGTCCTTCATCTTCCCCATCATCGTTTCGAGCGTTGCGAACTGCTTCTTGTAGCGCTCCTCGACCATCTTGAGTTTCTTCTCGAAGTCGTCGATGCGCTGTTGCTGCGACTTGCTCGACGCCGAGGCGCCGTCGCGGGCAGCCGTGACCTTGCCGGACAGGCCCGTCAGGGTGCTGAGCACCTTGGCCAGGCCGCCCGAAGCGCCGGTCGAGTACGACAGGGTGCCGAGCGCGAGCGTTCCGCCGGCGCCGGCCACATCGGCTGCGGTCGCGGT
>JBEHXL010000040.1:0-19209 GCA_048498715.1 Actinomycetota bacterium | reverse complement strand
TGGCCCCGACGGAAGCCGCGATTCAACTTTTCGACGTGGGTGTAGCGGTGGAACACCCACATGACGACAACCGATGTGATCAGTCCGAGGGCGAGACCGATCAGCGGTGACAGCACGATGAACACGCCGATCTTGCGCAAGCCGGTGCTGACAAGCACATCCCAGCCTTTCGCGGCGACGGCGGCGCCGGCGATGCCGCCGACCAGCGCGTGCGACGAACTCGTCGGGAGTCCGAGGTAGAAGGTCACCAGGTCCCAGCCGATTGCGCCGACGAGGCCCGCGAACACGATGCCGATGGACAAGGCGTCCTGATTGACGACGTCCTTCGCGATGGTCGTCGCGACGTGCGTGCCGAAGACGAGGAACGCGGCGAAGTTGAAAAACGCCGCCCACGCGACCGCTGCGCGCGGCGTGAGGACCCGCGTCGACACGACCGTTGCGATCGAATTGGCCGCGTCGTGGAAGCCGTTGACGAAGTCGAAGCCAAGGGCGACGACAATGACGATGATGACGCCGAGCATTGAGGCGACTGGCTACGCGAACTTGACGACGATCGACTCGACGACGTTGGAAGCGTCCTCGAGCTTGTTCAGAGCGTTCTCCATCGCCTCGACGACGTCCTTGTACCGCAGCACGTCGAGCGCATCGAATTCGCCGCTGAAGAGCCGCTGTTCGGTGGCGCGGTAGACCGCGTCACCCTCGGTCTCGAGGCGGTCGATCGCCTCGAGATGTTCCTTGGTGTTCTTCATCGACTTCAGACGAGCGATGAGCAACACCGTCTCGTCGGCCATCTTCACGAGGATCTCGGCCTGCTGCTTGAGTTCGTCGAGTGGCTGCTTCACGCCCGTCATCTGCAGGCGGTGTGAGACCTGCATGACGTCGTCGACCACGTCGTCGAGTTCCTCGGCCAAGGCGTGGATGTCTTCGCGGTCGAAGGGCGTGATGAACGTGGTGTTCAACCGGGTGAGGATCTGATCGGTCAGTTCGTCACCTCGCTGCTCGCACTCGATGACGCGGCGGGCGCGTCCTTCGATGTCGTCGAAGTTGTTAAGCAACTCCTGCAGACGTCGAGCGGTGTCCGCAACGTTTTCGGCCGCCGAGTTGAACAGGTCGAAAAACGTGTCGTCGGTGGGGACGAGCTTGAATCGCACGGTCGCGAAAGTTAACGGATGGTGAAGGCCGATTCCGAGTCGCGGCCAGGGCTTGCCCGCATCTGTGCGGGTGTGGACGGGCCTAGCCCTTCCACACCCGCACAGAACGCCACGAACTACGCGGCGGCCACCTCGGCGAGCGCGGCGTCCGCCTTGGCCAACGTGAGCACCAGGCCTTCCTCGACGCCCATGGCGATGGTCTCTTCCATGCCTTGGAGGGTGTGGAAGCGGGAGGTCACCTGCATCCGGGTCTTGGCGCCCGCAGGGGCGACGGTGATTTCGAAACCGGTCATGCCGTTGCCGTCATTTGGCGTGCCGTCCTCGGCGACGTCGGCGTCGCGCAACAGCACGCGACGCGGTGCATCCACCTCGAGGACCTGCCACTCCTGCGGAAACTTCTCGCCCTCGGGGCTCACGAAAGAGAAGCCGATGCGGCCACCGGGAGTGAAGTCGTGTTCTTCGAGGCTGACGGAGAACCCGGGTGGCCCCCACCAGCGTTCGAACAACTCGGCATCGGCCCACAGACGCCAGACCTGCTCGACGGTCGCGTCGAACTCGGCGATCATCGTCATCGAGAGATCCGCGACGCTCTTCTGGACATCGATGACGGGCATCAGGCCACCTCCGCCAGGATTGCGTCGATCTGGCCCATGGCGAGGCTCATGCCTTCGTCCATGCCCATCTCGAGCAGCTTCTCCATGTCCTGCGTGGACGCGAAGTTCGACCTAATGAGCATTCGAGTCCTTTCGCCCGCCGCAACGATCTCCACGACGGTGCGCGTGACGGGCATGTTGTCGTTCGGCGCGCCGCTGTCGCCATCGGCAAAGCCGTCCTCGAGGACGAGACGGGACGGTGCGTCGACTTCGATGACATTCCAATACCCGCCGTGCTTGTCACCCTCGGGGCCCGTCATGAAATACGTGACCTTGCCGCCCGGGGTGAGGTCGTGCAGGTCGACCGTCGCCGGATAGGTCGGCGGGCCCCACCACCGTTCGAGCAAGCGGGGGTTCGCCCACAGCTGCCACACGGCGTCGACGCTCGCGTCGAACTCGGAGGTGATCACCATCGTCTTTGCGTTGAGGTCCTTGTCCACACTCAGAACAGTCATTTGTCTTCCTTTCGGGGGGACGTTGATTCGTTGAGGACGTCTTCGAAGCGCTCGAGGCGGGCCCGCCACAACGCTTCGAGCTCGTCCAGAAGTTGATGAGCTCGGCGGAGCTCGTCGATTTCGCCGCGCACGAGTTGCTCCCTTCCGCTTTTGTGCTTCGACACCAAGCCGGCGTCGACGAGCACTTCCACGTGCTTCTGAACGGCCGTCAGGCTGATCGGGTACAGCCGTGACAGCTCCGAGACGGACCGTTCCCGATCCAGCGTCTGCGTGACGATGTCGCGCCGGGTGGCGTCCGACAGCGCGTGGAAGAGCCGGTCGGTCCGTTTCTCTCGCTCCAGAGTTTCTACAACCATTTGGTTGTAGATTACGCCGGGAGCTCCAGATCGTCAAGGTTTCGCAACTCACCGATGTGGCGAAGAAGGACTTTGCCGTTCGGCCCGATGACGATCGTGGCGGGAACACCTGGCCCGACGCGATACGCCTTTGCGATCGCACCGTCGTCCTTCAACCCCGGCCACGTTCCGCCGTGGTCGCGCATGAAGGCACGCGCGTTGTCGACCGAGTCGTTGTACACGACGCCAAGCACGACGACATCGGGCGTGGCCGCCGCCGACGCCAGCAGCGGGAACTCTTTGCGGCAGGGCACGCACCACGACGCCCAGAAGTTCAAGACGACGGTCTTGCCGCGATACGACGCCAGCCGGATGGCCGTGCCCTCGAGATCACGCGTGGCAAAGGTCGGCGCAACCTTGCCCACCTCCGCGGAGTGGTTCGAGCTGCTGGTGCACGCGCCGAGGAACAGCGCGAGGACTACGAGAAAGCGGAGCCTCAACCGACCTTGGGTGCTTCGGTGCGCTCGAGTTCCGCCTGCACCTCGTCCCACGTGAGCACGCGGCGGTTCGCCTTGCGTTTGCGCTCGTCGTCGGCGGTCCAGCGGAAGAACATCGCGGCGATGACACCCCACAGGATCAGCCCGCCGTAGATCTTCATGAGACCGGCGGCGATCTGCTGGTCGGCGACCGGTGAGATGTCGAACGCTCGCGGCGCGTGGGCGTAGGTCTTGTAGAAGGCGTGGGTGCCGAACGTGAAGAACGACGCGGGAACGGTCGGGATGACCGACTGCAGGAACACGTAGAGCATGCGCCCGGGCGGCGTCATCATCGGCAGATCCGGGTTGCGGTTCAGTACGGGGAACCACATGAGCGACGCCGTCGAGAACAACATCAGGTGCATCCAGAAGTGCACCGGCTCGTGATGCAGGGCGTAGTCGACGAGCCGTGGGTAGTGCGACAGCACGAGCCACACGGTGTAGATGCCGCCGGCGAGCAACGGCTTGCCGAGAAAACGAAGCGCTGCCGCACGCCAGCCCGAGCCCCACAGCTTCCTCTGCAACCAATCGGGGATGCCGAGGATCAGGAGTCCGGGTGCGACCAGCGAGAAGAGCAGATGCTGGAACATGTGCACCGAGAAGAGGTATTTCTCGGCGATGTCGTGGATCGGCCAGCCGGCGCCGAGGCAGAGGAACAACCAGCCCGACGTGAACTGCGCGACCTGCTTGCGCGACACCGGGCCCTGCCGCACCAGATACCAGTAGCCGACGATGATGGCGACCATGACGCCCCACACCTCGGCATGGAGGTGGAAGGCCCAGGGGTCGACGGCCGGTGTTGCAGCAGACAACGGACTACAAGGTTCTCAGCGGTGCCAGACGTGCAACGTCGACAGGTAGGCGACGTAGCAGAAGCCGGCCAGGACGAGGCCGGCGACGAAGAGTCGACGGAACCACGGATGGTCGAACTTCAGATGCATGAACCACATGACGACGATGTAGAACTTCACGGCGGCGAAGCCGAGCAGCAGCACCGTGGTCGGGTGCGCGCCGACCTTGTCCTCGGTGTAGGAGAGCACCACTTCGATCGCAGTGAGCACCGCAAGGATGATCGCGATCTGGAAGTACTTGCCGTCCGACGGGTGCTCGTGCTCCTCGTCGTGAGCGTGCGCGTCGTGCTCGGTGTGTCCCGAATTTGAAGTGTCCGTGACCGCAGTCATTGGTCCCTACCTACTTGATCAGGTACACGATCGTGAAGATCGCGATCCAGACGATGTCGACGAAGTGCCAGTACAGGCCGGTGATCTCGACCAGCTCGGACTTCTCGGGCGGCAACTGTCCACGCATGGACATACCCCAGAGGGCGAGCAACATGACGATGCCGAGCGTGACGTGCACGCCGTGGAAGCCCGTCATGACGAAGAAGCTCGAACCGAACAGGTTCGTGTGGATCGTGAGGCCCTCGTGCACGAAGGTCGTGAATTCGTAGATCTGACCGGCGATGAAGGTCGAGCCGAGCAGCGCCGTGGCCAGGGTCCACACACGGAAGCGACGCTCGTCACGACGCTGGATCGCAGCGAGCGCGAGCACCATCGTCAGCGACGACATCAGCAGCACGAACGACGACACCGAGGTGAAGGGGATGTCGTAGACGTCCTTCGGATACGGGCCGACGATGCTGCGACCGCGGTACAGCAGGTACGTCGAGATGAGCGCGCCGAACAGCAGGCACTCCGAGCCGAGGAAGGCCCACATGGCCATCTTCTCGTTGGAGACGCCGGTGTTGGTCGGCGGATGGGCGACAGCAGCGTCGGCGCTCATTCGGCGTCGGTCCCTTCAGGCAGCTCGGCCGGGGCATCCGCAGCGGCGACCGCCGCAGGCTCCTCGTGGCCGTGGTCGTCGTGGTGCTCCTCGTGGGGAGCGGTCGAGGGCTCGAGGCCCCAGGCGTACAGCGACCCGATCAGGCCGAGCGCGCCGACGGCCACGACGGCGTAGGTGCGGTACACCATGCCGTAGGCCATCACCGGCAACATCAGCGCGACGAGGAACGGGTAGTACGACGGCGACGGCAGGTGCACGTCGTCACGGTGCAGGTTCAGCGAACCCTCGGTGACGGGCGGCGCCAGCTTCACCATGCGTCCCTCGGCGTCCTCGCCGTACTTGCGGTGCCAGAAGTCGTCGAGCTCGTGGACCGTCGGGATCTCCGCGAAGTTGTAGACGGGCGTGGGCGACGGAATCGTCCACTCCAGGGTGCGGGCATCCCACGGATCGGCCGGGGCCGGCGTGGCGAAGCGACGGCTGTGGGCGACGTTGTAGAGGAACACCAGGACCGATGCCGCGATGATGAACACACCGACGGTGGCCACGAAGTTCCAGAAGTCGAGTCCCAAACCCTTGTCGTAGGTGTAGATGCGACGGGGCATGCCCTGCAGGCCGAGAAGGTGGAACGGGCCGAAGGTGACGTTGAAGCCAATCAGCCAGAGCCAGAAGTGGACCTTGCCGATCTTGTCGCTCAGCATGTGGCCGAAGATCTTGGGCCACCAGTAGTAGATGCCGCCCATGATGCCGAAGAGGGCGCCACCGAAGAGCACGTAGTGGAAGTGGGCGACGATGTAGTACGTGTCGGTCTGCTGACGATCGTGCGGCGAGATCGAGTGGGTCACACCCGACAGGCCACCGATCGTGAACATCGCGATGAAGCCGAGACTGAACAGCATCGGTGTCGTGAACTTCAACGAGCCCTTCCAACACGTGGCGAGCCAGTTGAAGATCTTCACGCCGGTTGGCACTGCGATGAACATCGTGGCGACGGAGAACGCGGAGACCGCCCATGGTCCGAGACCGACGGCGAACATGTGGTGGACCCACACGCCCCAACCCATGAAGCCGATGGCGATACCGGAGAAGACGACGACTCGGTAACCGAACAGCGGCTTGCGAGCGAAGACCGGGATGATCTCCGAGACGATGCCCATCGACGGGAGGATGAGGATGTACACCTCGGGGTGACCGAAGAGCCAGAAAAGGTGCTGCCACAGCACCGGGTCGCCGCCTCGAGTCGGGTCGAAGAAGGCGGCGCCGAACTGGCGGTCGAACATGAGCAGGAAGAGCGCGATGGTGATGATCGGCATCGCGAACAGCAGCAGGAAGCTCGCAACCAGCGTCATCCACACGAAGACGGGCATGCGGAACAGCTCCATGCCTGGGGCGCGCATGTTCAAAATCGTGACGATGAGGTTCAGCGCACCGATTGTCGATGCGATACCGAGGATCTGCAGACCCAGGATCCAGAAGTCGATGTTGTGGCCGGGCGAGAACACGATCGAGGTGTTCGGCGCGTAACCGAACCAACCACCGTTCGGTGCGCCACCGAGCAGCCACGACGAGTTGATGAAGATGCAACCCGCCAGGAAGATCCAGTAGCTGAGCGCGTTCAGCCGCGGGAAGGCGACGTCGCGCGCGCCGATCATGATCGGAGCGAGGTAGTTAAAGAACGCCGCCGAGATCGGCATGACGACGAGGAAGATCATCGTCGTGCCGTGCATCGTGAACAGCTGGTTGTAGAGGTCAGCCGACAGGAACGTCGCGTTCGGCTTGGCGAGCTGAAGGCGGATCAGCATCGCCTCCACGCCACCGAACAGGAAGAACACGAACGCGGTGACGCCGTAGAGGATGCCGATGCGCTTGTGGTCGACGGTGGTGATCCAGCCCCAGAAGCCCTTGGTGTTCGTGGGGCGACGCAGGACTGGCTCGTGCGGGACGACGCCCGCAACTTCAGTCGGTTCGAGAACGGTTGCCATCAACTACCTACTTAAGAGTCTGGAGAAAAGCGATCAAGTCGCTGATCTCGTTCTCGGCCAAGTTCAGGTTGGGCATGCCCATGCCGTTGTTCGGCATCATCGGCTTTTCCTTCGGCGGGTTCCGCAGCCAGGCCCGGAGCGAGTCGAGGTCGTTCGGGAAGATCGCGCCCGCGAAGACCTTGCGGCTCATGAAGTGCGTGAGGTTCGGGCCGATCTGACCGGCCGTGTAACCGTTGATCTGGTGGCAGCCACCGCAGCCCTTGGCGCGGAACAACTCGGCGCCGCTGCCTGCGGGCGTGCTCGGATCGAGCGCGACGTTGGCCGACTTGATCTGATTCGCTTCCCACGCTGCGTAACCGGCCTTGGAGTGCACAACCACCTTGAGGCGCATGTTCGCGTGTGAGAGGCCGCAATACTCCGCGCACTGGCCCCAGTACGTGCCGGGCGTGACGCCTTCGGTCTTGATCTGCATGTGGTTCAACCGGCCGGGGATCGCATCGAGCTTGCCGGCCAGCTTCGGCGGCCAGAACGAGTGGATGACGTCGGCCGAGGTGATGCGCACGTCGACGCGCTCACCAACGGGAATGTGCAGCTCGTTCGCGGTGACGATGCCCTTGTCGGCGTAGTCGAACTCCCACCACCACTGGTGGCCGACGACCTTGACCTGCATGACGTCGGGACCCTTGGGGATCTGGTCGAGCTTGGAGATGTTGGCAACGGTGCCCACGCCGACGAAGGCGAGCAGCAGCGCCGGCGCAACCGTCCAGCCGATCTCGAGCTTCGTGCTGCCGTGGATCTGTGTCGGCGAGTCGCTGTCGCTGCGACGGCGATAGCGGAACGACACCCAGATGACGAGGCCTTCGACGAGGACGAAGACGGCACACGCGATGAGGAACACCGGGTTCCACAGATTGTCGAGCTGACGGGCGATCGGCGCCTTCGGATCGAGCACGTTCTGGGGCTGCACCTCTTTGGTGCACGCGCTCATCAGGACGCCGAGGACGGCGACCAATACCGGCAGCCGCAGGCGGCGCAGGCGAGACATCAGGGGACTCAATGCTCAGATCCCTTCTCGGAAGCGTGCTCAGAGGACGAGGCCGGAGCGTCGGCGACCCGGAGCTCGCCGACCATCGCCGGGTGGAAGTCGCAGACGTAGCGGTAGGTGCCCGCCGACAGCTTCGGCACCTTGTACTTCTGCACACCATGCGACGACGGACGCCCGTTGAAGTACGGCGTGCCCGGCTCGTCGGTCGAATAGATGGCCACGTTGTGGAACGTGCCCACGTCGAGGTTGGTGAAGACGATCTCGCTGTCCTCGTTCGCCGGCAGGGCCATGATCTTGCGGTCGAAGGCGATGTCCTTGGCCGTGATGTCCTGCTCGGCAATCGCGTGAGCGTGGCTCTCGAAGTCACGCTCACCAAAGCCCGCGAACGTGCCGCCGGCAACCAGCACCACGACCGCACCCGCGGTGGCGAGGCCACCGAGGAGACGGGTACGGGGCTCGGTCTGTGCGATCACGTACAGCAGGCCGAACATGGCGGCCGCCACGATGAGGGCGAGGACCCAGCTGGCCGTCTCGTTGACAGCCAGCAGGACGCGGGAGAAGCAGTAGGCAATCGTCAGGGCCGTGATGGCCGACACCACCGGCAGCGAGAGCGGGCCGAGGAAACGGTGATCGACGTTCGCGGCGTCGCTCGCCGTGAGGGCGCCGGGGCTGCGGAAGGTGTCGAAGATCCACGTGCCGACGCCGACGATGGCGGCGATCGCGCCAACGAGGACCCAGTAGGGGCCCATCGCACCGCCGGCGACCGAGACGGTCACACCCGCGGCGGCGAGCAGCGGACCAAATGAGGCACCACCGACGTCGGTCGGCTCGACCGGCGTCGAAGCGAGCGTGGCATCGGGAGCGTTGAACGGCGCCAAGTCGGCGCCAACGCTGCGAGCGATGCCGCCCGCAATGATGCCGGCCACGACGGCGAGGCCCACGAGGATGATTGCGACGACGCGGTCACCGTCGGCGAGACGGGTACCGACGAAGGCGAGGACGCCGACGACGGTCAGACCGGAAGCGAACTTGGAAGCGTTGTTGAGCATCGACGAATTACCTCGGGCTCATCAGGCCGTACAGGGCGACCGGGGAAACCATCCAGGCCACGATGATCAGGAACCAGAAGCGAGCGGCCGCCGAGATGGTGGCGTCGCTCGCCTTCTCCGCTCGCAGCTGCGTGCGCAGCAGCGCGACCGCCAGGAAGGCAATCCCAGCGATGACCGCCGCGGCGGTCAGGGCCAGCGAGGAGATCACGACCGCACCGAAGGGGTGCGAGGACGGGCCGAAGCCGACGTGGCTGCCCGTGTACCAAGCGAGGTTCAGGAAGGCCAGGCCCATCACGCCGGTCAGCACCAGCGCACCGATCGCCTGGCGACGGTTGCCGGCCGTGGCCGCCTGTGCCGCCCACGCGGCTAGGCCGCCGGAGAGCAGCAGCGTGGCCGACAACATGACGCTGAGGTACTCGTCGAAGTCGACCTCCTTCGGCGGGAAGACCGCCGAGCCGTGCCGCAGGTTGTAGAACCCGGCGAGCAGGGCGACCGACGCCATGATGAGGCCGCCGCCCGCGACGTACGCGGCGACGACTACGGCGCTGGGCCCAGCCGGACGGGCCGGGGCCTGCCCGGACTCGAGCGACGCGACGGCGGTCATGAGGCAGCTCCTGCGGCAAGCGGGGTCGCCGACGTGACGTCGGGGACGCTGTCGAAGTTGTGCGGAACGGGCGGCGAAGCAGCGGCCCATTCGAGCGTGGTGCCGTTGCCGTAGGCGTTGGCCCCGACGGTCTTGGCCCGGGCGGCGACAAAGCCCACGGCCAGGATCACGACGCCACCGGCGGCGGCGATGATGCCGAGGGCACCGAGGGTGGCCAGGCCGCCGTGGCCGTCAGCGGTGGACCACGCCGGGGCGTAATCGGCCGAGCCGTCGGCGCCGAGCAGCGCACCGGAGAGGATGTAGAGGGCCGAGCCGACGAACACGGCGAGGCTCGAAAGGCCCGCGAGCGGCAGGGGCACGCTGCCACCCACCAGCTTCGGCGCCCAGTGAATGAGGGCGGCGACGGCGCCGGCGAGGGGCAGGAAGACGGCGAACAGCGTCAGCGAGTGCTGCGACCAGATCGCCCCGCGATCGTCGTTGGTGAGCGCAATGAGGCCGTCGACGAGGCCGAGAACACCGACACCGAGCGCCAGCACGAGCGGCACGAGCGCCGGAACCGGCTTGAGGCCACCGCGCAGCTGGGCGAGCCAGCTGAGCACGACCACACCGGCGGCGAGGGCCGGGAGGGCGAGCGCCGGGTTGACGAACGGAGCGAGGAACGCACCGGCGTCGGAGGCACTCGCCGTCCAGGTGAGGAACGAGAAGGTCACGAAGGCGCCGATGGCGCCACGCGTGACGACGTCGAGCTGGTTCGGCTTGCCGGTCGCAGTCGAGATGATGTCGCTGCCGGTACCGAGCAGGAAGGCGGCGGGCAGCAGCGCCTCGGGGCGACCACCGAGCCAGACGGCGTGGGTCCACAGGGCATTCGCGGCACTCGAGGTGAAGAAGGAGCCGCCGAAGTGCTGGTCGATCCAGACCAGGGCGAGGCCGCCGATGAACACCGGCGTGGCGATCGCAATGCCGATGCCAGCTGCCAGGACGGACCAGCTGAAGTACGGCAGGCGGCCGATCGTGAGGCCGTGCGCCCGGCGAGCCGAGATCGTCGCGACGAGATTGACCGTCATCAGAACAGTGGCGACGGCGCCGAGGATCATGCCGAGCACGAGCAGGTCAGCGCCCTTGGTGTCGGCGAGCTTGGCGAGCGAGCCCGGCAGGGGCACCCCGTCGAACACCGTGCGGCCCGAGGAGGGCGCCGGGGTCTTGGTGTAGGCCGCCACGACGAGCGCGGCGCCACCGGTGTAGAGCGCCAGGGCGAACGACGACGCCTTCGGGAAGGCGAGGCGGCTGGTGCCGAGTTGCAGCGGCACGATCGCCGTTGCGATGCCGAGCCACAGCGGGATGACGACGAACACACCGACCAATGCGTCGTGGAGCGACGTCATCGCATCGAAGTGATCGATGCTCCCACCGGCGGCCTGCAGTCGGATGAAGATCCCGGCGCTCCCCGCTACCGCCAACAAGGCGAGCGAAAGCACGATCTGCATCCGGCCGAGCCGCTTGTGGTCAGCGGTCGAAAGTAAGGACTCGCGAGCCATGTCCCCTCAGTGTCCCCGGACGAGCTGATCGACGGCCATGACCGCGAACAGCAACGTGACGTACGTAATCGAATAATGGAACAGGCGCATGGCCTGCTTTGTGGACCCATCGCGCTGCAGCGCAACCGAGTAGCCCACGAACACGCCGCCCAAGACGAGGGCGGAGACCGTGTACAGCGGTCCCATGTGGGCCGCCGGCGCAAACACCAGCGAGATGGCCCACAACAGCACCGTGTAGAGCGTGATCTGCGTCGACGTCTTCTTGTGCGAGGCCACCGCGGGCAGCATCGGCACGTCGACGGACGCGTATTCGTCCCGATAGCGGATCGCCAGCGCCCAGAAGTGCGGCGGCGTCCAGGCGAAGATCACGGCGAAGAGCAGGAACGGGGCCCAGCCCAGCTGGTTCTGCACGGCGGCCCAGCCCACGAGGACGGGCACGGCGCCCGCGGCGCCCCCGATCACGATGTTCTGCGTCGAGGTGCGCTTCAGCCACAGCGTGTAGATGAAGACGTAGAAGGCGGTTGCGCTGACGGCGAGGACGGCCGAGAGCAGGTTGACCCACTGCCACAGCACCGCAAAAGCCAGGATTTCCAGGCCGATTGCGAATATCAGGGCTGCTCGCGGCGTTACTGCACCCGTGACGAGCGGACGGTCCTGGGTGCGCGGCATCTGAGCGTCGATGTCGCGATCGACGACCATGTTGATGGCGTTTGCGCCCCCGGCGGCGAGCGATCCACCGACCACGGTGATCGCCATCAGCCAGATAGGAGGTAGCCCACGCTGCGCCACGACCATCGTGGGCACCGTGGTGACGAGCAGCAGCTCGATAATGCGCGGCTTGGTAAGGGCCACGTAAGCGGACACGCGAGACATTCGGGGAGCGACAATAACGGCCTGTTGCCAGTTTCAGGCAACTCTGCGACCGCTCGTACGATCCCTGCTCTTATGGCCTTGCCTCGGGTTTCACCTCCGGCCTACCGACGGGCGACGCTCGCGGCGCTTCTCCTGCTCACGATCATCGTCGTGACGGGTGCCGCCGTCCGGCTGACGAACTCCGGTCTGGGGTGTTCGGACTGGCCTCGCTGCAGCGAAACCAAGCTGGTCAGCGTCTCCTCGTACCACGAGTCGATCGAGCAGCTGAACCGGCTGTTCACCGGTCTGGTGACCATCGGTGTGGCCGCGGCCGTGCTCGGATCCGTCCGTCGCGAACCGAGACGGAAAGACCTCGTGTGGCTGTCGTGGGGCCTCGTCGGCGGGGTAATCGGACAAATCGTCCTGGGCGGCATCACGGTCCTGTTCGACTTGAACCCGGCGCTCGTGGCCTGCCATTTCCTGTTGTCGATGGCGTTGGTGACCGACGCCGTGGTCCTGCATCACCGCGCGTCCTTCGACGGGCCCGCGCCGGCCAGTGCGTCGGCGTCCTCCCGCAAACTCGGCTCGTGGCTGCTCGGCGTGGCCTTCGCCGTGCTCGTCGCCGGCACGGTTGTCACCGGTACCGGCCCGCACGGTGGCGACGAGAAGGCTCCGCGCTTCCAGTTCGTGATGACCGATGTGGTGCGTATCCACAGCCTCATCGTCTGGGCCCTCGTCGCCCTCACCGTCTTCCTGGCGATTCGTGTCCGCAAGGAAGGCGCATCTCCCCTCGCTCAGAAGTCGATCCTCGTCCTGCTGATCGCTGAGGTCGCCCAGGGCGCCGTTGGGTACACGCAGTACTTCACCGGTGTGCCGGCCCTGCTCGTTGCGGTACACATCGTGGGAGCGCTCGCGGTTTGGATTGGAGCGCTCCGAGTCAGAATCGCTTTGGGATGACCACACCGCTGATCACGCCGATCGAGGTCGACGAACCGACGGAGACGCCGGTCGAAGACCGTCCGTGGCAGGTGATCGTGTGGAACGACCCCATCAATTTGATGTCCTACGTGACCTTCGTGTTCCAGAAGCTCTTCGGCTACTCGCTCGAGAAGGCGACGAAGCTGATGATGGACGTGCACCAGGAGGGCAAGGCGATCGTCTCGAGCGGTGACCGGGAGCGGGCCGAGCTCGACGTGTTTCGTCTCCATGAGCACGGGCTCTGGGCGACGATGGAACAAGCCTGATGGCACTGTTCCGCGACAACCGCCCCATCCGTCCGAACAAGAAGGGCGACGGCTTCGAGCTGCGTCTGTCGGAAAACGAGCGTGAGTTGTTGGCGCGACTGCCGCTCGAACTCGTCCAGCTCCTCGATCTCGATCCAGCCGACGACCCCGGACTGCGACGGCTGTTTCCCGACGCCTATTCGCCGCTCGATCAGGAACACAACGACGAGTACAAGCGGCTGATGCACGACGACTTGCGCGACCGTCATCGCGAGGCGCTCGAGACGCTCGCGTCCGACGCACACGCGACCGTGATCTCGGCCGAGCGGCTCTACGCCTGGATGACGGCGCTCGGGCAGCTCCGGCTCGTCATCGGGACCCGCCTCGGCGTGACCGAGGACACCGATCCCGATGACTCACCGGAGTTCGCGCTGTACGGCTACCTCTCCTATCTGCAGGAGTCCGTGGTCGAAGCGATGTCGACCACGCTCTAACAGCAGGCGGGCGACGACTGGTTGCTGTGGCCCTCGGTCGAACCGTCCGAACGCAGCGACACCACTCGATAGGTGTACGTGACGCCGTCGACCACATCGTGGTCCTCGTAGCGCAGGCCGGCCTCGCTCTGGAAGACGACACGGCCCTGACTGCTGTTGCTGGCGGTCCGGAGAAGTGCGTAACGGGCGTGGTCGGGATCGGTCGACGCGTTCCACTCGCAGATGACGCGGTTCGGGTCGGCCTTCGCCACGCAGCTCAGCACCATCGACTCCGGGTTGTTGTTGTCGCCGTCACCGTGACCCGGCGGCAGTGTGGTCACGGTGGTGGAGGTTGTCGGGTGCTCCTCCTCGTGACGAACCGTGGTGGTCGTCGTCGGATGCTCCTCTTCGTTGTGTCGCGGTTGCTCGGACTTCACCGTGGTCGGCGTCGCAACCGGATGGTCGCCGTCGTGCGAGGGCGGCTGCGTCGTGGCGGTCGACTCGTGATCGCCGTCGTGATGCTCGGGTTCGGTCGTCGCCGTCGGCGCCAGCGCGCTCTGGTCGTCCTTCGGCTCGGCCGTGCTGAGCGACTCGTGGTGATCGTCGTGACTCTTGGGAAGTTCGAACGGGGTGACAGTCGCCACCACGTCGCCCACTGCGTTCTGCACCGGCGTCGGCAGCACGCCCGCAGCGCCGGCTCCGGTGGTGGCGGCCGCGGCGACACCCGCGCTCAGCACCACCTTCGTCGCCATGCCAAGCCCGGCGACGTACGTCTTGATCTTCATGAACACGCTCCTCGGTTTTGTGTGAGTGACCGAGACGCCGCCGGTCGCGAGGAGTTCTGCGAGCGGGGACGACGGAGTGGGCACGTGCGTCGCCGCAGCCCGAAGGCCTTTGGCGAACGTCTGCGCTCCGTCGCTGAACTCGTCGAACGGCATCTCGTCGGGGTAATCGCCGAAGGTGCTCATAGGGGTACGGCCTGGTGATCAGAAATCTTGCGTAGGGACGCGAACGCTCGTCGCAGCAGTTGCTTCACCGCGCCGGGCGACTTGTCGACGACATCGGCGATCTGGTCGACGGTGAGGTCGCCGAGGATGCGCAGCAGCACGACGTCGGCCTGATCCGGAGCGAGTTGCGCGCAGATCCGTGGCACCTCGGCTTCGGACATCGCAGCATCGGCGTCGCGCTCCACGTCGCCGACAGCGTGCGCGTGTTCGTCGACGGTCGGCCGGTGGCGGGCGCGGTCGGGGTGGCGCGTCTCGGCCCGTCGCTCGTCGCAGAGGCGGCGGTGGGCGATGACGAAGACCCACGACCGCAGCCCGTCGAGATCGCCGTCGAAGCTCGCAATGTTCTTGAAGACGGCGACGAAGGTTTCGCTGGTCAGGTCATCCGGCTCATGCGCACCTCGGAACTTCAGGTAGCCGGCGACGGCCGGCGCCAGCTGGTTGTACAGCTCGTTCCAGGCCGCGGCTTCGCCGCGCTTGACCCGCTCGACGAGCGCGTCAGTCTTCACCGCCTCCTATCGACGGGGCGGTCACGAACTTGTAGGCGATGACGATGCCGCTGATCACGCCGCCGCCGATCAGCGCGGCGCCGGGCTCGATGCCCCACCCGTTCGGCAGGTCGGCGACGGTCCACAGCACCGCGCCCGCAACCCAGACGATCGCGGTGAAGTACGCGGCCATTGTCGCCTGCGCTGCGAAGCGACGACGGCTCGTGAGGATGGTCACGGCGAGCGCGATGGGGGCGTACGCCGGGAAGGTGGCCGCGCACTGGCCCCCGGCCGATGCGATGCCCTTGCCGCCCTTGAACCTGAACCACACCGGAAAGCAGTGCCCGATCACGGCCGCCGAGCCGGCGTAGCTCGCGACGTCGGGCGTCGAGATGATCCGAGCGATGACGCACGCGGCGACGGCCTTGCCGATGTCGACGAGCAACACCACGGCACCCCACTTGCTGCCGAGTTGTTGCATGGTGTTCATCGCGCCCGGATTGCCCGAACCAACGGTGCGAATGTCGACCGCTCCCTTGGTCGCGATACGCGACACGACCACCGCCGTCGGGATGGTTCCCAGCAAATACGCGATTACGAGAGCAATGGCTACGTCCACACGGGGAACGTACTGGTACCGTGATCCGCCTCGCAGGACAGGTCCCCATCGTCTAGTGGCCTAGGACTCCACCCTTTCAAGGTGGCAACACGGGTTCGAATCCCGTTGGGGATGCTCTTCGACTTCGCAAGCACAGCTTGCTCGTCGAGTTTGGTGCTCACGTCTCGCGAGCCTCCGGACTGGCACAGCCGGATCCTGCGGCATCACGTCTCGCGTGCTCGGCTTGGTAAGGGGGCGGCAGGTTGCATATCGATCGGCCTCGGTTGACTGACGTTGTCGCTTCGCATCGGGTGACGGTTGTCGAAGCGGGGGCGGGGTTTGGCAAGACCGCCCTGGCAGCTGAATGCGCTGACGTACTGCCCGTTGTCGCCGTCACCGCTCGGTTGGATGCGCGGGATGCCGACGTCGAGTTGTTCGTCAGCCGGCTGCGTCGCGCGTTCCGGCTCGCCGGGCTCTCGGACTTGGCGGCAGCCACACAGTCGACGGACGCCATCGACAACGTACTGACCACGCTCGCCGCGACGAATGAGCCGGTACTGCTGGTGCTCGACGATGTGCACAACGCGGAGAGCGACGAGTTGACGAGCGTCATCGTCGATCTCGCCTCGTCCCTGCCCAACCCACACCGCATGCTGATCCTCGGCCGCAACCTGGCGGGCGCCAGCAAGAAGTTTCGCTACGCCCACGGCGTGGCTGCGCTGACTGCGACGGAGCTTGCCTTCGAGCCCACGGAAGTGGCGAACCTGCTCGGCTCGTTCGCGGATCATCACGCGCAAGACGTCATCCGCGTGACGCAGGGATGGCCTGCGGCCGTCGTACTCTCGGCTCGCCGCTTGGAGCGCGGCGCCGGCCTCGCGGACCGCATCAGCGATCCGCACAACGCGGTCGCCGAGCTGGTGCAACTCGTCCTCGAAGACCTCGGACCGGCCGACCAAGGCGCCGCCGTACAGCTCGGGTATCTACCACTCGTATCGCAGCCCGTCGTCGCCGCCGTCACCGGCGATGCGGCCACATGGGACCGACTGACCCGGGCCGGCCTCCCCATCGCCGATCTGCCGGGGCCGGTTCGCGACTACCTCGTGAGCCGCGAGTCGCTCCGCATGGACGTCGCCCGACGGGCCGCCGATGCGTACGTCGACGCGGGCGAGATTCGCGCCGCACTCGACTTGCTCGTGGCCGCGCACGACTACACGAGCGCCGCCGACGTCATCTCGTCTCACGCACGTCGCGCGGTGCCGCCGCTCGAGTTCTCCGAGATCGTCGGCGTCGTCGACGCGATGCCCGACGAGGCCGTCGCCGAGTACCCGCGCGCGCTGATCGTGCTTGCGCGACTCGCAGGGCGCGCCGACCGTCACGTCAACCGCTTCGCGGCGTTGACACGGCTCGAAGCGCTGTTGGCTTCGGGGCCGGCGAACCGCCGCCTCGAGGACGAACTCCACATCGAGGTGGCCCACGACCTGCTTCGCCTGTGGCGTTCGGAAGAAGCCGCTCAGCGGATCGAGGGCATGGCCGAACGGCTCACGAGTGACGAGGCGCATACTCGCGCTCAGCTGCTCGCCATCCAAGGACGCTTCTCGTGTCGCGCCGGGGACTTCGAGACGGGCATTCAGCTCCTTCGGGATGCAATCCAACTCGCGCTACAACTCGGCGATCGCGATCACGCGTCGGCGTGCACGTATTCGTTGGCCACCGAAGGCTTCTACGAGATTGGCCGCATCGAGGACGCCCTTGAGACGACGAAGCAAAGCCTGGCGCTGGCTGTTTCCCCCACGCACCGTCTCGGCCGCCTGAATCTCGTCGCCGACTTCGCCACCGACCTCGGTCGCTACGAGGAGGCCGAGGCCGCTCTCACCGAGCAGGCCGAGCTCGCCCGTCTGATGCGCTCGGAACGCTGGGCCGCCTACGTGCCGTGGACCCGAGCACGTATCGCCTCACAACAAGGCGACGCGACGCGTACGAAGCGCGCCGTGGAGGACGTCGCACGGCGAACCGACGAAGCGTGGTTCAACGAATCGATGCGCGTCGTGTTCTGGACCGACGCCGCCGACATCCTCGGCCGTGTGGGTGAGGCCGAGCTTGCCCGCCGCTACATCACCGACGCGCTGGAGCTCTGGGACGGCAACCCGACCGACGTCATCGACACGCTGCTCGAAGCCCGCGTCGGTGATCCCGTCGTCGCCGCTCAGAAGTTCGCTGCGTTGGACGACAACCGTGAGCGACGCGAGTCGTGGCGCAAGCTGTTGTTGGAGGCGTTCGCCGCCCACCGCCGCGGTGACCCGTCGGCGGCGAGTTTGGCGGCCGATGCCTTCGATCGCGCCGCGGCCGATGGGCTGATGTCGTCCCTGATGGCACGCGAGTCAGCCATCGCCGAACAACTCGTCGGACTCGCAGCCGAAGCTGGCTCCCTGGCCGCACAGCCACTCGCGGCGGGCGCGTTGCCGTGGTCCATCACGTTGCTCGGAGGATTTGCGGTTCGCCAGGGTGGCCGCACGATCGCGTTGCCGCCGGGCAAACCATGCCAGGCCGTGAAGCTGCTCGCGGCGAACGGTGGTCGCGCCACGATCGACGAGTTCGTCGACGCGCTATGGCCCGACCAGGATCTCGAAACGGGGCGACGAGGTGTTCGCAATCTGTTGAACCGCCTCAAGCCGGCGGCCGCGGATCTCGTGTTGCGCGATGGCACCGACCTTGTCCTCAACCCGTCGACGACCGTCGACGCCGACCAGTTCGAACTCGACGCGAAGGCGGCGTTGGCCCTCGCCGCCGACGATCCCACCCGCGCCGGCCTTGCCCGTTCGGCCATTGGGCGTTACCACGGCGAGCTGCTGCCCTCCGATCGGTACGAGCAGTGGGCGACGCTGCCCCGCGAGCGCGCCCAACGGCGCTTCAGCGACGTGCTCGATCTCGTGATCGACGATGCCGAAGCCAGCGGCGAGATCGACGAGGCGGTCCGGTTGTGTGAACGGGCCATCGAGGCCGACCCTTACGACGACGGGCGCTACCTGCGCGCCGCGCGACTTCTGCACGGCCGGGGCCGTCGTACGCATGCACGCGCGATCGTCGACCGGGCGACGGCGATGCTGGCCGAACTCGGCCTGGAGCCGACGGGCGAGCTGGCCGCCCTCCGTAGCGAACTTCACCCGTAAGACGTTCGTGAGACGGCGGCCTTCGATGCTGCCCGGGTGACGAACTCCTTCCTGGTGCGTGTCTACGACGCGCGTTCATCGGGGTCGCTCGTGGGGCGGGTGACCGAGGTCGCGTCCGGCGTGACCTCGGTGTTCCGAAGCAGCGAGGAGCTCGTCGCCTTTCTGGGGGCGGAAGCCGAACCACACATCGATCGTCGATCCGACGCGGAAGAGGAGCAATAGGGGCATGGGATTCAAAGGCCGAGTCATAGGACTGGTGAGCGCGGCCGGTGCGGCTGCG
>JBEHXL010000039.1:0-19628 GCA_048498715.1 Actinomycetota bacterium | reverse complement strand
CGTCGATGTCGTCGCTCATGGTCTGTCCTTCCTGGCCAGACTCCACCCGGAGCCAAGCCTGTCAGGCCAGCCCAGTTACACCGTTGATCCGACAGTCCCGGCTCTCAGTGCTCTTTGTCCGCAAAGGGCGTATGGTTCCGCTTTGGCGGGGCAAACGCCACGGACAGGAGGCGCACATGATGCGCACACGAGCAGCGATGGTCTTCGTTGGTCTGATCCTGGGAGTGCTCGCCCTCCCGGCCTACGCCTTTGGGCTTCCCGGCGCACCGGGCTCACCCGGCATCACAACCGGGCTGTTCGGCACCGACGGTGGCGACGGCGGCGCCGGTGATGACGGCATCGACCGCATCGCCAGTGGGGTGGCGAACGTCGGCCCGAACACCACGTTCAGTCTCTTCGGTCTCAGCGGCGGCGCGGCTGACCCCGGAGGAGACGGCGGTGCCGGGGGGCTTGGTCTGCTTCTTGCCGGTGATGGTGGGTCGGGCGGCATCGGTGGTACGGGCGGCGATGGCAGCGACACGTCGGGAGCGCTGATCAATACCGACGTGTTCTCCACGCTCAACCTGTTCGGTGGCGCGGGCGGCGCCGGTGGCGCGGGCGGCGACGGGGGTGATGGCGGCCTGTCGATTGGCCTCGCCGGTGACGGCGGGGACGGTGCGGTCGGCGGCGCCGGCGGCGCCGGTGGTGACGCCACCGGTGGTGACAACGCGCCCTTCGGAACACTGTCGACCTTCGGTGGATTTGGTGGCACGGGCGCGGCCGGTGGGAACGGGGGCAATGGGGGACTGTCCTTCTTCGCCCCGGGCACGGGTGGCGACGGAGCCAACGGTGGGTCCGGCGGCGCCGGTGGCGCAGCAACAGCCAACAGCGGGACTTCGGGATCGTTCAGCACCAACTCGGCCTTTGGCGGATTCGGATCGAGTGGCGGTGTCGGTGGCCGCGGCGGACACGGCGGTACCGGAGTTCTGGTGCCCGGCGTGGATGCCGGCGCTGGTGGCGCAGGTGGCGACGGCGGCGCGGGCGGCGCTGCGACCGCGAACAACGACGCGCCCTTTGGGACGAACGCCGCGTTCGCTGGCTTCGGCGGAATCGGTAGCGCCGGTGGCGCGGGCGGCACGGGCGGCACGTCGTACTTCAGCGACGGCGGGACCGGCGGCGCCGGTGGTGCCGGTGGCGCTGGTGGTGTTGGCGCAGATGCCACGGCAAACAATTCGATCAACGGTGCGTTCGGCACCACGAGCGCGTTCGCGGGCTTCGGCGGTGGCGGCGGTCAGGGCGGGGACGGCGGTGCGGGTGGCATGACGTTCGGCTTCCTGGCGAAGGGCGGCACTGGTGGTGCCGGTGGCATCGGTGGCGCCGGTGGCGCCGGCGGGGATGCGACCGCAAACAACGACGGTCCGTTCGGAACGACTTCCGCTTTCGGTGGCTTCGGTGGCACCGGTGGCGTCGGCGGCGCCGGTGGTGTGGGTGGAGCGGCTCCTCTCGGCATCGGCGGCGACGGCGGCCGCGGTGGTGACGGCGGCGCTGGTGGTTCGTTGGGCACCGGCACCGCGACGAACACCGACCCGTTCGGTGTTTCGTCGGCCTTCAGCGGATTCGCCGGCGGCGGTGGTGACGGCGGCGCGGGCGGCGACGGTGGCGGTGGCCTCCTTGGTGGTACCGGCGGTGACGGTGGAAATGGTGGCGCGGCCGACGTCGGAGCAATTGGGGGCGACGGTGGTGCTGGTGGCACCGGCGGCTTCGGTCTGTTCGTCGGTGGGTCCGGCGGCACCGGCGGCAACGGCACCTCGGGTGGCGATGGCGGCGACGGCGGCGACGGCGGCTACGGCCTGCTCATCGGTGGGAGCGGTGGGTCGGGTGGTACCGGCACGGTCAACGGTTCCAACGGAGCTTCAGGTGGGAGCTTCGTTGGTGACGTTGCGAGCGGAAACATCAGCGGCGGCGTCAACCATCTGACATCGGGACTGTCGTCGCTGTTCTGACCAATTGGATGTTGGCGCGTGGACGCGGCATATGCGTTCGCGTCCACGCGCCTGTACCAGGAGGTGCGCGGCCAGGATCTCCACCAGCAGCCGGCGCTCTGCTCCCGTCGGCAGTCAAGCGACTCGACCGATACGCGATGGAAGCCGTGTCCGTCACACGTGGAAGGATTCGGGGCAATGGAGCGTCCACTTCGTCTGGCGACGTCTGTTGTGCGCGGTGCCGTCGTCCTCGGCGTTTCGCTCGAGGCGCTCGACGGGCTGAGCCGAAACATAGGCGCAGTGATCATGTTGTTCGTCTCGCTCCTATTGAGCACGGCGAGCCTGAAGTTTCAGCGGGATGGGAACGAGCGATCGGGCGCGTGGTTGCTGATTGGAGCGTCGGTGTTGCTCGGCGTGCCACTCGTCTGGAGTCTGCTCGCTCCGCTGATCGCGATTGTCGCGATCGTGATTGCCGTTCGGGTTCTCAGCCGAGACTGAAGCCAGCGCTGACGGTGTTCCAGCCCGCTCGAAACTGGTGCAATTTTGGGACGGGCCAGCAACATCCAACCGCGTGCGCGTCGGCAATCTCGACGTTGAGTGCTTCCGGTCGGTGACTGGCGTAGGTACGGTTCCCGAGGGCGGAGACCTAGTTCTTCTTTAGGCGCGCCATGGCACTACGCAGAGTCAAGACATCCGAGCGAAGCATCGACGCTGGTGAGTCTCTGCATGCCGAGGTTCGATCGCCCCATCCGGCCGCCACTCTCGAGGTTGGTTCCCTGCTGCTCCGGAAGGGGTCGCTGACCCAACTACAGCTCGAAAGCGCGGCCGAAAAGGAAACCGACGGAGTGAGCGTCGGCGACGCCCTCGTCGAGATGGGTGCAATCAGCGAACGTGAGATGGTGCTCGCGCTCGCTGAACATCTGGGTGCGCCGTTCGTCGATCTACGTCGCGAGACACCCGATGCGGACGCTGTCGCGTTACTGCCAGAGAGCCTTGCACGTAGCATCAATGCCATCCCCATCCGCAAGTCTGATGACGGGATCGTCGTTGCCGTTGCGCATCCGACGACCGAGGTCCAAGCCCGCCTCAAGGCAGCCATCGGTGGGAATGCCCAACTCGTTCTGGCCCCGGCGTCAGAGATCGAGCGAGCCGTCAACAATGCGTACCGGGCCATCGACAACGTCAGCCGTCTCGTCGACGCGTTCGAGGTCGCCGAAGCGTCGCGGAAGGCCAGCTCCGCGCAAGCGGAGGTCCTGCCCGACGATGCGCCTGTTGTTCGCGTGGTGAATCTCCTCATCAGTCAGGCGGTGCGCGATCGGACATCGGACATCCATGTCGAGCCCTATGACGACGAGGTGGTCGTGCGCTACCGCATCGACGGCGCGCTCCACAAGGCGATCACGTTGCCGGGAAACATGGGACCGGCGGTGATCAGTCGGATCAAGATCATGTCCGGGCTGAACATTGTCGAACGTCGTAAACCGCAGGACGGTCAGATCTCGACCGAAATCGACGGCCGCATGCTCGACATTCGCGTCAACACCACGCCAACGGTCTTCGGTGAAAAAGCAGTGCTTCGACTGCTCGACCGCAAGCGCACGTTGCTGAAACTGGACCACCTCGGCATGCCGCCCGACATTCACAAGACGTACTCGCGAGTCGTGCGGTCGCCATGGGGCATGGTCGTGTGTGCAGGCGGCGGAAACGTACGAACAGGTGGGTACTAAGTCAACGACTCCGACAAACTTTTGCCATCTGATGTCCGCAATGTCGGAAAGATCTGTCCGCTCGGTGGCGGACGCAGGCATCCGTCGAGAAGGTTTCGGCGGTCAGTGGCTCCAGCTGCGGAAGTACTCCTCGTCCGACACGCGGCGGGCGGAGTCGGTGATCAGCAACGGTTTGAACGTGTCGATCATCACCGCAAGTTCCTCGGTGCGGGTCTTGTCGACGGAGCGCTCGTAGCTGCCGGGCTGGGGTCCGTGCACGAAGCCGCTCGGGTGCAGCGAGATCGAACGCTCGCCGATGCCGGAGCCGGCGCGGCTCATGAAGTTGCCGGCCGAGTAGTAGATGACTTCGTCGCTGTCGACGTTGCTGTGGTGGTACGGAATTTTCACGGCGTCGGGATGGAAGTCGTACAGGCGCGGCACGAACGAGCAGATGACGAAGCCGTTGCCTTCGAAGGTCTGGTGGACCGGCGGCGGCTGATGAATCGAGCCGACGATCGGTTCGAAATCGTGGATCGACAACGCCCACGGATACACGCACCCATCCCAGCCGACGACGTCGAAAGGATGGTGCGCATACACGTGACGGGTGAGGCCGTTGCGTGAACGCACGAGAACCTCGGCGGGTCCGTCGCTGTCGACGACGAGCGTCTCGTTCGGCATGCGCAGGTCGCGCTCGCAGTAGGGCGAGTGCTCACGGAACTGTCCGTAGGCCGTGAGGTAGCGCGCCGGGGGGCGGACGTGGCTCGACGTCTCGACGATGAGCAACTGTAACGGAGTGATCACGTTCCAGCGGTGACACACGCTGCGTGGGACGACGACGTAGTCACCGGCGCGCACGGTGAGGCGGCCGAAGCTCGACTCGAGCACGGCGTCACCCGATTGCACGTAGACGAGTTGGTCCCCGGTGGCGTCGCGATACAGACCACTCGAGTCGGTGCAGTCGGCGGTGAGGATGCGCACGTCGTCGTTGCCGGCGAGCAACGTGCGGCCGCGCACCGGATCGCCCTGCGTCGGGAGCGCCGCCGTGCGGAGATGTTGGGGTGCGACGGGTCGCATCGGCGTGAGTGGGTCGCGGTCGTCGTCGACTGAGTCGATCGCAGTGAGGGCGCTCGGCGAGTGCCGGTGGTACAGCAGCGACGACGCGCTGGCGAAGCCTTCCTCGCCGACGAGCTCCTCGATGAGACGGTCGCCGCGTGCGTCGCAATGCACGGTGTGGCGCTTGTGCGGAACGCTGCCGACGCGTCGATAGAACATCAGCTACACACTCGCGCAGACCGTGCCCACGACATCGCCGAGTTGGATGTCGCCGGCGCGACCGTGCAGCACGACGGTGTCGCCATCGGCGAGGAAGCGTTGCCGTTGGTAGAGCTCGATGAGGCTGCCGTAGGAATCGGGCGTGGGCCCGCTCACGGTGCCGCTCGCAAACAGGTCGCCCGTACGCGCGTGCGCGCCGTTGCTCGTGAGGTGCGCGAGTTGCTGCGCGAACGTCCAGTAGAGATCGGCAAAGTTCACCCTCGAGATCACCTCGCCGTTGAGCTCCACCTCGAGGTCGAGGTCGAGCGCCCAGTCGCGTTTCCCGACGAGGTATGCGTCCGGCGGCGGTTCCTGCACCGGCGACGGACGCAGGCAAGGACGCAACTCTTCAAGCGTCACAACCCACGGCGAGATCGATGTGAGAAAGGACTTGCCGAGCATCGGCCCCAGCGGCTGGTACTCGAAGGCCTGGATGTCGCGGGCGCTCCAGTCGTTCACGAGGACGACGCCGAACACGTGCTCATCCGCATGGTCGACGGCGATGGCTCCGTCGGAGCCGGTCCCGACCACGAAGCCGACTTCGAGTTCGATGTCGAGCTGCGCGCTCGGCGTGCGGACAACGCCGTCGGGCGTCTGTACGAGTCCGGTGGGCCGCACGACTGGTGTGCCGCTCAACGCGACGGAGCCGGAGCGACCGTGGTAGCCGACGGGAAGGTGTTTCCAGTTCGGCAGCAACGGCTCCGAGTCGGGACGGAAGAGCTTGCCGAGGTTCGTCGCATGATGAATCGACGAGTAGAAGTCGACGTAGTCGGCGACTTCGAAAGGCATCGTCAACTCGACTCGATCGAGGGTGAGCGTCCCGACGGCGAGCGACACGGCCCGGTTGGTTTCGCGCCACGCGTCGGGCCCCTGCGCCATGAACGCATTCAGCGAGTCGCGCTCGAACATCGCGTCCTTGATGACATCACCGACGGCGACGACGCCGCGTGCCGTGCGCGCCACAACGCGTCCGTCGCTGATGCCGTAGGTCACCGGATGAGTGATTCCAACTGGTCGGCGTGTTCCTCGTAATGACCGACGTGGAAGTGCTGCAACTGATCCTCGACGGTCATGTCCCCGAGCGTCTGGTGATGGCTACTTCGCGTGAAGTCCTCGGCGCTCATCCCACGCAACTGCTCGGCCAATCGCGAGAAAGAACTGTCGATTCGGCTGAGCAGTTCGGTGAGGGCAACGTCGCGGTCGCGTTCGATCGTGCCGACGCGGACCGGGTCGGTCTTGATGCGTCCGAACTCGGTCGCGCCGGCCAGCACCTTGTGCAGTTCGCCAAGCCAGTAATCGCCGAACTCGGCGAGGTGGGCCCACACCTGGCCTGCGTCCCACTGCTCGCCCGTCGACGGGTCGGCCGCGGTGAGACCGCTTAGCTCCTTCTCAGCGAGCGCGTGCAACCGCGCCTGCACGGCATCGAGACGGGCGATCCAGTCGGTCACAGGTTTCCGCGCCGGGCTTGGTCGCGCTCGATGGCTTCGAACAAGGCTTTGAAGTTGCCCTCACCGAAGCCGCGCGCACCGCGCCGCTCGATGATCTCGAAGAACACCGTCGGGCGGTCGGTCACGGTCTCGGTGAAGATCTGCAAGAGATACCCGTCCTGATCACGGTCAGCGAGGATGTTCAGCTTTTTGAGGTCGCCCCACGGCAAGTCGACGCCGTCGAGACGCTGCTTCGCTTCGTCGTAGTACGTGTCGGGCACCGTCATGAACCGGACACCGCGAGCGCGCAACGCGCTGACCGTTGTGACGATGTCGTCGGTGCGCAATGCGATGTGTTGCACACCCGGGCCGTCGTAAGTCTCGATGTACTCCTGGATCTGACTCTTCTTCAGCCCGTCGGCCGGCTCGTTGAGGGGCATCACGATCTTGGTGCCGTCCCACACCACGGTGGACATCAGGGCCGAGTACTCCGTCGAGATCTGGTCGTCGGAGAAGTGCACGAGCGGTGAGAAGCCCATGACGTCGGCGTAGAAGAACACCCACTCGTCGAGACGGCCCTTCTCGACGTTGCCGACGATGTGGTCGATTGCGGTGATGCCGACGTCGGGGCCGACGGGTGTTGGCGGCAGGTTCTCGTTTCCGTATCCGGGCTCGAGATGATGCGCGTCGTAGCGGGTGCGGTCGACGAAGGTGTGCACCGTTTCGCCGTACGTCCCGATCTGCGCAAGCCGCAGTGTGCCGTGTGCGACATCCGATTCCTCCCACGGCGCGCGCACCGAGCGCGCGCCCCGCGCGACCGCAGTCTCGTACGCCGCGTTCACGTCGTCGACCAACCACGCGAGATCGTGCACGCCGTCCCCGTGCATGCGCACGTGTTGCGCGATCGGCGAGTCCGCATCGAGCGCGCCCGATACGACGAAGCGCACGTCGCCCTGTTCGAGCACGTAGCTCGCCTTGCCCGTCATTCCCGTCTCCGGCCCGGCGTAGGACGTACACGTGAAGCCGAAGGCGCTCATCAAGAACCCGCTCATGGCGCGGGCGTTGCCTACCCAGAACTCAACGCAGTCCCATCCGAGGAGATGTGTAGCGGGAGAAGGCATCGTCGTCGTAGTGGTCGAGGAACTCACTTATCTCTCCGATCAGAGCGTCGGTTGACTCGGCTGCGAACACGACCGGTTGGTACTTCGTGATGTCGTAGGAGTGCGTACCCATCGCGCGGATGTCGAGGGGTCGGATGTCGGCGCCGCGGAACGCGTCGAGCTCGCCGAAGCTCGACAAGATGCCGGCGCCGTACGCCTTCAGGTCGTTGCCTTCACGCACGACACCGAACTCCACCGTGAACCAGAACACACGCGAGAGGAACTCGACGGCCTGGTCGGTGTGCACGCGCTTCACGGCTTCGCCGACCTTGCGGTACAGCGACGCAAACGCGGGCGACGCAAGTTGGTTCGCGTGGCCGATCACTTCGTGAATGACGTCGGGCTCGGGCGTGTAATACGGCAGCGAGTGGTGCCGGATGTACTGCGTCGACATGAACCATCCGTCGCCGAGCGCGCCGTAGAAGTTCCACGGCGAGACAAGGCCGGGCACCGGTTCGTACCTGAAGCCGGTGATCGGTTCGAGCAGCGCCGACACTTCGCCGAGTTGGGGCACGTGGTCGGTCGGCAGGTGAAGCGCATGCACGCCGCGGAGGAACTCGTCGCACGCGAGTCGCTCGTGGCGCTCCGTGAGCTCGCGCGAACACGTCTGCCAGAGCTCGTGGTCTTCCGGCGCGTAAGGCGCGTCGGGCACCTGCTCGCCGCGGCGGTACTGCTGCGCGACTTCGGCCAGGGCGGCGCGGCGTTCCCGGTAGGCACAGTCGGTGAAGCCCGGATGGTCGGCCGAGAGTTGTCCGCCGTAGGCGAGCGTGTTGACTCCCTTGTCCACCAATTTCGTCGGCATCGTCTAGGGATTGTGCCCGTCTCACGGCGATCCATCTACGCTTGTGACGTGATTCAAGACGAATTGCGCAAGATCGACGAGATCGATCGCAAGATCGTGGACGAATTGCGCGTCGACAGCCGACTTTCCGTCAGCGCGTTGGCGGAGCGTGTGAGCATCTCCCGCGCCAACGCGTACAACCGGCTGACCCGTCTCACCGACAACGGCGTCATCAAGCGCTTCACCGTCGACGTCGACCACCGCGCCATGGGCAACTCCATCACCGCGCTGATCCTCATGGACATCGACCAGCACGCGTGGCGCAAGGTCGAGAACCAGGTGATGGCGCTGCCCGGCGTCGAACGCGTCGCGCTGACCACCGGCACGTTCGACGTGATGGTCGTCGTGCGCACCAAGGACATGGACACCCTGCGCGACGTGGTGCTCGAAAAGCTTCAGTCGATGCCGGCCGTCCGATCGACGCAGACCAGCTTTGTGCTCGAGGAGCGAAACGCCTAGCGGCGGCCGAGGCGGCCCTTCTTCTCCTCGAAGACCTGCGGCTTGTGGTTTGGGTCTTCGATCTGCTTCGGATTCATCGAGCGGGAGACGGCTTCTTCGTATGTGATCTGGCCGGCCTGTACGAGTTCGTTCAGCGACGTTTCCAAAACCCTCATGCCTTCGCGCTGGCTCGTGGAAACGACGTTGCGGATCTGACCGCTCTTGCCTTCACGAATCAGATTCTTGATCGCGTTGTTGCCGACGAGGATCTCGAACGCAGGTGTGCGGCCACCGCCGATCTTCGGAACCAGCGTTTGGTAGAGGATCCCGACCAGCGTCTGTGCGAGCTGCACACGAATCTGTTGTTGCTCGTCGCCGGGAAACACGTCGACGATACGGTCGACGGCCTGCGCGGTGTCGTTCGCGTGCAGCGTCGCGAACACGAGGTGGCCCGTCTCGGCGATGGTGAGCGCGTTCTGGATCGACTCGAGGTCGCGCATTTCACCGACGAGCACAACGTCGGGGTCTTCGCGAAGAACCGCGCGCAACGCCAAGGGGAAGCTCTCGGTGTCCTCGCCGATCTCACGTTGATCGACCGCGGCCACGTTGTGCTCGTGCAGATACTCGATCGGGTCTTCGATCGTGATGATGTGGCAGGGTCGGTTCCGGTTGATGTGGCCGATCATCGACGCCAGCGTCGTCGACTTACCCGAGCCGGTGGCGCCGATCACGAGCACGAGTCCTTGCGGCAGCATCGACCAGGTTTCGACGATCGGTGGCAACCCGAGCTCAGTGAACGTCGGCACCTTGTTCGGGATGAGTCGCAGCGCGAGCGCGAGAGTGCCGCGCTGACGAAACGCGTTGCCGCGCACGCGGGCACGATCGCGGTAGCTGAACGAGAAGTCGATCTGCTTCTGCTTCTTGAACTTCGCCTTGAGCTCCATGTCCATCACGCCCATCACGAGCTGCTGCGTGATGTCGGGTGTGTAGACGGGTTCGTTGGGAATGCGCACGAGCTTTCCGTCGACGCGCATCATCGGCGCTGTCCCAGCAGTGATGAGGAGGTCGGAACCTTTCATCTCCCAGAGGACGTCGAGCAGCTTTGCGACGGCTTCTACTTGTGCCTTGGCCACCCGGCGACTGTACGCGGGCAGTCCTAGCATCGACCGGATGGACTTCGAACCGGAGCTGCCGTGGGATTCGCCAAAGTTCCGCGACAAGAAGGACAACGCGTGGACCGCAGGCTGCCGGTGGCTCGCATCGTGGTGGCGTGAGCAGGGTGGCCACCAGCCCGGCGAGAAGACCGAGATCAGCGAGACGCTCGTAGGCGCCATGTTCCCGGTCGGCACCGAGCCGGAGAACAACTTCTTCGGGCCGAGGGTGATCGCGGCGCTCGAGGATCGCGTGCTCGAAGGAGCATCATTCGGCGTCGTCTCGACCGAGGTCTTGTTTCGCAGCCTGCTCGAAACGCAGGTTCTGCTCTTCAATCTGATCGGCGAGTTCGTCACCCAACCGAATGCGTTGCTGCCGTGGATCGCGACGATCGACGAAACGGCGAGCGAAGTCACCGAGGTTCGGATCGAATGGCAGCCCGACCGGAAGGCGCATCTTGGCGGCGGACCCGGTTTCGACGCGTTCATCGAATACCGGTCACGGCTACGAGGCGCTCGCCGCTTTCTGGCCCTCGAGTGCACCTACGCAGAGGACCCAGACGTGCTGTCGCTCGCGGCGAAGCCGGTCCACGTCGACGCGACCGAAGCCAGCCCGCACTGGCGTGCTGGGGCGCCGCGTCGTCTTGATCGGCCAGCTCTGCGTCGCTATTGGATCCCGACGTTGGTCGTGCAGTCGATGGTCGACTCCGGTGAGTACGACGCGGGCCGCGTCGTGGCGATGTCGTGTAGTTCGAACCCCGCCCCGGAGCTTGCAACGAACTACGTGCGTGCTGAACTCGCCGACCCAGATGCGTGGCTCTTGCTGTCGTCGTTCGACGCCCTGGTCGATGCGTTGAGCCCGACCCAGCCGGAGTGGGCTGCGTACATCCGCCGTCGATACCTCGACTTCAGTCCGGTGCTGCAACTTCTGCCCGAAGACGATCCGCGGCGCGGCGCCGCACCGGCGAGTGGTGAACTCAGCCCCGCACTTCGGCGCCTGCTGATCCTCGGCGAGCGGCAGCTCGATCGAAGCTCGGTCAGTGCGTCGCAGGTCGCCGCTTTGGAGGCACGTGCCGCCGATCTCGTCACGGACCTCGACGCGTTCTGGGAGGCGCTTGACGCGCTCGAGGCTTAAGCGGCTTTGACGATGGTGCCGCGCAACACGACGTAGGCGGGGTGACGCAGCACCGTCAGATCCATCAGTGGATCGGCGGGGTAGACGACGAAGTTCGCGTCGCTGCCCTCGGCCAGGCCGTCGGACACACTGAGCCAATCACGGGCCCGCCACGAGGCCGCACCGAGCGCGTCCATCGCCGACATCCCTATGCCGCGCAGCGCGAGGACCTCGTCGGCGATGCGGCCGTGGATGACTTCGCTGCCGGCATCGGTGCCTGAGTAGATCTGAATGCCCGCTTCGTAGGCGTCGCGCGTTCGCTGGTAGACGGTGCGGTGCAGCGCCCGCATGTGGTCGGCGTAGGTCGGAAATCGGTGGCCCTTTTCGGCGATCTCCGGAAAGCGTGCGATGTTGATCAGCGTTGGCACCAACGCAACATTGCGACGCGCCATCTCGTCGATCACGTCGGGCGTCATACCGGTGCCATGCTCGATGCAGTCGATGCCGGCCGCGATGAGGTCGGGCAGTGCGTCCTCGCCGAAGCAGTGGGCGGTGACGCGCGCGCCGAGCTCGTGGGCGCGATCGATGGCCGCGGTGAGCTCGGGCAGTGGCCACAGGGGCGCGATGTCGCCGACGCTGCGATCGATCCAGTCCCCGACGAGCTTCACCCAACCGTCGCCGTATTCGATTTCGTGTTCGACTGCGTGTACGAGGTCTTCCGGCTCGACTTCGACGCCGATGTCGCGGGTGTGTCGCATCGGACGGGCGATGTGCTTGCCGTGACGAATGATCTGCGGCAAGTGATGGTGGTGGTCCATCCACCGCGTGTCCCCGGGCACGCCGCAGTCGCGCAGCGTCAACGCGCCGGCGTCTCGATCGGTGATCGCCTGGCGCTCCTGCTCTTCCTCGTCGACCGCGCCCTGCTTGCCGAGTCCGACGTGGCAGTGGGCGTCGACGAGGCCGGGCACGATCCACACGTCGTCGGCCACCAAGGTGGCGCCGTTGGGTGAGTCGTAGGTGACATGACCGTCGGCGACGTACACGTCGCGGCGCTCCCCACTCGGAAGGACGGTGCCGCGGAAGTGAAGGGTGTCGGCCACGGCTGCAGCGTACGGTTCCCGGCTCGGCGAGGCGGCGCTTGCCTAAGGTCGGCGCGTGACGAAGATCGATGGACTTGTCGAGCCCGGTTGGGAAAAGGTCGCTGACGCTTTTCAGGCCAACTTCGATGAAGGCAAAGAGCACGGCGCGGCGGTCGCGGTCTATGCCGGCGGCCAACCCGTGGTGGACCTCTGGGGCGGAGTGGCTGATCCGACGACCGGCCGCTCGTGGGAGCAAGACAGCGTGGTCTTGGTGTTC
Source organism: Actinomycetota bacterium (assembly GCA_048498715.1). Taxonomy (GTDB): domain Bacteria; phylum Actinomycetota; class Acidimicrobiia; order Acidimicrobiales; family JACCXE01; genus JACCXE01. Next base: position 7,160 of record JBEHXL010000039.1, on the reverse strand, counting down.
TCATCGACCAAAGGAATGACGGCGATCCTCGCGGCGATGCTCGCGGAGCGAGGCGATCTCGACATCGATGCGCCGGTTGCGACCTACTGGCCGGAGTTCGGGGTCAACGGTAAGGAAGCGCTCCCCGTCCGATGGCTGCTCTCCCACCAGGCCGGTCTGGTCGCGGTCGACCGACGGTTCACCATCGACGAGTTGTGCTCGTGGGAAACGGTCACCGAGGAACTGGCTGCCGCGGCGCCGCTGTGGGAGCCAGGCGAACATCACGCGTACCACGCGCTCACGTACGGCCACCTGGTCGGCGAGGTGCTCCGTCGCATCAGCGGAAAATCGGTGGGCGCCTTGTTCCAGGACGAGGTTGTCGCGCCGCTTGGTCTGTCCGCGTGGATCGGCTTGCCGGAGTCGGTCGAACCGCGCGTGGCGCGTCTGACTCCGGCACCGCCCGTCGAGCCTGAGGCGCTGCAGCAGCTGCTCGACTCTGTCTTTGGTGAGGGCTCGCTCTTCGACCGATCGGTGCTAGGCGTTCCCCCTGGGCTCGTCACAGAAGGCGATGGTTGGTTCGGATCGCGGCAGGTGCGTGCAGCTGAAATTCCGGCGGGCAACCTTGTCAGCGACGCTCGTTCGTTGGCGCGTGTCTATGCGGCCACGATCGGTGAGGTCGACGGTCGCCGGTTGCTCTCCGACGACACGGTGAAGAAGGTGAGCGCAGTGCAGACCGATACGTCGAAACCCTGGGGCATGCCGCCCGGACTCGAGGACTTCGGGATCACAATGGGCCTTGGTTTTCAACTCCACACGCCGCTCGCAGACCTGCTCGGGCCCACCACTTTCGGGCACGGGGGCGCTGGCGGATCGTCGGGGCTCGCCGCCCCAGAACACGGAATCGGTTTCGGCTACGTGATGAACCGCATGCTCACCGAGATTCCGAATAGGCCCCGATCGCAACTCCTGATGGACGCGGTGCTCGCGTCTCTGTAGGGCCTACGCTCGACAAGGTGCTGGGGGCAAAGGACTGGGCGAGTCGCAACCCGCGCTTGGTCATGCTCGGCGTGGTGTACGTCGGCCTCCGCTTGTTGCTCGCGGCATCGCATCGTGCGGGAATCAACCCCGACAGCGCCGATTATCTCAGCGGTCTGACGCTTCGTAGCCGCCCGCCTGTGGTGCCCTTCGTCTACTGGATGCTCGGCGAAAACACGATGCGAATCGCAGTGGTGCAAGGACTCGTGGGAGGCGTGTCATGGCTTGCGTTGGCCGCCGCGGTGCAGCGAACAATGCGGTCGCGCGTCGCGAAGGCGGTGGTTGTTGGCCTCGTACTGATCATCGGTCTGACCGACGTGGTTTGTCGCTGGGACTCGGCGATGTTGACCGAGTCCTTCGCCATCTCATTTGGTGCGCTCTTTCTCGCCGCGTTGGTCTGGATGCGCGAGCGGCCGGCATCACGCGCGGGCTGGGTGCTCGGTGTCGCCGCATTGTGGGCGCTTACGCGCGAGGCGAACGCGATCTATCTGGTGGGCCTCGGCATCGTCTGGTTGGCGCTCGCGCCGCAGCTACGCGCGCCTCGGTACTGGGCGGCGCTGGTGACGGTGAGCGGCATCGTTGCGTTGGCACTGACGTGGGGCAGCGCGCCCGGTGATGCGTCGATGCACAACGTGACCGGAGCCCGTGTCCTTATGGATCCGAGCATGACCACCTTTTTCGAAGACCACGGCATGCCGGTTTCCGCGCTGCGCATGCGCGGTCAGTACTCAAACCACCACGATCCGACCGATCCGTTCCGCACGGCGCCCGACCTGTCGGACTACCGCGACTGGGCGCATCAGCGCGGTCGCACGACGTACCTCGCCTACATGCTGTTCCACCCCGCGTGGACGGTGAGCGAGCCGCTGAAGTCGGTAGAGGCATGGAGCGGCCCGTTGAAGTCGCCGCCGCCCACGGTGTACGGCAGCCCTCAATACAAGGCGTTACTCCCCGCCGGCGTTCAACGTCTGCTGTTTCCCGATCGCCTGTTGGTCGTAATGGGCGAACTCGGCGTGGTCGGCGTGCTGCTCGCGGTTGCGTGGACGCGTCGAGCCTCGAGGCAGCTGCCGGTCGGCTTGCCTCTGGCCGTCGCAGGTCTTGCGGTCGCGCAAATGCTGCTGGCGTGGCACGCCGACACGATCGAGACCGGTCGTCACGCCCTCATCGGTGTGATTCAGTTGCGTCTGGCTATGGCGATGCTCGTCGCGGTAACGGTGGACGCTTTACGTCCGTGAAGCAGACCGCGGACGAACTGCACGCGCAAGCCGTCGCCCGAAACGAAGACGGCTACATCGATCCCGACTCAGGCTTGTTCGTGTTGACGAGTGCGTACCTGTCGCGTCGACCCTGTTGTGGCAACCGGTGCCGCCACTGCCCGTGGGACTACGAGGGCGTCGTCGACTAGGTGACGGTGATGGCCTTGGTGACGGTGCCGGACGCGCCCTTGTTGTCCGTCACCGTCAGGCGCACCGTGCGAGTGCCCTTGGTGGTGAAGATGTGGCTGACGGCCTTGGCCGTGCTCTTGGCGGTGCCGTCGCCGAAGTCCCAGCTGTAGGCCGAAATTGTTCCGTCGACGTCTTTTGACCTCGATGCGCTGAACGAGACGAGCAGTGGGGCGCGCCCCGACGACTTGTTGGCGGTGATGACCGCCGTCGGAGCCTTGTTGGCCAGCGTCGTCGTGGTCGGCTTCACGGTGGTCGTGGTCGGCTTGACCGTCGTCGTGGTCGGCTTCACGGTGGTCGTCGTGGGCTTGACCGTGGTGGTCGTCGGGGCGATGGTCGTCGTGGTCGGCATGATCGTCGTCGACGTGGTGGTCGTCGGCGGGGTCGGTGCCTTGAACACCCCGAGGTCCTCGAACGTCCCACGCAGCACCGACGACGCCACGTTGGCGTCGCCCTGCGCAAGGCGCGTCAACGCCGTTGCGTGAACGCTGCGGAAGTCGACCGTCGGCCGCAATGCATCACCGATGCGGTTGGGTCGGGTGATACCGCCGGGATCCAGCGTCGGGGCTTGGCCGTAGATGCCATTGCGAGCGCCGCCGCCGATGAAGATCGCCATGCCGGCTTGGCCGTGGTCGGTGCCGTTGTCGCGGTTGGCGGTCGCCTGGCGCCCGAACTCGGATGTGATGAGCACGAAGACATCGCGCTCGTGCGCGGTGCCCGCGAGTGCGCCGAAGAACTTCGTCAGGCCCTCGTTCAGCTCGGTGAAGCGGTCGTTCTGCAGCGCGCGCTGATTGACGTGCGAGTCGAACGGACCCCAGCCAAGCGTGTAGGTCTGCGACGGCATGCCGGCGCGGATCAGGATCGCCACCTGCAGGAGTTGCTGGGTGATCCACTTGTAGCCCTGGGAGCCGTCGCCCGTGATGGCGGGGTCGCTCGCACCTTTGATGCGGTCGGTGACGGTCATCGTCGTGCCGATCATGCGAGCGACGTCGGCCACGGGGCTGTCGCCGGTGATGTTCGCCATCTGGCGCTGCGAGTTCTTGAACAACGCCTGGTCGTACCAGGCCGCCACGTAGTTGAACTGCGACGTGTCCTGGAGCACCAGCGTGGGCGCCGTCTTGCCGAGTGCTTCGTAGCGGAAGTCCGCAATGCTGATGCTCGCCAAGGGATTGCCGGGTCGCGTGGCATCGGCGTAGCGACCGAGCCAGCCCGTGTCGGGCGCGAGGTCGAGCTTCGCCGTCTGCCAGAACTTGGTCGACTCGAAATGACTGAAGTCGTGAGACTGGTTGCCGACGCCGAGTGCGAAACCGACGTCACCCGCGGTGTTCCACCGGTTCGCGAGCCAGGGCAGCGCGTTGTGCAGGCGGTAGTTCGTGCCGCTCAACGCCAGCGTGTCGTTCTCCGTCAGCGCGATGCCGCCGTGGCCGTAGTTGACGTCGTTGTACCAAGGGTCGCCGACAGGCGCGAGTGTGTTGAGGTAGTCGTTGCCGCCTTCCATCGCGATGTGCACGACGATGGGAGTGCCGCTCGGCAGTACGTCGCCTTCACCCACGCCCCACGCGGACGGAAGACCGGATTTCGAGATGACCTCGAAGACGAACGGCATGCTCACGCCGGCCGCGGCGGTGCCGCCGAGCTGCATGAGGAACCGGCGACGATCAGTGCGGTAAGTCATCGATCGGTCCTCAATTCACCATGAATTCGGGGGAGTCCAGGACGAGCTGCATGGTTCCGCACGCTCGTTGCCAGGTCCACTGCAGGTTGGATGCGTAGGCGTTGACCGCCGAGCGCGTCTGGGGCGAGACGTCGTGCAGACCGGCGAAGCGCAGGGCCATGTCGGCCGCGGTCGCGCTCGTCGCTTCGGCGAAGAGACGCCGCACGGTCGCGTTCCGCTTCTCGGGAACGACGGCGTCGGTGCCGTCGTCGGCCCAGCAGAACCAGTACGTGACGTTGGACCACAACACCATGTGCGTCGGGTGCAACCAGCGGTTGTCCCAACCCGCGACGTCGGGCGGCACGATGGGGTTCTGGCGGAGGATGAAACTCACCCAGCTCAACGAGAACTGCTCGACGTCGGGGTACTGCAGCACTCGCAGCATCGACGTGATGAGCTCGACCGGGCTCTTGATCTTGTTGCCGATCGTCGAGTCCGCGATGAATTCCGGCCGACGAGCGATGTGGGCGATGAGCCCCTTCAGATCCCCATCGGCACCCCACACGTTGGCGAGCTCACCGAGCGTCGCGTTCGAGGGACTGAGGCCCGTCAACTCGGTGTAGATCCGCTTCGGTACGAAGTAGCGGTAGCTGTCCTGGCTCGTGACCGCGCCGATGACGTCGGAGAACTTGGCGGCGCCGCGAGCCGATCCGAGGAAAGTCTTGGATCCCGAGTCCCAGTAGTTCTGGTCCCAGTAGACCTTCAGCGTGTTCCAGTCCATGAGGTAGCCGGTGAGCGAACGTGCGATTTCCTTGACGTCGGACTCGGTGTAATTGGCGGCACCCGTGATCGGATGCGTCACACCCAGGCTGAACAACTCCATCAGCTCACGGGCGAGGTTTTCGTTCGCATGCGGCGGCATCGAGAAGATGTTCGTGAGGTACTTCTGCATCGGGCCCGACACTGCGACTTCGGCAAGCAGCGACTTGTACGACGGCGCGAACGGCCACGTGCGCAAGCGGTTCTGGTGCTCCTTGAGTTCTGCGTATTGCACGAAGTCGTTCGGTCCGACGACGAGTAGTCCGGTCAGGATCCAGGAGATCCGTTCCTGTAACTGACCCGGGCTCTGCGCCCAAATCTCGAACAGGCGGGTGACCCACGCGTTCTGGTCTTCCCACGTGCCGGTGTCGACGGGCCACTGCCAGTCGCTCTGCGTCGTCGTTGGACGACTCAATAGATCTTCGACAACCGCGGATGCTCCACCCGCGGCGACGCCGGCGGCGACATCGCCAGGCGCCGGGCCGAAACCAAGGCGCCGCCAGACATGCGCGACCCGCTCCTCTGTAGATGCCACCCCGGTCCCCTCGGTCCCTTAGGTCAGTACTTGCGCGAATAAATGTTCTGCTCTTATCGGCGCCTTCCCTTCAAGGAATAGTGTCGCGGCATCGCAAATCAAGCAACGTTCGCCGACGACGCCATGCCGTTCATGTCCGCTTTGTACGGGTCTGCCCTGCGGATGACCAGAAATGCCGCCGACGCCGAGGATCTCGTGCAGGAGGCGTACCTGCGCGCTTACCGCGGGTACGGAAATTTCAACGAAGGCACGAACCTCAAGGCGTGGCTGTTCCGCATCCTCACGAACACCTACATCAACTCGTATCGAGCCAAGCAGCGCCGGCCTGACACCGTCGATCTCGAGGAAGGCGAAGACTTCTTCCTGTTCAACCGCGTCGGCGGTCTCGAAGCGGCGACGGCGGGTCGCACGACCGAAGACACGGTGCTCGAACGCATCACCGACAGTGAGGTGAAGGAGGCGCTCGAGTCGCTACCGGAGAACTTCCGCATCCCGGTGTTGCTGGCCGACGTCGAAGGGTTCTCGTACAAGGAGATCGCCGACATCATGGACGTTCCGATCGGTACCGTGATGAGTCGTCTCCACCGGGGAAGAAGAGCGCTGCAAAAGGCGTTGTACGACTTCGGTCTCGAACGAGGCCTGGTCGCAGGAGAAAGCCGTCGATGAGCCACTCGCACGAACATTCGAATTGCGACGACGCCAAGCACACGCTGTACGAGTTCCTCGACGGCGAACTGACCGACGAAAAGCGCGCCGCGATCCAGGCCCACCTCGAGGGATGTTCGCCGTGCTTCGAGGCCTTCGACTTCGAAGCGGAGCTGTGGCAGGTCGTCGAGAAGAAATGCATCGAGCAGGTTCCCGCCAGTCTCCAGGCGAAGATCGCCGCTGCGCTTCAGTCTGAGCAACTACCTCCATTAACGTCGTAAGCATGATCGCTGTTCGCCTTTGGCACGCTTGGATCGCCTTCCCCCTCATGGCCGCCGCCGTCGGCGCGACTGTCGCCCTCGTCGGTGGGTACGTGAAGAAGGTCATCCGCCCCAAGTACCCGAGGTAGCCATATGGAGGCAGTGAACTGGGGGCTCGCCGAGAAGGTCGCGGTCAAGGTCGCCGGCACCGAGCCTCTGGCCAACTCGTACCACTACGCCTCGCTCGAGCCTGACTTCGCCGAACTAACGGCGCAGGCCGAAGAACTCGTCTTCGAGGAGATCGGCTTCCGTTCGCTGCGCGGCCCCGCCACCGCCCAGGTCGTCGACCGGGCCGACTGGGTGCGAGCCAACATCGGCTCGATGAAGCGGATGCTCAAGCCGCTCACGAAGCGTCTCGGCGCGATGCGCGGTCCGGCGATGTTGCCCGCGCAGATGGTCTCCGGCGTCGAGGTCGGCACCATGCTCGGGTGGATGGCCCAGCGCGTGCTCGGCCAGTACGACTCGTTGTTGTTCGACGACGACCCGGGCGTCGGCGACGTCGTCTACTACGTCGGCCCGAACGTGCTCTCGATCGAAAAGCGCTTCGGGTTTCCGCCCCGCGAGTTCCGTCTCTGGCTTGCCATCCACGAGGTCACGCACCGCGTGCAGTTCACCGGGGTGCCGTGGATGCAGGAGTACTTCCGTGGGCTGATCGACGCCACTCTCAGCGTCGCCGACGTCGATCCCAAGCGATTTCTCGACGCGCTTGCTCGCGCCGTCGAAGCCGTCCG
>JBEHXL010000038.1:0-19920 GCA_048498715.1 Actinomycetota bacterium | reverse complement strand
GGGCCGACTCCTCTCGTCTTGAACTCGTCGGGCCGCGCCGGGAGCGGCGCGTCGGCAGCGCGACTGCGCGACGAGGGCCATGCCGTCATGCCGTTCCGTGACGACATTCGTTCGGTCACGATCCCCGGCTGCGTGGACGGCTGGCTGACGCTGCATGAGCGTTTCGGGCGGCTGCAACTCGGCGAGGTTTTCACGCCTGCCGTGTCGTACGCGCGTGAGGGCTTCGCGCCTTCGTACACGGGCGCGATGACTCGTGCGTTCATGGGGTCGCTCCCCGGCGGTGACGATTACGCGACGCCCGGCCGACTCGTGCGGCGGCCGGTTGTCGCTGTGACCCTGGAGGCGATCGCCACCGACGGGCGTGAAGCGTTCTACGGCGGTGATTTCGCAACAGGTCTGTTGGAACTCGGTGGTGGGCTCTACGCGAAAGAGGATCTCGCCCAGTCGCAGGCTGACTGGGTCGATCCTGTCGTCGTCGACGCATTCGGGCATCGCATTTGGGGCGCACCGCCGAACTCGCAGGCGTACCTGGCGCTCGCGTCGACGTGGATCGCCGACGGCCTCGGTCTACCCGACGATCCCGACGACCCGTTGTGGGTCCACCTGCTCGTCGAAGCCTCACGCCAAGGGGCGTACGACCGGCTTGCCTTTCTGCACGAGCACGCCGATGCCGACAACTTTCTCACCCGGCTCGCGCAACGCCGCCAGGCGATCGACCCGTCACGCGCAGCGACGCTCGGTGACTCGTACGCGGGCGGCGGAACCATGTGCATGACCGCGGTCGATCGCGACCGCATGGGTGTCACGCTGATTCAGTCGAACGCCAGCGGATGGGGTTCGAATCTCGTCGAGCCGAAAACCCGGATCTTCCTGCACAACCGCGGGACGGGGTTCTCGCTCGATCCCGGACATCCCGCGGAGTTCGCGCCCGGTCGACGTCCGCCGCACACCCTCAGCCCGCTGGCGGTCACGAATGCCGACGGATCGCTGCGCATGAGCATCGGCACCATGGGCGGCGACAGCCAGCCGCAGATCCTGCTGCAACTCCTCGTGCGCATGCTCAAGCACGGGGAGCGAGCCGAACGCGCGGTGAGCGCCGGCCGCTTCGCTCTGCATTCGCAGGACAACCCGTCGACCGGCTTCGACACGTGGAACAACGGCGGCCGAGTGAAGGTCCGCGTCGAGGGGAATGCGCCCGCGGCATGGGCTGACGGCCTACGCGCGCGTGGTCACATTGTCGAGGAGACGAATGCGTTCGACGCCGGCTTCGGCCATGCGCACATCGTCGATGTCGACGGCGACCTGTTGGTCGGTGGCGCCGATCCCCGATCGCGCTCCGGCGGTGCGTCGGGCTACTAGCCGGCGTGGCTCGCCGTCCACGCGAGTAAGTCGTCACACGACCACGTGTTGACGACGAGATCAGGGTCGATGTTCTCCTCGACCGCCCGGTCGCACCCGAACGGCTGCCAATGAAGCTGCCCGGGCGCATGAGCGTCGCTGTCGATCGAGGTCTTGATCTCCTCGTCGACCATCAGGCGGAGGATGCGACGAGGAGGATCGAGCCGCTCCGGGCGTGAGTTGATCTCGATCGCCTTGTCGAACTTCTTCGCGGCGGCGATGACGACGTCTTCGTCGAAGGTCGACTCGGGACGACCCCGTCCGACGACCATCCGGCCGGTGCAGTGGCCGAGGATGTCCACGTTCGGATTGGCCAGGGCGACAACCATGCGACGGGTCATCTCAGGCTCGTCCATCCGGAGTTTCGAGTGAACGCTCGCGACGACCACGTCGAGCTGCGCCAGCATTTTCGGGTCCTGGTCGAGCGAGCCGTCGTCGAGGATGTCGACCTCGATGCCGCGCAGGATGCGGAACGGCGCGAGTTCTTCGTTGATCTTGTCGAGCAGCTTGAGCTGTTCAGTGAGGCGTTCGATCGACAGCCCGTTGGCCACCGTGAGCCGCGGCGAGTGATCGGTGAGCGCCATGTATTCGTGGCCGAGTGAGATGGCGGTCTCGGCCATCTGCTTGATCGGGCTGCCCCCGTCGGACCAGTCAGAGTGCAAATGCAGGTCGCCCTTGAGCAACGCGCGCAGAGCGGCGCCAACACCGTCGGCCTGCTTCGGAAGCCGCTGCTCGAGCCGAAGGAGATAGTCGGGCGTCTGTCCGCCGAGCGACTGGCTGATGACCAGCGCCGTCTTGTCGCCGATGCCCGGCAGCGACGTGAGCTTGCCCTGCGCGTTCAGTGCCTCGAGCTCGTCCATCGACATGTCACGAATCGTGTTGGCCGCGTTGCGGAAGGCGCGCACGCGGTACGTCGGCTCGCGGTTGGTCTCGAGAATCTCCGCGATGTCGTCGAGCGCGTTGGCTGGGTCCACGACCACGATCGTAATTAGGGTCGCCCGATGGTCTTCGTCGAACTCGCCGTGGTGTTCGCCATCGCCAACTGGATCGCCGTCGAGAAGAACAACCGGCGACTCGAATACATCTCGAAGCCGGCGACGACCGGACTCCTCCTGATCGGCGCCGCCACGCTGACACCGTTCGACCCCACGCAGCGTTGGTGGTTCGTGGCCGGCCTCGCCCTGTGCCTTGCCGGCGACGTGTTTCTCATGCTCCCGCAGGACTTGTTCGTGCCGGGCCTTGCCAGTTTCCTGCTCGGCCACGTTGCCTTCATCCTGGGCATGGTCGTGCGCGGCGTCGATCTCGGCCCGATCGTGATCGTCTACGCAGTGATCATGGCGTTGCTGGCCCGACCGGTCATCACGGCGGTGCAGCGCGACCACAAGGACCTGCTGATCCCCGTGTGCACCTACATCCTCGTGATCGGCGCGATGTTGGTCGTGGCGCTGTCGGGTGACTCACTCATCGGTGCCGAGGGCGGCCTGTTCTTCGTCGCGAGCGATCGCATCCTCGCCCACAACCGGTTCATCCGGCCGTTCCGTCATGCGCAGCTCGCGATCATGACGACGTACCACGCCGCCCTCGTGTTGTTGGTGCTCTCGCTACGCGCCTAGCGGTTCAGCTCGCGCCGTTTGCCCCCACCGGTGATGGCGCCGACAACTTTGACGCCCACACCGATCGCGACCACGACGACGAACACCTTGATCGCGAACAGGATCGTGGCAAACAGGGCGCCGACGATCCCGAACGCGAGGAAAGCAACGACACCGATGACCGCCCACAAGAGGAGGTCATCGGCGAAGCTCAGCTTCTTGTTCATGCCCGAAGGGTAAACCCGCCCGCAAGCACAACGCCTCCGGGCGTCGAGGTCTGGAACACACCGCCCTCGTCGCCGTCCCGCCAGACGTTCACGGTCAGTTCTTCGCCGGGCAGCACGGTCTTCACGAAGCGTCCGTCGATACCGCCGAAGCGTGCCGGGTCACCGTCGCATAGACCATTCAAGAGAAGTCGACCGGTGAAACCGTAGGTGCACAGACCGTGCAGGATCGGTCGGTCGAAGCCGCCGGCCGCGGCAAATGCCGGGTCCGCGTGCAGCGGGTTGCGGTCACCGGAGAGACGGTAGATCAGTGCTTGGTCGGTGCGGGTCGGCGCCGAGAAACTGGCGTCGGGTGCCCGGTCCGGCGGGGCGTACTTGTCGCCCGACGGGCCACGATCGCCACCCCAGCCGCCCTCGCCTCGGATGAACGCGCACGAGCGGGTGTCGAACAGAGGCTCGGCGGTGTCGGCGAGCACGGACTGCGTCGTGGTCTCGACGACCGCGCCTTTGCCTTTGTCCCAAATGTTCGAAAGCGTGGTTGTGCTCTTCACCGTGCCCTCGACCGGGATCGGGCGGTGAAGCTTCACCTCTTGCTCACCATGCAAGAGCATGGCGGGATTGAAGCTTCCGATGTTGCGCATGACGGGCGCGCCGCCGCCGATGATCACGGCAAAGGTCGGCAGCACCTGCTGCTCGATGCCCTTGCTGTTCTCGGTGGTGAACTGCAGCTCCTGCAGGGGGTCGGCGGCACCGGCCCCTACGCCCACGGCGTAGAGCAGCGCGTCCTTCGAGGTCCACGAGCGTTCGGCGGTGCCGGTGGCACCGACGGCTTCGGGGTTGATGGGCACTTCGTTCTCCTAGGCGTTCTGGCTTATGACTGCTGGCGGTACTGGTCGCGCAGGCGACGCTTGTAGATCTTTCCGTTGTCTTCGCGCGGGAGCCGGTCGATGAAGTCGACGGACTTCGGCGCCTTGTAATGGGCGATGCGGTCGCGCACGAACTCGATCATCTCAGCGGCAAGGGCAGGCGAACCCTCCACCCCGTCACGGAGCTCGACAACCGCCTTCACCGACTCCCCCATGTCGTCGTCGGGGACGCCGATCACCGCAACATCACCGACCGCGGGATGCAAGAGCAACACCGCGTCGACTTCGGCCGGGTAGATGTTGACACCACCGCTGATGATCAGGTTCGCGGAGCGGTCCGTCAGGTAGAGGTAGCCGTCGTCGTCGAGGTAGCCGACGTCGCCCAACGTGAAGTGAGTGCCTACGACTGCTTCTTCCGTCTTGGACTTGTCGCCGAAATACTCGAACTCCGCGCCGGGCGCGGTCTTGATCCATACCGTGCCCGCTTGGTTCGCGGGCAGATCGTTGCCGTCGTCATCGCGGATGATCACTCCGTCGTCGCCGGCGGGCTTGCCGACCGAACCCGGATGGGCGAGCCACGTGTGCGAGTCGACGAGCGTCGCGCTGCCCTCGGTCGCCGCGTAGTACTCCCAGATCACCGGGCCCCACCAGTCGATCATCTTCTGCTTGACCGGCACGGGGCACGGTGCGGCGCCATGGATGACGAAGCGCAGCGACGACGTGTCGTACTTCTGTTTGACGTCCTCGCCGAGCTGGACGAGTCGATTGAACATGGTCGGGACCATGTGCGTGTGGGTGACCTTGTGCTGGTCGATGAGACGCAGCGTCTCCTCCGGTGACCATCCGTCCATCAGGATCAGCGAGGCACCCCACATCAGCGGCGGGTAGCCCGAGATGAGCAGCGGCGCAGCGTGGTACAGCGGACCCGTGACCAGATGACTCGTGGTCTCGTCGTACATCGTGGCGTTCGGGCCCGGCGGTGCGACCCGGTCGCGGTAGACGCCCTTGGGCTTGCCGGTTGTGCCCGACGTGTAGAGCATCGTCGAGCCACGCCTCGGGTTGTCGATGTCAGAGCCGTCGACCCCGTCGAGCAGCGACTCGTAGGTCACGCAGTTCGGCAACTTCCCTGCGATCGACACCTTCAGCGGCGCAGTCGCAATCTCGGCGACGCCCTGCGCGCACGGGATCGTTGCGTCGATGAACAGGGCCTTGGCCCCGCAGTCCTCGACGATGTAATTGACCTCGTCCGGCGTCAGATGCCAGTTGACCGCGGTCAGCCAGTAGCCGCCGCGCTGGATGACGTGCGAGACCTCGACGAACTCGGCCCGGTTGCGACACAGCAACGCAACCCGTTCGCCGTACTCGACGCCGTGCTCGCGCAAGACCCGCACGAGCCGGTTGATGTTGGCATTCAGCTCGCCGTAGGTGCGGTCGCCGTATTCGGAGTAGACGGCGACTCGTTCCGGATCGAGAGCTGCGGCGTGCGCGATGGACATGCCGTCATGCGTCGCCTCGGCGTAATCGGTGTATCCCCCCATATCGGAAAAGAAGTTAGCCAACCGAACAACTAGCTTGCTGTCCGTGGCTGGAGACACTCGGACCTTTCCTGGCGCGCGCCGCCCTGACCGTTTTCGAAAGGTCGACAGCAACGGCCTGTCGATCGCGGCTTACGAGTGGGGCGACGAAGGTGCGAAGCCGCTACTGCTCGTGCACGGTGGCATGGACTTCGCCGGGACGTTCGACACGTTCGCGCCCCTGCTCGCCGACGCGGGCTGGCGTGTCATCGGTTTCGACCAGCGCGGCCACGGTGATTCGGAACACGCGACCTGTTACAGCTGGGACGCCGACATCCGCGACACGATGGCCGTCATCGACTCGGTGACGAGCGGCGCGCTGCCGATCGTGGGCCATTCCAAGGGTGGCGGTCTCATGCTGCAGTTGGCCGACGGATGCCCGCACCGGGTGACGAAGCTCGTGAACATCGACGGCATGCCTTCCAAGCGCGGCCGGCCCGACGTCTCGGATCACGAACGCACTCGGATGATGGAGAGCGAACTGAAGAATTGGCTCGACTGGCGTCAGACCGCCGTCGACGCGCAACGCAAGCCCGACACCCTCGAAGGCTTGGCCAAGCGTCGCGCCAACATGAACCCGCGTCTGCCCATCGAATGGCTCGAGTATCTGGTGACGATCGGCGCCAAGCAGGACGATGAAGGGTGGCGCTGGAAGATCGATCCGGTGATGCGGTTCGGTGGCTTCGGACCGTGGCGGCCCGAGTGGTCGCTGTACCGCCTCGCCAACGTGGGCGTGCCACTGCTCGGCATGATCGGCATGATTCCTGAGCGCATGGGCTTCGGCAGCCAACTCGGTGACATCTCGGCGTACCTGCCGCCCGGAGCCCACATCGAAGTCTTCGAGGACACGGGCCATTTCATTCACATCGAGCAACCCCGCCGGGTCGCGGACCTGGTGTTGGAGTTCCTCGCGTGAACACGGTGGAAGTTCGCCATGGCAAGAGCCGCCTCGCGCTGCATCACGTGCGCGAGGGCGACGGGCCGGCCGCGCTCGCTCTGCACGGACTCGGCGAGAACGCGCAGTCGGTGCTGACTCGGGAGCTCATCGAAGGCTGGCCCGGCGGCGACGTCTGGGCGCTCGACTTCCTCGGGCACGGTCAGTCGCTGCGCCCCGCCGGCGGCGGCTACACGAGCGAGACGCTGATGGCCGACGCCGACGCGGCGTTGCGCCACATCGGGCCCGCCACGGTCTTCGGTCGCGGCATTGGCGCGTACGTCGCGCTGCTCATCGGCGGCGCCCGTCCCGACCTCGTGCAGGGCGTCGTGATGTGCGACGGTCCCGGTATTGCCGGCGGTGGGCCGTCGCCCTCTTCCCCTGCGATCGTGACGCCGATCATCCACCACGACGCGCCGGCTGACTCACCCGACCCGTTCGCACTCTTCGAGCTGGCCCGGGACGTGCGGCCTGCTGACTACGCGGCCACGTTCGCCCGCCAGATCAACACGCTGTCGCCCGTCGAGTTACCGATCACCGTGTGCGCGGTCAGTCGTCCCGACTGGCTCGAGGCCGTGCTCGAGCAGCCCGACGTGCAGACGGCGTCGCTCGAAACCGCGATGCAGCTTTACGGCAAGACGAAGGAGTAACCCGCGGCGCGCAGCCGATCGATCAGACCGGCGAGCTGCTCGAGGGTTTGCAGACGGTCGCCACCGGCGTCGTGCATCAGCACTACCGCGCCGGGATGCACACGGCTCATGATGCGGTCCTGGATGACCGAGCCTCCGGGCTTGCGGTAGTCCGCGGGATCGACCGACCAGCCGAGGACGCGCATGCCGAGTTGGTGGGCGCGCTCGATGATGAAGACCGACAGGTCGCCGCCCGGCCCTCGGTAGAACTGCGGTGAGCGTCCGGTGATGTCACGGATCATGTCGGCCGGATGCTGGATCATCGCCGCGACGTAGGCAGGGTCCTTCTGCGACATGTGGGTGTCGTGGTTCTCGGTGTGGTCGCACAAGGCGTGGCCTTCGGTGGCGATGCGCGCAACGAGCTGCGGGTAGGCCTCGATCTGCTGGCCGACCAGACAGAAGACAGCCTTGACCCCGCGTGCGCGCAACACGTCGAGGACGCGAGGCGTGAAGAACGGGTGGGGCCCGTCGTCGAAGGTGAGCACGACGGCCGGATGCCCGTCGGGCGCGGTGTCGAACGGCAGGCGGTGCTCGATGTCGAAGGCAAGGGCGGCGACGGGCGGCGGCAGGGGCGGTGACGCCGGCGGCGGGACCGACGCCGAGGCAACCGTCGTCGTTGGCGCGAGCACGGCGACGGGCCGCGCTTTCGCGTGTGCGGCCGGTGGCTTTAGCACTAGGGGTGACGCGGCAAACAGGGCACCCACGAACGCGGCGACATAGGCCCGCGTGAAGAGCCCTTGCTTCCGGGCGGCCCCGCCCAACAACTGCATTTACACAGTCTTACCGGCGGAGCAGGTCCTTGGCGATGTGAGTGATCTGGATCTCGTCCGTGCCGGCGTAGATCTGGAGCACCTTGGCGTCACGCGCGAGTTGCTCGACGTGGAATTCGGCCATGTAGCCGTTGCCGCCGTGGAGCTGCACCGCCTCGAGGGCGACTTCCATCGCCGCCCGCGCCGAGTACAGCTTCATGGCCGAAGCCTCGGCCAGGGTGAGGTTGCGACCCGCCGCGCCCATCTCCATGAAACGGAACACGAGGTTCTGCACGTTGAGGCGCGCCACCTCCATGCGCGCGAGCTTGTCCTGGATCAGCTGGAACTCCCCGATGGGTTGACCGAACTGCACGCGGTCCTTGGCGTACTGCACCGACAGCTCGAGGCACCGCTCGATGATGCCGAGCGACATCGCCGCCACGCCGGAACGTTCCATCGAGAACGTGTCCTTGGCGCCCGACCGGCCGCCGCCGGGAGGATTCTCGGTCTCGCCGATGAGACGGTCGATGCCGACGCGTACGTCGTCGAGGAACAGCTCACCGGTCGGCGAGGAGTGCATGCCCATCTTGCGCAGCGGCTTGGTCTGAGTCAGGCCGGGCATGCCCTTGTCGAGCACGAAGCTCAAGACCTTGCGCTCCTCGGGCGGGTTGCCCTCGTCGAGCTTGCAGATGAACACGATCGTGTCGGCGTACGGGCCGTTCGTGATGAAGGTCTTCGAGCCGTTGAGGATGTACTCGTGGCCGTCCTTGCGGGCGGTCGACTTCATCGAGCCGAAGGCGTCGGAGCCCGAGCCTGGCTCGGTGATCGCCCACGCGCCGACCTTCTCGAGCGTGAGCAGGTCGCGGGCCCAGCGCTTCTTCTGGGCAATGGTGCCCTTCGACGTGATCGCGGCGGCCGTGAGCCCGACGCTCACACCCATGGCCGTGATCATGCCGGGGCAGTACCGGCAGATCTCGATGATCGGGATCATCATCATGGCGTTGCCGCCTCCACCGCCGCCCTCTTCCTCCTCATCGGTGAGGACAGGCTTGGGCGCCTCGCCGGCCTCTTCCTTCGCGATGCGACGGTCGAAGCCCGCGGCGGCCATCTGATCCATGCCGAAGGTTGCGAAAAGCTTGCGGAGAATGTCGTACGGCGGTGTGTCGCCGTGCTCGAGCTCTTCGACGTTCGGTGCGATTTCCTTCTCGACGAACTGACGCACAGCGTCCTTGATCATCTTCTGCTCTTCGGACCATTCGAACATGGCGGCGAAGTTATCGGGTGAAGGCCTCGATCACGGTGCTGAAGCTTTCCACGGTGTCCGGCGACGGCTCGTCAGGAAAGTTGACGATCGCGGTCTGCACCCCGGCCTCCTGCAACTCGGCGAACCGTGGAATCGGGTCACCCGGAGCAGCCGCGTTACCGAGGTGCGTAACTTCGATGTCCTTCGGGTTCCGACCGACGGCCTCACAGTGCGCGTGGAGCACGCCGATCTTCTTCCGTACGATCTTGACGTCGCCGAAGAGGTTGCAGGCGTCCGCGTACTGGGCGACCAGGCGCAGTGTCGTCTTCTCCCCCGAGCCACCGACGAGGATCGGGATGTGCTCCTGGATCGGCCGGGGATACGAGATCGCCTCGGGCACGTGGACTGTGCGGCCCTGGAACGCGGGCGCGCCCTTGCCCCACATCAGCGGGAGCAACTCGAGCGCGTCCTCGAGTAGCGCGAAGCGCTGCTTCACCGAGGGGAAGTCGAAGCCGTACGCCGCATGCTCGCGCTCGAACCACGCGGCGCCGAGCCCGGCGACGGCGCGGCCGTTCGACAACACGTCGAGCGTCGCGATCATCTTTCCGAGCAGTGCGATGTTGCGGTACGTCACGCCGGTCACGAGCGCGCCAAGCCTCGCCTTGGCCGTGACTCCCGCCAGGAAGCCCAGCGTCGTGTACGCCTCCAGAATGTCGTCCCACTCGCGTCCGGCCTGGGGGATCTGGATGAAGTGATCCATGACCCAAATGCTTCGGAAGCCCACGGCCTCCGCCGCTTGAGCGACGTCTTTCAGCGAACCGGCGCGGTCACCGTCCCAACCGTGGCGCGGTAGCTGCAGACCGAAGCACAGCCCAGTCGTCGGAGGTTGACGGCGAAGCGACGCGGGCTCGGCGTAGACGGCATCGAAGCCCTCGTCGGCCAGGAGCGGCGCGACGCGATCGAAGTCCGCAAGCTGACGCTTGAGAACGTGTCCGGGTACGGGCATCGATCGTGCGTTGTTGCGCTTGCGACACGTCGCTGCGTCGGTCGGGAACGCCACCGCGATGCACGGCACGCCCGCGTCAGCGGCGAGGCGCCGATACTTGCTGCGCCCCTCGTCGTCGAGCGATGTCGCGTCGACGATCGTGAACAACCGGCGCGCCAGGCGACGACGTACGAACTCGTCGACGAGCTCGAAGACGTCCTTGTTCGCCTTCTGATCGTGGGACGACTCCCCCACCTGCTGGCGGATCTCGTCGCTCGAGACCACCTCACCCGGTAACGAGTTCGCCCCCGCCCACGTGCTCTTCCCCGACCCCGACGCCCCCACCAACACAACGAGGCACGGCGTCGGGACCCGGATTTCGCTCACCGAGGCATTCTTGTGTCAGGCGATGGCGACGACGGCGACGTGGTCGTCGGGCCCCAGCGTGACAACTTCGGCCTTGTTGGGATTGACCTTCACTTCACCGGTCGCTCCGAGGCGATAGCCGAAGACCGAAAGGCTCGACGCGGCGCCAGCGGCAACGACGGAACCGAACGGGATCGGCTGGGCCGGGACCAGCTCAGCCGCGGACCGCATCTCGATGATGGCGCCCTCGGCATCGAAGAGATCGTCGAACACGGTCTGCAGCGCCGGATGCTCTGAAAGCTGCGCGATGAGCAGGCTGGCGAGGGCGTTGCTGACGATCAAGTCGTCGACGCCGACCGGTACCGCGAGTACGAGGTTCTGCTGGTCGAGCAGCTCGGCGACGATGCGGACGCCGTGCGTGCCGTTGGCCGGCCACTGCGAACGCAGCGCGAGCAGCGTCACGAGTGTGCGCGCGTCGGCGTCGTCAACCGACAGGGCGTCGCGATAGCCGAGCACGATGATCCGCTTCGGCTTACCGTCCTCGAGCCGTTCGAAGTCGCCCGGCCCACCATCGCCGACGATGACCTCGCACGTCGCGTTAGCGAGCGCGATGCCTTCCACGTCGCTCGCCGACGCCAGGTCACCGTCGATGACCACGGTGACCTTCGATCCCGACGGCAGAAACTCGTCGAGTTCTTTGAGCACCTTGTGTCCGAAACCCGACCAACCGATCAACACGACGTGCATCGACTCGCTGGCCTGGTGCGCGCCCGGAGCCGAACCCGCCGCCGGGTACGAGCCCGCGCCGGTGTAGACGATGGCGGAGTCGTCCTCGGCGACGACGATGAGCTGATCATCGGCTCCGATCACCGTGTCGGGCGTCGGGTTGAGCTCGACCTGGCCGTCCGGCGTGAACCGACCGATAACCGATGACGCCTCGAAAGCGACGAGCGCCTCGGCGTAGGTGTGACCGGCGAGCTGGCCCGCGTCGGCAAAGTAGAGCTCGTCGCCGTCGAAGTCGAGCAGGTCACTGAAGACCGCCGACAGGCCGGCCTGCAGACAGGCCTGCGCCGTCACTTCGGCGACGACGTCGTCGCTGTTGACGGTGAGCACGCGGCCCTCGGTCGACGAGCGGATGATGCGCGCTGTATCGGCGGCTTGCATCTCGGCGACGATGTAGGTCTCGTCGAAGGCGTCCTTGACGGCGCGCACGCCGAGGATCGCCTTGACCACCCCGGCATCGCCGTCTTCGCCGCGCACGACGATGACGGACTTCGCGTGATGCAACGCCGAGCGTTCGAGGTCGGCGGGATTGGCGGGGCTGCCGCTGCGACACACGACCCGAGTGCTCTTCGTGTCCGGCACGCGGTCGCGCAGCACGTCTTCCATCTCGGTCTTGTCGACGGGCGACAGGATCACGACCGCGGCGTTCTTCTCGCTCTCGTTGGCGATCACCAGCTCGTTCACGATGCGCGGCACCTGATCCGACCATCCGAGAATGAGCGTGTGCTCCGACTCGACGACGGTGCTCTTGCCCCGTCGCAGCTCTTCGACCTTCTGGTCGACGGCGTTGGCGATCAAACCGATCAAGCTGCCCGCCAAGAAGATGCCGGCGAGCGTGATGATCAAGGCGAGCAGACGCGTCGGCCACGCCGTATCGGCGGCGAAGGAGCCCGCGTCGACGGTACGCAGCATCGCCTGCCAGAAGTTCTCGGCGAACCCGTCGTGCGACCCGCCCGCAAAGGTGAGATTGCCCACCAACGCGATCAGCGCCGTGACCACCATGATGGCGAGGCTCAGCCCACCCAGCCACGCAACGACGACGAGCGGCCCGCGGGCCATGGCGTTGTCGAAGCGGTACCGGAATTTGGTGATCGCCGAGACCTGGCGCGCCGCCTTCGGCTTGCCGGCGCCGGTCACCTTGGCGGTGCGACGCCGGCGACCGGCCTTGGTCTGACGCCGCACGGGCGCCGGGGCGGTCATCGTCCGCCACCAATATCGAGAATTGCCCCAGTCACGTACGACGCCTCCTCAGAAACGAGCCAAACAATTGCAGCGGCCGCTTCTTTCGGAAGACCGACCCGCCCCATGGGTATCTGTGATGCCAGTTGCTTGGCCCGCTCGGGCTGACCGCCACTGGCGTGAATGTCGGTGTCGAAGATGCCGGGCCGAATGGCGTTCACGCGAACACCCTCCGCCGCAACTTCTTTGGCCAAGCCGATCGTCATAGTTTCCACCGCCGCCTTGCTCGCGGCGTAATCGACGTAGGTGTTCGGACTGCCGAGCCGCGCGCCGGTCGAGGACACGTTCACGATGGCGCCGCCGTTTCCGCCGCGCGTAATCGAGAGACGACAGACCGCTTCACGGGCCGCGAGAAAGGGCCCGACCACGTTGACCTGCATCATGCGTTGGATGCGGTCGACGGACATCTCCGCCACGGGCGACGCAACGTCGACAATGCCTGCGTTGTTGACCAACGCGCCGAGGCGGCCGAGCTTGTCCGCAGCCGCGAACGACGCGAGCACGCCGGCCTCGGTGCCGACGTCGCCCTGCACCGCGACGGCCTCGACCCCGAGGTCGGAACACGCCGAAACGACCCGCGCGGCAGAGTCGGCATCGCGCACGTAATTGACCACCACGTCGTAGCCGGCGGCGGCCAGCGCCACGCATGTCGCGGCCCCGACGCCGCGGCTTCCGCCCGTGACGACCGCAACGCTCATTCGTGCAGCCATTCGAGGATCAGACCGCGCAAGCGGTCGATGTTGACGCCCTTGCTGGCGCTCACCCAGGTGACCTCCGTGGCGGCAACTTCGCACCCTTCGGCCAGCTCGCGCTTGCGCTTGTCCCGCGCGGACGACTTCACCTTGTCGTGTTTCGTGGCGACGATCGCGATGGGCAATTCGTTGGCCCGCATCCAGTCCAGCAGTTGGATGTCGAGCTTGGTCGGTCCGATTTCGCCGTCGACCAAGACGAGGGTTCGCCTGAGCCCTTCGCGCATGAGCAGGTAGTCCTCGGCCATCTTCTGCCACGACTCGCGTAACGATTTTGACGCCTTGGCATAGCCGTAGCCGGGGCAGTCGACGATCGTGCCGTGGTCGGCGCAGGAGAACTGGTTGAGCAGCCGAGTGCGGCCGGGGGTCTTGGACGTCATCGCCAACTTGTCGCTGCCCCCGATCGCGTTGATCAGCGACGACTTGCCGACGTTCGAGCGGCCGACGACGGCCAACTCCGACGCGCTGTCGGGAAGCTGGTCGAGGCGCGACGCGGACGTCACGAATTTGAGCGGCAGGGGGCCGGGCACAGCCGGGAGACTTAGTTGTCTTCTTTGAGGGCGACCGCGTTGGGCGTGACGTTCATCTTGGGCACGTAGGCCTCTTTGTCCCGCACCGTCGGCTCCTTGTAGAACGCTGCGTTCAACGCCTCACGACAGGTGGGACACGGCCCGTAGTACGCGGCCTGTACGTCTTTGGCTCCGCAGCGAGGGCAGTCGAACATCATTGCGAGGTTACGAGGTAGCGAAGCGGCCGTCGCTGATCCCTGACGCGAACGCCGTCTGAGCAGCGGGCGAGCTTTGGATCCGCCAGTCCGTTTCCTTGTTCAGGTTGAACCAGAGAAACGCCTTCACATCGGGGTTGGCCTTCAGCAAGGCAAAGAAGTCGGTGATCCAGCGTGCCTTGCTGCCCCCGCTTTCCGCGCTGCCCGTCTCGGTGATGGCGATCGGGTCGCTCGACAACGCCCGCACCGCCTTCAGGGTCGTGTCGAACACTCCGGTCGGGCTTTGCCACGTCGACCAGCTCTGCGACGTGCCGAAGTTGTAGCCGTCGATACCGATCCAGTCGACGTAGCCGTCGCCGGGAAACACGTCGGCGAGAGGCGTCGACCCGGGGTAGACGACGTTCGGACTCCACACCCACTTCACATTCGTGACACCGGCGCTCGCGAACACGTCATGGACGTGGCGGTATGCGGCGACATAGTTCGCGGGGTCGGCCCACGGATACCAGTCACCGTTCATCTCGTGAGCGAAGCGGAACCAAAGCGGCTTGCCGAAAGCCTTGGCTTCGGCCGCCCACGTGCGAAGGGTGGCGTCGTACGCTCCCGACGCGACGTCGGCCATGGACAGTTCCCATGGCTCGGCAGTGACGACCGGCGTGACGCCGCGTGCAGCGATCGCTTGGGCTTGGTCGGTCGGAAAGTGCGAGGACGCGCTGAGGTTGGCGTAGAAGAGGTACAGGGACACCTTCTTCTTCGCGGCCTTCTCGAAGGCGTTCAACTCGCCGAATTGCAGCCACGGGTCGTTGGTCTCGGCCCCCCACTGCACGGTCGGGGTGACCCGCACGGCAGCGAACACCCGCGACGGCGTCGACGTGACGACACCGACCAAGAGCGCGAGAAAGAGAAAGGTACGGAGAGCTTTCATCGTGCCGTCGGAGGGTACCGAGTGGGCTTGGGATCGGTAAATCACCCTTTCGGGTGGTTGGGACGCCGTTGGTCAGGCGTGGTCAGGGCTGTGGGACCGCTCCGGCACGCTGTTCCCACAGATCGAGGAGCACGGAGTGACCTACAACCCGACTTCCAACGTGTTCGAAGGTTTGCCCGCCCGGCTCGCCTTCCTCCTCGTAGGCAACCTGCTTCTCACTCTCGTCACGCACGACCTATCGCTCCGGTCGTGACGCGACGACTCATCCACCGTGCCGCCGCGGCGAAAACCCTCTCCCCGGTCGGACCCCTGGCCGCGGCGGCACGTGGAATGGAGTTCTGAATGTCTCTCACTGCGGTGAACACGAGTCGGCTACCCACTCGTCCCCGAGTCGTCATCGCCGACGACGGCCCACTCGTTCGGGCGCTGTTCCGTCGCATCCTCGAACGTTCGACTGATTCCATCGTCGTGGCCGAAGCCGCGGACGGGCAGGAGGCGATCGAGGCGGTCGGCACTCATCAGCCCGATCTCCTGCTGCTCGACATCGCCATGCCCAACACCGACGGGCTCACGGCGATCCCCGAGATCCGACGCCGCTCCCCCGCCACGCGCGTCGTGCTGTTGTCGGGGTTCGAAGGGTGGCAGCTGGACCGTGAGGCCACGGTCCACGCGGCCGACGGCTACATCGAGAAACAACTCGACTCCGACGCGCTGATCGCCAAGCTCCGGGAGGCCTGCAACGCGGCCGTGGCGGAGTCGGCCAACGCCGCAACCGCGCGCGCCACGCTCGGGCTCACGAGCGCGCCCACGGAAGTCGCCGACGGGCCCGACGCGACGCGCGTCTTTCGCCTCGCCTCGCTCGCCGCTCACGACCTGCGTACCCCGATCCAGCTGATCGACGGCTTCGCCCGCCTTCTGGCGGAGAACTACGGCGACGTACTCGACGACGCCGGCGGCGAGTTCGTGTCCTGGATCCTCGATGCTGCGGCGAGTCTCGAACGCATGGTGTCGGACATGCTCGAGTTCGCGCTCATCGACGCTTCCGAGCCGAAGTGGTCGACGGTTGACCTGTCGGAACTGTTCGCCAGCATCCGATCCCGGCTCGCGCCCGTGCTCGACCGCACCCGCGTGAGTCTCACCTGGGAGCCGCTTCCGACCATCGTCGGCGATCCTGACGACATGCGGCGGCTACTCGGCCACCTGCTGACCAACGCGATCACCTTTGTCGGCCCCGACGCGCCATGGGTCCATGTGGACGCCCAGCGCACCACGACCGGCTGGACCATCACCGTGACCGACAACGGCATCGGCGTACCGGAACACGAGAGCGCCGCGATTTTCGACGGGCTCCACCGCCTGCACGGCAAGGACACGTACCCCGGCACGGGTGTCGGCCTTGCCGTGTGCAAGCGCCTCGTCGAGCGCCGCGGCGGCACCATCGGGGTCGAACCCGGCAAGGACGGCGGCAGCCGCTTCTGGTTCACCATCCCCGACAACGTGCCGGAGTAGAGGTTCTGTGCGGGGCTGGACGGGCTGAGCCCGTCTACAGCCGCACAGAAGGGCTACGGGATGAAGCGGTAGCCCACGCCGCGGACCGTGGCGATCCAGCGGGGGTGGTCCGGGTCAGCCTCGAGACGCTTGCGCAGGCGACGCACGTGCTCGGTGACGGTGTCGGCCGACTGCCAGTCGCTCGACGAGTGCCACACGTGGTCGAGCAGCTGCTCACGGCTGAACACCTGTCGCGGCGAGGACGCCAAGAACGCGAGGAGATCGAACTCCTTCGCAGTCAGCGTGATCGGCTTGCCGTCGACGGTGACCTCACGCGTGCCGAGGTTGATCAACAGACCCTCGTACGAAAGCGTCGCCGCCGTCGCGGGCCGCGACCGGCGCAGCACCGATGCGACACGCGCCTCGAGTTCGGCCGCCGAGAACGGCTTCACGATGTAGTCGTCTGCGCCCAGCTTGAGGCCGAGGACCCGGTCGGCTTCGGTGCCCAGTCCCGTCACGAGGATCACGGCGATGTCGCTGCGCTCCCGGATCTTGGCGAGCACTTCGAGGCCGTCGTCGGGCTGCAGCATCACGTCGAGGAGCATGAGATCAGGCGCCTGGGTGGCGATGGCTTCGAGCGCCGTCTTGCCGTTGTTCGCGGTGACGACCTCGTAGCCCTCCATCTCCAGGTACCGGCTCAACAGAGCGCGGATGCCCGCGTCGTCGTCGACGACGAGAATTCGACCGCGGCTAGGACCGCCGGTGTTGTTTCCCGCCGAACGCGGTGCAGTTTGCATTGTCATCGGGCGCTCCCACGGCTCGGTTCTTCCCCACCTATCGGCAGGAACGGGCAAACCGTTAGCCCAACGCAAACCCAAAGTACGGCTTCAGCCGCGCGTGTAACGGGTCCCTTCGGGATCATTCGCCCACGTTGCCGCTTGACCAAAACGGTTCTCGTAGACAAGTTCGTTTAGCGGCCGGCGACGAACCGGCCCGTGGCTCCCCTCGGGCTTACCGAGCGGGATCGTTGCAACAATCGACACGTCGGCGGGCAACTCAAGGACTCCGGCCAATTGTTGGGTTACGGGGCGATGCCACATCGTGATGACGCCGCCGTAGCCGAGCGAGCGCGCTGCGAGAAGCAAGTTGTGACACGCCGGATAGACGGACGCGCCCGCCGTGATGTCACCACGCACGAGGTCGTCCTGCACGAGGGCGAGGACGATGACGGGCGCCTCGCCGATCGTGTCGACGAAGTTGTTCATCGTGCGCGCCATGCGGGCGCGCCGACTCGTGTCGTCGGCGGACGGTTCCTGTCGCTGCGGCGCCCAGGCTTTGACGAACCCTTCGCCCAGCAGCTCACGGGCCGCGGCCGCGTCCGGCGTCCTCCGCAACACCAGGAAGCGGAACGGCTGGGTGTTGTGACCCGACGGACCCCGCGTCGCGGCGAAGAGCATCTTGGTGAGGTGATCCTCGGGGATGTCGTCAGGCAGGTAGCGACGGATGGCGCGGGTGGTGACGATCCCGTCGTAAAGATGCAGGTCCTCGGGCATGCGCACTTTTGTAGCGTGCGCGGATGGCGTTCGACCTGACTCAGACCGACAAGCTGTTGACCACCACCCGTTCAGTTCGTAAACGCCTTGATCTCGACGCGCCCGTCGACCTCGACGAGATTCAGAAATGCATCGAGATCGCGTGCCAGGCGCCGACGGGCGGCAACGTGCAGGACTGGCGCTGGATCGTCGTGACCGACGCCGACAAGCGGGCCAAGCTCGCTGAGCTCTACAACCGCACGGCGGTGCCGTACTTCGCCGCGAACCGGCAGTCGATCGCCGAGCGGGGCGTCACCGACATGGACGGCATCCTCGACTCCGGCGAGTACCTCGCCGCGCACCTGCACCAGGTGCCGGTCCATGTCATCCCGTGTATCTACGGGCGTCCTGACGACATGGATGTGTTCACACGCGCCAGCTGGTACGGGCGGATCTATCCCGCCGTGTGGAGCATGGCGCTGGCCCTGCGCAGCCGCGGCTACGGCACGTGCCTGACGACGCTTCACCTACCCGTCGAGGCCGAAGCGGCTGAACTCCTCGGGATTCCCGACAACGTCCATCAAGCCGCGTTACTGCCGATCGCCAAGTACACAGGCGAGGACTTCAAGCCCGGACGCCGCAAGCCGGTTGAAGCGGTGACGTATTGGGAAGGATGGAAGGGGGCGCGTTAACCGCGCGCTCAAAATCTGGTTACCTGTCGCGTCATGAAGTCGCGACTGTTGGTTGCGTCAGTCGCGCTCGTAATGCTCGGTGCGGTTGGCGTTTTCGTAAAGCCCGATCACAAGAATCCGACGAAGCTCGCCTTCGCCCCGATCCGCACGACCACAACGTCGACATCGACCACCACGTCGACGACGTTGCCGCCCACCACCATCCCGGTCACCGCGCCCCCGACGACCGACGCGCCGGTGCGGGCCGCGTCCACCCCCGTCACCGCGCCGCCGACCACGGCACTGCAGCCGATGCCGACGCTGCGTACGAATGCGCCGATCGTCGCGGGTGACTCCAATCAGTTCCGCGGCTTCGGTGCCTGGATCGACGTGTACGACTGGAGCAACGAGTTCACCGGCGGCAAGCCGGTCGTCGGCGTCAACGAGATAAATCGCATGGCGGATCTCGGCGTGCAGACGCTCTACGTGCAGGCCGCGCATCACAAGTCTCCGAATCGGATCGTCGACGTGAAATTGCTGCGCCCGATCATCGACCAGGCGCACCGCCGCGGCATGAAGGTCATCGCCTGGTACCTCCCGACCCTCACCGACACCGTGCGCGACCTCGATCGGCTCGTGGGCATCAGCCAGCTCGGGGTTCAGGGCGTCGCCGTCGACATCGAAAGCCGCAACGTGCAGGACGTCACCGAGCGGAACAACCGGCTGATCGACTTGTCGATCGCGTTTCGTCAGCACATGCCCGGCATGCCGATCGCAGCGTGCGTCATGCCCGCTGTCGTGATGGAAGTCATCAACCCCAACTTCTGGCCGGGCTTCCCCTACCAACAGATCGCTCCGGCCTATGACGCGTGGATGCCGATGTCGTACTGGACGAGCCGGAAGTCGGACTCGCCGTATCGCAACGCCTACACCTACACAGCCGAGAACATCGATCGCCTGCGCGCCCAGCTCAACCGGAACGACCTACCGGTGCATCCCGTCGGGGGCATCGGCGACGTCGCCTCCGCGGCGGACATGGACGGCTTCCACCGAGCTGCGGCCGAGCGGGGCGCCCTCGGCGGCTCCGTCTACGACTACCGCACCACCCAGGACGACCAATGGGCCGTCCTGCAGCGCTTCCGCCAGTAAAAGGCCGCGTTCTTGTCGGGGTTGGGGTGGAGGAGAGAGG
>JBEHXL010000037.1:0-19924 GCA_048498715.1 Actinomycetota bacterium | reverse complement strand
CCTTGATCGGCGAAGGTCTGCATCTGTTCCTTCGATCCGTCGTCGAGTCCGGGTCCGTGGTGGAAGAACACGATGACCGGGAAGGGCCCCTCGCCGTCGGGGCGCACCACATAAACGCCCATATCGCCATCATTCGTCGAAAGCGTCAGCATCTCGTTCACGCTCCGGACGGTAACCGTTTCGCGCGTGCATAAGATCGCCTTCGTCGTGAACGGTCGCTCCCCCCAGCAGACCCGGCGCGCAGCGATCGCCGGTATTGGTCACGTTCTGCCTGAACGCACGGTCACCTCGACCGAGATCGAGGACCGCGTGCGCGAAGGCATCGATGAACGCTTGATGCGTGCGGGGGTGATCGAGGGGCTCGCCGGTGTGCGGCAGCGACATCACGTCGAGCCGGGCACGACCTCGAGCGATCTCGCTGCGCAAGCCGCGATCAAGGCACTCGACGACGCGGGCATGGTTCCCGAGGACATCGACACGCTCATCTTCGCGGCCGCGTCGCACGACATCAGCGAGCCGGCGACGGCGAACATCGTCCAGGTGAAGTCGGGCTGCTGCAACGCCGCGGTCGTCGACGTGAAGAACGCGTGCAACAGCTTCATCAACGGTCTCGACTTCGCGAGCTCCCTCATCGAGACGGGCCGCGCCGAACGCGTGCTCGTCGCGAACGGCGAAGTCCTCTCCCCGTTCATCAACTACGACATCAAGGGCATCCGCGACCTGCGGACCAAGTTCGCCGCGCTGACCTTGGGTGACGGTGGCGCCGCCGCGGTGCTCACGCCCGAGGACTCCGGCGCCCGGGGCATCTACCCGGGCAAGTTCATGAGCGACGGATCGCACTGGGAGCTGTCGACGATCCTCGCGGGCGGCACGCTGATGATCCACGACTTCTCCCGTGGCTTCTTCGAGTGCCACAGCTCGGAGCTGCAGGACCTGGCCGTCACGACGCTGCCGCCCGTCATCAAGGACGCGCTTTTTTCCGTGGGCTGGACGATCGACGATGTCGATCTGTTCGTGCCGCATCAGGTGTCGCTGTCGGTCATCGAACGGCTCTGCAACGTGTTCGCGATGACGACGGAGCGTTGCATGATCACCGTCGACCGCTACGGCAACACCGCGGCCGCGAGCATTCCGCTCGCACTGTCGACGGCGAAGGCCGAGGGTCGTTTGCACCGCGGCGACAAGGTGCTGCTGATCGGTGGCGCCGCCGGCTGGAGCGCCGGCGTCATGCCGATCGTCTGGT
Source organism: Actinomycetota bacterium (assembly GCA_048498715.1). Taxonomy (GTDB): domain Bacteria; phylum Actinomycetota; class Acidimicrobiia; order Acidimicrobiales; family JACCXE01; genus JACCXE01. The sequence continues at coordinate 18,681 of JBEHXL010000037.1, read as the reverse complement.
AGCTACTGCTGCGCGCCGGTCCACTCGGGCTGCATGCCGTCGAGCTCGCCTTCGGGATCGCCGATCGCCTGACCGAGGAAACCCGAGAAGCGCTTCCGCACTCCCACCCAGGCCACGACGCGGGCGTGCGCCCGCGGCGCAAGTTGAGCCAGCGCCAGCAGCGGACGCATCGTCGGTGAGCCGAGCAGCACTTCGGGCTTGTCCTTGGTGATCGCCGCGAGCACGGCGTCGACAACCTTCTCGACGGGCACCGTGCCGATGACACGGGGGACCTTCACGCGATCCTCGCCGAGCCGTTTGAACATGCCGGCGCCCGTCACGAACACCGGACAGATCACCGAGAACGACACGCCCGTGCCGCGGTACTCAGCGCGCAAGGCGGCGGTCGCGCCGACGAGCCCGGACTTGGTGGCCGAATAGGTCGCGGCGAACGGCGTTCCCGCCTTGCCCGCCATCGACGAGAGGTTCACCACGTGGCCTTTGCCGCGCGCAACGAACGACGGCAGCACCGCGCGGGTCAACATCATCGGCGCCACGAGGTTCAACCCGATCAGGTTCTCGATCGCGCTCGGCGTGGCCCGGTGATACGGCCCGAGCAGTTCGGTGCCCGCGTTGTTGACGAGGATGGTCGGCGCACCGAAGGGCGCCGCTTCCGAGGCCGCCGCAAGCGCAGCGCGTCCTTCGTCGGTCATCAGGTCACCGGCGACGATCTGCGCCTGCACGCCGTGTTTGCGGCACGCTTCGGCGACTTGCTCGAGTTCGACCTGCGATCGCGCCGCGAGCGTGAGGTTCGTACCCGAGCGGGCCAGTGCTTCAGCGACGCAGGCGCCGATGCCCCGCGAGGCCCCGGTCACGATTGCGTGTTCGCCCTTCAGTGACTCCATCACGCCAACACTACGTTTGCCGCCTGCGTCGGCCCGTCGAGCGACGCGAGTTCACGAGCGAGGGCTTGCGCTTTCGCGACGACCGCCGGCGACGTCGCCTCGGCAATCGCCGTTGCGATCCGTGACGGCGTGAAGCGTTTCGTAGGCACCGGCTTGGAACCGGCACCGATCGTCGCCACGCGGCGCGCCCAGAAGAACTGGTCGACAACGTGGGGCACCACAACCTGCGGCACGCCCGCGCGTGCCGCGAGCGCAATGGTCCCGGCGCCGCCGTGATGGACGACTGCACCGAGGCGGTTGAACAACGATCGGTAGTCGACGCCCGAGATCGAGCAGACGTCGTCGGCTCCACTGAGGCGGCCGTCCACATCGAAGGCGCCGTCGAGGATGACGCGCCGCCCGCCCGCGCGTATGGCGCTCACGACGGCACCGACGCGCTCGTGTGGGTCCGGTCCGGCCACGCTGCCCACCGTCACCATGACCGGCGGCGCGCCCGCGTCGAGAAACTCCGCGACGTCGTCGGGTAGGGGCGTCGGGGACCAGCCGCCAAAGCACGCGCCGAGCGCGTCACGCCCGAACGATTCGCCGACGACGACGCCGTCGTACAAGCGCAGCAGGGACGCGGGCGCGGTGATCGCGTCCCACACGCGCTGCTTCTGACGACCAAGCCCGAGGGCGGCGCGGTGGTCGTCGAGGATCGGCGTGAACAGTTTCGCCAACGCGATGTCCTGGCCTCGCCACAGGACCCAGTTCAACGCCGGACCAAGCCCGTAATACGGGGCGAAGTGGGGCGGGATGGTGACGGAGCGCTCCAGGGTTGGTGAGGTCGACGCGTACACGTAGCGGATGCCACCCGCCTCGCAGAGCGCCGGGGCGAGAATCTGGAAACCGCTACCGATGACGACGTCGGCACCCTCGCACGCTGCACCGAGCGCGACCTGCGCCGCTTCCGCCGCCGGTCGCAGTCGTCGACCGAGATCGATGATGTCGCGTAGACGGCCGCCGAGGTCCTGTACGAACTCCGCGGCGTCGGCCTCGATTGGCGTCGTCGGAATGCCGGCTTGCTCGAACAGGAACGTGAAGTCGCGGCTCACACACGCGTGCACGTCATGGCCGGCGGTGCGCAGCGCCGCACCCAGCGCCACCAACGGCGCAACGTCACCGCGGGTGCCGATGGGAGCAAGCGCGATACGGCTCACTCGTCGTCGTCGCCGACGAGTAGATCCGGGTCGTAACCCCACTCCTCGAATGCGAAGGACCACTCTTCGGCGATGCGGGCGGCGAGGGCGCGATCGAGACTGAAGCGGTTCGGCTTGTAGTCCTTGATGGACTCGAGATGTTCGCGAAGTCGCGGCTCGAGATCGGCCCACCCACCGAGGTCGAGCGTCTCGTAGATACGCCTTACCTCCGCCATGGGGTCGGCAACGAGATCCTCGTAGCGCACCTCCGCATACAGACCGGGGGGCAGCGCGGCGCGTTGCTTGATGTGGTGCTGCAGCACGTCGCGATAGAAGTCGAAGAAGAGTTCGCGCGTCTCTTCCTCCGCCGCGTGGCCGAGCTGCAGCAGCGGCAGGCCGGTCTGGAGCGCGCTCCACGCGGACAGATACACGCCGTAGGGGTGACGCACGATGTGGAGGAAGGGCGCGTCAGGCCACATCTCGTGCAGCTGCGCCAGCCGCGCCGTGTTGCCGGGATTGGTGCTCACGAGACGCTTGCCTCCCGCAATCCACGACGCCTTGGTCAGCGTCTGGCGCAGCGCGTCCTGCCATTGCGCGAGTTCGGCGGGCGAAAGGCCGTTCATCAACGACCACCGGTTGAAGTGGTAGCGCGCGTCGCGGGGAAAGTATGCGAACAGATTGGCCATGTAGCCGCTGAGGCTGCCGGCCGCGCTCTCCTCTTCCTCCGGTTGATCGGGAGTGAACGACATGGCGTCCATCGGCCGTTCGCTCGGTCCGAGGCCCGTCAGCAGGAAGTCGGCCACCGGCCGCAGCGGACCGCACATGTGCGGAAAGATCGATTGACGCCACCGAACGAATCCGAAGCGGGGATCCTGAGCCAAGAGCCGGAACAAGTAGTTCGTGCCGGATCGCGCGTGGCCCACGACGAACATCGGTGACTCCGACATCTCGTGGTGACTGATCGCGCGATGCGACAACGCCCACTCGACCCCGCGCGCCGGCGCCAGGACAGCGCTGACGCCGAGGATCGCCGCGGCCTTCGACGGGACGTCGATGCTGTGCCGGTTCTGCCAGAACAGCCGCGCCAGCGTTGTGGTCTTGTGGCCGACAAGCGGGGACGTGATCTTCTCCATCCCCTTGGACGCCGCCTGCATCACGTCACCCTACGCGGAGGCGCAGCAGCGCCTCGACGGCGTCGCCGGCGCGCGCCGCGCCATTCTCCGACGACAGCGTCTGCGCCAGCGCGCCGGCCTTGGTCGCCATCGTCGCCGACGACAACACGCCCTCCAACGCCGACCGCAGCCGATCGCGGGTCACGCGATGCCACGGGATCACCGACCCGACGCCGAGGTCGCGCAGCCGGTCACCGTGGTGCAGCTGGTCGAACGCGCGCGGCAGCGTCACGCTCGGGATACCGGCGTGGATCGTTTCGACGACGGTGCCGAACCCGCCGTGATGCACGACGGCGCGGGCGTGCGGCAAGACCGCGGACAGCGGCACGTACGCCCACACGCCGTCACGCCCGACCAGGCGACCGGTGCGGTGGTCGTCCTGCGCAATCAAGAACACGGCCCGTTCGCCCAGCTCGTCCACGACGGCCGCCGCGTCGTCCCAGAACGTTCCCGGGTCCAGAGAAGAGCTCGCCCCCAGCGTGATGACGATCGGGGGTGGCCCCGCCGCGAGGTAGGCGTCGACATCGTCAGGCGTGCCGAGTGCCGCCGGCTGGTCGAAGCGAACAAACCCACTCATCGTCACCGTGCTCGGCCAGTCGGGCGCAACGGGCTCGTACGCGGCGGAACACAACACGACCGCTCCGAGCGGCGCCAGCGACTGCTCGATGAACGCTTGTCGGAGCGGCGCCAGACCTCGCTGGCGACGAGCCGCGTTGATGCCGCGATTGAACAAGCCGAAGGTGACCGCGCGACCCGCGAGCCACGCGCCGCGATTGACGAGACGGCCAGCCACGCCCGGTGGCGACCACGACACGAACTGCGGGGGAAAGTGCGCCGTGGGCAGCAGCCCGGGGAACACCGACACGGTCGCCCACGGAACGCCGGCGGCTTCCGCGGCGATCGGGCCGGCGAGCTGCACGGGATGCGTCAACACGAGATCGGCGCCGTCGATTGCCTTCGTGAGGTCGTCGATCGCGCCATCGAGGTGCGGCATCGCGATGCGCCGCATGATCGTGAACAGACTCGCGACACCGCGCAGTCGTCGATCGAGGATCGCAAGGTGGTCGCGGTACTCCTCGAAACCAAAACGCGGCCCGACCGGCGCGAACTCGAAACCTTCACCGCGCACCAGGTCTTCGCCCGCCGGCGTGATCGCGTACACGGGAGTGTGGCCTCGCGCCGCAAGTTCGTGACCAAGGCCGAGCAACGGGAACAGATCACCCCACGAGCCGAACGTCGTGAGAACGATCCGTGCCATTGATTCTGTCTAGCGTGCGCAGCGTGCTTGCCGTCAACGGAGTGACCAAACGGTATGGCGACCACGTTGCGCTGTCAGACGTGGACCTTTCGGTCAGCGCCGGAGAAATCCTCGCGCTCCTCGGCGCGAACGGTGCCGGCAAGTCGACGCTGCTGTCCCTCGTCGGCGGGCTTCGCCGTCCTGACGCAGGCACGGTCGCGATTGGCCCCGATGGCGGCAACCCACGCACTCCGGCGGTTCGCAAGCAGATCGGCTTCGCCCCGCAGGAACTGGGCATCTATCCCCGGCTGTCCGTGGCCGACAACGTCAAGGTGTTCGCCGAGATGGCGGGACTGCGAGGCAAGGCCTGCGCGCAGCGCATCGAGGAAACTGCGGCCGGACTCGGCATCACAGAGCTGCTCGGCCAGCGCGCCGGTGAACTGTCCGGAGGCGAACGGCGACGGGTGCACGTGGCCATGGCGCTGGTGCATCGACCCGCCCTCGTGATCCTCGACGAGCCCACTGCGGGCGTCGACGTCGCCGCCCGCGACGGACTCGTCGACCTCGTACGCGCGCTCGCCGCCGACGGGGCGGCCGTCGTGTACTCGACGCACTATCTCGCCGAGGCCGAGGCCTTCGGGGGACGAGTCGCAGTGCTGCATCGTGGGCGCAAGGTGGCCGACAATCGCGTACCTCAACTCATCGAGGGCCTGCCCGGGTACGTCGAGTTGACCTTCGACGGCCCCGTGCCCGAACTCGGACTCCGCTCCGTCGAACCGCCGCGGGTCGACGGGTCGGTTGCGCGGTTCATTTCGTCGGACCCGGAACACGACGCCGCGGCGATCCTCGCCGAGGCCGGTCCGTACCTTCGCAGCATCCGGTCGATCAGCGTGCACTCCGCCGGTCTCGACGATGCGTACCGCGCCATCACCGGCGAAGCCATGGCGGAGACCGACGCGTGATCGTTCCTCTGTGGCGTCATCAGCTGCGCAACCTGAAGCCACAACTTCCCGTCTTCATCGGCGCGGTCGTCATGCCGCTCGTCGTCATGGTGTTCCTGCGTCCGACCTTTCGCGTCGCACTCGTCGAGCGCGGGTATCCGGAGGCGAACGGGGCCGAGCAGGCGGTGCCGGGCGTGGCGGTCATGTTCTCGTTCTTCATGGTCGGTCTCGTTGCGTTGGAGTTCCTGCAGGAGTACGGCTACGGCACCTGGGATCGCCTACGCGCCAGCCCCGCAGCACCGTGGGAGTTGATCGTCGGCAAGCTGGGGCCGCTCTCGGTCGTCGCCGGGTTGCAGCAGGTGCTGCTGTTCGTCATCGGGGTCGGCGCGGCCGGGCTGCACATCACGGGTTCACCGATCGCGCTCGGCCTCGTCGCCGCCGCGCTGGTCGCTTCGATTCTCGGCTTGGGCTGCGTCGTGATGGCCGTGGTGAAACAGCAACAACAGGTCGCGCTCGTCCAGACCGTCGGCACCATGTTGTTCGCGGGCATCGGCGGCGCGTTCTCGCCCCAAGCCTTGACCCCGCAGTTCGCGCGCACGATCGGCCCCGCCTTCCCGAGCTACTGGGCCATGAAGGGCTACCGCGCCGTCATCCTCGACGGTGCCGGTCTGCGGCAGGTTGCCGGCCCTGTCGCTGTCTTGTTCGGCTTCGCCGCGGTGTTCGCAATAATCGCCATATGGCGATTCCGTTCCGAAGAACCTCGCCCTAGCTTGTGGTAGCCATCGCTTTCGTCGTCGTGGTCGCGCTCGTCATCACGAGCGTCCGACGCCCTCTCGTTCGTCGCATCGGTATGCGCAACGCCCGCCGCCGTCCACGTGAGGGCGCTCTCGTCGCGCTGGGATGCCTGCTCGGCACTGCGCTGATCGTCGGCGCCGGCGCGGTTGGCTCGAGTTACACCGCCTCGGTGCAGCGCCAGGCGCTGAGCGAGATGGGCCCGCTCGACGCGATCGTCTCGTACGAGAACCGCGACGACTGGTCCGCGGCGAACGCGCGGCTCGCGGCGTCACTGCCCGACGGCATCCAATTCGGAGCTGCCGTCGCAAGTGCAGTTGTCCCGATGACGAGCGAGACGTCACCCGACCCAGCGCCCGCCGCCACACTCATCGAAGCCGACTACCGCCGCGCGACCGACATGCTCGATGGCGACGGAACCGGCCCGGCGAAGGGAACCGGCTGGGCGTCACACGATTTGGCCGACAAGCTGCGCTTGCGAGTCGGCACGACCGTCACCACCCACGTCAAGGGTCAGACCAACGACATCAAGATCACGCGCATCCTCGACCGGCCCCTCACCAAGCTGACGCCGACCTCGACCGACAACGGCATCAACCTGCTCGTCGCTCCCGGCACTATCGACGCGTTGCGCGCCGAGGACCCTGACGGCCTGACCCCACGCTGGCTGACCGTGGTCGCCGCCAAGGGCCCGCACACGGTCGCGCCGCCCTCCGATGCGAAGGTCAAGACGCTCGAGCGTGCCCTCACCACCACACTCGGTACGAACAACCCGCGCATCGCCATGGTGCGCCAGGACCGACTCGAACGGGCGATCGCGGTCGGTAAGGCGTCAAGCCGTTTCCTGACGACCATCGGGGCGTTCAGCATCATCTCCGGCGCCCTCTTGCTGGTGAACGTGTTGTTGATGCTCGCCGAGGAGCGCCTCGCCGAACTCGGCACGATGCGCGCCGTCGGCCTGCCCCGCGGTGCGTTGATCCAGGCGTTCACCGTCGAGGGTGCCGTCTACGCGCTCGCGGGCGCTGTGGTCGGCGCCGGTACCGGTGTGGGTCTCGGTCGCTTCATGGTCTGGATCGCGCAGAAGGCAGGTTCGCCGCCGCGCACCCGGAACTTCCCGAACCGCCAACTCGACCTGCATTTTTCGATCACAGGTCAGGACGTACTGAAGGGCCTCGCCGCCGGCTTCTTGTTGTCGACGATCGTGGCTGCGCTCACGAGCTTCCGCATCAGCCGCTTCGACGTCATCCGCTCGTTACGCGAACTACCCGCCGCGCGATCGCGGCATCGTCGGGTCGCCAACACGATGCTCTGGGTCGTCGTCGCTCTCGGCGCGCTCGGTACCGGCCTGGCGTTCAGCACGCGCAATCCGCTCGCGCTTGTGGCCTTCCCGACGATGCTGACGAGCGCCGTCGGCGTCATCGTCGCGCACCGCTACGGATGGAAGGCCGGCGTCACGGCGGCCACGATTCCAAATGTCATCTGGGCCACGTTGTTCCAAATGATCAACGATTCCGATCAGATCGCCTCGGCGGGCGTCGTACTCGGCGGCATGGTGCTGGTGATGAGCGGCGTGTTGTTGGTCAACGCGCACCAGTCGACCGTCGCCCATTTCCTGCGGCGCATCGGCGGTGGTCGCGTCACGGTCACTTCGCGACTCGGGCTCGCGAACCCGCTCGCCCATCGCGTGCGCACGCTGCTCACCGTTGGACCACTCGCCCTGGTTGTGTTCACGCTGGCATACGCCGAAGGTCTCTCTGGCCTCATCACGCACGAACTGCGCGCTTTGTCCCCCACGCTCGCGGGTGACTATCAGGTGTACGCGCAGTCCAGCCCCGCGAGCCCCTTCGACTTCTCCGAGCTCGACCGGACCAACATCAACGCGCTGGTCCCGATGTCGAGTGTGATCGCGTCGTTCAAGGGCGGCACCAGCGAGTCGCAGCGCTTCTGGAACGTGACCGCATTCGGGCCCGAGATCGCCAAGGAACGCCCGCCTCGCCTCATCCTGCGCGGCAAGCAGTACGCCGACGACGCCGCCGTGTACCGCGCCGTTGCGAAGGACGCCGACCTCATCATCGTGCCGGCGAACTTCCTGTTCACCGCCGGACAACGGCTGGGCCGGACCAAGGACGACCCCACCCGCACCCCTCGCGCCGGGGACGAATACACGATCTTCGATACGGCCAGCGGACAAAGCCATGACGTGACGGTCGCCGGCGTCAGCTACCAGGACGCCGTCGGTTTCGGCGCGATGTACGGCAACGTCGGCGCGCGCCAGGTATTCGGCTCCCGCCTGGTGCCCTCCGGCGCTCTGATCGACACGCGCGGCGACGCACGCGAACTCGCCCAACAGCTCAACCGGGCCGGCGTCGAGAACGGCATGGACGCCAACGTCGTCGAAGACCTCGCCAACGAACAGTTCGCGTTCGTCGGCAGCATCACGAACCTCTACCGATCAGACCTCGGCATCGGACTCATCGTGGGCGTCGCTGGCATCGGCGTCGTACTCGTACGTTCGGTGCGCGACCGTCGCCAGCAGATCGGCACGCTGCGCGCCATGGGCATCGACTCGGGCCAGATCGGTTGGAGCTTCCTGCTCGAAGGGGGATTCGTCGCCATCCAAGGTGTCGGCGTCGGCGCCGTATTGGGCAGCGCCATGGTGATGGCTCTCGCCAAATCACCCCAGATCCGTGACGTTCTCGGGTTCACGCCGCCCGTGCCTGCACCGTCGGTGTCGCTGTTCTTGCTGGCTCTCGGGCTGCTGGCCGCGTCCCTGCTGGCCAGCGTGGCGCCGGCCCGCGCCGCAAGTCGCATTCCTCCGGCCGTCGCGCTGCGACTCGTCGACTGATGGCCGACGCCTACGACCTCGTCGTCATCGGCGGCGGCCCGGCCGGCGAGAAAGCTGCGGCCCAGGCGGCGTTCTGGGGCAAGCGGGTCGCCGTCGTCGACAAATCTCCACGACCGGGCGGCGCCCTCGTCGGGGGTGTGGTCGCGAGCAAGACGATGCGCGAGGCCGCGCTGTATCTGACGAGCTTCCTGCGTCGTGACATCTACGAAGTCGGCATGAGCCTCGCTCCCGACGTCGCCGCCAAGCGGTTGCGTGAACGCACCGCCGCGGTTGTCGACACGATGTCGTCCCAAGCCGCGACCAACCTCGAGCGACATCACGTCGACTTCGTCCAAGGCACCGCCGCCCTCGGCCCCGAACGCACCGTCATCGTCGGCAACCGCACGCTGCGCGCGGAAGCGATCATCATCGCCACCGGCTCGCGGCCGTTCCATCCTCACGGCGTTGCCTTCGACGACCCCGACATCCTCGATTCCGATACGGCGGCTCTGCTCGACCAGTCCGTGAAGAGCCTCGTCGTCATCGGCGGCGGTGCAGTGGGCTGCGAGTTCGCCTCGATCTTCACTGCGCTCGGGGCCGAGGTGACCCTCGCCGAGAGCGGCCCGCGCATCCTGCCGTACATGGACGCGGAACTCGCCGACCTGCTCGCTTCGACGTTCATCACGCAGGGAACGCGCATGGTCTTCGACGCGGGCTACGCCACCGCGGCGCGCACTGCCGACGGGATACGCGTCGACTTCTCGTCGGGCGATTCCCTCGTCGCCGAGAAGGTGATTTTCGCCACGGGACGCGTCGGGAACACGGAGGATCTCAACCTCGAAGCGATCGGCGTCGAGACGGATCAGCGCGGCCGCATCGTCGTCGACGATCACTTCCAAACCACCGCGGAGGGTGTCTACGCGGCGGGCGACGTGATCGGACCGCCCGCGCTCGCGTCAGTGTCGATGGAGCAAGCGCGTATCGCGGCCCGCTGGGCGTTCGATCTGCCGCTCAAGGGTGTGGCCGACTCGCTCGCGCCCTACGGCGTGTACGGCATTCCGGAAGCGGCGGGCGTCGGCATGACCGAAGCCGGCGCGGCCGAGAAGGGCGTCGACGTCGCCGTTGGACGCGCGACGTTCGCCCTCAACACGCGGGCGTCCATCTCGGGCACCACGGTCGGGGTGATCAAGCTCGTGTTCGACCGCCGTGACCTTCGCCTACTCGGCGTGCACATCGTCGGCGATGCGGCCACCGAACTGGTGCACATCGGGCAGATGGTCATCCAGTTCGGTGGCACGATCGAACACTTCGTGCATTCGGCGTTCAACGTGCCGACGTTGAGCGAGGCGTACAAGTACGCCGCCTACGACGGCCTGCGCAACGCCGGGCGTTAACTCGCTTTGAGCGTTCCGCCCATGCCGCTCGGTGCGTGGAGCAAGCACACGTAGGCGTACTCACCCGCGGTCGGCACCTTGAAGCTGTAGCTGCGCGCGATCTCCGGCGCGCCGCCGGGCACGTTCGGGGGCAGCCAACCCGTGTTGAACAGGTCGGTCGCATTGAGCGTCTGCGGACTCTTGCCCGGCGCCGGCGCCATGGCTTCGGCCGACTCCGGATTCTGCGGTAGCTCCTTGGATCCCTTGAACGACGCCGTGTGCGGGTCGTGCGAGTTGTTGACGAAGGTCACGGTGTCACCGGCCTTGATGTCGGCGCTCGGCGGCGAGAACGCGAGCACGGCAGTGTGCGCCGTGTTGGTGCCCATCTCGACGGTCCACGTGTTGGAGCCATCCGCGTTCGCCGTCTTCTTGACCGGCGCATTCATGAGCGCCTTCTTGGCGGCGACGCCCTCGGCGATCCACTTGGCCTGTTCGGACTTGGCGCGTGCGTCGATGGCCGACTGCGTGTCCGCCGTCGCGGCGTCGTCGACGACCTTCACCGTTCCGTCCATACCCGGATGGATGATGCAGTGGTAGGTGAACTCGCCCGCCTTCGGGAACGACACCTTGTACTTCACCGGATCCGGACCGGCGGGAATGATCGTCGTGCCGAGCGTCTCGGTTCCGGTGTACGAACCTTCGACGGTCTTGGACCGCAACGCTGCGTTCTCCGGCTTGTCCGGCGTCGGCGCCGCTTGGCCCGCCGGCAGGAACGTGATCGTGTGCGGCTCCGGACCGGTCGCCGTCCATTCGACGGAACCTCCGGCCTTCACGGTGACCGACGCCGGCAAGAACGCGAGTACAGCGACATTGCGGTCCTTCGGATCGTTGACGCCGGCGCGGACTGACGCGACATCCGGCGCTGACTGCGCAACCGTCGTGTCCGAGGACGCATCCTTGTCGTCGTCGTCGTTGCCACCGCAAGCGACGAGCATCAAGGTTGCGGCCGCGAGGACGATCGCGATCGCTTTCTTCTTCATGGTGTGAACCACCCCTCCCTGGTTGATTACGTGTTTCTAGCGCTAACTACCTCTGGCTCACCAGAATCTCGTTTCGCCACGCAACTCGTAACGGCAACGCGTCCGTAGGATCAGGGCGATGCGGCGGATCGGTGAGGCGTCGGTGGTTGTCGCCGCCGTGGTCTTCGCGCTCGTGGCCGCGGTCTACAACACCGTCGACCTCGGCCTGCTCGCGGCGGTGGCGTATCTCACTCCGTCGATCGCCATCGCTGCGGCGGCCGTAGCCGTACGCAAGCGTTTCGGCCTCACCCGCGTCGCTCAGCTTCTTCTGTTTGCCAGCGCGACGTGGTCACTCGGCAACTTCGCGTTCGTGCCGGACCACGCCATCGTGCGATCGATCGGCACGATGTGGAGCCCGTTACCCACCGCGGTGCTGTTACACGCGGTGCTTTCTCTCCCCGACGGCCATTTGCGCGACCGGGCAGAGCGATGGGTGGTCGGTGCGGGTTACTTCGTCAGCGGCATCCTCAATCCCGTGTCGGTCTTGCTCATCCCGACAAGCAACATCTGTGGCGCGACGTGCCCACCCGGCATGTTGCATAGCGACGCGCCGGCCGTGCAGGGACCGCTGTCATCGATATCGACCAGTCTCGGCCTTCTGATCACCATCGCCGCCTTCGTCCTGGTCGCTGCCCGACTCCGGCGTCAGGGAACGTCGGGTCGACGCCTCATGCTGCCGGTGCTGTTGACCGCCATCGTCGCGGCTCTGTCGGGGATCGCCGGCACCTCGTTCACGAATCACTCCACCCCGTACATCCCGACGTTCCACTTCGAGGCCGGCCACCGCGCCTCGGACGCTGTGACGTTGTTCACGTGCTTCGCATATGCGTTGTTGCCCGCGGCGATCGTGTTCGGCGCCTATCGAACCGTACGTGCCGTAGGCGTCTTCGGGCGTCTGGTGCCCCGCCTGGGGACCGAGCCTACGGCCGAGGAGTTACAACCTCTGCTGGTCGCCGCGCTGGGTGATCCGTCGCTCGTCTTGGACTTGGATCCGCCATTGCTCGGCGAGGCCCCCGGACCCCACCGCGCCTACACCGACGTGCGCTTCGGTGGCTCATTGCTCGCGCGCATCGAACACGACAGCGCACTGCTGCGCGAGCGCGACGTGCTCACCCAGGCTTCGGACACGCTCGCTTTGCTGCTTGGTCCGCGGCGGTTGGCCGCAGCGGAGGAAGCGACGCCACAACTCGCGCGACTGCGCGAGGCCTTCGCGGCGTACGTCGATGTCGGTGTCGCGGACCGGGTGCTCGCCGAAGGCGTCCAGCTCGCACCCGCCGTCGTCGAGGTGACCGTGATGTTTCTCGACGTCCGCGATTTCACCAGCTTCTCGGAGCACCGCTCACCCGAGGAAGTGCTCGGGCTTTTGAACGCGCTGTGGGCCGACGTCGTGCCGGTCGTCCGTGGGCACGGCGGTCATGCCAACAAGTTCATGGGCGACGGACTACTCGCCGTCTTCGGAGCTCCCGATCCGCTCGACGACCACGCGGACCGGGCCTTTGCGGCGGCACAAGAACTCATCACCACCGTCGAGAACAACCACGGCGTGCGCATCGGCATCGGCTTGAACACCGGGCCAGTCGTCGCCGGATCCGTCGGGGGCGGTGGCCGCGTCGAGTTCACCGTGATCGGCGACGTCGTGAACACGGCGGCGCGCGTCGAAGCCGCGACGAAGGACACCTCTGATGCGTTGTTGCTGACCGCAGCGACGCATGCGGCCCTGAGCGACGGACAGGCGTTGCGGCCTCGGAAACCCGTCTCGCTGCGAGGCAAGACCGAGCCCGTCGTGCTCTACAGGCTCAGCCCTGTGCCTTCAGCCAGATCGTGAACCGGAAGGCGCTGACGAAGCCGAGGTGCTCGAAACCGGGCCGGGAGTAGTCGCTCGTGAAGGCGACCGCCGGCAGATCGGGGGCGTCGGCGACGCGGGCACGGACCAGCGCGCCCCATGCACCGGTGCGGCGCGCGCTTTCGAGCGTTGCCGCGCCGCAAAGGTTCATGCAGCCGTAGGCGTTGTAGCCCACGCCGACCGCGACGTCCTCGCCGTCGACGGCCGCGATGCGGATGGACAGATCGGACTGGGCCAGCGACTCGGGAAAGGCGCTGCCCGGGCGACCCTGCGCTGGTTCGAGCGGATACCCGTACGCCATCACGTGCTCGGCGGCCCGCACCCCCTCACCGTCGGTCACGCGTCGTAGCTGCAGATCGACGTCTGGTCGCGGCGCAGGCTCTCGCAATGCCGAGCCAGGCGTGCGGATCACGAAGGCGGGGTGGCCCCCGAGTTGCCAGCCCCGCGCCTCGAGCGACGGCGTGGGCCACGCCGAAAGCAACACGCACATCGGGGCGTCGCTCGCAGCAAAGAATCCGTCGATGTCGTCGAGCACCTTGTCGTCCGCGGACAAGATCGGACGCATCGGCAGCGCCTGATTGAAATACGGCACGGCGCAGCGGCTTGCCGCCAGAGCAACGTCGTCAGTCCGCTCGGTCCGGCCGTCGAAGCTGTCGGCGATGATGTCGGCGAAGGCGGCTTGGTTGTACAGGAACTGCCGCAGCAAGTTGTCCTCGACCGGCGTGTCGACCAGCCATCCTGACTCGGGAGCTCGCTCGCTCATCGGTACTCGGGATTGGGGAAGTCGAAACTGCAGCCCGCGTCCCACTCACGACGCTGATTGCCGTGCGCCGGGATACCGCCCTGGTCCTTGAGCGCCCGGGCCATGTGCAGAAGGTTCCAGGTCATGAACGTGGTGTTGCGGTTCGTGAAGTCGTTCTCCGGTCCGCCCGATCCGGGGTCGAGGTACGACGGCCCCGGGCCGGCCTCACCAATCCAGCCGGCGTCGGCCTGGGGCGGGATCACATAGCCGAGGTGCTGCAACGAATAGAGGATGTTCATGGCGCAGTGCTTCACGCCGTCCTCGTTGCCAGTCACCAGACAGCCGCCCGTGCGGCCGTAGTACGCCCACTGCCCGTGTTCGTTGAGGTCGCCCGAGTTCCCGTAGAGACGTTCGATCACCCGGGTGCACACCGACGACTTGTCGCCCAACCAGATCGGCGTGCAGACCACCAAGATGTTTGCGTCCATCACCTTCTGCTGTATGGCCGGCCATTCGTCGACGTCCCAACCGTGCTCGGTCATGTCCGCGTACACACCCGTCGCGATGTCATGGTCGACGGCCCGCACCTCCTCTACCGTCACTCCCTGCCGCCGCATGATCTCGCCCGAGATATCGATCAAGCCTTGCGTGTTCGATCTTTCCGGCGACTTCTTCAACGTGCAGTTGATGAACAACGCCCGTAGGTCGCTGAAGTCCCACTGGCTCTGCGTGCAGAGCGCTTCCTGCTTCTCGTTCAGGGTCACCCGGTGTTGTCCTTCTGTCCGTGTCGTGCGTTACACGACCTCAGTTGTCGCTGCGCCAGTTCCGGTAGATCTCGACGAGGTCATCGAGGGCGGCATCGGAAAGATCGTCGGGTTCCACACGTCCGAGCGCACTGATCGTGAGGCGGATCTGGGCCAGGTACTCCGAGCAGTGCGGGCACGCCGCGAGGTGTCCTTCGAGACGCGCGAGATCCCGCGCGTTGAGACGTCCTTCGACGTAGTCGGTCATCAGCGCGACCGCGTCGCGGCACACCAGGCCGCTGCGGCGCCAGAAGGTCAGCCTCACGACGCCAATTCCTCGGCCAGGAGCGAGCGCAGTTTGGCCCGCCCGCGATGAAGCAGCACGCGTTGGTTGCCCTCGGTCAGATCCAGCAGCTGACACACGTCGGCCGACGTGAGTCCTTCGACGTCGCGCAGCACCACGACCTCGCGCTGACTCGCCGGGAGTTGCGGCAACAGGTCCTTGACGCGGCCGGCGAGTTCCTCGGCATCGAGACGGTTTTCGGTGTCGTCGGACCACGGCGTCGGCGGCTCGGCCCACGCCCCGGATTTGTCGAACTTCTCGTCGATGTTCTCGTCGGGCCGACCCGCCCGCTGCTCTTTCGAGGCGGCCGTGCGCGCGCGGTTCATGAGGATGTGGAACAGCCAGGTCTTGAACGAAGAGCGACCCTCAAAGCGATCGACCCCGCGCATCACGGCAAGCCACGTGTCCTGGGTTACCTCCTGCGCGACGGCGCTACTCCCGACCGTCGCCTCGGCGAGGCGCAGCATCTGCGGTTGATAGCGACGCACGAGGTCGACGAAGGCCGCCTCTTCACCGGCGCGCAGCCGGTCGACAAGCCCCGCGTCGACATCCACCGGGCGGGACACTACGACCAACACAAGGCATTGTCTCGTTCCCTGGCCCTAGCGTTACGCGCCATGAGCGAGAGCGGCTTCTTCACGGCGTCAGACGGAACCAACATCCACTATCTCCGCGCCGGCGACAGCGGCTCATGGGTCGTGCTGATCCACGGCTACACGGGCAGCGCCCAGGGCAACTGGTTTGCGAATGGGATCGCCCAAGCCCTGGCCGTCAACCATCGCGTCGTCGCCATCGATTGTCGAAACCACGGCAAGAGCGACAAACCGCAGCCCGGTGGTCCGGGCCGGGCGAAAGACGTCATCGAGTTGATGAACCACCTCGACATCGCACGCGCCCACATTCATGGCTATTCGATGGGCGGGATGATCACCTCCCGGTTGCTCGGCTTCATCCCCGAACGCATCATCACCGCAGCGTTCGGTGGGTCCGGGATCATGGAGTTCGAAGATCAATACCTCAGCGCAACGCCCGCCGACTCCGACGGCGTCGATCCCGAAGAAGCGATCGTGTCGCGCAACCTTCGGATCTCGTTCGCCATGACGAACGGCAAGACGCGCGAGGAAGCCGAGGCGTCCGCTGACGTCGAACGCGAGCCGTTTTCGCGTGACCTGTCGAACCTGCGCAAGTGGTCCGAGGCGATCGAGCTTCGCAAGGTCAACTTCCCGGTACTTGCGATCAACGGCGAATACGACCGACCGTTCGCGAAGACGCATCGCATGTGGCGCGAGCTCAACGACTTCACCAGCGTCGTACTGCCGGGCAAGTCACACCTGACCGCCATCGTCGCCGAGACGATGCCGCCGGAGTATCTGAGCGCGACCCTGCGCTTCGTCAACAGCAACGACGAATAGCTACGCAGCCTTGAAGAGCGGCAGATCGAGAGGAGCGCGCTCGGAGCGTTTCAGCTCGGAGAAGCCTTCGAAGTCGGCGAAGGTGCGCAACGCGTCGTAGAAACGCAGCGCGTCCTCGTCGCTCGGAACCTCGCTGATGACTGGCCCGAACAAGCTGTTGCCGCTGGGCAGGTAGGTCACGATCGGCGTGCCGACATCGTCGCCCGTACGGCGGATCGCTTCGTCGGTTTCGGACCGCAGAATCGCGTCCCACGAAGCGTCCTCGGCCGCCTCGATCAGGTCAGCGGGCAGCGCCGCCGAGGCGATGACTGCGGCCGGATCGCTCTCGCGCGCGGCAGCGGCAATGCGGTCGAGCATCTCGCCACCACGTTCGACGTACCAGTAGTGCTCGCCCCACGCTCGATAGAGGTTGCCGACCGCCTCGTTGCCGAAACGGTCGCGAGCCGCGGCACAGATGCGGTGGAACCCAAGGCCCAGCTCGTGCGCCTCGGTGAGCTCGGCCGGCTCTTCGTCGTTGTCCTCGTTGAGGAAGTGCAACGAGATGAAGCGCCAGCCGATGCGGATGTTCCGGAGCTCGGCGACTCGTCGCATCCAGACCGAGGTTTGCCACGCGAAAGGACAGCCGGGATCGAAGAAGTACTCGACGTCGTACGGCCCGTCGGGGAGATCGGGAAGTGCCATGTCAAAGGCATGCCCATCTCTGGCGTGCTCAAATCTCGCGATGGCCGATGAGTGCAGTCACCTGGATCAAGCCGCTTCATCGACGACGTCGCGTTCCTGGTGAGCGACGCACCGTCGTTCCATCACACGTAGTCGCGGTCAGACCGACGAAACCGCGAAGGTGTCGCACGCCTCGTTCGAGGTTCCTTCGTAGCCCTTCATGAACCACTTTTGGCGTTGCGCGGCGGACCCGTGGGTGAAGGACTCGGGGTCGACTTGGCCATTGACCTTTTCCTGGATCCGATCGTCACCGACAGCTGCGGCCGCATCGAGACCGTCGGCGATGTCCTGACGCGACAGGTCCTCGATGAAGCCGGTGGCGACGGCGCCCTGCGCCCATCGTCCGGCGAGACAGTCCGCTTGGAGCTCGAGCCGGACGCTGGTGCCCTGCTCACCGGCGCGCCCGTCGCTGCGATGTCGCGCGAACACGCCGAGCACGTTCTCGACGTGGTGGCCGTACTCGTGAGCGATGACGTACGCCTCGGCGAACGGGCCGCCTTTCGCCCCGAAGTCGTCGCGCAGCTGTTGGTAGAAGCCGAGGTCGATGTACACCGTGCGGTCGTTCTGACAGTAGAAGGGGCCGACAGCGGAGGACGCCCCACCGCAGCCGGTGTTCACCCCGTCCGTGAAGAACACGGTCTGGGCGTTGCGGTAGCCGTCGACGTGTTCTGACCAGTACGCCTGAATGCTGTTGATCACGCCGACGATGCGGCAGTCCTCGCGCTGGTTCGCGTCCGCGCCGGTCTGGCACGACGCAGCGAGATCGGAGCTCGGATTGGAGCCGCCGATGGAGTTGGTCGGCACGTCGCTCGGATTACCGCCGAGCAGCGTGATGAGAAGCACGACGATGATGCCGACGACACCACCACCGCCGGCGATGACCGGGCCGCGCATGCCGCGGCGGTCGGTGACTTGGGACGTATCGAGTTCGGCATCACGACGGAAGCGCACGGCACGTGATTACCACGCACACGCGCCTTTAACCGGAGCTAGGTGGTGGCGCGACGAGCGTTCGACACGATCGCGTCGATGACGACGTCCCACGCACCCCTCGGAAGATCGTGGCCCATGCCTTCGATCATGACGAGTTCTGCGCCGGGAATGGCCTTGGCCGTCCACTCGCCGCCGAGCGGATGCACCAGCGGATCGACGCTGCCGTGAATGGCAACACAGGGCATCGTGAGTTTCCCGAGCGCCTCGGTGCGATCCTCTGCGATCGCGACTGCCATCGACTGATTGAGCCCGCCGTCGGGATTGTGGCCACGGTCGTAGGTGAGTGCGGCGAGCTCTCGACACGCCTGCTCGTCGATCTCGAACGCAGTCGATCCGACGACGAGTGCCTTGGGATATGCCTGCTCGATGATCGCTTCGCGCGTTGTGGCCGGGTTCATCAAGAAC
>JBEHXL010000036.1:0-20494 GCA_048498715.1 Actinomycetota bacterium | reverse complement strand
GACGTCATCAAGACCAACAACGTCGACGCGCAGCTCGACGACGGCCTGCCCGCTGAGCTCGTGCTCGGCCTGCCGAAGGCGACGATCGACGAGGCCTGCGCAGCGCCTGTCGTCGTGCTTCTTGCTCCCGACATCAAGCAGGAACTACCGGTGCTGTTCCTCCGCCTGCGCGATGCAGTGACGAGCGGCAAGACCAAGCTCGTCGAGCTCACGCCGGCTGGTACGAACTTGACCAAGCACGCCGCGGTTTCGCTCGGCTATCGCCCCGGCGACGCGGCGGCGGTGGCGGCGGCCCTCGTCGACAGCGCACCGGCGAGCGACATCGGTCCGGTCACTGCCGCGCAGATCGACTCGGCTCGGGCTCTGCTGCAGACGCCCGGTGCCGTTGTCATCCTCGGTCGTCCGTCGACCGCTGAGGCTCCGAACTTCGTGGTCGACGCCGCGCTCAACCTGGCGAAGCTGCCGAACGCCACCTTCCTCTCCGCCTTGCGTCGAGCCAACGTGCACGGTGCGATCGCCGCGGGTCTGCGTCCGACCGGCGACGGCCTCGACACCGGCGGCATGCTCCGCGCGGCCGCGAGCGGACGCCTCGGGGCGCTCGTGCTCCTGGGTTCCGATCCGGCTGCGGACGTGCCCGACGCCAGCCTGGCCCAGCGTGGCCTCGCCGGGGCCGGGTTCACGATCGCCGTCACCGCGTCACCGACGTCCTCGACGGGCCGCGCCGACGTGGTTCTGCCGGCCGCCACTTTCGCCGAGAAGTCCGGCACGACCACGAACATCGAAGGCCGCGTCACCCGCGTCGGCCAGAAAGTCACTCCTCCCGGCGTTGCGTGGGAAGACTGGATGATCGCCGCCGAACTCGCAGCCGCACTCGACGGGGACCTCGGCTTCGAGACGATCGACGACGTCGCCGAGGCCATGGGTACCGACTCGCCCGCCGTTCTCGGCGACGGTTCGGTGCTGCCGCCGTCGGTGCCGACTTCGGCTCCGTCGGCGGGTGTTGACGTGCCCGTGCCGGCGCTCGACAACTACTCGTTGCGTCTCGTTTCGGGTCGCATGCTCTACGACGAGGGCAACGCCGTGGCGGCCTCGCCATCGCTCGCCAATCTCAAGAAGGCGCCGACCCTGCGCGCCAACCCCCGTGACCTCGACCGCCTCGGTGTCACGACCGGCGGCCAAGTTCGCGTCAGCGGCGCCCACGCCAGCTTCGTGGTCGGCGTCGTCGCCGACTCGACGGTCCCGGCCGGTTCGGCCTGGATGCCGGCGAACGTGGCGGCGGACGACGCCCGCTCGCTCATCGACGCCAGCGGCCCCGTCACCGACGTACGGATCGAGAACGTCTAATGCACTTGGTGAACATGCTGGCGGGTGATCCGATCTTCAACAACGGTCTCGACCTCGGGATCGTCATCGT
Organism: Actinomycetota bacterium; assembly: GCA_048498715.1. Lineage (GTDB taxonomy): Bacteria > Actinomycetota > Acidimicrobiia > Acidimicrobiales > JACCXE01 > JACCXE01. The sequence continues at coordinate 19,080 of JBEHXL010000036.1, read as the reverse complement.
CATTGCGATCAAGACGATCATCACCTTCGCGGTGTTGATGGTCGCGGTGCTGTTCATGGTTTGGTACGAGCGCAAGCTCATCTCCGACCTGCAGAACCGCATCGGCCCGGCCAAGGCCGGTGGCCGTTTCGGTGTTCTCCAATCGCTGGCCGACGGCATCAAGCTCTTCTTCAAGGAAGACCTGCTGCCTGACCGCGCCGACCGTCGCGTGTTCCGCCTCGCGCCGTACCTGTCGGCCGTGCCGGCGTTCTTGAGCTTCGCCATCGTGCCGATCGGCGGCACCATCGAGGTGCTGCACCACAAGACGAACCTGCAGCTCGCCGACCCGCCCGTCGGCATCCTGTTCCTGCTCGCGATGTCGGGCATCTCGGTTTACGGCGTCATGCTCGCCGGTTGGTCGTCGGGCTCGAAGTATCCGCTGCTCGGATCGGTCCGCGCCTCGGCGCAGATGGTCTCCTACGAAGCCGCGCTGGGCCTTTCGATCGCAACCGTCGTCCTCATCGGCGGCACGCTCTCCACGCGCGGCATCGCCCTCGACCAGGCCGGTGCGGGCCCCGGTGGATTCCTCCCGGCGTGGAACGTGATCCGTCTCGGTGTCGTGCCCTTCGTCATCTTCCTGCTCGCCGCGACGGCTGAGCTCAACCGGCCGCCCTTCGACCTCGTCGAAGCTGAACAGGAACTCGTCGGCGGATTCCACACCGAGTACTCGTCGATCCGCTTCGCCCTGTTCTTCCTCGCCGAGTTCATGAACACGGTCACGATGTCGGCGATCGTGGTCACGCTGTTCTTCGGCGGGCCGAGCGGCCCGATCCCGAGCTTCGGGCCGAGCTGGGCGTGGCCCATCCTCTGGTTCGTCGCCAAGCTCATGGTGTTCCTGTCGATCCAGGTGTGGTTCCGGGCGACGCTTCCCCGTCTGCGTTACGACCAGCTCATGGACCTCGGCTGGAAGCTGTTGATCCCGCTGTCGCTGTTCTGGCTGTTGATCATCGCGGCCGCCCGTATCAAGTGGCAGTACACCGTGGTCGGAGCGCTGGGCGGCATCCTCGTTGCGATGCTCCTGAGCCGGGCGATGCTCGTCGGCCGGGCTCGCGTTGAAGAGAAGGTAGGTCAGTAATGGGACTTCTCGAAGGCTTCGGTATCACCGGCAAGCAGGTCGGCAACGTCGTCACGACGCCCTACGACAAGGACGGCGGGCCCAAGCGCCCCAAGCCCGAGCGTTTCCACGGCCGCCACGTTCTCAATCGGTACGAGGACGGCATGGAGAAGTGCATCGGCTGCGAGCTGTGCGCCGGTGTCTGCCCCGCCAAGTGCATCTACGTGCGCGGCAAGGACAACCCGCCCGACGCCCCGGTTTCTCCCGGCGAGCGGTACGGATTCGTCTACGAGATCAACTACCTGCGCTGCATTCACTGCGACCTGTGCGTCGAGGCCTGCCCGACCGAAGCGATCACCGAGTCGAAGCTGTTCGAGTTCTCCTTCACCAACCGCCAGGACGCGATCTACACGCGCGAAGAGCTGATCGTCTCCGACGACGGCAAGCCCAAGCAGCTGCCGTGGGAAGACTGGCGCGAGGGCGACGAGATCAACACCTCCGGCTGGATGCGCGCCACTGCGCCCGGCGGCGACCCGAACTATCAGGACAAGCCGCTGTGGTCGGGCGAGCTCGGCTTCGGGGTACGCAGCCCCGAAGGTGGCCAACCCGGTGAAGCCGCGGCAAAGGCGGCGGCGGAAGCCGCCGCGCACGCGTCGCACGACGACCACGATTCGCATGGCGGTGGCCACCACTGATGCCGTTGCTGTCCCTGCTCGCCGCGACGTCGAAGGTCGACACCGTCACCTTCGTCCTCGGGGCCATCATCATTCTCGGCGGCGCCATCGGCGTCGTCATTGCCCGCAACCCGGTGCATGCCGCGTTGCTGCTCGTCCAGACCTTGTTCGGTGTGGCCGTGCTGTTCGTCGCCCAGGGTGCACACTTCCTGGCCGCGGTACAGGTGATCGTCTACGCCGGCGCCATCGTCGTGCTGTTCCTCTTCGTCATCATGTTGTTGGGCGTCGACAAAGAGGAAGCGGTACGAGCCGAACCGCTCAAGAATCAACTGCCCGTCGGCGGTCTTCTCGTCGCCATCACGCTCGCCGAGCTCGTCTTCATGGGCCGCAAGAACTGGGCGACAGGCGCGCACAGCGTCGTAGGCAAGCTTCAGGGTCCCGGCGGCAACGTGGAACAACTCGCCGAAGTCATCTTCACCCGGTACCTGTTCGCCTTCGAAGCGACCTCGGTGTTGCTGATCATCGCGGTGGTCGCAGCGGTGGCGCTGGCTCGTCGCCCCGAGGGCGCCGATGTCGACGCCGACTACGTGCAGTCGATCGAGGCGGCCGAGGCGGCCGAGGCCGAGGCCAAGGCGTCGGCCGACGCGGCCGTCGCAGAGCTCGCCGAAGAAGAAGCGGCAGCTGAGGCCGAGGAGTCAGAGGAGGTCAGCTCGTGACCGTCGGTGTCCACTGGTACCTGTGGCTCGCCGCGGCGCTGTTCAGCATCGGCGCCATCGGCCTGCTCACCCGCAAGAACGTCCTCGTGATGTTCATGTGCGTCGAGCTCATGCTCAACGCCGTCAACCTGACCTTCGTGTCGTTCGCTCGCGAGCTGAACGACATCGGCGGCCAGGCGCTCGTGTTCTTCGTGATGGTCGTCGCCGCCGCTGAAGTCGTGGTGGGTCTCGGCGTGATCGTGGCCATCTTCCGTCGCCGTTCGGGGGCAACCGCCGACGACCTCCACATCCTCAAGGGTTAGGGATTTGATCGACGCCGCGGTACTCATTCCGCTCTTCCCGCTGCTCGGCTTCGCGACACTGCTGTTCTTCGGCAAGCGCATCGGCGACCCGCTCTCGGGTTGGCTTGCCACGTCCGCCATGGGCGGAGCGTTCCTCAGCGCCTGCGTGACCTTTGCCGGTCTGCTCAGGCTCGACGGGGAGGAGCGTCACCACATCCAGACGCTGTTCACCTGGATCAGCGCCGGCAAGCTCAAGGTCGACGCCGCACTGCTCGTCGACCCGCTCAGCATCACCATGGTGCTGTTCGTCACCGGCGTCGGCACGCTGATCCACCTGTACGCCATCGGCTACATGAAGGGCGACGAAAAGTTCCCGAAGTTCTTCGTCTACCTGAACCTGTTTGCGTTTTCGATGATCATGCTGGTCCTCGGGTCCTCGATGCTCGTGGCCTTCCTCGGTTGGGAAGGCGTGGGCGCATGCTCGTACTTCCTCATCAGCTTCTGGTTCGACCGTCCGACGGCGGCCGCCGCGGGCAAGAAGGCGTTCGTCACCAACCGCATCGGTGACGTCGGCTTCATCGTCGCCATGTCCTTCGTGTTCGTGAAGATCGGATCGCTTGACTTCACCGCGCTGACCACCGCTCACTTGGCGACGGGCGCGGCAACGACGATCGCCTTGCTGCTCTTCGTCGGCGCCTGCGGCAAGTCGGCCCAGCTGCCGCTCTACGTCTGGCTGCCCGACGCCATGGAGGGCCCGACTCCGGTGTCGGCTCTCATCCACGCGGCGACGATGGTCACCGCCGGCGTGTACCTGATGTGCCGCATCGCTCCGGTGCTCGCCCACGCGCCGGACGCGTCGACGGTCATCGCGATCGTCGGCTGCGCCACCGCGTTCATCGCGGCGACCATCGCGGTCGCGCAGAACGACATCAAGAAGGTCCTGGCGTACTCGACGGTCTCGCAGCTTGGATACATGTTCCTCGCTGTCGGTTCGGGCGCCTACGTCGCGGCGATCTTCCACATGGTCACCCATGCGTTCTTCAAGGCCCTGATGTTCATGGGCGCCGGCTCGGTCATCCACGGCATGCACCACGAGCAGGACATGAAGAAGATGGGTGCGATCCGCAAGTACATGCCGATCACCTACGCCACCTTCATGGTCGGCTGGTTGGCGATCGCCGGCGTGCCGCCCTTCGCCGGGTTCTGGTCGAAGGACGACATCCTTCTCGCCGCCCTGCACAAGAGCCCGATCCTGTGGGCCTTCGGTCTGCTGACCGCGCTGCTCACGGCGTACTACATGACCCGTCAGGTCATCCTCGTCTTCTTCGGTGAGGAGCGCTTCGGCGCGGCAGCCCACCACGACGACGAGCATGCCGAGGACGGCCACGAGGGCGCGCACGACGACCACGGTCACGGCTCGGACTCTTCAAATGCTGGCAAGCCGCACGAGTCGCCGTGGGTCATGACGGTGCCCCTCGTCGTGCTGGCGGTGGCCTCGTTCCTCGGCGGCGGTCTCAACACGCCGTTCAGCGAGAAGACCGAGTTCCTGCACCACTTCCTGCACCCGGTGTTCGGTCACGCGCTCGTCGAGCTCGACTACACCGGCATGCAGAAGCTGCTCTTCGCCGCCATCGCGACGACGGGAGCCGTCATCGGCATCCTCATCGCTCGGGCCAAGTGGTCCACGTCGTCGGAGAACCCGTCGCTCGAGCCTGCCTTGCTTGCCAACGCATACAACGCCGACACCATCGTGGACACGCTGGTGGTGAAGCCGGGCCGCGCACTCGCCGACGCCTCGCTCGCCGTCGACACGAACGTTGTCGACGGAGCGGTCAACGGTCTGGCCACGCTGGTCGGTGAAGGCGGCGGACTGGTCCGCAAGGTCCAATCCGGGTACGTGCGCAGCTACGCCCTCGTCGTCGCCAGCGGCACCGCAGCAATGTTGCTGTGGATCGTCTATCGGAGCATGTCATGAGCGCGCTGTTGCTAGCGGCCGCCGAAGCGCATCACGCGCCGGCCCCGAACTTCCCGGTGCTGACGGCGCTCGTCGTGTTCCCGGTGCTCGCCGCGATCCTCGTCGCGTTGTTACCCAAGCAGCGCGTCGACGTCATTCGCATGGTCGGCATCCTCGGTTCGCTCGGCACCGCGATGATCGCCGGCTACATGGTCATGAAGTTCAAGACGGGCGACGCCGACTACCAGCTCGTCACGAACCACGTTTGGATCAAGAGCTTCGGCATCAACTGGAAGCTCGGTGTCGACGGCATCAGCCTCTGGCTCGTTGCGTTGACCGGGTTGCTGTTTCCGCTGGCGTTGATCGGCCCCGTCGTCAACGACAACGTGAAGAGCTACATCGCGTGGCTCCTCGTGCTCGAGGCCGGTTGTATGGGCACGTTCCTCGCCCTCGACCTGTTCATGTTCTTCGTCTTCTTCGAAGTCGTGCTCGTCCCGATGTATTTCCTCATCGCGAACTGGGGCCACGGCCGCCGCGATTACTCGGCGATGAAGTTCTTCCTCTACACGCTCGCCGGTTCGGCCTTCCTTCTCGTCGGCATGGTCGCACTGGTGTTCCTGCACTCCCGCAACGGCGCGCCGGTCACCTTCGACCTGCAGACGCTCGCGAAGGATCCCGGCGTCAGCGCCGCGACCGCGCGTTGGTTGTTCCTCGCCTTCACCGTGGCCTTCGCCGTCAAGGTGCCGCTGTTCCCGCTGCACACGTGGCTGCCCGATGCGCACACCGACTCGCCCACGGCGGGCTCGGTCATCCTCGCCGGTCTGCTGCTCAAGATGGGCACCTACGGCATGCTGCGCTTCAGCCTCGAGCTGTTCCCGAAGGCCGCCCACGACATGGCGCCGCTGCTGGTCACGCTCGCGGTCATCGGCATCATCTACGGCGCGATCGTGGCGACGATCCAGAAGGACCTGAAGCGCCTCGTCGCCTATTCGTCCGTCGCCCACATGGGCTTCATCGTGTTGGGCATCTTCGCCTTCACGAACCAGGGCATGTCCGGCGCGACCATCCAGATGATCAACCACGGTGTGTCGACGGGTGCGTTGTTCCTCCTCGTCGGTTGGATCTACGAGCGCCGCCACACGCGTGCGATTGCCGAGCTGAGCGGTCTGCAAAAGACGGTGCCGGTCATGGCCGCGGTGTTCACCGTCGTCATGCTCAGTTCGGTAGGCCTGCCCGGGCTCAACGGCTTCGTCGGTGAGTTCCTCGTTCTGATCGGGAGCTTCGGCCCGCACCGCTGGTGGGCGGTCGTCGCCAGCACCGGCGTCATCCTCGCCGCCGTGTATCTGCTGTGGGCGTACCAGCGTGTGTTCCACGGCGTGCCCGAAGGGGAGAACGCCGAGATCAAAGACCTCAACATTCGGGAGAAGCTGGTCATGGTGCCGCTGCTCCTGCTGATCGTCGGCATGGGCGTCTATCCCAAGCCGGTGCTCGACCGCATCAACCCTTCGGTTGACCGCCTCATCCACCACGTCCGCGTGGCGACCGACGGAGCGTCGAAGTGATCTTCGCCCAATCTCTTCCGATCACGCCGAACGTGCCGACGGCTCCGGCCAACACGTTCCAGCTTCCCCATGTCGAGTACTCGCTGCTGCTGCCCGAGTTCATCGTCATCGGTGGCGCATTGCTGCTCCTGCTCCTCACCGCGGTGATGGTGAAGCGCAACCGGACCACGCTCAACACGTCGGTCACGCTGCTCACGCTCGTGGCCGCCGCAGTGCCGCTCTATTCGCGCTGGAGTGAGTACTCCGACTACCAGGGGCGCCTGCGCAAGCTGGGCGCGCTCGCCGATCAGTTCGGTTCGTCGGCCGTCAAGGGGCCGTCGACCCGTGCGGTCGTCGGTGCGATCGTGAACGACGGGTTTGGCATCTTCCTCGTCGGCCTCTTGATCGCCATCGCCATCATGTCGGTGCTCATCGGCGACTGGTGGCTGCGCAAGGAAGACCAGCGCCGCGGTCCCGAGTTCCACGTCCTAATCCTGCTGGCGACCTCGGGCGCCATGATCATGGCGGTCTCGAACGACTTGATCGTCACGTTCCTCGGCCTCGAAGTCCTGTCCTTGCCGCTCTTCGTGATGGCCGCCTTCCACAGCCGCCGAGCCCTGGGCCGTGAAGCCGCGATGAAGTACTTCATCCTTTCGGCGTTCTCGTCGGCGCTGTTCCTCTACGGCGTCGCTCTTACCTACGGCGCAACGGGCTCGACGAACCTCGACGAGATCGGCTCGTTCCTCGCCAGCAACGTCGCCACCAACGGCGTGCTGCTCGCCGGCATCGCGCTGTTGCTCGTCGGCTTCGCCTTCAAGGTCGCCGCGGTTCCGTTCCACACATGGGCGCCCGACGTCTACCAGGGCGCTCCGTCGCCGGTGTCAGGCTTCATGGCTGCAGCGGCGAAGGTCGGTGCGTTCGCCGGTATGTTGCGCGTGTTCATGACGGCGTTCGAGTCGTCCCGTCTCGACTGGCAGCCGATCGTCGCGGCGCTGGCCGTGCTCAGCCTCATCGTCGGTGCGGTGCTCGCCGCCGTGCAGACCGACGTCAAGCGCATGCTGGCGTACTCCTCGATCAGCCACGCCGGCTTCATGCTGGTGGGCCTGCAGGCGGCGACCGACAAGGGTGTTGCGGCGACGCTGTCCTACGTCGGCATCTACGCCTTCATGCTGCTCGGGTCCTTCGCAGTGGTCACCGTGTTCGGTTCGACCACGCACGACGTCGCCCACACCGTCGACGACTACAAGGGCATGGCCCGTCGCCGTCCCGGTCTGGCGCTGCTGTTCACGGTCTTCCTGCTCGCGCAGGCCGGCGTGCCGTTGACGGGTGGCTTCATCGCCAAGTTCAACGTGATCGCCGCGGCGGTCGACGCCAAGTCGTACGCCCTCGCTCTCGTCGCCATGTTGTCGACGGTTGTGGCTGCGTTCCTCTACCTGCGCATCGTCCTGGCGATGTACTCGGGTGGGGGAGACCACGGCGAAGAAGCTCCCGTGGCCAAGGACATCCGCCTTCGTCCGTCGGGCGCCATCGGCGTTGCCCTCGCCATTGCCGTGATCGTCACCGTCGCCACCGGCATCATCCCCGGTCCCGCCCTCGACCTCGCCCGGCACGCCACCCTCGCCTTCTAGACCCAAACCTCCCGACTTTGTGTGCAACACCCACCAAATAGGTGGGCGTTGCACACCGGTTCGGTCGACGGAGGATGTCGGCGGCGCCTCTAACCTGTAGCGATGTTCGCGGTTGGCCTCACCGCCAGCCTGCTCGGGCCGCTCGACTACATGTTCGGCGAGACGCTGCAGGTCGCAGTCACCGTTGCGGTAGCGCTTGGCGTCCTCATGACAGTCGCGGCGAAGCTCAACGGCTGGGGTTTCGAGCGTGCCGCCAAGAACTGGCTCTTTGTCACCGGCTTGGTGACGATCGTGATCTTCACGCAGCACTCGCCGTACCAGGGACACGGCCGCCATCTCGACCTGACTCCCTTCGGCGATCTCAAGGCGGCGCGCATTTCGGTCCACCGCCGGGATCTCGTCCTCGCCAATATCGCCCTCTTCATGCCGTTCGGCGCCGCGATGGCGTGGCGCGGCACGCGACTCGTCAAGACGGTGGCCATCGGCGTGTTGATTTCCACCATCTGCGAAGCCCTGCAGTACATCGGCGGTCAGGGCCGGATTTCCCAGCTCGAAGATCTGATCTACAACACCTTCGGAACCGGGCTCGGTTGGCTACTGGCCGCACTTTGCCTTTGGCTGGCTCGCGGCTCGCTTACGCCAACGGCTCCACCGTCACGGCGGTCCCGTACGCCGCAACTTCGTTCATGACGTTGGCGAAGACGCCGGTGTCGAAGCGCACGGCGAGCACGGCGTTGCCGTCATGGCGGGCCCAGTACGGCCGAACCGGTGTGCAACGACCCCCAATACGGTGGGTCCCGCACGAAAAGTCGAGTGGACGGAGACAATACGGGGCCGGAATAAACCCCGGATTACGCATGTTTATCGGCTTGCTCGCTAGGCTCGCCCTGCGATGTCGGACTACCTGGGCAGCTTTCTCGTCGTAGCGATTGTCGGCCTTTCAGCCGTGGTCCTTGTGGCCGCTTTGCTGGGTTTAGGCAGCCTCTTGCGCCCCAAGCGACCACAGCCGCAGAAGTACCTCACCTACGAATCCGGCGTGGATCCGGTGGGCGACGGCTGGAGCCAGAGCCAGATCCGCTATTACATCTTTGCCCTGCTCTTCGTCATGTTCGACGTCGAAGCGGTCTTCATCTTCCCGTGGGCGGTTCGCCTCGAAAGCTTCGGTGTTTTCGGGCTCGTCGAGATGCTCGTGTTCATCGCGATCCTCGCCCTCGGACTTGTGTATGCGTGGCGGAAGGGCGTGCTGCGATGGGTCTAGTCGACAAGGGACGCTCTCCGAAGGCGCTCACCTGGCTGCTCAACTACGGGCGAAAGCGCTCGATGTGGGTGTATCAGTGGGGCCTCGCGTGCTGCGCCATCGAAATGGGTGCGGCCTTCGGCTCGCCTCGCTATGACGTGATGCGCCTCGGCGTCATTCCGTTGCCGGCCTCGGCTCGCCAGGCTGACCTCGTGGTCATCTCGGGCACGGTCACCGACAAGATGGCGCCGCCGATCAAGCGCCTCTACGAGCAGATGCCCGACCCGAAGTACGTGATCTCCATGGGTTCGTGCGCCAACTGCGGCGGCCCGTACTGGGACAGCTACTCCGTCACCAAGGGCGTCGACCAGATCATCCCCGTCGACGTGTACGTGCCCGGCTGCCCGCCGCGGCCCGAAGCCCTGCTCGAGGGCATCGTGTTGCTGCAGGAACGTATTCAGAACGAAGATCCGGCTGAGCGTTGGCGCGGTGAGCCGATCATCGTCGGCGGCGGCGAGATCTCATGAGCGATACGCCCCCCGAAGAGGCACCTGACGCGCCCGCCGCTGAGGCGCCGGCCGAAGAAGCGGCCGTAGCCGTCGAGACTGATCCCGTACGCGAGGCGCTCATCGAGCAGCTTGCCGCCCACCTCAAGGACGGCATCGTCGGCACGCACATCGCCAACAGCGACGTGTGGGTGCGCATCGCGAACGGCAGCTGGCATGACGCGATCTCCTACGCCAAGAACGTCATGGGCTTCCGCTTCTTCGACTTCCTGGCCGGGCTCGACTGGCTGAACAACACGAATCTTTCCGGTGAGAAGTCGTGGGGCGCCGACGCTGCGCCGGCCGAGATGACCAACGCTGCGACGGGCTACGCCGGGGGCGACACCCGCTTCCAGGTGATGGCGCGCCTGCGCAACCTCGACACCAATCTCGGCATCACGTTCAAGGTCGACCTGGCCGACGAGGACCCGTCGGTCGCGACCATCACCGACGTGTTCGCAGGCGCCGATTGGCACGAGCGCGAAGCCTGGGAGATGTACGGCTTCACGTTCGTCGGCCACCCTGGTCTGCGCCACCTGTATCTGCCGGGCGCATTCGAGGGCTTTCCGATGCGGAAGGACTTCCCGCTGCTCGCACGCGAGATCAAGCCGTGGCCTGGCCTCGTGGACAAGGAACCAATGCCCGGCGAAGACGCCGACGGCGACGAAGAAGGAGGTGGCGACGAATGACCGTTACTGACGATGCAGTGACTGAATGGCAGAAGTCCGCCTACATCGCGGGTCAGGCAGCTGACGCCCGCGTTCACCTCGAGCTCGAGACCGAGGGCATGACCCTCAACATCGGCCCGCAGCACCCGGCCACCCACGGCACGCTGCGCATCGTCGTGCGCCTCGACGGCGAGCAGGTCCTCTGGGCCGACCCCGTCCCCGGCTACATGCACCGCGGCTACGAGAAGCTCTGCGAGGTCCGCAAGTACCCGCAGGTCACCACGCTGGTCAACCGCATCGACTGGCTGGGCAGCTTCGCCAACGAAGTGCCGTTCATCCTGGCGGCTGAGCAGCTCATGGGCATCGAGGCCCCCGAGCGTGCGCAGTACATCCGCACGATCCTCTTTGAGCTCGCCCGCATCGCGAACATCGCGCTGTTCCTCGGCGACATGGGCGTGCAGCTCGGCGCCATCACGCCCGTGTTCTACGCGTTCCGCGATCGCGAGCACGTGCTCAACCTGATCGAGTCGGCGACGGGCGGCCGGTTCCACCCGAACTTCGACCGCGTCGGCGGCCTCAAGGACGACCTGCCCAAGGGCTGGCTCGCCGAAGTCAAGGAAGTCATGGGCCGCGTCCGGTCGTTCTGCGACGAGATGGAAGACCTGCTGATGGGCAACGAGGTCTTCGCGACCCGCTGCCGCGGCATCGGCGTCATTCCGCCGGCGGTCGCCCTCGACTACGGCCTGACCGGCGCCAACCTGCGCGCTTCGGGCGTCGACTGGGACTTGCGTCGTGACGACCCGTCGATCCCGATGGCGTGGAAGCACGCCGACTGGAAGGTCTGGACCCACCCCGACGGCGACAGCTTCGCCCGCTACTGGGTTCGCCTCCAGGAAACCCGTGAGTCGACCAAGATCATCGATCAGCTCTGCGACAGCCTGCCTGCGGGCCCGATCATGACCAAGGTCCCCCGCATCATCAAGGTGCCGGAGGGCGAGGCCTACGTGCAGACGGAGAACCCGCTCGGCGTCATGGGCTACTACGTCGTGTCGAAGGGTGACCTCGGCCCGTTTCGCGTGAAGATCCGCAGCGCGAGCTTCAACAACATTTCGATCGCATCGTGGGTGTTGCGGGGCGTGTACGTCCCCGACGTCATCACGATCCTCGCGTCGCTCTACTTCATCCTGGGAGACATCGACCGCTGATGCTCGCCGATATCTCCTACACCTGGTCGACGGTCATCAAGATCGCGGCGACGTTCGGCGTCATCCCGGTCGGCGCGCTCGTCTTCACCTACGTCTTCCTGTTCAAGATGATGAGCCACATGCAGAGCCGTCTCGGCCCCATGGAGGCCGGTCCGCACGGCACGCTGCAGCCCATCGTCGAGATGCTCAAGTTCCTCCAGAAGGAAGACATCGCGCCCGAGCGTGCGGACCGTCTCGTGTTCAAGCTCGCGCCCTTCGTCGTGCTTGCGTCGACGTTCCTGCTCTACGCGATCCTCCCGGCGGGCCCGGCGCTCATCATCGAGAACCTCAATACCGGCGTGTTCTTCGCGATGGCCGTCTCGTCGATCTCGGTCATCGGCATCCTGATGGCAGGTTGGGCCTCGGCCAACAAGTACGCCCTCATCGGTGGCCTGCGTTCGGCCGGTCAGCTGATCGCCTACGAACTGCCGATGATCCTCGCCGTGATCGGCGTGGTGATCCAGGCCGGCTCGCTGAGCCTGCAAGACATCGTGCATGCCCAGGCCGACGGCTCGATCTTCGGCATCAGCGCCATCGGCAACCCGTTCATCCTCACGCAGTTCGTCGGCTTCCTGATCTTCCTGATCGCGGCGCAGGCCGAGCTCACCCAGACCCCGTTCGACATGCCGGTCGCTGAATCCGAGCTCGTCGCCGGTTACATGACCGAGTACACGGGCGTTCGCTTCCTCCTCTTCTTCATCGCCGAGTTCGCCACCGCCTTCGCCTTCAGCGCACTGGCCGCCACGATGTTCCTCGGCGGTTGGTACATCCCGGGCGTGCACGGCGATCTCGCCAACGTCCTCGGGCCGCTGGCGCTCGGCGGCAAGATCATGCTGATCGGCTTCCTGATCTTCTGGGTCCGCTTCAGCTACCCCCGCCTGCGTGAAGATCAGCTGCAGCGCTTTGCGTGGAAGGTGCTCATCCCGGCTTCGCTGCTGAACATCGTCGTGACGGCGATCATCAAGGTGGTCATGTAATGGCTCGTCTGGTCGACGCCTACAACTCGTACTTGAAGGGCCTCGAGGTCACCTTCAAGACGATGACGAAGAAGACCGTCACCGTGCAGTACCCCCGCGAGAAGGAAGCGCCTCCCGTGCGCGCCCGTGGCGTCATCGCCATGCTCGAGGAGAACTGCACGGTCTGCATGCTCTGTGCCCGTGAATGCCCCGACTGGTGCATCTACATCGAGGGCCACAACGACCTGGCGCCGCCCCGTCGCGAAGGCGGCAAGCCGCGCAAGGCCAACGTGCTCGACCGCTTCGACATCGATTACTCGCTGTGCATGTACTGCGGCATCTGCGTCGAGGTCTGCCCGTTCGACGCGCTGTTCTGGAGCCCCGAGTACGAGTATTCCGAGGTCCACATCGCTGATCTCTTGCACGACAAGAGCCGCCTCGGCGACTGGGTGCAGACCGTCCCGGAAGCGCCCGGCCTCGAAGCCGGCGCCCAGGCGAAGAAGGGGGGCAAGTAGATGACGGCGGAAAACATTGCGTTCTTCGTGATCGCCGTGATGATGATGCTGGCCGCCTATTCGGTCGTGACCACCACCAACGTCGTGCGCGCCGCGCTGTCGCTCGTGGTTGTTCTCGCCGGCGTTGCCGCGCAGTACATCCTGCTCGCGGCGGAGTTCACCGCGGTCGTGCAGGTCATGGTGTACATCGGAGCCGTCGTCGTGCTCTTCCTGTTCGGCATCATGCTGACCAGAGCCAAGATCGGCGAAGAAGCCGATGTCGACAACCCGAACCGATGGGGAGCGGGGCTGGTTGCGTCCGGCTTGTTGATCACGCTCGTCCTGCTGCTCCGCGATGCGTTCGGCCGCACCAAGATCAACGTGCGCGCCGTTCCGAACACGGGCCAGATCGGCGATGCGATCTTCTCGCAGTACCTCGTGCCGTTCGAAGTGGCATCGATCCTGCTGCTCGCCGCACTCGTCGGCGCCATCGTTCTGGCGAGGAGGGACTGATGGTTCTCAACTGGTTCCTCTTCCTCGCAGCCTTCCTGTTCTGCATGGGCGTCTACGGCGTCCTCGCGCGAAAGAACGCCGTGCTCGTGCTGATGTCGGTCGAGTTGATCCTCAACGCGGTCAACCTCAACCTCGTCGCCTTTGGTGCGTTCAACCAGACCGTCACCGGTCAGGTCTTCGCGCTTTTCGTGATTGCGATTGCCGCCGCCGAGGTCGGCGTCGGCCTCGCCATCGTCCTGCTCATCTACCGGAATCGGAAGTCGGTTGACCTCACCGGCATCGATTCATTGAAGGGCTGATCGTGCTCGAACACGCATGGCTCATCCCGGCCGTTCCTGTCTGCTCGTTCTTCCTGATCCTTTTCTTCGGCAAGCGTTTGCCGAGCAAGGGCTCGGTCATCGGCGTCGGCGCGCTCGCCATCTGTTTCGTGATGTCACTCACGCTCGGCGTGCAGTGGCTCCAGCGCGACAAGACGATCGAGACCCTCCATCACGCCACGCCGCAGATGCTTCGAGCACAAGCGTCGGGCGAGGAGGCGCACTCGAACGAACACGCCGACGCAGAGGTCGCCGATCTCGAACACGGCAAAGTGGTCGAGGAACACGGCGAAGAGGAAGAGACGATCGTCAAGCGGGCGCCCGTCGTCCACGAGACCACGTGGTTCACTTCGGGGGGCAAGGCCCACGGCGTCGACATCAAGGTCGGAACGCTGATCGACGGGTTGTCGGTCGCGCTGCTCATCGTCGTTTCGACGATCTCCCTGCTGGTCCACATCTTCTCGACTGAGTACCTGCGCGACGACCGCCGCAAGACGCACTACTTCGCCGCGCTCAGCCTCTTCACGTCGGGCATGTTCATCCTCGTCACCTCCAGCAACACGCTCCAGATGATCTTCGGCTGGGAGTTGATGGGCCTGTGCTCGTTCATGCTCATCGGCCACTGGTGGGAGGAACAGGCCAACTCGAACGCCGCCCTCAAGGCCTTCTTCACCACGAGAACCGGCGACATCGGTCTGCTCATCGGTATCTCGATGCTGTACTTCCTGTCGGGGCGTTCCTTCGAGATCCTGCACATCAACGACCTCGCCCTGCGCGGCGGGCTCGATCAGGGTCTGCTCACGGTCGCCGCGTGCGCGCTATTGCTCGCTGTCATCGGTAAGTCGGCGCAGTTCCCGTTGCACACCTGGTTGCCCGACGCCATGGCCGGCCCCACCCCGGTATCGGCTCTCATCCACGCCGCGACCATGGTCGTCGCCGGTGTGTTCCTGATCGCCCGCCTTTACGGCGTGTTCTGGCAGGGCTTCCACATCGGCGCCGGCGACGGCTACACGCCGGTTGCGATGGTCGGTGCGATCACGTTGATGATCGCCGCCGCGCTCGCCTTCGTGCAGTCCGACATCAAGAAGGTGCTGGCGTACTCCACGGTCAGCCAGCTCGGCTACATGGTGATGGCACTCGGCGTCGGCGGTTGGACCGCTGCGGTCTTCCACCTCTTCACCCACGCGTTCTTCAAGGCGTGCCTCTTCCTCGGCTCCGGTTCGGTCGCCCACAGCGGCTCGCATCACTCCTTCGACATGAAGAAGGACATGGGCGGCCTCAAGAAGCACATGCCGATCACGTACTGGACCTTCGTCGTCGCGACGTTCGCGCTCGCCGGTTTTCCGCTGACCGCGGGCTTCTTCTCCAAGGACGAGATCCTTACGGCCGCGGGCAAGAACGGCTACGGCGCGTTCCTGTGGATCGGTCTGATCGGCGCCGTCATGACGACCGCGTACATGACCCGCTGCGTCTGGCTCACCTTCCACGGCGAGCCGCGTGGTGCGGCAAAGGATCATCATCCCCACGAGTCGCCGAAGCCGATCACGATCCCGCTCGTCATCCTCGCGGTGCTCTCGATCGTGTCGGGATTTGCGCAGGCGCCGGCGTTCAAGATCGAGTGGTTCGCCGACTGGGTCGAGCCGTACTACGTCACCAACGTCGTCAGCCATCACGGCTTCGTGCCGGCCTACGCAGGCTTCGGTTTCCTTGCGTTCGTCATCGGCGTGAGCCTCGCAGGCGTCTACTACTTCCAACGCGACGGCCGGTCACTCAACATCGTCGACCGCAACCCTGTGGCGCGAGGCGGCTACACGTTCCTCGTCAACAAGTACTACCTCGACAACGTCTACACCGACGGCGTCGTGGGCTCACTGAAGGGCCCGATCGCGCAGGCCGCGTACTGGATCAACCAGAACGTCATCGACGGGGTGCTCAACGGCGCCGCCGCGATCGCGGTCCGCACGGGCAACTTCACGTACAACGTCCTCGACCAGAAGGTCGTCGACGGAGCAGTAAACGGCCTCGGCGCGGGCGCCGAGGCCGGTGGTGGAGCACTACGCCAGGCCCAGACCGGCAAGGTGCAGCAGTACGCGGCGGTCCTGTTCGGGGCCCTGATCCTTCTCGCCATCGGTTTGTGGTGGCGAGTGAACCTCGGGAGCTAATCAATGAATTGGGCGCTGACCCTCGGCACGTTCCTGCCCATCGCAGGCGCGATCGTCATCCTTCTGATGCCGAAGGAGAACGAGGTCCTCATCAAGTCCACGGCGCTGGCGACGACTATCGCCACGTTCGGCGTCGGCCTGTGGATCCTCAAGAACTTCGACTACGACCACACCCACAAGCTGCAGTTCGTGGTCAACAAGCAGTGGATCGAGATCATCAACAGCCGGTACCACATCGGCCTCGACGGTCTGTCGCTGCCGCTGTTCATCCTGTCGATGTTCATCTGCATCCTGTGCGTCATCTACTCGTGGGATCACTTCCCTGAGCCGCACAATCCCAAGGCCTTCCTCGCGCTGATCCTCCTGCTCGAGACGGGCATGAACGGCACGTTCATCGCCCAGGACCTGATTCTGTTCTTCGTCTTCTTCGAGCTCGTGCTCCTGCCGATGTACTTCATGATCGGCGTGTGGGGCGGCGCGAATCGTCAGTACGCGTCGATCAAGTTCTTCCTGTTCACGTTGTTCGGATCGGCGTTGATGATCCTGGGCTTCCTCGCCCTGTACTTCCAGGCCGGTCACACCTTCGACATCCCGACGTTGGTGAACAACGCCTCGAAGATGATTCCGCACAACACGCAGCTGTGGATCTTCGGCGGCCTCTTCATGGGCTTTGCCATCAAGGTCCCGATGTTCCCCTTCCACACGTGGCTGCCCGACGCGCACACCGAAGCGCCCACGGTCGGCTCGGTCATCCTCGCTGCGATCCTGCTGAAGCTCGGTACCTACGGCTTCGTGCGCATCGCGTTGCCGATCCTGCCGGACGCCGCACACAGCTGGGCTTGGTTCATCGGCCTGCTCGCCGTGATCGGCATCATCTACGGCGCGCTCGGCTGTCTCGCCCAGAAGGACCTCAAGCGCCTCATTGCGTTCTCGTCGGTCGCTCACATGGGTTACGTCATGCTCGGCATCGCCACGCTCACCGACTTCGGCATCAACGCGGCGGTCTTCGGCATGGTCGCCCACGGTCTGATCACCGGCATGCTGTTCTTCCTCGCCGGCTCGATCGGCGAGCGCTACGGCACTCGTGAACTCAGTCGCCTCGGTGGCCTGCTCGTCCAGGCGCCCAAGGTCGGCTGGATCCTGGGCTTCTGCGCCATGGCGTCGCTGGGCCTGCCCGGTCTGGCCGGCTTCTGGGGCGAGTTCCCGGCCATCCTCTCGGCCTTCAGCCCGGCCGCCGGTCTATCCGTCGTCGCCTTCCGGTGGTACATGGTGATCGCCTCGATCGGTACCGTGTTCGCCGCCGGCTACCTGCTCTGGATGTTCCAGCGAGTCGCCTTCGGTGAGCCGAAGGAAGAGTTCGCGCACGCCCACATCCACGACGTGCATGGTCCGGAGTGGATCGCGTGGGTGCCGCTCCTGGTGCTCATCCTCATCCTCGGTGTCGCCCCGGGTCTGCTGTTCCACATCACCGACGGCGCCGTGACTCACATCTCTTCCGCTCTCGCTGCGGTGGGCCGTTAACCGATGCTGCTCGGCCTCCTCGCGAAGACCGGCGGGTTCCAAGCGCCGAACCTCGACTACCACGCGCTCGCGCCCGAGATGGTGCTCGCCGGTGTGATCTGCCTGGTGCTCGCCGCTGACCTGCTCGTCTCCGAAGACAACAAGGTTCGCGTCACGCAGTTCGCGGGCTTCGGGCTGCTGGCGTCGCTCGTTCCGATCATCACGCTCGCCGCAAGCGACAACACGCAGCGCTCGATGTTCGGCGGCGCCTACGTCGTCGACCACTTTGCGTTGGTACTCAAGGGCCTGTTCATTGCGACGGGCTACGTCGTGTTGCTGATGTCGACCAACTACGTGGCCGACGGCGACTACTACGAAGGCGAATACAGCTTCCTGCTGTTGGCATCGATCTTCGGCATGGTCGTGATGTCCTCGGCCCGCGACCTGATCACGATCTTCGTCGCCCTCGAAATGCTGTCGATCCCGGCGTACATGCTCGCCGGCTGGCGCAAGCGAGACCTCAAGAGCAACGAGGCGGCGCTCAAGTACTACCTACTCGGTGTGTTGTCATCGGCGGTGATGCTCTACGGCATGTCGCTCGTGTTCGGCTTGTCCGGTACGACCGTGCTCGCCGACATGGGCTCCATCCTCGGCCAGTACGGCGACAAGGCGATCATCACCGTCGCCCTGCTGATGATCATCATCGGCTTCGCCTTCAAGGTCTCGGCGGTTCCGTTCCACTTCTGGGCACCCGACACCTACGAAGGTGCGCCGACTCCCGTCACCGCGTTCCTCTCGGTCGCGAGCAAGACGGCGGGCTTCGTCGCCCTCATGGAGATCGTGTACGTCGGCTTCGGCGCCAACAACAACGTGTGGGGCCCGCTCATGTGGGTGCTCGCCGCGATCACGATGACGGGCGGCAACCTCATCGCCCTGCGTCAGACGAACATCGTCCGCATGCTGGCCTACTCGTCGGTTGCACAGGCGGGCTACATCCTCGTGCCCTTCGCCGTCGCAGGTGGGAACGGCAACGCGCTCGTCACCGCGCAGAAGGCGACGATCCTGTACCTGCTCGTGTACACCGCGATGAACCTGGGTGCGTTCGCCGTCATCATCGCGGTGGCCCGCAAGACTCGTTCGGGCGAGATCTCGAGCTTCGGTGGGCTGTTCACCTACGCACCGGGCCTGACGCTGCTGATGACCGCGTTCATGTTCAGCCTCGCCGGTATCCCGCCGCTCGGTGGCTGGTTTGCGAAGCTGTACATGTTCAGCGCGGCGCTCGACAACGGTTCGGGCTGGGCGGTGGGCCTCGCCGTCATCGCCGGTCTCAACTCGGTGATCGCGCTCTTCTACTACGCGTCGATCGCTCGTGAGATGTGGATGCGTCCGGTGCCCGACGGCGACGTCACGCCGATCCGAGTGCCTCCGGCGCTCGCCACGGCGCTCGGTATTTGCGTGGCCTTGACGGTGGCCGTCGGCGTCTACCCGACCCTGTTCGCCAAGCTCGCCGACCTCACCGTCCTCACCCGCGGCGTTTTCTAACCGCAACCCGCGAGC
>JBEHXL010000035.1:0-21701 GCA_048498715.1 Actinomycetota bacterium | reverse complement strand
GAGTGCTCCGTCGAGACGCCCGACTCCAAGCCGATCGCCGAAGTCATGTGAAGTAGCAGATCGCGTCGATCGATGACTGCCGGGCCTACGGGCCCGGCTTGTTCGCGTTCGGTTCCGCCGGTTGGTTCCGCGTTGTTGTCCCGTGGGAAGTGACCAGGAGTGGCGCGAACGCGCCAGCCCGAAGTGCCCGGTTCGGCGCGGACGCGCCATAGAACGAGGGCGGCTCGGAATGGACCCTGGGAGTCGTGATCGACAGTCGATCACATCAACTCTTGGGAGAGTTTCATGCGACGCATGTTTGTTATTTCACTTCTCGCCGTTGGATTGACGTTCGGCTTCATTGGTGAAGCGAAAGCCTCCGGCAACTGCCCCGACGGTTCCACGTTTGTCGGCGGCAAGGGTCATGGTGCCGGTGGTGTTTGCCTTGACGACCTCACTGGCGGCCTTGTCAAGAAGATCCGAGGCCGAAACAACGGGTGAGAGGAAATTGGCTCGACGCCGACCACCTCAGTACCGAGTACGGGTATATCGACGAGGATCTCGGCGTCCTGAAATCGGGAAAAGAAGCGACCGTGAATGTCATCGAGCGAAGGTTGCTCGCAGATGACTCCAGGCTGCTTCTGGCGAAGAAGGTCTATCGATTTGATAGCCGTTTCCGCCGGCGAGAGGCCTACCTGACCGGGTCCTTCGCGAACAGAGCGGACTTGCCATTGGCGTACCGGCAGGCGGGCCGGACCGGCGAAGCCACAAGCTGGCAGAAAAACGAGTTCAACGTCTTGCGCGCTCTGTGGCACGCAGGGGCGAATGTCCCGTACCCGTTCGAGTTCGGTGAACTCGGAGAGGTGTACATGCAGTTTCTCGGCGACGGAAGCGTTGCCGCCCCCCGCCTCGAGTCGCTTGCCCCGACCCCTGGGCAAGCGACTCGATGGTTGGAGTGTTTGATTGACGATCTGCACCGGTTCGTGCATCTGCTGCTCGTGCATGCAGATCTGTCGCCGTACAACGTCCTCGTCCACAACGACACACCGTTCATCATCGACGTCCCGCAGGCAGTCCGCATCGGAGCGGCGCCCAACGCGTTCGAGTTGCTGCGGCGAGACATTCGTAACCTGCTCGAGTTCTTCGAGCGCTTCGCAACGTGTCCGACGGAAGACGAAGTTTTCGCCGACTTAATGAGGTACGCACCATGGAAATGACGACCTTCGACTTTGGTGACGTTTGCCTCGGAACGGTCGAGGACGATGAGAAGGAGATCGACGCGGTTGGCATCGTCAGCTTCGGAACGCAGGCGATGTTGCAGCTCAACGCGTCGGCCACGGGTCGTCTCGATCGGTTGAAGGATCTCGAGCCTGGGTTTGTCACCTTCGTCGGCGCCGATGGATTGGAACTCACCGACGCTGACTATCGGGCCATCGCGTCGCTGCCGGGACTGCAAAGCGTGGACTTCGACAACACCCATATAACTGCCGACCAGATCGGTTACTTCTGCCACGGCGGCGTCAAGGCCTTCAACCTGGCCGAGGCCATTACCGACGATGCGATGCCGGCGATTGCATCCGTCTCCGGTCTCGTTCACCTATTCGCATCGCGCTCTTCGCTCACTGACGCGGGCCTCGCGCACCTTCGCGGGCACGGCTCCGTGGAGGCTCTCCATCTCTCCTCGACGGAAGTCACCGCAGCGTCGGCCGAGGTCATTGCCTCGTTGCCTGCGTTGTCGACGCTCGAGATGCCGGGCGCAACCGACGACGTACTTCGCGCTGCTGCGCGCGAACATCTGCGTTACATCCACCTCCGCTATGGGGTCGTCACCGAGGCTGGAATCAAAGCACTGACGGATTGCCCTTCACTTGAGGTGCTCGGGCTCATAGACGCCACGTTGGAAGAATCCGCATGCCGAGCGCTGGGCGCGCTGACTGCGCTTCAGACCCTCTTCCTGAATCTCTCGACCTTCGAGGATGAAGCGCTCGGCATCGGGCTGGCCTCGATGGCCGGTCTCTACGCCGTCAATCTCCGTAACACACCGGCGGGCGACGCCGTTCTGGCCGGACTCTCCAAGCTCCCAACTCTCGCGACTGTGCACGCGGTCAACACGAAGGTCACCGACGCTGGAGTAGCCCTCCTCGCAAGGGTGGCGACGCTTCGAAAGGTCCACTTCGAAGGCACGGCCGTCACTCCCGCAGGTTTGGCGCTACTGACGCAGCTGCCGACGCCGTTTGAACTCGGCTAAAGGCGTAACTCTTTTCGCCAGACGATGCGGAGGCCGGACCAGGTGTCGTCGATGGCGCAGACCTTGTTGTCGACGAGCCCGCGGGGGAGTGCCACTTCTCGCACGACGTCCTCGGTCATGTCGGTGGGTAGCTTCGAGGCCTTCTTGGGCCACGCGATCCAGATGGCGCCGTTCGGAAAGATGGCCTTCTCTAGCAGTGGGATTGCCTTCTCGAAGTGCGACCGCTCGGTGATGAAAGCGACGATCACGTCGTGCGCTTTGCCGAGTCGCTGCCCGAGCTTGACGCCGTCGGGCAGGTCGTCGAGCGCGAAGCCGTCGGGCGCATGCAGCAGCGTGACGTTGCTGCCTTCTTTGATCCCGAGCTTCTTGGGGAGTGGGGTTCCGGAATAGCCGGCCATCAGTCCTAGATTGTCGCTCATGAGTGACCGTCCGGCGCCCGATCCCAGCAATCTCCTCGAGGAGTGGATGAAGTGGGAGCGCGGCGAAGTCGAGCCGGGGCGCCTGCTGGCCAACCTCAAGAAGGGCGGTCTGAAGGACCTGCTCGAAGAGTTGGCGGCGAAGGCAAGCGACTGAGCACGCCGCCGCAAGTCATTCCCCGGCCGGAGTCACACCGGCCTGGCTTGCCGGCACCGTGGGCCGACCTGCCCGTCGACCGGCGCTCCGGCATCACCCTCGATCGGGTGCGCGCCGCGATCGAGGCGCCGCGAGTCCTCAACGAAGAACATGCCAAGCCGCTCGGCGAACCCGTCGCCTATGCCCCGTTGCCCGGTAAGGCGGCGGCTGTCCTGGCGTCGCTCTTCGAGGAAGACGGCGAGGGCCGCCTGATCCTCACCCGCCGGGCGTCGCATCTTCGGAGCCACACCCACGAGGTGTCGTTTCCCGGCGGCCGGATCGAAGACGGGGAAACCGCAGTTGACGCAGCGCTACGCGAGGCGCGCGAAGAAGTGGCGTTGGACACGTCGCGGATTGAAATCGTCGGCACGCTGACACCGATTTCGACACTCGCAGCGACCTCGGGTATCACGCCGTTCGTCGGCTTCCTGCCGGAGCGGCCCGAGTTGACAGCGAATCCGAACGAAGTCGAGTTCGTCTTCGACGTGTCGCTCGCAACGTTGCTCGGCGACGGCATCTTCCAAGAAGAGCGCTGGGACACCCCGTGGGGTGACGACCGCCAGATCAACTTCTTCCATCTTCCGCACGACATCGTGTGGGGCGCGACCGCCCGCATTATCCGAGAACTACTGGAGTTGGTGACCCAATGAACCGTGACGAGCTACGAGCAATTCAGAAACCGCTGAAGGATCAGTACCGCGAAGACGGCGCGGCGGCGCACGTCGTGTTGACGGCTGAGGGTTCCCTGTCCGACGACAACGTCGCGTGTTCGGTCCAGACCGGTCGGGCGCTCGTGGAAGCGGGGCTTCACCCGGCTACCGGTGGCGACGGCTCGTTCGCGTGCTCGGGCGACATGTTGTTGCAGGCGCTCGTTGCGTGCGCTGGCGTCACGCTGCGCTCGGTCGCGACCGCACGCGAATTGAACGTGACCGGCACGGTGCGCGCCGAAGGCGATCTCGACTTCCGCGGCACGCTCGGCATCGACAAGGACGCGCCGGTCGGGTTCAGCGCGATCCGTCTGCTGTTCGACCTCGAGTCGGACGCGTCGCCCGAGGACCTCGACGCGCTGATCGAGACGACTGAGAAGTACTGCGTGGTGTTGCAGACGCTGGCCCACCAGCCGGCGCTGTCCGTCAGCCGTTAGAGCCGGCGGTCGTACCAGAGGGTCGCGACGAACGGCGCGACCATCGACAGCAGAAACAGCGCGAAGAACGGACCCCGCTCGTCGCGGCTGGCCTCATTGATCGAACCGATGAGAGCGCCGAGGCGCATGAGCTGGTAGGCGGCGTTGTTCGATCGCAATTCGATGAGGGCTTTTCGCTCGTCCTCAAGGGCCGGATTCTCACGCGCCCGTAACTGCTTCTCGGAGTACTCGACGGTCAGCAGAATTGCGAAGGGCAGCACATAGAGCATTCCCTGGAGAAAATGGGATGTCGTCGTAGAGGCGAGAAACACCACGAAGGGCAGAGCCACGAGAGCAACGATTTCGGTCCACGTTCCGCGATCAAGCTTGGTCATCGAACATCTCCTCCACAGGGGTTTCGAAGAAGCGGGCGAGTGCGAGTGCCAATGGCAAAGAAGGCGTGTACTTGCCGACTTCGATCGAGTTGATCGTCTGGCGCGAGACCTCGAGTTCCGCGGCGAGGTCCGCCTGCGTCATCGTGCACAACTCACGCAGCTCCCGGACCCGGTTCTTCATTCCATGTCAAGCATGCTTGTCATGGATGTCTATGTCAAGCGAACTTGACTCCCAGGCCGCTGGGCCACAGCGAGGAAGTGCGGGCCGACACCGAGAAGTTCCGGCACGGACTCAGTGGCACGCAGCGTCTCGAAGAGCAGATCGCGTTCGACGGGATCAGCCAAGCGCTCATCGAGGTCGTTCAGCGTAAAGGCGACACCTTCGACCGAGACGAGCGACTGGAGAATGAGGCCTGCATCGTCGACTTCGGAGGCGAGCTCGTCGGGCCGGTGTGCGTACGCGGTGAACGCGCCGTCGTGGACCGGTGCCATCTCACCGGTCGCCTCGGCCGCGGCGATCATGTCCTTGATGACCGGGTACTTCACGTGCGCCTTCTCGATGAGCATGCCGTGCAGGCGCGCCGCCCAACGCGAGATCGCTGCGGCGTAGACGAGGCCGCCCGGCGTGACGATGCGCGCCGCTTCGCGTAGCGCCGTCACCCGATCGGTTCGGTCCTCGAGGTGATAGAGCGGGCCCAGCAACAGCACGGCATCGACCGTCGCGTCGGCGAGATCGAGTTCGCGGGCGTCCCCCACGGCGGTGTCGACGCGCCTGCCGTGATCGCGTCTGACGTAGTCGACGTGCAGCGGCACGCAGTCGCGGTGGACCACGTTGTAACCGAGGTCAACGAGCCAATCGGTGTATCGGCCGGGGCCACCGCCGATGTCGGCAATCGTGCCGGACGCCGGCAGTGTGCGGCTGATGACTTCGGTTGTGCGAAGGAACTCGACGAGTCCGATCCCTCTACTCAGTCGGGAGCGTTCGCCGTCGCGTTCGTAATACGCGTGCAGTGCCTCAGCCATGTTCCATCGTGACGGGGCGTGGCGGCGATCGGCGAGCGAATTTCAGGCGCCACCCGCGCAGCGGGCGCAAAGGCCGATCAGGTCGAACCGATGGTCGGTCGCCTTGAAGCCCGTCGTGGCGGCGACGTCGTCGAGGGCGTCGCTCACGGCGCGTTCGAGCTTGGCGGGGACGGTGAAGTCGTCGACGGCGCCGCAGCGCGTGCAGATCAGATGATGGTGGTGGTGGTCGGTGAGGGCCTCGGCCAGTTCGAAGCGGGCGTGCTCGTCGCCTCCCAGGACGATGCGTCGCACCACGCCAGCCTGTTCGAGCACCGTCATGTGCCGGTAGGCGCTGCTGGTGGCGAGGCCTGGTGACGTGGCCACTATTTCGGGGACGGTGACCGGCCGGTCGAGGTCGACGAGTGCCTCGACCATCGCCCGTCGGCCGGACGTGAAGCGTTGATCGACACGGCGGAGCAGCGCGGCGACTTCGTCGTCGAGCTCCCGGGCCAGCGTCATGCGCCCAGCGTACGGCGCTCAGCGGGCGAAGAGGCCGACGGCGATCGGTGTGATCAGCAACGCGGGAAGCATGGAGCCGACGCGGATACGGCGGAGTTCCAACAGGCGGACGCCGATCGCCATCACCATCACGCCGCCGGTCGCGGTGAGCTCGACGAGCATGCGCGGGGTCAACAACGGGTCGATGACATTGGCGAGCGCAGTGAGCGCGCCTTGGTACAGGCCGACGCTGATCGCGCTCAACGCAACGCCCCATCCGAGGGTGCTGGCGAAGATCAACGCGACGAAGCCGTCGAGCCCGGATTTCACGAGGAGCAGTTGGTAGCCGCGGCCGAGGCCGTCCTGCAGCGAGCCAAGGATCGCGAGCGGGCCGATGCAGAAGACGAGGCTTGCCGTTACGAACGCTTCGCCGACGTTGTTGTGTGACGACTTCATACGCGCGGCGATGCGTTCACCGAAGCGTTCGAATCGTTCCTCGAACGACAGCGCTTCACCGAGCGCCGTGCCGAGCGCGAGGCCGACGAGGGGAAAGACGAGGTTGTGTGTTTTCTGCGCGTCGGCCATGCCGTTGACGATGGTGAGCAAGCCGAGGGCGGACATCACGCCGCTTCGGACACGCTCGACGAGTCGTCCTCCTGCAAGGACACCTGCGAACGTTCCGATGGCGATCGCCGCAACGTTCACGATCGTGCCCAAGCCGGTTACCACGGGCGTAAGTTAAAGGACATGCCGACGCTTTCCTTTGAAGGTGAGACCCACGCCGAGATCGTGCGGAAGGTGCGGCGCTGGCTCGTGAGTCTGGACCAGCCCGAAGAAGCGATTACGAACGTCGAAGCGGTAGAGCGCGCGTCGGAGATAACGAAGGACGCATTGACCGTGCTGGCGCAGGCGGCGCCCGGTCCCGTCCGTCAGAGCGAGTTGTTCAAGGCGCTCACGCGCATGGGCTATCAGAACACCGAGATGACGAAGAACGCGGTGATCGCCGCGCTCGACAACACGGCCGAAGCGCAGGACGGCGTGGTCAAGCGCATCAACGGAGCGGGGCGTGCGGCCGTTTACGAGATGAACGCCGCGGTGGCGAAGCAGATTCTGCGCGCCATGCGTTCTCGCTAGACGGGCGACAGTCCGAGCCTTTGCGCTCGATCGAACACGTCCCATCCTTGCGAGTAGGGCTCGGCGCGATTGCGAATCAGCCGCTCGACCGTCGCCGTTGCGTCGATGGCGGCGTCACGCGTCGGTGCGTCGATGAGGCCGGCGTGGCACGCGTCGACGAACTCGTCGAAATCCTCGACGCCGTGGACTCCCGTGTTCAGCAGGAAGAGGTCGACTTCGAGGTCGGTCCATTCCCACACGCCGTCGATGAGACGCTGCTCGCAGCAGATGTCGACGGTGAAGTCCCACGGCCAGTGTCCTTTTGTCCACCATTGCGGCAGGTACATGGCGGACTCGTTTAGCAAGAACAGAACGCCGCACCCCTCGGCGGCACTGCCTTGCCCGACTTCGGATGTGGCGGTTGTTCCGTCGGCGTACGTGCCGACCCAGAGCGAGCCCTTCGGCACGAACAGCCAGCGGCCGAACTCGTCTTCCTCGACGAGGTAACCACGCGTCTCGCCGGTTGCACCGTTGAGTTTTCGTTTGCGGAACCCCAGCGTGTCCACAAGGCGAAGCTAATTCACGTGGTACCAGATGGCTCTGGTGGTCGAGTCGCCTTGGTTGTCGGTGACCGTCAGCCGAATGAGCGCCCAGCCGGACCGTTTGTACTGGTGCCAGGCCTGCTTTGTGGTCGAGGCTGGCGAGCCGTCGCCCCAGCGCCACTCGTAGCTCACGATGGTGCCGTCGGGGTCGGTGGAGTTCGCGGCGGACGCGATCACATAATGGGGCTTGGCTTGCTTGAACGTGAATTTCGGTAACGGCGGCTGATTCGGGGCCGCGGAGAGCGGCTGCCAGGCCGGGAAGTAGTCGGGCCCGGTCGTCACCTGACGCAGACCGGAGCCGTCGATGTCGATGACGTAGATCCCGCTCGGGTTCGTGTAGTTGCCGAATGCAATCGACTGCCCATCGGGCGACGGAACCGGTGCGTGCACGTTGGCCGCGATTTGCTGCGCATGCTCGCCGTCGATGTCGGCGACCCAAAGCTGGGTGCCCTCCACCCACGCAGACTTCGTTCCTCCTGCGACGAGCATGGGGTACCGAATCTCTGACGGGCGAGCGAACAGGAGTTGCTGATCGGATCCGTCGGCGGGAGACGCCCAGAACTCGTTGTTGCGGGCGAAGACCAATTCGCCGCTCGGGGTGAACCGTGGCCATAACTCCTGCCGGCCGTCGTTGGCAAAGAGGTCGGTGCGTTCGCCACTCATCGTCCACGTCGACACCGTGTAGGTGGCGGAGTTCGGAGCCGGCTCGCCCGCAGCACCAGTGAAGAGGCTCCCGTCGGGTGACCAGGACCAGCCCCAGCCCGAGCATGTGATGCCCGGCAGATTCGATGCGCTGGTTCCGTCCGCATTCGCTACGTAGACGTGGCCTTGCTCGGCGCAGTAGGACAGCTTTGTTCCGTCACCCGAGTACTGCGCCCACGCGCCGAGGTTGGGAAACGCCTTCGGGTTGGTGCCGTCTGCGTTCACCGACAGGAACTGCTCGTCGCCCTCCACCGGACCGTTGCGGTCGAACGCAATCCGGCCGTTGTAGATCGGCTTGGATGACGGAAGAGGTGCGGTGCGCGGCTGCCAGTCCGGGAACTCGTCGGCACCGTGGGTCAGCTGTTGCAGCGCCGAGCCGTCGGTGCGCATAACCCAGATGCCGGGGTCGGTACCATCACGGCCAAACGCGAGCCACTCGCCATCGGGCGAGAACCGCGGCGCCCCGGCAGTGGGCCCAACCACGGTTCGGCCGGTGCCGTCGAGGTCGGCGATGACGCTTCCGTTGGCGCTGCCGAACACAACCTTCGATCCATCGGGTGACACGTCGATGCCGTAATTGCTACCGGCGTTGGTCAGGGCGAGAGCAGCGTTGCCGCCGTCGGCGTCTGCGGTCCAAATCTCGGAGCCGGACTCTCCCTGACGGGTGTAGGCGATCCGACCGTCGGGCAGGAATGTCGGACTGGTTTCGTTTTCGGGGAGGCCGCCAAACAACACCTTGCGGTCCGATCCGTCGAGCGCCTCGTTGACGACGCCCTCGCCGAAGTGTGTCCAGATGACCCGCTTGCCGTCCGGGGACACGGCCATCGAGAAGCCGCCCCCAGAGCCAGGAAGCTTCTGGAAGGGAACGCCGAGCCCGGCTGCACTGGTGACGCTGATGCCTCCGAAGGCGAGCGAGACGATCTGGGTTCCGTCCGGGGTGTAGGTCGGATACGCCCCGGCGTTCACGGCATGTTCCGCTGTGCCATCGGGACGGACCGCTCGGACCGAGCCCTCGCCGTTTTGCCCGTAACGCATGAACACGATCTCGCCGTTGTAGACGGGTGGCGTGTCGGCCCGGGCTCCGTCGGAGCCTCCGACGACGCCGGTTGCGATCGAGGCGAGGGCGAACACGGCCGCAACGAGGCGAAGGGCAAAGCGGTACTGCGGGCTCACATGCCTCCCATCGGGTGTCCGAATGGTCGGCTTTAGAGCCGGCGCACCTTCTGAGAAGGCGGGTTGACGGGGAACGTCCATCGGGCTTCTCAGAAAGCGAAATGTTCAGTTCGGGATCGGGCGTGCGCTTCGCTAGAATCTTCTACTTGACGACCTTGCGGAGGGCCCCACGTGGCTGAGATCGAGATCGGGATCGGCAAGAGCGGTCGACGCGCCTACGGGTTCGACGACATCGCGATTGTTCCTAGCCGGAGGACTCGGGACCCCGAGGACGTCGACATCTCCTGGGAGATCGACGCCTTCAAGTTCGAGCTCCCGCTGATTGCCAGCGCAATGGACGGCGTCGTCTCGCCGGCCACCGCGATCGAGATGGGCAAGCTCGGCGGCGCCGCGTGCCTGAACCTCGAAGGCCTCTGGACCCGGTACGAGGATCCCGAGCCGCTGTTCGAGGAGATCAGCAAGCTCGACACCGACAAGGCCACGGCTCGCATGCAGCAGATCTACAGCGAGCCGATCAAGCCTGAGCTGGTGCGTGACCGCATCAAGGAGATCAAGGCCGCGGGCGTCACCGCTGTCGCCTCGCTCACCCCGCAGCGAGTCGAGCAGTTCTCCGATGCGCTGCTCAAGGCCGAACTCGACCTGTTCGTCATCCAGGGCACCGTGGTGTCGGCCGAGCACGTCTCCAAGACGGTCGAGCCGCTCAACCTCAAGAAGTTCATCCGTGAGTTCGAGATTCCCGTCATCGTCGGTGGCTGCGCGTCGTACCAAGCGGCGCTGCACCTGATGCGCACCGGCGCCATCGGCATCCTCGTGGGTGTCGGACCGGGCAACGCCTGCACCACGCGTGGCGTGCTCGGCCTCGGTGTTCCGCAGGCGACGGCCATCGCCGACGCTGCGGGTGCCCGCATGCGTCACCTCGACGAGACCGGCGTGTACGTGCAGGTCATCGCCGACGGTGGCATGAGCCGCGGCGGCGACATCGCCAAGGCGATCGCGTGTGGCGCCGATGCCGTCATGATCGGCTCGCCCCTGACCTCGGCGCATGAGGCACCCGGCAAGGGCTACCACTGGGGCATGGCCACCTTCCATCCCACGCTTCCGCGCGGCGCTCGCGTGCGCACGGAGATCCGTGGCTCGCTGAAGGAAATCCTCGTCGGCCCTGCCCACGAGAACGACGGTCGCCTCAACCTGTTCGGCGCGCTGCGCACGTCGATGGCCACCTGTGGCTACGAGACGGTCAAGGAATTCCAGAAGGCCGAAGTGATGATCGCTCCGTCACTGCAGACCGAGGGCAAGCAGCTCCAGCGGTCGCAGAACGTGGGCATGGGTCACTAAGGACCTGAGTGTCTGAGCGCCATCCCGTCCTCGTCGTCGACTTTGGCGCGCAGTACGCACAGCTGATCGCGCGACGTGTGCGTGAGGCGCACGTCTACAGCGAGATCGTGTCGCACAAGATCACCGCGGACGAGGTGCGGGCGCGCAACGCGGCCGCGATCATCTTCAGCGGTGGGCCTGCGTCGGTGAACGTCGAAGGTTCACCGCGCATCGACCCGGCGATCTACGAGACGGGCGTGCCGATCTTCGGCATCTGTTACGGCGCGCAGCTCATCGCGCTCCAACTCGGCGGTGAAGTCGCCAAGACGGATCAAGGTGAGTACGGGCGCACCGAGCTCAGCGTCACGAGTGGTGCCTCGGCGCTCATGCACGAACTGCCCGATCAGCAAGACGTGTGGATGAGCCACTTCGACACGATCACGCGGGCGCCCGAAGGCTTCAGTGTGGTGGCGTCGACGCCGAACACACCGGCCGCTGCGTTCGAGGATCTCGACCGGCGTATCTGCGGCGTGCAGTACCACCCCGAGGTGAAGCACACGCCGCACGGCCAAGACGTGCTGCAGCACTTCCTCTACAACGTTGCTGGTTGTCTGCCCGAGTGGACGCCGGCGAACGTCATCGAGGAACAGGTCGCGAAGATTCGCGAGCAGGTTGGCGACCGCAAGGTCCTGTGCGGTCTGTCGGGTGGCGTGGACTCGGCGGTTGCCGCGGCGCTCGTCTACAAGGCCGTCGGCCATCAGCTGACGTGTGCGTACGTCGACATCGGCCTCATGCGTCACGGTGAGTCGGAGCAGGTCGAGCGGACGTTCAAAGAGCAGTTCCACGTCGACTTCGTCCACGTGAAGGCGGGGGACCGCTTCATGGAGGCGCTCAACGACGTCAGCGATCCCGAGAAGAAGCGCAAGACGATCGGCGAACTGTTCATCCGCGTCTTCGAGGAAGTGAAGGCGGACCACCACGACGCCGACTTCCTCGTGCAGGGAACGCTGTATCCCGACGTCATCGAGTCGGGCAGCTCCACGGCGGCGAACATCAAGTCGCATCACAACGTGGGCGGACTTCCCGACGACATGGAGTTCGAACTCGTCGAACCGCTGCGCGACCTGTTCAAGGACGAAGTCCGAGCCGTTGGTGAACAGCTCGGTCTGCCCGCCGACATCGTGTGGCGCCAGCCCTTCCCCGGTCCGGGCCTCGCGGTGCGCATCGTCGGGACGATCACGCCGGAGCGCGTCGAGATCTTGCGCAACGCCGACAAGATCGTCACCGAAGAGATCAAGAAGGCGGGCCTCGACCGGGAACTGTGGCAGGCGTTCGCCGTGCTGCTCGCGGTGAAGTCCGTCGGCGTCATGGGCGACGAGCGCACCTACGACTACCCGATCTGCATTCGCGCTGTGAAGTCCGACGACGCGATGACCGCCGACTGGGCGCGTCTCCCGTACGAGCTGCTCGAGACGATGTCGTCGCGGATCATCAACGAGGTCGCGGGCGTCAACCGCGTGGTCTACGACATCACCTCGAAGCCGCCCGGCACCATCGAGTGGGAGTGACTCCCGAGTTCATCCAGAGCGAGTTGGCGCGGGCCAAGGAGTACACCGTCGCCCTCCTCAAGGACGGACCGAACTGGAACCACGAGAACCGCGATGCGATCGTGGGTGCCCACGCGATGCGGAACTTCGACCTACGCGCCGAGGGCAAGCTCGCGATCGTCGGACCGATGCGCAGCGAAGGCGACGTGCGCGGGCTGTACATCTTCAACCTCGGTCCCGACGAGACCGCCGAGGTGCTCGACGGTGACCCGTCGATCGAAGCCGGCATCTTCGTCTACGAGACGCAGACGATGATGGCCTTCCCTGGCGACGCACTGGCCTAGCTGGTTCAATTTCGTCGTGCCTTACGCGACGAGCAAGTTCAAGAAGATCGAGTTGGAGCCCGGCGAAGAGTGGGTTGCCGGTGCGTTCGCGATGCCGGCCGGTGGTGCGAGTCGCCAACTGGCGGCGGGCGCAATCGGCGGCGGCATCGGCGCCGCAGTGGCGAGCTCCGGCAAGTCGTCGTCCGGTGGCTTCGACCTGCCTCGAAAGTTCCCCCTGGGGCTGACCAACAAGCGGCTCCTCGTGTGCAATCCCGACATGTTGTGGGGCCGACCCAAGAACGTCGCTTTTGCGGTGCCGCTCCGCGACATTGCCTCGGTCTCGCTTGCGGACCCCGGCAAGTTGTCGCAGCAGGCCACCTTCTTCTGCAAGGACGGCCGCACGCTCACTGTGGAAGCGATGACCAAGGGCAAGAGCTGGCTGCGCGAGTTGGTCGGGAAAGCCGAAGCGCTGCTTCGTTAGGGCAACACGGCTCGGAGTAGCCGACGCACCGAAGCGTCGAGTTGCTTGGGTTTGGTCACCGGCAACACGGAGTCACGGGTCAACACGAACGACAGGCCGATGCGCGCCGCGGCTTCCGCGAGTTCGGGCGAGCGGCCCCCGAGTGCGTTGTTGATCGCTGTCGTTGCGATGCCCAGCAGCGAGCCGGCCTCAGTCGTGAGGAACGGCAGAAATGTCTCGGGGTCGCTGCGTAACAGCGCGTCGACGACCGACGTGTTCAGGCGTGTCAGAGCGATCGTCACCGCCGCCACAGCCTGATCTTCGAACGTCGTCTTCAGGGCCGCGGCGCGGCCGATGTCCGCCAACGTCGAGCGCAGTTCGCGGGCGAGCACCGCATGCACCAGTGCGTCACGCGAGCCGAAGCGGCGATACACCGTCGTGCGCCCGTTGCCCGATGTGTGGGCAACGTCGTCGAGGGACCACTTGCGCAGGCCGTAGCTGCGGAGCAGAGCTTCGGCGGCGTCGAGCAGCGCGTGGTCGATGTCGTCGAACTCGGTCGAGAGGTTGATGACCTCGGTGAGATCAACGTTGGCTCGCGTGCGGCTCACGGAAGCTTGCCGGTTTCGCGGCGCCACCCGTCGGCTGCCGCGGGCTGCCAACGGACGCTGCCGGGCAACGCACGCCACGTGCTGCCGACGATGCCACGCATGAGGTTGAACTCGCGCTCGTTGCGACGCGTCCAACGGATGTCGAAACGCTCGCGCACGATCGCAGGCAGGCCCCCGACGGCGATGACGCGTAGCGGGTAGGCGACCACACGACGGACCGGCTTCTGGCCGACAAGCCACTTGATGGGCGGCGGGATGGTGCCGTGGTCTTCGATGACGGGCAGGCGGGGCGCGTCGAGGATCTTCAGGACGAAACGAACGGCGTCGTTCATCTCGAGGTCCTCGGCACAAACGCGATCCCACTCCGTCTGGAACTCGGCCCGGGTCGCGGGAACACACCGGTCGCTGACGCCGTAACGGCGGTACCACTCGATGCCTTCCTGGTAGAGCCGCTCCCGCTCGGCGGCGGTCAGCGTGTGGCGGTCCCAGCGGTCGACGACCTGCTCGGCCATGTACTGGAACGTGGCGTGCGCCCACCAGTAGGTCGACGGGTCCAGCGCGTGGTAGCTCTCACCCGTGTCGAGGTTCCCCTTGATCGGCTTGTGGAAGTTCCGCACTTCCTTTCCGGTCGCGTACGGGTCGGCGTCGTAGACGGCGCCGAGGATCCGGGGGAGCGAGCGGAACACGCGGTCCGACGGATTCTCGAAGAAGTTGCTGTGGTCGAGCACGCCCTTCCCTATGGCCGGGTGCATCAGCTGGAGCAGACCGATCGAACTCCCGAGAAACGCGATGCGGGTATCGCCGGCGTAGCGCCAGAGGAGCGACTCCGGGCCAAGGTACATAACTACAAGTTTAGTACCGCGCGAGAAGCTCGCTGCCAATCTCGCGTAGGCGGGCGCGCACGTCGTCGGGCGAGTGCACCTCGACCATGGCGCCGAGGCCGGCCAACTCGCCGGCCAGGGCGGCGACATTGTGGCCGCGGATCTCCGCCGCGACGCGCCCGTCGTCGGTGGGCGGGCCGATGCGCAGCCGGATGCTGAACATCCAGCGCAACAGCTGGAGCGAGTCGGGGCTCACCGAGCATTGAGCCACGATCGGTGTGCGCTTTTCCTCGACCGCGTCGGTGATGAGTTGCCATGCGTCCTCGAGGTCGAAGTTCTTCGGCCGAACGACAGGCTCGCCGGTTTCGTCGAGTGATCGCATCCGGTCGACCCGGAAGGTGCGCAAGCCGTTGCCGGTGTTGGCCACGAGGTACCAGCGGCCGCCCTTCGAGGCGAGGCCGAGTGGGTCGATGGTTCGGGTGGTCTCGCTGCCATCTCGTGCGGTGTAGCCGAGCGAAGCCTGTCTCCCTTCCACGACGAGGCGTTGGGCGAGATCGAGCAACGGTGGTGTCCAGGTGACGGGTCGCGGGGCGTTGCCGTCCCAGTCGCGGTCGAGCAGCACTCGCTCGGTGGTGGCGTCGGCGGCTTCACGAAAGGGCTCGGGCAAGGCGCGCACGAGCTTGCGGATCGCGGCGCGTACCGCCGGTGTCGCGTTGGTGGATGGGCCGGCAACGAGGAAGAGGGCGCGGGTCTCTTCGGCGGTGAGGCCGGACAGGTCTGTCTTGCCGCCACCGGCCAGTCGCCACCCGCCGTTGCGGCCTTGCAGTGAATAGATGGGTATGCCGGCCTGGCCGAGGGCTTCGAGATCACGTCGCGCCGTCCGTTCGGAGATCTCGAGTTCCTCGGAGACTTCGAGGGCGGTGACTTGGCCCCGCACCTGCAGCAGGTTGAGGATCGCCACCAGTCGGTCGGCTCGCATCTTTCTGAGTTTTCCAGAAAAACCGGTCAGAAGATGACCTGTTTAGAGGATCAGAGTGCAGTCCATGAGCGGACTTACGAAGACCACATTCGACGAACGATCCACCCTGATCGAGTTCCTTCGGCAGCAGCGGTACGTGCTCAAGGTGGCGGCGTACGGCTTGACGGATCAACAGGCGCAGGCGGCGCCCAGCGTGAGCGCGCTGAGTGTCGGGGGGATCATCAAGCACGTCGCATTGACCGAGCGTCACTGGATGCAGCGCATCGTCGAGGGCCGCGAGCTCGAGACGCCTCCGGAAGCGGAGTACGAAGACGGCTTCCGCTTCCTAGAGGGCGAGACGCTCGAGGGCTGGCTGGCGTTCTACGACGAGGTAGCCGCCGAGACCGAGCGCATCATCTCTTCCAGCGAGCTCGACCGGCTCGTGCCGATCCCGAAGGGCGTGCCCTGGTTCCCGCAGGACGAGGAGAACTGGTCGCTGCGCTGGGTGCTGCTCCACCTCATCGAGGAAACCTCCCGTCACGCCGGTCACGCCGACATCGTGCGCGAATCCGTCGACGGCGCCACCGGGTTCCAGCTGCTCGCTGACTACGAAACGGCGCAAGGCAACCCGCCCGCGTGGGCGGCGTACCTGTCGGCGTAGTCGAACCGGTGTGCAACACCCACTGTCGCGGTGGGTGTTGCACACAAAGTCGGGTTGGGGTCAGGCCGGCGGCGTCGATTCGATCGGCGCCTTCTGGCCGTGGCGGCCGGCGCCTGACGCGAATCGTTGGGCGCCGGCTTGTGTTTCGCCGGAGCGGATGACGTCCATCCCTCCGGCGTATTCGCGTTCGATCGCTTCGTCGAGGTCGAGGCCCCACTGTTCAAAGACCGAGCGGCGATCGGCGCGCAGGCAGACGGGCGGCAGCTCCGACAGCTCCTTCGCCAGCGCGACGGCAGCATTGCGTGCCTGGCCGTCGGGCACCACACGATTGGCGAGGCCGATGCGGAGCGCTTCCTCGGCGCCGACGCCGCGACCGGTGAGAATCATGTCGAGCGCGTGTGACTGGCCGATGAGGCGGGGAAGACGGATCGTGCCGCCGTCGATGAGCGGGACACCCCAGCGACGGCAGTACACACCGAACGTTGCCGACTCCGCCGCGACGCGCAGGTCACACCACACGGCGAGCTCGATACCGCCCGCTACTGCGAAGCCTTCGACCGCCGCGATGACGGGCTTGTTGAGCAACAGGCGAGTCGGGCCCATCGGGCCTTCGTTGTCCTTGCGGGGCCGGCCGCCACCGGCACCCTGCGCGACGGCCTTGAGGTCGGCGCCGGCGCAGAACGTGCCGTCCGCGCCGGTGAGCACCGCGGCGGCCTGGCTCTCATCGGCGTCGAACGCGAGGAACGCGTCGTAGAGCACGCCGGCGGTCTCTCGATCGACCGCATTGCGGGCGTGGGGCCGGTTGATCGTGACGATCGTGACCGGCCCGTCCTTCTCGATCAGGACGCTGTCGCTCATTCGGCGCTCACTTTCGTCAGGTCTTCAGCGAGCAGGATCTCGCCGCCGAAGTGAGCGGCCGCCTCGGCGATCCACTCGCCTTCGGTGCCGGGCAGTGGAGCGGGCACGCAGTGGTTGAGCACAAGTGTCTTCACGTTCGCGCGCGCAGCTGTTTGTCCGGCCTGCTCGACATCGGAGTGGTAGTCGATGATGTCCTGGAAGCGCTGCACGGGAATCGACTCGACGAGCGACTTTCGGATCACGGTTTGGACGTAGATGTCAGCGTCGGTGCAGAGTGCGTCGAGTCCGTCGCACGGCAGCGTGTCACCCGACCAGGCGATCGCCGCTCCGTCCGCCTCGAAGCGGAACCCGACCGCAGGTTTCACGACGCCGTGGTCGACGAGGCGGGCGTGGATGGTGACGCCGCCGAACTCGATGCTCTGCCCGTCGGCCACTTCGGTGACGGCGGGGGCGGGTGGCTCGTTCAGGTCGTCGTGATGGTCGATGCGGTACCCGACATCGGCCGACATCGCAGCCACCGTGCGATCGACAAAGGCCTGGGTTCCGGGCGGACCGATGACCTGCAGCTGCCGGCCGACCGTCATCGGCATGACCCAGAACGTCGTGATGACGTCGTTGAAATCGCTCGTGTGATCCGAGTGCAGGTGGGTGAGCAGCACCGCAGTCACTTGCGGGATCTGTAGGCCGGCGCCGGCGAGTCGCATCAGGACGCCGCGCCCGGCGTCGATGAGGAAATGCTGGCCGGCGGCGCTGACAAGGCCGCTGGGCCCAGCTCGGTTTCCGTCGGGAATGGGCGATCCACTGCCCAGGATGGTCACGTCCATTCGGGTGAACGTACAGCCCTTCTATAGAGTCGGGTAGGTGCCTGACGACGACCTGCTGAGCGGACTCAACCCGGTTCAGCGGGAGGCGGCCAGCCATCTCGGCAGCCCGCTGCTCATCGTCGCCGGCGCCGGATCGGGCAAGACCCGCGTCCTCACGCACCGCATCGCATGGCTCATTCGTGAGCAGAACGTGTCGCCGTTCTCGATTCTGGCGATCACGTTCACCAACAAAGCGGCCGAAGAAATGCGTCATCGCGCTGGCACCCTGATCGGGCCGGTCGCCGAGAAGATGTGGATCTCGACGTTCCACTCGGCGTGCGTTCGGATCCTGCGTCGTGACGCGCATCGCCTTGGTTATCGCTCGGGGTTCACCATTTACGACGACGCCGACGCGCTGCGCCTCATGGGCTACGTGCTGCGCGACCAGGGTGTGGACACGAAGCGTCACACGCCGCGCAGCGTGCTCAACTCCATCAGCGCGGCGAAGAACGAACTCATCGACTTCGATACCTACACGCAAAAGGCGATGTCGCCGCCGGAGCGCAAGCTGATCGCGCCGGCCTACACGGAGTACCAGCGTCGACTCACGGCCGCGAACGCCATGGACTTCGACGACCTGTTGATGGTGACGGTCAACCTGCTGCAGGCCGACGAGGAGGCGTTGCAGCAGTGGCAGCACCGCTTCCAGCACATCATGGTCGACGAGTACCAGGACACGAACCACGCGCAGAACGAGCTCGTCATGTTGCTCGGCGCGCAGCACCACAACGTGTGCGTCGTCGGCGACTCCGACCAGTCGATCTACGGCTTTCGCGGCGCCGACATTCGCAACATCCTCGAGTTCGAAGAGGCCTTCCCCGACACGACGGTGATCGTGTTGGACCAGAACTATCGGTCCACCCAGAACATCCTCGACGCGGCGAACTCGCTCATCTCGAACAACACGGCGCGCACCCCGAAGTCGTTGTGGACCGAGACCAGCGGCGGTGACCTGATCACCAACTACCGCGCGGATGACGAGCGCGACGAAGCGGCGTGGATCGTTGACCGCATCTATGCCAACCACCAGACCGGTGGCCGTTGGTCTGACGTCGCGGTCTTCTACCGGACCAACGCTCAGAGCCGCGCGCTCGAAGAAGAGCTCACCCGCCGCAACGTTCCGTACAAGGTTGTCGGCGGCACGAAGTTCTACGACCGTCGAGAGGTGAAGGACTTGCTCGCGTACCTGCGGGCGGTGGTGAACCCCGAGGACGAAGTGTCGATGAAGCGCATCTTGAACGTGCCCAAGCGCGGCATCGGCGACACGTCGGTCGCCAAACTCGACTCGTATGCCGCCAGGCATTCGCTGCCGTTCCATCGGGCCCTCGAGGAGGCGGACCGCGCGGGGGTGAGCGGCAAGGCGCTCGGTGGCATCAACGAGCTGCTCGTTTCGCTGGCTTACCTGCGCGCCCTGGCGAAGGAGGGCGGCTCGCCCGTGATGGTGCTCAACGCCGTCATCGATCGAACGGGCTATGTACGCGAGCTCGAAGCGAAGCACACGATCGAAGACACGGGTCGGG
Source organism: Actinomycetota bacterium (assembly GCA_048498715.1). Classification (GTDB taxonomy): domain Bacteria; phylum Actinomycetota; class Acidimicrobiia; order Acidimicrobiales; family JACCXE01; genus JACCXE01. Next base: position 2,321 of record JBEHXL010000035.1, on the reverse strand, counting down.
TTGAGAACATCCAGGAACTCGTCGGCTCGGCCGAGCAGTACGAAACGCTCGAAGAGTTCCTCGAGGCGGTTGCGCTCGTGGCCGACACCGACGAGATCGACGACTCGTCCGTCGTGATGTTGATGACCTTGCACACGGCGAAGGGCCTCGAGTTCCCGATCGTGTTCCTTGCCGGTCTCGAAGAAGGCGTCTTCCCGCACCAGCGTTCTCTGAGCGAGCCCGACGAGATGGAAGAGGAGCGGCGCCTCGCCTATGTGGGCGTCACCCGCGCGCAGAAACAGCTCTACCTCACGAACGCATTCACACGCTTTCTGTGGGGTGGCTCGCAGTACAACCCGCCGAGTCGCTTCCTCAAGGAGATCCCCGAACATCTCGTGACGGTGATCGAAAGCAGCCCGCGTACCTCGGGCGGTGGCGGCGGCTCGATGTTCTCGACCGCGCGTGCCGGCGCCGACCGCTTGCGCATGGGCGGCCGCGATCGGATCGTCGAGAACGCGATGCGCGCCGCAGCCCGCAGCGGTGACACGCCCGCCAAGACGAAGGGCGCCGAGAACCTCGGGCTCAAGGTGGGTGACGACGTCGTCCACGCCCAGTGGGGCGAGGGGATCGTCACCGACATCATCGGCAGCGGTGACCGCGCCGAGATCGTGGTCCGGTTCCCCGGACTAGGCGAGAAGCGTCTTCTTCTCGCGTGGGCGCCGCTCAAGCGGGCCTGACGCGTCCCGCTGCGCCGCACGCACGAAAAGCGGGAGTTGGCTCGCCGGGATCGGCGGGTGCAGGAGTTCGTCGACGACTTGGGTGACGACCTCGCTGTCGAGCAGCACGCCCAAATGGCCCATGCCCGGCAGCAACACGTTGCGGGCGTTGAGCGCGGGCACATCGAGTGAGCCCGAGCGCATCGGCTGAATCAGTGCGTCGGTGTCACCGTAGAAGGCAACCCAGCGGACATCGGTGGGACGGGCGAAGTAGTTGAGACGGCGCATCACCCAGCTGTTCGGGCGAAGCTCGCGGGCGGTGCGTCCCGGTCCGGCGAAGGCAGCGATGGTTCCGGCGTGCGGGGACGACAGGGTGATCGCCGTGTTGACCACTTCGTGGCCGCCAAGCTCCTGCACGTACCAGCGGCAGACGATGCCGCCGAGGCTGTGGCCGACGACGTTGACCTTTTCGGCGCCGGTGAGCTCACGGACCAACTCGACCTTGTCCGACAGCTTCTCGGCGAGCTTGGGCACGTCGTGGGTCCACGGGTTGTAGTTCATGGTGTGGACGCTCGTGAAGCCCGCGCGTTTGAGCGCCGCCTTGAGCATGAGCCACGCCGACGCGTTGTGGCCGTAGCCGTGCACGAGGACGACGGGTGCGTCACGATTGACGTCGCCACACGGAGTTCCGGTGCGCGTGGCCATCTCGAGCATCCCCTGCGGATAAGCGACAACGCAGCGAGCGACGGACATCGCTTCGTGCACTGTCGCCTGGATGAAGGACCGCATGACAACCCTTTCGGCAGCCCCATGCCGTAGGAGAAGGCTTTCCCGCAGTTTTCTCGGATCAATCACGCAACAGGTGGATACCCGACAAACGCCGTACTCTTCCGGTAGGGGGTAGGGAATGGCGAGTTCGAGGGTCACAGAGCGCATCGAGCGATCTGTCTGGCTCAGCTACGTCGGCGCGAACACGCTCGGCGTCGTCGTGATCGTCATCGGTGGTTTCGCCGGCCGGCCGATCTTCAGACAGCTTGCGTCAAACGGCCAGACGGACTCGCTGATCCTCCGCACCCTCACGTTCGTCGGGCTGGTGAACGTGTTGGCGGTACTCGTCGGTCGCCTGCAGATCCGTAGAGCGTTGCGTCCCGGGTTGTGCTGGCTCGACCAAGGCCGTCCGCCGACTGTGGAGGAACAGCAGGTGCTCTATCGCGCACCAATACGCATCGTGTTCGCCGCAGCGCCCTGGTGGGTCATTGCGGCCGCCGCCTTGCCGGTGCTCACCAAGCTGAACGAGTTTCCGTACCCATTCCGTCTCATGGTGAAGGCCGAGAGCCTCGTGGTGCTCGGCTTCCTCTTCGGCAACGCCCTGGCCTTCTTGCTGGCGGAGCGACGGCTGCGACCAGTCTTCGCGCTGGCGCTCGAAGCCGAGACGCCGATCGAGCCGATCGGGCTCGGGGTGCAACCCCGCTTCCTGATCGTGTGGCTGGCCGTGGCGGGCGCGCCACTGATGGCCATCGCGTTGGAGCCGATCGGGCTGACGGCGCGTGAGCGCACCGATGCGTGGCCGTCCGCGTTCGTCGTTTCGGTGGGAGCGCTGATCGGTGGCCTGATCATCACGGTCCT
>JBEHXL010000034.1:0-22232 GCA_048498715.1 Actinomycetota bacterium | reverse complement strand
GGCGATGCCTTCGAGCGTGTGGCCCATCATCGAGCCACCGACGTGATCTGGGTGGTGGTGGGTGGCAAGCGCGCCGACGACCCTCAGACCGTCGGCCTCGACGAGATCGATCAGTTCCGCCGCAGCGTACGCCGGGTCGACGATGACCGCCTCACCCTTCTCCTTGTCACCGATGACGTATGCGAAGTTGACCATTTGCTGCGCAACACGATCGCCGACGGCGAAGTCCCGACCTGAGAGCAACTGACGGATGTAGAGGCGATCGTCGGCCATGACGGCACGCTATGTCGCGAGCAGCCAGTGCCGATGCGGTGAGACGGATTTCACAGACGCGACAGCACGGCATCCCTATGTTGCGCTCAGCAGGGCGGGCGCAAGAAAGAGAGTCAACATGGCGGAGCGCACTCGTAACGCGCGACGGTCGAAGTGGATGGTCGCGGGCGTGGTTGCCGGCGCGGTGATGACGGGAGGTGCGGCATGGGCCGCTTCCATCCCCGACTCGGGCGGCGTCGTGCACGCTTGCTACAACACGACCAACGGCAACGCTCGCATCGTCGATGGCAGCCAGGCATGCCGGAACGGCGAACAAGCCATCTCGTGGAATCAGGCCGGCGCCGCGGGCGCAACCGGCGCGACGGGCGCGGACGGTCCCGCGGGTGCGGTTGGCCCTCAAGGACCGGCAGGCCCGCAGGGTCCGACGGGAGCCACGGGAGCCACGGGAGCGACCGGCGCAACGGGGCTGCAAGGTCCGCCCGGGCCGGCTGGTTCCGGCACCGCCAAGATCGTGACGTTCGGCACCTACGGCGACGGAACGATCTGGAACAACGACCCCGCAATTACCCTCACCCACACGGGCTCCGGGGCGTACCGGATCACCTTCACACCCGGCTACTGGAACGGAAGTGCGTATCCGGTGCCGTCCTTCACGTCGTTCTTCGGTGGCCCTCCCGCCACGATCGACTACGCGTCACCCGACGGCGGTGTTTGGGACTTCCACTTCGGCAGCCCGGCCGTGGATACGACGTTCTCGGTGATGTTCGTGTCCTGATCCACTACGACGAAGGGCTCGGCCGTTGGGCCGAGCCCTTCGTCATTCAGGTGCTGCGGCGGCGGCGATGGGTACGACCCGTCATGACCTCCGCTCGCCAAGACCGGGCCCGACGCGCGTTTCTGCGGGTGTTCCCCGGCGGATTCGACGACGAGACGTATCTCGCGTGGGAGCGCGACTACAAGATCGGCGCCCACCAGAAATGGAGGAGCGACGTCGGTTCGCGAGCAGCGCTGCGCGCCGGCCTCGACGCCGGACACCACAGCGAACTGGCTGCGGCGATCGCGCGGATCGAAGGCCCGCTCCCCCTGCTGTTCTCCTTCGAGAAGATGGCGCTCCGCGACGCAGTCGTCCGCTCCGACCATGGCGCTCGATCCTTCACCGAAGGCTTGTACGACTGGCTCTACGGCTCGGGGACGGAACGTGCCCGCTTCGAGCGATGGGCCGACGTTGTACGCGGTTTGCCGCGCCGGCAGACGCGCGTCGCGACCTGGCCGCTCGTAACCGTGTTCGGATTCATCGCCCGACCGAGGCGACACATCTTCGTCAAGCCGCTGACCACCAAGCGCGCCGCGGCGTCCTACGGGTTCCCGCTCTCGTATCGCTCGCACGTCGACTGGACCACCTATCGCAGCGTGCTCGACTTCGCCGCAACGGTTCGCGACGACATCGCCGACCTCGCACCGCGGGACATGATCGACGTGCAGTCGTTCATCTGGGTGCTCGGCTCTGAGGAGTACGCCGAAGCCCGAGCGGCCTAAGCCAGGATCGGCACCGGCGCGCCTGTGCGTTCCACGCAATAGTCCCAGAGCGCGTCCCCGTCGCCCCCGCGCGTCCACGGAACGCGATGTTCGCTACGACGACGACGGTCGAGCCAGAGGTCGCCGGAGCCCAGGGACTGAGTGGCGGCGAGCCACACGATCGTGTCCGCCCCTTCCTCGGGCGAACGCAGCAGCGGCTTCATGACTCGGTAGAACGTCGGCAGGCCCGACTCGACTCCCGGCGTGTCAACCCAGCCCGGGTGCATCGCGTGGAACGCAACCTGGTCGACAGGCACCCGAGTGGCCCATTCATGGTTCAACACGACCTGGGCCCGCTTGGCTCGTGCGTACGCTGTGGCGCCCTTGTAATTCCTCGCGTCCATCTCGAGGTCGGCGAGGTCGAGTCGCTCGGTGTACATGCCGCCCGACGACACCGTGATCACGGTGGCCACGCCCGACGCCGCGCGCAGCGTCGGCAGCAACAGGCTCGTCAGGAGGAAGGGCCCGAGAACGTGGGTAGCCAGCGTCGCCTCGCACCCGTTCGGCGCTTGGCGATAGTCGGCCGTGAGCGCACCGGCGTTGTGCACCAACACGTCCAGCGTGGGGTTGACCGCAGTGAAGCGCGTTGCGAAAGCACGCACCGCCTCGAGGTCACCCATGTCGACGACGTCGAAGCTGACGTCGCTGCGCTTACCGGCCGCCTGACGAATGTCGGCCACGGCGGCCGCGGCCTTGGCTTGGTTGCGACCGATGATCCGTACCGCAGCACCGAGCTGCGCCAGTCGAATCGCCGCCGCGCGCCCGATCCCGGATGTCGCGCCGGTGACCAGGACGGTCTTTCCCTTCATCGACGGCGCAGTGTCATCGCCCCAATGTTGGGTCGCTCGTCGCACGGCAATACCGATTCGGCTGAAGCTCGCGAGAACGGTTGCTTCGAGCACCGCATCGAGGGTTGTCGCCACGACGCCCGTTCGTGGTGCAGTACCGGAACTCATGTTTTCACTACGAGGGCGAAACCGTCGGCGGACGACTCATCGTTACGGCTACGCGCCGATCGACGCGAGGTCTCCATAGAGCTTGGGCAACACGTCGCTCAGGAACTCGGCCACGGCGCCGTCCATCGTTGCGTCGTCGATTGCAGCCCGGAGGGCGCGTCGATCGGCAAACACGGCGACGAGCTGCGCGCCATCGGGCCCGACGATCAGCGGAGGCTGCAAAACGTCGGCCTCCTCGATGCGCACGGCACCTTGTCGAAGCGTGACGTCAGCCGCGGTTATCGAACCGGCGATCGGCGCGAGCAGCGTCTCGGAACCAATGAGCCGCGGCCCCATCGCCGTCGCGGCTGGGTCGCAGTCGAGGAACACGAACACCGGACCCGCATCGGGCTCACCGGCGATGCCAGCACTCAACCGCACGCCCGGCGCCACCTCGTCCCAACCCGACGCTTCGTCGAACCCGCCGTTTCGGTGCGCACGTTCCGTCAAGCCCATCGTCGTGGCGATCGACGGTGCGCCGGGGCACGGGCTCTGCATGTCGATGCCGAGGAACTGACCGGTCATGTCCTGCTGCGGCTTGATCTTCTCGGCGATCTCAGCTTTCACCGGTTCGATCGCGAACCCACGTCGATCTGCGAACACGATGATCCCGTATCCGCCGTCCGGGCCCCAGGCGAAGTTGTCGCTCGCGTACGGCACGCCTCCGTCGTGGAAGCGCCACTGACCCTGCGCGTACGCGTCACGCCCCATGTTCGTCGTGCCCCGCACCGAGATCCTCCAGTTGTCCGACGCATGCGCATGCGCGAACGAGAGGGGCATCTGGTCGTCGCGCGGGGCCACGTAGCTCAATGCCACGAACGGACCGCAGTGTTCGTCGCCGAGGAGCAGGCCGAGCACGGTCGCCCCGAGAGCGTCCTCCGCCCACACCGAACGCTCCTCGAAGTCGAGATCGACGTGGCCGCCGGTGGCTTCGGGCGGCGTCATGGACAGGATCCGGTACATGCGCGCATGCTCCCACGATCGGCGGTCTACGTGCACCGAACGCCGCGCGATCAGTCGAAAGCGATCTTCGTCGTCACTCTGACGATGGCCGGTCTCGGCGGCGCCGAGCTGAAGCCGAAGCGCACGGGCGGCAACAGGTCAGCCAGCGTCCCCACGTCGACGTCATCGATTGCTCCGACAACGGCAGTGACTCCGTGGATGTCAGTGGCGCCGTAGGTCTCCGTTCGACCCCCGCCAGCCGTTCCTTTGGTGCGCACGCCGCGCACGACGCGCCGCGCGATCGGGTCGATCACGGTTGCGAACCGCCTTGACGTGGCGAGTGGTCGAGGCACGACTCGCAGCAGCCAGCCAAGCCGCGTCCGTGCGCCGATGTCCAGTGTGAGTTCGAGGTTCTCCGCCGTCACTCGGAGACGACCGGCCGTGCGGACGGCGTCGACCGGGGTGATGCGGACCTCATCGAAGGAGTAGGTCGCGGCCACGTACTGCGCGACTGCGCCGGTTGGAGCGACGAGCGTGCGTACGCCGGCCGCGGTTTCGATCATCACGTCGGTGAAGGTTCCGAACGGAGAGGTCGTCCACGAGCCGATGACGAATCGGGTACCGGACGACGTCCCGAACCCGGCGATCTCGCCCTCGAACACGTCGACCTTCTTCGCCACGGTTCTCCTACGTTGCCACGGCGGAGATCGGGCGAAAGGGCCCCACCGTCCGACTTCGCCGAGGAATCGAAAAACCGAAAGCCAAAATGGCTGATTGACGACCCGCCAACGGGGTATCTGATCGACATGCTTCTCGTCACCAGCATCCTGATCGGCGCACTCGGTGCCGTGGCCCGCTTTCAAGCGGCGGCTGAGGCCTACGGATTCAAGATGCATGCGTTGGGCGTTTCGCTCATGGTGCTCGCCGTCGTGGGCGTGCTCGTCTCACTCCGGCCCCTTGCCGCGCAGCGCATGACGCGCTCGCTCGGGCGGCCCGTCGCTGCGAACTGAGACATCGCGTTCCCCTCTCCGAACGGGTCACGGGGCTACCTGTCGAGGACGTCGGCGCCGAGGGCCGGGAACACCTTCGCGACCTTCGTGAGGAGATATTCGCCGTAGGTACCTTCGAAGTCGAAAACGCTCGCGTCATCCCAGCGGCCATAGGCGTCACCGCGCGCCGCCGTCATGCCCGGAATCGGACGGACCTCGGCGTCCCATCCGGGGTCGAAGAAGAACGGAAACGAAAGCCGATTGGTGCCGCTCGTGTTGCGGACCCGGTGTGGCGTCGAGCGGTACTGGCCACCGGTCATGCGCTCGAGCATGTCGCCCAAGTTGCAGACGAATGACCCTTCGAGCGGCGGCGCATCGATCCACCCGGCTGGTGTCCGCACCTGCAGCCCGCCGTTCGCGTCCTGCAGCAGGATCGTCAGGAGGCCGTAGTCCGTGTGTTCACCGACGCCCCACCCCTCCGCGTCGGCCGGCGCCGGCGGGTAATGGAAGATACGGAACAGGACCACCGGCTCCGTGGTGAGGTGATGGTGGAACCAGTCGCCGTCGAGTCCGAGCGCAAGGGCGAGGCCACGAGCGAGCGTGTGACCGAGCGACGTCATGGCATCAATCCACTCGAGAACGGCGCTCCGCAGCTCCTCGGGTTCGGCGGGGAACAGGTTCGGGCCGCGCAGTGGACGACCGTCGGCGACTTCCTCTGACCCGAAGTAAATGCCCTCTTTGCGGTCGGGCCGGCCCGACGTCAGTTCGCCTCCGACCGGGAACCAGCCCCGCCACGCGCGACCGCCGCGCTCCATCGCGATCGTCGCTTTCTCCACCTCGGGACGGGCGAAGAAATCGCGCGCCGCGTTCTCCAACCGCTGCTGCAACGTGTGGTCGACGCCGTGGCCGACGACGTAGAAGAAGCCGTGCTCACGGCATGCGACGTCGATCTCGCGGGCGACAGCCCGCGGGTCGCCGCCCTCGACGAGCGCACCGACGTCGATGACCGGAAGCGATGTTGGTTGCTGCACGACGCGAATCTTCGCACCGACTTCACGGTGGGTCAGCCGCACCTCGCGACGGGGGTTTGCCCCAGTGCCAAGTGAGCCGTCGAGGCGGACGATGTGGAGATGCCCACACCATCTGTGGAGGTCCGTGACCTCATCAAGTGCTTCGACGGCCGCGCGGTCGTCGATCGACTGAGCTTCGATCTGCAGCCGGGCCGCGTCACGGGCTTCCTCGGACCCAACGGCGCCGGCAAGTCCACGACCATGCGCTGCATGGTCGGTCTCGACCGTCCCGACGGCGGCACGGTCCGCATCGGGGGTCGGCCGTATGAGGCGCTGCCTCGTCCGTTCGCTGCGGTGGGCGCCGTCCTCGACGACGGCGCCTTCCACCCCGGCCGATCGGCTCGTGACCACCTCGGCTGGGTGACTCAATCCCAAGGCCTGCCGACGGAGCGGGCGACGGAACTCCTGCGACTCGTCGGCCTCGAGTCCGTCGCTCGAAATCGGGTCGGCAAGTTCTCACTCGGCATGCGCCAGCGGCTCGGCTTGGCCACTGCCTTGGTCGGCGACCCAGGCGTCCTGTTGCTCGACGAGCCGCTGAACGGGCTCGATCCCGAAGGCGTGCACTGGGTCCGCACGCTGCTTCGTAGGTGCGCGGCCGAGGGCCGCACCGTTCTGGTGTCGAGCCACCTCCTTCACGAGATGGCTGTCGTCGCCGACCACCTCGTCGTCATCGCCCAAGGCCGCCTCCTGGCCGACCAGCCCACAGCCGACTTCGTCGGACGCCACAGCTCACTGGAAGAAGCCTTCATGGCCACCACCGTCGGGAGCCACCGATGACCGCAACCACGCCCGTGCCCTTCCGCCACACCATGCAGTCGGAGTGGACGAAGCTCCGCTCGGTCCGCTCCACACGTCGCTTCGCACCCGCGGTCCTGGCCGGCGGCGTCGGCCTGACAGTGCTGGCCGCGGTCCTGACTCGCTCGAGCTACCCGACGTGGCCGCTCAGCGAGCAGGCGAGATTCGATCCGCTCAACCACGGAACCATCAGCGTGGCGCTGGCCCAATTCGCCACGGCCATCGTCGGCGTGCTGGCCATCACGGGCGAGCACTCCAGCGGCACGCTTCGCACCTCTCTGATGGGGACGCCGGATCGCCGGCGCCTGTTGGCCGCGAAAGCAGCGGTGCTCGGACTAGCCGGATTCGCAGTCGGTCTGCTCGTCACGGTGCCGGCGTTCGTCACGAGCCAGGCGATCATGCACGGACACACCCCGACCGTCAGCCTCGCCGACGGTGTCGTGGTGCGCAGCATGTTCCTGTGCTGCGGCTACCTCTCGATCATGGCCATCATCGGGCTTTCCGTCGGCACACTGTTGCGCAGTTCCGCCGGAGCAATCGCCGGTCTGATCGGCTTCATCTTCGCCGTTCCCAGCCTGATCTTGCTCCTGCCGCACTCGATCGCCGACGTGGTCATGCAGTACATGCCGATGGTCATCGCCAGCTCCTCGCTCTCGTCGGTCCATCTCGAATCCCATACGCTCGGTCCGTGGGCTGGCTTCGGAGTGCTGCTCGTGTATCTCGCCGTGTTCGGGTCGCTGGCTCTCGTACGCTTCCGTCGCAGTGACGCCTGACGCGTCGTACTGGCGCCGCACCTACGGGTCGCGTGCGTGGAAGGAGTTTGCCTTCGCCGTTATCGGCTTGCCGCTCGGGTTGGCTGGCATGGCGTTTGTGTTCATGTCCTCTTTCATGAGCCTGGTACTCGCCATCACGTTCCTCGGCGTGCCGATCCTGTTCGTTGCGCTCACGATCGACCGCTGGGTCGGCGGCGCCTATCGCTGGTTGGCTAGACCGCTGCTCGACCTCGACGTGCCCGAACCGGCGAGGCGTCCGCACGGCCGCGGCTTTTTCGCCACACTCCGGGCCACGCTCGGCGATGTCGTCGCCTGGAGAGCCCGGGCGTACCAACTCGTGCGGTTCCCCCTGAGCCTCGTGACGTTCACCGTCGCAGTGGGCGTCTGGGGCTACGGGGTCTGGCTCACGACCTACGCCTTGTGGTTCCGCGCCATCACCGAGCGCGGGACCGACGGCCGCGTGCACCACGGCTTCTCGATGTTCGACGGCTACCAGGACGGTGTGTTCGCGGTCTGGTGCATCACGTCCGTTGGCATCGCGTTGCTGCTGCTGGCGCCATGGCTCGTCCGGGCCGCCACATCGGTCGAGCGACGGCTGATGCAGGGCTTGCTCGGACCCACCCGATTGAGCGAGCGCGTCCACGACCTCGAGGTGACGCGTGCCGCCGCGGTGGACACGTCCGCCGCGTCGATCCGTCGCATCGAGCGAGACCTGCACGATGGCACCCAGGCGCAACTGGTCGCTCTGGCCATGAAGCTCGGCGTCGTCAAAGAGGAGCTCGACGCGGCGTCGTCGCCCGCCGACCTGGCTCGGGCGCGTGATCTCGTGAGTGCCGCCCACGCGAGCGCCAAAGATGCGCTCGCCGAGCTCCGCGACCTCGTCAAGGGCATCCATCCGCCCGCCCTCGACCTCGGCCTCGGCCCCGCTCTCGAAACGCTCGCCGCCCGCAGCACCTTGCCGGTCACGCTCCAGGTCGATCTCCCCGAACGACCGTCGCCCGCCATCGAGTCGATCGCCTACTTCTGCGTGGCCGAGCTGCTCACCAACGTGGCGCGCCACAGCGGCGCCACGCGCGCCTCGGTAGTTGCGGTGCCCGAAGGCGCCGACGCGCTGCGGCTCACGGTGTTCGACGACGGCCACGGCGGGGCGGAACTCAGTGACGATCCTTCGCACGGCACGGGACTGCACGGTTTACAAGTACGGGTAGCGAGCATCGACGGCACGCTCTCGCTCCTCAGCCCGCCCGCCGGACCCACGGTGGTCACGATCCACTTGCCTATGCGAGCCTGAGGTCTGTGCGCGTCACCATCGCAGAGGATGCCGCGATCCTGCGGGACGGTCTCGTGGAGTTGCTTACCGGGCGCGGCCACGAGGTCGTCCGCGCGGTGGCTGACGGCGAAGCGCTCGTAGCCGCTGTCGCCGAGGACCCGCCGGACGTCGCGGTTGTCGACATCCGTATGCCTCCGACCCACACCGATGAGGGACTGCGGGCCGCCCTCCAACTCCGACGTGACCATCCCAGTGTGGGGGTGCTGTTGTTCTCGCAGCACGTCGAGACCCGCTACGCGAGCCAGCTCCTGGCCGACGGCGCCGCCGGCATTGGATACCTATTGAAGGACCGCGTCGCGGATGTCAGCGATTTCATCGACGCGCTGAGCCGGGTGGCCAGCGGCGGCACCGCGCTCGACCCCGAAGTCGTGACTCAACTCATGCGCGCCAGTCGCCGTACCGACACCGTCGACGCATTGTCCGGTCGAGAGCAGGAGGTCCTCGCCCTTATGGCGGAGGGCCGCTCGAATGCAGCCATCGCCGAGGCGCTGGTGGTGTCGGACCGCGCCGTGGAGAAGCATGTGGCCAATATTTTCCTGAAGCTCGACCTGCCACCGTCGGAGTCCGACCACCGGCGTGTCCTCGCCGTCCTGCGCCACCTTGAGGGGTAAGAGCTTGTTGAAACACGAAGGCCCGGGCCATTGGCCCGGGCCTTCATCCAGATTGGTGGCGGGGGCAGGATTTGAACCTGCGACCTTCGGGTTATGAGTTCGACCGCCGGGCGAAATGTTTGCGGGCACTGGTGCCCAGCTGTGGGGTCTACGACCCTCAAGTCCTGGTCAACAGCGCTCTTTCGACAAGGGTCCGTCCGTCGTGGATGCGGCCGTGGTCGCTGATGGGCGCAAGTCGTGGTGACAATTTGGTGACAAGCGAGTCCGCGTATCCAAGGTCACTACGGCGACTCGGGGTCAGCCCGCTCAAGCCCGACGACCCCATCGAATATCGAGTCCTCGGTCGCGAGCGGAAGTCCCGCCGCGAGCGCTACGGCGGCGACCCACCGGTCTGCCTCGTGGTCCTTGGCGGCGAGACCATGGCCGTTCCGGGTCGCCCACGCTCGGAGTCCGACGTACGCGGTCGTCACATCCTTCAGTGGCGGCACGACTCCGGCGCGGTCGATGAGACGTTCCATTTCATCTCTGCGGCGCGCTCCCCATCCAGCGAGTTCGGCGCCGAAGCGCATCTCGGCGACGACGGTGAATGGCAGAACCCAAGGGACCCGTTCGAGCAAAGGCCGCCAGCGGGTCTTTCGTTGAGAGTCGCGAAGACCGAGCCAGGCGCTGGCGATCATCGTGTCGACGACGACCGCCGAGGTCATACGGTCAAGCGTCCTCGAGGATGCGGAAGAACTCTTCCTCGTCCTGCGGTGTCAGGTCTTTGATCGCGAACTGATCGAGGTCACCCATCGGCTCGAGCCCTTCGAGGACTTCGTCAATCTTTGTCGGCGCAGCCGTGGGCGGCGTGTTGGCTATCGGGTTGTCGGACACGGCCCTCCTCTCGGCTCAGGTTCCTAAGGGTACTGCGACCGCGTACGGACCTCGATCGATTGGTTCGGACACGCGCGCGCTCGGACCTCCCAGGATGCGTCACGGCCGTGCGTGCATTGGTCCAGGGTTGACGCGACCTGGACGGCGTTCTTCATGTTCGCCGGCGCCGTCTCCGGAAACGAAACGACGAGATGTCGGTCGAGCGCCTGGGCGACGGGGCCCGCGTGTCGAGCCGGTCCCGGGCGCCGCCGCCCCCTCCTCCATGCGGGAGATCACTGACTGCATCGTGCCCACGCGTTGCGCTAGTTCGCGCTGCCTCAGCCCGGCGCCGCGCCATCCCTGACCCCGGCAACAATGGCGGGGTGAGCGACCTCGCCGACGAAGTGTTGCCGTTGATCCGAACTCGCGCGGAGCTGTGGCGATGGAGCGTCGCGAATGCGCACGGCCGATCCATGCACGAAGCGATAGACGTACTCGAGGCGGCATCCACGACGAGGGATCCCGCGGAGGTGTGGGCCGTAACCCAGAAGGCGTTGGCGAGTGCCATCACAGTCATCGCCAGAGCCGACGACTCCAGCGGCATCATCGGCGACGCCTGTCATCGTCTTCTCCAGATGCATCTCGCGGCCGCCGCAGGTGCCCGCGTACCAAGCGCCAAGTTGATCGACTGGATGATCAAGTTCCAGTTCAGCGGCGAAGTCGACTACTTCCAGATCGATCCGGTCCGGTATGCGCCCGCGCTCGGAGACCTCGGAATGCGTACCTACCGCGCCCGGCTTTGCGAAATCGAGAACCACCTTGGCCCTCGACCGAGCGACAGCTTGACCGCGGCCTACTCGCATGACTGGTTCACCCTTGACTGGAACGCCCGGCGCCTCGCCGTGCTCGACCACGACATCGACGCCATCATCCGCACCCACGCCTGCGATCGCCGCGTCGCCGCGTGGCTCCAGGACACCGCCGAAGCGCTCGAAGAGATTGGCGAGATCGACCTGGCCATTGACTGGGCCAAGCAGGCAACCGACTTCGACGCCGGCCACCAGTCCCTCAAGGCTGCCGACTACTGGTGCCGCCTCCTGGAGCAGTACCACCCCGACGAAGCAGTCGCCGCGAGACTCGCAGTCTTCCGGAAATGGCCATCGTCGACCAACGCGGCACGGCTGCACGCGACGGCCGGACCAGCGTGGACTGCGTACCGACCCGAAATCCTCGACGCCCTGTCGTCCAGCCCCCGCGATGCCGTCCTCTTCTGCCTGTTGACGCTGAAAGAACCCCAGCTGGCCTGGCAACTCGCTCACGAGTTGTCCCTCGACTGCGACCGCACATGGAGCGACCTCGTCAAGGTCTACGAGCAGATCGACGCGGTGGCTGCGATCCCGATCCACCAGCGGCTCGTCGAGCACCAACTCGTCGAAGCCAACGCACAGAACTACCGACTCGCAGCTCGCCGACTGGCCAAGATGCGCAAACTCGCCGCCGACACCGAGCACGCCGCATCTGTCGACGACCTCATCGCCGAACTTCGCGAAACCCATCGCCGCCGCCCCCGCCTCCAGCAAGAGTTCGACCGAGCCGGACTGCCCTAGCCGGACCGCGTCGGAACAAGCGTCGGGCCGCGAACCCGAAGGTGACCGCGCTGACGAGCCCTTTCACCGCCGTGTCACCAAGACTTGGTGACACGGTGGTGACAAGCAGAGAGGCCACCCCTCTCGGGATGGCCTCTTACCTGCACAAATTGGTGGCGGGGGCCCGCAACACTCACTAACTGCGACCTTCGCGGTGTAGCTGAGCTGCGCCGTTTACACAAAGAATCTGACAGGCCCCCCGGTGAGCGGCCTATATATAGGCGCGGCTCGCTGAACGCGCCCACGATTCAAACCGGTGGCTTGAACTCTGAGTACAAACTCAGGTTCAATAGGCGGATGCGGCCAGTACCGACCTCAATCGCTGCCAAATTGCCCAAGGCGGCTGACCTGATCGCTGATCAGGGCTTCGACCAAACCAAGATCGAAGAACTCGCAGACGTCACCGGCATCCCCAAGGCGACGCTCTACTACTACTTCTCGGGCAAGGAGGAGATTCTCGTCTTCTTGCTGCGTGACCTCTTGACGCAGGTCGCCGACGCCGTCGCTATCGCGCTCGAAGACGACGGGTCGGCCCTCGACCGTCTGCGTGCCGTGATTCGCGCGCAGTTCGAGGTCATGGCCGATCAGCCATCGGTGTGGCGAGCGTTGATCGCCGATCTGGGCCGGGCGGGTCGGATGCCCGAGATTGCGGGCAAGGTCGCCGAGGCGTATTACGCGCCAGTTCAACAACTCCTCGAGGCCGGTGCCGAGGACGGGTCGCTGCGCAAGGTCGACGACACGCCCGCCACCGCAATGGCGATTTTCGGCTCCGTGACCGTCGTCGGGCTGCACTACCTGATGGCGGGCCAGCCGCTCGACGCCGGAACGTTGACCCGACAGGTCAGCGAGCTCATCCTCCAGGGGGTTGCTGCCTAAGTGTTCGCGCGACTTGCGGGCTTCGTCGAAAGGCGAGCCCCCTATGTGGTGGCAGCGTGGTTGATCGCTGCGGTGCTGCTCGCCGTTACAGCTCCCTCACTTGAGGATGTCGGAACGCAGGACCAAACCTCGTTCCTGCCCGCGTCCTCACCTTCCCAACGCGCCGATCACATCATTCGTCAGCTGTTCCCTAACGATCCGACCCTTGACGCGGGCATCGTCGTTCTTGCGCGAAAGGGCGGGTTGACCGCGGCCGACGAAGCGTTCGCTTCCTCACTCTCGACGTGGTTTCGTGAGGGCGACGTGAAAGCGCAGATCAAGTCGGTCCAGTCGGCTGCGACGGACCCAGCGCTCGCTGCAGTGCTCCGCGCTCCCGACAAATCGGCGGAGTTGATGATCGTCGGTTTCCGATCGCCGCCGTTCACCACGCAGACAAACGACTTGGTCGACACGGTGCGCTCGTACATGGACGCTCACGCGCCCGCCGGGCTGTCCCATCACCTGACGGGCACGGGGGGACTGGCTTCTGACCAAGCCAAGGCGCTGGTCGGGTCTTTTTCGCAGACGGCGATCATCACCGTGCTATTGGTTCTGGCGATCCTCGTCTTCGTGTATCGCTCCGCCGTTGCGCCGCTCATACCGCTGGCGACCATCGGTGTGTCGTTCCTGGTCGCTCGCGGTGTGCTCGGGTTCATGGCGGAGAATGGGCTGAAGGTCGCGAGCCTCGCCGAGACTTTCATCGTCGTGATGATCTTTGGCGCGGGAACGGATTACTGCCTGTTCATCGTCTCTCGCTACAGAGAGGACCTCACGGCGGGTGACGACGCCCGACCGACGTTGCGGCGAAGCATGACGATCGTCGGTTCTGTGATTGCCGCATCAGCGATCACGGTCATCGTTGGCTTCATGTCGCAGCTGACGGCGAAGTTCGGCATCTTCAAGACGATGGGCCCAGCAATGGGAATTGCGATCCTTGTCACCCTTATCGCGGGACTCACGCTCACGCCAGCGCTTCTTCGCCTCGCGGGCAAGCACGCCTTTTGGCCCTCGCCTCTGGTCGACCCACGGGCGGGGCAGCCATCAAAGACCTGGGAGCGCCTGGCCCGCGTCGTTCGCGCCCACCCAACGGAACTGATGCTGGCCGGGATCATCGCGTTGCTGTTGCCAGCCAGTGGCATCGGGTGGTTCCGTTCCTCGTTCGACCTCGTTCGTGAGTTACCTCCGTCTGCCGATGCGCGGCGGGGCTTCGATGCCCTCGCCGACCATTACTCGGCCGGCACGCTCGCGCCCGTCTACCTGTTGATCAACGCTGACGGCCCGATTACTGGCGACGCCCGTCTCGCCGCCGTCGACCGCTTGACCGACGCATTACGCAGGACCCCCGGTCTGGGGGAAGTGCGGTCGCTCACGCAGCCGGCAGGGTCCCCCCTCACGCCGGCCACCATGCAGCGGTTCGGGGGCGGCGACTCGGCTGACATCGGGGCAATTGGGCTTGACCCGAACAAGGTCGATGTCGGACCCCTGTTCGCGGAAATGTCGAAGCCTGGAGGTCTGCGCTTTACGGGCCCCGTGCTGCGTCAGTACCCGCAGCTCGTCGGTGGGCCATTGCAATTCTTCCTGGGCAACAACGGGCGTTCGACGCGGATCGTCATCTCCCTCGCGCAGAACCCCTATGACCGCGACGCGCTGCCGATCATTCGCAGTCTCGATGACATCGCGAATAAAGCTCTCTCCGGGACGGCGTTATCAGGATCACAACTCGCGGTTGGCGGGCCGGCTTCGTTCTTCGTCGACATGCAAGACATCGGCAACTCCGACTTCCGCGTCATGACGGCGGTTCTGATCGGGGGCATCTTCCTCGTGCTTGCGTGGCTACTGCGATCCCTGATCGCGCCCTTCTATCTGCTCGCCAGCGTTGTCCTTTCCTACGCGGCGACGATGGGACTCTGCGTGTTCCTGTTCGTTGGAATCTTTGGCGACGCCGGCATCTCGTTCTGGCTACCGCCGTTCCTGTTCATCATCCTCGTGGCCCTGGGGGCTGACTACAACATCTTCATCATGAGCCGCATCCGAGAGGAGGCGGACGACGGAGTGGAGATCCACGACGCTGTCACCAACGGCCTCGTCGCCACCGGGCACGTCATCACATCAGCGGGCCTCATCCTGGCGGGCACCTTCGCGGTGCTGATCCTCGCTCCGATCCCGCAGCTACGTCAGATTGGATTCGGTGTCACGGTCGGTGTTCTGATCGACACCTTCATCGTCCGCTCACTGATCGTTCCGGCCGCAACGATGCTCCTCGGTCGATGGGCGTTCTGGCCAAATATTCGTTCTGCCGGAGAACTACGCACGACCAACCGGCGCCATCTCGGTCTTGCGGCAGGAGCCCTGAGTGCGCTCGCCGCAGGACTGGCCGTACTCGTGCTCGGCGCCGGCACGGCGTCGCCGATCACGACTGTCGCCGCGTCAACGCCATCCGCGGCGAACGGCGATCGCGGAACCACTGTTGCAACCGCATCGAGCGCAACGACCGACCCGACAACCTCGACAACAACCGTCGCCTCAACGGTGCCGAAGTCGGCCGTCACGGGAGCCTCCACGCCGGCCACCGAACCACCCACGAGCGCAGCGCCCACCCGCATCGTCGTCCCCGCAACGGGCGCGTGGAAGTTTCACATGACGGGTACCCGCAAGATCGGCCAAGCGGGGTCTCCACAACCATTCGACGAAATCGCGACGACGCAGGTGAGTCGCGTCAGCGGCGACGACACAGCCGCGGTCATGCGGCTCCATACCGAATCCGGGAATGGCACCCAAGACGACCGGCGGAGCTATCAACCCGACGCCGTCTACCTCGTCGCGATGCAGCTCTCCGCGTCGGGTATGTCGTTCGGCGGCACTCTTCAGCCCCCGCAACCGCTTGCCCGATGGCCCTTCCGCGCCGGGGAACAGTGGACGAGCGACTGGACCACTGGCAGCGTGAACGGCCACACGAACGCAAAGGTGCTTGGCTCGCGCAGTGTCACCGTCGCGGGACGCAGCATCGAATGCTGGGACGTGCGGACCGACACCACTTTCAGCGGCGGCGCCGACGGCGAACAGCATCAGACCGCCTGTTGGTCCGCCAGCCTTGGCATGAGCGTGGACGACCAACTGCAATACAAGGGCAAATACAACGGCATCCCCTTCGACATCATCACGCACGCCTCGCTGGTCGCAGCACCGTGAGCGAACCCCTCGCACCGATCGTCGATCGCCTACCCGAAGGGGTTTTGCTGGCGCGGCTGCCGACGCCTTTTCCGGTCGGCGACGTCAACTGCTACCTCCTACCGGATCACCCCGTCACCGTCATTGATCCAGGCATGTTGTGGGACGACACGCCCCGGCGCATCGAAGACCTCCTGGCGAGCGCCGGCCGACGTGTCGAGGACGTCGAACTCGTTGTCGTCACACACGGCCATCCCGATCACTTCGGCGCGGCCGGATGGGTCGCCCGTCGGGCGAACGCTCCGATCGTGTGCGGACGCCCGGAACGCAACAAACTCGTGGACGGCTACGGCTCGGGCCGCTTCCAACTCAGCAACTTCGCTGAGCGACTCGGCATGCCGGCTGATGTCGTCGAGTCGCTCCCCGGTTTTCTCAACCTCGTCGCGCCACTCATCCACGAGATTCACGACGACGACCTCCTGCTGCTCGACGACACCGCGACGTTGCACGCGGGTGGACGCGACTGGACCGTCCACGTCACGCCGGGACACGCCGTCGGACACGTGTCGTTGCACGACTCCCAAACCGGCACATTGCTCGCGGGGGATCATCTTCTTGCGCACATCACACCCAACCCGATGATGGAACCCGACGAACACTCGCATCTCGGCCGTCGACGCAGCCTCGTCGAATACCTCGCGTCGCTCGACCGCTTCGTGTCTCTTGACCCGCGCGCCGCGCTGCCGGGACACGGACCCGCGTTCACGAACATCGCCGGCTGGGCCACCGAAGTTCGGCGCCACCATGACGAACGCTCCGAAGTCATCCTCGATGTCGTACGGGAGTTGGGCGCGCCGACTGCGTTCGAACTGAGCCAGCGATTGTTCCCGACGATCGAGGGTTTTTCGCACATGCTCGGGATAAGCGAAGTCATCGGCCATCTCGATCTGCTCGGCGACACCGCGGCCATCGAGACCGTCGACGGCATCCCAATCCGTTACGCCTGCGTCTGACATCACCAGGAGGGACTCCATGCCCGCAATCAGCGACACCAACGCCGATAACGAACTCCTCAAGCTGATCCTCACGCCCGAAGGTCGTGCCGACCCGTACCCGCACTACACGGCCCTCCGCGAGACTGCGCCAATCCTGCGCAGCGCCATGGGGCCACTGGTGTTGAGCCGCTATGACGACTGCATGTCGGCGCTGCGCGACCCGCGCCTCGGGAGGGGTGCCCAGCTGCGCGCCGAACAAGGCGGCGGCCCGATGGGAATGATGGGGTTCGACGTCGAGCCGGAGGTTCGCGAACGGTTCTTCGGCCGTGCGGGAAACAACATGCTCTTCGCCGATCCGCCGGAGCACACCCGACTGCGCCGCTTGGTCAGTCGCGCGTTTACGCCACACCGTGTCGACGAGCTTCGTCCGGTGGTCCAGGCAATCGCCGACCGACTCCTCGACCAAATGACAAAGGCCGCAGTGGTCGACGTGATGGATGCCTTGGCGTTCCCGTTGCCGGTGACCGTGATCGGCGAACTTGTCGGTGTTCCTCCTGAGGACCACGAAGCGTTTCGGCCGCTCGTCCGCGCCGCCGTCGCGGGTATCGATCCGAGCGCAGCGGCCGGCGGGCTCGAGGGCGCAGTCGCGGCAATGGACGAGATGACCGAGTACTTCCGGCGATTGGCAAAGCAGCGCCGAGAGGAACCACGCGACGACCTGCTCACTGCGTTACTGCACGCACAAGACGCCGGAGACGCCCTTGACGAAGACGAAGTCATCGCGACCGCGATCTTGTTGTTCGTCGCCGGTTTCGAGACCACGACCAATCTCATTGGCAACGGCTTACTCGCACTCCTTCGTCACCCCGATCAGCTCGAACGCTGGCGCACGCATCCCGAGCTAGCCCGTAGCGGCGTCGAGGAGTTGCTGCGCTGGGACAGCCCCGTGCAACTCAACATGCGGACTGCGCTAGAGGACGCCGAGATTGGTGGCGAGCCTCTTACGAGAGGCGACATGGTGATCGTTCTGCAGGGTGGGGCCAATCACGATCCCGCCCACTTCGACCAACCGGACGTGCTCGACATCGGCCGCGAGGACAACATCCCGCTCAGCTTTGGCTGGGGCATCCATCACTGTCTTGGTGCCGCCTTGGCACGCATGGAGGGTGAAGTCGTCTTCACGAGCCTCTTCGAACGATTCCGCGTCATCGAACTCGAATCCGAGCCCGACTGGCGACCCATACTCACGCTTCGAGGCCTCAACCGTCTCGACATCAGCGTGGGCGTTTGACCGTTCTCCGACGCACACCGTGCAGGACGAGCTCGGTGATGTCATTCGCCAACTTGGCCGGTTCGATCGACGTCCCAATCGCAACAGAATGTAAGACCACTACAGAAACGGCGCCGAAGATCGCACGCGCGGCGGCCGGCGGGTCCATGACGTTTCGAAGAGATCCGTCGTCGCGCCCCTCAGCCAACAGCCGTTCGATCGGGGCATGAAAGCCAGCGGCAACGAGGTCGGCAACATCGGGCAGTTGCGCGGCCTTTCCCAGATGAGCGACGAGCGCTCGCCACATCGACGGCTGCGCGGCCAGCACTCGGAATTGCGCGTGGATGACCGCGTCGAGGCGTTGACACGCCGTGCCTCGTCGCGCCGCAGCCTCCGCGACGGCGTCTGAAACGCTCGTCAGGAGGTCGCGCAGCAAGTAGCCGAGCACGTCGTCCTTTCCCGTGAAGTAGTAGTACAGCGTCGCCTTCGGAACGCCCGTCGCCTGCGACAGGTCCTCGACGCGGAGCTGCTCGAGCCCGCGATCCGCGATGAGATCAGCCGCGCGCGGCAACGAAGCCGCCAGTGCCGGTGGGAGCGTGCGCATCGAAACCCATTGAACGCCCTCTTGGACGTTGAGTTCAACCTTCTTGTTTGAACTATTTGATTGCATGGTGCATACATATGGTTTAGGTTCTCGAAGATGACCACGACCGAGGCCGCCGAGTCAGTTGCCGTGATCGAGGAAGCACTCGTCACGATCGTGCGCGAGGTCGGTCGTCCCCGGCTACAGGAACAGCTCGCCCGCGAAGCCGGCGTCGCGGTCGAGCGCGCCGGTTACAACCTGCTGCGCCTCCTCGACGAGCAAGGTTCGGTTCCGATCACCGGCCTGGCGCGCGGATTGGGGCTGGACAACTCCACTGTCAGCCGACAGGTCCACGCCCTCGAACGCGGCGGCATGGTGAGCCGCTTTCGAGGCCCAACCGACCGTCGCGTCATGGGCATTGCCCTCACGGAGGCGGGACGCGAGGCGCTCGAGCGGCTGCGGGCAGTACGCCACCGCGCGTGCGCCGAGATGCTCGCCGGGTGGACAACCGCCGAAGTACGGATGCTTGCGCCACTGCTGCAGCGCCTTGCCGACGAATTCATTGCCTACGGAGGAACCCGATGACCGCGCCGACGCAACTGACCCATCGCCAGATCCTCGTTGTGTTCAGCGGGCTGCTGCTCGGCATGTTTCTGGCCGCTCTCGACCAGACGATCGTCGCGACGGCGCTGCCCACGATCGTTGGTGATCTCGGTGGCCTGAACCATCTGTCCTGGGTGGTGACGGCGTACTTGTTGACCTCCACGGCGTCCACGCCGCTGTACGGCAAGATCAGCGACCTTTACGGGCGCAAGATCATGTTCCAGACCGCGATCGTGATCTTTCTCGCCGGCTCGGCATTGTCAGGCCTCTCGCAAAACATGAGTCAACTCATCGCGTTCCGGGCCGTGCAGGGTCTTGGCGCCGGCGGGCTGATGTCGATGGCCATGGCGATTATCGGCGACATCGTCTCGCCGCGCGAGCGCGGCCGCTATCAGGGCTACACGGGCGCCGTTTTCGCTTTCGCCTCCGTGTTCGGTCCGCTGGCCGGCGGGTTCTTCGTCGACAACCTCTCGTGGCGGTGGGTCTTCTACGTCAACCTGCCGGTTGGCATCCTCGCGCTAGCCGTGACGAGCAGCGTCCTGCGCTTGCCGTTCGCGCGCCGCCAGCCGATCATCGACTACCTCGGTTCGGCCTTGCTGGTCGCCGCCGTCAGCTGCCTGCTGCTCGTCACCGTTTGGGGTGGGAACGAATACGAGTGGGGATCGCCCACGATTCTCGGTCTCGCGGTCGCCGGCGTTGCGCTCGTCGGATTGTTTGTCGCACAAGAGCGGCGGGCGGCCGAGCCAGTCCTACCGCTCCGGCTGTTCCGGGATCCGATCTTCCGCGTCGCGGATGCGACCGCCTTCATTGTTGGACTCACAATGTTCGGCGTGATCGTCTTCGTGCCGCTCTATCTCCAGGTCGTCAACGGCGCGACGCCGACTCGCTCCGGCTTGCTCCTCACGCCTCTGATGGTCGGCGTGATCGTCGGGACGGTGGGATCGGGTCGTCGGATTACGAAGACGGGCCGGTACCGGATGTTTCCGATCGCCGGTACGGGCGTGATGACGATTGGCCTCTTCCTGCTGTCGCGCTTCGACGCGCACACGTCGCGGTTGACCCAGTCGCTGTTCATGGCCGTGGTTGGCCTGGGTATCGGGCTCGTGCTGCAAGTCCTCGTGCTCGCGGTACAGAACTCGGTCGCCGCAAGCGACCTGGGCACCGCCACGTCGGCGAACACGTTCTTCCGCTCGATGGGTGGCGCGTTCGGTGTTGCCATCTTCGGCTCAATCTTCAACAACCGGCTCGAGCATTACGTGGCCGCGCTCTTCCCCGGGAAGGCCTTCGATTCCTCGGCCCTGCAGGCCGGCCCGGAAGCGCTCCACGCGCTGCCGCCACAAGCCCAGACGGCAATCGTGGACGCGTTTGCCCGCGCGCTTCACGTGACATTTCTTTGTGCAGTTCCCGTAGCGGCCGTCGGGTTCGTCCTCGCGCTGCGACTACGAGAACTGCCATTGCGCGACAACGTGCATGTCGGCGTTGAGGCTCTCGCGGAATAGCCGCTGCCGTCAGGACACGCCGAGATCCTGCGCGAGCGCCGGAAGACGCTGCACGAGCGGCATGAGCGCGGCGAGGAGGTCCGCCTCGGGCGAGATCTTGTTCAACACCGTTCGCAGACTGAACATCGTTCGCACGAACAACACGACCTCGATCGGCGGGCGCAGGCGGTGCTGGAGCAACAAGACCACCGCCTGGCGCAATCCGTTCATCGCCGACTCTTCCCCGCCGGACAGCATTGCCATCGGTTGCAGGGCTGGTGTCGCACCGAGATCCGATACGAGTCTCGCGACGTTGACTCCATCGGGCACCGCACCCGAGATGCGCATGGCGTCGACCTGGCCCTCGAAATCACCGGACAGAACCGCCATCAGGTATTTCAGCGCACCCCGGCGAGTGTCCGGCGTGAAGACGCCCAACGTGCCGCAGCCCCACATCGCCAATCGCCCATCGTCGAGTACGCCGAGGTGCTCCGGACGTAGGTCTGCGTGAAAGACGCCTTCAAACAACGCGGCCTCGACGGTAATACCGAGCAGCGCCATCGTTGCCTTCTCGACGTCGAGATCGCGCGCCGCGCTCAAGAACGGCCTACCGTCGACCGCTTCGAGCACCACCGCCCTCGGTTCGGCCAATCCGGGGATCGGCCGGGGAATTTCGATCCCCGTGACGCCGAGGCGCTCTACGGCCAGCGCCAGCGCCACGGTGTTGAGCGCCTCGTTCCGCAGATCGGCCTCTTCCAGCATCTGGCGCGTCGCCAACTCGATGAAGCCGAGCGGGTGCGGCTCGCGCAGCGGGGGCACCAGCCATTCGAGCCCGCCGGCCAATGTCGCCGAAATCCGCGCGTCTGCGTGCATGGCAAGATCGACGCCGGGACGTCGCACCCGCACGACGACGCGTCGGCCGTTCGCCATTTTCGCCGCGTGCAGCTGCGACATCGGCGTATGGGAGATCGGTTGCTCCTCCACCGAGCGCACCTCTCCACCGAATGCACGACTCACGATGTGCCGCACGTCGCGTCCCGCTACCGGCGGAACAAGGATCGGCCGCCGCCGCACCTCGTCAACCAAGAAACCTGGCGCCAGTCCTTCACTCTCGTCGATGATGCGTGCGACTTCACCACCCGCGGGACCGAGCAGCACGAGTTGGTCGCGAAGAACGTGCGCTGCGCTTCGTTTCGCCCATCCAGTTGGATCGCGAACGATGCGCCGACTCAGGACATCACGGGGCAACTGCCGCGTGGCCCATCCGGCTTGCGCCAATTGGAAAGCGCCGTACTGCCACGCCGTGCGGACCACTGGGAGCGCGCCCGGGAGAGCGAGGAGAGAAACAGGGGAGTAACACGTTCCCCGA
>JBEHXL010000033.1:0-22916 GCA_048498715.1 Actinomycetota bacterium | reverse complement strand
GCGCCATCGAAGCCGGCTGGGTGCAGGTCGACGGTGCGGTCGTGACCAATCCGAAGTCCCAGGTTCTGCCGAGCGCGCGGCTTGTCGTGCGCGAGCAGAAGGGTCTCAAAGGTGAGGCGAAGTTGGCGGCGGGGGTGGACGCGCTCGGCGGCTTCGACTTCACCGGTGTGACGGCCCTCGACGTGGGCGCGTCGACCGGTGGGTTCACCACGGAGATGCTCAAGCGGGGAGCGGCGAAGGTGTTCGCGGTCGACGTCGGTCACGGCCAGCTGATGGGGGCGTTGCGCCAGGATCCGAGGGTGGTCAGCCTGGAGCAGACCAATGCGACGGATCTGACCCGCGAACTCGTGCCCGATCCCGTCGATGTGATGACGATCGACGTCAGTTACTCGCCGCTGCGCGCCCTGCTCCCGCAGGTAACGGAATCACTTACGTTCTCCAAAGGTGCAGCCCTGTTTGCGTTGATCAAGCCCATGTTCGAGCTGCAGGCCGCCGAACTGCCCACATCCACCGCTGACCTCGAGCGGTCCGTTACCGTCGCTGAGCAGGCGATACGAGCTGCTGGATGGGCCATCGAGGCCACGGTGGAGTCGCCGTTGCGGGGCAACGGAGGCGCCGTGGAGTACTTCGCGCGTGCCCGCTTGCTGGAATTACCTCAGAACCGCTAGATTATTTGGCCGGTCTTGCGCGCCTAGGTGCGCGGTGTAGGCCGGCAATTCGTAGCAGTTCTAAGGAGTTTGACCTGTCGAAATCTAAGGAAGAGGGCATCACGCTCGAGGGGACCGTGGTCGAGCCACTACCGAACGCGGTGTTCAAGGTAGAGCTCGAGAACGGGCACCACGTGTTGGCCCACAGTTCCGGGAAGATGCGCATGCATCGCATCCGGATTCTTCCTGGTGATCGAGTGCAGGTTGAGATCACGCCCTACGACCTCACCCGGGGTCGAATTGTTTTCCGTTACCGGTAAAGGCAGCAATGAAAGTCCGTCCTTCAGTCAAACCGATGTGCGACAAGTGCAAGGTCATCCGTCGCCACGGCCGCGTGATGGTCATCTGCACCGACCCGCGTCACAAGCAGCGTCAGGGTTAATCAGATGGCACGTGTAGCTGGCGTCGATATTCCGCGCGAGAAGCGCCTCGTCATTTCTCTCACCTACGTCTACGGCATCGGCCCGACGAAGGCGGCGGAGATCTGCGAAGCCACGGGTATGAACCCGTCCACCCGCGTGCGTGACCTCACCGAAGACGAGGTCAACAAGCTCCGTACATACATCGATGAGAACCTCAAGGTCGAAGGTGACCTGCGCCGCGAAGTCCAGCAGGACATCAAGCGCAAGATGGAGATCGGTTGCTACCAGGGCCTGCGTCACCGCCGCGGCCTGCCGGTTCGCGGTCAGCGGACCCACACCAACGCTCGCACCCGCAAGGGCCCGAAGAAGACCGTCGCCGGTAAGAAGAAGGTTCGTAAGTAATGGCTAAGCCGAAGCCGGGCGGTCGTCGCCCGCGCAAGAAGGAACGCAAGAACGTCACCCACGGCGTCGTGCACATCAAGTCGTCGTTCAACAACACGATCGTCTCGATCACTGACGCGCAGGGCAACGTCATCTCGTGGGCGTCGGCCGGCAACGTGGGCTTCAAGGGCTCGCGTAAGTCGACCCCGTTCGCGGCGCAGCTCGCCGCTGAGCAGTGTGCCCGTCGTGCCATGGAGCACGGTCTGCGCACCGTCGAGGTCATGGTCAAGGGCCCGGGTTCGGGCCGCGAGACCGCGATCCGCTCGCTCATGAACACCGGCCTCGAGGTGAACGGCATCAAGGACGTCACCCCGATTCCGCACAACGGCTGCCGTCCGAAGAAAAGGCGTCGCGTCTAATGGCTCGTTACACCGGTCCCGTCTGCCGTCTTTGCCGGCGTGAAAAGCAGAAGCTGTTCCTGAAGGGCAGCAAGTGCGACACCATGAAGTGCCCGATCGAGCGTCGTCCCTATCCTCCGGGTGAGCACGGCCGCGATCGTCAGCGCCAGGGTTCTGAGTACCTCGCCCAGTTGCGTGAGAAGCAGAAGGCGCGTCGTATCTACGGCGTGCTCGAGAAGCAGTTCGCCAACATGTACAAGGAAGCGAACCGCGCTCCTGGCATCACCGGCGAGAACCTGCTGCGCATGCTCGAGCTTCGTCTCGACAACGTGACCTTCCGCTCCGGCTGGTCGGCGAGCCGCAACCAGTCCCGTCAGTTCGTGCGTCATGGCCACGTGCTCGTCAACGGCAAGCGCGTCACCATCCCGAGCTACCGGGTCAAGAAGGGCGACGTCATCTCGCTCAAGGACAAGTCCCGCACGATGATCGTGATCCGCCACAACATGGACACGCTCGATCGTCAGGTCCCGGGCTGGCTCGAGACCGGCGCCGAAGGTTTTGAAGTCACCGTTCGTGATCTTCCCCAGCGCGAGCACATCGACGTGCCCGTGCGTGAGCAGCTCATCGTCGAGCTCTACTCGAAGTAACAGTTCTCACTTAACGACACGACACGAATTCGAAAGACAACCTCATGCTCATCATTCAGCGACCCACTGTCGAGGCCATCGGCGAGGAAGAGAACGATCGTCAGCGTTTTGCTGTCGGCCCGCTCGATCCCGGCTTTGGTCACACCCTCGGCAACTCTCTGCGCCGCACGCTGCTGTCGTCCATCCCGGGCGCGGCGGTCACGCAGGTGCGTTTCGATGACGCTCTTCACGAGTTCACCACCCTCACCGGTGTGAAGGAAGACGTCACCGACATCATCCTGAACCTGAAGGACCTCGTCCTTCGCATGGACGTCGACGAGCCGGTCGTGCTGCGTCTCGACGTTCGTGGCCCGGCCGAGGTGACTGCAGCCGATCTGTCGCAGGTCACCGGCGTCGAGATCCTCAACCCCGAGCTGCACATCGCTTCGGTCAACGGCAAGGGTCGTCTCGCCGTCGATGTCACCGTCGAGCGTGGCCGCGGCTACGTCACCGCCGACAAGAACAAGCGCTCCTCGACCATCGGCGTGCTGCCGGTCGACTCGATCTTCGCTCCGGTCCGCCGGGTGGCGTTCACCGTCGAGCCGACCCGCGTCGAGCAGTCGACCAACTTCGACCGTCTCGTGCTCGACATCGAGACCGACGGCTCGATCACCCCACGTGAGGCGCTGGCGTCCGCCGGCGAGACGCTGCGTTCGCTGATCACGCTCGTCGCCGAGATGAGCGATGCGCCGCAGGGCCTCGAGCTCGGCGATGTTGCCGTGGCTGGATCGGGCTCGCCCGACATGGACCTGCCGATCGAGGACCTCGACCTGTCCGAGCGTCCCCGCAACTGCCTCAAGCGTGCGCAGGTCAACACCATCGGCGAGCTCATCCAGAAGACCGCCGACGATCTGCTGGCCATCACCAACTTCGGTCAGAAGAGCCTCGACGAAGTCCTCGTCAAGCTCGATGAGCGCGGCCTCGCCCTTCGTGGCGGCGGCCGGGGACCGGCGCTGTAGTCATGCCGGGTACTCCGAAGAAGGGTCGCCGTTTCGGCGGCGACGCCGCGCACCAGAAGGCGATGATGGGCAACCTCGTCGCATCGCTGATCGCCGCCGAAGGCATCGTCACCACCGAGGCCAAGGCCAAGGCGCTGCGTCCCGTCGCCGAGAAGGTCATCACCAAGGCGAAGAAGGGCGGCGTCGCTCGTCAGCGTGAGGTCGTCGCGTTCATTCGTGACAAGGACATGGCGCACAAGCTGTTCGACGAGATCGGCCCCCGCTACGCCGACCGCAACGGCGGCTACACCCGCATCCTCAAGCTCGGTCCCCGCAACGGTGACAACGCGCCCATGGCGCGCATCGAGCTCGTCTAACTCCGAAGGCGTCCTTGACGCTCTTTGACGATTCACCTGAAACGACCGGTCCCTCCGAGGGCCGGTCGCTTCGCGTCCGCCTGACGGTCGCGTACGACGGTGCGGCCTTCCACGGCTTCGCGGCGCAGCCTGAGGTGCCCACCGTCGCCGGCTCGTTGGTCGTTGCCATCGAACGGGCGCTGCGGGTCAGCGACGTCGAGATCACCTGCGCGGGCCGCACCGACGCGGGCGTACACGCACGTGGGCAGGTCATCCACTTCGACGTGCCGGCCGACACGGTGGTCGATCCGGTCACGCTGCAACGTCGGATCAACCGTCAGTTGCAGCCGGCGATCGTGGTGCGCGACGTTGCGGTCGACGTGGGTGCGTTCGACGCTCGCCACGACGCCACGAAGCGGCGCTACCGCTACACGATCGTGAACGCGCCGGTGCCGGATCCGATGCTGGCTTCGCAGGCGTGGTGGATTCCTGAGCCGCTCGACCTGCGCGCGATGGAGGCCGCGATCGACCCGCTGCTCGGCGAACACGATTTCGCGGCGTTCTGCCGTAAACCCGCACCGCGACGGGACGGAACCGTGCCCGGAATGACACGTCGGGTCGAGGACGCCGAGTGGACGACGGGTGACGACGGAGTCTTGTACTTCTGGATCGAGGCGAACGCCTTTTGTCATCAGATGGTGCGCTCGATCGTCGGGCTGCTCGTCGAGGTTGGCAAGGGTCGGCGACAGGTTGCCGACGTACTGCGGATCCTGCGCGGTAAGGACCGCAACGGCAACGCCGATCCCGCTCCTCCACACGGGTTGGTGCTGTGGGAAGTCGGTTACTGAGCCGGCAGGCGAATCTCCACCCGCAGGCCGCCCTCGGGCCGGTTGGTTATCGAGACGGTTCCGTCGTGCGCCTCGACGATCGCGGCGACGATCGCAAGCCCCAGCCCTGACCCCCCTGAGCTGCGCGACCGGGAGGCGTCGGCTCGGAAGAATCTATTGGTCACCCGTGCCAGGTCGGCGACCGGGATGCCGGGGCCCTCATCGGTGACGCTGACGACAGCAACGTCGCCGTCGCGTGCAATCCTGATGTGACAAGGCGTGCCCGGCGGCGTGTGCGACCGGACATTCGCAAGCAGGTTGTCGAACACCTGGCGCAACCGGCTCGGATCGCCTGACACCACGACCACGTCGTCGATCTGAAGGCCAACATGCCGATCCGGTGCCACGACGTGAGCGGCTTGCACTGCGTTCGCCGCGACCTCGTCCAGGTCGACGGGGCTGCGTTGCAGCGGCCGGTGCTCGTCGAGCTGCGCAAGCAACAAGAGATCGTCGACGAGCTCGGTCATGCGCGCAGTCTCCGTCTTGATGCCGGCCATCGCACGAGCGAGATCCTCAGGCCGATCCTTGGCGCCGCGGTCGAACAGTTCGGCGTAGGCGGCCGTTGCGGCGAGCGGGGTGCGCAGTTCGTGTGACGCGTCGGCGACGAATCGACGCATTCGCTCCTCGGATGCCTGCCGAAGATCGAACGCGTGCGCGAGACGTTCCAACATCCGGTTGATCGTCGTTGCGAGCCGTCCGACTTCGGTGTGTTCGTTCGCGCCCTGAATGCGGCGGTCCAGGTCGGTCTCGGAAATGCCAGCGGCCGTGGTCTCGACGTCGGTCAGAGGTCCGAGCCCGACGCGTACGAGCCAGGCGCCAACGGCACCGACGATGACGAGAGCGGCCAACGTGCCTGCGCTCAGCACTTGGACAAGCCGTTGCCGCGTCTGGTCCACGCGGGCGATGGACTGACCGATGACGAGCGAACCACCCGCTTCTTGTCGCGAGACGCGAATGCGCAGCTTTGTCGTACCCGTCGTGTCGCGGACCGTGGCGAACACCGCATCGTCGTCGTTGCGCGACGAAGGGTTGGGCGCGAGATCGATTCGAGCGAGCCGCAGCGGCTGGGCCCCAGTCCGTCGCAGCGGCACCACAGTGACGCGACGGTTCGCCTCGTCTCGCACTTCGACGTAGGTGCTCGGCGCGACGCGCTCGATCGCGTCGGCGCGCTCGTCGGGCGGAGACAAGGTTGCGCGCTCGATCGGGGTGTGCGAGCGCTCCAGGTCGTGGTCGACCTGGTCGAGTTGTGATCGAGTGACGAGCGCGTAGGTCGCTCCGTCGACGATCAACAGCGCCAGAAACGACGCGATGACGGTTGCGACGAGCAAGCGCGTGCGCAGCGACGTCCTCAACCGGCAGGCTCTTCCCGCAGTACGTAACCGACAAGGCGCACGGTGTGCAGCAGAGGCGGCCCGTAGTCATTGAGCTTGCGCCGCACGTACGACATGTACGTCTCGAGGATGTTCGACTCGCCGTCGAAGTCGTATTGCCATACGTGGTCGAGAATCTGGGACTTCGACAGGACCCGGCCCGGGTTCAGCATGAAGAGATGGAGCAATCGAAACTCGGTGGCGGTGAGCTGGATCGGCTGCCCCGCGCGGGTGACTTGGTGCGCGTCGACGTCCATCGCTACGTCGGCAAATCGGAGTTGCTCACCGGCCGAGGCATCGGGAGATGTCCGTCGAAGGATGGCTCGGGCGCGCATGACGACCTCGGCCAGGGTGAACGGCTTGGTGACGTAGTCGTCGGCGCCGATGCTGAACGCCTCGGCTTTGTCGTCCAGATCTGTCTTCGCGGTCAAGAACAGGATCGGGACATCGATGCCTTCAGATCGCGCCCGACGGGCGACTTCGAAGCCGTCGAGATCGGGAAGCATGACGTCGAGCACGACGAGGTCGAGGCCTCCCTGCCGGATTTCGTCCAACGCAGACCGTCCGGTGGCTGCGGTTGCGACGTCGAAGCCTTCGTAGCGAAACGAAGTGGAGACGGCGTCGAGGATCGAGTGTTCGTCGTCGACGACCAAGATCCGCCCTGGCATCACCTCAGTTTGGTCGACGCACGAGCGTGGCGGCCGCAAGGCCCACCACGCCGATCTCGGTGACCATCGCCCAGATGGCGAGCGTCTCACTCCAGTTGCCGATGTCATCGGTCGATCCCGGCAAGCCGGTCGTCCGAGTGAGTACGTATCCAATAAGGGTCGCGCCTGCGGTGGCCCCGGCGAGCAGCCAACCACGACGGTCCCGTGTCACCAGCATCGTGATGGCGACGAAGGACGCAACGATCAGGGCGAGGTACCCGAAGCCGAGGTAGGTCACCTCGTGCGTCTTGCTCGCAAGTTCGGTTGCGTGGATCGCGATCATGCTCGCGAGGCCTGCGACGCCGACCAGTTCGGCGATGTTCATTCGGTGCGGATTGTGGGTGACGGAAGCCATGTCAGGCACGGTAAGCACCCGACATAAATGCCAGCTGAGGACGACGTGAGCCGCCGGTGCGAATCAGCGCGTCACGATGCGAGCAGGCCGCTATGCGCGGTGTCGGCGACGCCATTGTCGCTCGACACCTGCTGCGCATAGGTACGGCCGCTCTCGTGTGCTGTCAGCCCAGAGGCCTTGGTCGTGCCCGCCAGGGCAACCAACACCACGAAGGTGGCGTAAAAGGCGGCGATCCGGCGGGTACGGCGACGAGGCACGAAGATTTCATCGTCGTTCCCCAACGCAATCTCAACTTCCGGACAACGCTTTACGCCGGGTGACCGATATGACGAATAGTGCGATCAGGACCACTCGGACGCGTCGAAGCCGGCGGAGGTCACGGCGTGGACGACTTCGCCGCGATGCGACGGGTCACGAGTCTCGAGCGTGAGGCGAATCTCGGTCTGGTTGATGGCCACGTGGGTGCCGGACCGGTGGTGATCGACAGACAGCACGTTCAGACCGAGCTCGGCAACGACCCTCAGAAGTCGTGCCAGTTCGCCCGGGGTGTCGCGCACGATCACTCGGAGCACCAGATAGCGGCCCGCGGCGGACAAGCCGTGGTCGACGACGCGCACGAGCAGCAACGGGTCGATGTTGCCGCCGCTGACGACCACGCCCACCGGCCCATCGCCCGGTACCAGTCCTGCGAGCGTCGCGGCGAGCGCAACTGCGCCGGCCGGCTCGACGACTTGCTTCGCCCGTTCCAGCAACAGGACCAGGGCCTGACTGATCGCTTCTTCGTCGACCCGCACCACCTCGTCGACGTACGCGCTGATATGGGCGGCCGTGAGATTCGACGGTCCTTTGACGCGGATGCCGTCGGCCATGGTGTTGGTGCGGTCGGCCGCCTCGACGCCGATCACCTTCACGTCGCGACGGGTGTGGGCGAACGCAGTAGCGACGCCGCTGATAAGGCCACCGCCACCGATGGGGACCACGACGCACTCGAGTTCGGGCGCCTGGTCGGCGAATTCCAGTCCGAGCGTGCCCTGTCCGGCGATGATCCGTTCGTCGTCGAACGGCGGTACAAAGACGCGATCACCGCATTCCGTCTTCGCTCGCTCGATGCAGTCGTTCACGCTTCCGTCGACGAGCACTACGTCGCCGCCGAAGGCCTTGGTCGCCTCGACCTTGGGCAAGGGGGCGGTCGACGGCATGTAGATCGTCGACTTGTGGCCGAGGAGCGACGCAGCGAGCGCGACGCCCTGGGCGTGGTTGCCCGCCGACGCAGCGACGACCGCGACACCCTCTTTGAGCTGGGCAATCAGGTTGTACGCCCCGCGAATCTTGAACGAACCGGTGCGCTGGAGGTGCTCTGCCTTCAGCACCAAGGGGCGTCCCGCGATCGCCGACAGGCCGGCGACCCGCTCGACGGGCGTGTGATGGATTACTCCGTCGAGACGTTTCGCCGCCGCCTCGATGTCCGCACGAGAGATCACGAAACGAGAGCGTACGGTCCGCCTTCACCCTCTGTTTGCGGGTTTCGGGGATGGCCCCTATCCTTGTCCGGTCCTGCTGCGGGTTAGCAGCAAGCGAAGGTCTAAGGGAAGCAAGTGCCCACGTACACACCGAAAGCATCTGAAATCACGCGCGTCTGGCACGTCGTCGACGCCGAGGGCATGGTCCTCGGTCGTATGGCGACGGAGGTCGCTCGGCTTCTGCGCGGCAAGCACAAGCCGATCTTCGCCCCGCACATGGATACGGGCGACTTCGTGATCATCATCAACGCCGACAAGGTCGTACTGACGAGCGGCAAGGCGGAGAAGAAGAACGTCTACCGCCACTCCGGTTACCCGGGCGGTCTCAAGACCACCACCTTCGCCGAGCTCCTCGCCACCAAGCCCACCGAGGCGGTGCGCAAGTCGATCCGAGGCATGCTGCCCAAGGGCGCCCTCGGCCGTCAGCAGATGCTGAAGCTCAAGGTCTACGCAGGTCCCACCCATCCCCACTCGGCCCAGATGCCGCAGCCCTTTGACGTGCCTGGCGCGCGTCGGGCCGAGCAGTAGGAGTTCGTCGAATGCCCAAGCCTCTTACCCAGACCACCGGTCGTCGCAAGGAAGCGGTTGCCCGCGTTCGCCTGCGCCCGGGTTCCGGCAAGATCACGATCAACAAGCGGACCTTCGAGGACTACTTCCCGTCGCCGACGCACCGCATGATCGCCAGCGAGCCGCTTCGTCTCGCTGAAGTCGACACCCAGTACGACGTCGACGCGACGATCGACGGTGGCGGCATCGCCGGCCAGGCTGGCGCGCTTCGTCTCGGCATCGCCCGCAGCCTCGTGGAGCTCGACGCCGAAAGCCGCAGCCTCCAGAAGAAGGCCGGCTTCCTGACCCGCGACGCGCGCGAGAAGGAATCCAAGAAGGCCGGCCTCAAGAAGGCCCGCAAGGCTCCGCAGTACTCGAAGCGTTAATCCGTTAACGACAGCGCATGTCGCTGAAGTTCGGAACCGATGGCGTCCGTGGTGTCGCCAACGAAGAGCTCACGCCTGAGTTAGTCCTCGCGCTCGGCCGCGCCGCGGCCCGAGTGCTTGGTACGGACCAGCCATTCGTGATCGGTCGCGACACGCGTCTTTCGGGTCCCCTCCTCCAGGCTGCGCTCACGGCGGGCCTGATGTCGGAGGGGGCCGACGTCGTTGACCTCGGCGTCATTCCCACGCCGGGCGTCGCCGCCATCGCTGCTTTTCGCGACGTGCGCGGCGCCGTGATCTCTGCGTCCCACAATCCGTTCGCCGACAACGGCATCAAGTTCCTCGACCGCGGTGGCATCAAGCTGTCCGACGAGATCGAGGCGCGGCTCGAGGCCGACCTGGCGTCGCTGCTCGACGACAGCGGCAGTGATCGGCCGACCGGTGCGGCGTTGGGGCACGGCTCCGCCGACGAAGCCGGTGCCTTCGCGTTCTACGAGGAGCAACTCCTGCAGTCACTCGAGGGCCGCTCGCTAGCAGGTTTGCACGTCGTACTCGACTGCGCCCACGGCGCGGCGTACGAGATTGCGCCCCGCGTGTTCGCCGACGCCGGCGCGAAGGTCACGGTCATTCACGCAGATCCCGACGGCGTGAACATCAACGACGGCGCGGGCTCGACTCATCCCGAGTTGCTGCAAAAGGCGGTCGTCTCCGAAGGCGCCGATCTCGGTCTGGCCTTCGACGGCGACGCGGACCGCGTCATGGCGGTCGACGCCGAGGGCAACATCGTCGACGGGGATCAGATCCTGGCGATGTGCTCGCTCGATCGGCGCGAACGGGGACTGCTCGCGGCCGACACGCTGGTGGTGACGGTGATGGCGAACCTGGGTCTTCGCCTCGCCATGGAGCGTCACGGTGTGAACGTCGTCGAGACGGCAGTCGGCGACCGCTACATCCTCGAGGCGCTCGATGCGAATGCGTGGACGCTCGGCGGTGAGCAGTCGGGCCACATCATCTTCCGGGATCTGGCCACGACGGGCGACGGTGAGCTCACCGGTCTTCAGGTGATGGACGTCATGGCGCGCACCGGTCGATCTCTCGCCGACCTCGTCCGTGTGATGACGCGCCTTCCGCAGGTTCTCATCAACGTCCGCGGGGTGAACTGCGCGGCGCTGGACGGTGCCGACGCGGTGTGGGCCGCGGTGGACACCGAGTCGGAGCAGCTTGGCGACAGTGGCCGCATCCTGCTGCGCAAGAGCGGCACCGAGCCGATCGTCCGCGTGATGGTCGAGGCACCGACCGAGGCATCGGCCCAGTCCGTTGCCGAGCGTGTCGCCGACATCGTTCGTTCGGAGTTGAGCGAGGGATAACGCCCCTTTTGGTCCCACTAGCCTTGGGGCCATGTGCGGGATCATCGGCGTTACCGGCGACACTGAGGCGCTTGGCGTTCTTCTCGAAGGACTCCAACGGCTCGAGTACCGCGGCTATGACTCAGCCGGCGTAGCGCTCGTCGTTCCGGGCGAAGCCATTTGGCGAGAGCGACGTGCTGGTGGCACCAAGAGCTTGCCCGAGTTGATGGCGGCCGTCGACGGCGCGCCTGGAAGTGTGTCCACCGGCATCGGGCACAACCGTTGGGCCACGCACGGGGGTCCCACGGAGCCGAACGCGCACCCGCACACCGACGGGTCGGAGAAGTTGGCGCTGGTGCACAACGGCATCATCGACAACTACCGCGAACTCGCCGCGACGCTGCCCCAGGGCGGTGCCGAGTTGCAGTCGGAGACCGACAGTGAAGTCCTCGCTCATGTCATTGCCATGCGGATGACGAACGAAGGTCTCAATCTCGCTGACGCGACACGTGCTGCCCTGCGTGACGTGCACGGCAAGTTCTCCATCGGCGTCGTGCACGTCGACGAGCCCGACCTGATCGTTGGCGCCCGACGCGGGTCGCCCCTGATCTGCGGCAAGAACGCAACGACCTCGTATCTGGCATCGGATATCCCGGCCATCCACGGCAAAGCCGACGAGTTCTTCGTGATCGACGACGAACGTGTGGTCGAACTGCGCCCGGGCTCGGTGAAGATCACCACATTGACGGGCGAGAGCGTTGCGCCCGAGCGGCGCGACGTCACGTGGGACCTCGCCTCGGCCGAAAAGGCGGGCTATCCCGACTTCATGCTCAAAGAGATTCACGAGCAGCCCGATGCAGTGCGCGACACCCTGCTCGGACGAATCGTCGACGGCGCCGTGTCGCTCGACAGTGTGAAGTTGACCGACGAGGACCTGCGTCGGGTTGACAAGATCTTCGTTGTTGCTTGTGGCACGTCGTACAACGCCGGCCTGGTTGGGCGCAGCGCAATTGAGCACTGGGCGAAGTTGTCGGTCGAGACCGAGATCGCCAGTGAGTTCCGCTACCGCGATCCGGTGCTGTCACCGACCAGCCTGGTGGTCGCCATCAGCCAATCGGGTGAGTCGCTCGACACCATGGAGGCGGTCACCTTTGCGCGCCGCCAGAAGGCGCCGGTCCTAGCGCTATGCAACGTCGTCGACTCCTCGATGGCGCGCGACGCAAGCGCCGTGCTCTACACGCACGCCGGTCCCGAGATCTGCGTGGCCGCAACCAAGACGCACATCGCGCAGGTCGCCGCGCTCAACGTCTTCGCTCTGTACCTCGCACAGCTGCGCGGCACGCTCTACCCGGAGGAAGCGGCACATCTCGTGCGCGACCTCCAGGCCGTGCCCGATCGCATCGCCGAAGCGACGACAAACCACGAACACGTCAAGAAGGTCGCCGAGAAGTACCGCGACATCCGCGACGTGTTCTTCCTTGGTCGGGGCGTCGGTTACGCGATGGCGCACGAAGGTGCGTTGAAGCTCAAGGAGCTCAGCTACGTCCGCGCCGAGGCATACGCCGCGGGCGAGCTCAAGCACGGGCCGATCGCCCTCATCGAGCCGGGCACTCTTGTCGTGGCGATCGCAACGAAGAGTCGACTGCTCGACAAGATCGTTTCGAACATCCAAGAGGTCAAAGCTCGCGGTGCGTCGATTCTGACGGTGGCGACCGACCTCGATGGGAACGGCAGAATCGATTCGCGTCTGGCCGAACTGTCCGACGATGTCTTCGTCGTCCCCGACGCAGGCCACGAATTGTTCAATCCGATGGTCGACGTCGTACCACTGCAGTTGTTCTCGTATTACCTGGCGAAGGCACGTGGCAACGATGTGGACAAGCCGCGCAACCTCGCCAAGACCGTCACCGTCGAATGACCGGACTCGGCATCGACGCGGTCGACGTCGATCGCTTTGCCGAGGTGCTTGCGCGCCAGCCCCGCATGGCCGCACGTCTCTTCACCGAGAACGAGCGGGCCGTCGATGCCGCCCCGCGGCTTGCTGCTCGCTTCGCAGTGAAGGAAGCCGTGATGAAGGCACTTGGCGTGGGCCTTGGCGCTTTCGCGTGGCATGACGTCGAAACCGTTCGTACCGAGTCGGGCGCTCCCGACCTCGTGTTGCGGGGTGCTGCGGCCGAGTTGGCGTCGGGGCGCGGCGTGAGCAGGTGGTTGGTGTCTCTGACGCATACCGATACGACGGCCGTAGCGGTTGTCGCAGCCCTATGAGGTCGGTTCTCTCCGTCGCAGAGATGGCTGCGGTCGATGCGGCCGCGCCTGAACCCGTCGACGAGCTGATCGAGCGGGCGGGGAGCGTCGTCGCGTGGGCCGCTTTGCGGATGCTGGGCGGAAGCTACGGCAAGCGCGTCATCGTCGTCGCCGGCAAAGGCAACAACGGTGCCGATGGCCGATCCGCCGGACGGCGCCTGTCGGACCGAGGGGTCCGCGTTCGACTGTACGAAGCGACGGACGCACCGGCCCGGCTGCCCGCATGCGATCTCGTGATCGATGCCGCGTACGGCACGGGGTTTCGCGGTGACTACGTGGCGCCGGACCCGGGATCGGCGCCCGTGCTCGCGATTGACATCCCCTCCGGCGTGCACGGCGACACCGGGGTCGCCTGCAAGGGCGCCGTCGTCGCGACGACGACCGTCACGATGGGCGCGCTCAAGCCGGGGTTGCTGCTGGCTGATGGGCCTGACCACGCGGGCGAGGTGATCGTCGAGGGCATCGGCCTCGACACCTCGACGGAGCGTGTCCGTCTCGTCGAGGACGCCGACGTGCGCGCGTGGGTTCCGCGACGTCCACGCGACTCGCACAAGTGGCGAGGAGCCGTGTGCGTTGTCGGTGGTTCACCGGGTCTGTACGGCGCCGCTGGCCTGGCCGCAGGCTCGGCGCAGCGCGCGGGTTCCGGCATGGTGCGCCTTGCGATTCCGGGCGGCACCCCATCCGGACCGCCGAAGCCGATCTCGTCGCTCGGCGCTGACCTTCCCTTGCGTCATTGGGGCAAGGCGGCCATCGACGCGACGGACCGTTGCTCGGCGGCCATCATCGGACCCGGCCTCGGTCGTTCGCATGACGCGCTCGACAATGCAGCCGAGTTCGTGGCGGGAACCACGATTCCCTTGATCGTCGACGCCGATGGACTCGACCTCTCGGTGATTCGACGGGAGGTCATCAAAGCGCGTGAGGCACCCGTCGTCATCACTCCGCATGACGCGGAGTTCGATCGGCTCGCCGGTCGGTACCCGGGCGAGGATCGAATCGGCGACGTGGTGGCGCTTGCGCATTCGACCGGTTGCGTCGTGCTGCTCAAGGGCCCGACGACGATCGTTGCGGATCCGGCGGGGCGGGTGCTCATGACCAACGCGGGCGATCAGCGTCTCGCGACCGGCGGCACCGGCGATGTGCTTTCGGGAATTCTCGCGACCTTCTGCGCCCGTGGCGTGCCTGCGTTCGAAGCGGCGGCGGCGGCGGCGTACGTGCATGGGGTGGCCGGGAGGCTGGGACCGATCGACGGCCTCGTGGCCGAAGACCTCCTGCCGTTGCTGCCCGCAGCGCTCGGCAAAGTGTTCGATGGCTGAAGCACGGACGCGTCCCGCCTGGGCTGACGTCGATCTCGACGCGGTGATCGCGAATACGCGCGCCGTCGCCGCTCTCGTTGCGCCCGCTGAAGTATGCGCCGTCGTGAAGGCCAACGGCTACGGACATGGTGCGGACGACGTCGCTCGCGCCGCGTTGGCGGGCGGCGCCAGCCGGCTCGGAGTGGCGCTGGCCGAAGAGGGTGTCGCCCTGCGCAAGGCCGGGATAGAAGCGCCGATCATCCTCTTGTCCCAACCGTCGGCCGCGGCGATGGCCGACGTCGTCAAGTATCGACTGACGCCAACCGTGTATTCGGAGCGCGCCGTCGTCGCCGTGGCCGCAGCCGCGACACGGGCCGATGTCACCGTGCCCGTACATGTGAAGGTCGACACCGGCATGCACCGGGTCGGCGCTGATCCGGACTTCGGAGTGACATTGGCGGCACAAATCGCCGCCACCGATCACCTCGAACTGGAGGGTTTCTACACACACCTTGCGGTGAGTGAGGATCTCGGCCGCACCGGCGTTACCGACGCTGCGCTCGATCGGTTTGATGCGGCCGTGGAGAAGCTGACTGCGCAGGGCGTGAGTCCGCGGATCCTGCATGCCGCGAACTCAGGCGGAGCAATCGGTCATCCCCGGTCGCGTTACGACATGGTGCGCGTAGGCATCGCGATGTATGGCTACCCACCCGGTCCCGACCTCGCCGGTCGGCTCGATCTGACGCCGGTCATGAGCCTTCACGCACGAGTCACCCATGTGCAGCGCCTGAGTGCCGGCGAGGGCGTCAGTTACGGACTCCGCTACACGACGCCGCGCGAGACGATCGTCGCGACGATTCCCCTCGGGTACGCGGACGGAGTGAGCCGGGCGCTGTCGGCTGCGCACGCCAGCGTGCTGATCGACGGAAAGCGGTGTCCGATAGCGGGAACGATCACAATGGACCAGTTGATGATCGACTGTGGTCCGGAGTCCACCGTCGAGCTAGGAGACGACGTAGTGCTACTCGGCAGTCAGGGTGACGAGACCATCACCGCAGAGGAATGGGCGGATCGGCTCGGGACCATCTCCTACGAAGTGCTGTGCGGGA
The DNA here is from genome assembly GCA_048498715.1 of Actinomycetota bacterium. Taxonomy (GTDB): domain Bacteria; phylum Actinomycetota; class Acidimicrobiia; order Acidimicrobiales; family JACCXE01; genus JACCXE01. The sequence continues at coordinate 7,266 of JBEHXL010000033.1, read as the reverse complement.
TCGGTCCGCGCGTGCCTCGCCGCGCCCACGGAGGCAACGGATGAGCCCGCGCCGTCGGAACACTGCGCTCGCGCTTGGGCTTGCCGGGGTCGCTGCGGGCACGACCGCCGTCGGTGCCTATCGCGGCGCTCGCAAATACCGGAACCTCGCGCTCGACATGACCGAACTCGCACTGCCGGATCACGTCACCCCGATCGACGTCGTCGTCGATGACGGTTCGATCATTCACGGCGTCGAAGTGGGCGAAGGACGACCGATCGTGTTGCTGCACGGCATCACGCTTTCGGTGGCGACGTGGCCGTACCAGCTCAAGGGGTTGAGCGAATCGCATCGTGTGATCGCGCTCGACGCTCGTGGACATGGCGACTCCAAGTGCGACATCAAGGGTGCGTCGATGGGTCGACTCGCGAGCGACGTGGCGCAGGTGTTCGCGCAACTCGACCTTCGCGACGCGATCGTGGTGGGTCACTCGATGGGCGGAATGATGACGCAGCAGCTCGTGCTCGACTTTCCCGAGCTTGCTGCCGAACGCATCGCCGCGACGATTCTGTTGTCGACGGCTGCGGCGCCGGCCTCGCAGGTGCCCGGCGGGCCGCGCGTCACTCGCAATATGCGGCCGCGTCCTCCCGTCAGTACCCGCACGTTGCCTGCCGCCGAGGTGGGATACGCAATGGCTCGCCTCGCGCTCGGCCGCGACGCGGATCCCCGTCACGTCGCGCACACTCGGGACATGTCGGGCGCGGTGCCGTCGCACATCACTGCCGAGGTTCTGCCGTTCGTCGTCGGCTTTGATGTGCGTCATCGGCTTCGTGACTTCAAACGACCGGCCCTCGTCATCACCGGCTCGCGTGATCTCCTGACACCGCCGCGCGTCGGCCGCGATCTGGCGCGTCGCATTCCCGGCGCCGAGTTCGAAGTGGTGCCCGGCGGCGGGCACATGCTGATGATGGAACGAGCCGAATGGCTCAACGAACGCATCGCCAAGTACGCCGCCGACAACTAGTGCTCACTGACGTCAAGGGTGTGCGCGTCGGTCACTGGACCAACGCGAAGGCAATGACCGGCTGCACGGCCGTGGTGTTGCCGCCCGGCTCGGTCGCGTCCGGCGAAGTTCGCGGTGGCGCGCCAGGAACGCGCGAATTCGAACTGCTGCAACCGGGCCGCCTCGTCGAGCACGTCGACGTCGTGATGCTCAGTGGCGGTTCGGCGTTTGGTCTCGCCACGTGTGACGGCGCGATGCGGTGGTGCGAGGAGCACAAGCTCGGCTACAAGACGGGCCCAGGTGGGCGCGTGCCGATCGTGGTCGGGGCGATCATCTTCGACCTCGCGGTGGGCGACCGAACCGTGCGTCCCGACGCGAAGGCCGGATATGCAGCGTGCGCGACCGCGAAGCGCGGCAGGTTCGACGTCGGGCGCGTGGGCGCAGGCGCCGGGGCAACCATCGGCAAGATCGGCGGGCCATCGACCGTGCGCCACGGCGGTGTAGGCACGGCGACAGTGCGCGACGGCGAGGTCGTCGTGAGCGCGCTTGTCGTTGCCAACGCGGCGGGGCATCTACGTGACTCGTCCGAAGCAGCGACGCCGTGGGCTGGGAGGGTCGCGCCACTCGAGAACACGACCATCGGCGTGATCGCAACCAACGCACGTCTGGACAAGACGGCGTGTCACCTCGTCGCGCAAGCCGGACACCACGGCATCGCCCGGTCGTTTGATCCGTCGCACACTCGCTTCGACGGAGACGCGTTGGTGGCAGTCGCGACCGGGGAAGTGGAGGCCGACCTGGAGCGTGTGCGGTTTCTGGCTGCGCATTCCGTGGAGTCAGCGATTAGGAACGCGTGCGCATGACCACGCTCAGCGATATCGCCGTCGAAGCATCGACGTGCACGAAGTGCGATCTCGCTTCGACGCGCACGCAGGTCGTGTTCGGGCACATCCGTGAATCATCGCCACTGATGTTCGTCGGAGAGGCGCCCGGCAAAGACGAGGACGAGCAGGGTTTCCCGTTCGTGGGCCGTTCGGGAAAGCTGCTCGACCAAGTGATGGAAGAAGAGCTTGGTGTGACGCGTGATCGCGTGTCGATCGTCAACACGGTGATGTGCCGACCGCCGGGCAACCGCGATCCGCTCGCTACGGAGATTGCTGCCTGTAACGAGTGGCTCGAGGCGAAGCTCGATCACATTCAGCCCAAGGTCGTCATCACGCTGGGCAACTTCGCGACCAAGCTTCTGCTGTTCGGCGATCCCGCGGCGAAGCAAGGCATCACCAAACTTCGAGGAAACTCCTATCCGTGGCGGAACGGTGCAGTGCTGGTGCCGACCTTTCACCCCTCCGCGGTCCTGCGCAGTGGGGGAGGCCAGCCCCTTGCTCAGATGCGAGCGGACTTCATCCGCGCCAAGCAGGCCATCGCCGCCGCCGGAGCTTCACTGTGAATCGCGTGACCACCAGTCCGGACGAGACCGAGGCGTTGGCGGCCGAGATCGCGGCCCTGTCACGACCCGGAGACCTCCTCGTACTGGTCGGTGGCCTCGGTGCCGGAAAGACGCGCTTCGTGCAGGGCTTTGCTCGTGCGATGGGCGTCGACGAACCCGTGACGTCACCGACGTTCGCGCTCGTGCACAACTACGAAGGTCGCGTCCCCGTGCTGCACGCAGATCTCTATCGCATGGTGAGCGAGCACGAGGTGCTTGATCTGGGCATCGACGAGGCGCTCGCCGATGGCGCCGTTGCGCTCGTCGAGTGGGGCGACATCGCCAGCAACGTCTTGAGCCCCGATCGACTCACGATCACGATCCACGACATCGACGAGACATCGCGTGCGTTCGACATCCAGGGCTGGGCCGATCGGTGGTCGGCGTGATTGTCCTCGCGATCGAGTCCTCGACGGGTCGCGCCGGCGTTGCGTTGGGAACGCCCGACGGCGTCGTCGCGAGCGTGCAGGTCACCCGCGGTCCCCGTCACGCCGAGGTGCTCGTGCCGGCCATCGAGTTCGTGTGCGCACAAGCGGAGGTGGTCCTGACCGATGTGGACGCCATCGCCGTCGACGTCGGCCCGGGCTTGTTCACGGGTCTGCGGGTTGGCATTGCGACGGCGAACGGTCTTGCGCAGGCCCTTGGCAAGCCGATGGTCGCGGTGTCGAGTCTCGATCTCCTCGCGCACGCCTACAAGCACGCGGGTACTGACATCGTCGCCGTGATCGATGCGCGTCGCAGTGAGGTGTACGCGGCGCGCTACGAGATCCGCGGCGACGAGATACGCCGGGTCATGGAACCGACCGTGTTGCCGCCCGACGACCTGCGTATGCAGATCGGTGATGCTGTGATCGTCGGCGACGTGATGAGCCCACGGATCTTCGACCGCCCCTCGGCCGACGTACTCGCGGCGGTCGCTCCGTCGTACGATCTGGTGCAAGCAAACGCCGTCCAGCCCTTGTATCTGCGCAAGTCCGATGCGGAGCTGAACGCCGAACGAAAGGGGGCGTGATGGCAGCAGAACTCGAACACGCGCCTCTGGATGTGCAGATCACGCCCATGCGCCGGCGCCACCTGCGGACCGTGTTGCGGATCGAGACCGAGGTCTACCCGCGGCCGTGGACGATGAACCTGTTCATCAGCGAGCTGGCGATGCGTTCGAGCCGTTCGTATTTCGTCGCGAAGGTCGGTCCAACGGTGGTCGGGTACTCCGGCACGATGCTGGTCGCCGAGGACGCGCACGTCACGACGATCGCCGTCGACCCCAAATGGCACCGCCATCAGATCGGGACCCGGCTGTTGGCCAACATTGCGCGTGATGCGCGTGAGCGTGGCGCAAAACACCTGACCCTCGAGGTGCGGGTGTCGAACGAGCCGGCGCAGAACATGTACCGCACCTTCGGTTTCCGGCCCGCGGGAATTCGCAAGGGCTACTACGTCGAGACGAACGAAGACGCTCTGGTCATGTGGGCCGACGACATCGACGAGACGCCCTACCTCGAGCGATTGATGCGCATCGAGTCCGGTATCCAAGGAACCACGACGATCGACGCAGGACCGAAACCACTATGAGCTCGAATCTCGTTCTCGGCATCGAAACCAGTTGTGACGAGACGGCTGCTGCTGTCGTCGCCGGTGGCACAACGGTGTTGTCATCGGTCGTGTCATCACAGATCGATCTCCACGCGCGCTTTGGCGGCGTGGTTCCCGAACTCGCCGGCCGCGCGCACCTCGTCACGCTGGGGCCCGTCATCGACGACGCATTGACGCAAGCGGGCGTGACAGGAAGCGATCTCGCTGCGATCTCCGTCACCAAGGGTCCCGGTCTCATCGGAGCTCTGCTCGTCGGCGTCAGCCATGCCAAGGCGCTCGCGCTCGGCTGGGGCGTGCCGTTCGTAGGAGTGAATCACCTCGAGGGCCACCTCTACGCGTGCCTGCTCGAAGTACCCGAGTTGCCATTGCCGGCCGTCGTTGTGCTTGTCAGTGGTGGTCACACAATGCTCGTGCACGTGCGGGACAAGGGTGACTACGCGATCCTCGGCGGCACCATCGACGACGCCGCGGGCGAGGCCTACGACAAGGTCGCCCGCGTGCTCGGCCTCGGCTATCCGGGCGGTCCGATCATCGACAAGCTCGCCAAGGACGGCAACGCCAAGAACGCGCCGTTCCCGAAGGGCCTGCGCGACGAGTCGTTCAACTTCTCCTTCAGCGGCATCAAGACCTCGGTGGCTCGCCGGGTCCAGACCGAGCCGGACTTGGAGAAGGCGGACATCGCGGCCGGCTTCCAGAAAGCCGTCGTCGACATCCTCGTCGAGAAGGCCAAGCGGGCGGTCGTGGCGACGGGTGCCAAGTCGCTGTGCCTGGCCGGTGGTGTGGCCGCGAACTCACAGTTGCGGGCCTCGACGCAAGAGGCGGCCGACGAACTGGGTGTCGCTTGTCTCCTGCCGGCCTTCAAGTACTGCACGGACAACGCCGCGATGATCGCGGCGGCCGGGTGGTGGCGGTTTCAGTCCGACGGACCGACCACGCTGGCCGAGGGCGCCTACCCGAATCTTCGCCTTGCCGTGACCTGACCCCTTGGCTATCGTTAGCACTCGCAATACGAGAGTGCTAACAGGCCTTTGGAGGTCCCCAGCAATGAATCTGCAGCCCCTCGACGACCGCATCGTCGTGCTTCCGAACGAGAGCGAAGAGACCACCGCGTCCGGCCTCGTCATCCCTGACACTGCGAAGGAAAAGCCGCAGCAGGGCAAGGTCCTCGCCGCCGGCCCCGGCCGTCGCTCCGAGCAGACCGGCGAGATCATCCCGCTCGGCATCAGCGTCGGCGACGTCGTCGTCTACTCCAAGTACGGCGGCACCGAGATCACCAGCGACGGTCAAGAGCTGCTCATCCTGAACAGCCGCGACGTCCTCGCGATCGTCAAGTAGGTCCGCACATGCCCAAGATCCTCAAGTTCGACGACAACGCGCGTCGCAGCCTCGAGGCCGGCGTCGACAAGCTCGCCAATGCGGTGCGCGTCACGCTCGGTCCCAAGGGCCGCAACGTCGTTATCGACAAGAAGTGGGGCGCCCCCACGATCACCAACGACGGCGTGACCATCGCCCGTGAGGTGGAGCTCGAAGACAAGTTCGAGAACATGGGTGCGCAGCTGGTCAAGGAAGTCGCCACCAAGACGAACGACGTCGCCGGTGACGGCACCACGACCGCAACGGTGCTCGCGCAGGCGCTCGTGCACGAAGGCCTTCGCAACGTTGCCGCCGGCGCCTCGCCCGCGCAGCTGAAGCGTGGCATCGAGGCCGCCGTCGCTGCGGCCACCGCCTCGATCAAGAAGGAAGCCAAGCCGATCGACGGCAAGGAGCAGATCGCGCAGGTTGCCGCGAACTCCGCCGCCGACAAGACCATCGGTGACGTCCTCGCGGATGCCATCGACAAGGTCGGCAAGGACGGCGTCGTCACCATCGAAGAGTCGAACACCTTCGGCATGGACCTCGAGTTCACCGAGGGCATGCAGTTCGACAAGGGCTACCTGTCGCCCTACTTCGTCACCGACCCTGACCGTCAGGAAGCCGTCCTCGAGGACCCGTACATCCTGCTGGTCAACGGCAAGATCGGCGCCGTGCACGAGTTCGTGCCCGTCCTCGAAAAGGTCATGCAGACCGGCAAGCCGCTGTTCGTCATCGCCGAAGATGTCGAGGGTGAGGCGCTCGCCGTTCTCGTCGTCAACCGCATCCGCGGCACGTTCCCGTCGGTCGCCGTCAAGGCCCCCGGCTTCGGCGATCGTCGCAAGGCGATGCTGCAGGACATGGCGACCCTCACCGGTGGTCAGGTCATCGCCGAGGAAGTCGGCCTCAAGCTCGAGACCGTCACCCTCGACCTGCTCGGTCGTGCCCGCAAGATCGTCGTCACCAAGGACACCGCCACCATCGTCGAAGGTGCCGGCTCCGACGCTGACGTGAAGGGCCGCATCGCCCAGATCAAGCGTGAGATCGACGAGACCGATTCCGACTGGGACCGCGAGAAGCTCCAGGAGCGTCTGGCGAAGCTGGCCGGCGGCGTTGCTGTCGTCAAGGTCGGCGCGGCCACCGAGGTCGAGCTCAAGGAAAAGAAGCACCGCATCGAGGACGCCCTCTCGGCGACCCGCGCTGCCATCGAAGAGGGCGTCGTTGCCGGTTCGGCTTCGACCCTCATGCGTGCGCAGAAGGCTGTGCTCAAGGCGGCCGCCGATCTCGACGGCGATCAGGCCACCGGCGCACTCGCCGTCGCCAAGGCGCTCGAGGCCCCGATGTACTGGGTCGCGACGAACGCCGGCGTCGAGGGTTCGCTCATCGTCGAGCAGTCCAAGAACGAGAAGGGCACCCGCGGCTACAACGCCGTCACGGGCAACTTCGAGGACCTGCTCAAGGCCGGCATCATCGACCCCGCCAAGGTGACCCGCTCGGCGCTGCAGAACGCAGCCTCGATCGCGTCGCTGCTGCTCACCACCGAGGCGCTCGTCGCCGACAAGCCCGAGCCCGCTGGCGCTGCGCCGGCGATGCCTCCGGGTGGCGGCATGGGCGGCATGGGAGGCATGGGCTTCTAAAGCTCATACCAACTACGTGTCAGAAGGAGCCGGGCCTACGGGCCCGGCTCCTTCGCGTTCTCGGCGCGGTCGCGCCATGGATCCTGTGTCCCTCGCTGCGGATCATCGACGGATGACAAAGAAAGTCCGAGAGACGAACGAACGAATCGACACCGAGCAGGGGATCGACGGAACATGGATTGGCCGCCTCAGCCTCGACGGCATCGAGCTCGAGTGCT
>JBEHXL010000032.1:0-23173 GCA_048498715.1 Actinomycetota bacterium | reverse complement strand
GAGAAGTACGACATCGTCGACATCCCGGCGGACATGGCCGATGACGCCGAGACGTGGCGCCACGACCTCATCGACGTGTTGTCGAACTTCGACGACGACATCACCGAGAAGTTCCTCAACGAGGAAGAGATCTCCGAGGCCGACATCAAGCGCGCCCTGCGCAAGGCCACTCTCGCCAACGAGGCCGTTCCGGTCCTGTGCGGTACCGCCTTCAAGAACAAGGGCGTCCAGTCGATGCTCGACGCCGTCGTGGACTTCCTCCCGAGCCCGCTCGACATCCCGGCGGCCCAGGGCACGAACATGAAGGGCGATCAGGAGATCGAGCGCGAGGCCAAGGACGATGCTCCGTTCTCGGCGCTGGCCTTCAAGATCATGACCGACCCGCACATGGGCAAGCTCACCTACATCCGCGTGTACTCGGGCACCCTGAACAAGGGCGACTCGGTCCTGAACTCCACGAAGGACAAGAAGGAGCGCATCGGGCGCATCCTGCAGATGCACGCCAACCACCGCGAGGATCGCGAGGCGGCGTTCGCCGGTGACATCGTCGCCGTCGTCGGCATGAAGCAGACCACGACCGGTAACACGCTCTGTGACGAGAAGCAGGTCGTCGTGCTCGAGTCGATGGACTTCCCGGAGCCCGTCATCCACGTTGCCGTCGAGCCCAAGACCAAGGTCGACCAGGACAAGATGGGCAAGGCCATTCAGGCCCTCGCCGAGGAAGACCCGACCTTCCAGGTCCACTCCGACGAGGAGACCGGCCAGACCATCATCGGCGGCATGGGCGAGCTTCACCTCGAAGTCATCGTCGACCGCATGCTGCGTGAGTTCAACGTCGAGGCCAACGTCGGTAAGCCGCAGGTGGCCTACCGCGAGACGATCACCGAGACCGTCGAAAAGGTCGAGATGAAGTACGTCCGTCAGACCGGTGGTAAGGGTCAGTACGGCCACGTCGTCATCACGCTCGAGCCCACCGGTCCCGGCGGCGGCTACGAGTTCGTCGACAAGATCACCGGTGGTGTCATCCCGCGTGAGTACATCCCGTCCGTCGACGCCGGTATCCAGGAAGCCCTCAACTCCGGCGTGCTCGCCGGCTACACGACCGTCGACGTCCGCGCCACGCTGACCTTCGGCTCGTACCACGACGTCGACTCGTCCGAAATGGCGTTCAAGATCGCCGGCTCGATGGCGTTCAAGGAAGCGGCCCGCAAGGCCAAGCCGGTGCTGCTCGAGCCGATCTTCGCCGTCGAGGTCGTCACCCCTGATGAGTACATGGGTGAAGTCATCGGCGACCTCAACTCTCGTCGCGGTCGCGTCGAGGGCACCGAGCAGCGCGGCAACGCCGTTGTCGTCAAGGCACAGGTGCCGCTCTCCGAGATGTTCGGTTACGTTACGGACCTCCGGTCGAAGACCCAGGGCCGTGCGAGCTCGACCATGCAGTTCCACTCGTACCAGCAGGTACCGCAGTCCATCGCTACCGAAATCATCGCTCGCGTTCGCGGCGAGTAGCCTGTAGCGCTCTTTTAGTTACACCCCCACACAACACAACAACGAGGAAACGCCACCATGGCAAAGGAAAAGTTCGAGCGGACCAAGCCGCACTTGAACATCGGCACGATGGGTCACGTCGACCACGGCAAGACCACTCTCACCGCCGCCATCTCCAAGACGCTCGCCGACCGCGTGCCGGACGGCAACAAGCAGACCTGGGACTTCGATCAGATCGACAAGGCCCCGGAAGAGAAGGCCCGCGGCATCACCATCAACATCGCCCACATCGAATATCAGACCGAGGGTCGTCACTACGCCCACGTCGATATGCCGGGCCACGCCGACTACATCAAGAACATGATCACCGGTGCCGCCCAGGTCGACGGCGCCATCCTCGTTGTGTCCGCCGCCGATGGCCCCATGGCCCAGACGCGTGAGCACGTGCTGCTCGCCCGTCAGGTCGGCGTGCCCTCGATCGTGGTCGCGCTCAACAAGTCCGACATGGTCGACGACGAAGAGCTTCTCGACCTCGTCGAGCTCGAGGTTCGCGAACTCCTCACCGAGTACGAATTCCCGGGCGACGACACCCCGGTCGTGCGCGTTTCGGCGCTCAAGGCCCTCGAGGGCGACAGCAAGTGGCAGGACGCGGTCATGGAGCTCATGAACGCCGTCGACTCTTTCGTGCCCGAGCCCGAGCGCGATCTCGACAAGCCCTTCCTCATGCCGATCGAAGACGTCTTCACGATCACCGGTCGTGGCACCGTCGTCACCGGCAAGGTCGAGCAGGGCACTGTTCACACCGGTGACGAAGTCGAGATCGTCGGTCTGCGTGACACGCAGAAGACGACCTGCACCGGCGTCGAAATGTTCCGCAAGCTTCTCGACGAGGGCCACGCCGGCGACAACATCGGCGCCCTCCTCCGCGGTACGAAGAAGGAAGAAGTCGAGCGCGGCCAGGTTCTCTGCAAGCCGGGTTCGATCACGCCGCACACCGAGTTCGAGGGTCAGATCTACGTTCTGTCCAAGGACGAAGGTGGCCGCCACTCCCCGTTCTTCAACAACTACCGCCCGCAGTTCTTCTTCCGCACGACTGACGTCACCGGCTCCATCCAGCTGCCCGAGGGCACCGAAATGGTCATGCCCGGCGACAACGTCACGATCAAGGCCGAGCTCGGCAAGCCGATCGCCATGGAAGAGGGTCTTCGCTTCGCCGTCCGTGAAGGTGGTCGCACCGTTGCGTCCGGCCGCGTGACGAAGATCATCAAGTAGTTCTGATGGCACAGAAGATTCGCATCCGACTGAAGGCGTATGACCACGAGGTCATCGACCAGTCGACCAAGAAGATTGTCGAGACGGTTCTGCGTACGCAGGCCACGGTTCGCGGCCCGGTGCCCCTCCCCACGGAGAAGCACCGGTTCACCGTGATCCGCTCGCCGCACAAGTACAAGGACTCGCGCGAGCACTTCGAGATGCGGATCCACAAGCGCCTCGTCGATATCGTCGAGAGCACGCCGAAGACCGTCGATGCGCTGCAGCGTCTCGACCTTCCGGCTGGCGTCTCGATCGAAATCAAGCTGCAAACCGCGTAGTAACACCGGCGGCCAGCGGCCGACGGACACCTCGTTGTGGAAGAAGCCCCGCCTTCGGGCGGGGCTTCTTCGCGTTCGGCGCGCAGACTTTGGTTTACGGAACCTGAACGACGGGTAGCGAACAGTCGGTGAAATGGGATGGTTCTGGGGCAGGAACGGTGCTCGTGAAGCCGTTGGGTAATCACCTCGTTTCCGGGGAACCCTGTTAGCTGTGGAACTCGATCCAGGACTCCGAACGCTGGAAGGCGATGTCGCGGTGCGCTCATTCGAAGCGTCGCCGACGTCGATCCGCGCCGCGCGTCGGTTCGTTGCGGATCAGCTCGGGGAACAGTTCGCTCGCGTCGACGTCGCTCTTCTGGTGGCGTCGGAACTCGCAACCAATGCAGTGCAACACGCAGCCGAGCCCTTTGTGGTCGAAATTGCGCGGACCGACGAGGGGGCTCGCATCTCAGTTCGCGATCGTTCCACCGCCCAAGTCATGGCGGGTACGCCGCCGGCGCACGCCGAGTCGGGTCGCGGCTTGAGTTTGGTCGACGCGCTCAGCAACGACTGGGGCGTGCGCTGGACGCCAAACGGCAAGGTCGTCTGGGCCGATATCAGCTAATCGACGACCAACTGTTTCGCGTACTGCATCGACAAGCGCGCGGCGTTCCAGCCGAGGACGCCCATCATGCGGCCACCGACGCTGAAGGTCTGCACGAACGTCTCCGAGTCGGGATCACCCTCGACGAGTTCCGCCGTCGCCTCGGGCGGAATGATGCCGCGCACCTGCACACGGGCGTCGAACTGATCGGTCCAGAAGTAGGGGACCGGCGTGAACGGTTCGTGCGCCCCAAGGATGTTGGCGGCAACGTGCTGGCCCTGCTCTTGCGCGTTGGTGCGGTGCTCGAGTCGTAGACGCCGGCCGTAACCGTGGTGCACCCACGACGCAACGTCGCCTGCGCCCCACACGTTGTTGCCGGCGTAGCAGTACTCGTCACACACGAGGCCGTTGTCGAGCGGCAGGCCGCTGCCCTCGAGCCAGGCGACCATCGGTGCCGCGCCGATCGAAACCAAGACCACGTCGGCTTCGAGGCGGGACCCGTCGCTGAGTTTCACACCGTCGCCCTCGATCTCCTCCACGCCGATGCCGGTCTGAATGCGCACTTCGTGGGCCGTGTGCAGGGTCAGCAGCTTCGAGGCGGCAACGTCGCCGATCTTGTTGGCGAGTGGAGGCCCGGGAATCGGCTCGACGACGGTCACCTCCGCGCCGAGCCCGCGCGCCGTCGCCGCCGCTTCGAGCCCGAGAAACCCGCCGCCGACGACAACGAGGCGCCGCCCCTCCGTGAGCTGGCTGCGCAACGCCAGGGACTGCTCCATCGTGCGAATGACGTGGACATTGGCGCCGGCGGGAAACGGCAGCGTGCGTGGGTAGACGCCGGTGGCGATGACGAGAGCGTCATAGGGCAATTCGCGGCCGTCGGCGAGCGTCACGCGCTGCGCGCTGATGTCGACGGACTGTGCGCCGATTCCGGTGATGACCGTTGGGTTCAGCGGGGCGACGCGTTTTGCCGCCAGCAGTTCGGCGCGCTCGCGTTCCCACTTGCCCGAGAGGATTTCCTTCGTGAGCGGCGGCCGGTCGTAGGGATCTCCCGACTCCTCGCCAACGAGGGTGACCCGGCCGGCGAACCCTTTTGTGTGCAAGCCCTCGGCCACCGCGTAACCCGCGGCGCCGGTACCAACGATAACGACGGACTGAACCTCGCTCACCGGCACACAATTGCAGGTGATGAAGCAACTGGACGCGCTTGCTGGTCATGTCGTCGTGGTCACCGGTCCACCGGGTGCCGGTAAGTCGACGTTGGTCGCGGAACTGGTGCGGCTCGCGTCCCTCGGCGTGCTGGTGAGTGGCGATCACTTCTTCGATTACGTCGTCAGCGGCTGGATCGAACCGTGGGAACCAGCTTCTGTCGCGCAAAACGAGACGGTCATCGACGCGCTGGCGGCCGCTACGAACATCTACGCACGCGGTGGCTACCTCACGATCGTGGACGGGATCATCGGGCCGTGGTTCATCGATCGGTTCCGTGCCGGAGTGGCGGCGCCAGTCCACTACGTGGTCATCCGGCCCCGACGCCAGATCGCATTCGATCGAGGCACAAATCGTCTTGATCCGAAACTCAACGACCCGGTGCCGATTCAGAAGATGTACGACGCGTTCGCGGAACTGGGACCGTACGAACATCATGTGGTCGACAATTCCGACCAGGAACTCGAGGAAACGGTCGCCTCCGTTGCCGTTGCGTTACGAGACGGCCGCTTGCGTTTGTAAGCATTTGCTCGCGGGTAGTTCCCACGCATGCAACTCGGAACTATTGACACCAACAAGCTGCGGGGCCTCACCGATAAGGGATTCGGGCTCGGTAAGGAAGTCGTCGGCGCGCTGACGGGCAACGAAAAGCTTCAGCGCGAAGGACAGGCACAACAGGAGCGTGCGGCGGCCGAACTCGACGCGCTGCGCGAAGAGTTCAAGGCGGCGAAGCACGACGCCGCCGCCGAAGCCCACGAAGCTCGTGAGCGCGTCGCCCAGGAAGCGAAGGGCAACGACAACGGCAAGCTCGGTCGCAGCACCGGAAACGGCGTGACCGAAACGGTCAAGGGCAAGGCCAAGGAAGTCATCGGTGACCTCACCGACAACACGGAGCTCAAGCGTGAGGGCCAGGCCCAGAAGGACAAGGGTCACGAAGAGACGCAGGCGACCAAGGCGCGCATGAAGGCCAAGGAGAAGGAAGCCGAGGCCAAGGAAAAGGAAGTCGAGCAGCGCCTTAATCAGTAACGCAGTGTTGGGGCGTCACCTACCGTGACGCCCCGTGAACGAAGGCGCGCGACCACCGGAACACGTGGTGCGCGCCTTCGGCGCGTCTGGGGATCTGATCCCCCTCGCGGGCGGACTGGAACAGACCGCATGGCGCATCGGCGACACGGTCTTGAAACCCGCCATCGAGCCCAACCCCGGCGAGGGCGACTGGGTTGCCGACGTGCTCGATGCGATGCACGAAACTGGGTTCCGCGTCATCAAGCCTGTTCGGGCCGACGACGGTCGCTGGTTGGTCGACCATTGGACGGCGTGGCATTGGTTGGACGGTGAACACGCCCGCTCGAATTGGCGTGACGTCGTCGCGGCGGCCGACGTGTTCCACGCCGAGTTGCCCAAAGCAGCAATTCGCGCCGGTCGCGTCGAACGTCCGGACTGGCTCGACACGCGAGACCATCGGTGGGCGCGCTCAGAACGCACTGTCTGGCATGGCGCCGCGATGCCGCCGACGAAAACCAACGGCGCCCTGGAGTGGTCGATGTGGGAGCGGGCGGTCACGCTGGGCCCACCCTTGCGTGACCAAGATCTGCTTCGGTGCCAGGTCGTGCACGGCGACATTTCCGGCAACACCTTGGTGAGCGCGGCCGGCGAGTTCGGATTCATCGACATGTCGCCGGCGTGGCGTACCCCGGAGTCTGCCGCGGTCCAAGTGCTCGTGGAGGCGGTCGCGTGGTTCGGAGCCGACGTCTCTCTGCTCGACGAGGTCGACCGAGCCGATGCGGCGCGCGCTGCCGCGTTCAGATTGCTGTGCGGATTGCAGGCGCTCGAGAACTGGGCCGATGTCGTGCCGCGCGAAGTCGGGAACTGGGAGCGGGTCCTGGCCGCCATCGGCGCCTGAAGCAAAACAAACATACGTTCGATACCCTGTGCCGATGCAGTTGGCGTGGCAGGGATCGTTGCTCGGTGGCGCCGAGCCGTCGGTCGACGCGACGTTCACCGGCCGCTATCGCATCGAACTCGATGCTGATTCGTGGATTGACGTCGTTCCGGGTTGGCTGACTGGTGCCGACGAGGTGTTCGCCCGACTGGTCGACGCGGCGCCATGGTCGCAACGCAACCGCATCATGTGGGGCAACAAGGTCCCCGAACCGCGCCTGACCTCCGGGTGGGCCGAAGCGAAAATTCGCGAGACCGTGCCGGTGCTCATGAACGCCCGCCGTGCCCTGAGCCGTGGCTACGGCATTGCCTTTAACAGCGGCTGGCTCAACTTGTACCGAGACGGCAGCGATTCGGTTGCCTGGCACCGCGATCGCATCCCTGTGAGCAATCCGTTTCCGTGGGTGGGGATCCTGACGCTGGGGTCGCCGAGGCGTTTTCTCGTGCGCCCCTACGGAGGCGGGCCGTCGATCCGCTTGGAGCCAGGTCCGGGCGATCTCTTGGTGACGGGCGGCCTGATGCAACGGCAATGGGAACACGCCGTACCGAAGGTCGCCCAGGCCGGACCGCGCATCAGCGTGACGTTCCGGCACATCCATGGAGATAATGCGGGGTGGCTGAACCTCTGAAAGTCGGAATCGTCGGCGCCGGGCCGTGGGCGAACATGGTGCACGGGCCGATCCTCGCCAACCATCCCGAGACGGAACTCGTCGGCGTCTGGGCTCGGCGTCCCGAAGCTGCCGCGAAGGTGGCGGAGCGCAACGGCACTGCGTCTTTCGCCGACTACGAGGCGATGCTCGACGAGGTCGAGGCCGTTGCGTTCTGTGTGCCGCCGAACGTGCAGGCCGACATGGCTGTGACCGCCGCGAAGGCCGGCAAAACGCTCCTGCTCGAGAAGCCGATCGCGCTCGACCTCGACGCGGCACAACGTCTCGTCGACGCAATCGACGAAGCCGGTGTGGGCTCAGTGGTCCTGTTGTCCATGCGCTATGCCCAGCCGACCAAGAACTTCCTGGCGGACGTGAAGACGATCGGCACACCGCTCGGCGGACGCGCTGCGTTGGTGTCGGGGGCGTTCAAGGAAGGCAGCCCGTTCGCGACGCCCTGGCGACTTGCGAACGGGCCGCTGCCGGATCTCGGCCCGCACGCGATCGACCTGATCGACGCAGCGATCGGCAAGGTGGTCGACGTGCCCGCGGCAACGCTCCACAACGGGTGGTTATCGATGATCCTCGAGCACGAGAACGGTGCGACGAGCACGGTGAACCTGTGCGCCGAGGCCGGCATGACGGTGAACGTGTCGGCTGTCGAGGTCTACGGCACCGAGGGTTCACTTACCTTCGACGCATCGAAGGCCGCTGACGGCGCGTCGATGATGAACGTGCCCACCGCGCTCGTCGCGGCCGCCCGGAAGCAAAAGACCGACGCGCCCGACGTGCATCGCGGGCTGCACCTGCAGACGATCATCGCCAAGGCGCAGGCGCGGCTCTAGGGCGCCAGTGTCTTCGCTTCCTGCGGGTCGACGCCTTCTTCGAGAGGATGTGCGGCTCGCTTGCCGAGCTCGACCCGCCAGGTTTCGAACGCCGCGACCGATCCGATGAGCCAGGCGGCGCCGAGCGCGTAACCGCCGAGGACGTCCGACAGAAAGTGCACGCCGAGCGCGAGCCGCGACGCGCCGATCAAGACGACCCACACGGCGGTGAGCACGATGGTCACGGTGCGCCACCGGCCGGCGATCAGCGGTAGGACGACAAGCACGACTGCGCCGTAACAAATCAGCGAGCTCATCGAGTGGCCCGACGGGAAACTCTTACCGAACGCGGTTGCAACCGGTTCTTCGAGTTGTGGCCGAGGCCGGCCGACGGCCAGCTTCACGAGTGAGTCGACGATGCCGCCGCCGATGGACGTGACCACGAGGAAGATCGCGAGCTTGCGTGCCCCCTGACGCCACGCCCACAGGGTCGGGGCGCCGACCAGCACGATGAGGAAGATCGGCTTGCCGGTGAACGACACGATCCGCATCGCGTCGATTGCCATGGGTCGATGAACGATCCGAGCGTGTAACCACTCGGCGGCGCTTTCGTCGAAGACCGTCAGCGGGCCTTTCGTCGTGACTTGCTGCAGCAGCAAACCGAACGGGATCCCGACGATCACAACCGCCAGTCCGGCCAATGTTTCCCGCAGTCCGAATCGACCGAGGGGGCCAAGTCTGCGAGCGACTACTTCGGGTAACCCGTGTTCCACATGACGGATCCTTCCCGATGAAAGCCAACACAAACGTACGCGTCGCCCTGCTCGTCGTGGCCGCGGTGCGCGCCGCCGCCGCGCTTGCAGCGATTCCGCTGGCACCGTTTCTGTACAAGAAGCACGCCGCTGTCCTGGTTCTCCTTCGCCCGACGAAGGAGGTGCTCTTGTTCGCCGGCTTTTCGGCGCACGACGGCGACCTGTGGCTGCCCGCCGCCGTGCTGGCGGCAGTACCGATCCTTCTCGGAGGCGTTTGGCTCTTCTTCGGGCTGGGTCGGGTGTACGGCTCGGAATTGAAGAAACACGAGTTGCCTGGCCTCGCCGGTCGGGTCCTCCCGCGCTCCAAGCTGCAGAAGATGGAGCGCGCGATCGAGCGTGAGGGCGACAAAGTGGTGTTTCTCGCGCGGCTCGCAGCCATGCCGTCGAGCCTCGTGGCCGCGGCAGCCGGCGCGTCGGGCTACGACACACGCCGCTTCCTCCTGATCGACGGCGCGGGCGCGCTGTGCTCGCTCGCCCTGATGGTTGGCCTGGGCTGGCTGCTCGAGGATGCCTACGAGTCGGCCGGGCCGTGGCTCACCGGCGTCGGGGTGGTCGTGCTGGCTGCGATCGCCGTCGTCATCGGTCGGGCGCTGAGTCGGGACGAGGCACCAGGATCCGCAGCGCACGGCGCTTCTTCGAAACGACGATCCGAGCGGCCCCGTCGAAAGTCTCACCATCAGCGGCGAGGCGCAGCGGCCCGTCGAGGTTGACCACCTCCAACTTTTCGGCGGTCCACTCCCGATAGACCGAGCAGCGCGCCAACCGGCCCGTCAACGCGGCGAACGTGAACCGGAGGCGGCTGAAGCGCTTGGCGCCGTTCACGATGCGTATGTCAAGCAGGCCGTCATCCAATGCCTCCCGGTAGCGCGGGGCCAGACCGATCGGGGAGTACTCGCAATTGCCGACCCACCCCTGCCACACCTTCTGCAGACGCCCGTCGATCTCGAGGCGCAACGGGCGCATCCTCGGCAGCTCGATCGCAAGGGCGACGAGCAGGGCCGGCCACTTGCCGATACGCCCCTCCCACCGCTCGCGGCGATCGACCACCTCTGAATAGCCGCCGAAGGAGAACGTATTCAGGAACACCCGGTCGCCAATCGAACCGACGTCGATGGCGACTTCGCCGCCGGACTGCACCGCCTCGATTGCGTCGTCGACTGACTCGAGGCCGACATCGCGGGCGAAATGGTTCAGCGTCCCATTTGGGATGGCTACGAACACTTTGTCGCTTTCGATCGCGACCCCGGCGGCGGTCGACAGGGTTCCGTCACCTCCCGCCGCACCGATTGCCGTCGCATCCGGGTCGAGAAGGAGCTTGCGGACCTCGTCATCCGGACCTAGTTCGATGATCTCGGCTTCGGGTAATGCTTCGCGCAGCTGATCGGTGGGCGATGACGACAGCGCGGGTCCGGCGTGCGCGTTCACGACCACTCGGAGCCCCTTTCCGCTGTTCATCCCCGCTTTTTGTACACCGCATCGGAACCCGCTAATCTCTTCCGGTTCGCAAATCGATGTCCACGGGCGCCTAGGCCTCCTAGGAACCCCGTGGCACAAACGAGATAGCGCTCCGCTCTGGGCATCTGCCCGGGCGGAGCGTCCGCGTGAGAAGAGACAAGGTCCGAGTAATGGCAACCAAAGCGATCGTCGGCGAAAAAGTCGGCATGACCCAGGTCTGGGATGAGCAGCACCGGTTGGTTCCGGTCACCGTGCTGCGCGTCGTTCCGGCCCGGGTGGTGCAGGTCAAGACGTCCGACCGTGACGGATACAGCGCTCTCCAGGTGACGTACGGCCAGGTGAAGGCCTCCCGGGTGAACAAGCCCGAGACCGGCCACTTCGCCAAGGCTGGCGTCGAACCGGGGAAGCGTCTCCTCGAGCTCCGCATCGACGACTCCAGCGCCTACGAAGTAGGTCAGCAGATCGGTGTCGACGTGCTGGAGGCCGGCGACAAGATCGACGTCACCGCCGTCAGCAAGGGCAAGGGCTTCGCCGGTGGCATGAAGCGCCACAACTTCTCCGGCCAGAAGGCCTCGCACGGTAACCACAAGAAGCACCGTGCTCCGGGCTCGATCGGCGCCTGCGCCACGCCGTCCCGCGTCTTCAAGGGCACGCGCATGGCGGGCCGCATGGGTGGCGAGCAGGTCACCACACTGAACCTCGAGGTCGTGCAGGCGGACGCCGAGCGCGAACTGCTGCTGGTGAAGGGCAACGTGCCCGGTCCCCGCGGTGGCCTCGTCCTCATCCGCGACGCAGTTCGGGGGCGCAAGTAATGGCCGACGTGCAAGTTCGTACGATTTCCGGCGGCAGCGCCGGCAACGTGACGCTGGCTGACTCCGTGTTCGGCGTGCAGCCCAACGTCCCGGTCATGCACCAGGTCGTCACCGCGCAGCTCGCCGCAGCTCGGGCCGGTACGCAGTCGACCCTCACCCGCGCCGAGGTGCGTGGTGGTGGCAAGAAGCCGTGGCGCCAGAAGGGCACCGGCCGCGCTCGTCAGGGGTCGACCCGTTCGCCGATCTGGGCTGGCGGTGGCGTTGCGCTCGGCCCGAAGCCCCGCAAGTACAACCAGAAGACCCCCAAGAAGATGATCGCTCTGGCGCTCAAGTCCGCTCTGTCGGACCGTGCGAACGAGGGCAAGGTCGTCGTCGTCGACTCGTGGAATTTCGAGAAGGCCTCGACCAAGGCTGCTGTTGCCGCTCTCAAGGCGCTTGGTGTGTCCGACAAGGTGCTGCTGGTCCTCGGCGATTCCGACGAGACCGCTTTCCTGTCGTTCCGCAACCTGCCCGAAGTCCACATCCTCACGGCCGGCGAGCTCAACACCTACGACGTGCTCAACAACGACTGGGTGATCTTCACCAACGAGACCCTGCCCAAGGGTGAGGCTGCCGCTCCGGCTGCTGCCGCTCCGGAAGTAACTGAGGAGGCGGGCACCGATGCGTGACCCCCGTGACGTCATCATCAAGCCGGTTGTCTCGGAGAAGTCCTACGGCCTTCTCGACAACGGCGTCTACACGTTCGTGGTGCACCCCGACGCGTCGAAGCCCGAGATCCGCGATGCGATCCAGGCCATCTTCAACGTCAAGGTCGCCAAGGTGAACACCCTGAACCGTCAGGGCAAGCGCAAGCGCAACCGCCGCAGCTTCACCTTCGGCAAGCGCCCAGATACCAAGCGAGCCATCGTCACCCTCGTCGGTGACGATCGCATCGAGATGTTCGAGGGTTAATCAGATGGCACTTCGCAAGCGCAAGCCGACCAGCCCCGCACGGCGGTTCATGTCGGTCTCCGACTTCAAGGAGATCACGTCGACCGAGCCCGAGAAGTCGCTTCTCGAGCCCAAGCCGCGCACCGGTGGTCGCAACAGCTACGGCCGCAAGACCTCGCGTCACCGCGGTGGTGGTCACAAGCAGCAGTACCGCGTCATCGACTTCAAGCGCACCAAGGACGGCATCCCGGCCAAGGTCGCGACGATCGAGTACGACCCCAACCGCAACTGCCGCATCGCTCTTCTGCACTACGCGGACGGCGAGAAGCGTTACATCCTGGCTCCGAAGAACCTGAACGTCGGCGACACCCTGCAGAACGGTCAGGGCGCCGAGATCCGCGTCGGTAACGCGTTGCCGATGCGCTACATCCCGGTCGGTACCGTCATCCACAACGTCGAGCTCTACCCGGGCGCCGGCGGCAAGATGGCCCGTTCCGCAGGCTCGAGCGTGCAGCTCGTCGCCAAGGAAGGCGCCTTCGCCACGCTGCGCCTTCCGAGCTCGGAAATGCGCCGTGTCCCGATCGACTGCCGTGCGACGGTGGGCGAGGTCGGCAACTCGGAGTACGAACTCATCAAGGTCGGTAAGGCCGGCCGTAGCCGTTGGCAGGGCAAGCGCCCGCAGACCCGCGGTGTCGCCATGAACCCCGTCGACCACCCGCATGGTGGTGGCGAAGGCAAGACGTCGGGTGGCCGCCACCCCGTTTCGCCGTGGGGCAAGCCCGAGGGCCGCACGCGTGCCCGTCGCAAGGATTCCGATTCGATGATCATCCGACGCCGTCGTGGGCGCGGGTCCCGGAGGTAGTAACAGATGCCGCGCAGTCTCAAGAAGGGCCCGTTCGTGGACGGCCACCTGCTCAAGAAGGTGGACGCACTGAACAGCACGGGCGACAAGAAGGTCATCAAGACCTGGAGCCGTCGCTCGACGATCATCCCCGACATGGTCGGTCACACCATTGCGGTTCACGACGGCCGCAAGCACGTGCCCGTCTACCTCACTGAGTCGATGGTCGGTCACAAGCTGGGCGAGTTCGCGCCCACCCGTACGTTCCGCTTCCACGCGGGCCAGGAACGGTCAGGTCGTCGCTAATGGCTTTCGGTACCAAGACGAATGAGCGCGAAGGCACTCGTGCCGTTCTGCGCAACAACCCGGGCTCGGCTTCGAAGGTCCGCGAGGTTCTCAACCTCATTCGCGGCCTCGACGTTCGTTCGGCCCGTGACGTGCTCGAGTTCTGCGAGCGCGACGCGGCGACCGTGGTGGGCAAGCTGCTCGACAGTGCCATCGCCAACGCCGAGCACAACGACGAGATGAACGGCGAAGAGCTGTTCGTTTCTGCGTGCTACGCCGACGAGGCCCGCACGCAGAAGCGTTTCAAGCCCCGTGCCCGTGGCCGCGCCGGCAAGATCTTCAAGCGCACGAGCCACATCACGATCATCGTGAGCCGTCTGCCCGAGGACAAGCTCGCTCGTCTTCGTCTCAAGGACGAGGCTGCGCAGGCCGAGCGTCGCTCGCGTCGCACCGCCGCCAACCAGGGCCGTGGCCGCCGTGCTCGCGTCGCGGCGTCCCGTGCGGCTGAAGGCCACGAGGGTCACGACCACGATCACGATCATGATCACGTTCATGAGGAAGAGCTCGTCGAAGCAGTTGTCGTCGACGAGACGCCCGTGATCGAGGACAGCCCCCTGGCTGACGAAGCGGCCGAGGCCGTCGAGGAAGTCATCGAGGCTGCCGCTGAAGAAGCACCGGCTGAGGCTCCGGCCGAGGACGCCCCTGCAGAAGAGGCTCCGGCCGAAGACAAGGAAGCTGAGTAATGGGCCAGAAAGTCAATCCGTACGGCTTCCGTCTCGGTGTCACCACCGACTGGAAGAGCCGCTGGTTCGCTGATCGCGAATACAAGGACTACGTGATCGAGGACTGGAAGATCCGCGATTACCTGAGCAAGCAGCTCGAGCGTGCGGCGGTCAGCCGCATCGAAGTCGAGCGCACTCGTGACCGTCTTCGCATCGATCTCCACACGGCGCGCCCGGGCATCGTCATCGGTCGCCGTGGCGCCGAAGCCGATCGCTTGCGCGAAGCGCTGATCAAGATCACGAACAACCCGAAGGTCCAGCTCAACATCCGCGAGATCGCGCAGCCCGAGCTCGACGCGGCGCTCATCGCGCAGGGCATCGCCGACCAGCTCGCCGGTCGCGTGTCGTTCCGTCGTGCGATGAAGCGTGCGATGCAGACGGTCCAGAAGGCCGGTGCCCAGGGCATCCGCGTTCGTTGCGGTGGTCGCCTCGGCGGTGCCGAAATGAGCCGCAGCCTCACCTACCGCGATGGTCGCGTCCCGCTGCACACGTTGCGTGCCGACATCGACTACGGCTTCCGTGAGGCCAAGACCACCTACGGCCGCATCGGCGTCAAGGTGTGGATCTACAAGGGCGACATCCTCCCGTACAAGCTCTCCGCTGACGACAAGATCGCTCGTGAGGCCGCGATGGCCGTCGGCGACACGTCCGGTGAGCCCCGCCCCAAGCGCGTCGTGAGCGCCGGCGGTGGTCGTCGCACGGCTGCGATCGGTGACGCTCCGGGTGCTGAAGGTGGCGGCCCCGCTCCCGAGATCGTCGAAGAGAAGCCGCTCGTTGCAGAGGCGGATCCTGATCTCGAGCGCATCCTCGCCGAGGAAGAAGAACTCGATCGTCGCCAGAAGGATCACCACGAGGCGCCGCACTTCCACAAGGACGCTGACTAATCATGTTGATGCCCCGCAAGGTCAAGCACCGCAAGCAGCAGCGCGGTCGTATGGAAGGCATGGCGAAGGGCGGCACCACGGTGTCGTTCGGTGAGTTCGGCATCCAGGCTCTCGAGCCGGGTTGGATCACCGCGCGTCAGATCGAAGCCGCTCGTATCGCGATGACCCGCCACGTCAAGCGCGGCGGCAAGGTCTGGATCCGCGTGTTCCCGGACAAGCCCGTCACGCAGAAGCCCGCCGAAACCCGCATGGGTTCCGGTAAGGGCAACCCCGAGTTCTGGGTCGCCGTCATCAAGCCGGGTCGCATCCTGTTCGAGCTCGGTGGTGTCAACGAGGCGCTGTCGCGTTCCGCTCTCGAGCGTGCGATCCAGAAGCTTCCGATCAAGGCGAAGGTCGTGTCCCGCAAGGACCAGACCGAGCGAGTGGAGGTCTAGATGAGCAAGCAGACCACTGAGCTCCGCAACCTCTCCGACGAGGAGCTGTCGAGCCGCCTTCTCGAAAAGAAGGACGACCTGTTCAAGTTCCGGTTCCGCCTGGCCACTGGACAGCTCGACAACATCTCCGTCATCAACCGCACGCGCAAGGAAGTCGCGCGAATCGAGACGCTGATCCGCGAACGCGAGATCGCGCTGCATGAAGGCAAGGCGTAATGGCTGAAGAAACCACTGAGAAGCGCGAGAACCGTCGCAAGGTCCGCGAGGGCCTCGTGACGTCGAACTCGATGAACAAGACGGTCATCGTCTCGGTCGTCGAGCGCGTCCGTCACGCCAAGTACTCCAAGACTGTGCAGCGGACCAAGAAGCTGTACGCCCATGACGAGACGAACGACCTTCGCCTGGGCGACCGCGTTCGTGTTCAGGAGACCCGCCCGCTGAGCAAGCTCAAGCGCTGGCGCGTCGTGGAAGTGCTGGAGCGTGCCCGATGATCCAGCAGGAATCCCGTCTTCGCGTGGCCGACAACAGCGGCGCCAAGGAAGTGCTGTGCATCAAGGTGCTCGGTGGTTCCCGTCGTCGTTATGCCGGCATCGGTGACGTCTTCGTTGCGACGGTCAAGGACGCCATCCCCGGCGCCGCCGTCAAGCGCGGTGACGTCGTCAAGTGCGTCGTCGTGCGCACCAAGAAGGAGCGCCGTCGTCCGGATGGCTCCTACATCCGTTTCGACGAGAACGCCGCCGTGCTGATCAACGACCAGCAGCAGCCGCGTGGCACGCGCATCTTCGGCCCGGTCGGCCGCGAACTGCGCGACAAGAAGTTCATGCGCATCGTTTCGCTTGCGCCGGAGGTGTTGTAGTGAAGCTCAAGAAGGGCGATCGCGTCCGCGTGCTGCAGGGCAAGGACCGCGGCAAGGACGGCGTGATCATGAAGGTCATCCCCGGCGCTGACAAGGTCATCGTCGAGGGCGTCAACGTCGCCAAGAAGCATCAAAAGGCCACCCGCGCCACCATGCAGGGCGGCATCATCGACAAGGACATGCCGATGCCGGCGTCGTCCGTCGCGATCATCAGCCCCGCCGACGGCAAGCCGACTCGTATCGCTTACCGCTTCGACGACCAGGGCAACAAGGTGCGCATCTGCGCCCGTACGAAGGTCGATCTGTAATGGCAATCACCGCAACCTCACCGCGTCTCAAGGTGAAGTACGAGAACGAGATCCGAGCCCAGCTCAAGGAGTCCCTCGGTCTCGGCAACATCATGGAAGTTCCGCGCTTCCAGAAGATCGTGATCAACATGGGCGTCGGCAAGGCCACCCAGCAGGCGAGCCTGCTCGAGTCGGCCGTCCGCGACCTGACGATCATCAGCGGCCAGAAGCCCAAGGTCACCGTCGCCAAGAAGTCGATCGCCACGTTCAAGCTGCGTGAGGGCAACCCCATCGGCTGCATGACGACGCTGCGCGGCGACAAGATGTGGGAGTTCTTCGACCGTCTCGTGTCGATCGCGATTCCCCGCATCCGCGACTTCCGCGGCCTGCCCACCAAGGGCTTCGACGGCCGTGGCAACTACACGTTTGGTGTCACCGAGCAGTTGATCTTCCCGGAGATCGAATACGACAAGGTCGACAACCCCCGCGGCATGGACATCACGATTGTCAGCACCGCTCGTACTAATGCAGAAGGCCGAGCGCTGCTCGATGCCTTTGGTTTCCCGTTCCGCCGGACCGAGGGGCAGTAAGAGGAAATGGCCAAGAAGGGTCTTGTTCAGAAGCAACAGCGCACTCCGAAGTACAAGGTGCGCGCCTACACCCGCTGTCAGCGGTGTGGCCGGCCGAAGGCGGTCTTCCGCAAGTTCGGTCTGTGCCGCATCTGCCTGCGCGAGCTTGCCCACGCGGGCGAGCTGCCGGGTGTGACGAAGGCCAGCTGGTAGGGGAGAGGAGAGCACATGCCTGTTTCTGATCCCATCGCCGACATGCTCACCCGTGTCCGCAACGCCAATACGGCGATGCACGACAACGTGGTTATGCCGTCGTCCAAGCTCAAGGAAGCGCTCGCGAAGATCCTCGTCCAAGAGGGTTACATCAGCGGTTTTAGCGTCTCCGACAACGGTCCGCGCCCGGGCAAGACGCTCGAGATCGAGATGAAGTACTCGGCCGAGCGTGCCCGCACCATCAGCGGTATCAAGCGCGTGTCGAAGCCCGGCTTGCGCGTGTACACCGCCGCCGATCGACTGCCGCGTGTTCTCGGCGGCCTCGGCGTTGCCGTCCTGTCCACCTCGCAGGGACTCATGACCGACAAGGAAGCGCGCAAGCGTCATGTCGGTGGCGAAGTCCTCTGCTTCGTCTGGTAACTCGCCATGTCTCGAATCGGTAAGAACCCCATCCCGGTCCCGTCGGGCGTCGAAGTGTCGATCGTCGATCGCCACATCACCGTCAAGGGCTCGCAGGGCACGCTTGAGCGCGACATCCCCGGCGACATCCAGATCGCCCAGGAGGAAGCCACGCTCGTCGTGACCCGCCCCGACGACGCTCGCCAGAATCGTGCGCTGCACGGCCTCACCCGCTCGCTCGTGAACAACATGGTCATCGGCGTGAGCGCAGGCTTCGTCAAGGAACTCGACATCGTGGGCGTCGGCTACCGCGCCACGGCGCAGGGCCCGAACAAGATCGAGCTTGCGCTCGGCTTCTCGCACCCCGTGCACGTCGACGCCCCGGCTGGCATCACCTTCGAAGTCCCGCAGCCCACGCGCATCGTCGTGAAGGGCATCGACAAGGAGCTCGTCGGCCAGGTCGCCGCGAACATCCGCAAGATCCGCAAGCCCGAGCCCTACAAGGGCAAGGGCGTCCGCTATCTCAACGAGGTCGTTCGCCGCAAGGCGGGCAAGGCCGCGAAGTAAGGATTCTCGTGTCTACCTCTCACAAGCTCGAGACCCGGCGCCGCCGCCACAACCGCGTGCGCAAAAAGGTCACCGGCACTGCGGCTCGTCCGCGCCTCGCCGTGTTCCGTTCGGCCAAGCACATCAGCGCCCAGATCATCGACGACGTCGCCGGCAAGACCCTTGCTTCGGCATCGACGGTCGAAAAGGCACTGCGTTCCAGCAACGGCGGCAACAAGACTGCTGCTGAGGCCATCGGCAAGCTCGTTGCCGAGCGCGCCAAGGCGGCCGGCGTCACCACGGTCGTTTTCGACCGCGGCGGCTTCCTGTATCACGGCCGCGTGGCCGCCCTGGCTGACGCGGCCCGCGCCGCAGGTTTGGAGTTCTAAATGGCTGAGTCCCAGTACGAAGAGCGTTCGATCGGTCGTCCCCGTCGCGTGTCGAAGGTGGTCAAGGGCGGTCGTCGTTTCTCGTTCGGCGCGCTCATGGTCGTCGGTGACGGTCAGGGCAAGGTCGGCCTCGGCTACGGCAAGGCCGAAGAAGTCGGCCTCGCGATGCAGAAGGCCGTCGAAGAAGCCAAGCGCAACATGTTCAACGTGCCCCTCGCCGGCTCGACCATCATCCATGAGGTCATCGGTGAGGCGGGCGCCGGTCGCGTGCTGCTCAAGCCCGCGGCTCCCGGTACCGGCGTGATCGCTGGTGGCGCCGCCCGCGCGATCCTCGAGGTCGCCGGCATCCACGACGTGCTCGCCAAGTCGCTCGGTTCCACCAACGCGCTCAACGTCGCTCACGCGACGATCGCCGGTCTCAAGGGTCAGAAGTCGCCCGACGAGATTGCCGCCAAGCGTGGCAAGGCCGCTGACGAGGTCACGCCGGTCGGCGTCTACCGCGCCTTCTCGGAGACCAAGCGGGCCAAGGCAAAGGTTGGTGACGAGTAGTCATGGCCAACCTCGTCGTCACGCAGGTCAAGTCCTCGATCGGCACCAAGCCCAAGCACCGCGGCACGCTTCGCGCGCTTGGCCTCGGTCGCATCGGTAAGACCAATACGCTGCCGGATCGCCCCGAGATCCGCGGCATGATCGCTCGGGTCCCGCACCTGATCGAAGTGAAGGAAGAGTCGTAATGAAGCTCCACGATCTCAAGCCGGCGCCGGGCTCGAACCGCGCCAAGCGCCGCGTTGGCCGCGGCATCGCGGGCAAGGGCGGCAAGACCGCTGGTCGCGGTACCAAGGGTCAGAAGGCTCGCAACACCGTTCATCCCGGTTTCGAGGGTGGTCAGCTTCCGCTGGCGCAGCGCTTGCCGAAACTGAAGGGCTTCAACAATCCCTTCCGCGTCGAGTACCAGGTGATCAACCTGGACACGCTGTCGCAGATGGACACCGTGATCGTGAACCCCGAGACGCTGCGCGAGCGTGGCCTCGTTTCCAAGCACGGCCTCATCAAGGTGCTCGGCCGCGGCGACCTCGGCGGTAAGGCCGTCCAGGTGAAGGCGCATGCATTCTCCAAGAGCGCTGAAGCGGCGATCACCGCTGCGGGCGGTAGCGTCGAGCGTCTGCCGATGCCGTTCGGCAACGGTCGTCCGCCCGTGCAGGGCAACCAGTTCGCGAACCGCTAGTCCGCTAAGGGAGCAAAGAACGACGTGAAGTTCCTCAACATGTTCCGGGTCGGAGACCTTCGGAACAAGATCCTCTTCACGCTGTTCATCATCATCCTGTACCGGATCGGTTCTCACGTTCCGGTCCCGGGTATTGACTTCGAGCAGGTCCAGCGCCTCAAGGAGTCGGCGGAGAAGTCCGGCGTTCTCGGATTCCTCAATCTGTTCTCGGGTGGCGCGCTCACGCGCTTCGCCGTGTTCGGGCTCGGGATCATGCCGTACATCACCAGCTCGATCATCATCAACCTGCTCGAGGTTGTGATCCCGAAGCTGGCGGAGTGGCGTGATCAGGGTGCGGTCGGTCAGCGCAAGATCACCCAGACCACCCGTTACCTGACGGTTGCGCTGGCGATCATGCAGTCGACCGGTCTCGCCTTTGTGTTCCACAACGGCGGTCGCGGCTTCCTCTCGCAGAACACGTCGAACCTCGACCTCATCCCGAACTTCAACGCCCCGCTCGTGTTGCTCATCGTTCTCACGATGACGGCCGGCACCGCGACCGTGATGTGGCTCGGCGAGCTCATCTCGCAGCGCGGTATCGGGCAGGGCATGTCGATCCTGATCTTCGCCAACGTGGTCGCGGGCATGCCGACGGGTGGCGCGGCTATTCGGGCGGAGGCGGGCAACTTCAAGTTCGCCGTCGTGCTTGTGATCACGATGGTGCTGCTGGTGGCCATCGTTGCCGTCGAGCAGGGCCAGCGTCGTATCCCGGTGCAGTTCGCCAAGCGCATCGTCGGTCGTCGGATGTACGGCGGCCAGTCGACCTACATCCCGCTCAAGGTCAACCAGGCCGGCGTCATCCCGATCATCTTCGCCAGCTCGGTCCTGTACTTCCCGGTGCTGCTGTCGAACGTCGTTCCGTGGGAGTGGATGCAGAAGTTCATCAACGACCACCTCGCCACGCCGACCGACTGGGTGTACATCGCGGCGTACGGGCTCATGATCGTGGGCTTCGCCTACTTCTACACGTCGATCGCGTTCAACCCTGAACAGCAGGCCGACATCATTCGTAAGCAGGGTGGCTACATTCCCGGCATTCGTCCCGGCCCCCCCACCGTTCGGCACCTGCAGGGCATCCTGACCCGCATCACGCTGCCGGGTGCTCTGTTCCTGGCGTTCATCGCGCTGCTGCCTTCGCTGTTCTTGTCCTGGTGGCACATCAACAACTATCCGTTCGCGGGTACAACGCTGCTCATCGCAGTGGGTGTGGCATTGGAGACGATGAAGCAGATCGACAGTCAGCTGACGATGCGCAACTACGAAGGTTTCTTGAAGTAGCGCCATGGTCCCCGGCATTCGCCTCGTGCTGCTGGGCAAACAAGGTGCGGGTAAAGGCACGCAGTGCGTGCGCCTCGCCCGTCACTACGTGGTGTCCCATGTCTCCACTGGTGACATCTTCCGCGCGGCCGTGCGCTCGGAGAGTGAACTCGGCCGCAAGGTCAAGGGCTATCTCGACGCCGGTGATCTCGTTCCCGACGAAGTCACGCTCGCTGCGGTCGATGAGCGCCTGAGCCACCCCGACACGCGCAACCGCGGCTTCATCCTCGACGGGTTTCCGCGCAGCGCCGCGCAAGCCGACGGCCTGGAGAAGCTGCTCGACCCCGTCCGGTTGGACATGGTGATCGACCTGCACATCACGACCGAAGAAGCGCTCTCGCGCCTTGCCGGCCGGCGGGTGTGCCAGACCTGCCAGGCGATCTACCACGTGTCGCGCCCGCCGAAGTACGACTGGACGTGCGACAACTGCGGTGGCGATGTCGTCCAGCGCGACGACGACACGGACGATGCAATCCGCCGCCGTCTCCAGTTGTACGAAACCGAGACGGCGCCGTTGATCGACTACTACTCAAACCGCGGCATGCTGGTAACCGTGGATGGTCTTGGTACGACCGATCAGGTGGCTGATCGGCTGGTCGAAGCGATCGACCGTCGGCGCGACCCGAACGTGAGTTGAGAAGTCATGCGTAGGAACAAGGACGAACTGGCGAAGATGCGCAAGGCCGGGCGCGTCGTGGCCGAAATGCACGCCAAGACCCGTGAGGCGATTCGTCCCGGGATCACCACGATGGACCTCGACAAGATTGCGCGTGAGGTCATCGAGAAACGCGGCGCCCGCTCGAACTTCCTCGGGTACCACGGGTTCCCTGCGGTGATCTGCACGTCGCCCAACGACATGATCGTGCACGGGATCCCGTCGGAGGACGTGCGCCTCGAAGAAGGCGACATCATTTCGATCGACTGCGGCGCCATCATCGAGGGCTACCACGGCGACGCGGCGTACACGGCCGGAGTCGGTGACATCAGCCCCGAGGCGCGCAAGCTCATCGAAGTCACCGAAGCCTCCTTGGTCGCGGGCATCAAGCAGATGGTCGACGGCAACCGCCTCACCGACATCGGCCAGGCCGTCCAGGAGGTCGCCGAGGCGGGCGGGTACTCCGTCGTGCGTGAGTACGTCGGTCACGCCATCGGCACGGCGATGCACGAGGAACCACAGGTCCCGAACTACGGCCCCGGCGGCCGCGGACCGAAGCTGCGCTCGGGCATGGTGTTCGCCATCGAGCCGATGGTGAACATGGGTCGCCCCGAAACCTTCCTGCTCGAGGACGGCTGGTCGGTCGTGACGGCCGACGGCTCCCTCTCGGTGCACGTCGAGCACACGATCGCGATCACGGACAACGGTCCCGAGATCTACACGCTGCCGTAGTGACCACGCCGCCCCGACACGTCGGGTGCGACCTCGTGTTCGAGTTCGTCGAGCCGAGCACGCTTGCTCTCCAAGTGGCACCGCCGAGGGTGCTCGAGGAGAAACTCGTCCTCACCGGCGGGACCGAGCCGTTCGTCGCCACGACGAACGGCGGTGAACGCACGCACATCACGAGCGGTGCCGCCGGTCCGGTGACCGTTCGCTACCGGGCGACGGTTGCACCCGAGCCCAGCACGGCGGCCGTTGCGGAGTTCGACGAGGCGGTGCTGGTGGCACGACGGCAGAGTCGCTATTGCCCGTCGGATGAAGTCGCCGCCTTCGCCGTCCGCGAGTTCGGCGTTGGGGCCGGTGCCGACGCCGTGGCCGCGTGGGTGTTCGAACGCCTTGCGTACGAGCCGGTCAGCGGTCCGAGCGACACGGCCGTCGACAC
>JBEHXL010000031.1:0-23543 GCA_048498715.1 Actinomycetota bacterium | reverse complement strand
CCGTCGGCACGACGAACTGGACGACGCAGCTCACCGGCACGACACCGGACTGGCAAACCGTGCGGTCGCGGTCATTGACCTCGGGGCGGTTCTTGACGACGCAAGACGAGGCCGAGGCGGCGAAGGTGGTCGTCCTCGGCTCGGACACTGCAGAAGAGTTGTTCACGATTGCCGACCGAGCTGTCGGTCGTGACGTGATCTACAACGGCACATCGCTACGCGTCGTCGGCGTCCTTTCGGCGCTCAGCTCCGCCGACAACGCGAAGGACAACGACGTGGCCCTGGTGCCCCTGTCGACGTACTCGCAGCGTCTGGTGGGCGGGGCGAACCGCAACGCCGTCAGCCAGATCTACGTGAAGGCCACCTCGGCCGGCACGCTGTCGGCGGCGTACCAAGAGGCGAACGCGCTGTTGTTGCAGCTCCACTCGATCAACTCCTCCTCTTCGGCCGACTTCTCCATCGCGACGCAGCAGTCGATCCTCGCCGCCGCCAACGACGTCGACAAGACGCTCACGGTGATGCTCGCCGGTATCGCGGCGATCTCACTGCTCGTCGGGGGCATCGGAGTGATGAACATCATGTTGGTGTCGGTCACCGAGCGCATTCGTGAGATCGGGTTGCGCAAGGCGCTCGGGGCCCGTCCTGCGCTGATCCGCCGGCAGTTCCTCGTCGAGGCGTCCGTTCTCGGTCTGGCCGGCGGTGTCTTCGGCGTGTTGACCGGCGGCGTCGGCGTGTGGGCGATCCCACGTTTCACCGACAACCGAGTGCTGCTGTCCGCCGGCCCATCGTTGATGGCGGTCGTCATGGCGATCGGTGTCGCCGTGGTGTTCGGCGTTTATCCCGCTTCCCGCGCCGCCCGTCTGGCGCCTATCGACGCCCTGAGGAGTGAGTGAGTTGTCGAGCAAGCCCAAGGTGATCTCGGCAGTTGTCGTCGTGTTCGGTCTCATCGCGTTCGTGGCCACTCGAGCGAACGGCGACGCCGGGCCGTCGCTGCGGACGGCGCGGGTGACGGATCGCAGCGTTTCGAAGACGGTGAGCGAGGTCGGGACGATCGAACCCGTCTCGGCGGCGTCGGTCGCGTTTCCCGTTGCCGGGACCGTCGCGACCATCGCGGTGACAAAGGGCCAGTCCGTCACGCGCGGCCAGACCTTGGCCACGCTCGACACAATCGAATTGCAGCGGGCGCTCAATGCGGCGAAAGCCGCCTTGAGCGAGGCCAAGCTGAAGCTCGCCGAAGCGATCGCCGGTAACGCGAACGCCTCGTCGAACGGCGGTGCCCGATCCCAGGACCAGCTGGTCGACGCGCTCGCCGAGGTTCGCCAGGCGGTGCTCGACGCGCAGCAACTCGTCGACCAGCGCATCGGCGACGCGCAGGCCCAGTACGAGGCCGCGCAGAACGTGTGCGCGGCAGTCACCGCTGACGACGTCGCCACGTGTCAGGCCGCTCTCACCGACGTGCTGAGCGCGCAGCAGGCAACCGCCGATGCCCAGCAGACGTTGCGCGCTGCGTCGAGCGCGTTCGACCAGGCCGTCGAAGCCAAGGCCGAATCGGTTTCATCGCAGAACAACCAGCCGTCCCAAAGCGACCAGCCGGCGACGAGCAGTGCCGCCGATCTCGCGGCGATGCAGAAGGACATCGACGCGGCAAGCGCGGGCGTCGCCGTCGCCGAACAGAACCTGTCCGCCGCCACGATCGTGAGTCCCATCGATGGCACGATCGAATCGCTCGGCCTGCAGGTCGGCGACGCCGTCACGGCCGCATCCACCGATGCGGTCATCGACGTCGTGGGCCCCAACGGCTACGAGGTCACCACGATCGTGGCCGTCGAGAAGCTGGCGAACATCAAGCTTGGTCAGAAGGCCACGGTGACCCCGGACGGGTCCAACACGTCACGCGACGGCGAAGTCGTAGCGATAGGCGCGCCGCGTACGGCGAACGGAGCGACGAGTTATCCGGTGTCGATCGGGCTCGACGATGACGCGTCGTTGCGCAACGGCAGTGTCGCCAGCGTGTCGATCACTACCGGCTCGGCTTCCACCGGGCTCGCGGTGCCGACATCCGCGGTGCGCACCGAGTCGGGGCAGTCGACCGTGACCGTCGTGACGAACGGCAAGCTCGAAGTGAAATCGGTGACCGTTGGCGTCGTTGGCTCGGTGTGGACCCAGATCAAGACCGGGCTCACCGAAGGTCAGCAGGTTGTGATCGCCGACCTCAGCGAGCCACTGCCGGACAGCGCGACAAACGCAACCAACGGCAACAACAACGAACGCAACGGCCCGACGAGTGGATTCATCCAGGGACCGATCACGATCCAGGGCGGCCCGAAGGGCGGCTAGGCGTAGTTGGTCGGCGTGTCCTCGAGGATGACGGTCTTCACCTCGAGGAACGGCTGCAGACCTTCGATACCGCCTTCACGGCCGATGCCCGACTGCTTGAAGCCACCGAAGGCGATGCCGAAGTCGGTGCGGAAGTTGTTGTGCCCGACCGTGCCCGAGCGGATTTGGCCGGCAACTTCACGCGCGCGGTCGATGTCGTTGGTGAACACCGACGCATTGAGGCCGTAGATCGTGTCGTTCGCGATACGGACCGCGTCCTTCTCGTCGGCGGCCGGGATCACGCTGAGGACGGGGCCAAAGATCTCTTCCTGCGCGATGGTCGAACCGTTGTCGACGTTGCCGAAGACGGTGGGTTCGACGTAGTAGCCGCGCTCGAGGTGCGCCGGACGTCCGCCGCCGGTCGCGAGCGTGGCTCCCTCGGCGACGCCCTGCTGGATGTAGCCGAGGACGCGATCGCGCTGGCGGTCGGCGACGAGCGGACCCATCTGGGTTTCGGGATCGAACGGGTCGCCGACGCGGACCTGCGAGAAATTGGCGGCCAGCGCCTCGACCAGCTCGTCGTGACGGGAGCGCGAGACGATGATGCGGGTCAGCGACGAGCACACCTGGCCGGTGAGGAAGCACTCGGCGCGTGACAGCGTCTTGGCCGCAACGCCGAGGTCCATGTCGTCGAGGATGACCGCCGCCGACTTGCCGCCGAGCTCGAGCGTGACGCGGGCGATGCGCTCACCGCAGATCGATGCAATCTTGCGTCCGGCGATCGTGGAGCCCGTGAAGGTGATCTTGTCGACGCGTGGGTCGCGCACGAGAAGTTCGGACACTTCGCGGTCGGCGGTGACCACGTTGAGCACCCCCGGCGGGAGACCGATTTCGCGGGCGACCTCGGCGACGACGTACGCCTCGCCCGGCGCTTCGGGCGAAGCTTTCAGCACGACGGTGCATCCGGCGATGAGAGCCGGGGCGATCTTGTTGGCGATCAGGCCCAGCGGTGCGTTCCACGGGATGATGGCGCCGACGACGCCGACGGGTTCCCGCACAAGCAGGCCGAACGATCCACCGGCCGTGGGCGTGGCGCGCTCCTCCCAGGCATACGTGTCAGCGAGGCCTGCGTAGTAACCGAGCGTGGCCTGGGCGCCCATGCCGACGAACTTGGCGACCTTGTGCAGCGCGCCGGACTGGCGGGGCCAGATGTCGCCGAGGTCGTCGCTGCGCGCCGCGATGCCGGCGCCGAGGGCATTGAGGAACACCGCTCGTTCGGCGTGGGTCATGCGCGGCCACGGTCCCTGGTCGAAGGCGGTGCGCGCGGCCGCGATCGCTCGCTCCATGTCGGGCGCCTGCGCCTCGGCCACGGTGAGGTACACCTGCTCGGTCGTCGAGTCGATCACGTCGAAGGTCGACTGCGACGACGGCTTGACCCAGTCGCCGTCGATGAAGAACTGGTCCGGGCTCGCGAGAACGGTCATGGCCAGGATCGTAGGCCTATTGCTTGCGCGCCGACGGCGGGTCGACCGGCTCGGTCCAGTACGCCTCGCGGGTCGCATGGCTCACGTTGCCGTACAGCGGCAGAAACGTCTCGTAACGCGCCCGGTCACGAAAGACCGACGCCGGTTCCGCGTTGGCGTCGAGGAACGTCTGGACCGCCGCCGCCGAGTCGAGCGTGAGGCCCTTGGCCGCGAGCATCCGGGGGACGTCTTTGCCTTCGATCCAGTCCGCGCCGAACTGACCCAGGCCGTAGCCCATCAGGCGCCAAGCGAATCCGATGCTGAGCTTGTAGGCGCCTCCCTCGGCGACGAGGTCGAGTGCTTCCTTGTCCCCGTCGACCCCCGACAGGAACATGTCGTCTTTCAGCATCTTGGCGTCGCGCAGCGCGTTGTACGCCCCGACCACGATCGTGTCGCCACCGAGCACGACCTTGATGTCCTTGTGCGTCTGCAGCGCGCTCATCATCGTGTTGTAACCCGATGACGTGCTGATCTCGGCAACGGTGAGATCGCTCACGACTTCGATGCCGCCGGCTGTCTTCAGCCCGTCGAGCACGCCGCGATGACGAAGGCGTAGCTGCGACGACGCCGTGTCGAGGTTGAAGTACAACGCCTGCGCGTTGCCCCCCAGGTTCGCGGTGACGTAGTCGGCCGCCGCCTTCCCCTGGTCGTAACCGATCTTGTACTGATCGGCAACCACCTGGATCGTGCTCGGTGCGGTGATGATGCCCTGCGCACAGATGCCCTCCTTGATGGCCCGCTCGAGGACGAGACGATCGGCGTCGGGGTTCAGCGGCTGCATGGCGAGCGCGCCGACGCCGCGATCCACGAAGCCGGTCATCTGCTCGACGTGTTTGCGGGGGTCGTTGCCCGAGGCCGCCGTGAGGTACTGGAGTTGCCGGTCCTTCGCGGCCTGCTCCATGCCACCGCCGAGCGCACGGAAGAACTCGGAGTCGGCGGTCGAGGCCCACGCCACGCGTTCTGCGAGGCCGGTGGCCTTGCCCACGCCCGAGCTGGGTTTGAACCGTTGCAGATTGTTCGGGTCGAGGGCGGCCGTGGCGTCGTCGCCGTCCTTGCCGCAGGCGCCGAGCGTGTCGAACGCCAGCAGGCTGGCGGCGCCCACGGCGCCGAACTTGAGCAGGTTCCGTCGAGAGATGTGGGACATGCGTCTATCGCCCCGGCAGTCGGACAACGGTGATGAAGAAGTCGTCGATGCCGCGCACGGCAGCCACGAACTGGTCGAAGTCGACCGGTTTGCGCACGTACGCGTTGGCGTGCAGCCGGTACGACGCCAACACGTCCTCTTCCAGGGCCGACGTCGTCAGGATGACGATCGGAATGTGGCTCAGTTCCGGGTCTTCCTTGATGTCGCGCAGGACTTCCCGTCCGTTGCGCCGAGGCAGGTTCAGGTCGAGCAGGACGAGGTCGGGTGTTGCGACATCGGCGAAGCGGCCCTGTTTGCGGATGTACGCGATTGCGTCCTCGCCGTTGTTCACGACGTTCAGGTTGTTGGCGATCTTGTAATCAGCGAACGCCTCCTGGGTCATGAGCACGTCGCCCGGATCGTCTTCGACGAGCAGGACTTCGATGGGGGCGAAGGGTTGTGGTTCAGACACGAGCCGAGCTTTCTGCCAGAGGCAACGAGAAGGAAATACAGGCGCCGCCGAGGGGCGACGGAACGAGGGTCACACGGCCTCCGTGGAATTCGATGATCTTCTTGACGAGCGCCAGCCCGATGCCGGTGCCTTCGTACTCGTCACGTCCGTGGAGGCGCTGGAAGATGACGAACACCTTCTCGGCGTACTCCTCCGGGATACCGATGCCGTTGTCGGCGACGGTGACGTGCGCCATGCCGTCGTTCCGGGCGACCGTCACTTCGATGATCGGCGCAGTATCGGGCCGGCGATATTTCACGGCGTTGTTGAGCAGGTTGGTGACCAGCAACGCGAGCAGTGACGGATCGCCGACGACCGTGCCGGCGTCGTCGGCAATGTCGGTGCGCAACTCGGCCCCGGACGAGTCCACCTGTGTCTCGAGGCCGTGCCATGCGTCGTTCACGAGGCTGGCGATGTCGACGGAGGTGAAGCCTGCACTGGTCCGCCCGACGCGACTGAACATCAAGAGGTCGGTGATGAGCAACTGCATGCGACGGGCGCCGTCGACGGCGAAGTCGATGTACTGACGGCCGCGGTCGTCGAGTTGATCGTGGTATCGCTGCTCGAGCAGCTGACAAAAGCTCGAGATCTTGCGCAACGGCTCCTGCAGGTCGTGCGATGCGACGTAGGCGAACTGCTCGAGGTCAGCGTTGGAGCGGGCGAGTTCCATCGCTCGTTGCTCGAGGTCGCGTTGCTGCGCCTCGACCGATGCGAGCGCGTTGACGAGTTCGACCCGCATCGACTCGACGCCGGCCCCCATGATCTGGAAGTCCGGTGGACCATGCGGCGAAATCGCGGCGCGATGGTTGCCGGACGAGACCGTTCCGACCTGGTCGGACAAGCGCTGCATCGGTTGCAGCACGGAGGTCTCCAGCGAGCGTTGCAACGCGTAGACGACGGCGCCGACGGCCACGGCCATCAACGCCATCACACCCACGACGATCTGGCGGTCCTGGTGGGCCTGGTCGTCGGCGGCGTTGCTCTCGCGCGCGAGTTCCGTGTCGAGCGCGCGAGTGGCGCGGCGAATGGTGTCGAACAGTTCTTTGCCGATACCGATCGTCGCCTGCACGTTCTGCGTCGATGCCGGAGTCGTGTGCAGGGATGCGTACTGATCCCGCCATGCCGTGATCGCCGCGTCGACCGAGGCCAGTTCCAGCTGCGCCGGATCTCCGGGGCGAATGAGCCTGCGCAAACGCGCACGCGCCGCCTTTTCGTCGAGCTGTCCCTGCGTGTACGGCTCGAGAAACACGTCGTCGCCGGTGAGTGCGTAGCCGCGCAACCCGTTCTGTTGGTCGATCAACGCCGAGAGCATCTGGCTCGCGGCCAAGCGGGCGGGATAGGCCCGATCGGTCTGCAACGACACGGCACGGTCCGCTTCGCGCAGGACCAGGATCAGCGCGAGGCCGGCGACGGCGAGGGCGACGACAAGGGCCACCAGCGTCGCGCGAAGGCGTGTGGAGAGGCGCAGATTGTGCCAACGACCGTGTTGACTCACGATCGGCGCCACCACCCGCGCCTACCGATCAACATGACGGCAACGTCGTCGTTCAAGGGACCCCCGTGGCACTCCTCGGCTTCGGCGACGAGGGTCGGAGCCAGTTCCTCCGGAGGCGCGCCCACATCGACCAGGCGCTGGAGTCGGGCTGCGAGTTCCTCGACGCCAAGGCGTTCGGACGCACCGGGCTTGCAGCGGCCTTCGACCAGCCCGTCGGTGAAGAGGAACAGCCCCCACTCGTCGGCCAGGTCCACGACGGTTGGCTCGATGTGGCGGCCCTCGAGGAGGCTCAACACGGAGTGGGGTCGGATCGCCAGCTCGTGCACCTCGCGGCCTCGTACGAGCAGCGGGCGCGGGTGCCCGCACAAGACGACCTGCGCCGACTCGAGATCGGGCGCAACCGACACCATGGCCACCGTGGCGAAACTCGCATCGTCGTTGCGTTCCGCCAGCAGCACCTGCTCGACACCACGCAGCACGTCGCTCATCGACAACCCGGCGAGAATGAGTGAGCGCCACGCGATGCGCAACGCAACCCCCAAGGCCGCTTCGTCGGGACCGTGGCCGCTGACATCGCCGACAATGAGATGCACGCCGGCGTCGGTCTGCACGATGTCGTAGAAGTCGCCGCCGAGCAGCGCCCGCTCGCTGCCGGGCCGGTAGAACAGTTCGCGTTCGAGGTGCTCGGTGTAAATCAGTGGGTTCGGCAGCAGACCGCGCTGCAGTCGCGTGTTCTCCTGAGACCGCAGTTCGGCGGCGACGAGGTCGCGTTGGATGGTTGCGGCGCGGCCGCGTTCGATGGCGTAGCGAATAGAGCGTTCGATGTCGACGCCGTCGACCTTGCCTTTGACCAGGAAGTCCTGGGCGCCGGCGGCCACCGCCTCGGGGCCACTGGCGTCATCGACACGGCCGGTCAGAACCACGATCGGGGTTTCCGGGGCATAGGCCCGCAGCGCCTCGAGGGCGGACAGGCCGTAGGCGTCGGGCAAGCCGAGGTCGAGCAGCACGCAGGTGGCCTCGTCGGGCCATTCGTCGCGCGCGCTCTGCAGCGTTGGGAAGACGAGAAGGTCGATATGAGGCGCGACATCGCTGAGCATCTCACGCACCAGCAACGCGTCAGCCGCGTCGTCTTCGACCAGAACAACGGCCTGCGTCATCCGATTGGGCATAGCGATGTAACCACGTTGACCTCTCCCGTCCAACGCGCGGGGTCACGGCGCGGCTGTTCGCGTGAGCGTAGTCGTGGTCTAACAGTCGGCCGTGATGGATACCGAAAGGGGATGAGTGGCATTGATCCAACCGATGCGGCCCGCTCGATAGACGGATTACGGCAGTCGGACCTGGCGTCCGGCGAGCTCGAAGCGTCGCTGCGAGCGGTCGCCGACGCCACCTCGGCGCTTTTTGGTGCTGACGGTGGCGGAATCATGCTCATCGACGATCAGCAGGCGTTGCACTACGTCGGCGCGACCGACGGGCGCGCAGCTGCTCTCGAGGCGGCGCAACAAGAGACAGGGGAGGGTCCCTGCGTCGATTCGCTGATCGGTGACGTCGTGGTGCAAACGCCCGACCTCCTCACCGATGCCCGGTGGCCCCGGTTGCGGGCCGAGATGGGTGAACTGGGGATCCGTGCGGTGCTGGGCGTCCCGCTGCACGTCGGACACACGCCGGCCGGTTCGTTGAACGTCTATCGCTATCGCGAATTCGAATGGTCCGGGGGCGACGTCGACGCGCTGCAACTGCACGCGCGAGTCATGGAGGAATTGCTCTCGGCCGCGATGCTTGCGGGACGCCGCCACGTGATCGTCGACCAGCTGACGACCGCGCTAGAACACCGTGTACTGATCGATCGCGCCACGGGTGTGGTCATGGCGCTGATGAACGTCGGCGCCGCAGAGGCGTTCAACGCGCTGCGGCTCGAGGCGCGGTCCCGGCGCGTACGCATCGCCGACTACGCCGAGTGGTTGCTGGAACAACGACGGTTCCCCATCGACGGGGGCACCGAGTCGCCTATTCGGCGATGAAACGCGAGGCTTGACCGGTGATGGTGAGCACGCGCGCAACGGCGCTCGACGGGTTCACGATCCGCACGCAGCCGCCGGCCTCGGCCGCCATCTTGTAGCTGCGGATGAGCGCACCGAGTCCAGCCGAGTCCATGAACTCGACCTGACTCATGTCGACAAGAACGTCGTTACCCGGCGACAGCGCCTGTTCGATGGCGGCTTCGAGGTGAGGGGCGCTCGAGCAGTCGATTTCGCCCTCCACGCGCAGCGTGGTGTCGTCGCCATGTTCGAAGTGGACGCTGAGTAACTCGCTGTCCGCTGGGGGCTGAGACTGAATCGCCGTCATGTGACTTCCTCGGGGCTCTAGGGCATCTGCCGAGGTCTGGGGCACATGAACTGGGGGTGAGAAACCCAACGTACGCCAAGACGGCGCAAATAGATAGGACTAAGGGTCTGCCTTATTGGGTAACGGCGATCGTTCCGTCGAGTACGCCCGACGCCACGTCCGCGAGTTTCATGCCGTGGCCACGCGCGTATTTCCGCAGTTTGGTGAATGCACCCTCGAGCGAGATCTTCTGCCGTTCGGCCAGCACGCCCTTGGCCTGTTCGATCAGGACGCGACTCTCCAGGGCGTGCTGCAGTTGCTCGTTCAGAAGATGTTGCTGATTTGCGGCCCGGTGTTGCAGCAGCGAGATCGCGGCGACGTCGGCGAAGGCCTGCGCTGCGCTGCGATCGGTGTCGCTCAGCCCGGCCGACGCGCTGGTGAAGACACTCAGCGTGCCCACGCCATTGCCGCGGAGTCGGACGGGCAGCACAGTGACCGCGGTAAACCCGTGCGCGAGCGCCGCTGCACTGAACTCCGGCCAACGCTCATGGGTCGTGGCGACATCCGGCACGAAGACCGGTTCGAGATGCTCGAGGCATTCGAAGCACGGTGCACGCCCGCTCTGGATGGCAACCTCTTCCACCTCTTGCACGGCGGCGCTCGACGATGCAGTGACGCTCAGGGCGCCGTCGGGCGATGCGAGCAAGAGGCCGGCGCCGCTGACGCCCAGCACGTCGACGCAACGGTCGGTCACGACCGTCAGCATCTCGATCGGATCGAAGGAGTCGACCAACGTGTCGGCCAACTCCACAAACGTTCGCACCAGCGCGAGTTCGCGCGTCACCTTCCCCGTCCTCTCAACTCGAAAGTGGCGTGGGATTCTTCTTACCCACTGTGCGCATCAGAAAACCTGATGGTGCGGTTGTGCCCCCGGCGGGGGTCGAACCCGCACTTGGAAGATTTTAAGTCTCCTGCCTCTGCCGGTTGGGCTACAGGGGCGCTGGTCGGGAGAGCCTAGATTCGGCCCATGTCCGACACGCCGACTGCAATCATCTGGCACAACAAGAACTGCTCGAAGAGTCGGGGCGCGTGCGATCTGCTGACGGTCCGCGGCGTCGAGTTCGAGACGCGTGACTACATCAAGAACCCGCCGACGAGGGCCGAACTTGAAGCCGTGTTGCAGATGATGGGCGGCGTCGGCGCCTCCGCGATCCTTCGTGGAGCGGAGCCCGAGGCCAAGGACCTGAAGGGCGCGTCGGACGATGCGATTCTCGACGCCATGCTCGCCAATCCCAAGCTCATCGAGCGCCCGATCGTCATCACCAGCGAGGGCAAGGCCGTCGTCGGTCGCCCGCCGGAACTCGTGCTCGATCTGTTCTAGATGCGTCTCGTCGTCGCCAAGTGCACCGTCACGTACTCGGGGCGGTTGTCCGCCGTCCTGCCTGAAGGCGTTCGCCTCGTCATGGTGAAGGCCGACGGTTGTGTCGCGATTCACGCCGACGCGGGCGCGTACAAGCCGCTCAACTGGATGATGGCGCCGAACCATCTCGAAGAGGGCGACACGCAGTGGACCGTTACGAACTCGAAGGGCGAGGCCCTCGTCATCGACTTCGCCGAGGTGTACTCCGATCAGTCCCATGACATGGAGGTCGGGCCCGGCCTCGTCAAGGACGGCGTCGAGCACGCGTTGCGCGACCTCATCGCGGCGACGCCGCATTGCATCGAGGAAGAACTCGAGTTGGTGCGCCGGGAGTTCCCGACGCCCATCGGTCCCGTCGACTTGATGTTCAAGCACGCCGACGGCACCACGGTCGTGGTCGAAGTAAAACGCCGCGGCGAGATCGACGGCGTGGAGCAGCTCGCCCGCTACATGGAGTTCTTCGTGAAGGACGCCCGCCTCCATCCGCTACGCGGCATCTTCGCGGCGCAGAAGATCAGTCCGCAGGCCAAAACCCTGGCCGCCGAACGAGGACTGTTCTGGGTCGAAGTCGACTACGACGCGCTCAAAGACGGCCACGTCCCCAACACGCTGTTCTGACCCTTCTGTGCGGGTGTGGACGGGCTAGGCCCGCCCACACCCGCACAGAAGTGCATCAGTAGGTCGGGACGGAGGGAACGAACTCGGCGTTCTCGTTCGGGACGAGGTCGCCGAGCGCGTGGTAACCCTCGAGAATCTCGTCGGCGTTCTTGCGGGTGGAGAGCGCGTGCAGCAGTTCGTTGTACTGCGTTTGCAGACCGGCTTCGCGGTTCGGGCCGAGCGAGTTGGCCACGGCGCGCTCCCAGATCGGGCCGACGACGTCGGTTCCCTTGTGGAGCTTTCCGCTCTTGCCAATGAAGGTCCGGTCGCGCATTTCGGTCAGCGTCGTCTTGAGATATTCGACGTGCGGGGTCTCGTCGGCACGGATGTAGCTGACGAGGTTCGACGCCAGACCGTCGCCCGCGGTGAGGTCGCGGTCGGCGAGCACTTCCTCGGCGAAGGCGAAGATGTGGAACGCGCTGATCTCGATGAGTAGCAGCGACGTCATGCGCTGAATGAGAGCCTCGAGTGACGCGTCGATGTCGGGCAGCATCTGCTCTGCGTTGAGCTGGGAGAGGATGCCGGTCGACTTCTGCTGCGTCGACGCGTTCTGCCCGATGCCCATGCGGGCGAGCATCACGTCGACCTGGTCTTCGGTGACAGGCGACTCGAAGGCGACGTCGCGCGCCGCAAACCACATCTGCTTGTGGCCGCCTTCGAAACCGTCCTCACTGTCGAAGCCCGCCTCGTCGCGCGCATGCGCTTCGAAGAGGCCGCCGCCGAGGTGGGCGATCGCCGTGCCCTTGATCGGTTCGACGAACTGGGCCTGCAGATCGGGGATGGGGGAGTAGCGAAGGAAGGCGCCGAAGCCTTCGACGGTTCCGACGCGGGTGAGCGTCGAGATCATCGGCTCGACCACGCCGTTGCGCAGAAGGAACTTCGCCTGGGCGACGTTTGGGTAGTGCGCGGGCCAGCGGTCGAGGCCGATGTCGAGCAACTCAGTGCCGAAGTTCTTCGCGTGCTCGGCTTTCCAGTTCTCGATCGCCGTCCAGCGATTCTTGGTTCGGGGCGAGATGTAGGCGCCCGACTGATCGAAGCCGCCGTGGCACTTCACGCCGCCGGCGAACAGCGGCTCTTCGACCGCGTGGTTCTCGAGTAGTTCCGCCTCGGTCCATTCCAGCTGCGACATCTGTCCCTCCCAGTCAGGTGTAAACGCG
Organism: Actinomycetota bacterium; assembly: GCA_048498715.1. Taxonomy (GTDB): domain Bacteria; phylum Actinomycetota; class Acidimicrobiia; order Acidimicrobiales; family JACCXE01; genus JACCXE01. Next base: position 11,016 of record JBEHXL010000031.1, on the reverse strand, counting down.
AGTGTATACACTGCGAGCGTGGGCGTAACCAGAAAGCTGATGCCGGCGCCCGAGCGGCGGGCCGCGCTGATCACCGCCGCGAAGGACGCGTTCGCCGAGCGAGGCTTTGCAGCAACGTCGATGGACGACGTCGCCAATGCCGCCGGGGTGAGTCGGCTCATCGTCTATCGCCATTTCGAATCCAAAGAACAGCTCTACGAAGTCGTCGTCGGCGAGACCGCCGCGATGCTGGTCGAGGCGCTGCACGCGTCGACCGATTCACCGGGTTACTCCGCGGTGCGCGCGCTGCTCACAGTCGCACGCGCCGATCGCAACGGCTTCACCGTGCTGTGGCAACACGCCACGCGCGAGCCACAGTTCGCGGCGCACGCCGACGGGTTCCGCGCGCCGGCGGTGTTCTTCGTCCGCACCTTGCTCACGAACGCGGGGGTACCAACGAGCCGATTGAACTGGGCAAGCGAGACCTTGCTGTCGTTCGCGATCGCCGCGGTGACGCATTGGGTCGAAGAAGAACCCGTCGAACGCGATGACGAATTCCTCGCGCTTATAGCGCAAAGTGTGCCGCCCATGATCCGCGCGTGGGCGGGCACGCCGTAGCGAAAAATTGGTAAGCAGGTTGCGTGCTGCCGGAGGAATCCACTCGTCAACGTCTGCTCGACGCGGCGACTGAGGTCTTCCTCGAGAAAGGGTACGAAGGCACCCGCGTTGCTGAGATCGCGCGGCGAGCGGGACTCACCACGGGCGCGATCTACGGCAACTTCGACAACAAGTCGGATCTGCTCACGGCCGCCTTGGCCGCGGGATGCGTCACGCAGCACCGACTCTTTCTCGACCTCCTCGCCATGGCGCCACGCGACGAAGCCGCGGCGCGCGCCGTCAGCGCCTCGCTCAAGGAAGCCGAAGACGAGATCGAAAAGGTCGTGCGCGATCGCGGCGTTCCCGACGATGTCGGCCCCGACTCGATGCGTCTCGCGCTCGAACTGATGGCCGTGGGAGCGATCGTGATGCAGGCGCTCGGGCGCGACATGCCAGCGGCGCCGGACCTCGCCAATGTCATGCGCGTGGCCGCCGCGGTCATAGCGTCTGATCGTGGCTGACGCTCTCAACGAACTGTTCCGTCTCGACGGTCGCACCGCGATCATCACCGGCGCTTCCTCCGGGCTCGGCGCGCGCATGGCGCGCACGCTGCAGGGCGCGGGCGCCAACGTCGTGCTTGCCGCGCGGCGCATCGATCGCCTCAAGGCGCTCGCCGACGAGTTGCCGAACTCGTTGCCGATGGCCTGTGACGTCGGCAACGACGACGACCTCGAACAACTCGTCGACGCGACGATGAACCAATACGGGCGCATCGACGTCGTCATCAACAACGCGGGCATCGGCAACCCGACCCCCGCGGAACACGAGTCGCTCGAGAACTTCCGCGACACCGTCAACGTGAACTTCACCGGCGTGTTCGTGCTGTGCCAGAAGGCAGGCCGTCACATGCTCGAAGCGGGCCGCGGGTCGATCATCAACATCGCATCGATCCTCGGCGTCGTCGGCTCGGGGCAGATCCCGCAGACGTCGTACGCGCCGACCAAGGGTGCCGTGATCCAGCTGTCGCGTGAGCTCGCCGCGCAGTGGGCACGCAAGGGCGTACGCGTCAACGCCATTGCGCCGGGATGGTTCGAAACCGAGATGACAGCGGAGATGTTTGCCGACGAGGGCGCCATGCGCTGGGTGCGCCGCAAGACCCCGATGGGTCGGCCGGGCCACGAGAACGAGCTAGACGGAGCCGTGTTGTTCCTGGCCAGTGACGCGTCGTCCTATGTGACCGGCCACACGTTGTGCGTCGATGGCGGCTGGACTGCGGTGTAAGTCTGTTCTTCCTGCATAGAGACAAATTCGGACAATTTCGCCAGATTTCGTCGAGCCGTCCGTTGTCGTGGCAGGGAGATACGAAAGGCTGTCAAATGACCATGCAGGTTGAGTCCGACCTTCTAACGCCGGCAGAAGTGGCGACGCTCTTCCGCGTCAGCCCCAAGACCGTCACGCGCTGGGCGCGTTCGGGCAAGCTCACTGCACTGCGAACCCTGGGTGGCCACCGTCGCTTCCGTGCCTCGGAAGTACGTGACCTTCTCGAACGATTCGAGACCGTCACCGTCGACGAATAGCCGTACCTAGACTTTCGGCCGTGAATGTTCCGGCCGACGCACGCATCTACGTCGCGGGCCACGGCGGCCTCGTGGGTTCCGCGATCATGCGCAAACTGCGCGACGCCGGTTTCACGAACCTGTTGACGGCCACGCGCCAGCAACTCGACTTGCGGGACCAATCCGCGGTCAACCATTGGTTCGAGGCCAACCAGCCCGAGTACGTCTATCTCGTCGCGGGAACCGTCGGCGGAATCATGGCGAACTCCACTCGGCCCGCAGAGTTCCTCTACGACAACATGATGATTCACGCGACGGTCGTGCACGCCGCGTATCTGCAGAACATCACGAAGCTGCTGTACCTCGGCAGCTCGTGCATCTATCCCCGGGAGGCCAGCCAGCCGATCACCGAGGACCAGCTGCTCACCTCGCCGCTCGAGCCCACCAACGAGAGCTACGCCCTGGCCAAGATCGCCGGCATCAAGCTGTGTGACTCGTACCGGGCTCAGTACGGCTGCAACTTCATTTCGGCGATGCCGACGAATTTGTACGGACCGAACGACAACTTCGACCTCACGTCGAGCCACGTCCTGCCTGCGTTCATCCGCCGGTTTCACGAAGCGAAATTGCGCGGTGACGCGTCGGTCGAAATCTGGGGAACGGGAACACCCAAGCGCGAGTTCCTGCACGTCGACGATCTCGCCGACGCGTGTCTGTTCCTGATGGAGCAGTACGACGAGGGCGGTCACATCAACGTGGGCACCGGCGAAGACGTCACGATCGCCCATCTCGCGCAGACCGTGCGCGACATCGTGTATCCCGGCGCGGACCTGCACTTCGACACGTCGAAGCCTGATGGCACGCCACGCAAGGTGCTCGACGTGTCACGCATCAACGCGCTCGGTTGGAAGGCCGTCACGCCCTTCGAAGAGGGCGTGCGTGCGACCTATGAGTGGTTCCTCGCGCAAGACCCGTCGACGCTGCGCGGCGTCGCTACCAGCTGAAGCCGTTGGCCTGCGGCCACAGGCGGAGCACCGCAACGGACCACGGCTTGGCCCAGTGCACCCGATTCGCCTCGGTGTCGTTCCACAACTGCTGACGGAACGACGCCGGCAGCACGTCGCCGAACGGCAGCGAGTCGTCGAGCAGCGCGTCACGGGTCACGGAGCGAAGCGAGGTCGACGCCCAATGCTGCATGGGCAACGCGAACGGTCGCTTGACCGGCCGCGGTCCGAGGCCCGCGGCGGTGGCGAGCATCTGCTTGCCCTGCCGGCGGACGGCGGGCGGCAGCGCGAGCGCCAGCGCGACCATCTCGTCGTCGAGCAGGGGCACCCGAAGCTCCAGTGAGTGCGACATCGAAGTGGTGTCGCTGTCGGGTAGCAGCTGGTTGCGCAGGTACGACTTCAGCTCGAGCAATGTGACCGCGTCGATCGGATCGTTGAATTCGGCAACCGTCATGAGGCTGGGCGCCGGCAGCCCGATGGCGGCCAGATCCGAGCGGGTGAACACGCAGCGCGTCAGGTGGTACGCGTCGTTGATGCCAGAGCCTCCGCTGAGCGCGCGCGTCCACGGGCGGGTGACGGGATGGCGTCCGCCGAGGCGGGCGAGGGCGTCCCGGGCGTGCGCGGGGACCACGTTGATGAACCGCAACGCAGTGCGCAGGCGCGGCGCAGTCTTGAACGTTGCGTACCCGGCGAACAGCTCGTCGCCCCCCAAGCCGGAAAGGACCACCACGAGGCCGGCGTCCTTCGCCGCTTTCGAGATGAGCCAACTGTTGAACCCGTCGGCGGTCGGTGAGTCGAACGATGCGAGCGCGGCGGGAAGGTCGCGGCTCGCATCCGCCGCCGTGATCGGGATTTCGTGGTGATCGGCGCCGATGCGTTGAGCCGCCTCGCGGGCGGCCGCCGATTCGTCGAGTTCGGGGACCTCGGGGAACGAGACCGTGAGTGTCTTCACCGATCCTTCGCGAGCGGCGAGCGCGGCAACCGACTGGGAGTCGGTGCCCGATGACAAGAAGACACCGACGGTTCTGTCGGCCACCAGATGCCGTCGCACCGCGTCGACGGCGACGGCGTCGAGTTCGTTCTGCCCGGCTCCGTCGAGTGCGAGGGTGGTTCGATTGCTCACCCGCGGCTCGAACCATTTCGCTTCGGTCACGGCTTGGCCGTCCCAGGCCAGCACGTGCCCCGGCCGAAGGTGCCGCACGCCACTGAGCAGGCTCTGGCCGTTGGCCGCAACGCCTTTGGTCAAAAAGCCGGAGAGCGCGTCGACATTGGGGGAGCCGTCGACGAAGCCTCCCCGCACCAGCGCCCGCTGCTCGGAACAGAAGGCAAACCCGCCGGCGGTAGGCGTCCAGACGAAGGGCTTGATGCCGAGGCGGTCGCGTGCCGCGACGACTCGGCCGGTTTGCGCGTCGAAGATCGCGAACGCGAACATCCCGCGCAGGCGACGCGCGATGGCGGCGACGTCGCCGTCGAGGTGGCGATAGAGGTTGACGAGGACCTCCGTGTCGGTCGACGTTCGGAAGCCGAACCCGGCGGCCTCCAAATACGAACGCAGTTCGCGGTGGTTGTAGATCTCGCCGTTGAAGACCGTCCACACGTCACCGGTGGCATCCGCAAGCGGCTGGTCCGCCGCGGGATCGAGGTCGATGACGCGCAGGCGTACGGCGCCGAACACCGCTTCGGGGCCGCGCGGTCCCTCGAGTAGTCGTGTGCCGTTGGCGTCCGGGCCGCGGTGGTCGATCGCCGACACCATCGCGCGCACCTGTTCTATCGCCGTGGGCGCGCGCGCTGCGTCGCCCACCGCCCCCGCGATACCGCACATGTCCGCAATGTACCCATACCGGTAGGCGAGACTCGTGAGGCCATGCCCTCGCTTCGCCTGCTCGTCTGGAATCAGTACTTCCCTCCGGACACGTCGGCGACGGCCTCGTTGCTCGACGGGTTCGTCGACGTGGCGCGCAGCGAGGGCGTCGACGTGACGACGCTCCAAGGCAACCCCTCCTACCGCCCGATCGCTTCCGTGGCGTGGAAGTGGTGGCAGCTGTGGCGACGTACCGACTCGGGGTGGATGGTGCGTTCCGCGACGCGAGGCCGCGACCGTCTCGCCGATCGGGCTCGCAACTACGTGAGCTTCGCCGCGCTGTCATCACTCGTCGGGCTGTGGGTGCGCGCGGACGCGATTCTTGTGATGACCGATCCGCCGATCGCAGTGCTGGGTGCGGTGCTGGTCGGAAAGCTGCGACGCAAGCGTGTCGTGTACTGGCTGCAGGACTACCACCCGGAATTCATGGTGGGCATCGGCCGGTTGTCCCCGTCCGCAGCCGTGCGCGCGTGGTCGTGGCTGCACCGACTCGCGATGCGGCGCTGCGACCTCGTCATCGCGATCGGTCGTGACATGCAGACGCGGCTCGAAGAGGCGGGTGTGCGCGCCGACCGCATCGTGGTCGTCGCCAACGGCTCGGCCGTGGACTGGTCCCAGGAAGCGGTCCCTGCGGCTGCGTCCACCGCCGGTGACAACTTGGTCGCCTTGCACGCCGGCGAAATCGGGATGCGAGGTGCGTGGGAGGCGCTTGTGGGCGGCGCTCGCGGCGCAGCCGACGTCGCCGATGTCGTGCTGCTGGGCGACGGCGTGGACGCCGATCACGTCCGCGCCCTCGCGGCCGGCGTGAGTGCGTTGCGGATCGAGCCGAAATTGCCGTGGGCGGAGTACAAGGCTCGGCTCCTCGGTGCGGACGTCTTGCTCACGATGGTGCGTCGCGGCGCCGAGGGCTACTCGGTGCCGTCCAAGACCTACGAGCTGTTCGGGTGCGGCAAGCCGATCATCGTCATCGCCGACCCCGCCACCGAGCCGGCGCTGCTCGTGCAGGAACTCGACTGCGGCCTCGTTGTTTCCCCCGACGACGACGGTGTGGAGTTCGCCGCGGCGCTGCGCGGGCTGGCGGCGGCGCCGGAACGACGCCGGCGGATGGGGGAGAACGCCCTGCGGGCGAAAGACGCCTACCGACGCGTCGATCAGTTCCGTCAGGTCGTTCGGTTGATCACCGACTCGTAGATCGCGCGCTGCTGGGCCGCGACGGCCGCGGGCGCGTACGCGGCGAGCGCGTTCGGGTCGACGGGCTGCCAGTTCGGACCGATCACGCCCTCGATGGCGTGAATCACCGATGCCGTGTCGACCCTCGAAACCGCGCCGGTCTGCGTCGCCGACACGATCTCGGCGACGCCACACGCGTCGGTCACGACGGCCGGCGTGCCGAGCGCAATTGCTTCGGCTGCGGCGTTGCCGAAGTTCTCTGTCGCCGAGGGCAGCACGAACACTTTCGAAGAGCGGATCAACGCGCTGCGCTCGACGTCTTCGACCCAATCCTTGACCGTGAGGCGGTTGTCCACGCCGGCGCGTCGGGCGGCCAGCAGCAGGCGGCCGCGCGATCCGTCCTCGTCGGGACCGGCGACGACGGCCGTCCACTCCGGGTGGGCGGCGAGCGCGGCGACGATGTCACCGAGGCGCTTCTTTTCGTGGAGACGGCCGACGTAACACAGGTCGTAGATCGGCCACGAGCGCGGGGTGTCGAATGACGATGCCGCAATCGGGTTCGGGCGCACGACGACGTTGGAATAGCCCAGGCCGCGCAGTTCGCCCGCTTCCATGTCGCTGGTGGCGATCGTCGCCGCCGCGCCGTGGTGCACGCGCTGAAACACACGATCAAAGGCCGCCTTGACGCGGGTCGATCGGATGCGGGGCACCGCCATGCCCATCGGTTCGAGCACGAGCGGTACGTGCGCCCGCCGGGCGGCGATCGCCGCCGCGGTCGTGAGGCCGTCGCGCAGCCCGAAGCAATGCACGACGTCGACGTCACGGCGAACCATCCGGCGCGCGCCCGGGGCCACACTCACGAAGCCGCGGGACACGAGTCGCTTCAGGTAGGTGACCGGGACGCCATCGACGTCGCGCCGGCCGGCTTCGACGGCCCCGCCGCGCGCGCCGAAGTTGGCCGTGAGGATTTCGACGTCGGCGCCCAACGCTTGGAGCGCCGGGGCAAGCAGTCCGATCTTGGTGATCGGTCCGCCGTATTCACGTGCGGGTGCGTAGGCAGGGACAACCAGGAGCGCGCGCACGTGTCGTAGCGTAGGAGCGCCTCATGATCACGCTCGGAATCAACGCCTACCACGGCGACGCGTCGGCCGCGATCTTCGTCGACGGAGAACTCATCGCCGCCGTCGAGGAAGAGCGGTTCACCCGCAACAAACACCAGGCGGGTTTTCCCGCCGCGTCGGTGCGCTGGTGTCTCGACGAGGTCGGCGCCACGATCGACGACGTCGCGCACGCCGCCATCAGCCGTAACCCCCTGGCGCACATGCCGAAGAAGATCGCGTGGGCGCTACGGCATGGTGTGTCCCGCGCGTCGCTCTCGGCTCGAGCGAAGAACACCAGTGCGGTCCTCGACGCGCGTGAGGCACTCGCCCAGGCCACGGGCAAGTCCAGCGCCAAACAGCTGAAGCTCACGTTCCACCGCGTCGAGCACCATCGGGCGCACATGGCGAGCGCGCTGTGCGCATCGCCCTACGACGTCGCTGCGTGCGTGACGCTCGACGGCATGGGCGACTTCTGCTCGTCGGCGTGGGGTCGCGGGCAGGGCGGACTGCTCGACGTACGTGGTGAGGTCGCGTTTCCCGACAGCCTCGGCGTCTACTACACGGCCTTCACGCAGTTCCTCGGCATGCCGACCTTTGGCGACGAATACAAGTTGATGGGCCTCGCCGCCTACGGCGAACCGGCGTTCCTGCCCCAACTCCAGGACGTCGTGCGTCTCGGCGACGGCATGCGCTACGAGTTGAACCTCGACTACTTCACGCACCACGACGTCGGCGTGAAGATGACCTGGGCCGACGGCACCCCCGAACTCGGGCCGATGTTCTCGTCGAAGCTCGCCGATGTGTTCGGTCCGCCCCGCGAATACCGGGGGTCCGTCACCCAGCGCGACATGGACCTTGCCGCGTCGGTCCAGCGACGCCTGGAGGAGGTCGAACTCGAGTACCTCCGTCGTCTGCACGAGCGGGTACCCGAGCGGGCCGTCGTCATGGCCGGTGGGGTTGCGCTCAACGTGTTGGCCAACGGTTTCGTGCGGAGCGAGACGCCGTTCGAGGACGTCTGGGTGCAGCCGGCGGCCAACGACAGCGGCACCGCCATCGGCGCTGCGCAATACGTCATGCATCACGTGCTCAAGCAGCCCCGTACGTGGACGATGACCCACGCGTACACCGGCCCCGTCTACGACGAGCAGTCGTGCATCAACGCGCTCAAGGAAGCCGGCTTCTACGGCGAAGCCACGCGCTACGACGACGCTGATCTGTTCCCAGTCATCGCGCAGCGGCTGACCGAGGGTGCGGTCGTCGGCTGGTACCAGGGACGGGCCGAGCTCGGGCCGCGCGCGCTGGGCAACCGATCGATCGTGTGTGACCCCCGACGTCCGGACATGAAGGACATCCTCAACGCGCGCATCAAACACCGCGAGCCGTTCCGTCCCTTCGCTCCGTCGGTTCTCGCCGACAAGGCAGGGGACTGGTTCGCGGACGCGTACGAGTCGCCGTACATGCTCATGGCGTTCCGGGTGCGGGAGGACAAGCTCGGTCAGATCCCGGCCATCACGCACGAGGACGGCACCGCCCGCGTGCAGACCGTCACCGCCGACACCAACCCGCGTTACTACGGCCTCATCGAAGCGTTCGGTGAACTGACCGGCGTGCCGCTGGTGCTGAACACGTCGTTCAACGAGAACGAGCCGATCGTGTGCACGCCGACCGAGGCGACCGAGTGCTTCGCCCGCACCGACATGGACGTGCTCGTGCTCGGCAACCATGTCGTCGACCGAGGCGGCAAGCGCTGAACGCTGTGCTCTCGGGCAAATGGTGGGCCCTCAAGGTCGCGTTGTTACTCAGCGCCGCCTCGTACTTGGTGCAGGCGCCTGCCCTCGAGATCAAGCGCAACTTCTTTCCCGTCATCGAGCGTCAGGGCAACAACCTGCTGACCCCGCTGCCGGTTGCCAACGAGGCGATTCACGAAGCGAAGCTCGCGTTCCGGCTCGTGCCGCCGATGCTCGTGCACTTCCTGCGACTTTCGGCCGGTGAGTACTACGTGGTGCAGGTGATGCTCGGCGTTGCCACGCTGGCGGGAATCGCGTGGCTCCTGCATCGGGCGGGTTACTCGCGGGGCTGGGCCGCGGCGATCACGGGCGGAATCGTCTGCACCTACATGGGTTCGGTCTGGTTCATCGACACGCAGCCGTACTTCGACGCGATCGCCGCCTCCGCGCTGGTGCTGGCGTTGTGCGTGATGGATCCGATCGTGGTGTTCGTGGGCGCGTCGATTGCGATGTGGACCGACGAACGATCCTTGCTCGCCCTTGGTGTAGTTGCGCTCTTTCACCTCTACCGGCGTCACCGCGACGGCGCGATCGCGGCCGGTGCGGCCGTCGTCGCGTACGTCTTGGTCCGGCTCTACCTCGGCGCGCACTATGGACTGACGACGGGCAAGGCGGACATCGGGCCGAGCGTGTTCGTCGACTTCTGGACCGGCATGCCACTGCCGATGCTGCTGGCCCTCGAAGGGCTCTGGGCCGTCGTGATCGTCGCCTACTGGCGCGCGTTCCAGGCGCGGCGATGGCTGGTCTTCGCCGCCGGCGCGCTGACCGCCGCCAGCGCGGGCGTGTCGATGATGGTCAACGACGTCACGCGATCGACGGTCTACATGCTGCCCGGCGTGCTGTTCGCTTTCGTGGTGCTCGTCGACATGCCTCGGCGTGACGCGCTGCTGAAATGCGCGTTGGGCGCGTGCGTGGTCGTGCCGACGTCGGCTGCGATTGTCACGACGGGCTCCTTGGCCGGTCACGTTTCGCTCTTCTATCCGTTGCTTTTTCGGCTGGTCTTCTAGCCTCACCGTCCATGGGAGAGATGGACGGCAAGGTCGTACTGGTCACCGGTGGCAATACGGGCATCGGCAAGGAAACGGCGGTGCAGTTGGCGCAGAAGGGCGCCACGGTTGCCATCACGAGCCGCAGCGCCGCGAAGGGCGCGGAGGCGGCCCAGGACATCCAGGAGCGCGGTGGCGTCACGAGCGTGCCTGTCTTCGGCCTCGATCTCGGCTCATTCGATTCGATCCGTGACTGTGCGGCGCAGGTGCTCGCCAAGTTCGACCGCCTGGATGTCCTGGTGAACAACGCCGGCGCCATGTTGTCGGACCAGCGCATGACGAACGAGGGCTTCGAGATGACCGTCGGTGGCAACCACCTCGGTACCTTCCTGCTCACGTCGCTGCTCATCGATCGCATCCGCCAGGCCGGCAAGGGCCGTGTCGTGACGGTGGCGTCGATCGGTCATCGAGTCGCGAGCAACGTCGTGCTTTCCGACTTCCACGAGCAGGCGAACTACCGCGCCATGACCGCATATTCGAAGTCGAAGCTCGGCAACATCCTGTTCGCCCGCGAGTTGGCCAAGCGGGAGAGAGCGGCTGGCAGCGACGTGTCCTCCTTCGCCGTGCATCCCGGCGGCGTGCGCACCGAGTTCGGTCTCGGTGGCGACGGCAGCCCTTTGGTTCAGGCCGGCCTGAAGTTGCTGTATGCGATACCGAACCCGATGTACATCTCGGCCAGTGCCGGCGCCGGCGCGTCGGTGTACTGCGCCAGCCAGCCCGGCCTCGAGAGCCAGAGCGGCGCGTACCTGCAGCGATCGATCATGGGGAACCACGGCCCGGTCAAGATCGTGAAGCCGAACGCCGCGGCCCTCGACGATGCGAAGGCCGCGGCGTTGTGGGAGCTGTCGGAGCAGCTGATCGCCTCGAAGGGGACCGCCTAACCGCTTCTTGTCGGGGTTGGCTCGCTATAGCGAGC
>JBEHXL010000030.1:0-24710 GCA_048498715.1 Actinomycetota bacterium | reverse complement strand
CTTGCACGCGCTGTTGTTCAGCCTGCCCGGCAGCCCCGTCCTCTACTACGGCGACGAGATCGGGATGGGCGACAACATCTACCTCGGCGACCGCGACTCGGTCCGCACACCGATGCAGTGGTCGCCGGACCGCAACGGCGGCTTCAGCCGATCCGACTTCGCGCAGCTGTACCTGCCCCCGCTCATGGACTCGGTGTTCGGGTACCAAGCCGTCAACGTCGAAGGGGAAATGAAGAACCCGTCGTCGCTGCTGCACTGGATGCGCCGCATGCTCGCCGTGCGCAAGCAGCACCCGTTGTTCGGCGTGGGGTCGTTCGAAATCGTGCACGCCGACAACCCGTCCGTGCTCGCCTTCGTGCGGCAACAGGACGACGACGTCGTGTTGTGCGTGAACAACCTCAGCTCGAGAGCCCAGCCCGTCGAGCTTCCGATGCAACGTTTCAACGGTTACACGCCGATCGAATTGCTGGGACGTGTGCCGTTCCCGAAGATCGGTGAACTGCCCTACCTCCTCACCCTGCCGCCCTACGGCTTCTACTGGTTCCAGCTCAACGCGCCGGAGGACGAGTCGTGATCACCGAAGAGCGCGTGCGTGTCCTGCTCGACGGGCGCCGCTGGTTCGGCGGGGACCCGTCGGCCGTGCGCGTCATCGAGCAAAGCGACGTGTCCGCCGATCCGCCCCTCACCCAGGTGCTCGTCGAAAGTGGCGGCGACACCTACCAGTTGTTCGTCGACGCGTCGGAGTCCGAGATCGACGACAACCCGAACGAGGCGTGCGCGCTGCTCCACGAAGTGGCGCCCGACGAGACGCCCCAACAGGTACGCCATCTCGGCCTCGAGCAGTCCAACACCACCTTCGTGTTCGACGAGCGAATTCTGTTGAAGCTCTACCGGAAAGTCGTGGACGGCCCGAACCCCGACGTCGACGTGCCCGACGCGTTGCACCGGGTCGGCTTCAAGTACACGCCCGTGGTCCTCGGTCGTTGGCAGCGAGACGGACGCGATCTCGCCTCCGTCCAGCCGTTCCTGTCCGGCGCGACCGACGGCTGGTCGCTCGCGTTGGCGTCGCTGCGCCAACTGTTCTCCGAAGGAGGCTCGCCGGAGGAGGCGGGTGGTGACTTTGCCCCCGAGGCTCGCCGCCTCGGCGCGATCACTGCCGAGATGCACATCGCCATGGGCCGCGCCTTCGGCGTGCAACGCGCCGAGGTGCCGGCGCTGGCGTCGACCGTTGCCGACGGCGAGACCGAGCCGCGGCTCAAGGGAATCGAGGAGGGCGGCGCACTCATCCGGGTGCACGGCGATTACCACCTGGGACAGGTACTGCGAACCGACGAGTCGTGGTACGTCGTGGACTTCGAGGGCGAACCGATGCGCGACAAAGCCCAACGGTTGGCGCTGGCCTCGCCCCTGAAGGACGTTGCCGGCATGGCGCGGTCCTTCGACTACGCAGCGGCGATCGCCACCCGGGAACAGGACCAAGACGTCGCGGCGCTCGCCCGTGCGTGGGAGCGGCACAACCGTTCGGAATTCCTCGAGGCGTACTGGGACGGCGTGCACGGACACGACCTGGTGCCCCGCGTGCACGCCGACGCGGTCGTGTTGCTCGAGGCCTACGAGTTGGAAAAGGCGCTGTACGAGGTTGCGTACGAGCGCGCGCACCGGCCGGGTTGGGTCGACATTCCTGAGGCGGCGGTGGCAAGGCTGCGTGCGGCGTGAGTACGGCCACCCTTGCCGACGAGATCGCGCGCTTGGTGCGCAGCGAGCATCGCGACCCGCATCGCGTGCTCGGCCCGCACGCGGACGGCAACCGCATCGTGGTGCGATTGTTCCGCCCTGACGCCTCCGGCGTCAGCGTCGAGACCGACGATGCCGTCGTTACGGCGACCTTGATCCATCCGTCTGGTGTGTACGAGGCGGTACTGGACGGGCCTGAAGTCCCGGCGTATCGCGTGGGCGTCGACTACGCCGACGGCACCCACGTGGTTACCGACGACGCGTACCGGTTCTGGCCGACAGTCGGCGAGCTCGACCTGCACTTGTTCGGTGAAGGCCGACACCGCCAGCTGTGGCGCATGCTCGGTGCACGTGTGATGACCCATCAAGGTGTCGAAGGCACGGCGTTCTCGGTGTGGGCACCCAACGCGCGCAGCGTGCGGGTCGTGGGCGATTGCAACGGCTGGGACGATCGCGTGCATCCGATGCGCCAACTGGGCTCGTCCGGTGTGTGGGAGCTGTTTGTTCCCGGCGCCGGCGACGGGCAGCACTACAAGTACGTCGTCGTCGACGCGTGGGGCCACGCGCGCCCGAAGGCGGACCCGATGGCGACGGCCACGGAGGTGCCGCCGGGCACGGCGAGTCGCATCGTGGCGTCGCAGTATCAGTGGAACGACGGCGAGTGGATGGCCGCCCGCGCCCAGCTCGACCCGCTGCGCGAACCGATGTCGACCTACGAAGTCCACCTCGGCTCGTGGCGGCGCATGCCCGAACAGGACGACCGTTCGCTGACGTACCGCGAGATCGCCGACCTGCTCGCGGATCACGCGCTCGGGTTGGGCTTCACGCATGTGGAGTTGATGCCCGTCGCCGAGCATCCCTTCGGTGGCTCGTGGGGTTACCAGGTGACGTCGTATTACGCGCCCACGGCGCGGTTCGGCTCGCCCGACGACTTCCGCTGGTTCGTCGACCGGCTGCACCAACGCGGCCTCGGGGTGATCGTGGACTGGGTTCCGGCGCACTTCCCCCGCGACGACTGGGCGCTCGCGAACTTCGACGGCACGGCGCTGTACGAACACGCGGACCCACGCCGCGGCGCGCACCCGGACTGGGGCACGCTCGTGTTCAACTTCGGGCGCCACGAGGTCCGCAACTTCCTCATCGCCAACGCGTTGTACTGGTGTGAGGAGTTCCACATCGACGGCCTGCGCGTCGACGCCGTTGCGTCGATGCTGTATCTCGACTACTCCCGTCCGTCGGGTGAGTGGCTGCCGAACAAGTTCGGCGGGCGCGAGAATCTCGAAGCCATCGAGTTCCTGCGCGAAGTGAACACGGTGGTGCACGGCAACCAGCCCGGTGTGATGGTGATCGCCGAGGAGTCGACAGCGTGGCCTTCGGTGTCGCGGCCCACGTACGTCGGCGGGCTCGGGTTCACGTTCAAGTGGAACATGGGTTGGATGCACGACACCTTGCAGTACTTCAGCAAGGACCCGATCCACCGCCGCTACCACCACGACCAACTCACCTTCGGGTTCATCTATGCGTTCAGCGAGAACTTCGTGTTGCCGCTGAGCCACGACGAAGTGGTGCACGGGAAGGGATCACTGCTCGCCAAGATGCCCGGCGACCGGTGGCAGCAGTTCGCGAACCTGCGGTCGCTGTACGGCTGGATGTGGGCGCACCCCGGCAAGAAGTTGTTGTTCATGGGTGGTGAAATCGCCCAGGAGCGCGAGTGGTCACATGACCGCAGCATCGACTGGCACCTCACATCGCTGGACGAACACGCGGGGGTCGCCGCCCTCATCGGTGCGCTCAACCGCGTGCTGCAAGACGAGCCGGGGTTGTACGAGCGCGACGAAACCTCCGAGGGCTTCGAATGGATCGACGCGAGCGACGTCGACAACAACGTGTTGTCGTTCCTTCGCCGCGGCGAGGTGGGCCGACCGGTGGTGTGCGTGGCGAATCTGTCTCCTGTGGTTCGCACGGCCTACCGGATCGGCCTGCCCTGCGGCGGCGCATGGGCAGAGTTGGTCAACACGGACGACCACCGGTTCGGTGGAAGCGGCGTGACCAACGGCGTGGTGCGCGCCACCGAGGAGTCGTGGCAAGGGCGTCCCTACTCCGCAGAGTTCACGTTGCCGCCGCTCGGGGTGTGCTGGTTCGCGCCCCAGCAGTGACCACGGCGCCGTGATCGTCGAAGAGGGTTTCGAGGACTGGAAGGGTGACTGGGTCACCGCCAATCCCGACACCGTCCGCATGGTGCGCGACCTCGTCGACACCGACCCACCGAACGCCGCCGCGTACGAGGTGGCGAACGCGTCGCCGGCGGGATGCTCCACGTGTGTCGTACCGGCCAAACGGCTCACGGGGATCGCCGTGCAGGTGTACTCGCTGTGGTCGGAGGGTTCGCAAGGCATCGGCGACCTCGTCGACGTGGCCGAGTTGGCGCGACGCTCCGGTGCCGACGTGATGCTCCTCAGCCCGTTGCACCGTCCGAACGACGGCTTGCCCCAACAAGCGTCGCCGTACTTCCCGAGTTCACGGGAGCGCCGCAATCCGCTGCTGGCACGCGTGCCGGGCGTGTCGCTCCCGAACGATCCGACCGAGCTGATCGACCGTGACGCCGTGTGGAAAGCGAAACACGAACTCGTCACGGACGCGCTGATCGACGAGCAACTCCGCGACGCCGCGACCGCCGGAGCCGGGTTGATCCACGACATCGCCGTCGGGTTCGACCCCGACGGCTACGACGCCCACCGCTGGCGTGATCTCATCGCGCCCGGCATGCACATTGGTGCGCCCCCCGATGCGCTCGGGCCCCACGGCCAGAACTGGGGCGTGCCCCCGTTCGTGCCCCACCTGCTCGTCGCAGCCGACTACGCGCCCATTCGCGCCGCGCTCGACGCGGCCGCCGAGTTCGGTGCCGGCATCCGCATCGATCACGTGATGGGTCTGTTCCGCTTGTTCTGGATCCCGGACGGCGCCGAGCCGGCCGACGGTGTGTACGTGCGGTATCCGGCGGCCGAGTTGCTCGACGTTGTTGCCGCGGTGAGTCGACGCCACCAGGTGTTCGTAGTCGGGGAGGACCTGGGCACCGTCGAGCCAGGCGTTCGCGAGGCGCTCGCCGCGCGCAAGATGATGTCGTACAAGGTGTTGTCGTTCGAAGAGGACCCGCCCGAGCAGTGGCCTACGTTGTCGCTCGCCGCCGCGGAGACCCACGACCTGCCGACGTTGGCGGGGCGCGGGTTGTCGGCGGAGAAGGTGCATGCCCGTCTGCTCCGAGCCGGGTCCCGCGTCGTCGTGCTCACGGCGGAGGACTTGGTGGGGTCGATCCATCAGCCGAACGAGCCGGGAACCGTGAAACCGACGAACTGGTCGCGTCGGCTGCCGGTACCGGTGACGGACCTGGCGGAGGCGTTTCGACGAGCGTTGCGCGTCGGCTGATTGCTCGTGCGTACGGACGCTTTCCGCGCGAAGCAGCCGATACGGTTAAGGGCGTGGGAGCCAGCCGCAAGATTCGCGGTGGCGCGCGCTACCTCTTGCGGATCTGCGCCGTGGGGCCGGCCGGCCGAGCGCGGCGTGTGCTGCTCGTGGTGCGAATGCACCTGGCTGCGTTCATGTTGCGCTCTACCGTCGAGGTCCACATAGACAAGTCGGTGCGGGTCGGCCGCCGGGTTGTCGTTCAGGCGGGCAACAAGCGGCACACCGTGGTCAAGGTCGGCGCGGGCAGCAAGATTGGTGACGGTGTACGCCTCCGCCTCAACGGCGGCGTCATCGACCTCGGGCCGGGCGTCGACATCAGAGGCAACAGTGTCTTGAGTGTCGACGGTGGATCGCTCACGCTCGTCGGCCCGAACATTGTCAGCTGGGGCAGCACCATTCACTGTGCCGACTCGGTCCACCTCGCGAAGTTCGTGTACGCCGGCGAGTACGTGACGATCGTCGACAGCAGCCATTTCTTCTCGGAAGAAGATGCGTGGAGCTACCACAACTCGCGTGCAGCGCCGATCCGCATCGAACAAGACGTCTGGGTGTGCCCGAAGGCCACGATCACCAGCGGTGTGACCATCGGCGATCACACGATCGTCGCGTCGAACACGGTGGTCGTAAAAGATGTTCCGTCAGGAGTGTTGGTCTCCGGCGTTCCCGGCAAGGTGATCCGCGAACTCGACTTGCCGTGGAAGTAGGCGACAAACGTTTCCTCGTCACCGGCGCCTCCGGCTTCATCGGAGCGCGTGTGGTGCAACAACTGCGCGATGCCGGCGGCAGCGTCGCGACGCTTGCCGTTCGTGATCTCGACGCGCCGGCGCTGACGGCGGCCGCACGGGCCAGCGACGCCACCCACGTCATCCACCTCGCTGGGTTCACCGACATCGGAGCGTCGTGGGCGCAGCCCGCAGCATGCGTCACGGCAAACGTCGGCGCGACCGTTGCCTTGCTCGACGGGCTCAAAGGCTCGGCCTGTGAGCGGTTCGTGTACGTGAGCACCGCCGATGTCTACGGCGACGCTCCCGCACCGTTCGTCGAAGACGGCCCCATTCGGCCTCGGTCGCCCTACGCCGTCAGCAAGTTCGCCGCCGAGCAGCTCGCGCTGCTCGGCCCGCGATCGGGCTGGCCTCCGGCGGTGGTCGTGCGACCGTTCAACGCGTACGGTCCGGGTCAGCCGGCCAACCGTGTCGTGCCCGACGTCATCCTGCATGCGCTGCGCGGTGCCGACGTGGAGATGTCGCAGGGCTTGCAGGAGCGAGAGTTCAACCACGTCGACGACATCGCCGAGGGCGTGGTCAGGGCCGCGCTGGCCGGCGGCGTCGAAGGGCTTGCGATCAACCTGGGTTCGGGCGCCCCCGTCTCGATCCGGTGGATGGCCGAAGAGATCCTGCGGCTTATGGGGAACCCCGTGAAGCCGAAGTTCGGCGCGTTGCCCGAACGCCCCGTCGAAGTGCCGGTCGTGTCGGCCGATACCGCACTCGCCCGCCGCGTCTTGGGCTGGTCGCCGTCGCGCTCATTGCAGGACGGGCTTGTCGAAACCATCGAGTGGTACCGCGCCCATGGTTGAAGACGACCTCGACCGGTATCGCGCGATAGCGACCGTCTACGACATGCCGATCCGCCTCGGGCCGGACGACGTCGCACGCCTTCCGAGCACCGGGCGTCTGGTGTTCTGTGGCAACGCAACACCCGAGCACCTCGACGCGGCGCGCGTGCTCGCCGACGTACGGGTTGGGGCTGATCTCGACGTGTTCGCCAACGGGTTCCGCCGCCTGCTGAACACCTACGTCGCGGGAATGCACGCGGGCTACGGGCTCGCCGCGCTCGCCGACCCGTCGACCTTTCTCCGCGCGGCACGCGAACTTGCTGACGCGCTGTACGGCGACGCGGCTGTCGTTGTCGACGCGTCGCCCGGCAACGCCGAGTTTCGCAACGCGATCGAAGCGTTGTATCCCGACGCGGCGTTCGTCGACGGCGCCGCGCTGGTCGACACCGTCCGCGCGCGGCTCGGCTCCCCGCGCGCGTCGGAGGCGAGTGTGGAGTCCCCGCACCGTCGCATTACGACGCCGATCTTCGTGGTCGGCTATCCACGCAGCGGCACCACGTGGCTGCAGTCGATGCTGCAGTGCCACCACGATGTCGCCGGCCCGGCCGAAGAAACGGCGATCTTTTCGAGCATCAAGGACCTCGTTGCGAACGCGCCGTTGCGGGCGTGGACCGACGAAGACACGGTGCGGCAATCGTTGCGCCGTTTCGTCGAATCGATGTTCGCGCCGTCGCTCGCCGGCCACGCCGACGCCACGAGGCTGGTCGAGAAGACACCACATCATGCGCTGCATCTCGACATCATCGAGTCGCTGTTTCCCGATGCGTACGTGATTGCGATCCACCGCGACGCACGCGAAGTCGTTCGTTCGTTGCTCGAGGTTCCCTTTGGCACGGACGACCCGGGGCGGGCCTCGCGCGGCTGGGTGGAGTCCATCACGGCCGTCGCCAACTTCGTCCCGAGGTCCATCCACCTCCGCGAGGTTCGTTATGAATCGCTGCGCGAGGACACCGTGCACCAACTCGCCGAACTGTTCGACTGGCTGGGCCTGGCCGTAGACGACGACGTGCGTGCACGGCTGAGCGCGCGTTCGAGTCGCCGCGTCAGCGAGCACAACCTGCGGTCGATCGCGCTGGACCCCGCTGCCATCCATGCGGTCTACCGCTACGCCGGTGACCAGATGGTCGCGCTCGGTTACCTCGACGACGCCGAGCTGCACGCCATCCGGCAGTCGCTGCGCTACCGGGCCCGCTCGTTCGGATCGGACGCCCTGCGTCGGATTCGCACGTACGGCGGAAAGCTTCGCCGTCTGCGCAAGAACTAGTGCCCGTCGCCGTTATCGTGCCCGATGACTAACGCCGACCTTGCCGCCGTGGAATCTCCGGCCGCGCCGGCGGACGCGGGCCACAACGAGTTCCGAGCCGACATCCAGGGCCTGCGCGCGATCGCGGTTGTCGGCGTGATGCTGTTCCACTCCGGAGTCCCCGGCATCACCGGCGGTTTCGTCGGAGTCGACGTGTTCTATGTGATCTCCGGCTTCCTCATCACGGGTCTCATGCTGCGAGACGCAACGCGCAAGACAGGGCCACGTCAACTTCTCGAGTTCTACGCCCGGCGCGTGCGGCGCATCCTTCCTGCTGCCGCGCTTGTCGTTCTCGCGACGATGGCCGGCGCGCTCGTCGTCGAGAACGGCATCGAGATCGTCCGCGTCGCAACCGACGCCAAGATGACGACGCTGTTTGCGTCGAACGTGCACTTCATCGGGTCGAGCGCGTACTTCGCACACAACACGGCGTCGCGTCTCCAGCAGTACTGGTCGCTTTCGGTCGAGGAGCAGTTCTACGCAATCTGGCCGCTGTTGTTCCTCGTCCTCGGACTCGTCTTCGTGAAGCGGCGCCGCCTCGGTACGTCGATCGTC
Organism: Actinomycetota bacterium; assembly: GCA_048498715.1. Classification (GTDB taxonomy): domain Bacteria; phylum Actinomycetota; class Acidimicrobiia; order Acidimicrobiales; family JACCXE01; genus JACCXE01. The sequence goes on along the minus strand of JBEHXL010000030.1, from coordinate 16,044 downwards.
GTCGCCGCGATCTGCGTCGCTTCGTTCGCGGTGAGCGTGTTCTGGACGACGCACACGTACTGGACGTCCCTGCGATCGGTGGCCGCCTTCTACCTCCTCACGGCGCGCGCCTGGGAACTTGGCATCGGCGTGTTGCTTGCGCTTGGCGCGCCCGCCGTGGCCCGCCTCTCGCCGCGTTTACGCGCGCCGCTGGCGTGGATTGGCCTCGCGATGGTTGCGGCCGCGATGTTCCTCTACGACGACAAGACCACGTTCCCCGGTTGGACCGCCTTGCTGCCCACGGTCGGCACCGCGGTGGTCATCGCCGCCGGCATCGGATACCAGCGCGGTGATGTCACCGAGAAGGCACTGTCGAGCGGAGTGTCCCAGGCCCTCGGGCGTTACTCGTACTCGCTGTACTTGTGGCACTGGCCCGTGTTGCTGTTGTTCGCGCGCCATGTCCACGTCATCAGTGACTCCTGGATCATGCAGACCTTCTGGATGATCCTGCTCAGCGGGCCGGCGGCGGTGTTCACGTACCACTGCGTCGAGAACCCCGTGCGCAACGCCAAGCCCCTGCGCGGCCGGCCGTTTCGTTCGCTCAGCCTCGGCGTTGCGATCATGGCGGTGTCACTTCTCGCCGTCGCCGTGGTCACGAACATCGGCTATCGACAGGCTCGCACCAACCATTCGGTCGCCGCGCTCCCGGCGAGCGCGTCGCCACAGATCCTTGGTACGCCGGTGGTTCCGAAGAACCTCACGCCCAACCTCATCGCAGCCGCCGACAAGCAATACGTCCCCGAGGGCTGCGGTCATCACTGCACCGTTGTCCCGGCGCGCGTCGGCGAGCCGACGGTGGCCGTGTTCGGTGACTCGCACGCGGAACACCTTCTCCCCGGGTTGTCCGGTGCGGCCCGCGCCATGGGCGTGGGCCTCGACCAGCACACGTTCGACGGCTGTTCGTGGTTCGACAACATCGGCGATCGTCTGAAGAACCCGACCTGCGACGAGTGGCGCGCGGAGTCGCTTCGGCTCCTGCGGGCAAAGCCTCCGGGCTTGATCATTCTCAGCAGCCGCAACGATCGCGGTCGTACCGCGACGCGCGCGGCGTGGCAGGCCCAGGTGCGGCGCACGCTGGCGAAGCTTCCGGCGACCAGCAAGACGCTGATTGTCAGCGAAACGCCGATTTCGACGAAGGGCAACCTCACGCAGTGCCTCGCCGACAACCTCACGAAGGCGTTCAAGTGCGATCAGAACCCGTGGCCCGCTTCATGGAACGACGCTTTGCTGGCGCTCGCCACCGAGCACGGCGCCTCGTTCCTCGACCTCGAGCCGGTGATCTGCAACCCCAACCGGTGCCCGGCGATCTCCGGCACCCGGTTGATCTGGCGCGACGATGACCACCTCACGCTGCAGTACTCGGCGTCGCTGGCGCCATGGTTCCGAGCGCAGATCGAGCCGGCGCTGAAGGGTTAGTGGGGTACGGGTGACGCCACCCGCGACTTGAGCCGCAGGAAGGGTTGTTCGACGAGGTTGTACGACGCGGCGACCGCAACGGTGGTCAGGGCCAGACCGACCAACGCAAGCACGACCTTGTTGTCAGGGTGCAGGAAGTGCGCCGTCATGCGCAGCGCCAACACGTGCCACAGGTACAGGCCATACGACACGCGCCCGATCAAGCGCAGCGGCTCCCACTCGTACATCCGGCGAAGGCTGCTCAGGTTCTCCGCGAGCGCCAGCACGATCACGGCGGTGGCGGCGGAGACCACGAAGAACCCGTAGTTGAACATCCAGTCGCTGTCTTTCACGATCAGGGAGAAGGCGAGCAGGAACAGCGCGCACACCCCCGACGCGGCGTTGAGCCAGCGCCGCGGCACCATGTCCCAGCGCCACAGGAACGCGCACAACACACCGAGCAGCAGGCCGTCGGCGCGGCAGTCGGGCCGCATGTACGCCGCGGGGTAGTGGCCCGCCCAGTTCCACACGACGAGGCGGATCACCGCGCTCAGCAGAGCGCCGCCGAGCACGAGGGCGAGCACCGACTGGCGCGTCTTCGCGAACCGCAGCACGCCGTACAGCAACAGTGCGGGCCACACCAGGTAGAACTGCTCTTCGATCGCGAGCGACCACGTGTTGCCGATGCCGGAGTGGATCATCGATTTGTCGAAGTACACCTGGGCGAAGTTCGACACGTAGGCCACAACGGAGAGCACTTGCTTGAGTTCGCTCTTGAGCGTTTCGTCGCCGATGCCGATGCTGAACACGGCGTGTGCGATGAGGACGACGTACAGAGCGGGGAGCAGTCGCAGGCCGCGGCGGGCGTAGAAATTCTTGAGGTTGACGCGCCCGACGGTCGCCTTCTCACTGAGCAGCAGCGACGTGATCAGAAAGCCGCTGAGTACGAAGAACACGTCGACCCCGACGAAGCCTCCGGGCAGCCAGCCCGCACCCTCGCGTCCGTTCCACAGCGAGCCGTAGTGAAGGCCGAGGACGAGTAGGACCGCGATGCCGCGCAGCCCGTCGAGCCCGGGCACGTGGCGGAACCGGCGAGCGGTGTCGCCGTCCAGTTCAGTGAGTCGAGTCGCAACGGCCGACACGATCAGAACTCCGTCGCCGCGCCCGCGGCGCGGAAGAACGCGCTCTCGTTTGCGAGGTCTTCGAGCGCACAGAATGCTTCCCGCTTTCCGTCGCGCAGCACCAGCACGCGGTCGCAGTGCCGTAGCGTCGACAAGCGGTGGGCGATGACCACCACGCACGCGTGCTTGCGCAGTTCCTCGATGGTCTCGACGATGACTTCCTCTGCCTCGTGGTCGAGCGCGCTCGTCGGTTCGTCGAGCACGACCAGGCTCGGCATGCGCACGATCGCTCGCGCAATCGACAGGCGCTGTCGTTGCCCACCGGACAGGTTGCGGTACCCGCGCTCGCCGATCTGGGTCTCGAAGCCCTCGTCGAGCTCGTGGATCTCGTTGGTGAGGTGGGCCCGCTCGGCCGCCAACTCGACGGCATCGCGGCTGACGTCGGGGCGCAGGAAGCGAATGTTTTCCTCCACCGACGCCGCCAACAGCTGACTGAGCTGAGGCACGAGGACAACCTGCTCGGCCCAGGACTGCTGGTCGAAGGCCATGGCGTCTTTGCCGTTGACCATGAACGAGCCACCCGTCGGCTTGTCGAGGCGGACGATCAGTTCGGACAGCGTCGACTTGCCACTGCCCGAGGGGCCGATCACGCCGACAAGCTCGCCCTTCTTCGCGTCGAAGCTGACGTCGTCGAGCGCGAGGGTTCCGTCGTCGTAGGTGTAGCTCACGTTGTGAAACGCGATGGTGTCGACGGCGGGAAGCTTCTCGTCGCCGGCCTCGAGGACGTTCGCGAGGAACAACGCGCGCCGCTGCTTGAGCTCACCAATCCACGGCCGCGACTCGGCGATGACCTGCTCCTGGCCTTGGATCGTCTGGGCCTGCTGCATGGCGCGCAACACGAACAACATCGCCGCGCCGATCGCGCTGAACTCGGTGACCTTGAGGGCGTAGACCGCCGCCATGCCGCCGAGCAGGATGAAGAAGACGGCGCGGGCATAGACCACCGGCACGATCGACTGCAGCAATCGCGCCTTGTAAGCCGGCGCTTCGAGCTCGTCGACTTCCCGGGCGATGCGCTCGTAGAGCTGGTCCTCCACGCCGTAGGTCTTGATCTCCCGGCTCGCGCCGACGGCGTCGACGAAGCTGCCGTACAGCACGCGCGTCGCGGCCGTGGACTCCTGCCCCGCGCGGCGAGACATCGCGCGCACGGGCAAGAAGCCACTGAAGGTCACGGCGCCCGCGGCGATCACCACGAGGGAGATCGCCGGCGACGTGGCCACTGCGGCGACCAGGAAGATCACCAGGGTGATAGCTGCGGAGATCTCCGTCACCAACGACGTCAGCACGTTCGACACGCGGGGGATGTAGTTCACGATGTAGCTCAGGAACGTGCCTTGCATTTCGGTTCGTTGCACGCGCCAACTCGTGGCGACGAAGTCGGCATAGGTCCCCTTGCGCAACGACGTGTTCGTGCGCGCGGTGATGCGCGACGTACCCACGGAGATGAGAATCTGCGCCAACAGCGACGCAACGCCGGCCGCGGCGCCGATCCACAACAGCGTGGGCGTGCTCGCGCCGGAGAGGCGGGCACCGAAGGGCAACTTGAGCGTCGCATCTTCCTTGCCGGCCAGGGCAACACCGACACTGGCGATCACCGCCAACAGCACCGTCTCGCAAATGCCGACGGCCGCACCGAGGCCGGCGAGAACCCAGATACGCACCTTCGGGATCACCATTACCGAGCCCACGTCGCGCCACGCCGCGCTCGACGATGTCACCGCGTTCTTCAGAAAGCGCAGCGGCTTCATGTTCTGTTGGATCCCTTCACCAGTCTGCGGTTGTACAAGTCGACCACCTGCGGCCCGACCTCGTTCCAGTCCCAGCGCTTCGCATGTGCGATGCACCGGGCCCGGAGGTCGGGGCCGTTCTCACGTAACAGCCGCTCGATCTGCTTCGCGCACCCTACGACGTCGTCGATGTCGAACAGACCTCCCACGCTGTCCTCGATCAGCTCGGGCAGCGCGCCCGAGCGGGTGCCGACCACCGGCGTGCCCGACGCGAACGACTCGATCAGCACCAGACCGAACGCTTCGTTGACGCTCGTCAGCGCGCTCACCGACGCGCGTGCGAATTCACGGCTCATCTCGTCGCGGTCGACGTCACCGAGGAACGTGATGCGGTCTTGCATGCCCTCGGGGAGCATGCCCGTCAACCTCGCACGGGTCGTGGTGCTCGCGTGGCCGGCGAACACGAGCGTCGCCTCGGGTACCGCCGCCGCGACCTGTGCGAAGGCTTCGACGAGGAAATCAGGCCGCTTCCGGATGTCGTCAGGGGTAGCTGCGCACAGGATGCGGCCCGGGACACTTGGCTCGGTCGGCGTGAAGGCGGTCGTGTCGAGCCCGTTCGGAATCACTTCGCAGTTAAGGCCGTAGTCCTTGCGCATCGCGTCGGCGCACGCGATCGACGGGCAGGCGATCATTGCGTCGGCGGACACCCGCTGGAACAGGCGACGCTGGATGTGGGCGCGACCCTTCACCCACGATGCCGGCAGGATGATGCCGCCGTACCAGATGACGTGAGGGAGTCGTGCGAGCTTGGCCGCGCTCGCGTCGTGATACGAGAAGCAGTGCACGATGTCGGGCTGGAGCTGGCGCAATGCTCGTGCCATCGCGGGGATCATCGTCAGTGGGCGGCGCAGTTCGTGATAGCGCCGGTGCCAGTCCGGCGCCTTGACCGTGCGGTAGGCGAGGCCGTCGATCTCGTAGGTCTCGGCCTCGCTGTGGCTCGCCAGGATCGAGACGGCGTGACCGTTCGCCTGGAGCCACGTACCGAGGCCGTGCATCAGGGACTCGGACCCGCGTCGGACGTGGGGCCAGCAATGCGGGTTCGTGAGTACGACGCGCATCGCGACTACAGCACCACTCGGCGCTGGCGAGCCGAGTTGCGAACGAGGCTCAGCGCCGTGGCCGCGTCACCGCGCACGTAGCGGGGCACCAGCCGCGCCCAGCGTCGCAGGCCGCGTCGCCGTGGCGCCAGCATCCACGCGTAGGGAGCCAGGCCGGCGAGCGGAATCACGTTGCGGGTGACGACAGCCAGGATCACGCTCACGAACGCCACGTCGAACGCGGCCGATCGCGGGGACAGAAAGCAGCGCAGAAACATCGCGCGCCGTAACTCGGGCACGCTGCGCAACAGGGCCGGGAAGATGCCCGCGCCGCGACGGAACCGCAGCCATCCTTCGTAATCACGCGGTTCGATCCGGTGGTGCACCACGGCGTTCGGCGCGAACGCGACGCTCGAGCCGGTTGCCCGCACGATGTCCCAGCCGAGCATCGTGTCTTCGCCGCCGAAGGGCGCACCGCCCCGACCCGCGATGTAGTTGTCGAGCGCGTGAAAGCCCCCGGCCGCGACCACGTCGTCACGCCGGTAGCCGACGTTGCACGTCTCGAACAGCGCGGTGGGGTTGCGGATGTCGATCGTGTGGTCCCACGTTGTGCGCGGCTCATCCGTCGGCGCAGTGCGTCCCTGGACGAGGCGGGCGCCAGCGGTGAAGGCGGCGAGCATCTCACGGGCCCACTGCGGTTCGAGGATGCAGTCGTCGTCGGAGAAGAGCACGATCGGTGCTCGCGCCAGCGACGCGGCCGCGTTGCGCCCGGAGGACGGGCCCTCGTTCTTCGCCACCCGCGCCACGCACATTGCCACCGGTGACGCCTCGGCGCGCTTGCGCAGAATGTCCCAGGTTGTGTCGTCGGACGCGTTGTCGGCGACGATCACTTCGAAGCGCGCGGGGTCCAGATCCTGTGCTTCGATCGAGTCCAGCAAGCCCGCCAGGTAGTGGGGGCGCCGGAACGTGGACACGAGCACACTGCACTCCGCCGTCGCCCCGGACCAGCTTGCGCTCGCGGCTGTTTCGACGATCGCAGCCGCCAGGCTCAACGGCTTCATGGCGGCGTCATGGTACAAGGTGACCATGAGCGTTCGAACTGTGATCCTCTGCGGCGGCAAGGGAACACGCGCGTATCCCCAAACCGTCTCGGTACCGAAGCCGTTGCTCGAAGTCGACGGGCAACCCGTCGTGAAGCACGTCATGGAGATCTACGCCGCGCACGGCTTCACCGACTTCGTGCTGGCCGCGGGCTACAAGGGCGAGCTGGTCCAGGAGTTCGCGGCGTCGCTCGACAACGACTGGACCGTCGACGTCGTGGACACCGGCGAGGAGACCAACACGGGGGGACGTGTCCGCCGCATTGCCGACCTGGTCGGCGACACCTTCTTCGTCACGTATTCCGATGGTTTAGGCAACGTCGATCTCAAGGAAACCTTGCGCTTTCACGAGTCACGCGGCGGCCTTGCCACGATGACCTCAGTGCCGTTGCCGTCCCAATACGGCACCGTCGAGTACGACGACGACGGCCGGGTCCTGCGCTTCCGGGAAAAACCGAAGTTGCCTGACCACTACATCAACGGTGGCTTTTTCGTCTTCGACAAGCGCTGTTTCGACGCGTGGCCCGAGCCCGGCGAAGACCTCGAGCGCGACGTGCTGCCCGCGTTGGCGAGGGAGAACGAACTGTTCATGTACAAGCATGAAGGCTTCTGGAAATCGATGGACACCTACAAGGACGCGCTCGAACTCACCGCTCTTTGCGCGGAGGGCAATCCGCCTTGGAAGCAGTGAGCCCGTTCGACGTGACGGTCGTCTGTTCGACGTACAACCGCCAGCCACGGCTCGCCCACCTTCTCGATGCGCTCGAAGCCCAGACTTACCCGGTCGACAAGTTCGAAGTGGTGATCGTCGACGACGGGTCCAGCGATACGACTTCGGAGTACGTCGCGAACTTCGCCGCGACTTCGCAGCTCAACCTGCGGCTCGTCACCCTGCCGTCCAACACCGGTCGCTCGGCAGGGCGCAACACGGGCTGGCGCGCCGCGCAGGCGCCGGTGGTCGCGTTCACCGACGACGACTGCGCGCCCGCGCCCCAATGGCTCGAAGCGGGCATGGGCGCGATGAGCGCGGGCGCGACGATTGTCGTGGGGCGCACGATGCCCAACCCGGCGCACGCGGCCAACAAAGGCGTCTTCAGTCGCACGCAGAACGTCGATCGTGAGTCAGGCGTGCGCTACATGCACACCTGCAACATCTTCTACCGAACCGCCGACCTCGCCGCGGTGGGCGGCCTCGATGCTGCGTTCAACAAGAAGGGCGGCGAGGACACCGACCTCGGCTGGCGCGTGCTCGACCACGGCGGCTCCGTCGCGTTCGCCGAGGACGCGGTCGTCTTGCACGACATCACCAAGGGCAGCTTCGGCGCAGCCGTGAAGGAGGTGGCGATGTGGCGCGACATTCCCCGGGTGGTGAAGCGTCACCCGCACCGCGCCCGGCCGCTGCTCGTGCATCGGCTGTTCTGGAAGAAATCGCATGAGTACGTGTTGCTGGGCGAACTCGGCCTAGTCGTGGCCGTTGCGCTTCGCACTCCGATCCCCCTGTTGTTGTTCGCGCCGTGGCTCTATTGGCGCGGCCAGCGGATGCCGCTCGTGCGCGGGCGCCGTCGCTTCGTCTACTTGCCCCACGCGTTCGTGATCGACGCGGTTGAGGTCGTGACGATGGTCCGCGGGTCGGCCCGCAGCAAAACGCTGGTTCTCTAGCGAACGTCGACGGCGACGGCTTTGGCGTCTTTGACCTGGACGCGCACGAGAAACCGTTCGCCGTTGTCGCCCAGCAGCGTGATCTGACCGAAGCCGTCAGTCGCCGCACGGCGGGCGACGCTGCGCGTGCCGGCGAGCTTGCCCACCAGCTGCGACGCCGCTTCGGCCGCCGGCATTGCGGTGCCGTCGAGCTTCACCGACGACGCGAGCGTCGCGGCGAGCTTGGCCTGATCACCACTCGCGACGGCGTCGGCGAACGCATCGTTCACGACGCGCACCGGACGCGACGCGTTGCGCTTGGTCCGGCGGCGCCACTTGCGCCGCGCCTCGCTCACCTTGTCGCCCGCGGTCTCGAGCAACTGCAAGCCGGTGTCGCGCGCGTCGGCGGTGAGCGTCTCGCGATTCCGCTGCCGCTTCAGCGCCGCTACCTCTGCGTCGGTCGCGTAGCCGAACTCCACGAGCAGGTCGCCGGCGGCGACCGCCACGCTGCGCTCGGCCAGGAGGTTGCCCTGATGCTTGCGCACCCCCACGTCGACGGAGCCGGGTGCCGTGTTGACGGGCGCGTCGCCGAACGACGCGGCGTCCCGGCACAACTCGTCGTCGTAAGGCAGCTGCAGGTGCTCGAAGATCTTGGCCAATGCGGTGGGGGTGTCGCTGACGACGTCTTCGTAACGCAGTTCGAGGTAGGCGAGACCGCCGAAGTGCGTACGAATGTCGCGCACCGCCTCGGCCCATCCTTCGGCGACTCGCCGCACGCTCGTGTACTCGGCGCCGCCGCCCTGTTTGCGCCACATCGAATGCTGAGAGGCGGCGACGTCGCGGCCGTCGCGCACGATGTGCACGTAGCGCGCGTCCGGGTAGATCTTGGCCTGGAGCGCAGCTTGCATCCGATGGTTCGGCGTCTTCTCGAGCACGGCCTCGGCGCCGGGGCGCGACCCGCGCAGCTGCGCGCCGAACACCTGATCGCAGAACGCGCGTGCGGCGGTGACCAACTCGCCCTCGGCGACCCACGTCGAGAGGTGGGACGTCTCGTCGGCGTACGCAAAGTTGTCGAAAATCGCCGGAAGGCCTTCACAGAAGATGTGGCTCTCGCCGCCCGTTGCGATCAGCGGGTGCACCAGCAGCAGCTGTTGCAGCCACGTCGTGCCGCTGCGCGGCGCGCCGACGACGAACGCGACCTTGCCGTAGAGCGGGCTCGCGGTCGGGTCGAAGGTTGCTTCGCGTTGCGCAGCACTCCGCTGCGCCTCGTAGACGCTCTCGTGGCGGCCCTGCATGGGGCCAACTTAGTTCTCACGGATGAAGAACTAGTTTGTCGCCGTGAGCGCTCCCGACGCACGGCTCGAGCCGTTTCGCGGCACCCGCATCTTCGTGACGGGCCACACCGGCTTCAAGGGCGCGTGGCTCGCAGCGTGGCTCCTCGAACTCGGCGCCGAGGTGCGCGGCTACTCGTTGCCGGCCCCCGAGCGCGGAGCGTTCAACGATCTCGAGATCGCAGGACGCGTCGACACCGTGATCGCCGACGTACGCGACCCCGAACGTCTCGCCGCCTCGGTGGCGGAGTACCAGCCCGACGTGGTGATGCACCTTGCGGCGCAACCTCTCGTCCGGGCCAGCTGGGTGGACCGCGGCGCGACGTTCGCAACCAACGTCATGGGCACCGTGAACGCGCTCGAGGCCGCGCTCGCCACCGAAAGCGTGCGCGGCATCGTGTGCGTGACGACGGACAAGGTGTACGAGAACAAGGAAGACGGCCGGCCCTTCGTCGAGACCGACCGCATCGGCGGGCACGACCCGTACAGCGCGTCGAAGGCGGCGGCCGAGTTGGCGATCGTCCCGTATCGCAGCTGTCAGTACATGGGATTTCGCGATGTGCCCGTCGTCTCGGCCCGCGCCGGCAACGTCATCGGTGGCGGCGATTGGTCCGCCGACCGGCTCGTCCCTGACATCGCCCGCGCGCTCGAGCAGGGCGACAAGGTCGTGCTGCGTCGTCCCGACGCGGTGCGACCGTGGCAACACGTTCTCGACTGCGTGCACGGCTACCTGCTGATCGGGGCGGCGATGCTCGGCGGTCACACGCTGTCACCGGCGTACAACTTCGCCCACGACGGCGGTGCTGCCACGGTGCTCGAAGTCGCGCGTGCGGTGGTGTCGCACTGGGGGGCACCGGAGGACAGCATCGTGGTCGAGCGCGAGGACACCACTGCGGAGGCTGGCCTACTGACGCTGAACCCGGCGCTCGCGACCCGTGAACTCGCGTGGGCGCCGGCGTGGACGCTCGACGAGTCGATCGCCGAAACGGTGCGCTTCTATCGGGATCCGTCGGTCGGCCGGGCGCAGCTCGAAGCGCACATGGCGATCACCGGCACCCGCTGACGCGAGGCCGCGGTTGAAGATCGCGATCGTCCATCCCTTCGCGTGGCCTGAGGTGCGTCGCGGCGGCGAGCGCTACCTCGACGATCTGGCGTGGTACCTGCGTGGCGCCGGTCACGACGTCGACGTCATCGCGGGTACCGAACACGAAACCGGCGTCCGGCCCGTCCCCGGCGGCCGAGAAATCCGGCTCGCGCAGCTGCCCGACGTGACAATTCACAAAGCGCACGTCAAGGTGCGCGCGCCCGAGTCCTTCGGCGTGCGGGCCTTCCCGGCGTTGTTGCGTAAGCGCTACGACGTCGTACACGCACTCATGCCAACCTCGGCGCTGGCTGCGCTCGCGCTGCGCCAACCCACGGTGATGACGCTGCTCGGCTATCCGAGCGAGCAGTTGTTCACGAACCATCCGGCGAAACGCCGACTCTTCCTCGCCACGTTGAAAACCGCGCACGCCGTCACTGCGCTGTCCGACCAGGTCGCGGACGAGGTCGAGACCACGTTCGGCAAACGGCCCAGGGTCGTGCCCCCTGGCGTGCGCACCGGTGACTATGCGCCCGCCGCCCGTACCGCCCCGCCGACGATCCTGTTCGCGTCGGCGATGCGCCCCGAGAAAGGTGTCGACGTGTTGTTGCGCGCGTTCGCTCGCGTCGCCGCCCGTCGGCCTGATGTGCGGCTCGTCTTGTCGGGCCCGGGGGACGTGGGTTGGGCCTTCGACGCGGCCGGTGCGGAGATCGCGCCCTACCGCGATCGCGTCGACGAAGTCGGCGTGGGGGACCCTGGCGATCTGGCGCACCGCTACGCGAGCTCACACCTCACCGTGTTGCCGTCCCGGCAGGAAGCGTTTGGCCTCGTGCTCGCCGAATCGTTGGCGTCGGGCACACCCATCGTCGGTTGCCGGAACGGCGGCGCCGACACGATCGTGTCTCCCGAGGTGGGTCGCATCGTCGAACACGGCGACGCCGAGGCGCTGGCCGTGGCCATCGAAGAGACGCTCGACTTGGCCCTGCAGCCGGATACCGCGACGCGATGTGTCGATCGCGCTCGGCTGTGGGACTGGCAAGAGACCGTCGGTCCACTCCACGAGGAGTTGTACCGGTCAGTGCGTTAGCGCGCCCCGAATGCCATCGGTCAGCACGCCCACGCGGGTTCTCGTGAACTCGGGCGTGAAGTGGTTGCGATCGCGGTACACCAAGACGTTGCCCACGATCGCGGGGCAGCGGTCCTGCGCGCAGAGCCAGTGCGTTGTGTCGATGAAGGTTGCATTCACCGACGTGGTCTCCGCTCGAAGTAGTCCGTTGAAGGCGACAAGGGCGGCGACCGGGTGCGGCTCACAGGCCTTGGTGTCTCGGACGTGGTTGGCCAGGCACAACGGGATGTCGATCGACCCTGTCGGTGTCTGGCCGAGCACGGCGCTCTTGGTGCCTTCGGGGAGGGCCGTGATCGCGTCGTGCACGCTGCGGCGCCAGAGCGACTGATCGGCCATGAACAGCGCCATCGACTGGTTGCTGAACACCACGAGGCTGGGCCGCAGCTGTTCGATCTCGCGTTGCGAACGGTGCCGGAAGTCGTCGCACACCTTCGCTTTGCCTTCGGGCTCGGCGAAGGAACGACAGCCCGTGTGCGTGAGGGCGACGATACGCCAGTGGTTGGCACGCCCGGCCGCGTCGAACGCGGTGATCCAGTGACGCGCGTGCGAGTCGCCGTACAGGACGACGGTGGTTGCGCTGGATCGGTCACCGGCGACGCAGACGCTGGTGGAATCTCGGCACGCGACGTAGTCGTCGTTCGGATCGAAGCTGTGCGCCTTGATGAGGCTCGGCCGGAGGTTGGAGGGAACGAAGTCGGTGGCCGTCGTGCCACTCGCGAGACGCGGGTCGGCCCGCTTGCCGGCGTCGACATTCGTGGCCGCCGCGAGGCTGTAGGGCACGAAGGCGAAGGCACCGACCGCGAGCACGCCGGCCGCGGCCGCGAGTGAACGGCTGTCGGGCTTGCGGTTGAAGTGACGGCGAAACGGATTCTCGACGAGGTGGTACGACGCCACCGCGGCGGGCACCGTGACGACGACCGACAACAGCAGCGCCCGCTTCCAATCGGTCAGCACCTCGCCGTAGCGGATGCCTGCGACGAGCAGCACCGGCCAGTGCCAGAGGTACAACGAGTAGGAGTAGCGGCCGGCCAGCTGCATCGGTGTGAGCCCCAACAGGCGGCCTTCGTCGCCTTCGGTCCCGTTGGTTCCGGCGGCGATGACCAACACCGCGCCGAGGACGGGCACCAGCGCCGCAGTGCCCGGAAACTTGGTGTTGGCGTCGAACACCACGATCGCGCCGGCAATCAACCCCAGCCCGATCCATCGCAGCGCGATCCGCGTGTTGGCGCTGAACCTGATACGAGTCGCGAGCAAGGTCAGCGCCGCACCCGCTGCGAGTTCCCAGGCGCGCGACGGGAGGAGAAAGAACGCGTCGCTCTGTGCCGTGGTGGTGAGCCGGATACCGAGCGTCAGCGACGCGACCAGAACGGCGACGACCACTGCGAGGGGAGCGTGTTTCCAACGGCGCCGGCCGATGACGGCGGCGACGACCATGAGTGCGGGCCAGATGAAATAGAACTGCTCTTCCACCGACAGCGACCAGAAATGCTGGAAGAACGACGGCGCGTCGTTTGCGTGGAAGTAGTCCGTTGCGCTCGACGCGAAGCGGATGTTCGCGAAGAAGAACATCGCGGCGAACCCGTCGTGACGAGCCTGAGGCTGGATCAGCGGCGAACCGAACAGCGCGACCCCGGCGAGCGTGGCGACGATGACGAGGGTGGCCGCCGGAACGATTCGTCGCACGCGGCGTGCGTAGAAGTGCGTGATCTTGTCCCGCACCGACTCGCCGTCGGCCCGCACCAACTGGCCGGTGATCAAGAAGCCCGAGATGACAAAGAAGACGTCCACGCCGATGTAGCCGCCGCGCACGCCGGGCACGCCGGCGTGAAACAGGATCACCGCGACGACGGCGATGGCTCGGAGGCCCTCGATGTCGCGACGAAATCCCCGCGACGACGTCATGGGGGGCGAAGGTAGCGGACAGCCTGGGTAAGTTTCGATGCAGTGCGGATCTGTGTTCTCGTCTTCGACTTTCCGCTCTGGTCCGAGACGTTCATCGTCGACCACGCCGATGCGCTCATGCAGGCGGGCCACTCGGTCTCGATCGTGCCGATGCTCGGCAAGGGCGTGACCCTCGACGAACTCGCGGGCGCGACCCAACGCGTGGCCCGCGCCGCGGGCGACCTGCGACCGGTCCCGGCCTCACGTCTGCGGCGAGGCCTGACGCGTGTGACGACCCGCGTGCGCAGCGCCAAGCCGGACGCGTTCGCCCGCGACGACGAAGTCCGCATTCCCGATCGGTACGACCGCCGCCTGCGCGTCGCCAACCGCGTGCTGCGCGAAGGTCCCTTCGACATCGTCCATGCCCAGTTCGGTTCGACGGCGAGCGCGGCGGTGGCGCTACGCCGTCACGGACTCACCGACGCGCCCATCGTCTGTTCGATTCACGGCACGGATGCCAACGTGCACGGCCGCCGCGACCCCGCCCAGTTCGCCCGCACGATGCAAGGCGTCGCCCTCGTCACGGTGGGAACCGCGTTCATGGGTGAGCTGGTGCGCAGCCTCGGCGTCGACGAGGCAAAGATTCGCCGCTGGCCCCAAGGCGTCGACGTCGACCGGCCACCGGTCACACGTACCGCCTCACCTGAGTTTCGCGTGCTGTCTGCTTCACGCATGGTGCCGTTCAAGGGCCTCGACGACTCGCTGCGCGTCATCGCCGCTGCTCGGCCGCGGATTCCGAACCTGCGCTACTCGGTGTTCGGCGACGGGCCGATGCGTAACGAGCTCGAGACGCTGGCCCGGGAGCTCGGCATCGACGACATCACCACCTTCGCCGGCCCCCGCACCCACGCCGAGGTGCTCGCCGAGCACGCCAACACCGATGTGTTCTTGCAGATGGGGATCGTCGCCGCCGACGGGTCGACGGAAGGCCAGGGCGTGTCACCCTCGGAAGCGTCGATCAGTGGGCGTCCGTGTGTTGTCACGCGCACCGGTGGCCTTCCGGAAGTGGTCCTCGACGGTGAGACCGGCATCGTCGTGGACGAACACGACATCGCCGCTGGTGCCGACGCTCTGGTCCGCCTCTGTGAGGACGAGTCGCTACGCGCCACGCTTGGCGCCGCCGGTCGCGCCTACATCACTGACAACTTCTCGATCGCCGCGACGACGCAACGCATTGTCGGGATCTACGAAGAGGCCGTCGCCCTCAGTCGCTGAGCCAGCTGCTCGGCCGCTTCGCCGCGAAACGCGCCGCGGCGGTGGCCAACGAGACCGCGTTGCGTGTGAGCCCGCGGACGACTCCGGGCTGACGGGCCCGCGTCGAGCGCAGCGTGTGGACCAACCGCATGCGCGCCGAGCGCGCCGCCAATTCGGATCGTTCGTCGGCGGTCAGCGCGGAATCCTTGTGCCATTCGGCGCTCCAGCGATCGAGCAACTCATACGCATGCGCAACGCCGAACGGCGCCGTGCCCCAGCGGCCGATGCGCATCAGGTCACGGGCGTCGTCGAGGGTCCACTCCGGGCCGGCGCCGCACAGCTGGAAGTGCTCGAGTCGAATGCCGAGGCGATTCGGATCCTCGTAGGTTTTCTTGTTCGCGGTGATCTGATCGCCGTGCAGCCGGTACGAGACGAGCGGTTCGTCGAGCATCGACATGCGACCCTCACGCGTGAGTGCGCACCACAAGCGGTTGTCCTCGCCAATGCGCTCGGGTCCGTATCCGCCCCGTTCCTGCAGCCATGCGGTGTCGACGAGAAGGCTGCTGTGCAGTGGACCACCGCGCAACCACAGCATCCACTTCACGACCGCGTTGCTGTGCGTCGGCAACGCGAAAGTCTCCGGTCGACGCGTGCCGTCTGCGTTGATCTGATGCCAGCCGGTGACGTTGGCCACCGCGCGAGTGGACGCCGCCAGCGCAGCGACCTGTTTCTCCAAGCGGCTCCGTTCGGCGAGGTCATCGGCGTCGAGGCGAGCGATGTAGTCCGAGTCTGCGGCCAGCACCGCGATATTTGCCGCCGCGTACGCACCCACCGACTCCTCTAGCCGGACCAGCCGCACGCGTGCGTCGGCTGAGGCTGCCGTTTCTACGACCGACGCGGTGGCGTCGGTCGAAGCGTCATCCACAATGACGTGGGTCCAGTCGGTGAACGTCTGATGACGAACTGACGCGATCGTCGCCGGCAGAAACGCGGCGGCGTTCTTCGCGGCAGTAACGATGGTCACCCTCGGCATCGTCTAAGTATGGAGGGTGCCCGCGGAGCAGCCCTTCGTCACCGTGATCATCCCGATTCGCAACGAGGAAGGCTTCATCGGCGAGGCGCTCGATTCGGTTTTGGCCCAGACCTACCGGAATCTCGACGTACTTGTGATCGACGGCGTCTCGACCGACCGCA
>JBEHXL010000029.1:0-25752 GCA_048498715.1 Actinomycetota bacterium | reverse complement strand
AACTGGTGTGACCGACGTTTCCACGATGCCCGCGGGTTTCTTCGGGCACGGAAACCCCATGAACGCTCTCGAGCACAATCGGTACACCGATGCTTGGCGCGCGTTCGGTGCGTGTGTGCCCATGCCCCGGGCCGTGCTCGTGATCTCGGCGCACTGGTACACCAACGCCACCGCGGTGACTGCCATGCCGCGGCCCCGGGTGATTCACGACTTTTACGGGTTCCCTGACGAGTTGTTCTCGTTCGACTATCCCGCCCCCGGACACCCCGAGGTTGCTGAATTGGTCGTCGAAACTGTCAAACCGCGCTGGGTCGGCCTCGACGCCGACAGCTGGGGACTCGATCACGGCACCTGGTCAGTACTGGCGCACATGTTCCCGAACGCCGACGTTCCCGTCGTCCAGTTGTCGATCAACGCGCTCCAACCCCTCGACTACCACGTCGATATTGGAGCGCGCCTCGCGCCACTGCGAGAGCAAGGCGTACTCATCGTCGGCAGCGGCAACGTCGTGCACAACCTTCGCCGAATCGATTGGGATCAGCCCGTCGGTGGTTTCGATTGGACCCACCGCTTTGATGATGCAGCGACCCAACTCATGCGAGACGACCCGGCCGAAATCCTGAAGCTCGTCGACCACCCCGACTTTCGTCTCGCCGTGCCGACGCCTGACCACTTCATCCCACTGATCTACATCGCCGCGCTCGCGGCTGTGACGAGTGACACCGCCGACGTCCTCATCGATGGGCCGGCCTATGGCTCGCTCTCGATGACCAGCTACACGATCGGCGCGGACTGTCCGGAGTCAGCAAGCACCGGTGCGGCGGCGCATCTGCCGGATGCCGCGCCGCCCGAGCAAGCCAATATCTAACAGCACCATCGAAAAGCGAGGCTGCAATGGCAGAAGTCACCGAGACACAACTTCCCGGGGTGGGCGTTCGGCACGAGTTCGCGACGGGCGCCGGCGAACGCGTCGCGGTGCTCTCGCACCGCACGGGAAGACGCGAGATCGCCATTTATGACCGCGCCGATCCCGACAAGTGCACCACGGTGATGCGCCTCAACCCGGACGACACCCGAACCCTGGCAGACCTTCTCGGCGGCGGGGGGCTCAGTGAGGCTGCGGCCGGTGTGCAACGACTTGCGGGTGTCGCACTCGATTGGATCCCGATTAGCGCGACGGCGCGCCATGCCGGCACGACAATCGGGCAGGCTCAGCTCCGCACGAAGACCGGATCCTCGGTGGTCGCAGTGATTCGAGGAGACGACACGCTCCCAGCGCCCGGACCAGAGCTGATGCTGGCCCCTGGCGACATCGTCGTCGCGGTCGGTACCCCCGAAGGATTGCGACAGCTGCGCGACCTCCTCGAGGCGTGAACATCCTCGCCGCGACCGGCGGCGATGCGTCGCTCGCGTTCATCGAGATCGGCGCCGTCGCCCTCGCCCTCTCGATCCTCGCTCGCCTGGCGGCGCGGCTGGGCATTACCGCGATCCCCCTTTATCTCATCGCCGGACTAGCCGTTGGTGAAGGCGGCTTTGCTCCGCTCGACGTCAGCGCCGACTTCAACCGCCTCGCTGGAGAGATCGGCGTCCTCCTTCTTCTTCTCACGCTCGGCCTTGAGTACAACGGCGACGAGCTGCGTAGCGGGTTGCGTGCAGGAGCGCTGCCGGGCGCGATTGACGCGGTCGCCAACTTCACGCCGGGGTTCCTCGCCGGCCTCGCGCTGGGCTGGGCTCCCTCCGCCGCACTGCTCCTAGGCGGGGTGTGCTGGGTGAGCTCTTCGGGTGTCGTGTCAAAAGTGCTGACCGACCTTGATCGGCTTGGCAACCGCGAGACGCCGGCGGTGCTCAACCTGCTTGTTATCGAGGACCTCGCCATGGCGGTGTATCTGCCCATCGTCGGCGCGATCGTCGCGGGGAGAGCCGCCGCCGACACCATCACGACCATCGTCATCGCTCTCGTCGCTGTGTCGGTGATCCTCGTCGTTGTGCTCCGTTGGGGCCACTACCTCAGCCGATGGCTGTCGCCGGCGTCCGACGAGGCGCTCTTGCTGGCCGTGTTCGGGTTGACGCTCCTCGTTGGCGGATTGGCGGAGAGGGTCCAAGTGTCGGCGGCCATCGGTGCGTTTCTCATCGGACTGGCGCTGTCCGGCCCTGTCCAAACGCGCGCGTCGAGCATCGTCGGTCCACTCCGCGACCTCTTCGCCGCCACGTTCTTTCTCTTCTTCTCGTTCTCCGTCGACCCGAGTGACCTCGTCAAGGTGCTTGCGCCGGCGGCTGCGCTCGCTGCGGTCGGCATAGCCGGCAAGGTCGTGGCCGGTTGGTTTGCGGCGCGGTCGGTCGCTGCTGACCCTGGTCGGCTTCGCGCCGGCACGGTGCTCATCGCTCGCGGCGAGTTCTCGATCGTGATCGCCGCGCTCGGCGCCAGTACGGCGGACGGCGCGCAGCTCGGCGCGATGGCCGCGGCGTACGTGTTGATCACGGCGGTGGTCGGCCCGTTGGTGACGAAGTTTTCCGACCGTCTCGCGCCCACGGTCGGGCTGGGCGCAGCGTCAGCGAGATGAGCGCAACTCGGCAACTTCGGCGAGAAGTCGTCGCCGTTCCCGCCAGCGTTCAGTGTCGTCGCGAAGAACCGCGGCAATAGCCGTCGGTGTGCCGTCGTAAGGGTCGCGTAGCAATGACACGGTGAACGCGATCGACAGCGCACGGCCATCCCTGTGCAGGGCGGGCACTTCGAGAAGGCGGTCCGCGTAATCGGTGTGTCCCGTCGACATCGTCTCGCGGTAGCCGGCCCAGTGCCTGGCGCGCAGCCGCTCCGGGATGATCACGTCAAGGCTGCGGCCTACTGCCTCGTTCGCCGCCCAACCAAAGAGTCGCGTGGCAGCGTCGTTCCAGAAGGTGATCGTGCCCTCGGCGTCCGCGACGACCACCGCATCCGCTAGACCTCGCACCAGATCGGCGAGTGCCGCGTCGGTCGGTTTCAGCGGTCCGGCTGGGGCGTGAGTCGCAGGTAGGGCTTGGGGCTCGTGAACCCCTTCGGGAATCGGCTGGTCGCCTCTTCGTCCGAAATGGCGGGGGAGATGATCACGTCGTCACCGTCGTTCCAGTTCACTGGTGTCGCGACCGAATGCGCGGCCGACAGCCGGAGCGCATCGAGAACACGTATGACCTCGTTCAGGTTCCGACCGACCGCCGCCGGATAGGTCAGCGTGAGCTTCACTTTCTTGTCAGGACCGATAACGAAGACTGTGCGCACGGTGGCTGTGTCGCTCGCCTTGGGATGGATCATCCCGTAGAGACCGGCGACTTCGTGGTCGACATCGCCGACGAGCGGGAAGTTGAGACCCTGGCCTTGGGTCTCGGCGATGTCGGAGGACCAGCCGAGATGAGATGCCACCGAGTCGACGCTGATGCCGATGAGCTTTGTATCCCGGTCGTCGAATTCCTTCTTGCGGCGTGCGAACTCGCCGAGTTCGGTGGTGCATACCGGCGTGTAATCGGAGGGATGGGAGAAGAGGATCCCCCAGCCGTCTCCGAGGTATTCGTGAAGGCTCAGCGTCCCTTCGGTGGTGTCGGCGGTGAAGTCTGGCGCGACGTCACCCAACTGAAGCTGCATGGCGGTCGGCTTTTGTCTAGTAACTACTAGAATAATACTGCTGGCGGGCAGCCGACGCAGTTCCGCGCGTACGGGATCGCTTCCAGACGCGCCAATGAGATTGCGTTGTTGCACCGCTCGCACGTGCCGTAGCTGCCCGTAACCATGGCGCGCAAAGCATGTTCGATCTCGGCAATCACCGAGAGGCAGCGAACGACACTCAGCTCGCTCATCTCGCGGGTCAACATGCTGTCGACGTCGGCCTGCCCGCTGATCTCAGCCAGGGTCGCGTGGAGGTCCGTGAGCTGCGCTCGCTGCTCGTCTCGCTCCTCCGAAAGGCGGTGGCGCAAGTTGGCCAGCGTCGTGGAGTCAAGGGCCTGGGGGTGAACATGCGAAGCCGCTACTTGGGACATGGCACTCTCCTTCGTTGAGGACGAAAGGTAAGAGGGCGTGGCGTCAGCGGTGCCTCGTTGTTAGCGGTGCTTCTCACGCTTCGCGAGGCCCTGGAGCGCCTATTAGCAATGCTTAGCAGGAGTCGCTATATCTTCCAGCCAGCGGAATCCTACGGACCGTTGCCGTGAAAGGTTCGTTCTAAAACACGGCGAGTTTGACTGAAGAATTGCCGCAACCTAGAGTCAAAGCGTTGCGCCCCAAGAAGAGGACGGCATGGTCAACTCCACGCACAGTCAGGACCAGCAAGGAGTGGCGGAATCCCTTTGGAGCTTCGGCTGCCGGGCGATCCGCAGCCGGCAGCCGAAGCTCCTCTCCCACGACCGGCCGACTGGTCGCGTGGCTGTCATCATTCCGGCGCGCGACGAAGCCGAGACGATTGGCCCAATCGTTTCGGCGCTCAACGCTCTCAAGGCGAGTGGCCGCGTCGACGACGTCGTCGTCGTGGACGACGGCTCGACCGATGCTACGGCCACGCTCGCCGATGCCGCCGGTGCGCGCGTCCTGCGCAGCGCCGACGGCCCCGGCAAGGGCCAGGCCCTCCGGTTCGCTGTGTCCGCGACCGATGCGGACGTGTTGGTGTTCCTCGACGGCGACGTTGCGAACTTCCATTCGTCCTACGTGACGATGCTGACCGCGCCGTTGGCCGACCCGTCGATTCAGATGGTGAAGGCTCGCTACCGCAGGTCCTGTGACGGCCGCGCCGACGAAAGCGGCCGTGTCACCGAGCTCCTCGCGAAGCCGCTGTTGCGACGGCTCTTCCCTGAGCTCGCGAATCTCGCACAACCACTGTCCGGCGAATGCGCCATTCGCCGGACAGCGCTCGATTCGATTGAGTTAAGCGACGGCTACGGCATCGAAATCGGTCTGTTGATCGACGTGTGCAATCAGTTCGGTCGCGGCGCCATTGCCGAAGTCGACCTCGGCGAGCGCGTTCACCGAAACCGTCCGCTACACGAGTTGCGCACTCACGCCGACCATGTCCTAGTGGCGGCGCTATCACGCGCACATCGGTCGGACATTGGTCCGCGTTAGGACAGACCCACAACTCGTCGACGCGGCGGTCGCCAGCGCGTAGGCCGCGCCCTCGCGCTTGCGACAGCGGCTGGCCTACCTGTGCTGCCGGGCGTCGCCACGGGGTTCTGCGATGTCGTCGACAGCGCCGACGAGACCGCCACGTCAGCCGTGCTGGTTGACGCCTTCGAGCGTCGTGCGCTCGTGATCACCTACAGAAGACCAGGCGCGTTCGTCGATGGCGGGACAGCTCGAATCGGTGGTCGATGTCCCCGCCTCACCGCTTTCCACGGAAGCGGTTCGTTCCGTGCTCGACTCGCGACGACGGATCGACGGCGTCCACCCGATGGCCGTACTGGTGCAGCCGCTTGTCGAACCGACCCGTCGGCGGCGTCGCATTCGGACTCGATTTTCCTCGAGTTCGTCGTCAAGGAACTGACCGTAGTAGTCGGGCTGGTCCTGATCGCCGGCGAGCCGCGTCTACCTCGGCGTGCCCTGGTTCAGCGATGTCGTTGAGGGGTTCGCGTTGGGAGCGCTCTACCTCGTGGCGTTGGAGGAAGTCTTCGCGCGTCATCACTGTCACCGCCAATGTCCGCTCGTAGACGGAATCGGATCAGGCGGTCTTGATTCGGACGCAGCAGTACCCCGGCTCCGGTTCTAGCCGCGCGCTTACGTAGTCCGCCGGGCCCATTCCGTCGAGCAGGCCGGCGAGGAAGTCGAGGTTCATGCCGCACACCAAGCTGCGATGCTCTTCGGCGAGCCGATGAAACGGACAGTTGACTAGCGCGATTTCGCCGCGCTTTCCGAGCACAGGCTCGTAGCCGTGGCGAGTGAGGACGTCCATGACGGCATTGCGTCTGTCTTCGCGTTTGCGCATGGGCCCCGAGGCGTCCAAAACCTCCGCACCTATCACGCGACCAGCAGCGCGCGCCGACGCGGCGAGACACTTGGCGACCGGCTTGCCAGTGCGTTCCGCTTCGACGACCGCAGCCGCCAGCAAAGAGCCGGCGAGGTCATACCGACGCTCGGGCATCGACACCGCGACCTCGCTGGAACCGCGCCGATACAGCTTTGACGGTCTGCCCGCGCCCGGGCCCGTGCGCCCGCTGGTGCGTTCGAACATGACGTCGACGAGACCGGCGTCGGCAAGCTTGTCGAGATGAAATGCCGCGACCGATCGCGGGACGCCGAGGGTATCCGCGGTCTCATCGCGAGTCACCCAGCGGTTTAGGCCCGCCAACAACCGGTAGACGTCGCGACGAAGCGGCTGGTCGAGCGCGGCGATAGCGCCAATTCTCGTTTCGAGGTCGTCCTCAGGCTCCACAGTTCAAGTCTAAAACACCTTGAGCCTTGCCAAAGACGCTACTGCGAAGAGTCGAGTGGGGTGTGCGTGACCGGCACCACTCGGGCGCGAGCGTCGATGGCGAGCACGCCTGTGTCCGACACGATGGCCGGGTTGATTTCGAGTTCCGCAAGCTCGGGTAGCTCGGCCGCGAGCCGAGCGACGCGCTGGAGCAGATCTTCGAGCGTGTCGACCGCGACCGGCGCGCTGCCGCGGTAACCGAAAAGCAGCGGCGACCCGCGTAGCGAGCGGACGAGCTCGGCGGCGTCTCTGTCGGTGACCGGCAAGATGCGGAACGAGCGGTCGCCGAGGAGTTCGGTGGCAACTCCGCCCATGCCGAGCATCAGCAGCGGGCCGAATAGCCGATGCTGCATCACCCCGACAATCATTTCGACACCAGGGTCGGCCATCTTTTGGACCACCGCGCCGGTCATCCGAGCTCCGAGCCGCGCCGACATGGCGCGATACGCGTCGGCGACCTCGACGTCTGTCGTGAGCCGAAGACGGACTCCGCCGACGTCGGACTTGTGCACCAGCGATGGCCCCACCGCCTTCAGGGCGACAGGAAGTCCGAGTTCCACCGCGGCGCGGGCGGCGTGGCCGGCATCCGTGACTGTTGCAGTCGCCACCGTCGGTACACCCGCCGCCGTGAGCAAGGCGTCGATTCGAGTCGGAGGCAACCACCCGCCGTCCGGGGAGTCCGCGAGGAACTCGATCACTGCGGTCCGCGCGAGCGGGACGTCGAACCCGTCGAGGTCACGCACGAGACCGGGTTCGCGTCGTCGCCACTCCGAGTAGTCAGCCGCGCGTGCCAGCGCCCGCGCGGCGGGCTCTGGCGATGCGAACGCGGGAACATCTTCCTCGTTCTGCGCTCCGGGTTCGCGGCGCAGCAGTGGCACGAGGCCGGGCCACGCGAGGAAGCATCCGACGAGGGGCTTGTTCGTCCCCGTCGAGATGCGTCGCAAAACGCTGCCGACACTCGCGGGTGAAACGGCGAAGGTCGGAGTACAGATGACGATCGCCGCGTCAACGCCTTCGTCGTCGAGCACGACGCGGACGGCCTGTTCGTAGACGGCTGTCGTGGCGGATGCGACGAGGTCGACCGGGTTTACGACCGCGGCGATCGGGTCGGCGATTGCACGCAGCGCGTCCTGGGTCGCGGCTGAGAGCTCGGGAACCTCGAGGCCCGCGCTCACACACGCGTCGGTCGCGAGCACTCCCGGTCCGCCCGAGTTGCCGATGATCGCAACTCGGTGGCCGCGAGGAAGCGGCTGGGCATCGAGCAGCAACGCCATATCGAACAGCTCGTCGAGCGTGTCGACACGGATGACCCCTGCTTGACGGAACAGCGCATCGACGGCGGAGTCGGGGCTCGCCATCGCTGCGGTGTGCGACGCCGCCGCCCGTACACCCGCTTTCGAGCGGCCACTCTTGACGGCGACGATCGGCTTCCGTTTGGAAACCTGCCGGGCGACGCGAGCGAACTTTCGACGGTTGCCGAATGACTCCAGATAGAGCAAGACGACATCGGTGTTTGCATCGTCCTCCCAGTACTGGAGCAGGTCGTTGCCGCTGATGTCGGCCTTGTTGCCGACGGACACAAAGCTCGACACCCCGAGCCCAATGCGCGCCGATCGCTCCAGGATCGCAATGCCCAGTGCTCCCGACTGCGACTGCATCGCGATGCGGCCGCGGGAAGGCGCGTACGCAGAGAACGTGGCGTCGAGCCCGATCGCGGTGTTGACGATGCCGACACAGTTCGGGCCGACCATTCGCATTCCGCTGCGCCGCGCCAAGGCGACAATCTCCGCCTGCACGGCGACGTTTCCGATCTCGCTGAATCCCGCGCTCAGGACAACGAGTCCCGAGACGCCCTTCTCGCCGCACTGACGAACGGCATCGCGTACCGCAGGGCCCGGCACGGCAATGACGGCGAGATCAACCGGACCCGGAACCTCGAGCACCGTGCGGTATGCCTTCACGCTCGCTACGTGCTCAGCGTCGGCGTTGACGGGGTACACCGGCCCAGCGAAACCACCCGCGAGGAGGTTGCGCAGCACCTGGTGGCCAACGGTGTGTGGGTTTCGACTGGCGCCGATCACCGCGACTGACCGCGGGGTCAGCAAATGCGCGACGGACGTCGTCTCGTTTCGAACCTCTCGCTCTTCAGCCGAGTGCACTAATCGCTGAGCCGACGTGCCGCCACGAGCCTGTGCGCGACGTCGGTCCAATTGACCACGTGCCAGATCGCGTCAAAGAAGTCGCCCTTCGCATTGAGGTATTGGAGGTAGTACGCGTGCTCCCAGGCGTCGATCGCGAGCAACGGAATCGTTCCTTGGCCATGGTTGCCCTGGTGGTCGTAGACCTGTTGCACAACGACCCGGCGGGCGACTGGCTCCCAGGCGGCGAGGGCCCACCCGGAGCCTTGAATCGTTGCCGCGGCTTGCGACATCTGCTTGCGGAAGACGTCGACGCTGCCGAAGGTCGCGTCGAGCTCGGCGGCGAGGGCGCCCTCGGGGTCACCACCGCCGTCGGGTGTCAGGTTGGTCCAGAACAGCGAATGCAGGACGTGTCCGGAGAGGTGGAAGGCGAGGTCCTTCTGGAGCATCGTCAGCGTCGCGAAGTCCGCGCCCGCGCGAGCCTCCGCCAATCGCTCGAGAGCTTGGTTCGCGCCCTTCACGTAACCCGCGTGGTGACGACTGTGGTGGAGTTCCATGATCTTGCCGCTGATGTGGGGCTCGAGCCCGCCGTAGTCGTAGGTGAGCTCCGGAAGCTGGTACGTGTCGTTCATTCGGCTCTCCTTCTAAATCGCAGTGAACTTGACGTTACAACGCCGACGGTCGTAACGTCAAAGACAGTTAGTCATAGAAGGAGCGAGCATGCGCGAAGCCATGGGTCCGCCGATCGAGTTGCCTCCTCTTTCGTCCCACCTCCTCGAGCCGATCGTCCATCGCGCCGGTTTCGAACCTCGCCGGCCCGTCGCCTCCTACCGGGCCGGTGACCGCTACCTCGATCTGACCGCACGGGAGTTCTACGCACGCGTCCGCGATCTCGCCAAGGGCTTGATCGCCGTCGGCGTCGAACCCGGCGACAGAGTGGCGTTGATGTCGCACACGCGACTCGAATGGCTTGTCGTCGACTACGCCATTCTCGCCGTCGGGGGCGTCACCGTTCCGGTGTACGAGACCTCGTCGGCCGAGCAGCTGCGCTGGATTCTCACCGACAGCGAATCAGTTGCCGCTGTCCTCGAGACGAGCGAAATGGCCGCGATGTTCGGGTCGTTCGCGCATGAGACGCGGTGCTGGGCTTCGTCGTTCGTTATCGAACGTGGAGGCTTGGACGAGCTCGTGCTCCTGGGCGGCACCGTCGAGGACACCTCACTCGACGAACGGATCGCCGCGTTGAAGGCGACCGACTTGGCGACGATCGTGTACACGTCGGGGACGACCGGGCGGCCGAAGGGCTGCGAACTGACGCACGGCAATCTCCGGACGAACGCGCAGCAAATCCTCGACGCAGGTCGCCTCTCGCTCCGACCCGACGACGTGAATCTCCTGTTTCTTCCACTCGCGCACACCCTGACCAAGATCATCGCCCTGACCGCGGCAGAGTCGGGCAGCAAGCTTGCCTTCGCCACGGACGTCGCGCACCTCGAAGCAGAGATGGCGATGGTCAGGCCGACGCTCATGGTTGCGGTTCCACGTGTTTTCGAGAAGATCTTCGATCGGGCTCAGCACAAGGCTCACGCGACGCGCCGTGGCTGGATCTTCCGCAAGTCCGTTGAAATCGCGATCCGATGGTCCGAGGGCCGCGCCGCGGGCCGAACCGACACCATGACGCGCGTCAATCACTTTGTGCTCGACTACGCCGTCTATCGCCGGATCCGCGCCGTGTTCGGCGGTCGCCTGCGCGCAGCATTCAGCGGCGGCGGCCCCCTTGGCGAACGGTTGACCAACTTCTTCAGCGGCACCGGTCTGTCGATCTTCGAGGGCTACGGGCTCACCGAAACCAGCCCCACGCTCACGGTCAACCGCGCCGATGCCTGGAAACCCGGAACGGTCGGACCGCCCGTCGCCGGGACCGCGATTCGCATCGCCGACGACGGCGAGGTGCTCGCGAAGGGTCCCCAAGTGTTCCGCGGCTATTGGCGGAACAACGACGCGACCGCGGCCGCGTTCGATGACGCCGGATGGTTCCTGACCGGTGACCTCGGCGAGCTCGACGACGACGGGTTCCTACGCATTACCGGACGGAAGAAAGACATCATCGTGACGGCCGCCGGAAAGAACGTGGCGCCGGCACCACTCGAAGAGCGACTGCGCGCCCACCCGCTCATCAGCCAAGCCGTGGTGGTCGGCGAAGGCCGACCGTTCATTGCCGCGTTGATCACCCTCGACGGCGACGCCACCCGCCACCGGGCGGAGTCCGACGTCAGCGCGGCGATCGAAGCCGCGGTCGACGACGCGAACCAGTCGGTTTCTCGAGCGGAGTCGATCCGTGCGTTCGCGTTGCTTCCCGACGATCTGACCGTCGAAAGCGGCGAGCTCACGCCGACGCTGAAGGTCCGCCGTGCCGTGGTGGCGACCCGCCGCGCCAGCGTCATCGAAGGCCTGTACCGCTCACACGGCAGCGCGAACGGCGGAGCGCCCGTTGCCGCGATCGCGTCCAACTAAAGGAGACACAATGCGCAAGTTCTCGTTTCGTCCCTCACTCACGCTCCGAGGTCGCACTTTCAAAGGCCCCCGGGGCTGGGCCGGCAAGCCGTTGCACCCACCGCTGACGGATATCCCCATCGGAGCGTTCATGCTCGCGGCCGGGTTCGACGTCCTATCGTTCGTCGCCGGTGACGACGAGGCATGGTCGCGTGACTTCTATCGGACGGCCTCGTTTGTGCTCATTGCCGGCCTCGCCGCAGCGGCGTTCGCCTTGTTCACCGGGTTCTGGGACTGGCTCAAGTCCACCGAGAAGGGCACGCAGGCGCGGCGCACGGCGAACGCACACGGTTGGACGATGGCGACCGTCACGATTCTCATTGCGGCAGGAGTCGCGGTACGGACCGTCGGCTACTGGGACGAGCCATCGACACCCGGGCTCGCGCTCATCCTCACGCTTGTAGCGGCCGCCCTGACGATCGTCGGTGGCACCCTCGGCGGCTCGCTGGCATTCGACTACGGCTTCAACGTCGAGACCGCCGGCGACCATCCGGTGTGGCACAAGTCCGAGACCGACGTCTTCCCGGGAGATCAACACTGAGTCGAATCGATGACGAAGCTCCAGCAACTTCACGAGGGCTGCGGCCAAAGCCCCTGGCTCGACAATCTCAGTCGGCACCACCTGCGCGGCGGAGAGCTACGTCGGCTGATCCAGCGCGGGATTCGCGGTGTGACTTCGAACCCGACGATCTTCGCCAAGGCGATCACGCGCTCTGCGGACTACGACGAGCAGTTCCGACATCTCGTCCACCGCGGCGCCACAATCGTCGACGCGTACTGGGAGATGGTGATCGAAGACATCGAAGAGGCGCTGAGCCAACTACGGCCCGTCTTCGACGAAAGCAGCGGCGGCGACGGCTTCGTATCGGTCGAACTCGCCCCCGACATCGCGCGTGACACCGCACGTTCCGTCGCCGCCGCTCGCGCGTTGCACGAGCGGATCGACAAACCGAACTTGTTCGTCAAGATCCCGGCGACGCCGGTGGGGGTGCCGGCGGTGCGCGCCATGATCGCCGAGGGCCGCAGCATCAACATCACGCTGCTGTTCAGCCTCAAGCGATACAGCGAGGTCATCGAGGCATACCTCGCCGGGCTCGAGGCCTGCAATGACGACCTCACACGGGTCCACAGCGTCGCGTCGTTCTTTGTCAGCCGAGTCGATACCGAGGTTGACAAACGGCTCGAGTCGATTGGCACGGCGGAAGCGCTGTCGTTGCGCGGGCGCGTTGCCGTAGCCCAAGCGAAGCTTGCCTACCGGTTGTTCCGCAGCCGGTTCAGCGGGCCGCGGTGGGAAGCTCTTGCGGTCCGCGGCGCGCGGGTACAACGACCACTGTGGGCCTCCACGTCAACGAAGAACGCCGCGTACCCGGACACGCTCTACGTCGACAATCTGATCGGCGCGGACACGATCAACACGCTGCCAGAAGCAACGATCGCGGCGTTCGAGGATCATGGCACTCTCGACCGCACGATCGAGACCGGCGTCGACGAGGCGCAACGAGTGCTCGACGAGGTCGCGCGGATCGGCGTCGACATGGATGACGTCGGTCGAACTCTCGAAGACGAAGGCGTGGCTTCCTTCGAGACGAGCTTCGACGAACTGCTCGCCGTGCTCGCGGAAAAGCGTCGGAGCCTGCTGCTCGGAAGGCCATGACGGCATTCCTGCTCCCGGCGGCGCCGGTCGTCTCGCTTGAGCAGTACCTCGGCACAGAAGTCGGTGGGCTCGGTGTGGCGACCGCGCAACGTATCGGACCCGCCGAAACCATCAGAGCCGTCGCCGCGGCCGGCCTGCGCGGTCGCGGCGGTGGCGGATTCCCGACGGGAAAGAAGTGGGCCGGGATCGTCGACCAGAGCGCCAGCCGGCGGTACCTCGTGTGCAACGGCGCCGAAGGCGAGCCCGGAACCTTCAAGGACCGAGCCCTCCTGCGGGCGAACCCGTATCAGGTCGTCGAAGGCGTCATCATCGCCGCGTTCGCGGTCGGGGCATCCGAAGCGTTCATCTGCCTCAAGCGCCGGTTTACTGAGGAACTGGCGGCGATGACGCGCGCCGTTCAAGAGTTCCAGGCCGCAGGCGTTTGCACCGACTGCACAGTCAACATCGTGGCGGGGCCCGACGAGTATCTCTTCGGCGAGGAGAAGGCGATGCTGGAAGTCATCGAGGGAAAGCCGCCGCTGCCCCGTTGGTTCCCGCCCTACGAACACGGACTCTTTGCCGCGTCGCCGCAGGAAGGGTGGGAGGCGGGCCCGCATGGACTTCACCGCCGCAGCGACGAGCCCAATCCGACCCTCGTGAACAACGTCGAGACGCTTGCGAACGTGCCCCACATTCTCGCCCATGGTCCCGCGTGGTTCCGCTCGACCGGCACCGCAGAGTCACCCGGTACGGTGATCGCGACGGTCGTCGGCGACGTTCTCGCCCCCGACGTAGGCGAGATCGAGCTGGGCACTCCGCTGTCAGCGGTGATCGACGCCGTAGGCAGCGGCCTGGCTCCGGGGCGAAGCGTCAAGGCGGTGTTCTCAGGTGTCGCCAATCCGGTCGTAGTTGCGTTCCAACTTGACACCCCGGTGAGCTACGAAGGTTTCGCTGCGATCGGCAGCGGCATGGGTGCTGCGGGCTTCATCGTGAGTGACGGCACCGCTTGCATGGTGGACGCTGCGTATCGGTTCTCCCGGTTCTTGTTCGTCGAGTCGTGCGGTCAGTGCCCTCCGTGCAAGCTCGGCTCCGGCGAGATCACCGAACGGCTCGAACGTATCGAGACCGGAGCCGGTGAGGACCGCGACCTCGAGGTCATCGCACACTGGCTGCGGCGCGTGACCGACGGCAGTCGGTGTTATCTCGCGACCGAAGAGCAGCAGGTCGTCAGCAGCCTGCTGCGAGCGTTCCCCGAGGAGTTCGCAGAGCACATCGAGAACCACGGCTGCCCACATCCGCAGCGTCGGCCGATGCCGAAGCTGGTCGATTTGGTCGACGGCACCGCGGTCTACGACGAGTCCTTCTGGCGCAAACGACCCGACTGGACGTACGAACCGGAGTGACGAAGAAGGCCCGGGTCTTGCGACCCGGGCCTCTCTGATCGGCCGACGGCTATCCCGTGAACTTTTGCGGGAATTGTTTGGTGATGCCGTTGGCGAGGGTGTCGGTGCTTGGCCCCCCTTGACTGGTCCACTTCTGGTGTGAGTGGCATCGCCGGTTTCGGCGTTTTGAAGACGGTTCCGCGGAACCGCTTTCTGGTCCAGTTCGGGTGGTAGTAGTTGCTCTCACGCGCCTCCCTCATCAGCCGCGCACGACTTCGAGAGTAGGCGTTGGTCTTTGGCGAACGCGGCGGGAGTCTTCATGCCGAGTCCGCGGTGTGGTCTGACGTTGTTGTAGATGTCGACCCATTCGCCGATCACGACGCGGGCTTCGGTGACCGAATGCAGTAGTTCGCCGTTGAGCAGCTCGCGGCGCATCGTGCCGTTGAAGCGTTCGACGAATGGGTTCTGTTGCGGGCTGCCTTTCGCGACGAAGGCGGCGGTGACGCCTTGATCTTTGAGCCAGGCGACGAGTTCGCCGGCGATGAACTCGCGTCCGTTGTCGGAGCGGATGAGCTGCGGCTTCCTCTTGGCGAAGAGCTTCTCGAGTACGCGCTTGACGGCGCGGGCCCCGATTGAGCGTGCGACATAAGAGGCGACACATTCACGCGTGAACTCGTCGACGATGTTGAGCACGCGCATGGGGCCTCCGTCGACGGTTCGGATGCTGATGAAGTCATAGGACCACACGTGATCGGGACGGATCGCGGGAAGGTTGACCGAGGAGTTCTCCGAACCACCCAGCGCCTTCTGGCCACTGTTCTTGGCCTTCGCCGGCGGCACGCGGTGGCCTTCGAGGCGCCACAGGCGTTCGACACGTTTGCGATTGACTTCCCAGCCCTCGGCGACCAGCAGGGCGTGGATCTTGCGATAGCCATAACGCGGCCACTGATCCGCCAACGCGTTCATCGACTTCACGAGCCGCAGCTCGAAGTCGCCGGCGACCGGCACGTAGCGCTGGGTCGAGCGATGCACTCCCAGGGTTCGACACGCCCGACGCTCCGACACCTTGTGACGCCGACACAGATACGCGACGGCGTCACGCCGGCGCGCCGGGCTCACCATTTTCCCTTTTGGAGATCCTTCAGCATCGAGATGTCCAGGGCCTGTTCGGCAACGATCCGCTTCAGCCGGGCGTTTTCTTGCTCGAGTGCCTTGAGGCGTTGCGCCTCGTCTTCCTTCAACGCGCCGTACTTCGTGCGCCACCGATAGAAGGTCTGTTCTGAAACACCGAGCCGCTTACACAGCTGCGGGATTGTCAGACCCTGAGCCTGAAGCTTCTCCGCCTCTCTCAACTTCACGACGATCTGATCGACCGTGAATTTCTTACCGGGCATCATTTCCCTCCATGGGTGCTAACGACATCACAAGCACTCACACAAGAAATGGACCGAAAAACGGGGGCCCTGACACTTTCTAAAGTCAGTCGCGTGCGACTATAGAACGGCGGACTTTCTAAAACAAGGAAAACTTGACTAAAGCGCCTTCGCGTTCTAACTTCAGAGCACCAACTCTTGGAGGACAAACTCGGATGA
The DNA here is from genome assembly GCA_048498715.1 of Actinomycetota bacterium. Classification (GTDB taxonomy): domain Bacteria; phylum Actinomycetota; class Acidimicrobiia; order Acidimicrobiales; family JACCXE01; genus JACCXE01. Next base: position 10,035 of record JBEHXL010000029.1, on the reverse strand, counting down.
CAACGGCATTCGTACTTTCCGGAGGCGGAAGCCTCGGAGCCGTCCAAGTCGGGATGCTGCAAGCTCTCGCCAGCGAAGGCGTGAAGCCGGACATGCTCCTCGGGACTTCGGTCGGCGCCCTCAACGCTGCCTACGTCGCCGGACACGGACTTGAGGAAGGTTCGTTGGCAGAGCTGGCGGCCATCTGGGTTGGCCTGCGACGAAGAGATGTCTTCCCACTCCAGCCGACGCGGCTCGGGGCTGCCGCGGTCGGACGCTCGCCGTCATTGTGCCCGGTCGAGCCGCTGCGGCGTCTCATCAGTGGTCACGTCGCCTTCGACAATCTCGAGGACGCAGCGATTCCTGTCCACGTTGTCGCGACGGACGTCCGGAGTGGGGAGGAGGTGCTCATCTCCGAGGGCGACCCGGTCGACGCGATCCTCGCCAGTGCGGCGATCCCGGCGATCTTCCCGTCCGTGCGCATCGGCGAGCGCGACCTGATCGATGGTGGCATCGCGGACAACGCGGCGGTGTCGCAAGCTGTGGAGCTCGGCGCGTCGGTGGTGTACGTCCTTCCCACCGGATACTCCTGTGCGCTCGAGCATGCCCCGGCAACCGCGTTGTCGAGCGCGCTGCAAGCACTCACCCTCATGATCGAGCAACGCCTGATTCTGGAGGTTGCACACTACGGACTGCGCGTCGACATTCGGGTGTTGCCACCGCTCTGCCCGCTGTCAGTGGCGTCCAGCGACTTTGGCCACGGTGCTGAGCTCATCGAGCGGGCCCGCACGTCGACGCAGCGATGGATCGACGAGGGCGGACCACAGCTCCGCCATCCCGAACGATTTCTCTCCCTCCACCACCACGGCCACGCCGACACATCCGACGGAGGCCGTGCCGCGTGACCGTCGCCGACATCCGACCTCGAGAGCACTGCATCGACCTCGCCAGCGCCGAGCTCGCGGTCGCGGATCTGCTGGCCGCGCTGGGCCAAGACGTCGACGACGAACACACGCGCGACACGCCGAGACGAGTCGCCGCGGCCTTCGCCGAGATGCTGACGCCACGTCCCTTCAATCTCACAACGTTCCCCAACGACGAGGGCTACGACGAGCTGGTCGTTGCGACCGACATTCCTTTCCACTCGGTGTGTCAACACCATCTGCTGCCGTTCAAGGGCCTCGCCCATGTCGGCTACCTCCCGGGCGAGCGCATCATCGGACTCTCAAAGCTCGCCCGTGTTGTCGAGCAATTCTCGCGGCGGTTGCAGGTGCAGGAGCGCTTGACGAAACAAGTCGCCGACTGGTTGCAGGAAGCGCTCAGGCCGAAGGGAGTCGGCGTCGTACTCGAAGCCGAACACCTCTGCATGTCGTTGCGCGGCGTCAAAGCTGACGGGTCGCGCACCGTCACCTCCGCGCTCCAGGGCCTTCTCCGCGAAGACGAGCGCTCCAGGTCCGAGTTCCTTGCGCTCACAAGGCGACCGGCGTGAGCTTCTTGGCAGAAGTCCCGGATCGCGTGGCTGACATGCGCCGTGTCGCCGCACTCTCAAGAGAACGCCGTACGGTCGTTCCCGAACGGCTCGTGATCTTTGGCGACTTCAACTGCCCGTTCTGCGCTCTCGCGAGTGCACGCGCCGATGTCTTGCTCGCGACGGGGAACTACGAGATCTCCTGGCGCGCGATCCAGCACGATACGGGGGTCGCCGAGTCAGGCGAGGTCCTCGGAGAGGCGGCGAGGGCCGCCCTCGCCGCAGAGATAGCGCAGGTCTTCGAACTCAGCGCGCGCGACCTGCGCCTGCGTCTCGCTGTGCCGGCAACCCGGCCCAACACGGCGCTCGCGTGCCAGGCATTTGCCGCCGCGCCGGACCCGCACCGGACGCGCCGCCGTCTCTTTGCGGCGGTGTGGGCTGAGGGCAGAAACATCAGCAAGGCCACTGAGCTCGGTCGGATCGGCGCGTCGGGTCGCAACCTCGAGACTGCACGCGTTTGGCAATCCGCCTTCGACGCGCTCGAGCGTCCGATAACACCGACGCTGGTGCTGCCCGATGGTTACGTCTCGCGCGGGCTCGGAGCGCTTCGTCGGCTGGCCGACCTTGCGGCGGCGAGCGCGACGACATGAGCGCAACCGAGTTCGCGGGTTTCGTCGGTACCGGGATTGCCGGCGCGGCATACGTGCCTCAGATCTGGCACCTGACCCGGGAACGGTGCTCGGCGGGGCTTAGCCGCGTCGCGTTCGGTGCCTGGTTGGCTTCGTCCTTACTGGTCACTTCGCATGCGGTCGCGACCGGAGACGTTGTTTTCGTCACGCTCGGGTTCGTACAGCTGGGCGCGATCGCGGTGATTCTTGTGTTCGCGACCCGGTATCGAGGTATGTACTGCGCGAGCCACGTTCCCGCAGTAGTCGTTGCAGACCGTGTCGATTCCGTCGCCTAGGACTTGGCACGCCGCCCTGGGACCGTGCCGCCGAGCATGAACCCGAAGCCGCCACCGCCCCAGAAGGCAATCCACAGACCCATGCCGAGCGCAGACCCGACGTCGATCCCACCAATGAGGCCGGCGGTCAGGATTGCGATGAACACAATTGCAAATCCGACGACGGCCCCAATCGTCGCGGCGCGGAAGTCGCCTGACTTCGTCGACGTGCCGTAAGGCCCCGAGGTGTCCACTGATGTCGTCACCCGATTCTCCTTCTAAAAGATGCACAAGTAGTTTAATTGATGCCGGCTGTTACACCAAACAACACCAGTTTTAGAAAAGTGACTCTCATCGGGTACGACCCATAGCGATGAGAATCGAGGACTACGGCGTCATCGGCGATACACAAACGGCTGCCCTTGTCGGCCGCGACGGCTCTGTCGACTGGTTGTGTCTTCCGCGTTTCGACTCCGGGGCGTGTTTCGCCGCACTGCTGGGCGATCGGAACAACGGGCGCTGGAAGATCGCGCCGAAGGACGTGGCGGTGTCTGTCTCCCGTCGATACGTTCCGGACACGCTGGTGCTGGAAACCACGTTCAGCACGTCCACGGGAGTAGTACGCATCCAGGACTGCATGCCGGTCCGCGGCGAGGCGCCCGACGTCGTGCGCATCGTCGAAGGGGTGAGCGGACGGGTGCCCATGTGTCTGGATCTCGTGATTCGTTTCGACTACGGAGCATTTGTCCCGTGGGTGCGCAGCGTCGATGGCGGCCCGCGCGCGGTCGCGGGTCCCGACGCGCTGGAGTTACGCACGCCGATCGAAACACGTGGAGAGGGATTGGCAACCGTCGCCGAGTTCGAAGTCGCGGCCGGCGACCGAGTGCCCTTCGTTCTCACGTGGCACCCGTCGAGTGCACCGCCGCCGCGACCCGTCGACGCAGAGCGCGCGGTCGCGGACACGACGCGCTGGTGGCAGACCTGGGCAGCGCGCTGCGCCACCGTGGGCGATTGCCGCGAGCAAGTAGTCCGGTCGCTCATCACGCTCAAGGCACTCACGTACGCGCCTACAGGTGGGCTCGTCGCCGCAGCGACGACGTCACTGCCCGAAGAGATCCGCGGAGTACGCAACTGGGACTACCGGTATTGCTGGCTACGCGACGCGACGTTCAGTCTTTACGCCCTGATGCTGGCGGGTTACGAAGCCGAGGCGATCGCCTGGCGTGATTGGCTGCTGCGTGTCGCCGCCGGGGCGCCCGAGCAACTGCAGATCATGTACGGGCCATCCGGAGAGAGGCGCCTGCCTGAGATGCAGTTGGATTGGCTGGCGGGGTACGAAGGGTCATGCCCAGTGCGGATCGGCAACGCCGCCTCGACGCAGTTCCAGCTGGACGTCTATGGCGAGGTGATGGATTGCCTGCACCAAACACGCCGCCGCGGCGTCGAGCACGACCCCGACGCGTGGAACTTTCAGCGCGAGTTGATGAACTTCCTCGAAGGACGCTGGAGGGACCCGGACGAGGGAATCTGGGAGGTACGCGGACCGCGCCGCCACTTCACTCACTCCAAAGTCATGGCATGGGTCGCGGCGGACCGCGCTGTGAAGGCCGTCGAACAGTTCGGCCTCGTCGGTCCGCTCGATCGCTGGCGTGGATTGCGGCGCGACATCGAGGTCGAGGTCTGCGACCGCGGGTTCGACGCGGTCCGCAACACGTTTACTCAGTCGTACGGGCGCCCCGAGCTCGACGCCAGCCTCCTCATGCTTCCACTGGTCGGGTTTCTGCCCGCGAGCGATTCGCGGATGGTGGGGACAGTCGCCGCAATAGAACGCGAACTCTGCGCCGATGGTTTCGTTCGTCGCTATGCCGGCACGAGCCTGGGCGAGGTCGACGGCCTCCCGGGCGCCGACGGGGTGTTTCTGCCCTGCTCGTTTTGGTTGGCGGACAACCTGATCCTCCAGGGACGCAGCGAGGAAGGTCGCGCGCTGTTCGACCGGCTCAGCGCGCTGGCAAATGACCTAGGGCTGCTCTCCGAGGAATACGACCCGGGGGCACGACGACTGCTCGGCAACTTTCCACAAGCGTTTAGTCACGTCGCGATGATCAACACCGCCCACAACCTGCGGGGCAGCGCGAGCCCAGCTCGCGTACGCGCCGAGTGCGAATGACCGGTCGAGCACTCACCGTCGTGCCCGGTGTCCCGGGGTCGGCGCGCGTCGAGAACCTGGACCTGATCGAACCGGCCGCTGATCGCCTGCGGGTGGAAACGCTGCTCGTCGGCATGTGCGGCACCGACGCAGAAATAGTGGCCGGCTCGTATGGCACCGCACCGCCGGGAACGGATCGCTTGGTGCTGGGTCACGAGGCGGTGGGTCGCGTCATCGACGCAAGCGGCGTCGACGGGTTCTCAGTCGGTGATCTCGTTGTGCCGATTGTGCGTCGACCCGATCCGGTGCCGTGCTCTGCGTGCGCGGTGGGCGAATGGGACATGTGCGAGAACGGCCAGTACAGCGAGCACGGCATTCGGTTCGCCCACGGCTTCGCCCGCGATTCGTTCGCCATCGAGCCCGGGTTCGCGGTCAGCGTCCCATCGGGGCTTGGAGCGCGCGCGGTGCTCACCGAACCGGCAAGCGTCGTGGCCAAAGCCTGGGAACAGATCGAGCGGATCGGAAGCCGCGCCCACTGGCGGCCTAAGTGTGTGCTGGTAACGGGCGCGGGTCCAATAGGCATGCTCGCAGCCTTGTTCGCGCGGCAACGTGGCTTTGAGACGCACGTCCTCGACCGCGCCGCCGTCGGCCCGAAGCCGCAGCTCGTCGCCGACCTCGGTGCCACCTACCACGCGGCAACCGTGGCGGACACCGGGCTGACCCCCGACGTCGTAGTCGAATGCACCGGGGTTGGCGCCGTCGTGCTCGAGTCGATCGAACACACGTCGAACACGGGCATCGTGTGCCTTACCGGCCTCTCGTCGGGGGCACGAACCGTTGAGATTGACCCCGCCGCGATCAACCGACGACTAGTGCTGGAGAACGACGTCGTGTTTGGCACCGTGAACGCCAATCGGCGTCACTATCTCGCCGCGCTTCAGGCGCTCGGGGCAGCGGATCCCGCATGGCTCGACGCGCTCATTACCCGGCGCGTTCCAATCGCTGAATGGGAGAGCGCCCTCGACAAACAAAGCGCCGACGTGAAGGTGGTGCTCGAATTCGCCGCTAGTGGTCGGCGACGAAGAAGTCGACTGTCACCCGCGCCGGCGCGTCGATGATGAGCCGATGCGGCACTCCCGGGGGAATCGCGCATTCCTCACCGGCGCAAAGTTGCTTGTCGACGACGGGCGTGGTGCCGATGGCGAAGCCGATCAGTCCGTCGAGTACGCGCAAGACACCCCACGTGCGGTCGGCGACGACGTGGTCGCGACGCAGCGCGGCCGGGATGCTGTCGCTGTCGAACGGGCCGGCGGTGCGCGCCAAGGCGAGCCCCTCGGGCATCTCGAGGCGGTCGCACAGCGGGCAATCGATGGGCGTTCCGACCCGTTGGGCGCGACCGGACGCAGTAGTGACCCATTCGCGTTCTTCGAACGGAGGACGGTGCCGTACGTGCTGGTTGTGGAGACACGACAGTTCGGCCACCCAGTCGTCGTGTTCGTCTAGATGAAATCCGTCGATCGTCCGAAGCATTGGCATCCGATGTCATCATGTCCATCGCCCCGGCGGCGACTGCGTAAGCACTGCTAATAGGAGAGTCGACGCGATGGAACGGTTCAGTTCTGGTCTAGACCAACTCGACGCCGTGCTCGGCAGCCTCATGGCGGGCGACAACGTCGTATGGTTCGGTGGAGACGACGAGCTTCACGGCGTCATCGACGGCGCCCTCTTCGCCGCAACTCCGGCCACCACGACCAAGATTTTCGTGACGACGCGGGACGCTCCGGCAACGATTCGAAGGCGGTTCGGTTCGAACGTCGAGGTCTTGGATAGTCGCGCCGGGAAAGCTCTGAGCGACCCGATCTCGCTCGAGCGCGCGGTTCTCGAGCGCGCCACCACCGGAACGCGCGTCGTCGTGGCCCACCTCGATGACTTCGTCCGACGGCTGCGGGCCGAGCGTGCGTTCCTCCTCTTCAGCCGGATCTGCCCTCCACTATTCGACATTGGGGCGATTTGTTATTGGCGGGGCGGTAGTGGGTCGCGCTCGATTCGCGAACGTGTACGCGGCGTGACGCAGTGCGTGCTCGACGCTTCGGCTGGGCGGCTTCGAGTCGAGAAGGCTGAAGGACGCCACGGCGTTCAAGGACGCGTCTACCGGATACAGGTTGCGGACCAGCAGCTCCGTGTCGAGGAGGAGCGCGCGATCGGTCGGCTAGCCGAAGGGCTCCGCGATCTGCGGGCTTCGCGGCGCCTCAGCCAGTCGGACGTGGCGCGCATCGCCGGTGTGTCGCCCAGCGCAATCTCTCAGGCCGAAGCCGGATATCGCGGCCTCGGCCTCGACACCGTCATCGCCATCGCAGAAGGATTTGGCGTCAGCCTCGACCAGCTCCTCGAAGCGCCCTCCAGCCCCGGCTATGTAATCGCGCGGCGAGACCGTACGGCCTCGCGGCGCGGCGTGACGTCTCTACTCGACGATCCAGACACGGGACTGCGTGCGTATCTAGTGAGCCTCGCGCCAGGCGAGCAAGGTGAACCCCCCGCCGCGCACAAGGGCCCAGAGCTGATCGTCATCGCGTCGGGCCTGGTGCAGATCAACCTTGGAACCGAAACGCCGGTGATGCGCGCCGGCGATGCCGCGCTCGCCACGACCACAGCGGTCCTCGGTTGGAAGAACCTCGCCGTGGGCGCGTCCAGGTTTTTCTGGGTACTGCGCGACCCGATGCGGAGGGAGGCCTGAAAGCCTCGCTAACAACAAGACGAGACGCATGTTCGTTGCCGTCTACCTTCGTCAAAACGAAGGTAGACGGGCCGGCGCAACTCTCCGCTGGTCGGCGAGGTCGATCACCGTTAGCTCAGACATGTCTTCGAATGGCAGAGACTCATAGTCCGCGCGACCGTCGAGTTACTCTCCGCAACGTGAGGCGCCGCCGTCGCGTACTGCTCTTCGCGCTAATCGCGGCGGCGCTGGTTGCGAGTGGATGGGCGACCGACTCGGAAGTGACCTATGGGGCGCCCGCGGGCTTCGCGCATTCCGGCGCCATCGATCGACATGCGAGCCGTGCCGACCTCGTTATGGTCGTCGAGCCGAGTGCGGTCCGGTCAGACGTACGCCTCGAGCGGCGCGACTTCGAGGGCGCTGCATCGTGAACCTGTGAGCTCAGTCGTGTCTTTTCACATGAGACCAGCTGTGAGTCCCGACACACATCGTCGTTCGTTCCGACGAGAGGACTCCCACTGTGTTTCACGCGCTTAGCGAGCGACAAGAAGCGGACCCATCAGAGACTAAGCGTTGCCGGCGCCTCCCGGACCCGCGCGAGCGGCCGACGGTGTCCGTCGATGAAACCGCGGCGATTCTCGGCGTCTCGCGCGGAGCTGCGTACGCTGCCGTTCGCGACGGGACGATTGTTTCAATTCGAATCGGTCGACGCCTCCCTATCCCGACGGCTCCACTCGCAACGTTGCTCGGTGCTGTCGAGGTAGCCGAGGCCGATCCGTCACGACACGTCAGGTGCGGCGAATTGCCTATCGACCTCCGCGACGACGGATGGGAACCTGGGTGACCCGCTCATACATGTGCACTCGGGGAGGTCCAAGTGATTGAGAAGCGTGAAACAAAGCGCGGCGAGATCCGTTACGACGTCCGTATTCGCGGCGTCGACGGCAAGGAGCGTTCTCGAACGTTCCGGACGCGCAAGGACGCTGAACGTTATGAGCGCGCTCAACTCACCGCCATCGATCGAGGCGTGTGGGTTGATCCGCGAAGCGGCAAGGTCACGCTCGCAACCTGGGCTCACGAGTGGCAGCGCACAGTCGTCCACCTTCGCCCAACGACGCAGCGCATTTATGACAACAACCTGCGCAATCACATCCTGCCGGAACTCGGCGAGATTGAACTGGCGAAGCTCACACCGACCGAACTGCGGGCGTGGCTGTCAGCGCTCTCGGCGAAGCCGCTCAAGAACGGCCGGCGCGTTGCGCCCGGCACTGTTGCCCAGGCGTTCCGGACACTCAACCGCGTACTCGGAGAGGCGGTCGCCAACGAGCTCATTGGTCGCAACCCGCTCGTCGGCGTGAAGCCGCCGCGAGTCGAGGTGAAGTTGATGGCCTTCTTGTCTCACGACGACGTCGCGTCCCTCGCCGATGCGATCGACGAGCGGTACCGAGCGCTCGTGCTGGTCGCGTCGTACTGCGGTCTGCGAGCGGGAGAGTTGACCGCGCTCCGACGCAACCAAGTCGACCTGACGGCGCGCAACCTCTCTGTGGTCGAGCAAGTTCAATGCGTCGCCGGCCACCACATCGTGTCGCCACCCAAGAGCGCGGCGGGCCGTCGGTCAGTGGCGCTGCCAACGTTCGTTGCGGCGGAACTCGCCGCGCACATCGAGCGGTACCCCGAGCCAGGTGCGGACGGCATTGTGTTTCCCGCGCCCGACGGCGGCTACCTCCGCATCGAGAACTTCCGTCGTCGCGTCTGGAACCCGGCGACCAGGGCTGCGGGAGTAGCGCCGCTTCGCCTGCACGACCTTCGCCACACCTGCGCGTCGCTTGCCATCGCCGCGGGCGCGGACGTAAAGGTGCTGCAGCGCATGCTCGGCCACGCGTCGGCGACGCTGACGCTGGATCGATACGGCCACCTCTTCCCCGGACAGGCGATGAGCGTCGCTGATCGTCTCGACGAGATGGCCGAGCGAGCGCGGCAACAGGGACTCGCGGAGATCATCGAGATCCCGTCCGCGGGATGCTCGCGGGACGGCGAGAACGACAATGGGGTGCCGCCTACGGCGACACCCCATCTGAACAGCACCAATGTGGTGGTCGGGACCGGCGTCGATCCGGTGACCTCACGCTTTTCAGGCGCGCGCTCTGCCATCTGAGCTACCCGACCATGGCGGTCCTGACGGGATTTGAACCCGCGACCTCCGGCTTGACAGGCCGGCGTGCACTCCAAACTGCACCACAGGACCAGTACGGCTGTACTGCCGCTCCGAAGAGCGAGTGGACAAGGTAGCAGTAACGGTCTGCCGGACTAACTTCGTGGGCCACGAAGTTTCTTCGCTGTCTTTCTGGCTCGCTTACGCTCGCAATGTGACCACCGAAGCCGACGTCGTTCAACTCACCAAGCAGCTACTCACCGACTACCCGCCGGAAACGACGAAGCCGCAGGATTTCTGGGGCGCACAGTTCGATGCCGGGCTGGCCTGGGTGCATTTCCCGGTGGGGCGCGGCGGTCTGGGCGCGTCGCCCAAATTGCAGGAGCGCATCGACATGCTGCTGCGTGAGGCCAACGCTCCGATGAACTTCGGGATCAACCCGATCGGCGTCGGCATGGCGGCCCCGACGGTCGCGACGCATGGGTCCGACGAGCTGATCGACCGCACCCTGCGCAAGAACTTCACGACCGAAGAAGTGTGGTGCCAGCTGTTCTCCGAGCCCGGGGCCGGCTCCGACCTCGCCGCGCTCGCCACCAGTGCCGTGCGTGACGGCGACGAGTGGATCCTGAACGGC
>JBEHXL010000028.1:0-25804 GCA_048498715.1 Actinomycetota bacterium | reverse complement strand
GTCCGTTTCCTCGTCCCGCGGAGGCTTTGGGAAGCCATGACGAAACTCATCGCTCTCGCCTGCTCCGTCCCGTTCGCGCTCGTGCTCACCATCGCCGCCGTCGCAAGCGGACCCGAAGTCCCACCGTTCTCGGATCAGCCATCCGCGCTCGCGATCAGCGAAATCCCGTCATCACTTCTGCCGGTGTATCGCGCGGCCGCCGGGCGATGCTCGGGCCTCCCATGGCAGATCGTCGCCGCCATCGGCTACGTCGAATCCCGGCACGCGCAAGGTCGGGCCGAGCCAGCCACGGGCGACATGAACCCGCCCATCGTCGGCCCCGCGCTAGACGGCAGCAACGGCACGGCGCTGATGCGGGACCCGAGTGAGCCCGACGGCTACGCCCACGCACACGGCCCGATGCAATTCCTCAAGGCCACCTTCGTCCGCTACGCCACGCTCGCCGCCGACCGGCCCGTCGGCGCGATGCCATCAGCGGACAACGCGTGGGACGCGATCTACAGCGCCACAAACGTGCTGTGCGCGAACGGCGATCTCGAAGCAGCGGTCTACTCGTACAACCACTCCGCGTCCTACGTCGAAACAGTCTTCGCGCGCGCCGCCGCCTACGGCATGTACGGCCCAACCGCGCCACAGCCGTCACGCTTCGCCGCCACCGACGGCGTCACCGTGGACGGATCACCCGACGCCGTCATCGCCGCCGCCGCGTCCGTCATCGGCACCCCCTACGTGTGGGGCGGCGCCAGCCCCGAGACCGGCTTCGACTGCTCCGGACTCGTACAGTGGTCCTACGCCCAGGCCGGCGTCCGCCTGCCTCGCACCACGAGCGACCAAGTCCACGTCGGCATCGACATTCCCGTCGCCCGCATCAAACCCGGCGACCTCGTCTTCACGCGAGGCGGCAAACCCACCCACGACCTCGGACACGTCGCCCTCTACGCCGGCGGCGGACGGATCATCGTCGCGCCACGCACGGGCAAGGACGTCACCTACGACGACCTCGAACCATCCAAGGTCCAGGCCGTCCGACGAATCCTCTCGGCCTAGTCCGCCTAACGCCCGAAGTTTCGCAACGCTCGATTCGCCATCAAGAGCTGGCCGAACAACAGCGCGACCACGACCAAACAGACGAGAAAAGAGACCCGCCACCAAACGCGGACGGTTCGTCGCAGCGCTCGCCACACAACTCGAAACACGACCATGACCGATGGTCCCGCCGATGTCAGGCCGTGGCAAGACCTAATTCCGGAGAGCGATCCTGTCGCGCAGCGCGTCCTCGATGGCTGGGTCTTGCACCGCGTCCAACGCTTTGACGAGTGCATCCGCAACGCGTGCGTGGGAGACGTTCGCGACGAGCTGCGCAGCACGAGCGATCACGACCTCGGCCCGCGACGTAATGGCATCGTCGAACGGCCAGTCGCCGCCCGTCCAACCGTCGAAGGGACGACCGCGAAGCGAGAGCAGCCGATCGATCACGTCGACCCAACCGCCGGACTCCGAACACTTTTGAACGGTGTCGTCGAGTTGCTGGAGATCGGAGGTGAGCGTTGAGTGCAGGCGGTAGCGGCCGTCTTCGACGCGAGGTAACAAGCGTTCGCCGTCGGGTGTCGATCCGAGATGGCGTCGGGTGGCGCACACGAGGTTGTTGAACGTTCCTCGGGGTGCATCACGATCCGGCCATAGCGCGGTCCGGATCTGCGCCTCGGTCGCCCCCGCCGGGCGTGTGGCCAGAAAGGCGACGAGCTCGGTTTCCTTCGCGCTCAGGTCCCTTCCCAGGACCGCGACGGGACCGAGCATCGAAACCAGCACGCCATCGCCCATGGCCGCCGGCTCGGCGACGGTCGCCGCCGCCGACGCCGCTTCACCGACGACGGAGAGATCGACGCCGAGGGGTCGAAGTCGCGCGTGGTCGCCGTGGTGGCGGAGCTGCCACGCGCATTCCCATTCCCCTGCGAGCAGCACGCCGACATTCCGGTCCGGCCGAGCCGCGGCGGCGAGCCGAACGGCGTCGTCGCCGGATGGCGCACCCACGGCGAGTACGACAAGTGGGCGTGTTCGCTCGGAGCCTCGCTCCAGCATCGTGATCGCATGCGCCCACGGCAACGTCCGTAGTCCGGGCAAATGGTGATCGCCGACGCCGATCACTTCCAGCTCGTGGGCCTCGGATGGCCAGCGCAGTTCCGACCACACCGACGCCAGGGTCCGGCGCGCGCCTTCGGCGTCACCGGTAAGCGCACCGATGCCAATGCGGGTGATGTCGATGAGGACCTCGTCGTCGCCGACCCGACCGACTGTGACCAGCGCTGGCCACGTCGACATGTCGCACGGATTTGTGAGCCGGTAGACGTCCGGTGTGCGCGTGGGCTCGGCCGTCGGAGGCAGGGATGTGGATGGGTGAGCAAACAGGAGATCACCGTCGTCGCTTCGCTGCATGGCAACGGGTGGCGTGGTCCGTGTCGCTGGACCTTGCGTTGTCGGCGGGCGCCGCCGACGGGGAAGCACGTAGGCGAGGCCCAAGCCAACGATTGGTGCGGCGAGCGCGAGCGCGAAGTCGTTGCGCATGACTATGCGCTCACCTGGACAGAACCAATGAGGGTCCACGCCTGCGAGACGGCCGATGCGGGCGGATCGAGTTCGTGTCCAGCTGTGACGATGACCATGAACCCATCTCCTCGCAGCAGGCCGATCTCACCGGAGTGGCCGTCACCGGAAGCGGTTGCCACGCATCCCGGCTTGCCGTTCACGACCACCGGACGCGGAGAGGAGTAGTCGCGCTCGGGATGCATGTTCTGCATCGTGGAAAAAAGGTCCGCCATCGGAACGTCCGAGCGGTCGAAGGGCACCACCTCAATGACGAAGGCACGTTCACCGCTCGGCGAGACAGCCGCGATCTGATCACCGTCCACCGACACGTCCCAGGCGGACGGGTGATCGAACTCGACCGCATAGGGATAGTCGCCAGCGGTCGCGTGGTGCGTCCAACCGCGCCCGTGGCTAGTCGGAACCGGCTGCGGCGCCGCGTCGCACGGAGCGAAGTCGGTCAGCGTCGGAGCGGCCGCAGACTCCTCTGTGTCGGAAGCGAGCCCCATACCAACATCCACCGACGGCAGGTCGGGAATCCCCAGACCGGAGAAGCTTCGGTCCGCGTGCGATGGCGAGGTCGTGGTCGGCGAGGTTGCCGGCGGCGAAGACTCACGGCGCTGTGAGTCCTCGCCGCGCAGGAAGAAGCCGCCGAAGCCGACGGCGGCGACGATGGACGTAGCGGCGATCCAGCGGATCGCGAGCGAACGGTTGGACGGTGATGAAGGAATGTCGTTGGTCATGCAGCCAGTGTCTGGACCGACCGCGACCGTTCCTATCCGCGAGTTCCCCCATCTTCACGTGAGGGATTCACGACTCACATGAGGGACTAACGGAGCCCGTGATCCACCGCGTACCGCACCAACTCGTCCCGCCGGTTCAAGTGCAGCTTGCCCAAAATGTTTCTCACGTGGTTCTCCGCCGTGCGCGCCGAGATCACCAACTCACCTGCGATCTGCGGATAGTTCATGCCCTGCGCGACCAAGAGAAGGACCTCTCGCTCACGCTCCGTCAGAGGGCTCAGACCCGCCTGCTTCGCCAGTCGTCTGAACTCACCGAGCACAAGACCGGCAAGCTTCGGCGAGAAGACCGGCTCACCCTTCGCCGCCGTTTTGAACGCGGCGCGCAGCTCGTCGGACGACGCAGTCTTCAAGAGGTAACCGAGCGCGCCGGCGCCGATCGCGTCGAGCACGTTCCGTTCGTTCTCGTGCACGGTGACGATCACAACATACGCGATGTCTCCCACCGCGGCTGCGACGGCGATACCGCCCCCGCCCGGCATGTCGAGATCACACGCCACTACGTCAGGCTTCAACTCGCGAACGAGGCGGACTGTTTCCTTGGCGTCAGCCGCTTCGCCGACGACCTTGAAACCCGATCCGAGTTCGTGTCGCAGCCCGTCCCGGTACACGGGGTGATCGTCAGCCAGCAGAATCTTTACGGCAGGCACAACATCACCTGGGTTCCCCCACTGTTCAGCGGCCGTACCGTCGCCGAGCCGCCCACCTCCTGCATCCGTCCATCGACTGATCCGCTCAAACCGCGCCCCTTGGTAAGCGACGCCGGGTCGAAGCCGGCGCCACGGTCCGTCACACTCACGTAGTAGCCACCCTCGTCGTCGACGCCTACAAACACCGTTGCCGACAAAACCCCCGCATGCTTCGACACATTCGCCAACGCCTCATTCACGGCGCCGACGACCGCGGCGATGACATCTGCTCGAACTCGGCGCGGCGTCTCGTCGACCACTACCGGAACTGTGAGTCCGTAACGACGTTCACACTCGTCAACCACCCGTCGCACGCTCTCCTCGAGATCGAGCTCTCCCTCGACGTCGCCCCGGTCGAGGAAGGCACGCAAGTCCCGGTCTGCGTTGTCGACCAGCGCAACGAGTTCATCATCGGTCGATCTGCGTTTGACGATTGCCAATGCTTGCAACACGCCGTCGTGAAGGCGACGCGCTACAGCTTCACGCGCACGCGCCGACGCGATGCGCTTCTCGGCCTCGCGCAGCGCGGCCAACAGAGCACCCGACGCCAGGCCGATGGCAACGAGGCCAACAATGCCGCCGGCGAGACCTTGCGCCTGAGCGGCAAACACCCGGGTCCCACTCGCCAACACGCCAGCGACCTTCGCGACACCAACGATCAGGCCGGCGACGCCGCCCAGCACGAGACCGCCTGACGCACCGGCGGCAGCGACGACTACCGTCGGCCACGGTCCGCCCAGGCTTGACTCGCCCGTGAACAGGTGACCTGTCGTACTGACGGCGCCATCGGCAAACAGCAACGCCGACGCGACAAGAACCTCCACTGCGGATTGGACTCGCCAGTTCACGATCGGCCGCCAGACAGACGCGATCAGAGCCGCTGCGGAAGAGACAACCGCAACAGCCAGCAAGAGCCCAGGCAACGGACCCTTGAACGACGTCCGAAACGACACGAACAACGCCAACGCCCACAAGCTCGCGGCGACGCGGGCTATGCCAAGCACGCGCATCGCGACGGTCTCCAACGCCCGCTCGGACCCAACGGGCGCAGCGGTGAATGTTGGGTCGGAGAGCACCACCTCCAGCACGCGTTCCCCGCTCATCACGACAGCAACAGGCAAGCCGACAGCCGCCATCAACACGGCGAGCGGTCGCAACACGCCGACGCCGACGCCGTAGCCACCAGCAACCAACAAACCATTAGCAACCGCAGCCCCAGCCACGATCAGGAGCGGGCGCCGCGTCCCTGCCGCCGGCGCTTGAGAGATCCGGTCGAACGCTGCTTGGAACGCCAAGACAACACCAGCTGCGCACACAAGCACCCCGACCACGCGAAGAGTTGTCGCCGCTGCCTCGAAATTCGGGAGCGCCAACGGACTGGAGACCGACGCCGTGAAGCCCGCCACGATCAGCTTTGGACTCATAACGAACCCGAGACCGATCAAACAGAGCCCACCCGCTCCGACCCGAATCGCAGTTCGCGACTTCCGACTCACCCGAGACGCACCGAACGTCACGCCCAAGCCGACTAGCGAAACGGCTGCCACTGCGGACCCTGCAACTTGACCAAGAACCGCCACCGCGCCGAGACCCGGGAACTCGTATCCCGATAAACCAAGCGGCGCCGGCGATGCAAACGCTACCGACGAAGCACCAAACCGATGAACCGCGAAAAGCAGCGCCGCGACCAGCACAACCCAGCCCACACCGGTCGCACGACGACGCCACACCGCTGCGCGCCCGATCGCAGCAACAGGGATCGCAGCGAGCACGACCGGAAGCCCAGCAGTCGCGTTCGGCACGCCGTTATTCAGCGCATGCTGCGCCGTCGCGCGATCCAACAGGTAGCTCGCAGTGACAACAGCAGCGACGACGACCGCCACAACTGAACTAACACGTTCCGAGATCCCAGCGCGCGGACGCACGGCCGGCGCCTTCAGGAGAGGTCCCCCACACCACAAGTGTGCCAACGCCGACGACGCACACACGTGAGTTCGTGCCTCCCAACATGTGAGCCAGGCCGTGAACCTGTCCACCGAAGGTCAACGCTCCACCACTCACCAGGAGCGAACGTGCACCTCTTCCAGCAACTCGACAACGAATGGAACCAAATTGTCGCCGGATGCGAAGGGCGCAGAGCATGCCTTCGTTGGAACCGAGCCGACCCCGTCCTGGTCCACATCAAGTGCCCGGACCAGCTGGTGCAAGAAATTCGCTGCTCGGCCGCCGTAGTCCAGAGCGACCAACTGCTCTCGGCGATTGTCGCCCTTGCCCCACACGATCAAATGGCCGCGCGAGTGGTCCTCCAAGCTCTCGTGCCTGGTCTGCGGACCATCGCGCGCAAACTTCGCACCCTCGCCGACGCCGACGAAGTCGAGGCCGCAGTCGTGGCCGCCGCCTGGACACGAATCCGCACCTACCCGCACGCCCGCCGCCCGCGACACGTCGCCGCCAACATCGTCCTCGACACCCGAAAGGACGCCATACGCCAACTGCGCGGAAACCAAGAGCACGCGTTTCTAGAAGAGGAGTCGTTGCACGTCGTTCACACGGACGTCGACCTCCTCTCAGTCCTCCGAGAAGCGGAAAGCCTCGGCCTGATCACCCCGGCAGACACAGAGCTGATTACCGCGACGCGAGTTACCGGCGAGACGCTGACCCGAGTGGCTCGCCGCAGCGGTGTCTCAAGCGAAGCAGCGCGCAAGCGTCGCTCCCGAGCGGAGGCTCGCCTTCGACTCGTGCCGAGCGCACGCTAGAAGACACCGAGTCTGCAATTCGACCTACAACTAAGCGACTTCGCAAGCAGCGACTGGCGCAAATGCTACTCAGACTTCGAGAAGCGACACCATCCTTCAGCCGGACTCCACCGCATACCGCTACCTGTAGACCACGTGCTTATGGCCCAGACGTGAGTGATCTCCTCTGGCAGCGTCGGGCTTATGCCCGGTAGCGGCGCTCCCTCGCGCATGAGCAGGTCTGTCACGCCGAAGTCAGCGTCGGCAAACCCCGGGACCAACACGAACGCATGCCGCTCACGCATGCCTGATCTCGCAAGCTTGCGTCGAACGTCGTCGCAGCAGCCAAAAATTCACCGCACCATGCTGCGAGCGCGTCTCCCGTCGGTCCAACGAAGCCACCCGTTCGTTCGATCGGTAGCTCGATAATGATGTAGATGCTGCCGGGAAAGTCCGTCCCGGACTGGTGCAGGCTCGTCACCCCGAGCCGACGAGCACGTTCCGCTAGATCGACGAGCGGATGTGGCCTGCGGACGCGGAGTGATCGGATTTGCTCACTCTCAAGATGTGCGAGCAACGAGGGAAGCTCGAGTCGCAGCCGCGTGGCACGCGCCGTTGGCACCAGCGACACCATCCATCCACCGACTAACCCTGGCTCGATCCATCGATCGCCGCCGTTCAGAAGGTTCCACAGTTCGATGGAAGCTCCATCGGCCGCCGCGACAACCTCGACCGCTGCGTCCGTATCGCCAAGACAAATCCTCAAGTCGAACTGACCGTCGCTTGTCCCGTCATCATGCTGAACAACGATCGAGCCCAACGCCTTCTCGATGAGCTGACGCGCCCACTCCTCCTCAGGTCGCAGGCCTCCCATCCGTCGATTGTCGCGTCGAGCGTTGCTCGCCTCCAGACTTTGGTCACAGATTGGTCACAGACGCGTGACCACACAGAACCTCATTCGACGTCACGAGAGCGGACGAAGCTTGCGCATAACAGCTGTTCAGAGAACTGAGCGTCATGCAACACGTTCCGCCGACATGACGGTCGTTGGGTTCGAATCCCAGGCGCTCAGACACAGCGCCCCCGCTCCTCACGTGATGGCAAGTCGGGAGACATATGTGACCGCGTTGTAGAGGCCGCCAGGACTGTTGGCGCTCACTCGGACAAGGAGCACACCATTGACAGCCACAAATCTGCCGGCCCGTTCCAAGCCACTTTCAAATTCCAACTCTGACTCTGACTCGTCCAACGTCGCCGTAGTCGGCGATGCGGTAAACGATGCCGTCATGGCTCTCGGTTCCGCGGCGGCAGCTCTCGCGGACATCGTTCGCGCGTACGCCGATTTGCATCTAGACAAGTCGCTCTTCGTCAACCAATCTCGGAGTTGACCTGAGAGGACGAGCGTCATGAATCCTTCATCGGCAAGCGGCGGAGCCAAGAATTTCGCGGTCTACATGCGAACGAGCACCGATGACCAGCAATCTCCGGACGACAGCCGTCGCTGGCAGATGGACACGGCGGCCAGGCTGATCGCTCCGCACCGGGGAGTCATCGTTGAGACGTACCACGATGTCGATGTAAGCCGAGAGATTCCGTGGGCTCGTCGCCCGGAGGCGACGCGGCTCTTGTCCGACGCCGCGAACAGTGCTCGCGGGTGGTCCGCTGTCGTCATCGCGGAGCCTTCGCGAGCATTTAGCGGTGGACAGTTCCAACTCGTGTTTCCCCAGATGACTCACTACGACATTGAGTTATGGGTTCCTGAACTCGGCGGGCGGGTCGACCCCGAAAGCGAGGGCCACGAAATGATGATGGGTCTGTTCGGTGGCCTGTCGAAGGCGGAACGACGACGAGTCCAAGTTCGTACGAGAAACTCAACGCTCGCGCACGCCGCTGCGGGTCGATGGCTAGGCGGCCGACCTAACTACGGCTACCGCGTCGTTGACACCGCGCAGCTACATCCGCAGCGGCAAAAGGCAGCGGCTGGCATCCACCTTCGTACGCTCGAACTGGACCCCGCGACAGCACCGGTCGTGAAGCGAATCTTCGAGATGGCTGACGCGGGCTTCGGGTACAAGACGATCGCGAGCGTGTTGGAGAGTGAACGCATCCCGAGCCCGGGAGAAGTCGGACCAAACAAACACCCGCGCTCAGCCGGAATCTGGGCAGGCTCGGCGATAAGAGCAATTCTCTGTAACCCTCGCTACACAGGCGTGCAGGTAGTCGGACGTCAACGCCGACGCGACGAACTAGTCGATCCAACAAATCCGGCGGTAGGCACTCGAAGCCATCAGCGCCGGCAGCACGAAAACGACTGGGTTCGCTCTGCGGAGCCCGCTTGGCCCGCAATTGTCGATCAAGAACTCTTCGACCGCGTCAGCTCTCGAATCGTCAACAACTACGGAACGAGGCGGCGGTTGCCGCGCACCGATCCGGGCAAATATCTCCTCAGCGGACTGATGCGCTGCGGCCTGTGTGGTCGCTCAATGCACGGGGCCATCATGAAGGGGAAGCCCTACTACCGGTGCAGCGTCGCTCGGCCCGACTACGCCGCGACCGACCACCCCAATGCGACATCGATTCGCGAGGAGAGAATCCTTGGCGGCCTTGATCGATGGCTGGAGTCGATGACGGAGCAGTCGAATCGCGATGCGACAATCCAGGAGATTCTTGAAGCAGACCCTCGAGTTCCCCAACTCCCGGCATCGGTTAAGAGGGCGCAACGCGCGGTCGCATCGTCCTCGCTAGAACTGGACCGAGTGCTTGCCGCTCTTCGAGCGGGGTTAGACCCGGAACTTGCCGCCGCGACGACTCGGGCCATCCAAGCGGACCGGGACAAGGCACAGCTCGTTCTCGATCACTGGGAACGCGAACACGGCAACACGAAGCCGCTAACTCGCGAAATAGTTGAGAGGGCGGTGGATCACGCCGGGGGCGTCGCGGCGCTCCTGGCGACAGCGGACCGGCCCACCCGGGCCACGCTCTATCGCAACCTTGGCCTCGAACTGACCTTTAACTGCCCGGACGGCGACCCTTCGGTCACCGTCCGGTATCAGTTAGATGGTGGCGGGGGCAGGATTTGAACCTGCGACCTTCGGGTTATGAGGTTTCCGATCAGGATCTCAACCCGTACCAATGCGTACCAGATCGTGCCCTTGAGCTGGCGTTTCGCGTCTCAGCCTACGCCGTTCGTGCCAGCCCGTACACCCCCGTACAGCGCCGCACAGTAGAAGGAACAGTAGAAGCACCGGTGTGCGACGCCGGCTTCCACCGGAAGCTGATCTGGCGTGAGTTCCCCCGGCGTGCCGCCATCGTTGCGCTGCATCTGACGACGAGGAAGACGGCGTGCCCGTCGACCGTCGGGTTCGCGGGTCATCCAGCTGGCATCGTCGCGCTTCCTTCCGCACTCAACGGGGCCGCTCCTTGACGCCAGCCCGAAGCAACGAGACGACTTCGGCGATGCGCACTGCCCGTTCCTCGGGTCGACGCGTCGCCCCGGCGATCCAGCGCAGGTACGCCCGACGGTAGAATTGGGCAAGACCGTCGAAGAAGGCTGCGGCGGCGGGGTCGACGTCGAGTGCGGCGGCCAGGTCGTCGGCGAGGTCGTCGCGTTGGGGTCCTTCGGGCTCGAGGACGACGTCGACCTGGTCGCCGGGCCCGATGCCGCAGTCGCGTCGCCATGCGGGGCCGAGCAGGATCGCCCACCGGTCATCGAGCGGCTCGACGACCGCACGCACTGCCATGCCGTTGACGCGGCCGGTGAGGGCATGGGCAGGCTTGTGGTCCCACACTTGGGCCGGATCGAAGGGAAGTGGGACGAGCACCCTCCGCTTCGGACCTTGCACGACGGTCGTGGTGAATCGGCGCTGCGGGTTGCTCATCGCTCACCATTCTCGCCACAGGTTGGACTCTTGAGGAGTCTGCAGTGCGTTCTGTTCAGAGCATCGAGCCGAGATCAGAGCCGACGGTCGGGTAGGCGGCGGTCATCGACTTGAGCTGGCGGGTGGTCAGGCCGAGCTTCATCGCGAGCCCGCACAGGTTGATGAGTTCGGCGTAGTCGGGACCGAGCATGTGGGCGCCGACAATGGTGTCGGTGGTGGTGTCGATCAGGATCTTGACCGCCGCGGTCGTCTCGCCGACCCGATAGTTGGAGTACCAGCCGCTGGTGTCGGTGAACCGGACGTCGACGTTCAGGCCACGGTTGCGTGCTTCGTGCTCGAGGAGACCAACCCGGGCCAGTTCGGGGATGGTGAACACCGCAGTGGGCACCCCGCTGTAGTCGGGCGTGGTCTGGTCGCCCTTCATCATGTTGGAAACGGCGACCTTGCCTTCGAACACCGCGACTGGGGTGAGCGGCGGCCCGTCGGTGTCGGCTGCGTCACCGGCGGCGTAGACCGCGGGGTTGGTCGTGCTCTGCAGGTGGGCTGCGACGGCGACCCCATGCT
Source organism: Actinomycetota bacterium (assembly GCA_048498715.1). Lineage (GTDB taxonomy): Bacteria > Actinomycetota > Acidimicrobiia > Acidimicrobiales > JACCXE01 > JACCXE01. Next base: position 14,558 of record JBEHXL010000028.1, on the reverse strand, counting down.
CGGTGCTCGCGACACCGGCTGTGTCGAGTCCGAGGGTGGAAAGGTGCGGGACGCGTCCGGCGCCGTGCACGACGAGGTCGGCGTCGATGGTCGCCGGTCCGTCGGGTGTGTCGAGCTGGATCCGGTGTCCCGAGTCGACCCCTTCGATTCCGCTGATGCCCACGGTGGTGGTTCGGGACCGGATCTCGATGCCTACGCGTGAGCTCCTCGCGACGAGCAGGTCCACTAGGTGCGGGTCGAAGTTTCTCAGGGGCCGTTCGCCGCGGTCGATGATCGTGACGGTCGATCCGGCGCGGGCCGCGATGTGGGCGAACTCGAAGGAGATGAACCCGCCGCCGACGAACACAACGCGGCGGGGCAACGACTCGAGGTGCAGGAAGTCGGTGCTGTTGATCATCCGCTCGGCACCGGAGAATCCGAGGGTTCGGGGGCGGGCGCCGGTGGCGACGAGCACGTGTCGCGGCCGATGGATGTCACCCGCGATCTCGATCGCGTCGGGCGAGGTGAACGTCGCGGTCCCGTGGAGGGTGTCGACGCCGTTGGACGCCAGCTCGCGTTCTGCGTTGCCGGGAACGGGATCGGTGAAGCCTCGGGTGTGGTGCATCAGATCGGCCCAGTTGATCGCCAGCCCGTTCGTGTCGATGCCCTTGTCGCGCATCAGGTTGGCGGCGTCGATGACCTCGGCGCCGCGGCGCAGGATCTTCTTCGGATCGCACCCACGGAGCGCGCAGGTGCCGCCGTAGGGCAACTCGTCGACGATCGCTGTTCTCCAACCGGCCCCGGCTGCCTTGTTCGCCGCCGACATGCCGGCCATGCCGGCGCCGACGACGATGAGGTCATAGGCCCCGTTCATCGGGTGAACGCCTCGATGAGCGCGTCGAGGGGCGGAGCACCTTCGGCGGTGTCATCGCTGCGGTAGAGCCGACACGCCAACGATGGACCGGCGCCGCGGAACGGGTCGACCCCGTCGATCAGGATCGTCGGAGATCCGCTCATCCCCGAACGCTCCGCTTCCTCAGGGGTGGTGACCTCGCGCTCGTGCACCGTTGCGGCGACACCGGCCCGACCGAGGGCCATGACGACGCGATCTCGGGTGACGACGAGATTGGGGCAGTCCGCCACGTGGAGCAGGTCGATGCGCATGGGGGCTACCGTAGAGACTCCAGTGCACTGGAAGGTCAAGCACATGTTGATCGGCGAGCTCACACGACGATCCGGGATCCCTGCCAAGACGTTGCGCTACTACGAAGACATCGGCCTGCTCGACCCGCCGGCTCGGACCGCATCCGGCTACCGCCTGTACAACACCAACGTCTTGGAACGGCTCACCTTCATCACGTCGTCGAAGGCGTTGGGGCTCACGCTCGGCGAGATCCGGAGTGTCATCGCCCTGCGAGACGACGGTCACCCGCCGTGCGGCCACGTCGTCGACCTGCTCGAACGCCGATCCCTGGAGATCGACCACAAGATCGCAGAGCTCCGTGCCCTGAAGGTCGACCTCGCCAAGATCGTCGAGCGCGCATCCCTCCTCGACCCCGCCGGCTGCGACCCCGACCGGATCTGTCACCTCATCGGACCCACCTGACCCTCGAAGGCTCACGCTCCGGTCCTCGGGTGCGGTGCTGGCCAAGTCCGGCCGACGGCGCGTGAGGAAGTATGAAGCACCGGAGAGGACGGGCAGCTCCAGGAGTGGTCCGACGACGAGCGCCACGGCGATGAGCGGCTGGTCGGGGAACGCGGTGGGCGATAGCCAGTGCGATGAGGGAGTTGCGGGCCATCGTCGTCATGGTGCGGGTGACCCGCTCGGAATGAGCCACACGGAGCCTGGTCGCCACGGCGTTGCGAGCAGGCACCGGTTGGCCCACAGCGAGACGTAGGCGAGACCGACCAGCACCGGGACTTCGACGAGTGGGCCGATGGCGCCCGACGAGGGCTTGGCCGCTGGTGACGCCGAACACGGCGATGGCAACGGCGATGGCGAGTTCGAAGTTGTTGCCCGCTGCGACGAACGCCTCCGAGCGATGCGGTCAAAGGGGAAGCCGAGGCGGTAGCCGGCGGCGAAGGACCCGAACCACATGAGCGTGAAGAGATGAGCAGGGGGACCGACTTGTCTCATCGGCTGAAGGCGGTATCATCGGTCTATGCCGATGCAAAGCGATGCGGTCAGTGTTGATGAGCGCGACGACATCGATGTCGCCGCCCAGATGTTCCGAGGGTTCGGCGATCCCACCCGCCTGGCGATCCTCACCGAGCTGCTGGCCGGGGAGCGACGCGTAGTCGACCTCGTCGCTGCGGTGGGCGGGTCCCAGTCGAACGTGTCGGGCCACCTGGCGTGCCTCAAGGAGTGCGGCCTAGTGATCGACCGGCCGGAGGGGCGGGCGGTGCACTACCGGTTGGCCAGCCCGGCGGTCGTTGATCTCCTGCGCCAAGCCGAGGTCCTCCTCGGCCAGATCGGCGAGAACGTGGCGCTGTGCCGCAACCACCGGATGCCTCGATGAGCGCCCCGACCACCCCCGGCACCGACCAGGACCACAGCCCGGACCGCCTGCTCCCGGCGCTGGTGGCGTCACGGGAGGTGCGGTGGTCCGCGACCAGCGGTCTGCTCATCGGGGCGGGCTACCTGGCCGGGCCGCTGGGCGCGCCAGGTGTGGCGTCCACATTCCTGTTCGTGGGGGCGGCAGTAGTCGGCGCCCGGTTCTTCGCCGCGGAGGCGATCGAGGAACTCGTGACCGAGCGCGAGATCGGTATCGAGCTGTTGATGACCGTCGCCGCGGTGATCGCCGGGGCGCTCGGCGCCTGGTCAGAGGCGGCCGCGCTGGCGTTCTTGTATTCGATCAGCGAGGCCCTCGAGGAGTTCACCGAGGATCGCACCCGCGACGCCATCCGCAAGCTGTTGGACCTCGCCCCCCGAACTGTCACCGTCGTTGCACCCGATGGCACCGAACGCGATGTCGACATCGAGGCCGTCGTCGTCGGCGACCGGTTCGTGATCCGCCCCGGCCAGAACGTCGCCACCGACGGTCGTGTCCTCGACGGCACCTCCGCGATCGACGAGTCCGCTGTCACCGGCGAGTCGATCCCCATCGACAAGACCCGAGGGGACCCGGTCATCGCCGGCACCACCAACGGTCACGGAGCCCTCGTCGCCGAAGCGACCGCCACCGCCGCCACCAACACCCTGGCCCGAGTCGTCGACCTGGTCAGCGAAGCCCAGGAACAAAAGGGCCGGGGCCAGCAGTTCATGGAACGCTTCGCCCGCATCTACTCCCCCGCGGTGCTCGCCCTCGGCGCCGCCGTCCTCCTCATCGGTGTCGGGGTGAGCGGCGACTGGTCCGAATGGGCGCTGCGCGCCGCGACCGTGCTCGTCGCCGCCGCGCCCTGTGCGCTGGTGATCTCGATTCCAGTCACCTACGTCGCCGCCATGGGACGCGCCAGCCGCGACGGCGTGCTCATCAAGGGCGGCATCTACCTCGAGGAGCTCGGCCGGCTCCGCGCTATCGCCCTGGACAAGACCGGCACCCTCACCCACGGCCGACCCGAGCTCACCGAGATCCACCCGCTCGACGGCCGCAACCCCGACCAGCTCCTCGGGCTCGCCGCCGCCGCGGAGCGCCGCTCCGAACACCCCATCGCCCGAGCCATCGTGCGTGCTGCCGACGCCCGAGACCTCACCATCGGCGAACCCGACACGTTCCACGCCGCGGTCGGCGGCGGCATCCACGCCCGCGTCGACGGCACCGACCTCACCATCGCCAGCCCCGGCTACACCACCAGCCAGGGCCACACACTCGACCCCGCCGTCACCGACGTGATCGAAGGATTGGAGTCCGCCGGCAACACCACCGTCGTGATGGCCGACCCGACCGGACCGCTCGCCGTGCTCGCCGTCGCCGACACCATCCGCCCCCAAGCCGCCGACACCATCGAACGCCTCCGAGCGCTCGGCGTCCACCACATCACCATGCTCACCGGCGACAACCCCCGCACCGCCCGAGCCATCGCCACCCGAGCCGGCATCGACGACGTCGACGCCGGCCTCAAGCCCGAGGGCAAGGCCGCCCGCATCCGCCAGCTCGTCGATGAGCACCACCACGTCGCCATGGTCGGCGACGGCATCAACGACGCCCCACCCCTCGCCGCGGCCAGCGTCGGGATCGCCATGGGCACTGCCGGTAGCGACATCGCCCTCGAAACCGCGGATGTCGCCCTCATGGCCGACGACCTCACCCGGCTCGTCACCGCCATCACCATCGGACGGCGAACCCGTCGCGTCGTCACCCAGAACGTGGCCCTTTCCCTGATAATCCTCGCTGCGCTGGTACCCGCCGCGCTGTTGGGGATCATCGGACTGACCACTGCGGTTCTCGCCCACGAGCTCTCCGAGCTCGTCGTCATCCTCAATGGCACCCGCATGGCCAAGAAGTAGCGAACGGCCCGTTGCAAGGCGGTCGGTACGGCGTTGGGCTGGGACATGCCACCCGTGCTACCGCGAAGAGACCGCGCCCAAGGTCGTATCCCCGTGACGACGATACGGTCTCGACGTGGAGCCAAATCCGACCTCCAGCCGCAAGAGCCGGACCCGGGCCGTTGTCGTGGCTGCCGTGGCCATGGTCGCAATGGTGTCATGCTCGAACGGAGAAGATGACCCCGAGGCAGCCACGGCCACCGAAGGCGCGGTGCTTTACGAGCAGGCGTGTGCCTCATGCCATGGCAGTGACCTGCGAGGTACCGACCAGGGGCCGTCGCACCTTTCACAGGTCTATGCGCCAGACCACCATCCCGATGCGTCGTTCCGGGCCGCGATCACCCAGGGCTCACCTGCGCATCACTGGCAGTTCGGCGACATGGCACCAGTGGCCGGGCTTGATGATGACGAGATCGACATGATCATCGCCTACATCCGCGACCAGCAGGAGATGCACGGGTTCGAGCCCTATCCTCCGGGGTGATCGTGGCGGTGCGAGGTCTGGGAGCCGGCGCCATCCGGTGTCCGGTGCTCTGGGTGTCCTCGGTGGCGTTGGACCATGACGGCGACGCACACGCCCGCGGCAACGAGCCCGAGCGATACCGCTGCGGCTGGCCCCAGGGCGACGCCCGCCACCGAGGTCAGGACCACGATCAGCACCATCGGGCCAGCGCAGCAGATCGCCAAGGCCACGAGCAGCCCTCGATCCGAAACCGTCGGGTGATTGCCGTGGCGGCTCACCGGTTGGTTCCTTCCATCTGTGGCTCTTCTTTTGTGGTCGTTTCGTAGACGTCGGTGGCCATCGCCTCGGGTCGTAGTTCGATGCGGCGCAGGAGTTGCGCGTTGGCGGCTACGACGATGGTGGAGATGCTCATCAAGATGGCGGCCAGTGCCGGGGGCATGGTGATGCCTGCCCATTGGAGCGCTCCGGCGGCGATGGGGATGGCCAGGATGTTGTAGCCGGCGGCCCACCACAGGTTCTGGAGGCTCTTGCGGTACGCGGCCTTGGACAGCCGGATGATGCCGACCACCGCACGCGGATCGGAGCTGGCGAGGATCAGACCGGCCGACTCGATGGCGACATCGGTGCCGGCGCCGATCGCGATGCCGACGTCGGCACGGGCGAGAGCGGGGGCGTCGTTGACGCCGTCGCCGACCATCGCCACCTTGAGACCACGACCCTGCAGCTCGGTGACCTTGGCGTCCTTGTCCTCGGGAAGGACCTCGGCCATCACCTCGTCTACTCCGAGGTCGCGGCCGACCGCGTCGGCCACCTGTCGGGCGTCTCCGGTGATGAGCACCACCTGGCGTCCCAACGCTTGGATCGCTTCGACCGCGGCGCGGGCCTCCGGACGGACCTCGTCCTCGACGGCGATGCCACCAAGAATCGCGTCGCCCCGAGCCAGATACAGGACCGACGAACCGCGCTCCTTCCAACCTCGGGACCACTCGGTGAGCTCGGCGGGTTCGGTGAGCGACTTCTCGCGCACCATGTTCGGTCCACCGACCGAGTAGGTCTCACCGTCGATGGTTGCTTCGACACCGCGACCGGTGACCGACCGGAACCCGGTCGCCTTCGGGAAGTCTCCGCGTTCTGTCGCGGCCGCCACGATGGCCCTGGCCAACGGGTGCTCGCTGTCGGATTCCACCGCGGCCGCGAGGCGCAGCACCTCGTCGTCGGTGATCCCGGCCCCGGCTGCGCCGACGACGGTGTGGGCTCCCTTGGTGAGGGTTCCGGTCTTGTCGAACAGGAATGCATCGACCGTGCGGCTCTGTTCCAGGGCGAGGCGGTCCTTGACCAAGATCCCGTTGCGGGCCGCCAGAGCCGAGGAGATCGACGTGGTCAGCGGAATCGCCAGACCCAGCGCGTGCGGACAGGAGATGACCAGCACCGTCACCACCCGGGTCACGGCCTCATCGCCGTCGCCGAGCAGCGACCACACCACCGCGGTGATCACCGCAGCACCGGTTGCGACGTAGAACAACAGCGCGGCGGCCCGGTCGGCGAGCACCTGGGTGCGTGACTGAGACTCCTGCGCCTCGGCCACGAGCCGCTGGATCCCCGCGAGCGTGGTCGCCTCGCCGACGGCGTCGATTCGGACCCGAATGGCAGAGTCGGTCGACACCGTGCCAGCAACCACCCGGTCACCGACCTCCTTGGTCACCGGCTTGGACTCACCGGTGATCATCGACTCGTCCAGCTCCGCCGAGCCGTCGATGATCTCGCCGTCGGCGGGCACCCGGGCACCGGATCGGACCAACACCACATCACCGGCCTGGAGCGAGTCGATGGCCACCGGTTCCACCGATCCGTCGCCGAGGACGCGCTCGGCCTCATCAGGCAACAGTTCGGCCAGCGCGGCCACCGCGTCCTGAGCTTGACCCAGGGCCTTCATCTCCTGCCAGTGACCCAACAACATGATGGTGACCAGCGCGGCCAGCTCCCACCAGAAGTCCAGGTCGAACGCGTCCAGCGACGTCGCCATCGACGCCACGAACGCCACGGTGATCGCCATCGAGATCAACAGCATCATCCCGGGCTGGCGGTCCTTGATCTCACGCCAGCCACCCTCGAGGAACGGCCACCCGGCCCAGAAGAAGATCACCGACCCCAGCACCGGGCCGATCCACTCGATGCCAGAGAAGTCCAACTCGTAGCCGAACCAGTCCATGACCATGTGACTGGTGGCGACCACCGGAACCGTCAGCAGCAGACTCCACCAGAACCGCCGCCGGAACTGCTCGGTGTGGTGCCCCGCGTGCTTGCCACCATGCGCATGGCCACCATGGGCGCCATGACCTTCGCCGTCCTGGCTCCCATCGTGATCCTGGCGGGCTTGGTGGTCGTGTTCCGTGTGGCCGTGCCCGTCGTGCGTGCTGTCGGTGGCGTTCATGAATCCTCCACGATGAGGGTGCCTTCCATCCCGGCTTCACGGTGCCCGGCGATGGTGCAGTAGTAGGTGTACTCCCCCGGCTCGTCGGCCCGCAGGCCGCCCTCGGCGGTCTCGCCTCGATCAGCCGCGACGTGCACATCGAGACCATCGACCGTGAAGTCGTGGAGGATGTCCTCCGAACTCAACACGATGGCCACGTCCTCGCCTGCGATGACCTCGATCTCGTCGGGGCCAAATGAGAACGACGTCGCGTTCACATCGATACGTCGAGCACCCTCGACAACGGGACTCGACTCGCCGTGGTCGTCATGTCCCGCTCCACCGGGGGCGGTGGTCGCAGGGTTCGAAGACGTGGCTTCCTCTCCGTCTCCACAAGCTGAGACGAGGGTGAGGGCAAACACGGACAGCACAACAACAAATGATCGGCGCATGACGCGCTCCTTCCAAACAGAATCGGATGAGGCGACGCGCCAGGACGCGCGTCGTCAGAACAGGTGGAGGAACGGCGCCATCAACAGCGCATGACCGACAGTCGGATCCATGCAGGATCAGGCGGTCTGAACACGTCGACCGCGCGTCGGAAGCGGTCGAGCACCGCAAGCAGCGACAGCGTGGACCTGCGGGCAGCAAGGCCGTAACGGATCAGCGACCACGACACGAACGCCGTCATGACAGCAACGCATGCCGCCACCGCTCCGGCCATGCAACCTTCGCAGTGGGATTCGTCGCGATCGTGGTGGTCCACCCCATGGCCACCATGGCCATCGAGTGCGCCCATCTCGCTGACGGCTGCTGTGTGCATCTGGCTGCCGTGGGTGTCCAGGCCGTGCATCAACAACAGCCCACCCGCGACCATCAAGATCAAGACCGTGATCAAAGCGAAGCGGAACCGGCGCCGGATCATCCCGATGCACCGTATCGGGATGAACCAAGACGCGGTGGGGTGCTGAGTGGTCGCCACCTCATCCTTCGTCGCATCTCCAGCACGCCACCACTATACCCCCATGGGGTATAGTGGCAACTGTCGACTAGGCGTCCTCGAGGGTCGTGGGCACGACGATCGAGAACAACGCGTGCCGGGCCTGGACGGCGCGGCGGCATGCCACGCGTTCCACCGGGTCGCTGGACGAACACGACATCACGTTGACCTGCGGATTCCCAAGATCCGCCGTCCTGCTCGACAACGGGCGACACCGGTTCTAACGATCGTTCTACCGGGTTCCGGACCGTCCGGATCCGGAAGAGCGAAGGAGCACCTGTCATGAAGGGACACGTCGCCCGCAAGCGGGACCGCTACTACGCGGTCATCTACGAAGGACTCGATCCCGTCACCGGCAAGGAACGCCGCAGCTGGCACCCCGCCGGCACCGACCGCGCCGAAGCCGAAGCACTCGTCGACCGGCTCGCGGCAGAGCGAGACGGCCGCAACGACGAGGTGCGCTCGCTCACCTTCGGCGCCTACCTCACCCACCAGTGGCTACCGGCCAAGCGGCTCGAGCTGCGGGTCAGCACCCATCGCAGCTACGTCCAGAAGACCCGGTGTCACATCCTGCCGGCCCTCGGACGTCGGCGGCTACGCCGGTTGCGGCCCGAAGACCTCAACCGGCTGTATGAGTCGATGCTGCATCCCACCGACGGGACCAGGCCCCTCGCTCCCAAGACCGTCTACGAAGTTCACCTGATCATCCGCGGTGCCCTCGATTACGCACTGCGGCGAGGACTGGTGTCGCGCAACGTCGCCCTCGCCGCATCAGCGCCCAAGCAGCGTGCCATCCCACAGGTCGAGCGCACGGCCTGGACCCCGACCGAGCTCCACGCCTTCCTGCGTGCCGCGGCAGGTCACCGGCTGTTCCCAGCCCTTTGGCTGTCAGCCAACACGGGGCTGCGCCGCAGCGAACTGCTCGGCCTGAAATGGTCCGACCTCGACACCGACCACGCCCGCCTGTCGATCAACCGCGGCCTGGTCGCGGTCGGCTACCAGCTCCACGAATCCCGGGGCAAGACCGACCACTCCCGCCGCTGCGTCGAGCTTGACCCCACCACGCTTCGGGTGCTCGCCGGATGGCGGGCCATGCAAGCCGCCGAGTTCACCGCTGTGGGCATCGAAGACCCGGGATGGATGTTCACCGCCCCTTCGGGGGGCCCGGTGCACCCGCACTCGATCAGCCAGACCTTCGACCGGATCGTGCGGCGAGCACCGGTGCGGGTCATCCCGTTCCACGGTCTGCGCCACACCCACGGAAGCCTGCTCATCGCCCACGGCATCGACTCCAAGGTCGCGTGCGAACGCCTCGGCCACAGCGAGTTCACCTTCACCGTCCAGACCTACCAGCACACCTACCCGCCCATGCACACCAACGCCGCCCGCGTCATCGAAACACTCCTCACCCCACCCGTCACCGAAAACCCCCAGATCAGAAAGGCCGGTTGAACACCCGGCAGAACACCACCAAAACCCGGTAGAACACCCCGAAAACGAGCAAGGCCCAGGTCTCTGACCTGGGCCTTCACTCACAAGTTGGTGGCGGGGGCAGGATTTGAACCTGCGACCTTCGGGTTATGAGCCCGACGAGCTACCAGACTGCTCCACCCCGCGGTGGGCCGCCCATGGTAAGCGGCACTCAGCGGCGCTGCAAAACGGATGGGTCGTCCTGCACTCGTAGCAGCATGTCGACGCGGGTGTGCACGATGCGCCAGCGGCGCTCATTGTCGTGCACCAACCGGGCGAAGTCACTCAGCAGGTCCGCGGCGTAGTCCACCATTTCCGCCGCCGATCGCACGCGCTGCCCGCTGACGTGCCGCCCGGAGAAATCGGCGCGTAGCCCCTTAGGCGTGAAGTCGACTCGATCGAGTACGGCGGCGGCGCGGCCGAGCATCCGGCCCGCCAAGGTGGCGATGCCGGCACCCTCCCAGTTGTTGACGATGATGCGGTGGCGCTCGCCCAGCAGGTCGGCCAGGCCGTCGATGTCGAGCAGGTTCTCGGCGATGAGCCACGACGACGCCATGGCGTTCGCGAGCCAGTCGCCGGCCGCCACGGAATCCGCGCCCAACTCGGTGAGGTCGCGCTTGAGTTTGGTGATCTCGACCGGCTCCCCCTCGCCCTCCATGAACAGCACCCCGTCGAGCTGCAGCGCAGCATCGGCGTTGAGGTCGCTCGCACCTTCATAAGGGCTGAGAGCGACGCGGGTATCGGTGATCGCAGTGGTCCATCGATCCGCGAGTGCATGCAGCGTTCGCGAGTGCCGCTGCAGTTGCACAGCCTGCTCCCGCGGAGCGACGGAGTAGTACTTCTCGTGCTCGCGGTGAAACTCGGTCATGTTGCGCATGGCCTGCAAGAGGGCAGCATCACCCGATTCGTCGACGGCGCTCATGACCCAAGCCTGCGCCCTTCGCGTTCGCCGCCATAGGGCCGGAGGTCCCGCCAAGAGTCAGGACGCGGCGTGAGTCACGACATGCGTGGTCGGTAGGTCGAACCGGTGCGCCACCTTTGTCGGCAGGTCGACACGAAGCCAGTGCGACACGGCGTGGGGCAAGGTCGACACGATGATCTCGTCGAAGTGATGGGTCTCGAGGACGTGGTCGATCGCGGCAAGCGGATCCGGGTCACCGAGCTCGCCGTCGGCCCGTGCGCCGGTGGCGCGAATCGTCGCGAGCGTGGCATCGAGGCGCGCCTGGGCGTCGTCGACGATCTTCGCCTCGTCCTCGGCAGGCGGCGCGCCTTCGAGCGCGTTCATCACGTTGCTGAACAAATCGCGTGAGGGCGTGGCTGGAACCACGACGTGAAACCGCGCCGGGCCAGCCGCTACCCGGTCGGCGATGGCGTCCGTGAGTTCTGTGCCGCCCAGGGTTTGATTGGCAACGATGAGGTAGTGATGCACGAGGCCTCCCGTAGGTGTGTGTCCAGTGCGTGAATGTCGACGACGCCAGCCCGGCTGCCGGGCTTCTTCGTCGAAACGCCGTTGACGGGCACGCAGGATGTCCGTGCGGGTGCACATGCCCACGAGACGCCCGTCCTCGACGACGGGTAAGTGGCCGATGCCTTCCGACAGCAGCAGCCCGAGCGCAGCCACGAGGCTGTCCGACGGTGCGACGCTGACGACGTGCGTGCTCGCACACTCGAGTGCGGGCGCGTGGTCCGGTTCCTTGCTGTCGAGCACGTCGGTGCGCGCCACGATGGCGAGGCAGTGCGCCTCGGCGTCGACGATCGGAAACGCGTTGTGCCCGTCGTGATCGAGACGGCGGCGGGCATCGGCAACCGTGGCCGTCGCGTCGAGCGTCTTCACGTGCGTCGACATCACGTCGCGCACGCGTGTGCTGGCGAGAACGTCGACTGCGTAGTCCGACTCCACCCGGACCCCACGGCGCGTCAGCTTCTCCGTCATCAGGTTGTCCTTGAGGAGCGCTCCGGCTATCGCCTGCGCGACGACGCTCGCGAGCATGAGCGGCAGGATGATCTCGTAGTCGCGCGTGAGCTCGAAGAGGAACACGATGGACGCGAAGGTCGCTCCGATCGACGCGCCGAACGTCGCCGCCATCGCCACGAGGGCGAACGCGCCCGGTGAGACGTGCGCGCTCGGCACCAGATGCTGCACGCCGCTGCCGAACAGACTGCCGAACGCGCCGCTGATCAACAGCAACGGCGCAAGGGTGCCCCCGGATGTGCCTGACGCCAGCGCGAGCCACCAGGCGAGCAACTTCGCGATGGCGAGTCCCGCAAGGGCGCCGACGGCGATGCGCCCGACGAGCACGTCGCCGATCGCGTCGTAGCCGACACCGAGCGCGCGCGGTTCGAACAAGCCGACGATCGAGAACCCGAGGGCTCCGATGACGGGGTGCCAGAACGATCCGATCGGCAGGCGCCGGTAGGCGGCCTCGATGGCGAAGAGTCCTCGCGTGATCACGACGGCGAGCAAGCCGCACGCGGCGCCGAGCACGGCGAAGTACGGCAACTTCGACAGACCATGGAAGTCGTGGGTCGGAACGGCGAAGAGCGGTCCGGTTCCGAACAGCGCCGAGTGCACGCCACCGGCCAACGCCGTCGACACCACGAGCGGCACGAAGGCGCGTGCGGAAAACTCGAAGAGCAACAGCTCGATGACCAGCACGACGGCGGCGAGTGGAGTGGCGAACGTCGCCGCCATGCCCGCGGCGGCGCCGCACGCCAGAAGGATCTTCCGTTCGGACGGCGAGACCGGCAGCACCTGGCCGAGCAAGGAGCCGAGCGCGCCGCCGGTGACGATGATGGGGCCTTCGGCTCCGAACGGTCCCCCGGCACCGATCGCAATTGCGGCCGACAGCGGTTTGGCCAGCGCGGTCCGCGGCCGGATGCGGCTCTGCTTGGTCAACACCGCCTCCATTGCCTCGGGGATGCCGTGACCGCGGATCTCGGGCGACCACCGCGCGAGCAGCGCAATCAGAAATCCACTGACGACCGCCGCAACGACGATCCACGGACTGCGATGCAGGTGACGGAAGCTCGGCACGTCCCAGCCGAAGCGGTGGAACAGTGCGAGGTTCGTGAGCAGCCCGATGAGGTGCAGCAAAACCCATGCGGCGCCGCCGCCGAGCAGGCCGAGTGCGGTCGCGACAACCGAGAGCAGCAGCACCCGTCTCGGAGGAATACGACCTTGCATACGCGACCCCCTCGCTTCGTCAATCATATCGTGTTACGACTAAAATTCGTGAGTGTCCAGCGACCAGAATTCGCCGCGGCTGTTCGGCATCGTCATCGCCGCGGGACTCTTCGGCGGCGTCATCGGTGCCGTCTACATCGGGTTGCTGCACGTCGTTCAGCGGGCTCTGTGGCCGACGCACTGGGACCTACTCCCCCACGCCGTCATCCTCGTTGGAGTCGGTATTGCCGTCGCCGTGTTGACCCGTGCGATGGGCAACCCGGGTGACGTCGAACTCCTCGTCGACAACATCCACGTCTCGGGCGGCGCCGAGGACTTGCGTCGTCTCCCGTCGCTGATCCCAATTTCGTTGTTGTGCGTCGCTGCGGGCGGTGGCCTCGGGCCCGAAGCACCGCTCGTGCAGACGACGGGCACTGTCGGTTCGTATCTGGCGAACCGCTTCGGCCTCGACGCTCGGGCCCTGCGCATCGTCACGATCACCGGCATGGCGGCCGGCTTCACGGTGCTGTTCGGCGCGCCGCTTGGGGCCGCGGTGTTCGCGCTGGAGATCCTGCACCGCCGCGGCCTTGAGTACTACGAGGCGCTGATGCCCGCGGTGCTCGGCGCACTGTCGGGCTACGCCGTGTACGTCGTGATCACCGGTGTCGGGCTCGAGCCGGTGTGGGAGTTCCGCAACCCCGGGCCCATGCACGGCGGCGACCTCCTCTGGGCGGTCGGGTGTGGCGTCGTCGGCGCCGGCGTCGCCACCAGCTTCACCTACCTCAACCAGGCGCTGCGGTGGGTACTGCACCGGATACCCGCATCGGCGCGACCCGCGCTCGGCGGCGGCGCACTCGCGCTACTCGCCTGGCTGTCGCCCTACGCGCTCACCTTCGGCGAGGCGCAGCTCGACCACGTCACGACAACGCAGCTCGCGCTTCGCACGTTGCTCCTCGCCGCAGCGGCGAAGCTCCTCGCCTCGAGCGTCACGCTCGCCAGCGGTTGGAAGGGCGGCTTCATCATCCCGCTGTTCTTCATGGGCGCGTGTCTCGGCCTCGCCGGCCACATCGTGTTCCCGCACTCGAACGAAACCGTGTTGGTCGCCTGCCTCATGGTGGCCTGCAACGTCGGCGTCACCAAGACACCACTCGGCACCGTGCTCGTCGTCACGGAGATGGCGGGCATGCACCTGCTGCCGCCGTTGTTGATCGCGAGTGTGGTCTCGCTACTGCTCACGTCGAACGTGGGTCTGATTCACAGCCAGCGCGTCCGGGCCGACGCGTTGACGCCGGCGACGAGTTAGCCGACGCGCCGCGCGTCGGTTGCGTCGCGCGGTTCGGCTTCGCCGCCGGGGCGGCCGTACCACCACGTGTGGAGAATGCGGCCCGGCTCGGGCACGCTCAGCTCGACCTTCATCGGAAACGCCTGAGGCGCGCCGTCGGCTTCGAACACGCCGGGCTGCGTTTCGGTCAGTACCGCCATCGACTCGGCGTGCGGATGGCCGATCACCATGATCGAAGCGCCGCCCGCCGTGCGGCCCACCATCGTGTGTTCGACGTGCCCGCGAATTCGATCGGGGTTGGCGGG
>JBEHXL010000027.1:0-26657 GCA_048498715.1 Actinomycetota bacterium | reverse complement strand
GCATCGTCACCGAAGTCCGACGACCAACCGAGCATGGGCTCGGCGTCGGGGGCGTCGATGCCCACCTCGCGGTACACGGGCAGACCGGTACCGGCGGGGATGAGCTTGCCGATGATGATGTTCTCCTTGAGACCGAGGAGCTTGTCGCTCTTGCCCTCGATCGCCGCTTCTGTGAGAACACGAGTGGTCTCCTGGAACGAGGCGGCGGACAGCCACGACTCGGTGGCCAGCGAGGCCTTGGTGATACCCATCAGCTCGGGGCGGCCCTCGGCGGGACGCTTGCCGTTCTCGACGAGGTCGCGGTTGACGAGGCCGTAGGTACGGGCCTCGACGCGTTCACCCGGCAGGAAGTGCGAATCGCCCGGCTCGGCGACCGACACACGCTTCAGCATCTGGCGAACGATGAGTTCGATGTGCTTGTCGTGGATCGACACACCCTGGGCCCGGTACACCTTCTGGACCTCGTCGACGAGGTACTGCTGGGTGTAGCGGATGCCCTTGATCTCGAGGAGCAGCTTCGGGTCCTTCGGACCTTCGAGCAGCGCGTCGCCGGCCGTGACTTCCTGGCCGTCGCGCACCTCGAGGTGAGCGCGGGACGAAACGGTGTGCGCTTCTTCCGTGCCGTCATCGGCGACGACGGTGATGGTCCGACCGTGTTCTTCCTCGGTGATGCGAACGACACCGCTGAGCTTGGACAGGATCGCCGCGCCCTTGGGCACGCGAGCCTCGAACAGCTCGACGACACGGGGCAGACCGGCGGTGATGTCGCCGCCGTCGGAGGCGATACCACCCTGGTGGAAGGTACGCATCGTCAGCTGGGTACCGGGCTCACCGATGGACTGGGCGGCGATGACACCGACCGCTTCACCGAGCTCGATCGGACGACCCGTTGCGAGCGAGCGGCCGTAGCAAAGACCACACACGCCCTGCTCGGCGTCACACGTCAGCACCGAACGGGTGCGAACGCGATCGACCTCGGGGTCGTCACGCAGCTGCGCGACGAGCTCTTCGGTGAGCTCGACACCGGCGTCGATGCCACCGGCGGGCTCGGCGAGCACACGGCCGTAGAGGCGCGTGCTGAGGTGGGTCTGCTTGCCGGCCGAGTCCTTCGTGACGTCCTCGATCCAGATGCCACGCGTCGTGCCGCAGTCGGGCTCACGGATGATGAGCTCCTGCGCGACGTCGACGAGACGACGGGTCAGGTAACCCGAGTCCGCGGTACGAAGAGCGGTGTCGGCGAGGCCCTTGCGGGTGCCGTGGGTCGAAATGAAGTACTCGAGAACCGACAGGCCTTCACGGAACGAAGACTTGATCGGACGAGGGATCATCTCGCCTCGCGGGTTCGACACGAGGCCCTTCATGCCGGCGATCTGGGCGATCTGCTGCGGGTTACCGCGAGCGCCCGAGTCCACCATCATGTTGATGGAGTTGAACGGGTTGGCGGCGAGGGTCGCCTCCATGGCCCGCTTGATCTCCGAGTTCGCCGCCGTCCACGTTTCGACGTCCTTCTGGCGACGCTCGTCGTCGGTGATGATGCCGCGCTTGAACTGCGTCTCGGTCTTCTCCGCTTCCTTCTCGTAACGGTCGAGGATCGCTGCCTTGGTGGGCGGCGTCTTGACGTCGTCGATCGAGATGGTGAGGCCCGACTGGGCGCCGTAACGGAAGCCGTTGGTCTTGATGCGGTCGAGCGACTCGGCCACCACAGACTTCGGATAGTTGAACGCGAGGGTCTCGACGATGGAGCCAATCGACGTGTTCGACTTACCGATGACGTCGTTGACGTACGGGAAGCCCTCGGGCAGTGCCGAGTTGAAGAACAGACGGCCCGGCGTCGTCACGAGGTCGTCGTTGACGGTCTCGCCGTTTCCGTCGGTCTTCTGCGTGCGGTACGTGATCTGCGCGTGCAGGTTCACGTCGCCGTTCTCGAACGCCTTCTCGACCTCGTAGTAGTTCCGGTAGACGTTGCCTTCACCCGCCGCGCCGGGCACGACGAGGGTGAGGTAGTAGCAACCGAAGACCATGTCCTGGGTCGGGACGGTGATCGGACGACCCGTCGCCGGGGACAGAACGTTGTTGGCCGACAGCATGAGGATGCGCGCCTCGGCCTGTGCCTCGCTGGACAGCGGGAGGTGGACAGCCATCTGGTCACCGTCGAAGTCGGCGTTGAACGCCGTGCAGACGAGCGGGTGGATCTGGATGGCCTTGCCTTCGACGAGGACGGGCTCGAACGCCTGGATACCGAGACGGTGCAGCGTTGGGGCACGGTTCAGGAACACGGGGTGTTCCTTGATGACCTCGGCGAGGACGTCCCACACCGGCGCCTTGCGACGCTCGACCATGCGCTTGGCCGACTTGATGTTCTGCGCAAGCTCGGTGTCGACAAGACGCTTCATGACGAACGGCTTGAACAGCTCGAGTGCCATGAGCTTGGGCAGACCGCACTGATGCAGCTTCAGGGTCGGGCCGACGACGATGACCGAACGGCCGGAGTAGTCGACGCGCTTACCGAGAAGGTTCTGACGGAAGCGGCCCTGCTTGCCCTTGAGCATGTCGGAGAGCGACTTGAGCGGGCGGTTACCGGGACCGGTGACCGGGCGGCCGCGGCGGCCGTTGTCGAACAGCGCGTCGACGGCCTCCTGCAGCATGCGCTTCTCGTTGTTGACGATGATCTCCGGCGCACCGAGGTCGAGCAGTCGCTTGAGTCGGTTGTTGCGGTTGATCACGCGGCGGTACAGGTCGTTGAGGTCGGAGGTCGCGAAGCGGCCACCGTCGAGCTGCACCATCGGACGCAGGTCCGGCGGGATGACCGGGACGGCCTCGAGGATCATCGAGCGCGGGTCGTTGACGCGCTTGCCCTGGTCGTTGCGACGGTTGAACGCCGCGACGATCTTGAGGCGCTTGATCGCCTTTTGCTTGCGCTGCACCGACAGCGGCTTGCGGCCGTCGGAGGCGTCGATGTTCTCGCGCAGCTTGATCTCTTCGGCGTCGAAGTCGATGCGGTCGATCAGCGACGAGATGGCCTCGGCACCCATGCCGCCTTCGAAGTACTCGCCGTAACGATCGGCGAGCTCACGCCACAACATCTCGTCTTCGATGATCTTGCGGGCGTGCAGGCTGCGGAACTCGTCCCACGCACGCTTCACGAGGTCGAGCTCGAGCTCGGCGCGCTCGCGAATGCCGGCGAGGTCCTTGTCGGCCACCTTCTGCTTGGCCTTGAGCTCGCTGTCCTTGGCGCCTTCCTTCTCGAGCTCGGCGAGCTCGGACTCCAGGGTCTTGAAGCGGCGGTCGACGTCGAGGTCGCGCTGCTTCTCGATCTCCTGAAGCTCTTCGAGGAGTTCGGCTTCGAGGGTCGGCTCGTCGGTGTGGCGACGGTCCTCGTCGACCCAGGTGACCAGGTTGGCGGCGAAGTAGATGACCTTCTCGAGTTGCTTGGCCTTGAGCTCTTCACGAGCCTCGGTGCCCATGAGCAAGTACGCAAGCCACGAACGCGTGCCGCGCAGGTACCAGATGTGCACGACGGGCGCGGCGAGCTCGATGTGGCCCATGCGGTCGCGACGGACCTTCGAGCGCGTGACTTCGACGCCACAACGCTCGCAGGTGATGCCCTTGAAACGGACCCGCTTGTACTTGCCGCAGTAGCACTCCCAGTCCTTGGTGGGACCGAAGATCTTCTCGCAGAAGAGTCCGTCCTTCTCCGGACGCAGCGTGCGGTAGTTGATGGTCTCGGGCTTCTTCACCTCACCCTTGGACCACTCACGGATGTCATCAGCCCGGGCAAGCCCGATCTTGAGAGATTCGAAGAGATTGACGTCGAGCATTTAGAAACCAGCCCTTTCACGCGCACGACGCGCGTCTTCTTCGTCTGAGCCCCGCTCGTTCCGACTGATGTCGATGTCGAGATCGCTGCGGTAGTCGTCGTCGATGTCGCGCATCTCGATTTCGCCACCGAGCTTGGACATGACGTCGACGTTGATGCAGAGGCTCTGCATTTCCTTGATGAGAACCTTGAACGACTCGGGGATGCCCGGGTCGGGGATGTTCTCGCCCTTGACGATCGCCTCGTACACGCGCACGCGGCCGATGACGTCGTCGGACTTGATCGTGAGAAGTTCCTGCAGCGCGTAAGCGGCGCCGTAGGCCTCGAGGGCCCAGACCTCCATCTCACCGAAGCGCTGACCACCGAACTGCGCCTTACCACCGAGGGGCTGCTGCGTGATCATCGAGTACGGACCCGTCGAACGAGCGTGGATCTTGTCGTCGACGAGGTGCGCGAGCTTGAGGATGTACACGTAGCCGACCGAAATCGGGCTGTCGTAGGGATCGCCCGTGCGGCCGTTCCACAACGTGACCTTGCCCTGGTTGGTCATCTGACGGGTGTCGTCGATGCCATCAGGGTTGAGGTTGTCGAAGATCGTCTGCATCGTCGGGTGGTTACCGGCGTGATCCGTCTCGTCCCAGTGCGCACCGTCGAACGCGGGGGTCGAAACCCACACGGCCGGCTCGGTACGAGGCCGGGTCTTGCGCGGCGAGCGCGTGGGGTTACCGACGACTTCCTTCGTCTTCGGATTCGTCCAGCCCCAGCGAGCGGCGTAACCGAGCGCGGACTCGAGGACCTGGCCGACGTTCATGCGGCTCGGCACGCCAAGGGGGTTGAGGATGATGTCGACGTCGGTGCCGTCGGCCATGTACGGCATGTCCTCTTCGGGGAGGATCTTCGAGATGACGCCCTTGTTGCCGTGGCGTCCGGCGAGCTTGTCGCCCTCGGAGATCTTGCGCTTCTGCGCAACGTAGATCCGCACGATCATGTTCACGCCCGGGGGCAGCTCGTGCTGGTCGTCACGGGAGAACACCCGGACGTCGATGACCTTGCCCGACTCACCGTGGGGCACCTTGAGCGAGGTGTCACGCACTTCGCGGGCCTTCTCACCGAAGATCGCACGGAGCAGACGCTCTTCCGGGGTCAGCTCGGTCTCACCCTTCGGGGTGACCTTGCCGACGAGCACGTCGCCCGGGCCGACCTCGGCGCCGACGCGGATGATGCCGCGCTCGTCGAGGTCCTTCAGGATCTCCTCGGAGAGGTTCGGGATGTCACGAGTGATTTCCTCGGCACCGAGCTTGGTGTCGCGGGCGTCGACCTCGTGCTCCTCGATGTGGATCGAGGTCAGCACGTCGTCCTTCACCAGGCGCTGGTTCAGGATGATCGCGTCTTCGTAGTTGTAGCCCTCCCACGGCATGAACGCGACGAGCAGGTTCTTGCCGAGCGCGAGCTCACCGTTGTGGGTCGAGGGACCGTCGGCGAGAAGGTCGCCCTTCTCCACCTTGGCACCCTCGTTGGTCAGGACACGCTGGTTGATCGCGGTGTTCTGGTTGGAGCGCTGGAACTTGTTGAGGCGATAGACGCGACGACCGAGGGCCACGCCGAGGTGATCCTTCTGACCGTCGTTGTATTCGACGGTGATGTGATCGCCAGAGACTTCAGAGACCGTGCCCTTGCCTTCGGCCATCAGCACGTCGCCGGCGTCCTGCGCGGCGCGAGCCTCGACACCGGTACCGATGTACGGAGCCTCAGGACGCACGAGCGGGACGGCCTGCTTCTGCATGTTGGCGCCCATGAGTGCCCGGTTGGCGTCGTCGTGCTCGATGAAGGGGATCAGCGCAGTTGCGATCGAGACGATCTGCTTCGGCGAGACGTCCATGAGGTCGACCTCCGCCGGCGGCACGAAGTCGATCTCGGAGGTCGAGCCGTAGGAAGTGCTCGACACACCGACGCGTACGCCGGCGCCCTGCGGGCCACGACGCACGAGCACGCGCTCTTCGAGGAAGTTGCCCTTGTCGTCGAGGTCCGTGTTGGCCTGCGCGATGACGTGCTCTTCTTCCTCGTCCGCAGCGAGGTAGCGGATCGTGTCGGTGACGCGGCCCTTCTCGACGATGCGGTACGGGGTCTCGATGAAGCCGTAGTCGTTGACCTTGGCGTACGAGGCGAGGGCACCGATCAGGCCGATGTTCGGACCTTCCGGGGTCTCGATCGGGCACATGCGGCCGTAGTGGGAGCTGTGCACGTCTCGGACTTCGAAGCCGGCGCGCTCACGGGAGAGACCACCGGGGCCGAGGGCCGAAAGACGACGCTTGTGGGCCAGACCCGACAGCGGGTTGACCTGGTCCATGAACTGGGACAGCTGCGAGGTACCGAAGAACTCCTTGATCGCCGCCACGACGGGGCGGATGTTGATCAGGGTCTGGGGCGTGATGGCCTCGACGTCCTGGGTCGTCATGCGCTCACGCACGACGCGCTCCATACGGCTGAGGCCGACGCGCACCTGGTTCTGGATGAGCTCACCGACCGAACGGACACGACGGTTCGCGAAGTGGTCCTGGTCGTCGAGGCGGTAGCCCGGCTCGCCGTTGGCGAGGTGCAGCATGTAGCTGGCGGCCGCCATGATCTCGGCCGGAGACAGAACGCCCTGGCCCTCTTCGGGCTTGTCGAGCTCGACGCCGAGGATCTCGGAGATCACGTCGATCTCGTTGCGCAGCTTGCGATCGAGCTTGTAGCGACCGACGCGGGTCAGGTCGTAGCGCTTGTTGTTGAAGAACGCGTTCTCGAAGTAGGCGCGGGCCGACTCGACCGAGGGCGGCTCGCCCGGACGGGCACGCTTGTAGATCTCGAGCAGGGCGTCGTCGCGGGTCGGGGCGACGTCGCGCTCCTTCTCCCACTGGCCCGCCAGGAAGTCGAAGTGGCGCACGAAGCGCTCGATGACCGCGTCGTCCTCGAAGCCGAGCGCCCGCATGAGCACGAAGATCGACAGGCGACGCTTGCGAGCGACGCGCGTACCGGCGGTGATGTCCTTGCCGGGCTTGGCCTCGACGTCGAACTCGATCCACTCACCGCGGTAGGGGTGGATGGTGCCGGTCACGATCGTCTTGGCGTCGCGGCCCGGCTGGAAGATGACGCCGGGCGAACGGACGAGCTGCGACACCACGACGCGCTCGGTGCCGTTGATGATGAAGGTGCCCTTGTCCGTCATCATCGGGAAGTCACCCATGAAGACGGTCTGTTCCTTGATCTCACCCGTGACGGCGTTCATGAACCGGGCGCGCACGAAGATCGGCGCGGCGAAGGTCATGTCCTTCTCTTTGCACTCCTCCACCGTGAACTTGGGCGGCGGACGCAGGTCGATGTCGTTCGGGTCGAACTCGAGCTCGAGGCTCAGCTGACCGGTGAAGTCTTCGATCGGGCTCAGGTCGCGGAAGGTCTGCTGGAGACCCTCGTTGATGAACCGAGCGAAGCTGTCGCGCTGGACGGAAATGAGATCCGGCAGCGGCAGAACGTCAGCAACGTTCGCGAACGAATAGCGGGTGGGAGTTTCAGGACGAGCCGTCAAGGCTTACTCCTCAGAAGACGCGACGCGCGTCGTCACAGGCGCGGAAATGACGACGGGCGGAACAGGCGAGCACGGAACTAACGAGTATACGCGCAGACGCACGCGAGGAGCAACCCCCAATCGGGGGCCGTGCTTTCGCAGGAGGGTAAGGGAGTTACCCGCCTAGGTCAAGCTTTAGTTGGGCCTGAATTACACAGATGTGAGTTTCGTTTTTCCTAGGCGGACTCGGCCTCGCGCAGCCGCCGACCCAGGTCTTCGAGCATGCGGATGGCGATGTGCGGTGCCGTCTCGAGCACGCGGGTGAACTCCCCACGATTGAGCACGAGGACCGACATCGTCTCGTTCGCCGTCACGGTTGCCACCCGTGGTCCCCCATCGAGCAACGCCATCTCGCCGACGAACTCGCCGGGGCCGACAGTGGCCACGGTTTTGCCGTCGATCGACACGTCAGCCGAGCCGGTCACCACGACAAAGGCCTCCATGCCGACGCTGCCCTGCTTGCACAGGTCGTGACCGGGACCAACGGTGATCTGCGTCGACAAGTGGCTGAGCGATTTCAGCTCCGCGTCGGTGCACTTGCGAAAGACACCAAGAGCGCCGAGTCCGGCCGTCTTGCGATCTGTCTTCATTGCCAACCTCCCCCGAGTTGGTGAGGTTCCGACCATACGCGACAAACCGGTCGCCGTGCAGTGAGAAATGTCACAGCACGACGACCGGTTCGTACGGAGCGGCTTACGCCGCAGTCACTACTTGATTTCGACGGTGGCGCCGGCGCCTTCGAGCTGCGCCTTGGCGGCCTCGGCCTGCTCCTTGTTGACCTTCTCGAGGACGGGCTTGGGAGCGCTGTCCACGAGGTCCTTGGCCTCCTTGAGACCGAGCGAGGTGATCGCACGGACTTCCTTGATGACCTGGATCTTCTGGCCACCGGCGCTGGCGAGAATGACGTCGAACTCGTCCTTCTCTTCCTCAGCAGCGGCGTCGCCGCCACCGCCACCAGCGGCCGGACCGGCAGCAACGGCGACGGGCGCCGCGGCGGTCACGCCGAACTTCTCTTCGAACTCCTTGAGCAGTTCGCTCAGCTCAAGAACGCTCATGTTTGCAATTGCGTCGAGGATTTCTTCCTTGGTTGCCATTACTCGGCATCTCCTTCAGTCTCGGTTGCGGCCTCAGCGGGTGCTTCGGCGGTCGCTTCTTCAGTGGTTTCGGCGGCCGCTTCTGCGGGTGCCTCTTCAGTTGCCTCGGCCGCGGCCTCGGCGGGTGCCTCTTCGGCGGGTGCTTCGTCGACGACCGGGGCCGCCTCTTCAGCAGGAGCTTCCGCCGGAGCGGATGCGGGGGCGCCGGGAGCGCCGCCCTGATCGATGAGCGCCTTCAGGCCGTACGCAAAGTTGCGAGGCAGGGCCTGGAGGAGGCCGGCGAACTGCACCATCGGCGCCGCGATGCCACCAGCCAGTCGGGCGAGAAGCACCTCACGCGGGGCCACGTCGGCCAGCGCCGCGGTGTCCTTCGCGTCGAGGACCTTCTCACCCAGAAGACCACCCTTGACCACGAGCTTCGGATTGGTCTTGGCGAAGTCACGCAGGGCCTTGGCCACGGTGACGGCATCGCCCTTGACGAACGCGATAGCGGTCGGGCCTTCGAGCATCGATTCGATGTCGAGACCCAGGTCACGAGCGGCGAACCGCACGAGGGTGTTCTTGTAGACCTTGTACTCACCGCCGGCGGGACGCAGCGCACGACGGAGATTCGAGATCTCGGTCACGGTGAGTCCGCGGTACTCGGTGAGGATCGCAGCGTCGGCTTCATCGAAGTGACCACGCACTTCTTCGACGACTGCGACCTTTTCGGGACGGGGGTTATCCAACCTGTTGCACCTCCTTTTTCGTTCTTGAAAAACAGCACTAGGGCGCCGCAGCAGATGCGAACGCCCTAGGAATCAGGAGGTTCACCTCGGCGGGCGGCCCTTTCGGACCCTTAGGCATGCGCACCAGCTGTCTGCGGCGAAGAAATTCAGTTTTGTGAAGCCGGAAGAGGATAGCGGCTTATTCGCGGCGACGCCCAGTCGGGTGCGGCGTTAGAAATCACGAAAGGGCCGTGATCGGACGGGGAACCCGCCGAATCACGACCCTTTCGCGCAGAGTAAGTCTTGGCTAGACGAGGTCTTCGTCGGTGATGCGGGTCCGGTTGGTGTCGATGCGGACGCCGGGGCCCATGGTCGAGGAGACGGTGACCGAGCGCACGTATTTGCCCTTGGCCGAAGCCGGCTTCGCGCGCTGGACCTCGTCGAGGACGGCGCGCATGTTCTTGAGCAGCTCGGTCGGAGCGAAGCTCGCCTTGCCGATCGGGACGTGGATGTTGCCGACCTTGTCGGTGCGGTACTCCACCTTGCCGCCCTTGAACTCGCCGACGACCTTGCCGATGTCGGTGGTGACGGTGCCGGTCTTCGGGTTCGGCATGAGCTTGCGGGGGCCGAGCACACGAGCGGCCTTACCGACCTGGCCCATCATGTCGGGCGTGGCGATGGCGACGTCGAAGTCGACGAAGCCGCCGACAACGCGCTCGACCAGGTCGTCGGCACCGACGACGTCAGCACCGGCCTGACGGGCCTCTTCTGCGGCGGGACCCTGGGCGAACACGGCGACGCGGACGTCTTTGCCGGTGCCACCTGGAAGGGTGACGGTGCCACGAACGATCTGGTCAGCCTTGCGGGGGTCGACGCCGAGACGCATCGCGAGCTCGACGGTCTCGTCGAACTTGGACTTTGCGCCGTTCTTCACATGAGCAACAGCTTCGGCCGGCGAGTAGAGCTCGTCGCGGCTGTAGCCCTTCATCGTGTCTTCGTACTTCTTGCCTCGTTGCGGCATTGCTGCCTCCCTCTCTGGTTAGCCCCGCCCGGAGAGGTGGTCCGGGTCGTGGGTGTTGTTACGGATTAAAGGTCGACGTCGATGCCCATGGAACGGGCGGTGCCGGCCACCTGCATGACGGCGGCTTCGAGGTCGTTGGCGTTGAGGTCGGGCATCTTGAGCTTGGCGATTTCCTCGACCTGCGCACGATTGACCTTCCCCACCGAAGCGCGACCCGCGGTCGGGGCGCCCTTCTCGAGACCGGCGGCCTGACGCAGCAGCGCCGGTGTCGGCGGAGTCTTGAGAACGAAGGTGAAGCTGCGGTCTTCGTAGATCGTGATCTCGACGGGGATGATCTGCCCGCGCTGGTTTTCGGTCTGCGCGTTGTACTGCTTGACGAAGTCCATCGTCGCCACACCGTGGGGACCGAGCGCCGTACCGACCGGCGGAGCTGCAGTAGCTGCGCCAGCGGGGAGCTGGATCTTGACGATTGCGGTGACCTTCTTGCGTGCCATGTGCCTTGCCTGTCTTCTTTAGAGCTTCGCTACCTGAGCGAAATCGAGTTCGACCGGCGTCTCGCGGCCGAAAATGTTGACGAGCACCTTGAGCTTGAGCTGGTCCTCGTTGATCTCTGCGATCGTGCCGGTGAAATCGGCGAAGGGGCCTTCCTTCACACGCACGGACTCGCCGTTTTCGTAGGCCGACTTCGGACGGCTCTTCTTGGGCTCGGCGGCGTCGCCTTCGACCGGAACCTGCAGGAAGTTCTCCACGTCCTTGCGGCGAAGCGGCGTGGGCTTGGCGCCCGAACCGACGAAGCCGGTGACACCAGGCGTGTTGCGGATCACGAACCACGAGTCGTCGTCGAGGTCGCAACGCACGAGCAGGTAGCCCGGGAACATCTTCTTGGTGACGGTGACCTTGCGGCCGTTCTTGAGCTCGACGACGTCTTCTTCGGGAATGACGACCTCGTAGATGGTCTCTTCCATGTTCATCGAGGCGATGCGGCTCTCGAGGTTGCTCTTCACCTTCTTCTCGTAACCGGAGTACGAGTGGATGACGAACCACTGGCCGGGACGGTCGTACGGCGACATGACCGGGACCGGCTCGTAGTCGTCGTCCTCGTCGTCGTCGTCGGACGCGTCGGCGGCCTCGTCGAGGAGTTCCTCGGCCGTCACGACGTCGATGGGCTCGTCGGTCTCCACCTCGGCCGAGATGGTTTCTTCGAGCACCTCCTCGACGGCGGGCTCTTCAGTGGGTTCGGATGATTCTTCGAAGAAGTCAGACACGACGCTTAGGTGTGGAAGAGGAAGAGGATGGACTTCGATGCGCCGTAATCGAGCACGAAGATGAGCGAGATGAGCAGTACGAGCGTCGCCAGAACGACGATCGAGTAGTTGCGCACTTCGGCGCGGGTCGGCCAGGCGACCTTGCGAAGCTCGCCGACGGTGTCCTTGTAGAACTCGCGGGTGTTACCGATCGCCGACCCGCGGGCCTGCCGCTGGCCGGCCTGACGGACGCGACGAGTCTGCGCGTCACGATTGGCCGCACCGGCGGCTACCGGCTGGCCGTCAGGACCAAGCTGGCCCTGCCGCTGCAGTCTGCGCTTCTCTTCTCGGTTCAACTCAAAGTCCTTCGGACGGAAATGCCAAACGGCGGAGCAGGGCAGGAGGGACTCGAACCCCCAACCGCCGGTTTTGGAGACCGGTGCTCTACCAATTGAGCCACTGCCCTAGTGGGGGTTGCGGCGGACGAGGATAGCACCGCCTTACCAGGCGGTTCCTAGTCAGCCGCGGACCGTGAGGTCGCGGGCGCTAGCTGGCGAGGGCGCGACGGCGGGCGCGGCCCGCCAGAACGACGGCGCCGGCCACACCGGCGGCAGCCGTCGCAAGGGAGATGCCACCGACGTAGGCGGCCTTCTTGCCCGTCATGATCGAACGGATCGCCGAGCGTTCGCCGGCGGCCTCGAGGTTGGCCAGGATGCCGGCCAGCGCACCGGGAGCCGGCTCGAGTACCTCGGTGCGCAGGCTGTGAAGGCTCTTGAGCAGCCGGCGGTACTGGACCAGCTCGGCCTGGCAGCGCAGGCAGGTCTCGACGTGGGCGCGCACCTCGGGGGTGGCGGTTTCCACGCCTTCGGCGTAGTCGCCGAGGGTGGAGGCGAGCTCGTCGCAGATGGGGGAAGTGGTTACGGCATCAGACTGCACGGGCCTGGTCCTCTCCTCGCAGGGGGTACAGCGTCTCGCGAAGCTTCCGGCGGGCTCGGTGGAGCCGGACTTTGGCGTTCGCCTCGGAAATCCCCAGCTCAGCGGCTATGGCGTCGTGGGGAAGGTCGTAGACATCGCGGAGCACGACCACCTGGCGGAGTTGGTCGGGCAAACCTTCGAGCGCGGCCGTCAGGCGGTCGCGCTCGGCGAGCGCTTCGTTGCGGGCGACGGGGTCGGCCTCGACCCTCGTCTCTTCGATCAGGATCTCGTCGTCGAGCACTTCGTGCCGGTGACGGGCCCGCTTCCCCAGCGAGGTGGATGCGCAGTTGGCGACAATCCGGTACAGCCACGTGGAAAAAGCCGCGTCCTCTCGGAACTTCTTGAGCGACTTGTACGCCCTCAAGTAGGCCTCTTGCACCACGTCTCTTGCGTCCTCTTCGTTACCGACGAGTCGGTACGCGAGCGTGTACGCGTCAGCGTGGGTTGCTCGTACCAGATCGTCGAAGGCTGTCCGGTCCCCCGCCTTGGCGGCGGCGACCCGTTCAGCCAGATCGGCTGTCATCAGCCTTTGGACCCCGAGCCTGTGGAAAACGTTACGCCCGGAGGGCGATTAACGCGTTTCCTTGTGGGCGGTGTGCTTGCGGTCCCACTTGCAGTACTTGTTCATTTCGATGCGCTCACGGTCGTTGATCTTGTTCTTGACCGTGATGTAGTTGCGCCGCTTGCACTCTTCGCAGGCCAGCGTGACCTTGATGCGCTTTTCGTTCTTCGGCATTTCAACGTTCCTTGTGTGCTGAGTAGCGGCGGTCAGACTCGAACTGACGACAACACGATTATGAGCCGTGTGCTCTAACCACCTGAGCTACGCCGCCTTGTGGTTCACAGTCCTTGTGAGACTGAGAGCCCTCTGTCGGAATCGAACCGACGACAACTTCCTTACCATGGAAGTGCTCTACCGACTGAGCTAAGAGGGCCTGCCCTGGTACTGCTTGATGGGCCGGAGGATTGTAGGGCATTGCCCTTAGGGTTGCGTAATGAAGATTCGGCTGGCGACCCTGGACGACGCCGAGGCGATTCGTGCGATCTACAACCCCGAGGTGCTCGAGTCGACTGTCACGTTCGATTTGGTGCCCAGATCGCTCGAAGACCAGCAGGCCTGGATCGACGCCCATTCCGGTACGTATCCCGCAATTGTTGCGGTCGAGGACGACGACGTGGCTGGCTTCGGCTCGTTGACGGCGTACAAAGAGCGCCCTGCGTATAGGACTTCCGTAGAGGACTCGGTCTACGTCAATCGGGCCTTCCAGGGCCGGGGTGTGGGTCACCTCATCCTCAACTCGCTGGTCGGGTTGGCGGCCGACCACGGCTTTCATGCGATGTTCGCCCGCATCGTGGGCGGGCACGAGGCGTCGATCTCGCTGCACCGCAAGAACGGCTTCGAGATCATCGGCATCGAGAAGGAAGTCGGCCGCAAATTCGGCCAATGGCTCGACGTCGCCGTGATGCAGCGGCTGGTTTAGGCCCGACCCTCGACCACGAGTCGACCCAGCGCCGTCGCGGCGTAGTCGTGCGCGACGTCGGCTGACGGAATCCGGCCCTCGCGGGCGGCGGTCACGTGGGCGCAGGTGGTGATCATCGCCATATGAGTGAACGCCTGCGGGAAGTTGCCCAGGGCCTCACCCGTTGCTGCGTCGGACTCTTCGGCGAAGAGGCCGAGGTCGTTGGACAGGCCGAGGAGCTTGTCCAGCATGGTTTCGGCTTCCTCGAGGCGTCCCTGGTGCGTGAGCACGTCGACGAGCCAGAAGGAACAGAGAAGGAAAACGCCCTCTTCGCCGTCGAGGCCGTCGGCGGCGCGATAGCGCAGGAGCAGGCCGCGTTCGCTCAGATCGGTGACGACGTGGTCGATCGTCGCCGTCACCGCTGGATCGTTGGACGGGAGGAAACCCATCGCCGGCACGAGCAGCGCCGCGGCGTCGGCGGCGCGTTCGAACTCGTCGGTGCCCGAGGCCTGCGGGAACCAGCCGCAGCGTTTGGCGAGATCGTCGAGGTGGGCGCGACAGGCGTCGCGTTCGGCGACCCACGTTTCGACGTCGCCCTCGAGGTGCCCGGCGTGAGCGAGCCACACGGCGCGGTCGAGGGCGACCCAGCAATGCAGCGTTGAATGCACGAACTGGCGGGGCTCGTTGCGCACTTCCCAGATGCCGTGGTCGCGAGTGCGCCACTTCTGGGCGGCGATGTCGGCGAGACGAGAAAGGGCTTTCTGGTTCTGCCGGTCGAGCGTGCCCCCACCGCGCACGTACAGCCACGCCGCTTCGACGATCTGGCCGTAGCTGTCGTTCTGCGTCTGGGTCGCGGCGCCGTTACCGATGCGAACGGGGCGAGAGTTGCGATGGCCACTCAGGTGATCGAGCTCGAGTTCGGTCAGGGTCCGCTCGCAGTCGATGCCGTACATGATTTGCAGCGGACCACCGCTCATCGCCCGCTCCATCCACGCTTTGAAGGCGTCGGCTTCGGCGCGATAGCCGAGGATGCGCAGCGAGATCAGGGTGAGGGTCGCGTCGCGGATCCATGTGTAGCGGTAGTCCCAGTTGCGCTCGCCACCGATGTTCTCGGGCAGCGAGGTGGTCGGCGCGGCGACCACGGCGCCGGTCGGCGTGTAGATCAGTGCCTTGAGGACGAGCGCAGCGCGTCGGACGTGATCTTCGTATGCGCCGCGGTAGCTGCATTCGGCGAGCCAGGCCCGCCAGAAGGCGATCGTCGTGAGTAGTTGGTTCGCAGCTTCGCCTTCGACAAGTGGCGCCCGACTCGCGTTCGGACCGTCGATGCGAACCCAGACGGTCTCACCGGCGGAGAGCGAGTACGCGGCCCGGTAGCCGTCCTCGGTTTGCTCCAGCGGACGCGTCGCCGTGGCGCTGATCACACCGACAAGCGACGGGTCAGGGTCGGGTCGGGCGTAGTCGGGCTTGATGACGACTTCGACGTTGACGAGCACTTCGCCCGACAGGCAGCGAATGCGCCGCAAGATGCAGTGGCTCGTCGTGACGGCGGCGGGGTTGTCGTGATCGAAGCCGGCCACGGGCATGCAGTCGGTGACTTCGACCTCCCCGTCGTCGTTGGTGAGCACCGTCGTGAGCACGTTCGTGTCCTGCACGTAGAACCGGTGCGACGAGCGTTGGTCGTTGACGCGCACGCAGGCGTGGCCGGCGCCGGGATCGAGCATCCTGGCGAACACCGACGGCGAGTCGAACCGCTCCGGGCACCACCATTCGATGGTTGCGTCGCGTGCAACCAACGCCACCGTGTGGCAATCGCCGATGAGGCCGTAGTCAGAGATCCGCGCCAAGGTCGGACACGGTACAGGTGGCGCGTTACGACGCGGGCAGCGGAACCTTGCCCGTGACTGTCGTGCCTTCGCCCTTGTTCGACGTGATCGTGAGCGAACCGTCGAGCGACTCCACGCGGTCCGACATGTTGCGCGATCCCATGCCCTTGGCGGCGGTCGAGGCGTCGAAGCCGCAACCGCTGTCCCTTACCTCGAAGCGGAGGAACCCGTCTTCCTCGCGGAGCGTGGCCACAACGGAGCAATCGCCCGCGTACTTCGCGGCATTTTGGAATGCCTCGAGGCAGCAGAAGTAGACGGCCGCTTCGATCTCCTGCGGATACCGGTTCACTTCGGCGTCGACTTCGATGTCGAGCGGTGACTTGCGGGCCTGCGCGTTCAGAGCGACGCGCAGGCCTTCGGCCGCGAGCAGCGGGGGATAGATGCCCCGCGCGAGGTCGCGCAGGCTTTCGACCGCGTCGCCCGTCATCGACTTGAGCTTGGCGAGGAGTTCGAGCAGTGGCTCGGTGTCGCCCTCCAGTTCGTCGGCCATGTCCTCGGCGAGCGACAGCTGCACCTTGAGTGCGACGAGCTCTTGCTGGGCTCCGTCGTGCAGGTTGCGTTCGAGACGGCGCCGCTCTTCGTCGCCGGCCGCCACGATGCGTTGGCGCGAAGCGCGCAGCTCTTCGAGACGGGCGCGTAGCTCGGCGGTGAGGCGAATGTTGCGAAGAACGAGACCCGCTTGGCGACCGAGGTCAGCCATGAGTTTCTCTTCCGTCGGCGTGAGCGACTCGTTGCCGGGCTTCACGACTGACAGCGCGCCGAACAGTTCGCCTTGGTGACGCACGGCCACGGCGTTGGCGACGTCGTCGATCCACGGGATCTGCGGACCCGTGATCGCGAGTGGCTCGCGGCTGGCGCCTCCTTCGGGCCACGTGGCGGTCGGCCACAGTTCGTTGTCGACGGCGAGCCACACGTCGGCACGAGTGGCGCCGGTGCCTTCACCGAGAACGCGCGCCATACGGCCGAGGAGTTCTTCGGACGCGACCGACTCGGCCACGCGCTCGGAAAATTCGGAGAGCACCTCGTACGGAGTCGCGCGATGGCCGTAGACGATGCGGTTGGCCAGCCGCTCCATGCGACCTTTCGCCGGTTCGAACGCAACCGCAACCACGAACGTCGCAAGAACCGACAACGGCAGGTTGCCGTTCGTTCCCGCACCGAACGCGCCACCGATACCGACGACGACGCCGATGTAGACCGCCGACACGAAGCCGGCCAGCGCACCGTAGACAAGGGTGCGGGTGACGAGGGTGTCGACCGAGAACAGCCGGTAGCGGAAGATCCCGGCGAACAAGGCGAAGGGCACGATCGTCAGCGCCAACTGGAAGACGCGGTAGAGCGTGAGTGGAACGGTTTGGATGCCGCGGCCTTCGAAGACGGGCTGGTTCGCGTTCTGCACACCGCGGAGAACCGCGAACACGCCGATGAGGAATGCGACGCTGAGCGCCAGCACGAGCAGTCGGGACAGCTGGCGGTGGGTCGCGGTGGCCGGGTGGCGGTAGCGGTACGCCTGCGACGACAGGCCGACGAACGGCACGCCGAGGCCGAACACCATGACCAGCGCGGTGGCACGGTCATTGCCGCCCTTGTTCAAGGCGAGCAAGGCGAAGCCGGCGGCGACGACGGCATAGAGCGCGAGGCGTTTCGGAAACGACCACAGCGGAACGAGCCGACCATCCGGGAACACGAGCACGGCAAACGCGTAGAGCAGAGCCGTGCCGACGACGAAGCCGTCGTGCGACATCGCCTGCCACCCCGTCGACGGCACTGCGTCGTACACCGTGTTGGCGGCGAGCGAACAGACCGCCGCGGTACCGACGAGGGCGAAGGCGAGAAGTGGACCGGCGACGTCACGCGGGCGTAGCCACGCGAGGAACACGGCGAGCCCGAGGTTGACGAAGCTGAACGCGAGGTCGAGCGCGAACTGCGGGCCGGACTGCGACGCGCGCGATGCGTCGGCCACACGGTTCGCAACCTCGCCGGTGAAGTTCGGGTTGAGCCCGATGTCGCGCAGCTTGTCGAGGAAGTCGTGCGAGAACGACGCGTACTGCGCCGCAACGCCCAGTCCGATGAGCACAACCGACACCGCGGCCAACGCAAAGAAGACCACGCGCATGAGAAAGAGCGCGCGCGTCGACAGCTGCAGTACTGCGGCTGGGGCTGGGGCCTCGGCGACGGTTACGAGACCACCACCTTGCCGATCATGCCCGGATGAATCAGGCAGGCGTACGGGTAGTTGCCCTTCTTGGTGAACGTGACCGAGTACTGGTCGCCGGTGTTGAAACCGATGCCGGAGGACTTGAGTCCGCCACTCCCGTCGAACGCTCCAGCATCGAGCTGCACGCGGCTGTTGGATATACCTGGGTACGCCTTGTGGTCAGCCGGCACACCGGGCCAGCCGCCCGCGGGCTTGTTGGTGCCCTCGGTCGCGACGACGTCACCGGCGTCGTTTTTCGAGAAGATCGGCGAGAACGCCGGAACATTGAAACTGATCGAGTGGTTGCCGACGAAGGTCCACGTGACCTTTTCACCGATGGTTGCCTTGATCGTTTCGGGCGTGAATTCGTTGATCTCGGCGGCGATGCCCTGCGTCGAGGGATCCCCCGAGCCGGCGAGGTAACCGGTGTAGATCGAGGTGCCGTTGCGTTCTTTGCGGTACTCCGCGAGCAGGGGCGCGGCGACAGCTTTTGCCTCTTCACGACCGATGCGATTGATCGTCCGCTGCGGCTGCATCTTTGCCGTCTTCGACACGGTCACGAAGCCCGACATCGTGAGGCCGTGAAGGTTGCAGTAATAGAAGTACGTGCCGTCCTTGGCGTCCTTCGCGATCGGGACGTCGAAGCGGTTCGCGTTGTCGCCCTCGGCGAGGATCAGCCCGCTCGAGTAGTACGCGTACGTGCCGTCGAACGAGGGCTGGACCTGGTCGGCCTTCTTGCAGGCGCTGTGGTCGAGCGGAAGCTCGTCCATCGTCTTCACGTAACACGGCTGCGCGGCGTCCTGCGCGATCTGCCGATTGCGCACGAACGTCGGCAGGGTGTCGGAGAAGAACGCGGCATCGAAGCTCGGCGGTGTCGTCACTCGGTCACCGTTCTTCGTCCGCTTCAACAGGTCCACGATGGGTTTGATCTTCTCGTCGAGGGCGGAGCCGAACGTGACCGAGTGCGGCGCGCCGGTCCAGGTCTGATGGAACTTGAGCAACGTTCCCGGTTTCACCGTGACGTTGCGCGGGAAGTAGCCGAGGAAGGATCCGGTGAAGTCGTCGAAGTTGTAATCGACCTCGATCGTGCGGCTGTCACTCGGATGGTTGGAACAGGCCGCGAGGTTCAGCCCCGCGACGCAGACGAACGCAACGAGTAACAGCCGCAGACGAGTCATTACTTGACGACCACCTTGCCGATCATGCCTGGGTGAATCAGGCATGCGTACGGATATGTACCTGCCTTGGTAAAGGTGACGCTATAGGTGTCGCCCGTGTTGAAGTCGGTACCTGATGACTTCAGACCTCCGGATCCGTCGAAGTCTCCGGCATCGAGATGCACGGGCTCGGGTGGCGGCGAGTCGGGCCCGTACTCACGCTTGGGCGCTCCCGGCCAGCCGCCCTTTGGCTTGTCCAGTCCCTTGTTCGGAACGAGGTCGCCTTTCTTGTCGAAGACGAAGAGCGGCGTGTACGGCGGAACGTTGAACGAGATCGTGTGGTTCCCGATGAACGTCCAGGTCACTTTCTCGCCGACCTTGGCTTGGATCGTCCGCGGTGTGAACTCGAGCGCGCCACCTTCGACCGTCTCCGTGGTCTCATCACCCGAGCCGGCGAGTGGCAACGGGTACTCGCCCTTGCCGGCCTTCTCCCGGTTGTAAGCGGCGAGCACCGGCTTGGTGATCCGGTCAGCCTCGGCTTTGCCCCGGCGATTCATCGAGGCCTGCGACTCGACCTTCGCTCCCGGCTTGATGGTGATCTTGCCGCCCATCGGGATGCCGTGGACGTTGCAGTAATAGAAGTAGGTACCGGGCTTGGCGTCATCCGCGATCTTCATGTCGAACTCGTTCGCGAGGTTGCCTTCGAACGGAATGAAGCCGCTCGAGTAGTAGGCGTACGTGCCCGTGAACTCGGGTTGCTTCTGCTGCGCCTTGGCACACGCCTTCTGGTCGAGGGGCAGTTGCGCCTCGGTCTTGGCGTAGCAGGGGCGAGCGGCGGCTTGGCTCAATCCGTCATCGACCGCAAACAGTTCGGGCATCCGTTCGTCCCAGAATTTGGGGTCGTAGGAGTCCGGCGGCTCATCGGGTAGCGGTTCCTTCCCCGCCGCGACATTGTCGAGCAGATCGAGCAGCGGACCCTTGATGTTCTTGTCGATGAGCGTGCCGAACGACACGGAGTGCGGCTCACCGCTCCAACTCTGTTTGAACTTGAGCGTCATGCCGGGCTTGACCGTGACCTCCCGCGGATAGAAGCCGAGATAGAACCCGCGTAATCATCGGACTGGTAGTCGACCTGAATGGTGCGCGCATCACCCCCGCCACCACTCGAGCACGCGGCGAGGTTCAACCCCGCCAGACCCAAGAACGCAACGAGCAACGCGCGCGCAATCCCCAACTTTTTCATTTGTGACCTCCCCGTCACTTCGTAAAGCGACGTCGCAACACGCGTTGTGCGCAATTGCGGCCGCCCATGCCATGCACTCCCCCGCCCGGGTGGGCCGATGCCGAGCACAGATACAACCCCTTGACTGGAGTCGTGTAGCGGAACCAGCCACGAACGGGCCGGAACACGAGTTGCTGATGGATCCCCATGCCGCCACCGCCGACGTCGCCGTCTATGAGGTTCGGGTTGCGGGACTCGAAGTCGGGCGGCGTTGTGATCGTCGCCGCCAAGATCTGTTCGTGCAGCCCGGGCGCGAAGTGCGCGAGCCGGTCGATCACACGGTCGCGAAATTTCTCGCCTACCTCGGACCAGTTGCCTTCGACGGGCCGCGCCGGCACGTGCGTCTCGACCCACAACGTGTGCTTGCCCTCCGGTGCACGTGACGGGTCGGCGATCGTGTGCTGGCCGCAAATGAGCATCGGCTCGTCGGGCAACATGTCGGCCTCGATCTGGCCGTACGCGCGCGCCATGTTGTGCATCGAGCCGGTGAGATGCACCACGCCGGTGTCGCGCAACCCCTCCACCTGCCAGTTCGGCAACGCGTCGAGCGCGAGGTCGAGCTTGAACATGCCCGATCCCGGGCGGAACCAACGCATGCGCCCAAGGAACTCAGTGGGCAGGTCACCAGCGTCGACGAGCTTGCCGAAGAGATTCCGTGCGTGCGTGTCGGCCACGACCGCTTTGTCGGCGGTGAACGCGCGCCCGTCGTCAGTCTCCACGCCGACGGCTTTGCCGCTCCGCACAATCACGCGCGCGACGCGCGCGTTCGTGACGATCGTGACGCCGGCTTCGGCGGCCGCTTCGGCAAAGGCTTCGGCCAGCTTCACCGCGCCGCCCACCGGGATCGGCATGTTCTTGGTCTGCGCCGCCATGGCCAAGATGAGCGCGCCGGGTGAACTTCCCGCCGACGACGTCGATACGTCGGCGTGGGTGCCGCCGCAGCTAAGCAGGCTCTGTGCTTCGAGTGACGAGAACTTCGCCGCGGCGACGGCGTCCATCGGGGCGAGCATCGTCTGCGCGAGTTCGAGACCGCCCTTGACTCTGACCGCTGCGCCGACGCGCAGCGTCGGGCCGATGGCGCCGAGCGGCGAGGTGACCATATGGAAGAAGTGTCGGCCGACCTTGTCCCACCAGCGCACGACGTCGCGCCAAGCTTCGCCGTCTTCGGGCGCGATCGTCGACAGGTGTTGCGCGGTGCGCTCTGCGTCGGCAAAGCAGATGCCCGCTCGATCAGGGGTGACGGCCGCCGCGACGGGCGCGACGAACTCGGCCCATTTCACGCGACGGTCGAGGCCGAGCTCTTTGAACACCGGCGACATGTGCAACACGCCATAAAAGGCGGAGTACGGATCGTGGATGTAGCCGTCGAGCGTTGCCGCTTCCGAACCGATCGCACCGCCCGCGACCGAATTGCCCTCGAGCACCGTCACCGACCAGCCGGCGCGCGCCAACAGCGTCGCCGCCGTCAGGCCGTTGGGACCTGAGCCGATGACGATCGCGTCGGCGTGGTCGGGAGCGCTCAAGTCAGTCGTTCTCTCGGTTGTGGCCTTCGGCCAGTTCGGCGAGTTTTGCGGGGTCGACGTCGTCGCCACCGACCGCTGCGACGCGGCAGCTGGTGAGCGCGACCAGCGTTGCCGTCCTCGTGCCGCCTTCGAGGATCGATCGTTCGCCGATGACGGCGCCCGGCCCGAGTTCGGCCACCTTTTCGCCGTCGACGACGACGTCGAGCATGCCGTCAAGCAAGACAAACATCTCATTGCCTTCATCGCCCTGCCTGACGAGCACGTCGTCCTTCTTCAGAACCTTTGATTTCGGCTTGGCGCCCTGTCGCATCAGCTGATGCGACAACTCACGCTCGAGCGCGGTCTCGATCGTCGTCACGAATGCGGGCGAGTCCTCGTCGCCCCAGGGCGAGTGGCTGTCGAAGGAATGGCGGAACCAGTCGTTGAAGTCGATGATGCCGGTCTTCGCTACGAGGTCCATGTTGTTGTCGTAGACCCAGTGCCGCGGGAACGGGCTGCAGCCGATGAGCTCCCCGTGCGAGGTGCCGTCGTTGTTGATGGTGAGCGACAGCGTCGACCACGCCGTCGGCGCCTGCCACTGCACGAAGGGCGGACCGTTGACCCGGCGCGGCATGGGCGCTCCGGTACACCCACCGCAGGTCTGCACGAACGTGACCGACGTCGGCGTGACAACGGGTTCCTGCTGGAGATCGGGATAGGCGGTAGCCGCAAAAGTGATGCTGCGCTTCTTGGTGAGCTTGAGCGTGGTCGAGCCGATCACCGCACCACCGGAGTAGCCGGAGTTGAGGATCTGACCGTCGTCGCTCACGTCGACCCACGCTTTGAGCACGTTGCCAATGCGGAACCGGTCGGCATCACGCAACGCGACGATGTCGTCGATGTGATCCGGGAGAGGATCGTCGTAGTGCGAAATCCCGATGTCCATCGGGACGCTGAACGTCTTGGCGGTGATTGCCTCGGACGGAATCCAAGAGACTGCGGTTACCGACGACTCGATGCGCATCGCGCTCCTCCTCTTTCCTGTTATTTGACCAACAACGTGCCGCGCATGCCGAGACCTTCATGGTCGAGCACTCGACACACGTAGCGATAGGTACCCGGCGCCAGATCGACAGCGAGCGTCTTTGTCTGACCGGGATTGACCGTCACTTCCTCGCCGATCGAGTTGATGCTGAACGTGTGGCGCAGCTCGCCGGCGTTGTGCACGGTGATCGTGTGATTCCCCGGTCCGAGCGCAACAGACTTCGGGGTGAAGCGCATTTCTTTGGCTTCCACGGTCACCCCCGTCGTCCCATCGTCTCCCGCACAACCAGCCAGCACGAGGAGCGCAACAACGAAACCAGCGACCCCTGCGACCAACTTGTGCACACGATCAACGTACGCGGACTGGGCTCGGGTTCCCAGGGTGCCGACTGGTGTCGTGCGGTAGTGCTGGCACCCCCACGACAACGGTGGTGGACCGGCTTGTTTGTGGAGCGAATGAACGAAACAATCAGCTACGTGGGGGATGAACGCATCACCATCTTTTTGGCCGACGACAACTTGATCGTGCGCGAAGGCGTACGGGCGCTGCTGTCGGCGAACAAGAACCTCGACGTCGTCGGCGTCGCCGCCGATTACGACGAACTCGTTGCGGGTGCCGAGGCCACCGAGCCGCAGGTCGTCGTCACCGATATCCGGATGCCGCCGAATTTCGCGCGTGAGGGCATCGACGCAGCCAAGGAGATTCGCAAGCGGCATCCCGGCACGGGTGTCGTGATCCTGTCCCAGTACGACGACCCCGACTACGCCGTGTCGTTGCTGCAGGAGGATGCGTCGGGGTACGCCTATTTGTTGAAGGACCACATCGACGAGGGCAACCAGCTGGTGCGCGCCATCGTCGAGGTGGCCAGCGGTGGCTCCATGCTCGACCCGTCGATCGTCTCGATGCTGGTGCGGCCGGTCAACAAGGACGGCGAACTGTCCGCCGCCGAAGAACAGTTGCTGCAGCTCATCGCGGAAGGCCGACCCATCAAGGCGATCGCGCTTGCGCGCAACACGACGCCGGCGGCGGCGGCGGCCGACGTCGACAAGTTGTTCGTGAAACTGGCCCAAGACGCCTCATCGGGCGGCGCGTCGTTACGCCGATTGCGTTCGCTGCACGAAGCGATCGTGACGAGTGAAGAGGCCGGCGAGACGCTGTCGCGATTGCTCCCCGGCGGCCTCGCCGAAAAGGTGCGGCGCGAGGGCGGCAAGATCGGCGAAACCGAGAACATGCGTGTCACGGTCGTGATGTCGGATATTCGCGGCTACACGACGATCGCCGAAAAGGCCGATCCGGCGCGGTTGGCCCGTCAGCTCAACGCGCATCGAGCCGAAATGAACCGGGCAATCATCGCGGCGGGCGGCACCGTGATGCAGTTCGTCGGTGACGCAGTGATGGCCGTGTTCGGCGCTCCGGTCGCCATGTCCGATCATGCGAGCAAGGCCGTCGAGGCCGCAGCCGCCATGCACGCGCATCAGTCCGCATTGAACGCGCAGTGGGTGAACGAAGGGTTGCCCGAATTCGGGCTCGGCATCGGCGTGTCCACCGGCGACGTCGCCGCGGCGCTACTCGGCTCCGAGGAACGTGTCGAGTACACGGTGGTCGGCGACGCAGTGAACCTGTCCCAGCGACTGCAGCAGTTCGCCGAGCCCGGCGAGACGGTTCTGTCCGAACCGACGATGAAGGATCTCGATGTCAAGCCCGAGGTGATCGACCTCGAGCCGACGCAGGTGAAGGGACGAGAAGCGCTCGTCCACGCCTTCAAGATCCCGGCGAGCTGAGCCGATCAGGCGATGCGCAGGCGCCAGCCGTCCTGGCCGCCGGCTTCCCACGTCGTGCGCAGGATGCGCCCGCCGAACTCCTCTTTGTTGAGATAGGCGGCCGCGCCACATTCATTGGCGTCCGGCGGAAGATCACTGAGGCTGTAGGTCGACAGCAGGAACACGGTCACACCGGGGTGGGCGGCCGTGATGGCCTTCGTGGCGTCGATGCCGCTGATACCGGTCATGTTGATGTCCATCAACACGAGATCCGGTTGGTCGGCGTTGACCTTCTCGATTGCCTCTTCACCCGACGCCGCTTCCGCGACGACTTCGAAGTCCTTGGCCCGCTCGATCACGGCTCGCGCCGCATCCCGAAAAGGGTCTTGGTCGTCAACAATGAGGACCCGCACGGTCGACACTCCTTCCACTGTCGACAGTGTGAAGTGTGACAACCGTCATTGAAAGGATGCGGGCAGGCGTCTATGAGGGTGGTGGTAGCACCACCCTGGTCGTCCTCCTAGGCGGACTCGGCGGCAAGCAGCATCAGCACCGCCTTGACCCGTCGGTTGGTCTGGGGCTCCTCGGTGAGCCCGAGCTTCGAGAAGATCGAATTGATGTGCTTCTCGACGGCGCGCTCGGACAGCACCAGCGACTCTGCGATCGCCCCGTTGCTCTTGCCCATTGCAATTTCGGCGAGCACCTCGTGCTCACGCGGCGTCAGCCGCTCCAGACCGCTGCCACCTCTGGACCGTGCTTCGACGAGCGCGTCGACGACGGCCGGGTCGATCACCGAACCACCGTCGGCCACCGAGCGGATCGCGTTGACCAGCTGACCGACGTCAGCCACGCGCTCCTTCAGCAGGTAGGCGCGTCCCGACGCGCCGCGGTCGAGAAGCGCCACGGCGTAGGCAGGGCTCGCAAACTGGCTCAGCACCACAACGCCCATCTGAGGGTGTGAGTCGGAGAAGCGGGCGGCGGCCCGAATGCCCTCGTCGGTGCCCGTCGGTGGCATGCGGATGTCGGTGACGACCACATCGGGGTTGAGATCGTCGACGAGCTTCAGCAGCTCGTCTTCCGCGGCCGCCACGCCGATGACCTCGAGGTCCGGCTCTCGATCGACGAGTTGGTGAATCCCTTCGCGAAAGAGAACGTGATCCTCGGCGAGGATGATGCGGATCGCCACTTAATCCCGGAAGTTGTTGAACTGCAGCGGAATGCCGAGGTCGGCGTCCTTCAGGGCCGCAATGACCGCTTGCAGGTCGTCGCGCTTCTTGCCGGTGACTCGGACCTGATCGCCCTGGGTTTGGCTCTGCACACCCTTGAGGCCGAGGTTCTTGATCGTGGAGTTCACCTGCTTTGCCTTGTCCGACGAGATACCCGCAACGAGCTTCACGGTCTGGCGAGCCGCCCCTTTCGACGCTTCCTCGACCTTCTGGGGATCGAGCGACTTCAGCGAGATCTGGCGCTTGACCAGCTTCTCTTCGAGCACCTGATACACCGCGCGGAGACGGTCCTCGGTGGAGCTGTGCAGATTGATCGCGTCGTTCGACAGCTCGATCGAGGAGTCGGTGTCCTTGAAGTCGAACCGGGTCGTGATCTCGCGCTGGGCCTGATCGACCGCGTTGCGGATCTCCTGCATGTCGATCTCAGAGACGACATCGAAACTTGGCATGCCAGCGAGCGTAAGCGAGCCAATGTGCTCTGTGCAGCTATGGCGCCCGCCACGGGGGGCGCTATCCTCGGCACCCGCAATCAAGGGTCGTTGCCCGAGTGGCCAAAGGGAGCAGACTGTAAATCTGCCGGCATCGCCTACGGAGGTTCAAATCCTTCACGGCCCACCAATTGACGTCGAAGCCCGCCCTCCGGGGCGGGTTTTGCGTTTCGCGCGTCAGTAACCGAGGACGCCGTA
>JBEHXL010000026.1:0-31809 GCA_048498715.1 Actinomycetota bacterium | reverse complement strand
CACGACGAGGTCGGGTTGGGTTTCCTTGATGACCGCGATCGCCTCGTTGGCGTCGCCCGCTTCGCCGACGACGTCGAAGTCACCGGAGAGGTCGGCGCGCAGACCGCTACGCCAAATCGGGTGGTCGTCGACCAGGACGAGCGTCAGGGGAGCCACACGCACACCTCGGTTCCATCGCCCAGCCGGCT
Source organism: Actinomycetota bacterium (assembly GCA_048498715.1). Lineage (GTDB taxonomy): Bacteria > Actinomycetota > Acidimicrobiia > Acidimicrobiales > JACCXE01 > JACCXE01. The sequence continues at coordinate 31,621 of JBEHXL010000026.1, read as the reverse complement.
CTTTACGGTGGTGGTTCCGCCGGCCGCGTCGACGCGCGCACGGATCGACTCACGAAGCCCCATGCCCTCGGTCGTGGCATTGAGATCGAAGCCTTCGCCGTCGTCGCGTACGGAACAGAACACGCCGTGCTCTTGTGGTTCGACGTAGACGTTCACGGTGGTCGCCTCGGCGTGCTTGCCCGCATTGTTGAGCGCTTCGGTCACTGCGCCGACCAACACGTTGCGGGTGACAGGTGGAAGCGTCGGTAAGTCATCGGCGACGACCACCGTGACGCGAGGGCCGAAGCGGTCTTCGCATTGCGCCGCCAGTTGCCGCAGGGCGGTCTCGACGTCGTCGTCGGTCGCGCCGACCTTCGTTCCGACGAGGAAGTCGCGCAGGTCGCGTTCGGTTTCACGCGCCATCTTCGCAAGCGCGGGGTCGTCCACTCGGCGGGCGACCAGCGCCAGGGTTTGCAACACGCCGTCGTGCAGGGTCCGGGCCATCTCGGCGCGCGCGTTTGCGGTGGCGAGTTCCTCCTCGTCGCGCAACAGACGGCGTACGAGGTAGCCCGCCACGCCGCCGGTCAGTGCGTAGAACACCGTCATGTTCAGCAGCGACAGCACTCGGCCGGTGTCGCTGATGGTGGCGCCGTTGACGAGAACGCCGCCGACGCGCGCAAGACCGAAGAACAGGGCGGCGGCAACACCGGCGACGGGCCCGCCGGCGATACCCGCGCTCAGAATTCCCGTGAAGGGAAACGCCGAGCCGAGCGATTGGCGCGTGGTGAACAGGGTGTCGTGTTCAGCGACGACACCGTCGAGGAAAAGGAGTGAAGCGCCGAGCAGCACTTCGACGACGACGACGCTTCGGTCGAGCAGTACTGAGGGGCGGGCGTGGAGGAGCGAGTTCGCCCACGCACACATGGCCAGCGCGGCGGTCGCAGCCGCCAGGGCAATCTCCGGACGAGCCAGATTGTGGCGACCGACGACCAGCATCGCCACCAACCACACCCACGCCACCCAGCGAAACGCCGCGAGCCCTCGGAGTACAGCCTTTTCCACGGCTTACAGATTTACCGCTTGGGCTTGGCGCGGTTGGCGTCTCGTTCCTTCATCAGGCGCGTGGTCTCGTCTGACGGGGGAGCGGCGAGCATGCCCGTCACGAGGTCGATGAGGTCACTGACGAAGAGGCGGTCGTCGCGGTGCGGTCCGGTGCGCGCCCGTCGACCGATCTCGAGAGCCGAAAGACGGATGGCGGCGAAGCGGCGGTGCAAACGGGCGGCGTCGTCGGTGATGAACGGCTCGACCAAGAGGCGCCACCGCTGCATCGAGTCCTTCCGGTTGGGTTCGTCGCCTGAGCTGTCGCGCTGCGGCGTGATGTTGGTGAGTTCGGCGTGGATCTGGAGGTACTCGAGCCCGCCGGCGCGGTCCTCGAGCTTGGATGCGAGCGGACGAACCAGCGCAGACACCAGCGTGCGCAGGTCGGACTCGCCCTTCGCCTCGTACTCGTCGAGCATCGCGTGACGACGGGCGTCGACGTCGGGTGCGTGCTTGGCCGTGATCGCTCGCAGGATTCCCGCCCTGTCGCCGAAGTGGTACTGAACCGCAACGGCGTTCTTGGCGCCCGCCTCCCGGTTGATCTCACGCAGGCTGACCGCCGCGATGCCGCGTTCGGCGAAGAGGCGCGCGGCGGCGTCGATCAGCCGATCGCGCGTGTCGTCGGCGGTCGACGACTGGCGTCCATGCGTCTGCATGGACTAATAATGCAGTCGCCTTAACGACTTGAGCAAACAAGGGGGACACCCGCCATGGCGTGGGACTTCTCAACCGACCCGGAATTCCAGGAAAAGCTGGATTGGGTCAAGGAACTGTGCGTCAACGAGATCGAGCCGCTCGACCTCGTTTTCCCGTACGCGATTCGTTCGCGCGAGCCAAAGATCCGTGCGCTCGTGAAGCCGATCCAGGACAAGATCAAGGAACAGGGGCTCTGGGCCATCTTCCTGGACGAAGAGCTGGGTGGACCCGGCTTCGGCCAGCTGAAGCTCGGCCTCCTCAACGAAGTCATCGGTGCGTACGGCTCGGCACCCGCGATGTTCGGTGCGGCCGCGCCCGACACCGGCAACATGGAGATGCTTGCCGCCTACGGCACCGAAGAGCAGAAGAAGCGTTGGCTCGAGCCGATGCTCGCCCAGGAGATGTGGTCGGCGTACTCGATGACCGAGCCGCAGGGCGGTTCGGATCCGAATCTCTTCAAGACGCACGCCATCAAGGACGGCAACGAGTGGGTCATCAACGGCGAGAAGTGGTTCACGTCCGCCGGCCGTGCCGCCGACATCCTCTTCGTGATGTGCACCAACGGCATGTACGTCGTGCCGCGTGACACGCCCGGCGTCGAGATCCAGCCCTTCCCGTCGAGCCACAACCACATCATCTACAACGACGTGCGCGTGCCGCTCGATCATCTGCTCGGTCCGGAGGACGGCGCCAAGGTGCTCGCGCAGCGTCGCCTCGGTGGCGGCCGCATCCACCACGCGATGCGCACGATCGCTCAGTGCAAGAAAGCCTTCGACATGATGTGCGAGCGCGCCCTGTCACGCGAGTCGCACGGCAAGATCATCGGCGAGCACCAGATGGTGCAGGAGGCGATCGCCGAGTCCTACGCCGAGATCGAAATGCTGCGTCTGCTCGTGCTCCACGCCGCGTGGACGATCGACAACTCGTCGACCCAGGCTGCTCGTACGCAAATCGCCACGGTGAAGTTCACGATGGCGCGCGTCCTCAAGGACGTGTCGTTCCGAGCCCTGCACATCATGGGTTCGCTCGGTACGACCGACCTCACACCGCTGCAGGCGATGTATGCGTCGGCCCCGACGATGGGCCTCGCCGACGGCGCCGACGAAGTGCACAAGGTCACCGTCGCCCGCAACGTGCTCAAGGGTTACCGCCCGCACGAGGGGTACTGGCCGACCGAGTACATCCCGGCCAAGAAGGCCAAGGCCCGCGAACACTTCGCCGACCTCTTCAAGCAGGATCCCTTCTACGAGCAGTACGCCGACGGCATGGCCAAGTACATGGCCGGCCGCCACTGAGGCGGAGCCGAGTTCGTAAGGACGCCGCCTGCGGCGGCGACGGGTTTGCGCCTTCGGACCGATCACGTCGGATCCCGCGGCAGCCCGTGGCCGTCCGCTTCGGTGGCGTGCTTCGTAGCTAGGTAGCGGGGAGTGGTTTTCCACGGGTGGTGGTGTGCTGGGGCGCCGCCGCCGTGGAAGTTGCGATCAAGAATCCTGCGAAGAGCAGGGTGATGCCGATCGCCAACATCAAGACGAAACCGCGGGTTTCGCCCACCAGAGAATTGAGCAAGCCGCTCGCACCGTTCGCCGTCACGCCCAGCGCGATCAGGACGTTGCCGAGCGGGGTTCGCCTCTTCAGGGCGGAGTAGATCGAGCCGACGATGACGACGGTCGCGCCGAGTCCGGAACCAACGGCGGCGAAGATGCGAGGGCCGGCACTGAACACCTTGGAACCCTGCGCGAGTTCGTCGAGCGGCAACGGATGCACGAACGGGCTCGCCATCACGACGCCGACGCCCATCGCCGTCAGGATCACGGTCACGGCGGCGACGGCGTTGCCGACCCTGCGGCCATAGTGCAGATACACGGTGCCGATCGCCAAAATCGGAACCGTCGCCACCGCGCCCGCCGCGTAGAACCATCGGAAGACCATGCCGTTCCATCCGCCGGCGATGCCGAAGGCCAACGCCAGCGACGCAAGGGCGTAACAAGCGAAAGATGCGCTCCACGCGAGTTCGTGGGGGCGGCGCTTGACGAGCCAGCGTTCCCAGGTCGCCACGCTGAAGGCAACGGCCAGCGCGGCTGCGCCCGCGGCCAGAGCGGTATCCAACACGAGGCCCGATCGTAGGATTGGGGAAGACGTGACCACGCATTACGACGTACTGGGGGTCAAGGCTGACGCGTCGGCCGAGACGATCAAGCGCGCCTATTACAAGCGCGCCCGCACGTATCACCCCGACGCGCACGCAGGCTCGGCCGACGAGTTGATTGCTGAAGCCGAGCGCGCGATGGCAGCGCTCAACACGGCTTGGAATGTGTTGCGCGACGCGAACGCGCGTGCCGACTACGACGACGAGCTCTTCCTGGCCGAGGCGGCGAAGTCACCGCGCGGCAAGCGCAAGACGACCGGGAAGCCTCCGACGGAGTTGCTTGGCGCGGGGTTCAGCTACTGGATGAGCGGCCTCGGAACCGAGACGAGAAGGAACGGCGAGCGGCGACTCAGCATCGCGGTGGACGGCGCGACGTCCTTTGCGCCCCTCAAGTCGTTGTCGCCGGATCGCATGTGGGCGCTGCACGCGCAAGGGTCCGTCATCGACGACGACGAGCTGGTCCATCTGCAAGGCATGCGCGATCTGCTCTACCTCGACCTGTCGCGCACCCCGATCACCGACGCGGGCTTGCTGCACCTGCAGGGTCTTGAGCGCCTCGAGGTGTTGCAGCTGTGGCACACCTCGATCACCGACGCCGGGCTGTCGTTGATCGCGCGGCTGCCCAACCTCGTGCAGCTGGGGCTTGGCAACACGCAGATAACCGATGCCGGTCTGCATCACTTCGCGGCGCTGCCGAAGCTGCGTGTGCTGCAGGTCTGGGGCACGCAGGTCACGCCACGGGGTCGTCGCCGGCTTCGACGCATCTTGAGCGGCGCGCACGTTGCCTGAGCGGATCACCGTCACGGTCACCGGAGTTGCGGCGGGCGGCGATGGCATCGCTCGGGAGGATTCCGGTCGTGTCGTGTTCGTCGAGGGCGGTATTCCCGGTGAGACCGTCGAGGTCGCCCTTACGCAGCAGAAACGTGATTTTGCACGCGGCGTCGTCGGACGGGTGCTCGATGCGTCGCCGGATCGCGTCGAGCCGCCGTGCCGTTTCGTGGAAGAGGGATGTGGTGGTTGCGGCTGGCAGCACATCGCCGTCGACGCCCAGCGACGCTTGAAGCGGGACATCGTCGTGGACGCCCTGCGTCGCATCGCGCGCATCGACGATCCGCCGGTCGGCGAGACCGTCGCCCTGCCGAGTGAGCGCTACCGCACGACGGTGCGCGTCGCCATCGACAAGAAGGGCCGACCGGGGTTCCGCAAGCACGCATCACACGACCTCGTGTGTGTCGACGACTGCCTGGTGGCGGACGAAGCGATCGCACTCCAGTTCGTGGCCAGGACGTGGCCCGACGCTCATGAAGTCGTGTTGCGGTCGACCGACGCGCCCGTGGTTGCCGGCCGAAAGTTCGCCGTGTCCTCCGAGTCGTTCTTTCAGGTCCGGACCGACGGCGCCGAAGAACTCGTTCGGTTGGTGGGAGACGCGCTCACCCGTCGCGGCGTGCAGACCGTCGCCGACTTGTACGCCGGAGTGGGCTTGTTCGCAGGCACGATGCACGATCGCGGCTTCGAGGTGGTCGCCTCGGTCGAAGGCAATCCGAGCGCGGTCGCCGACGCGCACCGCAATCTTCGCGGTGTCTGCGAGGTCGTCGAGGCCGACGTGGGTGATTGGGAGGGCACGCCCGTCGACGCGGTCATCGCTGATCCATCACGGCATGGCCTGGACAAACGCGGGGTGGCGACGGTGCGGCGCTGCGACCCGGACACCGTCGTCTTGGTGAGTTGCGACGCCGCTGCGCTCGGCCGTGACGCTCGCCTGCTCGGCGAAGCCGGCTTCGTGCTCGAACGGTCGACGCCGGTCGATTTGTTCCCGCACACACCCCACATCGAGGTGGTTAGTGAATTTGTGAAAGCCCTGTAATCTTCTTACATGGCTGCGCGCTCGATCCCAGAAGCGACCGTTGCGCGTCTCCCCATTTACCTCCGCACCCTGATGGAAGCCGCCGCGGCGCACGAAACGACGATCTCGTCAGAGCGTCTCGCCGAGTTGGGTGGGGTGAATGCAGCAAAGGTGCGTAAGGACTTGTCGTATCTCGGCAGCCTCGGTACCCGCGGGGTCGGTTACGACATCGAGTTCCTGATCTTCGAGATCAGCCGTGAGCTCGGCCTCACCCGCGATTGGCCCGTCGTCATCGTCGGTCTCGGCAACCTCGGCCACGCGCTGGCCAACTACAAGGGCTTCGGCGCCCGTGGCTTTCGGGTGGTCGGCCTGGTCGATGTCGACGAGTCGCGCATCGGTGAGGAGATCGCCGGCGTCACGGTTCGCCACCTCGACGACCTGCCCGTCATCGCCAAGGAAACCCGGCCGGCCATCGGAGTTATCGCCACGCCGGCGCCCGTCGCTCAGGACGTTGCCGATCGCCTGGTCGAAGCGGGGGTCACTTCCATCCTCAACTTCGCGCCGGGCGTCATCAACGTTCCGGACGGGGTCGCCGTACGCAAGGTCGACCTCTCGATCGAACTGCAGATCCTCAGCTTCTACCAGCAGCGCCAAGCGGCGAAGCACGCCTGAACGATGTCGATTGAAGGGCCGGTGTTCCCGGTCAGCCTGATCGTCGACGGCAAAGACTGTCTTGTCGTCGGCGACGACGAGATCGCGCAGCGCAAGGCCGACGCCCTGCGGAACTGTGGGGCGCGCGTCACGGTCATGCCGTCGGCGGAGTTCAAGGACGGTGACTGCGAAGGCCACTGGTTTGTCGTGACGGCGGCGTCCGAGGAGGTCAACGCGCTCGTTGCCGCCGACGCCGAGCGCCACCGCGTCTGGGTCAATGCGGCCGACGACCCCAAACGCTGCACCGCCATCTTGCCGGCGGTCCTGCGCCGCGGGCCGGTCACGGTGACCGTCGGCACGGCCGGCCGGAGCCCGGCGATGGCCACGTTCCTGCGCAACCGCATCGACGAGACGCTGGGGCCCGATGTCGCCACCCTGGTGGAGGTCGTGGCGTCGGTTCGGGACGAAATGCGTGCGGATGGGGTCCGTACCGAAGGCTTGCCGTGGCAAGAAGCCTTCGACCCGGAATTTCTCGAACTCGTCGCGGTTGGCAAGGTCGAGCAAGCAAGTGAGAGGCTTCGTACGTGTCTGTTGTCGTCGTTGTAGGCCTGAACCACGCTTCGGCGCCGTTCGACCTGCTCGAACGCGTGCACGTCGGTGACGAGCTGCGCTCCAAGTTGCTGAGTGAGTTGCCGTCGAGCCGTTCGATCGACGAGGTCATGATTCTTGCGACCTGCCAGCGCACCGAGATCTACATCGCGGCCGAGTGGTACCACCCGGCGGTCGACGAGGTGCAGGCCAAGCTCGCCGACATCGGCGGTGTCACCGTCGAAGAGATCGCGGCACACGGTTTCGCGTATCACGGCGACCAGGCGCTCAAGCACATGTTCCGCGTGGCGTCGGGGCTCGACTCGCCGGTCATCGGTGAGAACGAAGTGCTCGGTCAGCTCCGCCACGCGGCCAAAGTCGCCAAGGCCAGCGGCGTCATGGGGGCCGAGCTGAATGCGGCGTACCGGGCCGCGGTCAACGCGGCGCGCCGAGCGCGCGCCGCTCTCACGGCTGACGAAGTTGCGCCGCGTCCGTCGCTCGCCAGCGCGGCGGTGGCGATGATCGGTGATCGTCTGCCTGCCGACGCCCGCGTGGGTGTCCTCGGTAACGGCGACGTCGCTCGTGCCGTGCTCGACGCGCTGATCGACGAGGACCCGTCGCGTGAGGTCGCGCAGTTCAACCGCAGCACGACCGGCCGTCGTCGTGTGCGGGCGCGAGTCACCGCGCACAATCTCGGCGATCTGCCCGAATACTTGTTCGCGCTCGACGTCGTCTACTGCTGCACCGCAGCGGACGAGCCGGTCGTCACCGAATCGATGTTGCTCGACGCGCTTGCGTCGCGAGGCGCCTCGGCGCTCACGCTGGTCGACCTTGCGGTTCCCCGCGACGTGAAGCCGAGCGTCGCCGACCTGCACGACGTCGACGTGCTCGACGTGCGCGACGTGAGCCGCTTTGCCGGCGAACGGTTCGCGCCGCCGGCCAAGGCGATCGCTGCGGCCGAGAACACCGTCGAGGACGCGGTCGACGCGTATCTCGCCGCGACCTCGGGCCGGAAGGTCGCTCCCCTGGTCACGGCGCTACGCAGCAAGGTCGAGCAGACCCGCGTCGCGGAACTCGAGCGGGCCAAAGCGCTCATGGCCTCGCTCGACGAGTCGCAGCGCGACGCGGTCGATGCGATGACCAAGGCGTTGGTCGCCAAGTTGCTGCACGAGCCGACGGTGCGCCTCAAGGACGCTGCCGGTTCGGAATCGGGCGAACGGCTCGCGTCGAGCGTTCGTCATCTGTTCGACCTCGACGATCGATGAGCTCACGCGCCGCGCTGCGCATCGCAACGCGCGGAAGCCCCCTCGCCCTGTGGCAAGCGAACGCCGTCGCGGCACGACTGGGCCGCGACAGCGAAATCGTGATCATCAAGACCGAAGGCGACCGCCGGACCGACCGTCCGCTGACCGAGCTCGGTGGACGGGGTGTGTTCACCTCCGAGGTCCAGGAAGCGGTTCGTGACGGACGCGCCGACCTCGCCGTGCACTCGGCCAAGGACCTCCCGTCGGCGCCGGAACTCCAGGCGCCCGATCTCGTGCTCGCCTGCATTCCCGAGCGAGCCGATCCTCGCGACTGTTTGATCGGTTCCACCGTCGAGGCGCTGCCGAAGTACGCCACCGTCGGCACTGGCAGCGTGCGGCGCGAGGCACTCCTTCGCAGCCTTCGTCCCGACCTGAAGTTCGTGGGCCTGCGGGGCAACATCGCGACTCGGCTCGCCCGCGTGGGGGAGCTCGACGCCGTTGTCGGTGCCGTCGCTGCGCTCACGCGTCTCGAACTCGCCGACAAGATCGACGAGGCGTTCGATCCGACGACGTTCGTGCCCCAAGTCGGTCAGGGAGCGATCGCCGTCGAGGCTCGCCGTGACGACTCGGCCACGCTCGATCGCCTCGCGCTGATCGACGATGCGGACGTCCACCGCTGCGTTCTGGCCGAGCGCGCGTTTCTCGCCGCGCTCGGGGGCGGATGCGACGCGCCGGTCGGCGCGCACGCCGTGCTGTCGCACGGCGAGATCACCCTGACCGGGTTCCTCGCGGTCGAGGGCATCTCGAAGTGGGAAACCCAGACCGGCAAGAATCCGGCGGTGCTCGGGACTTCCGTCGCCCAAACGCTGCAGGCCGAATGACCGTCTACCTCGTGGGGGCGGGACCGGGGGATCCTGGTCTACTCACCGTCAGGGGCAAGGCCCTGATCGAAAAGGCCGACGTCGTGATCTACGACCGCCTCTCGGCGAAGGCGATCGTCGACATGGCACCCGCCGACGCGGAGCGCATCAACGTGGGCAAAGCGCCGGGCCGCGGTACGACGCAAGAAGAGATCAACGAACTGCTGGTCGAAAAGGGCAAGACGGGACGCACCGTCGTACGCCTCAAGGGTGGCGACCCGTTCGTCTTCGGTCGCGGCGGAGAAGAGTGCGAGGCGCTGGCGAACGCAGGCATCCCGTTCGAGGTCGTGCCCGGCGTCACGTCCGCGAGCGCGGCACCCGCCTACGCCGGAGTGCCCCTCACGCACCGGGGGCTGTCGTCGAGCGTGACGATCGTGACGGGCCACGACGACTCCCGCACCCCGGGCGAAGCCGACTGGGAGGCCGTGGCCCGAATGGGTATCAGCGGCGGCACGATTGTCGTGCTGATGGGCGCCGCGCACCGCGGGGAGATCGCACAGAAGCTGATCGAGAACGGCATGGACGTGACGACGCCGGTCACCGGGGTCACGTGGGGTACGCGGCCCGAGCAGGAGACCGTCCGCACGACTCTGGGCGAACTCGGAGAGACCGAGGTGAAGTCTCCCGTCACCATCGTCATCGGAGCGGTCGCCGCGCTCGCCGACGAAATCGGTTGGTTCAAGTTGCCGCTCGAAGGCAAGCGTGTGGTCATCGCCGCGCCAGCGGGTGACGGCATCGAGCCGAGCTTGGGTGAGCGGCTCGCGATTGCGACCCTGCGCACCGGTGCGGAAGTGGTGCCGCTGGTGACCGGCACGCGCGTGATGCCGACCGATGGCGGTGCGGCGCTGCGCTCCGCGATCGGCCGCAGTAAGGACGCAACGTGGATGACGTTCTCGTCGGCGGGTGCCGTCGAGGCGTTCGTCGCCGCGATGCCCCACTCCTACGAGTTCGGCGACGTGATGGTCGGCGTCGTCGGAGGTGCCACGGCCACCGCCTTCGAGAACGCGTTCGAGCGACCGGCGGATCTCATTGCCGACCCGCCCAACGGCGCCGGTCTGGCGGCGGCAATCGGTGACGCCACCGACGACGGCAGCAAAGTCGTGTTCGTGATCGGGGCCGAGGAGCCGACCCCGGACTTGGCCGACGGGCTCACCGAGCGGGGCTGGGTGCCCGAAGCGATCGCCGCCTACCGCCTCGGCCCACCGCCAGCGTCCGACGCGACGCCGCGTGATGTGGTCGACGCGGCCGACGCCGTCCTGTGCACGGCGTCGTCGGCCGCCACCTTTCTCGTCACCCACGGCGGCCTGATCGCCAGCGATACGCCTGTCGTCGCCATCGGCCCGTCGACCGCCGAAACCCTCAAGCGAGCAGGTCTGCACCCGACGCGCATGGCCGTGTCCGAGGCGCCCGGCGTGGAGGCCATGGTGGCTGCGCTCCTAACCTTGCTGGCATGACGTTCCCCACCCAGCGGCCGCGTCGGCTTCGACGTACTCCCGCGTTGCGGCGCCTCGTCGCCGAAACGACGCTGCGCATCGACGACCTTGTGGCGCCGCTGTTCGTCAGGGAAGGCATCGAGGAGCCGCAACCCATTGCGTCGCTCCCCGGGGTCGTGCAACACAGCCGCGCCAGCCTCCGGAAGGAGGTCCGCCGTCTCGTCGATCTCGGCGTGCCCGGCGTCATCCTCTTCGGTGTTCCGGCCCGGAAGGACGCGTTGGGCTCGGAGGCTTGGAACCCCGAGGGCATCGTGCAGCTCGCGCTCGCGGATCTTCGCGACGACGTCGGAGACGACCTTGTCGTCATGGCCGACCTGTGTCTCGACGAGTACACGGACCACGGCCACTGCGGCGTCGTCACGCCGGAAGGCGTCGTCGACAACGACGCGACCCTCGAGCTCTACGCGCGCGTCGCGGTCGCCCAGGCCGACGCGGGAGCTGCCGTCGTTGCGCCGTCCGGAATGATGGACGGGCAAGTCGGCTCGATCCGTGCCGCGCTCGACGAGTCGGGCCACAGCGACATCTCGATCCTCGCCTACTCGGCGAAGTACGCGACCGCGCTCTACGGCCCGTTCCGTGATGCGGTCGACGTCACCATCGCGAGCGGCGGCGATCGGCGGGCCTACCAGCAGAACCCCGCCAACGTGCGCGAGTCGTTGCGGGAAGTCCAGCTCGACATCGACGAAGGCGCGGACATGGTCATGGTCAAGCCGGCGCTGGCCAACCTCGACGTCATCGCAGCTGTGCGGGCCTCGGTCAACGTTCCGGTCGCGGCGTACCACGTGAGCGGTGAGTACTCGATGATCAAGGCGGCGGCCGAGCGCGGCTGGATCGACGGCGACGCGATCACCCTCGAGCATTTGGGCTCGATCAAACGCGCCGGTGCCGACATCATCCTCACGTACAGCGCGGCTGACGTCGCCGAACAACTCGGGTAGTCATGGATCAAAACAGCGAACTGTTCGAGCGCGCCCAGCGCGTCATCCCCGGCGGCGTGAACTCACCTGTGCGTGCGTTCCGATCGGTCGGCGGTACGCCGTACTTCGTGGCCGAGGGCGAGGGTGCCTACGTCGTCGACGCCGACGGGAGGCGCTACGTCGACTGGGTGCAGTCCTACGGCGCGACGATTCTCGGCCACGCGCACTCCGGAGTCGTCGAGGCGGTGCGCGACGCAGCCGGCCACGGCATGACCTTCGGCGCGCCGACCCCGGGCGAGGTGGCGCTGGCCGAGTTGGTGTGCGAACGAGTGCCGGGCGTGGAGCTCGTTCGCCTCGTGTCATCGGGTACCGAGGCGACGATGAGCGCGCTGCGTCTCGCGCGGGCGGCGACCGGACGCGATCGATTGATCATCTTCGACGGGTGCTACCACGGTCACAGCGACGGACTGCTGGCCGGCGGCGGTAGCGGCATGGCCACGCTCGGTGTGCCGGCGTCGGCCGGTGTGACGAAGGCCGCGGTGGGCGACACGATGGTCGTGCCCTACAACGTCGTGCCCGAGATTGGCCCCGATGTCGCGGCCGTGATCGTCGAGCCTGTCGCCGCCAACATGGGTCTGGTCCCACCGGCGCCGGGCTTCCTCGAAGGTTTGCGCGCCGCGTGCACCAAAGCGGGCGCGTTGTTGATCTTCGACGAGGTCATCACCGGGTTCCGCTTCGGCCGTTCCGGTGCATCGGGTCGGCTGGGTGTGACGCCGGACCTGTGGTGCTTCGGCAAGGTGTTGGGCGGTGGCCTGCCCCTCGCTGCGTTTGCGGGGTCGCGTGACCTCATGAGCAACCTGGCGCCACTCGGGCCCGTCTACCAAGCCGGCACGTTGTCCGGAAACCCGCTCGCGACCGCGGCTGGTCGCACCGTGCTCGGTCTTCTCGACGACGCGGCGTACGAACAACTCGAAGCAACGGCGACGAAACTCGCCGCGGCGCTCGCCGATGCGCTCGGTGGTGAATTCCACGTACCGCGGTTCGGCACGCTCGTCGGCGTGTTCGGTCGGCCCGAGCCCGTCACCAACTACGACGAGGCCAAAGAAGCCGGAGCGACGGGTCGGTATGCGCCGCTCTTCCACGGCATGCTCGATCGTGGTGTCGCAATGGCGCCGGGCGCGTACGAGATCCTGTTCCCCGGTCTCGCGCACGGCGACGCAGAGATCGAACGCACGGCCGTCGCCGCCGCCGCAGCGCGTCAGTCGTAGAGGCCGCGTCCGAACAACGCGATCACTGCGGCCGACGCCGCGCAGCCCACCAGCGCCGGCACCGCCATTCCGGGGCCGAACAGTTCGACCGCCATGACGGTGCACGCGAGTGGTGTCTTGGCGGCGCCACCGAAGACCGAGACGAAGCCGACCGAGGCCAACACCCGCACCGACAGGTTCAGCGGCGCCGCAAGCGCGTTGCCCAGGGTGGCTCCGATCACAAACAGCGGTGTCACTTCACCGCCGACGAACCCGAAGCCGAGGCACAGTGCGGTCGCGAGCAACTTCGCCCCGAACGCCCACGACGCGACGTGCGCGCCCGCCAGCGCGCGGTTCGCAAGAGGCGATGACAGGCCGCTGAACTCTCGACCCGCCACCAGGATGAAGATCAAAGCAAGGACGCCGCCGACAACGGCGCGCCACGGCAGCCACGGGATTGCCTTCGTGCTCCGGTGTTTGAAGGTCTCGACCGCAAGAACGAAGGCGCCCGCGGCAACGCCGAACAGCACGCCGGCAACCGCGCACCGAGCGACGAAGGCACCGTCGATCGATGGTGTGAGGGTCCGGAACGATTCTTTGTGATACCCGAGGCCCCGCACGAGAGCGTTCGCCACGAACGCGGCGACGGTCGACGGCACAAGCGCGCGCCAGCGCAGGCGTCCGATCTTCTGCACCTCCAACGCAAAGATGGCGCCCGCGAACGGGACACCGAACACACCGCCGAAGCCGCCCGCGAGGGAGGAGACGAGCAACACGCGGCGGTCGGTGCCCTCGATCTTGAACACTCGAGCCGCCGTATCGCTGAGTCCGCCCGACATTTGCAACGCCGTGCCCTCGCGGCCGACCGACGCTCCGAACAGGTGTGCCCACAACGTGCCGCCCAGGATGAGTGGCGCCATGCGGCGCGGCAGCCAGGCGGTCGGCTCGTGGATCTGTTCGAGCAGCAGCGCGTTGCCCCGGACGCTGCGACCACCGAGGTACAGGTAGACGACACCGATGACGAAGCCCGCAAACGGCAACGCATAGAGCAGGTCAGGGTGAGCGACGCGGTATTCCGTCACCTTGTCGAGCGACCACAGGAAACCAAACGCTGATCCGCCCGCGAGCGTGCCTGCGACAAGCCCGAGGAAAAGCGCGCGAAGAACGAAGCGAAGTTGCCGGATTACGACAGCTTCGCACCCCAGCCGGTGAGATCTTCGACGGTCAGGTTTTCCTCGGCCAGCAACTCGTTGAGTTCGTCCGCCGACGACTGTTCGGCGAGACGCACCATGTTCGTCCTGTACTTGTCGCTGACGAGGCGAACCACGCGGCTCTTCGTCGTCGAGGCCGCCCTCGCTGAAACCGAACCGTTCGTACAACGAATGCAACGGCTTGGGGGCCCACCAGTTGGCCTCGCCCGCCAGTCGCATGAACGCCGGCACCAGAATCCCGCGAATCAGCGTGGCGTCCATCACGACGGCCATGGCGAGCCCCAGCCCGAACAACTTGATGAAGCTGACCTGGCTCGAGACCGTCGCCAGGAACACCACGGCCAGCAACGCAGCGGCGGCGGTCACGATGCGACCTGTCTTCTCGAGGCCCACGGCGACCGAGTGTTCGTTGTCGTGGGACCGGTCGTGCTCTTCCTTGATTCGTGAGAGAAGGAACACTTCGTAGTCCATCGACAGACCGAACGCGATGCAGAACATCAGGATTGGGGTGGTTGCGACGAGCGTGCCGGTTGCGGTGAAGTCGCCGGTCAGTCCCTTCAGGTGGCCTTCCTGGAAGATGTAGACCATCGCGCCGAAGGTCGCGCTGAGGCTCAGCAGGTTGAGGATGACGGCCTTGAGCGGCACCAGCAGGCCACCGAACATGAGGAACAGTGCGACGAAGCTGACGATCGCAATCAGACCCGCGGCGACGGGCAGCAGACGGAACAACGAGTCTTTGGCGTCGACGAGCTCGGCCGAAGGCCCGCCAACCTTCACCGCGAACGGCGGTTCGACGTTGCGAATGTCGTGGACCAGCTTCTCGCCCTGCAGCGAGACGGGTTCGACAGCCGGCACGACCGACAGCCAGGTGCCGTCCTTGCCGGCGAATCGCGTCGACAAGAGGTTGGGCTCGAGCACTTTGGCGCCCTTGATGTACGAGCCGGTGAGTGCATCCACGCGAGCAACGCCCGTCACCTTCGACAGGGTGGTTGCGTACGTCGTTATCTCGGCTTGGTGCCCGTCGCTCGCACCGATGCCCGTGGCGACGACTTCGACGGCGAACGCTTCTTGCGACGTGAAGTTCTTACGGATCTGATCGCTCGCCACGCGAGTCTCGGCCGAGGGCGGCAACACCCGATCGTCGGGCGTGCCGAGCTTGAGGTTGAGGAACGGTGCACCCAAGCCGAGCAGCAACGCGGTGACGGCGAGCGCGAACGGCCACGGACGCTTCATCACCGTGACGGCGAGGCGATGCCACAGGCCGTCCTCGTCGTCACGCGGCTTGTGCTTGATCACGGACAGCTTGTCGATGCGATGCCCGATACCCGCGAGCAGCGCCGGCAGAAGGATCACCGAACCAGCGCACGCGATCGCGACGACGGCAATGCCTGCATAGGCAAAGGACCGGAGGAAGTAGAGCGGGAAGATCAGCAACGCGCTCAGCGACACCGCGACCGTCACCGCCGAGAAGATGACAGTGCGCCCCGCCGTCTTCATCGTGCGGGTGAGCGCCTCGTTGACCTCATATCCCTTCTGCAGTTCTTCGCGGAAGCGCGAGAGAACGAAGAGGCTGTAGTCGATGGCGAGTCCCAAGCCCATGACCGTGGTCATGTTCAATGCGTAGACCGACACGTCGGTGATCGACGAGATCACGCGCAATGCGAGCATCGTTCCGAGGATCGAGACGATGCCGATGATCAGCGGTAGCGACGCCGCGATCACGCCGCCGAACACGAGCACCAGCAACACGATGGTGATGGCGAACGCGATCATCTCGGCTTTGGCAAGGTCCTCGCGAATGATCGTGCCCACCTCGTGGAAGACGGGACCCTGGCCGGTGATGTCGACCTGCAACGCGCCTTGGTCGCCGCCGTAGTCGGCTTTGATCTTGTCGACGAGCTTGTCGACGTCGTCGTCCGATCCCTTGACGCGCGCCAGAAGCAAGGCCTGCTTGCTGTCGGTCGACTTCAGCGGCGGAGCTTCACCGAGGGTCCAGTACGACCCGGCGAAGGCGATGTACTTCTCGTTCGAGAGCTGATTGGTGAACGACGTGCCTGCCTCGATGTTCGCGGTCGCGTCGACGTCGCCGTCCTTGGGCGTCACCACCATCACGAGGTTGGGGTTCAGCTGCCCGAAGCTTTTCGCCAGCGCTTGGGCCGCCTTGGTCGACTCCGCGCCCGGATCGACGAAACCGCCGCTCGACAGTCGCGATGCGACCCCACTGCCGAGGGCGCCGGCCAGCACGACGAAGACGACGGCACCGACCCAGACGAACCGGCGGCGACGGACGAGGAACTGCGACAGACGAGCAAGCACGGGTGACCACCTCCGCTAGGACCCAACCCCAGTCAACCGTTGTGCTCTTCCCCGAACCAACTTCCTTACGGGTGACATTCGTCACACTCAATTGGCAGGAAAGCGCAAGTTTGTGGCGAATTCACCGTTACCAAGCGGGCGCGGGCAGGAAGGACACAACGCATCGTGCGTAAACACGTCACGTTCGCAGCCGCCGGATTGCTGATCCTGGGCGTGCTGTCGAGCGCCGGAGCCACAGCGGCTCCGCTGTCATCGCCCCTCCAGATCGTGCGGGAGCACGTCCCGCACACCGTCATCGTGAAATATCGAGACGGGGCGACGACGCCGCTGCGAGGAGCGCTCGAGCGCCTCGTCGGCGTCCAAGCGAACCTCGGTGAGGTGACCGCCAACCACGCCCAGATCCTGCGGGTGGGTGATGTCGGCGCCGCCCTCGCAACCCTGAAGAACTCGCCGCTGGTCGAATATGCAGAGCCGGATCTGATCCTGCACGCGCTCGCCGTGCCGAACGACCCGCAGTTCAACCAGCTCTACGGGCTGAACAACGCGAACGATGCCGACATGGACGCGCCCGAAGGCTGGGACGCCGCGGGCCTCGGCGCCTTCCCGGCTACCGGCGGCGTGAAGGTCGGCATTGTCGACACCGGCATCGACGCAGCTCACGAGGACCTGGTCGGCAAGCGCGTCGACTGCGGTGGCGTCACGTCGTTCCCGTTCCTCGGCCTCTTCGGAGGGAACGCAGCGATCACCGACGGCAGCAAGTGCACCGACGACAACGACCACGGGTCCCACGTCGCCGGAACGATCGCCGCAATTGCCAACAATGGCAAGGGCGTCGCCGGCGTTGCGTTCAACTCGTCACTGTCGATCTGCAAGGCGCTCGACTCCGGTGGCTCGGGTTCGACGACCGGAGTCGCGAACTGCATCACGTACCTGAAGAACAAGGGCGTGAAGGTGATCTCCATGTCGCTCGGCGGCGGTGCCTCCGCCACGCTGCAGGCTGCCGTGCAGGGTGCGTGGAACAACGGCAACGGCGCCGTCATCGTCGCCGCCGCCGGTAACGACGGAAACTCCACGCTCAACTACCCGGCCGCCTATCCGGAGGTCGTGTCGGTCGCCGCTACCGACAGCAACGACGCACACGCTTCGTTTTCGAACGTGAACAGTGACGTCGAGATCGCGGCCGCCGGTGTGAACGTGTTGTCCGTCAAGCGTGGCGGTGGCTACATGACGTTGTCGGGCACCTCGATGGCGACGCCCCACGTCGCCGGTGTCGTCGCCCTGATCCGGTTCCACAACCCGACATGGACCGCCGCGCAGGCTCGCACCAAGCTCGACGCCAGCGTCGACGACCTCGGCGCCGTCGGTCGCGACTCGACCTTCGGCTTCGGCCGGGTAAACCTCGCCAAAGCGATGACCCCGTAACCGACTTTGTGTGCAACACCCACCCATGCGGTGGGTGTTGCACACCGGTTGGCGCTATCCGGGTGTCCAGCCCCGCGCTTCGAGGGCGGCGCGCACCTGGCGAACGGCGTCGGCTCGGCCCGTCTCTTTCGTGATCAGGGCGACAAACCAGCCGGCGAGCTGCAGCTCGGTCGTCCGCTCGCTGTCCTCCGCCACGCGGACGGGCATGCCGTGCACGTCGAGGCCGAGGTATTCAGCTGCGACCTTGTACTCGGGGTACGCGCAGTCCAGCTCGCGGCGCACGCCGTTGACGACGACGGGAAACTGTCGAACACACGGCATTCCCGCGTCGTCGAGCCAATCGCCGAGACGCATCTCCGGGTCCGAACCGCCCGGCTCGAATCCGAAGCCCCGCAGTTCGAGGAACTCGTCGACCACGGTCGAGCGCCGGCGTCCGCGGGCCTTCAACTCCATCCGGCACCGGTACAGCTCCTCGTAGGTCAGCAGCTTGCGGCGGCACGCGTCGTCGACGAGTTTGGCGTAGCTCCACCGGCTGAGGAATACCGACAGGTCGAACGCGGTCCGAGCCGCAGTCGTGGCAGGAATGCCGCGCACGACTTCGAGGTGACCGTCAGGCAAGTAGTTGCTGTAGTGGATCGTGACGTCACGCTCTTCCTTGCGGCGCGTGGTCCGGCCGTGCGGGACGATGATTTCGAGGCGGAGATCGCGGTAGCGGTCGAAGCCCTGGAGCGCAGCCGCAGCCCGGAAGCCCGCGACACCTCGGTACGTCATCGTCACGCCGAGCAGTTCCTGCTCGGCCGTTCTCGGCGAACCGGCCACCCGATAGAGGTTTCGTACCTCACGGATGAATTCGCCTTGAGCGATTCGTCGTTCGAAGTTTCGGCGCCCGAAGAAGTCGCTGCCCTGGTCTGAAGTGAGCAGCCCGAGCTGCGATGACACGACTTCGTCTAAGCGTCCCATCCCCCTATCTCACACGCGAGGTGTAACACCCTGGCCGAGGCGCCGAACCGGTGTGCAACACCCACCGCATTGGTGGGCGTTGCACGCAAAGTCGGTTAGGAGGGGACGAGGAGTCGGGTTCGGAGCTGGTCGATGACCGAGCGGTCGACGCCGAGGGCGTCGACCGCGTAGTTGTCGAAGCCGCCGTACTCGGAGTGGATGTGGGCGAGGGCTTTGGCGAGGACGGGGCGACGGGCGGAGACCATCTTGTGGAGATTGTCGACGTCGAGGTTGTGTTGCACGACGAGGTCGGCGAGTTGCTCCATACGACGAGGTGTCCACAGCTGGGTCGTCAGCTCGTAGTCGTCGAGGATCGTTTCGTCGTCGACGCCGAGCAGACCAAGCAGAATCGCAGCGGTGATGCCGGTGCGGTCCTTGCCCGCGACGCAATGGAACAGCAACGGCTTCTCATCGGCCTCGGACGCGAGTTGCACGATGTGGCGCAGCTCCGACGCCAGGTAGGTCAACAAGATCACGTAGATCCCGCCGAACTCCTCGTCGTCGGCCTGGGCCGGGGCCTCGCCGGCGGCGAGCTTCTCCTCGAGTGTCATGCCCGATGCGTCCTGCGGAGGGGCCTGCCGCTCGTGCACGATCACGTCGTCGAACTCCGGGTTCGGGTGCAGGTCGCGCTCGACTTGGTTGCGCAGGTCGAACAACACACGGATGCCGAGCGTTGCCACCACGTCGAGGTCGGCGTCCGTCAACGCATGCAACTCGTCGGAGCGAAACAAGCACCCCTCGCGCACCACTTGCCCGTTGGTCGTCGAGTAGCCGCCGAGGTCACGCAGATTGAAGATGCCCTGGAGAGGAACGTGCGGCATCAGGTGTTCTGGGCGAGCATGCCGCCGTCGACCGGGATCGCCACGCCGTTGACGTAGGACGCGGCGGGCAACACCAGCGACAGGGTCATCTGTGCGACCTCTTCGGGGTCGCCGTAGCGGCGCAGCGGTACGCGGCGACGAGCGAACTTCTCCTTCGCCTCATCCGGAATTCCCGCCGTCATGCCGGTACGGATTGGACCGGGACAGATCGAGTTGAAGGTGACACCGGTTTGGCCCAGTTCGACGGCGAGGCCCTTCGTCAGACCGATGACGCCGTGCTTGGCGGCGACGTACGGCGAGTTGTAGGCAGTGGCGCCGAGGCCCTCGGTCGACGCGATGTTCACCACACGACCCTCGCCGTTGCGCTGGAGATCCGCGAGGCAGTTCTGGATGAACAACACGTGTGCGGTGAGATCGACGTCGAAGGTGCGTTGCCAAGCATCGAGGTAGCTCTCCTTCGGCGCGGCAAATGGCGCCGGCAGCGCTATGCCCGCGTTGTTGACGAGAATGTCGATCGGGCCGAAGGCGGCGCGCACCTCGTCGACCACCCGGGCCACGCCGTCGGCTTCGGATACATCGAGGGCCCAGCCCTGCGCCGTGCCGCCCGCGGCGTTGATCTCGTCGACCACGGCGTTGACGCGCTCCTCGCCGAGGTCGATCACGGCAACCTTGGCGCCCTCATCGGCGAACAAGTGAGCCGTCGCCCGTCCCATTCCGCTCGCCGCGCCCGTCACGATGGCGACGCGTCCGGCGATCGATCGGTTTCCTCTGGTCAGTCGTGCCACGAAGGAATGCTTAGCGAAACCAACGAACCGGTGTGCAGAACCCACCTATGCGGTGGGAGATGCAGAAAAAGTCGCAGCTCCGGCGGCTACGCCGCCGGAGCCATGCGGGCGATGGCGGCGACTGCTTTGTAAGCGGCTTCGGCAGGGCCGAGGTCGTCGGGGTCGAGCAGGTTGGCCATGATCTTGAGCACCCACTCCATCAGCGTCTGCGAACGGATGCCGGTGCCGACCATGAGACGCATCAGCTCGGGACGGCCGATGATGTGCACGAACGCTCGCGCCACCTTGTAATAGAGGCCGTAGGTGTCCTGGAGGCGACGGTCGTAGTCCGTGAGCGCCAGGCCGTTGCCGGTGACGAGCGCCTCGTTGAGCACCTCGGCGGCCATGCGGCCCGTCTCGTAGGCGTACGAGATGCCTTCGCCGTTGAAGGGATTGATCGAGCCACCGGCGTCACCGGTGATCAGCCAGGTCGGTCCCGCCTGCGGGCCGACGGCGAACGCCATCGGTAGGCGGCCACCGGTCGGTGCGCCGAGCGACGTCTCGGGCGACACGCCCCAGTCCGACGTGCGCTGCAGGTAATCGACGAACTCGTTCTGCAGGTGCGTCGTGTTGATCGACTTGTAGTGGTGGAAGGTCGACAGCAGACCGATGCCGACGTTGATGCGGCCGTCGCCCACCGGGAAGATCCAGCCGTAGCCCGGCAGCACGGCGCCGTTCTTGTCGCGGATGTCGAGGTGCGACTCGATCCACGGCGTGTCGTGTTTGTCCGACGAGAAGTACCCGCGAATCGCCATGCCCTGCGGGTAGCTCTTGTTGCGGGAGGCGCCAATGGCGCGACCGAACCGCGACAGCGATCCGTCGGCCACGATCACGTATCGGGCCCGGATCTCTTCGAGGGCGCCAGTTTCCTTGCGCTTGACCACCGCACCGCGCACGAGGCCGCTGTCGACAATGGGGGAGAGCGCCTCGGTGTAATCCAGCACGGTCGCGCCGGCCTTCTCGGCGTTCTGCGCAACGAGAGCGTCGAGGTCGTGGCGAGTGACGACGTAGCCGTAGTCCGGATAGACCGGGTGCTTCGGCCAGCGCATCTCGAGCGTGTGGCCGAAGGCCAACGAACGCAGGCCGTCGTAGCGATGGTGACGGGTCAGCGCGTCGGCCAGGCCCATGTCGTTGAGTTGCTTGACGGCCCGCGGCGTCAGCCCGTCACCGCAGGTCTTCTCCCGCGGGTAGTGCTTGCGCTCGACCAATGTCACGTCGTGGCCCGCTTGGGCCAACCAGTACGCGGCGGCTGCTCCCGACGGCCCCCCACCGACGACGAGAACGTCGACGGTGCTCGCCATTACAACCCTTCGCGTTCGTAGGTGACGACGGCGGCGATCTCTTCTTCGCTCAACTTGCCCTGGAACCCAGGCATGCCGCCGCTCTTGGCGATGTGCTGGCCGCCCTCACGATTCGGATCGCCGTAGCCCTTGCCCTTGAACGGGCCCGAGCCGGTCTGCACCCAGGAGATGTGGTCGTCCTCGACGGGGAACGTCTTGGCTGCCTCGCCACCCGAGAGCTTCGGTCCGACACCGCCCTCGCCGTTGGCGCCGTGGCAGGCCGCGCAGTTGTTGCTGTAGACCGCCGCACCGTCCACGACGGTCTCCTCGGAGTGCCGGGTGCCGAACGCACCGACATACAGCAGGCCCCACAACGGCAGCGCCATCAGGACGCCGAGCGCCCACGCCGGCGTGCGGCGCTTGCGGATGGCGCTGACCTTCTGGAAGGCGACCTTGTCGATCGGCTCGCGGAAGGCGGGCTCGGTCGGGGTGACCTTGGCCGGCGCCGCGGCGGCGCCACCGCCGGCGGCCGCAGGCGCGGCGCCACCGGTCGTTGCCGGTACGGCGGCCTCGCCCTCAGGCGCGGCGCCACCGGACAGGGCGGCTCGGCGAGCTGCCGAGCGCTGGAGAAGGTGTTCAGGTACTTCAGCCACAGATGCCTCCGCGAAGCCGCTGCTCTCGTTAGCGCGAACAGCGCAATCTAGGTCTCCCGCTCTCGCGGTACCAACATGCCCTTTTGGGCATCAGCGTGGTAGACACACCACCGCTTGCGCCGCATTGCGGCAATGAGGTTCCGCGTAAACAACACAGGTACCATTGTGAACGAATTCACGAATATCCGAGCAGAGGAGGACGGCGCGAAGTGATCGCCTTTTACGGATCCCTGCTCGTGTTGCTATTGCTCACCGGCCTCGCCATGCGAGTGGCCATGAAGCGCCCGAAGGGCCAGCCGCTCACCTGGGGCGAAGCCTTCGTCGGTGCCGCTCTCGTCTGGGCGATCTTCCTGCTGGCGTACGCCATCGTCCCGCACCAGTTCATCACCATGTGCGACAAGGACTTCGGCTGGCGCTCGGACAACTTCGGCATTCCGGTGGGTCCGCTGTGGCGCCTGCCTGGGCCCTGGCACGGCAAGCACGTGCTGTGGGGCAACGGCATCACCTTCATGGGCCGTGGCCGCCTTCTGGTCAACCAGCAGTCGATTCGCGACATCATCGCCGTGAACCTCTACGTCGTGTTCATGACGGCGCAGTTCAAGATGTGGGGCATCGTGCAGAACCGCGGCGAGAAGGGTGCCGAAGTGGTGCCCGTTTCTCCCTACGGACGTCCGCTGGTTCGGAAGGGCTAAGGATCGATGGCTCGGACTGACGCAAATCCACCGCTTCCCGTCTTCCTCGGCGACTACACGTTGCGCGAGATCACGACGGCTGAACTCGACGCGTCCGTCAAGCCCAAGCAGTTCATTCACATCGACCAGTCCGAATGCATCATGTGCGAAGGCTGCGTCGACATCTGCCCGTGGAAGTGCATCCACATGCTGGCGCCGGAGACCGTCGAGGAATCCGTCAACACCGACCAGCCGGGCGACGACCCCAATGACCACGTCGTCTTCGTCATCGACGAAGACGTGTGCACCCGCTGCGCCCTGTGCGTGGACCGGTGCCCGACCGGCGTGATCATCCTCGGTAAGACCGGTGTCGCGCCGCGTGACGGCGACCGTCACCAGCGCGACTCCAACCATGGCTACGGCTATGGGATGAGGTTCTAGGAGAGAGATGGCTACAAAGATCAACCCGGGCGAGAAGCTCTCGGAGCAGTGGGGCAAGCTGCAAGGCGGCGCCCTGTGGAGCTCGATCTTCCGCCCCGGCTCGATTTTCCGTAAGGGCTACACCGATAGCCCCCGTAACCGGTCCTACGTGATCATGAACTCGGTGCTGTACCACCTGCACCCGGTCAAGGTGAAGCGCCACGCGGTCAAGGTCAGCTACACGCTGTGCCTCGGCGGCCTGTCGTTCTTCCTCTTCATCATGCTGACGGTGACGGGCATCTTCCTGATGTTCTTCTACCGCCCCACCTCGGCGGCGGCGTGGAACGACATCAAGACGCTGCAGACGGGCATCGCCTTCGGTCTCCTCGTGAGAAACATGCACCGATGGGCCGCGCACCTCATGGTCATCTCGGTGTTCCTGCACATGAGCCGCGTCTTCTACCACGGCGCCTACAAGGCGCCGCGTGAGTTCAACTGGGTCATCGGCGTCGTGCTGTTGCTCCTGACCCTGCTTCTCTCCTTCACCGGCTACCTGCTCCCGTGGGACCAGCTGGCGCTGTGGGCCGTGACCGTCGGTTCCAACATGGGTGGCTATTCACCCGTGATCGGTGACCAGGTCAGATTCGCCCTCCTCGGCTCGAAGGAAATCGGCACTGAGACCCTGCTGCGCTGGTACGTGCTGCACGTGTTGATGCTGCCGTTTGTGATCGTGATCTTCATGGCCATCCACTTCTGGCGTGTCCGTAAGGACGGCGGCATCAGTGGACCGCTGTAGAGAGGAGTTGACGGCATCCCATGGCTGACATTCCCGAACATCTCCTGAAGAAGGCCGCCGAGCGCCGCGCCGCGCTCGAGGCCCAGAAGGCGGGTGGCGCACCCGCCGAGGGTGGCGCCGACGACGGCGACAAGATCCCCGCGGGCCTGCTCACCGGTGAGCGTGCGACAGGCGGCGGTGCCGCCGTCGCTACCGCAGTGGCTCCGGCTGCGGCGGGCATGCCGGTCCAGGGCGCAACGGGTCACACCCAGCGCCTCCTGACCGTCGTCAAGGCCGGCTCCATTCAGGACGTCAAGGCCACGCCGACCGACAAGGTCCACACCTGGCCGCACCTGCTGATCAGCGAGTTCGTCGCCGCCCTTGCGTGCACGACGTTCCTGCTCGTGTTCTCCGCCTTGGTCAACGCGCCGCTCCTCGGCGCCGCGAACCCCAACCGCACGCCGAACCCGTCCAAGGCTCCTTGGTACTTCCTCGGTCTGCAGGAGTTGCTGACCATGCTCCACCCGATGGTCGCCGGCGTGACCATCCCCACGGTGATCATCGTGGGCCTCGGCGCCGCCGGCTACATCGACAAGAACCCGTCGAACAAGCCCGAAGACCGCAAGTTCGCGGTGGCGCTGATGACGCTGTTCCTGATGACCTTCGCCATCCTGACGATCATCGGATCGTTCTTCCGTGGTGAAGGCTTCAACTTCATCCTCCCCTGGCGCCAGGGCATCCACGACATCTTCGACCTGTAGGCCCAGAGATGAATTCCTCCACCATCGTGATCCTCGCCATCGTCGGCCTCGGCGTTCTCGGCGTGCTGTTCTTTGCGACGGCCGGCGCTCGTCGTGACCGTGCATCGGCAACGGCGCTTCGCCGTGAGGCCCGCAAGGCCGACAAGGGCAACCCCCTCGAGGGCCGTGGCTCGCTGAGCGGCCGTGAGGTCGAGCGCAACGCGGTGCTTGCCCGCAAGGGCGGCGAAGTCGTCCCGGTGAGCGCCGCGCCCGCACCGGTCGCACCGTTCATCCCGCCGGACGAGGAGACCATCGCGGTTTCCCGTCGTCAGTTCCTGAATCGCGGCATCGGCACCCTTATGGGCCTGGGTCTCGCCAGCTTCGGCGGCGCCGTGCTGGCCTTCATCTGGCCCCAGCTCGGTGCCGGCTTCGGCGCCAAGATCACGGCGGGCAAGCTCAGCGAGATCCTCGACAAGATGAAGACGGACAAGGCGCCGTACTACGTCTCCGAGGCCCGCACCTGGGTCACCCCGTATCCCAAGTCGGCGGTCCCGAACGCCAAGAAGGTCTACGCCGGCGGCGTGCTCGACGGCATGGAAGAGGGCGTTGTCGCCCTCTACCAGAAGTGCGTTCACCTCGGCTGCCGCGTCCCGTGGTGCGGCTCGTCGCAGTGGTTCGAGTGCCCCTGCCACGGTTCGAAGTACAACCGCGTCGGTGAGAAGGTCGGTGGCCCTGCGCCCCGCGGTCTCGACCGCTTCGCGGTTTCGGTCAACAACGGCAACCTCGTGATCGACACCGGCAAGGTCCTGCAGGGCCCGCCGATCGGTACCAACACGACTGGTCAACAAGCAGAAGGTCCGCACTGCGCATGAGTCCTGTGTTGCTTGCATCGACGCAAGCGAAGCTCGGAGCTGCGTTCGTCGTCGCGCTCGTACTCGGATGGGCTGTCTTCCTCTTCCTGTCCGTCAAGAAGAGCGGCGAGGCAGTTGGCGACGAGGTCGCAACCGCTCCCAACCGTCGTCCGTATCTGGACGACGAGTCGATGGAAGGCTTCCGCCTCGAGCGGGCCCAGAAGGGCGCGCTGGCGCTGCTGCTCGTCATCGTCTTCGTCATGCCGATGTACTGGCTCCGTGAGCCCGGTCGTCAGAAGCACGCGATCGTCGGCTTCGACAGCCGCGCCGCGCACCGTGGGTTCGTTCTGTTCCAGCCGACCACGTCGAACATCCCCGAAGGCAACATCGGCCACTTCGGCTGCGGTGGTTGCCACGGCGGTGAAGGCGAAGGCGGCGTCACCCGCTACACGCTGACCAATCCCGACGGCACGTCGCGTTCGGTCGAATGGGCCGCGCCGGCGTTGAACACCGTGCTGGCCCGTTTCTCGCCCGACGAGGTCACCCAGGTGATCACCTATGGCCGAGCCAACACCCCGATGCCCGCCTGGGGCGTCGCCGGCGGTGGCCCGATGAACGATCAGCAGATCCAAGACCTGGTCACCTACATCGGCACGATCCAGATCTCGAAGAAGCAGCAGCAGGAGAACTACGCCAAGTCCTTCTCCGCGGCCGGCTTGTCGCTGACCGATGGTGCGAACCTGTTCGACCAGTTCTGCTCTCGCTGCCACACGAAGGGCTGGTCCTATGGCGAGCCCGAGAAGCCCGGGTCGGGTGCCTTCGGTCCGAACCTCACCGGCGGATCCACGCTGCTGCAGTTCCCCAACGAAAAGGACCACATCGAGTTCGTGACCAACGGCTCGGAGTACGCCAAGGCGTACGGTTCCCGCGGCGTCGGCAGCGGTCGTATGCCCGGCTTCGGCGGCATGCTCACCGAAGCCCAGATCAAAGCCATCGTTGATTACGAGCGGAGCCTCTAGATGCACCTGCACCTTCTGAACCTGCTCGGAACCCTGGCGTGGGACCCGCAGATCCGCGGCATCCTGATCGTCGCCGTCGTCGTCGTCATGCTGCCGGGCAGCATCTACCTGCTGCTCGCCACGAACGTCGGCGCTCGCCTGGGCTTCCTGCTCGCCATCGCCGGCATCACCGGCTGGACGATGATCCTCGGCGTCACCTGGACCTTCTACGGCCAGGGCCTCAAAGGGCGTGACCCCAGCTGGAAGGTCCAGGAGGTCGTCCACTCCGCGAGCCAGAAGGACCTCTCGACGGGGACCCTCGGCACCCTGAAGGACTACCCGCAGGGTTGGCAGAAGCTGCCTGTATCGGGTTCGGCCGTGCTCGGCGACGCGCTCGCCGCGACCGACAACTTCATCACCAAGTCGGGCCGCAAGCCGAAGATGGGCCCAGAAGGCCCCATCGTCAAGAAGCCGACCGATGCGATGCTGCGGTTCCCGGCCGAGTTCTCCGACTCGTCCGGCTACACGCTGCTCGGCGGTTACACCAAGGGCGGCGACAACTGCTGGGGTGGCTCCTTTGGCGACCTCAAGTGCAAACACCAGATGCCCGACTTCCTGAAGAAGCGCGTCAATCACGACTTCTTCCTGCGTCACTCGCCGCACTACGTCGCGGTGATCCTGCAGCCGATGGTGACCTACCCGGCGGTCGACGGCGTGACGCCGGCGCCGACGGTCGACAACTCCAAGCCGTACACCGTCGTGATTCTGCTGCGTGACCTCGGCTCGGTCCGGTTCCCGCAGGTCATGATCTCGATCGCCTCGGCGATCATCTTCGGTCTGACCTGTCTGCAGTTGCACCGCCGTGACAAGCAGATCATGGCGGCTCGCGCTGCGGGTCAAGCTCCGCTGGCAACGGCGTAATACGAGAGGACGAACGACATGGCTGACTATCTGCCCCTCGTCATGATGTTCGTCCTCGCGACGATCTTTGCGGGCGCGTCGTTTCTGGCATCAGGCCTGCTCGCTCCGAAGCGCCGCACGGGCGCCAAGGAAGCGCCCTACGAATGCGGCATCGTGCCGAGCCGCGAGCCGGCCGAGCGCTTTCCGGTTCGCTTCTATCTCGTGGCGATGATCTTCATCGTCTTCGACATCGAAATCGTGTTCGTCTATCCGTGGGCGGTCATCTTCGACAAGCTCGGCACGTTCGGCCTCGTCGAGATGGTCGTGTTCGCGCTCGCCGTCGTCGTGAGCTTCGCCTACCTGATCGCCAACGGCGCCCTCGACTGGGGTCCGGCCAAGACGCTCACGGCGTTCAAGTCGGTCCCGACGGGTACAACCTCGCCGACGCGCACCAGCGACTCGACGGTCCGCCGCATCGGCTCCAACGCCGCGTAGTTCAAAGGGCTGGCATGGGACTCGAAGACCTCAACCACAACTTCATCACCGGCACCCTCGAGGAGCTGGTCAAGTGGGCTCGCAAGAACAGCGTGTGGCCGGCCACCTTCGGTCTGGCCTGCTGCGCCATGGAGATGATGGCGTCGGGTGCCGCCGACTTCGACCTCAGCCGCTTTGGCATGGAGGTCTTCCGGGCTTCGCCCCGCCAAGCCGACCTCATGATCGTGGCCGGTCGTGTCAGCCAGAAGATGGCGCCGGTGCTCCGTCAGGTCTACGACCAGATGATGGAGCCCAAGTGGGTCATCTCGATGGGCGTGTGTGCGTCGAGCGGCGGCATGTTCAACAACTACGCGATCGTCCAAGGCGTCGACCAGATCGTGCCCGTCGACGTGTACGCGCCCGGTTGCCCTCCGGGCCCGCAGACGCTGATCCACGCGATCCAGACCCTGCACGACGGCATCAAGAGCGGTCACATCACGCGTCGTCGTGAAGAGACCGGCGGCGGCGCCGGCATCCTTCTCGAGTCTGCGTCGCGATGAGCGAGGTCCTGCACGTCTCTCGCGAGGACTACCTCGCGAAGGTCAAGGAACTGCGCGACGCCGGCTTCAACATGTGCGTCGACGTCACGGCCGTCGACTACCTGGAACACCCCGGTCGCGAGCTGCCCGAGGGCATGGAAGCGCTGCGCTTCGAAGTCGTCACGCAGCTGCTCAACATGGCCGAGGCCAAGCGCGTGCGGATCCGCGTGCAGGTTCCGGAAGAGGAGCCGCACGTCTCGACGCTGTTCGCGGTGTACCCAGGCGCCGAGGCGTTCGAGCGTGAAGCGTTCGACATGATGGGCATCGTCTTCGACGATCACCCCGACCTCACCCGCATCCTCATGCCCGAGGACTGGGAAGGTCACCCCCTGCGCAAGGACTTCGAGAACCCGCGCGTGCCCGTCCAGTTCAAAGCACCGAGGGCGAGCAAGTAATGGCCACTACCGAAGAGTTCGAGTACGAGGTCGAGCAGACCTCCGAAGGCGCCCAGGAGATGGACGCCGCCCGCACCTCCTCCGAGATGGAGCTGCTGCGGGAACAGGGCGCCGTCCTGCGCATGCCCGAGGACACGATCCTCGACGCCAACGACCTTTCGATCGAGTCCGGTGAAGACCAGACGATGATCATCAACATGGGTCCGCAGCACCCGTCGACCCACGGCGTGCTCCGGCTCATGCTCGAGCTCGACGGCGAGACCGTCGTGCGTACCAAGCCCGTCATCGGATACCTCCACACCGGCATGGAGAAGACGGGCGAGACGCTCACCTACACGCAGGGTGGCACCAACGTCACCCGCATGGACTACCTCTCGCCGTTCCACAACGAGATGGTTTTCGCGATGGCAGTCGAGCAGCTACTCGGTATCGAAGTGCCCGACCGTGCCGTGTGGATCCGCATGCTGCTCGCCGAGCTCAACCGCATCAGTTCGCACCTGCTGTTCATGGCTACCAACGGCATGGATGTCGGCGCGCTCTCGATGATGATCTACGGCTGGCGCGAACGCGAGCACGTGCTCGCCTTCTTCGAGAAGACGACCGGCCTGCGGATGAACCACAACTTCATCCGTCCCGGCGGCACCGCCGCCGATCTGCCCGACGGATGGCGCGACGACGTGCTGCGCCTATGCGACATGCTCCCGGCGCGCTTCGACGAGTACGACACGCTGCTTACCGGTCAGCCGATCTTCACGCAGCGCACGCAAGGCGTCGGCGTGCTCACGCCCGAGCAGGCGATCGCGCTTTCGGCCACCGGCCCGGTTCTTCGCTCGACGGGTGTCGAGTGGGACCTGCGCCGCAACATGCCCTACTTCTTCTACGACGAGATGGATTTCGACGTCGTCGTCGGCACCTACGGCGATGCGTTCGACCGATACGCGATCCGTCTCAACGAGATGCGTGAGTCGGTCAAGATCGTTCGCCAGATCCTCGACAAGATGCCCGAGGGCCCGTACCGCAGTCTCGACAAGAAGATCACGCCGCCACCGCGCTCTCGCATCGACGAGTCGATGGAGGCGCTGATCCACCACTTCAAGATCTTCACCGAGGGATTCAAGGTGCCCGAGGGCGAGGTCTACGTTGCGGTCGAGTCGCCCCGCGGTGAGCTCGGTTGCTACCTCGTGAGCGACGGCACCTCGAAGCCGTACCGCCTCCACATCCGCGGCCCGTCCTTCGCCAACCTGCAGTCGCTGCCGGTCATGCTGCGCGGCGGCCTCATCGCCGACGCCGTCGCCGTGATCTCGTCCGTCGACCCCGTCATGGGCGAGGTCGACCGCTAGCTCCCGCGTTCTTGTGTTGTTTTGGGGCGCTCTGGCGCTCAAAACAACACAAGAAATCAGCTCCAGCTGGGCTGTGATCCGGCGACGACGGTCTTCAGGTCGGTGCCGTCGGGTTTCATGGTGAAGATGGTGTTGTTGCGGCTGAAGGCGATGCGGGTGCCGTCGGGGGACCAGGTCGGGTCGCTGTCGTCTGCGTTCGACGTCGTCAGCCGCGTCTGGCCGGAGCCGTCGCTGTTCATCACGTAGATCTCCGCGTTGCCGTCCTGGTCTGACGTGTAGGCGATCTGTGTGCCGTCGGGGCTGAAGGACGGGGCGCCGCTGTTGGTTGCCGTGCCGAGCTTCTTCAAGCCCGAGCCGTCGCTGTTCATCACGTAGAGCTCGAAGTTGCCATCACTGCAATGGTCCCGGCTCGACCAGAACACGATCTGCGTGCCGTCGGGTGACCACGTCGGATCGGCGGTGAAGCACAGCGCCGAGGAGATCTTCTGTGCGTGCTGCCCGTCTTTGTTGATGACCCAGATGCTCGAGTAATGCCCGGGCGACTCGGTATGAATGCGACCGAACGCCAGGCGCTGCCCGTCGGGCGACCACGTCGGCCGACTGTCGCCCTCGCCGCTCGCGGCAGGCGACGGGGTGAGCGCGTACCGGCCACCCCCGGGAGTGATGAAGCTGAGGATGCCGCCCGGGCTCGGTGCGTCGACGACGGCGATCGCCGCGTGCGACGGGGCCCAGGCCGGCGTGAATGCGCTGTTGGCGACGAAACGCGCGTCGGTCCCGTCAGGGTTGATGGTCCATGTCTGCCCGTTGGTCACGTACGCGATGCGGTTGCCGCCGAAGACGGTGGGCGGAAACGCGGTGGTGTTCGTGGTGCCACCGCTGGTGGGTGCGGTGGTGTCGGGCGAGCCCGGCGTTGTCGTCTGGGTGGTCGCGGTCGAGCCGCTCTTGTAGTCCGGAATGGTGGCCGTGTAGAGGTGCAGCCCGTCGCCGTTGCGTAGGGTGACGCCGGTCGACGGCTGTGACGTTTTCGAGCCCTTCGGCTTGTCGGCGTTTCCTTCGAGTCCACGGCCGAAGAACGTCGTGGGCGTGACGAGCGAAACCGCGGATTGGTCG